>NZ_JACIBU010000001.1:2734408-4101612 GCF_014195485.1 Modestobacter versicolor
TCACGCTGGTGCTCTCGCTGTCGCTGCTGACCGCGATCGTCATCGGCGGCCTCGGCAGCCTGCTGGGCGCGCTGCTCGGCTCGGCCCTGCTGGTGTTCCTGCCGCCCTTCGTCACCGACCTGGGTGCCGGCTGGGGCCTGGACAACACCGAGGCGGCCCAGCTGGCCCCGTTCGTCTACGGCGTGGTGCTCGTCCTCGCGATGATCTTCGCCCCCGCCGGCTTCGTCGGCACCCTCCGCACGCGGTGGCTCACCAGCCGCGCGAAGCGGTCGGCCGCCCGCACGAGCAGGGGGTGAGGACGACCCGACCGGTACGCCGCTCCCGGCCCCTCGACCCCCCACCGACCCCCGGGCAAAGACGCCCGGGCCGCACCAGAGGAGAACCGTTGTCCACATCCTCCCGACGTCTCGTGACCGTCCTGGCCGCAGCCACCGTCGCCTCCACCCTCGCCGCCTGCGGCGGGGGCAGTGACGACGGCGGCGGTGGCGGTGGCGGTGACGCCGGCGGCGCCAACGAGGCGTCCGACATCGGCATCACCGAGGACTCCATCAAGCTCGGTGCCCACTTCCCCCTGACCGGCGTGGCCGCCCCCGGCTACAGCGAGATCCCGACCGGCGCCCAGGCGTACTACGACTACGTCAACGACGCCGGCGGGGTCAACGGTCGGCAGATCGAGTACATCTACCGCGACGACGCCTACAACCCCACCAACACCAGCCAGGTCGTCAACCAGCTGGTGCTCGAGGACGAGGTCTTCGCCATCGTCGGCGGCCTCGGCACCCCGACGCACAGCGCCGTCCTGGACTTCCTGAACAGCGAGGGCGTGCCCGACCTGTTCGTCTCCTCGGGGTCGCTGCTGTGGGGCGAGGACCCGGAGACCAACCCGTACACGTTCGGCTGGCAGACCGACTACGAGAGCGAGGGGAAGATCATCGGCCAGTACATCGCCGACGAGTTCCCGGACGCCAAGGTCGGTCTCTTCCTCCAGGACGACGACTTCGGCGAGGACGGCGAGTCCGGCATCCGCGAGTACATCGACGACCAGATCGTGGCCGCCGAGCGGTACACCCCGGGCAACACCCAGATCGGTCCGCAGATCGCCGCGCTGCAGGCCGCCGGGGCCGACTTCGTCGTCGGCTTCAACGTGCCCAGCTACACCGCGCTGTCGCAGCTGGCAGCGCTGCAGCTCGGCTACGACCCGCAGTGGTTCTACTCCAACGTCGGGTCCGACCCGACGCTGGTCGGCTCGCTGCTGAACAACTTCTCGCAGGGCAAGGTGACCGACGCCAGCGTCCTCGACGGCACGCTGACCACCGACTACCTCCCGACGGTCGACGAGCCGGACAACCCGTGGGTCCAGCTGTTCCAGGAGGTGTGGGACGCCTCCGGCCAGGAGGGGGAGCTCACCAACTACCGGATCTACGGCATGGCGCAGGCCTACACGACCGTGCAGGCCCTGCAGGCGGCCGGCCAGAACCCGACCCGCGACGGTCTGGTCGAGGCCATCGAGACCGCCGGCGGCGACTGGGAGGGTCCGGTCCTCGCACCGTTCCGCTACTCCGCCGACAGCCACATGGGCACCAGCGGCATGTCGATCAGCCGGATCACCGGCACCAGCACCGAGGAGGTGCTGCCGGTCCAGCTGACCGACATCGGTGACGCCGAGATCACCGAGTCCGACACCGAGGCGGCCACTCCCCCGGAGAGCGGCATCCCCGACGAGGAGCCGGTCGACTGAGAGGACGCTCCACCGGCTGGGCCGCCGGTCTCCGAGGAGACCGGCGGCCCAGCCGCGTTCCACCGTCCGGGGGGAAACTTCAGCTCCGAAGTGTTGGTTGTCGATCTTCCGGGTAGGTGTCCCGTCGGACCGCGGGCAGCGCGCGCGGCAGGGACGACGGGAGCAGGTCATGGCGGTGCACGGAGCGGTGCCCGAGGCGCGGGAGATCAAGCGGGCGGTGGTGACCGGCGGGGCCGGTTTCCTGGGCTCCCACCTCTGCGAGCACCTGCTCGACCGCGGCGTCGAGGTGGTCTGCCTGGACAACTTCCTCACCGGGTCGCCGACCAACGTGCTGCACCTGATGGAGCACCCCGGCTTCCGGCTGGTGCGCTGCGACATCACCGACTACGTGCACGTGCCCGGGCCGGTCGACCTGGTGCTGCACTTCGCCTCCCCCGCCAGCCCGCTCGACTACCTGAAGATGCCGATCGAGACCCTCAAGGTCGGCAGCCTGGGCACCCTGCACGCGCTGGGCCTGGCCAAGGACAAGGGCGCCCGCTTCCTGCTGGCCTCCACCTCCGAGGTCTACGGCGACCCGCTGGAGCACCCGCAGCGGGAGGACTACTGGGGCAACGTGAACCCGGTCGGGCCGCGCGGGGTGTACGACGAGGCGAAGCGGTTCAGCGAGGCGCTGACCACCGCCTACCGCACCTCGCAGGGCACCGACACCGCGATCGTCCGGATCTTCAACACGTACGGCCCGCGGATGCGCCCCGACGACGGGCGCGCGATCCCCGCCTTCGTCGGCCAGGCGCTCGCGGGCCGGCCGCTGACCGTCGCCGGCGACGGCTCGCAGACCCGGTCGATCAGCTACGTCGACGACACCGTGCGCGGCATCCTCGCGCTGGCCTTCTCGACCGAGACCGGTCCGATGAACATCGGCAACCCCGACGAGCTGTCCATGCTGGAGCTGGCCCGCCGGATCGTGGCGCTGACCGGGTCCAGCTCGGAGATCGGCTTCATCGACCTGCCGGTCGACGACCCGAAGGTGCGCCGGCCGGACACCACCCTGGCCGAGCAGGCGCTCGGCTGGCGTCCGACCGTCCCCTCGGAGGAGGGGCTGCGCCGCACCGTGGAGTGGTTCGCCGCGCAGCGGGAGGCAGCCGCCGCACAGGCGAGCTGAGGAGGCCCCACTGCGGCGGAGCGCGCACCGACGGTGACCGGGCCCACATCCGGGCCGGTCACGGCCATCCCCGGCGTGCGATTCTCTGGGTAGAGTTCCGGCCGACCGATGCCCGGTAGCTGCCTCCACGGCGCGCAGGGCACCAGCACGGGGCCTTGCACACAGACGGAGAACCCAGATGGGGCGCCACGCCTCCCAACGCGCGCACCGCCGCGCCCGGACCGGGCTCGCCGGTCGGCCTGCCCTGCTCGGGGGCCTGGCCGTCCTGCTCGTCGCGGTGCTCGCCGCCGGCCTCGTCTGGTGGACGTCGCGGGACGACGACGCGGTGGCCGACGCCCCTGGCTGCGCCGACGAGCAGACGGTCCGGGTGACCGTCGCGCCGGAGGTCGAGTCGCTGGTGCGGGAGCTGCTGGCCGAGCCGCCGTCGCTGGGCGGCGACTCCTGCGCGGTCGCCGAGCTCACCGCCGAGGAGCCGCTGCAGACGCTGGCCGACCTCGGGGCGCTGGGCTCCGACGCGCTCCCCCAGGTGTGGGTGCCCGACTCCTCGCTGTGGGCGGCGCGCGCCGGCGACGCCGGCCTGGTGCCGTCGGGTTCGCTGGCCACCTCCCCGCTCGTGCTGGCCACCAGCCGCGCGGTCGCCGAGGAGCTGGGCTGGCTCGAGACGCCGCCCAGCTGGGGCGAGGCGCTCACCACCGACCGGCCGCTCGCCGTGCCCGACCTGGCCGAGAGCGCCGAGGGGATCTCCGTGCTCGGCGCCGTCCGCCAGTCGCTGGGCGGGGGCGAGGCCGCGGACAACGCCGTGGTCGAGGCCGTGCTGGCCGCCGGCCGCGGCGACGTGCCGACCGTGGGCGACGCGATCACCGCCGGCACCGAGGGCGGCGCCGATGCCCCGCTGGTGCCGCTCAGCGAGCAGGAGGTGCTCACCGCCAACCGCGCGGCGGGCTCGGACTCCCTCGTCGCCGTCTACCCCCGCGACGGCTCGCCCTCGCTGGACTACCCGGTGCTGCGGGTGCCGACCCGCGAGGAGGACCAGGACGCGGCCAGCGCCGTCGCCGAGGTGCTCGTCGGCGCCCAGGTCAACGCCCGGGCGCGGGCGGCGGGGTTCCGCGACCACCAGGGCGCTGCGCCCGACGGGGCGGGCACCGGCACCGGCATCCAGGAGGCGGCCCCGCGCGCGCTGCAGCTGGACGGCGCGGCCGTGCAGGCGCTCCTCGGCCGGCTGTCCAGCCTCGCCACGCCGTCCCGGCTGCTGACCGTCATCGACGTCTCCACCTCGATGAACGCACCCGCCGGCGACGGCACCCGCGCCACGCTGGCCCGCGACGCGACGAAGAGCGCGCTGACCCTGCTGCCGGACTCCTACTCCGGCGGACTGTGGGCCTTCGCCTACCAGCTGGACGGCGAGCGCGACCACGTCGAGCTGGCCCCGATCCGCACCTTCGGCGCCGACGCCGGCGGGAAGAGCCAGCGGCAGCTGCTGAACGAGCAGTTCGACAGCGTGCCGAGCCTGCTGCAGCCGGGCGGCACCGGCCTCTACGACACCACGCTGGCCGCCGTCCGCGCCTCCCGCGACGCGTTCGACGCCCGGTCGGTCAACACCGTCGTGCTGATCACCGACGGCGAGAACGAGGACGACACCGGCATCCAGCTCGACGTCCTGCTCGACACCCTGCGCAGCGAAGCCGACCCGAACCGGCCGGTGAAGGTCGTCGGCATCGCGCTGGGCCCGGACGCCGACCTGGGCGCGCTGGAGGAGATCGCCGGCGCGACCGGCGGGGCGGCCTACCAGGCCCTGGACCCCGAGGACCTGCAGAGCGTGCTCTTCGACGCGATCCGCCGCCGCGGCTAGGCCAGCAGCTCGTCGAGGGCGCCGGTCACCTCGCCGACGGTGATCCTCGCCAGCGCGGGGTCCAGCTCGGTGCCCCACGGGTCGCCGGTGCCGTCGCCGTGCCACAGGACGACGTGCTGCGGGCGCGGCGGTGGCCCCCACAGCGCGGGGGACACCGGGCCGAACAGCACGACCGACGGCCGGCGGTAGGCGCTGGCCAGGTGGGCCACCCCGGTGTCACCGCAGACGACGACCCGGGCTGCGGCGACGACCGCGGCCAGCTCGAGCGACGTCGTCCGGCCGGCCAGCACGGCGTCCTCCCCCAGGCCCGCGCCGGCGGCGACCTCGACCGCGAGATCGCGCTCCGAGGGGCCGCCGGTGACGGCCACCTGCAGGCCGGCGGCGGCCAGGTGCCGGGCGACCGCGGAGAACCGGTCGGGTGGCCAGCGCCGCCCCGGGAACGCCGCCCCCGGGTGCACGACGGCGACCCCGGAGACCGGCGGGGTCACCGACGGCACCGCCAGGTCCAGCGCGTCGGGGTCGCACTCGACCTGCAGCCCCTCGGAGACCAGCCGGCACCAGCGCCGCACCTCGTGCTCGTCGGGGTACCAGGTGGGGCCGGGGTACCCGGGGCTGTCGAAGGTGAGCAGCCGCTGCGGGTGCAGATCGGCGACGACGACGTGCGACAGCGGGCCCTTGCCGTGCAGGTCGACGGCGAGCTCCGGCGGTGGGCCGGTCCAGTCCAGCGGCTCGAGCTCGACGGCGGGCAGCACCTCGTCGACGGCGTCGACCAGCGCCGCCAGCGGCTCGAGCGCCCGGGTGGTGGCGAGCACCAGCCGGTGGCCGGGCACGGCGGCGCGGATGCCGCGGATGGCCGGCACCCCGGTGAGCAGGTCCCCGAGCCCCAGCGGCCGCAGCACCACCGCCGTGGGCTGCCCGTCCTGCCCGGGTCTCGGCGCCGAAACCTGGGGGTGGGGGGCGACGGTCTCCGCCTTCACACGCGGGAGCGCTCGACCAGGGCGGTCGTTGAGTGGCCGTCGAGGTAGGGCAGGACGACGGCCTGGCCGCCCCAGGTCTGCAGCACCGCGGCCTCGGGGAGGTCCGCGCCGGCGTAGTCGCCGCCCTTGGCCCAGACGTCGGGCCGCAGCCGGTCGAGCACCTCCGCCGGGGTGTCCTCCTCGAAGACGACGACGGCGTCGACGAACTCCAGCGCCTCCAGCACCCGGGCGCGGTCCTCGGCGGTGACCAGCGGCCGCGACGGGCCCTTGAGCCGGCGCACCGAGTCGTCGGAGTTGATGCAGACGACCAGGCAGTCGCCGAGCCCGCGGGCGGCCCGCAGGGTGGCGACGTGCCCGGCGTGCAGCAGGTCGAAGCAGCCGCCGGTGGCGACCACGGTGCCGCCGGCGGCCCGCACCCGCGCCAGCAGGGCGTCGACCCCGGGCTCGGCCGTCCCGGCGGTGGGCTCGACGGCGTCCCAGGCGGTCGCCCCGCCGCGGGCCACGAACGCCCCGGCGGCGGCGACGGCAGCGGTGACCGCCTCGCCGGTGACCGCGCCTCCGGCGAGCGCCACGGTCACCGCGGCAGCGAAGGAGTCGCCCGCGCCGCACGGGTCGCCCCCGGTGACCGGGGTGGCGGGCACGACCATCGGCGCGCCCTCCCCGTAGGACAGCAGCGCGCCCCGGGCGCCGAGGGTCACCGCGACCGCGCCGACGCCCCAGTGCCGGATCAGCGCCTCGGCACGCGCGCCGACCGCGGCCAGCCCGGTGCCCGGCACGTCGCCGGCCACCCGCTCGGCCTCGGCGCCGTTGGGCGTGACCAGCCGGGTCGAGGGCACCGGGTCGGCCCCGCGCGGGTGCGGGTCCCAGACCACCGGGCCGCGGGCGGCGGACAGCGCGGCGCGCACGTCGGCGGCCGACGTCGTCCCCCGGCCGTAGTCGGCCACCAGGACGGCGGCGGCGGACTCGATGGCGGCGGCCGCCGCGGCGGGCAGCGCCCCGAACGTCGACACCGCTCCCCCGCTGTCCAGCCGGGCCACGGAGTGGTCGCCGACCCGGATCCGCTGCTTGACCGCGGTGCCGCCGGTCGCCGGGATCGGCAGCAGCGTGACCCGGCCGGCGAGCAGCGCACGCAGCCGCTGGGCACCGTCGTCGTCGGCGAGCGGGGTGACCAGCACGACCTCCCGGCCGCCGGCGAACTGCGCGGCCAGGACGGCGGCCAGCGCGGCACCGCCGGGCCGCTCGCGCCGCTCGACGTCCTCGACCACCGGCACCGGGGCGTCCGGGGTCAGCCGGGACGCCGAGCCGACCAGGTCGACGTCGAGCAGCGCGTCCCCGACGACGACGATCGGCGCCGTCACTGCACGACCTGCACGTGGTTGGTCGTCTGCACCCGGGCCGGCTCGGCGAGCACCGCCGCGTCGAACGACGCGCAGAGCAGGTGCAGGGCGACCAGGTGGCACTCCTGCACGGTCGCCGTCCACGGCGAGTCGATCGCCACCGTGCCGTCGGCGACGGCGGCGAGCGGGTTGGGCGCCGGGCCGGTCATCGCGAGCACGGTGATCCCGCAGTCGCGGGCCCGCCGGGCGGCGGCCACCGCGTTGGGGCTGCGCCCGCTGGTGGACAGCAGCACCAGCACGTCGCCGGGCCGGCCGTGCGCCTCGACCTGGCGGGCGAACAGCTCGTCGGCCGGGTAGTCGTTGGCGATCGCGGTGAGGCTCGAGGTCTCCGCGGTCAGGCAGATCGCGGAGAACGGCGGCCGGTCGGCCCGGTAGCGGCCGACCAGCTCGGCGGTCAGGTGCTGGGCCTGCGCGGCGCTGCCGCCGTTGCCCGCCGCCAGCAGCCGGCCGCGGGCCGGACCGGTCAGCACCTCGGCCAGCAGCCGCCCCCAGCGGTCGAGGGTGTCGACCTGGTCGGTGAGGCTGTGCAGCGCCGCGCTCAGCGAGGCGACGTGGTCCAGGCCGGTGAGGTGCGTGCAGGTGTCGGGCGAGACCACCTCGGTGGCGCGGTTCGGGGCGGTGGTCATCGGGACTCCTCCAGCAGGGCGGCGTTCTCGCGGGCTCGGGCCGCGAGCACCTGGCGGTAGACGGCGTCGGTGTCGGCGACGACACGCGACCAGCGGTAGCGGGTACGGGCGCGCTTGACGCCGGCGGCGCCGTAGGCGGCCCGCCGCTCGTCGTCGGCGAGCAGTGCGGCGAGCGCCTCACCGAGGGCGGCGGGGTCGCGCGGGGGCACCAGGACGCCGGTGCCGCCGTCGACGACGGTGTCGACCAGACCACCGACGGCGGTGGCCACGACCGGGCGCCCGCAGGCCATCGCCTCCAGCGGCGTGATGCCGAACGGCTCGTACCAGGGCACGGCCAGCACGACGTCGGCCGAGCGGATCCAGCCCGGCACGTCGGCCCGGGCGACGGCGCCGGCGAAGACCAGCCGGTCGGCGGCCCCGAGCTCGGCGGCGATCGCGCGCAGCCGCTGCACCTCCGGGTCGTCGTCCAGCTCGCCCGTGGGCGGCCCCCCGACGACGACCAGCTCGGCGTCGGGCACGGCGGCCAGCGCCCGGACGGCGTCCTCCTGGCCCTTGCGCTCGACCAGCCGGCCCAGCACCAGCAGCCGCGGGCGGCCGGAGCGGGCGGCGACCGGGCCGCGCGGGGTGAAGACGCCGGTGTCCACGCCGCACGGCACGATCGAGACCCGATCGCTGGACAGCCCGAGCCGACGCAGCTCGAACACCTCGTCGCTGCAGGTGGCGACGACGTGGTCGACCGAGGCGCAGAGCCCGCGCTCGAGGTCGATGCGCTGCTCGGGCGAGGTGTCGGCGTCGCCCTGGTGGCGGCGCTTGACCGAGCCCAGCGCGTGGAAGGTCTGCAGCACCGGGATGCCGAGACCGGCGGCGGCCTGCACGGAGGCCAGCCCGCTCATCCAGAAGTGGGCGTGCACGACGTCGGGCGGGTCGGCCGCCCACTGCGCGCGCAGCACGTCGGCGAAGGTGCCCATGTGCTGCAGCAGGTCGTCCTTGGGCAGCGCGGCGGCGGGGCCCGCGGTCACGTGGGCGACGTCGTAGCCGTCCGACGTGCGCACCCGGTCGGGCAGGTCGGGGTCGTCGCGGCGGGTGTGCACGGTGACCTCGTGGCCGCGGGTGGCGAGGCCCGCGGCGAGCGCGGCGACGTGCACGTTCTGCCCGCCCGCGTCGACGCCGCCGATCGCGGCGAGCGGCGAGGCGTGCTCGCTGACCAGGTCGATCTTCAGGCGGTACGCACCCAGCTGGTCGTTCGTCATCGGGTCACCTCTCCCAGCAGCCGGTCCCAGTCGGCGAGGAACCTCGCGAGCCCGTAGCGGTCCAGCGCCGCGGCGCGGGCGGCCTTGCCGGCCAGCCGGGCCGCGTCGGGGTCGTGCACGAACTCGCGGACCGCCTCGGCCAGCCGGGCCGGCCGGGTGGAGAGCACGCCGGCCTCGGCCGGCACCGCCTCGACGGCCTCCGTGGTGGCCAGGGCGACCACCGGCATGCCCAGGTGCATGGCCTCCAGCAGCGACAGGCCCAGCGACGTCCAGCGGACCGGGTGCACGTACACCCGGCGGCGGGCCAGCTCGGCGTGCATCGCGGCCTGCGGCGGGTCGTCGTGCAGCCCCACCCGCGACGGGTCGAGGTCGTAGCGCTCGTGGAGCCCGGTCAGGCCCATCCCGAAGACGTCGAGCGGCGCGGCACGGGCGAACAGCGGCAGCAGGTCGCCGCCGGTGTACCGCCCGCGGCGCACGGGCTCGTTGACCACGACGGCGGCGCGGGCCAGCTCGCCGGTGTAGCGCTCACCGGGGTCGACGATGCCGTGCTCGACGACCACCGTGGGCGCGGCGCCGTTGTCGTAGAACAGCTCGTTGAAGTACGTGACGTGGGCGATCGGGATCTCGGACTGGTCGGCCAGCGGGTGCCGGGTGTCCGGCACGGCGCCGTCGGGGGCGTTGTGCTCGAGGAAGACCGCCGGCAGGTCGCGGCCGGGCTCGCGGCCCAGCCACTCCCGGACGAGCTCGAGGTCGCGGGTGCGCTGCAGGACGACGACGTCGACGTCCTCCTCGCGCAGCTGCTCGGGGGTCACCTCCCGCACCGAGGCCGGCCAGTCCCAGGTGCGGGCGCGGCCGAGCCCGTCGGGCCCGCGGTCCGGCGTGACCGGGAGCAGGTACTCGTGCGGCCCCTGGACGAACGACGTCGTCCACGAGCCGTGGACGTGCCAGAGCAGGACCTTCATGCGGTCACCAGCTTCTCGACGGCGGCGACGACGTCGGCCGCGGTGACGGAGGACAGGCAGGGGTGCCCGGGCACGGGGCACTCGCGGGCGCGGGTGTCCCGGCAGGGGGCGGACTGGTCGCCGAGCAGCACGGTCGGGACGCCGTAGGGCGCCCACCGCACGGCCGGGACGACCGGGGAGAACAGCGACACGACCGGGGTGCCGACGGCGGCGGCCAGGTGCGCGGGGCCGGTGTTGCCGACGACGACGGCCGCGGCCCCGTCGAGCAGCGCCGCCATCTCGGCCAGCGACGTCTCCCCGCCGAGGTCGACCCCGCGGCTGCCGGCGACCGCGGCGGTCAGCTGCCGCTCGCCGGGCCCGCCGGTGACCAGCACCCGCCAGCCGGCGTCGGTGAGCTCGTCGACGGCCGCGGCGCAGCGCTCGGCCGGCCAGGCGCGGGCGGGCACCGAGGCGCCGGGGTGCAGCACGACGTAGCCCGGCGGCTGATCGATGGCCGGGAGCGGACGGCGGACGGCGAGCCGGCCGTCGTCGCCCGGCGGCAGCTCGAACCCGGCGGCGCGGGCCAGGGAGAGCGCCCGCTCGGGCTCGGGCAGGTCGTCGTCCACGCGGTGCCGGACGTCGAGCAGCGAGCCGGGGTAGTCGACGCTGATCGCGGAGACCCGGGCCACCCCGGCGGTGCGCAGCACCAGCGCGAGGGGCAGCGGTGACTGGTGGAACGAGGTGCTGATGACCGCCTCGTCGACGCCCTCGGCGCGGACCCGCTCGGTGAGCGCGGCGATGTCGGCGGCGTCGACCGGCTGGGGGGCGCCGTCGATCCAGGGGCAGTGCCAGGTGAGCACGCTGTCGACGCCGGGCAGCAGGCCCGCCGCCGAGGTGCCCTGCGGGCTGGCCAGGAAGACGACCCGCTCGGCCCCCGCCGCGACGGCCCGGACCAGCGGCCCCTGCAGCAGGACGTCGCCGGCGTTGTCCAGCCGGGCGACCAGGACGGTCCGGGTCACCAGGTGCCGGCCAGGACGTCGGCCACCGCCGCGGTGAGGGTGGGCGCGCGGTGCGGGGCGGCCGCGATCTCCTGCGGCCGGGTGACCGGGGTCGGCACGATGATCGAGGCGGCACCGGCGGCGGTGGCGGCACCGACGTCGGCCCCGATGTCGCCGATGACCAGGCAGCGCGCCGGGTCGACGTCGAGTTCGGCGCAGGCGGCCTTCACCATGCCGGGGGCCGGCTTGCGGCAGTCGCAGCCGTCCTCGGGGGTGTGCGGGCAGACCTGGACGGTGTCGAAGGGCCCGAGCAGCTCGGCCAGCCGGGCGTTGACCGCCGTCACCTGGTCGGGCGTGATCAGGCCGCGGCCGACGCCGGACTGGTTGCTCACCAGCCCGACCCGCACGCCCCGGGCGCGCAGCTCGTCGAGCGCCTCGCGAGCGCCGTCGACGGGCCGGACCAGGTCGGGGTCGCCGTTGTAGGGGACGTCGTGGACCAGGGTGCCGTCGCGGTCGAACAGCACCAGGTCGGGCAGCCCGCGCCAGCGGGTGACCCGGCGGTGCTGCACGGCGCCGCGGAGGAAGTGCCAGGTGGCCAGCGGCGGGATCAGGGCGCTGGTGGCGAGCATGGTGGTGACCTCGGCGCGGTCCCGCGGGCCCGGGGCGATCCGCGCCCAGGCGAACTCGGCGGTGCCCGCGGCCCAGCCCAGGGCGGCGAGCGCAGCGGCGCGCGGCCGGCCGGCGGCGAGCAGCCCGACCGCCCCGGCGGCGGCCGCGGTGACGGCGAGGTGGCGGGGACGGCGGCCCACGGCGGCGTCCGCGCGGTCACGCCAGGTCGGGCCGTGCAGCCGGCGCATCAGCACGTCGTCGGCGTTGCCGGCCTGCACGCGCACCGACACCCAGCGGTCGACCGGCCGCACCGGGTGGGTGATCCACCGCTGACCGCGGGTCAGCGTGGAGCCGGTGTCCATCACCCGCAGGGCGAGGTCGGAGTCCTCGCGGAAGGCACGGGGGAAGCGCTCGTCGAACCCGCCGACGGCGGCCAGCGCCGACCGGCGGTAGGCGAGGTCGGCGGTGATCCAGCTGCTGGTGGCCAGCCCGGCGGTGCCGCGCTCCCAGTCGGTGGGCCGGCGGTCCGCGGGCAGCGGGACCCGGACCCGGCCCTGGGTGCCGGCGACGTCGGCCGGCAGCGCGGCGAGGTCCTCGGCGAGCCGGTCGTACCAGTCGGGATCGGGGACGACGTCGTCGTCGAGGAAGGCGATCCAGTCGGTGCGGGCGGTGCGCCAGCCCAGGTTGCGGGCCGCCGCCGGGCCACCGCCGCCGGTGCGCACCACCCGGACCGGCGGCAGGCCCGGGCGGTCGGGCGCCAGCGGGGTGCCGGTGGGTCGGTCGTCGACCAGGACGAGCTCCGCGGGGCGCGGGCCGGTGCTGGCGGCGAGGGCGTCGAGCAGGACGTCGAGCGACGGCCGGCCGATCGTCGGCACGACGACCGTGCAGTTCCGCAGGACATCCGTCATGCCCGCTCCGTTCCCGACCGGCTGTGGCCGAAACACTACGGGCTTGAAGTTCTTCGTCGCCGATCGAGTCCGGTACCCGGACGAGTGACGCTCACGCAGCCCGTCTCACCGTGCGGGAAGGTCGCCCACGACCGATCCCAGGCACCGAGCGTCTCGGCAGAGGGTCGGCCCGTGGCCCTGCTGCAGGGGCCCACCGCGAGCTTGCGAGTGGTGGGGGGCAGCAGGCTCCTTCTTCAGTGCGGGCGGCGAGCCGCGGCGGAGACCCGGGCCAGGGCGTCGGTGACGACGGCGGCGTCGTCCCCGAGCATGGTGAGCAGGTGGGCGACGAGGTCGTCGTGGGTGGCACTGGCGGCCCGGACCCGCTCCCGGCCGACGTCGGTCAGGTTGGCGTGCAGCAGCCGGCGGTCACCGCCGTGCCGCTCGCGGGTGACCAGGCCCTCGTCGACCAGCCGGTTGACCGTGCTGGTGATGCCGGGCCGGCTCAGCCCGACGGCCTCGGCCAGGTCGCCCATCGAGGCGCGCTCGCCCGGCGACTCGGCGATCCGTCGGAGCACCTCGAACCCGGTGAGGGAGAGGCCGTGCTGGCGGTGCAGGGCGGAGTCCACCCGGCGGGTGATCCGGTCGTGCACCTGCACGATCCGCAGCCAGGTCTCCGGCGCGCTCGGTCCGGCCGCGGCGAGCCCCCGAACGTCGCGGGGCACGCCGCGCGGCGGCGCACCGTCGTGCAATCGGTTCACGTGCTGGTCCATGGGGTGTCCTCGTCGCCGGTGCCGTCAGCTGTCGCGCCCGCGTCAGCGGGGCGTGGTGGTGTGGGAGCCGCGCGACCGCCGGGCCGCCGTCAGGCCCAGCACCCCCGCGGCACCGATCAGGGCGACCCCGGCGGCGAGCACCGGGACCGACGTCGTCCGTGCCTCGACCGGGAGCTCCCGGGCGGCGACCTGCAGGTCCAGCCCGGCGGTGGCCGCCGAGCGCCCACCGACGAGCTGCACGGTGGCCGTGCCGAGCGCCGCACCGCGCGGGATCTGCACGACCGCCTCGACGCTGCCGTCACCGCCCGCGGTCACGGTGGTCAGCGGGTCGTCGACACCCAGCAGCGAGACGGTGACCGGCTCGCCGGGGGTGAACCCGGTGGCGCGCACCGTCACGACGCCGCCGGGTGACACCGAGGCAGCGGAGGCGCTGCCGGCCTGCGGCGCGGTGCCCGCGGGCGAGCTGCTGGAGGTGGACGCCGGCGGGGTGGAGCGCGGGGTGCCGGGGGCCGGGGCCGTGCTGCTGGGCTGCTGCGTCGGAGTGCCCGGGGCGGTGGGCGTGCCGGGCCGGCTCGGGGTGGAGCTGGTGGACGACGGGCTGCCGGGCGTCGTCGTCGCGGTGCTGCTCGGCGCCGGGGGCGGGGTCGAGCCGGGGGTCGTCTCCGGCGTGGGTGGCGTCACCGCGGCGCAGTCCTCGGCGCTGGGCCGGGTGTAGGTGCCGAACTCCAGCGGCTCGCCCACCGTCCCGTCGGGCGCGGTGACGGTGAGCGAGACGTCGACCGTCGTCCCCCACTCGACGTCGGCGCTGGTCAGCTCCGCCTGCTCGCCGATGCCCAGGTCGGCGGAGGCCTGCTCCCGGACGTCGTCGAAGACCAGCGCGACCCGGTGCGGCTCGGAGCCGTTGGTGACCGTGACCCGGACGACGCCCGGCCCGCAGCTGGGGCCGTGGGTGAGCTCGGCGGTCGGCCGCCGGGGGTCCTCGATGGCGGCGGCCGGACCGGCCAGCGCGACGGCACCGGTGAGCAGCGCGCACGCGGCGACGAGCACGACGAGGGCAGGGGGGAGCGCGGTGCGGGCAGACCGTGAGGTCGTCAGCACGTCGTTCCCCCGTTCTCGCGCGCCCAGCGGACGGCTGTCCTGCGGCGTCCACGTGCTCTGCCCAGGAACTCCGCCAATCATGTGCCGGGCCGGCCGGCAGATGCGGCTGCGTCACTCCTGCCACTTCCGTGTCGCAGGCGTGTCCGGACCGGCGTGTCGTGACCGGCCACCGGCGAGGAGGGGGTAACGGCAGCGGACCGCGGCGGTGCGGAGGAGAGGCAGGTCACTACGGTGACCGGCGTGAGCTCAGCGGCGGGGACCGGACGGCGGCGGCAGGACGCGATCTACCGGGCCGGCGTGTACGGCCGGCACCCGCGGGTGCCGACGGTCTACCGGGCGCTGGCCAGGGAGGCCCGGCGCCGGCTGGACGCCCGCGCCTACGGGTACGTGGCCGGTGGCGCCGGCGACGAGGACACCCAGCGGGCCGACCGCACCGCCTTCGACCGGTGGGCCGTGGTGCCCCGGGTGCTCCGGGACGTCAGCGCGCGGGACACCTCCGTCGAGCTGTTCGGACGGCGACTGCCGGCCCCGGTGCTGCTGGGCCCGGTGGGCGCCCTGGAGCTGGTGCACCCCGAGGCCGACCTCGCGGTGGCCCGGGCGGCCGCGGCCGTCGGCGTCCCGATGGTGTTCTCCAACCAGGCGTCGGTGCCGATGGAGACCACGGCCGCGGCGATGGGCGACAGCCCGCGCTGGATGCAGCTGTACTGGTCGACGTCCGACGAGCTGGTCGAGAGCCTGCTGGGCCGGGCCGAGGCCAGCGGCTGCGACGCGGTCGTCGTCACCCTGGACACCACGATGCTGGGGTGGCGCCCGCGCGACCTCGACCTGGGCCACCTGCCCTTCGCGCTCGGCAAGGGCATCGCGCAGTACACCTCCGACCCGGTGTTCCGCGGGCTGGTGGCCGAGCGGGCGGCCGCGGCCGCGGCGCCGGCCACCGGGACGGCCGCCGGGCCGGTCGACCGCCAGCCGCGCCCCACGCTGGCCGCGGTGCGGGCGCTGGTCGGGATGGCGCGGGCGTGGCCGGGGCCGCTGGTGGAGAACCTGCGCTCACCGCTGCCCCGCGCCGCGGTCGAGACCTTCCTGTCCATCTACTCCCGGCCCTCGATCACCTGGGCGGACCTGGCCTGGCTGCGCGAGCGCACCCGGCTGCCGATCGTGCTCAAGGGGGTGCTGCACCCCGACGACGCGCGGCGCGCGGTCGACGAGGGCGTCGACGGGCTGGTGGTGAGCACGCACGGTGGGCGCCAGGTGGACCGCTCGATCGCCGCGCTCGACGCGCTCCCGGACGTGGTGGACGCCGTGGCCGACCGGGTGCCGGTGCTCTTCGACAGCGGGGTGCGCAGCGGCGCCGACGTGCTGGTCGCCGTCGCGCTCGGGGCCCGGGCCGTGCTGCTGGGCCGCCCCTACGCGTGGGGGCTGGGGCTCGCCGGCGAGGCGGGGGTGCGCCAGGTGGTCGAGGACGTGCTCGGCGAGTTCGACCTGACGCTCGGGCTGACCGGGCACACCGCGGTCGACCAGCTGTCGCGCGAGGTCCTCCGCCGGCGCTGAGACGGCACGCCGGTGGCCTCTTGACTTCGCGTTGTGAGCGGAGTCACAGTGGATGCGGGCGGGGGAAGCCGGCACGAATGGCCCTCCACTGCTGGAGGGACCGACCAACGCGGCCAGACCGTCAGGGCCGGCCCCCCGCCCGCCAATTGCCCTCTCGTGCGCCGCGCGCGCAGACTCCCGGCATGCCCGAGGTCGAGTTCGACGTGCAGTGGCCCGACGGCAGCCGGCAGTGGGTCTACTCCCCCTCGACCGTCGTCGAGGACGTCTTCACCGTCGGCACGGCGTACCCGCTGGCCGAGTTCGTCGAGCTCACCCGGACGGCGATGACCGAGGCCAGCCGCCGGGTGCAGGAGCGCTACGGGTTCCCGTGCTCGCGGGCCGCCGCGACGCTGGCCGGCATCGAGGGCACCGCTGCCCGCTTCCCGGACGGCCAGGTGCGGGTCGCCGGCTTCCGCCGCTAGCCGCGGGCCAGCGCGACGGCGCGCTCGACCCGTCCGCGCCAGGGCTCGCCGTGCCCGGGCAGCACCAGGTCGGCGTCCAGGCCGGCCAGCGGGCCGAGGGCCGCCGCCGTCGCCGCCTCGTCGTGGTCGAAGAACGCGGGCAGCAGCTGCGGCCCGGTGCGGCGGGAGGTGGGGTGGCCGGTGACCAGACCGTCGCCGGTGAGCACCGCACCGGAGCCCGGCAGCAGGATCGCGCTGTGCCCGACCGTGTGCCCGGGCGTGGCCACCGGCACCGGCCCCCCGGGCAGGTCGAGCGGGCCGGCGCCGGGGAACGGCCGGGCGTGCGGGACGGCGGTGGGCCGGGTGCCGCCCAGCCGCAGCACGCGGACCGCCCAGGGCAGCACGCCCGGCCGCCAGGCGTTGGCCAGCACCTGCACCGGCGTGGCCTGCTGCAGGAACTCGCGGTGGGCGTGCGGCACCTCGGCGGCGCTGCAGTACGCGGGCGTGCCGTACCGCGCGTGCAGCGGACCGGCGGCACCGATGTGGTCCACGTGCGCGTGGGTGACCAGCAGCGCCCGCACGTCACCCGGGTCGTGCCCGAGCAGCCGGATCGAGGACTCGACGTCGTCGGCCTGGCCGGGGTAGCCGGCGTCGACCAGCGTGAGGTCGCGGCCGTCCCGCACCAGGTACCAGTTCACGATGCCGCCGTCGACGCGGAACACGTCGTCGGCGACCTGCTGGACGTCGCTGCGCTGCATGCCCGGCAGTCTGCCCGCGCTCGGGGACGGAGACGGCCCCGCACCCACCAGGGGTGCGGGGCCGCTGCTCGGCCGATCGTCAGTAGTAGCTGCACACCTCGTCACTCACGATCGCGGGCAGGGAACCATCCACGCAGAGCTGGTCCGGGTAGACCCACGTCCACACCCCGTCGACGTCCTCCAGGAGGGTCGGCGCAGCCTCCTCTCCCGCCGGTGCCAGCTCGCCGTGCAGGAGCAGGACGGGGAAGGTCACGGCCCACTGCGCCACGCAGACCGGCGCACGACTCGTGCTCAGGTCGAAGGTGTACCCACCGTCCAGCGGCGGGAGCGCGGCCCTGATCGACTCGTCGTCGAGGCAGGCCGAGACGGCGCTGCTCGTGGCTGACGGGGCGGCGGGGGACGAGGTCGCCGGCGCCTCGACCGGTGGGGTCACCACGACGCTCGGCGGCTGCGCCTGGACGGTCGTGGGGGCGGCCGGCGGAGGGGGGGCCGGGGTGCTGATCGACGGGGTCGGAGCCACCGGGTCGGTGGCCGGGCCGCCGTCGGAGCTGTTCATCAGCGCACCACCCAGCGGGATGCCGGCGGCGATCACCACCACGCCCAGGGTTGCGGCGAGCAGGCCGGCCCGCTGGCGCCGCTGGTGCTCCCGGCGCCTGGTCAGCTGCTCGAGCAGGTGCGGCGACGGGTCGCCGACCAGGTCGGCGTCACGGTGCAGGGCAGCGGTCAGGTCGGTGTCGTTCATCGTGCTCCCTCCGGGGCGGCGACGGTCGTGGTGGGCTGGTCGAGCAGTTGGCGCAGACGAGCGAGGCCGCGGGAGGCCTGGCTCTTCACCGAGCCGACCGAGCACCCGAGGGCCTCGGCGGTCTCGGCCTCGGTGAGGCCCTCGTACCAGCGGAGCACCACCACCGCGCGCATCCGCGGCGGGAGCTCCTCGAGCGCCTGCAGCGCCCGGCCCGCCTCGATCGCGGTCGGCTCGCCGACCGGCTGCTCGGGCAGCTGGTCGCTGAGCACCTCGTGCACGCGCCGCCGCCGTCGCCAGCTGGTGTGGGTGGTCACGAGCACCCGGCGCACGTACGGGTAGGCCGCCTCGCGGTCGACCAGCCGGCCCCAGTGACGGTGCGTCTTGAGCAGTGCCACCTGCAGCAGGTCCTCGGCCTCACCCCGGTCGGAGGTGAGCAGGAAGGCCACCCGCAGCAGCGCGGGTGACCATCGTGTGACGAACTCCGCGAAGTCGTCGTCCAGCTCTCGTGCCACCGCAGTCCCCCTCGAGCGACGGCCCCAGCGGCCTCGCACCACCCATCAACACGCTCGCCGGGTGGGCAGAGGTTGAGAGCGCGGTCGGGAGTCTGCAGCGGGCCCCCCGACCGGGTGAGCAGCGACGCGCGGGGAGGCCTGGGAACACGGACGGCCCCGCTCCTCACGAAGAGGAACGGGGCCGCGCGCTGTCTCAACCAGACGTGCACCCGAAGGGACTCGAACCCCTAACCTTCTGATCCGTAGTCAGATGCTCTATCCGTTGAGCTACGGGTGCGTGGAGCTGTTCAGTTGTGGTGCGCGGAGGCTCCGGGATTTGAACCCGGGATGGGGATTAACCCAAACCGCATTAGCAGTGCGGCGCCATAGACCGGACTAGGCGAAGCCTCCCGGGGACCGGGTTGCCCCGGAACCACCGAGGAAGAAGGTTACCAGCGCCTGTCGGCGGCTCCCAACGGGGGTGTGCCCGGTCGGGAGCCGCCGTCGATCTCAGGCGTGCACGACGTCCCGCTGCGTCGCCGTCGGCAGCGTCGGACGGCGCCCCGGCAGCAGCGTGACCAGCACAGCGAGCGCTCCGGCGGCGGTGGCCAGCACCAGTGCGCCGGCCACCCCGAACGACGTCTCGATCAGGGCCCCGCCGACCGCGGCACCGATCGCGGAAGCGCCGAAGGAGACCGTCGAGAGCCAGGTGAACGCCTCCGTGGTGGCCGACGCCGGGGCGATAGAGCCGACCAGCGAGCTCTGCACCGTCAGGGTCGGCGCGATGGCCGTCCCGCCCAGGAAGAGCAGCACGCCGAGCAGCCACGGGCTGGAGACCACGGCCAGCGGGGCGAGGCCGATGGTGACGCCGAGCAGGCCCCAGCGGTACTGCCGGGGCAGCGTGGTGCTGATCATGCGGGCGCCGAACCAGAGCCCACCGCCGGCCGAGCCCAGCGCCCAGACGGCGAGCAGCAGGCCGCTCATGCCCGGGGAGCCGGCGGCGTCGGCGAACGCGGGCACCGCCACCTCGAGCGCGCCGATGCCGAGCATCAGCGCGGTGCCGCTCAGCAGGATCCGCGGCATGCCAGGCGTGGTCACCGTGGCGAACAGCGGACGCCGTCCGGACGCCGCGGGCACCCAGGAGCGCATCGGGGCGCTGGTGGCCACGCCGAGGGCGCCGGCGACCCCGAGCACCCCGGCGATGGCGAGAGCGATCGACGGGCTGGCGACGAAGGCGAGCAGCGCGACCAGCATCGGCCCGGCGACGAAGACGAGCTCGGTGGCGGTGGCGTCCAGCGCGTACGCGGTCGGGCGCACGCGCGCGTCGACCCGCGACCACAGCGCGCGCACGGTGCCGGCGACCAGCGGGGTGCTGGCGCCCACGGCACCGGCCGCGGCGAGCATGGCCGGGACGGGGGCGTCGGCGATGACGACGGCGGCCACCAGGGCCAGCAGCAGCGGGTAGACCGCGGACTGCGACAGCAGGACGACCCGGGGGCTGCGGCGGTCGGCCAGCCGGCCCAACACGGGGGCGATGATCGCGGTCGCGATGCCGTAGGTGGCCGAGACACCGCCGGCCACCGCGTACGAACCGGTCTGCTCCTGCACCATGAGGAGCAGCGCGAGCGGCACCATGGACGACGGCAGACGGCCGGCGAAGCCGGAGAGCAGGAGCACCGGGGCGGACGGCAACCGCCACACGGTGAGGTACGAACGCATGACTGTGCTCACTTCGGTTGTGCGAGGAGGGAATCTGTAGGCGGTCAACACACGTTGAGTCCCTACAGATTCCGAAGGCTACGGACTGACGGGTAGGGAGTCAAATGAACTACGACACCTACGGGTCGAGTGCTGTCGAGTTGGCGATCGACCTGGCCAACGCCGACCGCGACGACCCGGCGTGGGTGCGGTCGTTCCTCGACTCGCACCACGAGTGGTTCACCGACGGCACCGACCTGTCGCTGACCCCACCGGACGCCGGGCGGGTCGCCGAGACCTCCGGCCTGGTGCGCGACGTCGCGCTGGCCGAGAGCGAGCCCGACGTCATGGCGCGGCTCAACGCCCTGCTCGCGCTGGCCTCACCCCGGCCCTACGCCACCGACCACGACGGTGAGCTGCACCTGCACTACGCCCGCCCGGACGCCGACGCCGTCGAGCAGCTGACGACGACGGTGGCCATGGGCCTGTCCCAGGTCGTCGTGCAGCACGGCTGGCAGCGATTGGGCGTCTGCTCGGCCGAGGGCTGCGGCAACGTCTACGTCGACACCTCGCGCAACGCCAGCCGCCGCTACTGCTCCAACACCTGCGCCAGCCGCTCGACGGTGGCCGCCTACCGGGCCCGCCAGCGCGCCTAGCTCGTCCGGTGGACGCGGTGGAGCCCGCTGCTCCACTAGCGTCCGCACGTGCCCTCCCCCCGTCGCTGGGACGCGATGCTCCTCGAGCGCGTCGGCCGGCTGCCCACGACGCGGGTCGACCGGTGGCTGCGCCGGCTGTCCACCGCCGCCGACCACGGCAAGCTGTGGGTGCTGATCGGCGCCGTCCTGGGGCTGCAGCGCGGCACGTTCCGCCGGGCCGCCGTCCGCGGGGTCGGGTCGCTGGCGGTGTCGAGCGCGCTGGTCAACGTCGTCCTCAAGCGGCTGTTCGGACGGGTCCGGCCCGACCTGGCGGCCGTGCAGAGCTCGCGAGCGCTGCGACGGTCACCGCACACGCTGTCCTTCCCCAGCGGGCACTCGGCGTCGGCCGCGGCGTTCGCGGCCGGGGTGGCGATGGAGAGCCCGGTGGCGGGTGCGCTGATCGCTCCCGTGGCCCTGGGCGTGGGCTACTCGCGGGTGCACGTCGGCGTGCACTACCCGGGGGACGTCGTCGCCGGGATGGCGGTCGGCGGGGCGGTGGCGCTGGCCACCCAGCACTGGTGGCGGGTGCGGCCGACCGACCCGGCGCGGGTGTGGAGCGCCTGGGACGCACCGGCCCTGCCGGACGGCGAGGGCTTGGTGATCGCGGTGAACCCCCGCTCGGGACGGGAGGACTACGACCCCGCCGCGGACATCGCCGAGCTGCTGCCGAAGGCCGAGGTGCTGGAGCTGCGCGAGGGCGCCGGGGTGAGCGAGCTGCTGAGCGAGGCGGCGCAGTCGGGGCGGGCTCGGGCGCTCGGGGTGGCCGGGGGTGACGGGAGCGTGGCAGCGGCCGCGGCGGTGGCGCTGGAGTTCGGGTTGCCGCTGGCCGTCGTCCCCGCCGGGACCCTGAACCACTTCGCGCGCGACCTCGGGGTGGCGACGCCGCCGGAGGCCGCGGACGCCGTCGTCCGCGGGGAGGCCGTGCAGGTCGACGTCGCCGAGGTCAACGGGGTGCCGTTCCTGAACACGGCGAGCATCGGCAGCTACCCGGAGATGGTGGAGCGCCGCGACCGGCTGAGCGGGCGGATGGGCAAGTGGGCGGCGTTGACCGTGGCGGCGGCTCAGGTGCTGCGGCACGGGTCACCGGTGGAGCTCGACCTGAACGGACGGCGCATCTCGGCGTGGATTCTGTTCGTCGGGAACGGCTGCTACGTGCCGCGCGGGTTGTCGCCGGCGTGGCGGCCGCGGCTGGAGGACAGGCTGCTCGACGTCCAGTACCTGCGGGCGGACCTGCGGTTCGGGCGGACCAGGGCGGTCATCGCGACGCTGCTGGGGATCAGCGAGCACAGCCGTTCGTACGTGGGCTTCCAGGCGCCGGCGCTGACCGTGCGGTCGCTGTCGGGGCCGCAGCAGGTGGCCTACGACGGGGAGACCGGGGAGTCGTCGACGGAGTTCGTGTTCGGCAAGCGCGAGCGGCTGACCGTGTACTGCTCTCGGTGACCTAGTGCTCTGCTCCCCACCAGTGAGCAGAGCACTACTGTCCACAGACCCCACTCAGGGGGACGCGGCGAGCCGCTGACCTGCGTAGTCTCCTGAGGACTTTCTGCGCGGGGGCCTCGGGAGGGCAGGCGGATGCGGCTGGTGCGGGTGGCTGCCGGGGCGGTCACGGTGATCGCCGTGCTGGCCGGGTGCTCGGACGGCGGGACGGCCAACGAGACCCTGCCGTCGGTCTCCAGCAGTGCAGCGGAGACCAGCGAGAGCCTCCCACCCCTCGGCCCGCCCGATCTGCCCATGCCGGACGAAGCCCGCAAGCAAACCGAGGCTGGCGCCCTGGCGGCCGGCAAATACTTCGCCCAATTGACTGAGTATTCGTACCAAAGCATGGACCCGTCCGGTCTAACAAATCTGAGCAGCGAGTGCTCCTATTGTCGAGAACTGGCAGCATCGATATCTGAAGATCGGACCGCCGGATACCGGTACGAAGGCGGCGGGATAACCTTTCGAGATGCTGGTCAGGTGGTATTGAGCGGCAGTGGAGCCGAAGTGGCTTTTAGCCTGACGCAAGGCTCTCTGCAGGTGATCGCTGAGGATGGCAACACGCTCGCGGACCGGAGTCAGCCGACGTACGACGTATTCACATCTTTCGTGATGCGCTGGGACGAGGCGTCCGAAGCCTGGCTCATCACGCAAGTCTCCAATTCATGAAGCGCTCAATCGTCGCCACGGTTGCCGCACTGCTCCTCACGCTGATTCCTACCCTCGCAAAGGCCGACTGCATCGGATTTTGCCCAGCGCCGCCTACAACCTCTGTTGGCGATGGCGCTGTATCCGTGGCGTACATGACTGGGGCACCTGGAGACACTGCCAGAACGGCGTTTGCGGCGCAGGCCGCCCCAGTGCCGTACCGGTGGCGGCTATTGACGCCTTGTCAGGTTGATGACACAAACCTTGGCGGCTGCCAGGGTGGTCAACCCATTTGCGCCCAGCTGCCTGGTCGGATCATTGTTCTGTACGAGGTTCAGCGTCAACGCGTAGTTCAACCGGACAGGGCTCCAGTCGACGGGATTGCCCCGGACCCGGCCGCACCGGTCGGCCAGGGGTACGGGGGTTGGGCTAACGAGGGCTCAAGTTGCGTCGATGTCACGGACCTCAATCCCCCGCCATCGCCGGACGAGGTGTTCCGCTACTTCCAGACGCTGCCGCTCCCCCAGCTGACCACCCGCCAGCAGCCACCCGGCGAGGCCCTCGTCGGCCTGCCGGTCATCTTCTTCACCGACAGCCCCACCGCCCAGACCTTCACCGTCGACATCCGCGGCTTCACCGTCGTCATCACCGCCACCGCCACCAGCTACGCCTGGGACACCGGCGACGGCACCGTCCTCACCACCACCGACCCGGGCGCGCCCTACCCCGACCAGACCATCACCCACGACTACTCCTCCGGCACCTACACCGCCTCCCTCACCACCACGTGGGGCGCGACCTACGCCGTCGACGGGGGCGTGCAGGCCGACGTCCCGGGCACCACCACCACCCAGGGCGCACCGGTCACCTTCACCGTCCTGCAGGCCCGCACCGTCCTCACCGACCCCTACGACTGACGCACCGCCGACCGTCCAGGCCGTGCGCGTTCACCACAGGCGCCGTCACGCAGGGTCCTGCCGCGCGGGACGCCACGCCTGGGCCGCGTACGGCAGCCGCCCCCGCTTGTCGGGTCAGCGGGGCGGGAGGACCGTCGGCCCCACCTTCAGCAGGGGGGTGGGGGCGTGTCCTGGTGGGCGTGGCTCGCCGTCTGCTGGGTCGTCCTCGCCACCCTCACCGCCCTGCTCCTCGGCCGGGCCGCCCGGGTCGTCAAGCGCATGGAACGTGGCGCCGCCAGCACCGACGACGACGCCGACGACGGCCACCGGCAGGACGGGAGCCAGACCGGCTGAGCGTCACGGCCGGCGCGGGACCGCCTGCAGCACCGCGGCCAGCAGCACCACCGCCGTCACCGCCTCGCCGCCCTCCTCCAGGTACACCGCGAAGGCCAGCAGCACCGGGTCGCGGAACAGCACGACCACCAGGCTCGTCACCTGGTCCAGCCCCAGCGCCGCCACCGCGTAGGCGGCCAGCGCCCCGGTGACCGGCGCCGCCCCGGCCACCGACCAGCGCAACCCGGCGACCAGCAGCACCGGCAGGCCGACCAGGCCGAGCGCCACCCCCGCCACCAGGGTCAGCACCTGGCTGTCCTGCTCCGCCGAGGAGTGCGCGCTCACCGCCTTCGCGAGCGCGAGCACCACCGCACCGGCAGCCACGGCCGACCACCACAGCTGCACCCGGCCGCCCGTGCGCCGGGCGGCCGCCCAGGCGAGCACCGCCACCAGCACGAACACCGCCGTGGTGAACAGCCGCGGCAGCGAACCGACCGCGTCCAGCCCGAACAGCCGCTGCACCGCGGGCGCGGGGCACCGCCCGACGGCGCACCGCGCCTGGACGAGGAGCCCCAGGGTGAACACCAGCCCGCCGGCCGCGCCCAGCACGACGACCCAGCCGGCCCGCCAGGGGCGGCCGGTGGGCACGGCCGGGGCCACGCCGAACGGTCCTCGCGTCACCCGGCCATCATCCCGTCCCAGCTGTGACAAGCAGATGACCAGACCAGCGCGATCCCTGCATGATCATCCAACGAGCGGGCAGGGGCTTCGTCAGCTTCTGCCCGCCGAAGTCCCAGCTGACACCAGGCCTGTGCCACTAGGAAGGGCACATGCTCGCTGTCGCGCTCCTCGCCGCCTGGATCGTCCTCGCCCTGGGTGTCGCTCTGGTCGTCGGCGCGGGCATCCGGGTCGCCGACCGCCGCGCCCCCTTCACCGACCACCTCGCCGGCCTCCCGGCCGAGCTCACGGTCGATGACGTCCTCGGCGCGCGGGTCACCCAGCCCAGCCGCTGACGAACGGGCACGACCGCTCGTACAGCGGTGATCGACACTTCTCACTACGGTCGCAAGGCAGGGTTGCCCTGGTCCTGACCAGGGCACGTCCCAGCTGACGTCACCGATGGGAAGAGGTCCTCCATGTTGGTCCGCCGGATCGCCCGGCCCATGCTCGCCGGCACGTTCATCTACGGGGGGATCCAGACCCTCCGCAACCCGCAGAGCCGGGTTCCCGGCGCCGCGCCGATCGTCGAGCAGCTCACCGAGATCGCCGAGAAGCAGCTGCCCGTCCACGTGTCGCACGACGTCGAGCAGTGGGTGAAGATCAACGCCGGCGTGCACGTCGGCGCCGGCGCCCTGCTCGCCCTGGGCCGGTTCCCCCGCTTCTCCGCGCTGGCCCTGGCCACCTCGCTGGTGCCCACGACGTTCGCCGGCCACCGCTTCTGGGAGCACACCGACCCCAAGGAGAAGTTCGGCCAGACCAGCAACTTCCTCAAGAACACCTCGATGCTGGGCGGGCTGCTGCTCGCCGCCGTCGACACCGAGGGGAAGCCGTCGGTCGGCTGGCGCGCGAAGAAGACCGCCGGCGCTGCGGCCGCCGCCGCCGAGGCCAGCTACGAGAAGGCCTCGAAGAAGGCCGCCAAGGCGCAGAAGCGGGCCAGCAAGCAGGCCAAGAAGCTCAAGCCCTGACCCGGGCAGCATGACCCCGGCACCACTCACCCCCGCGGGCGCGCTCCGGAGGATCGCCTTCCTCCTGGAGCGCGCCCGCGAGCCGTCGTACCGGGTGAAGGCCTTCCGCACCGCGGCCACGGTGATCAGCGCGCTGGACGACGCCGAGCTCGACCGCCGGGTGCGCACGAAGACGCTGAAGGACCTCAAGGGCGTCGGCGACAAGACCGCGGCCGTGGTCCTGGAGGCCCACCGCGGCGAGGTGCCCGAGTACCTGGTGAAGCTGGAGCAGGCCCACGCCGAGCTCACGCCGCTGGCCGACGACGCGGCCGCGCTGCGCGCCGCGCTGCGGGGTGACCTGCACGCCCACTCCGACTGGTCCGACGGCGGCAGCCCGATCCGGGAGATGGCCGAGGCCGCGATCGGCATCGGCCACGACTACCTGGCGCTCACCGACCACTCCCCCCGCCTGACCGTCGCCAACGGGCTGAGCCCGCAGCGGCTGGAGCAGCAGCTGGACGTGGTGGCCGCGCTGAACGAGGAGCTGGCGCCGTTCCGGATCCTCACCGGCATCGAGTGCGACATCAACGTCGACGGCTCGCTGGACCAGACCGACGAGCTGCTCGGCCGGCTGGACGTCGTCGTCGCCAGCGTGCACTCCGAGCTGCGCGCACCGCGGGCGCAGATGACCGAGCGGATGCTGGCCGCCGTCGAGAACCCGCACACCGACGTCCTCGGGCACTGCACCGGCCGCCTGGTCATCGGCCGGCAGCAGCGCAACGGCACGCAGCGCCCCCGGCCGGAGAGCGAGTTCGACGCCGAGGCGGTGTTCCGCGCCTGCATCGAGCACGGGACGGCGGTCGAGATCAACTCACGCCCGGAGCGGCTCGACCCGCCCCGGCGGCTGCTGGCCCTCGCCGCCGACCTGGGCTGCGACTTCTCCATCGACACCGACGCGCACGCCCCCGGCCAGCTCGACTGGCAGGACGCCGGCTGCGCCCGGGCCGTGGAGTGCGGCGTGCCGGCCGAGCGGGTGGTCAACACGCGGCCGGCCGACGAGCTGCTCGCCCGCACCCGCGGCTGACCGGCCGTCGCCGCCGCGGGGCGCCCCGGTCAGGGCGTCGTGGGCGGGAGCGCGTCCAGCCGGGCGTTGACCGCATCGGCGATCGCCGCGTGCCCGGTCGGGTCCGGGTGGATGCCGTCGTCGATGACCCACTCCGGGTGCTCCTGCAGCGGCTGGCCGACGTCCAGGTAGCTGCCGCCGGCCCCGGTGACACCGACCCGGACCGCCTCAGCGACGAGGGCGAGCTCGTCCGGGGGCGCTCCGTCGGACCACAGCGGTGAGATCGCGATGATCCGGGCAGCGGGCAGCTGCTCGCGGAGCGTGCGGAAGAACGCCGCCACGCCGTCCGCGTAGTCGGCGTCGTCGGCCACGTCGACCTCGTTCCGCCCGCCGGAGACCACGACCACGTCAGGGGCCACGGCCACGGCGTCGTCGATCATCTCGGTGTAGGTGGGGCAGCGGTCGAGCGAGCAGGCCGCCTGGGCGACGTCCCCCTCGAGGGCGGTGACGTACCCGGTGCCGCCGCGGCCGAGGTTCGCCTCCCGCCAGCCCTCGTGCGCGGCCACCCGGGCGGTGAAGGACTGCTCGGGGGCCTCCGTCCCGGCGCCGACCGTGTACGAGTCGCCGATGAAGGCAGCGACCGCCGGCGCGGCTCCGGCCTCCTCGGACGGGCTGGGCGCAGCGGCCGCCGCCAGCCGGGCGCGCTCGGCCTCCGGCAGCGGGTCCTGCAGGCGGCCGGTGGCCATCGGGTAGAGGAAGGCGAGCAGCGCGACCCCCACGAGGATGACACCGAGGGCCCACCAGGGGGCTCCGCCCGGGCCGGACGTCCAGTCGCGCTTCCCCATCCGGGCCATGGCGCGGGACGCTACCGGCGGCTGGGCCCCAGATGGCGGGCTTCTCGCCTTCCATGACTCACCGCGCCCGGTCGACCACGGGGAGCCGCCTCAACCGGCCAGATGGCTCCGGGCCGAGGGGTGCGGCGGCAGCCGCCAGGCCGCACCCAGCCGCTCGTCCAGGACCGGGTCGAAGGCGTCCAGCCCGCCGCCGGGGTAGGGCGTGAGCTCGCTGAACCACACCTCGCCGTCGACGTCGTAGAGGTCGACCCGCACGAAGTCGAACGCGGCGCCGAGCGTCGCGGCCACCTCGAGCATCCGCGGCAGGGACGCCGGCGGCGGCGTGACCGGACCGGCCGGCACCGCCTCGACGACGTCGACCGGCGTCCAGTCCGGGGTGTACAGCCGGCGCCGGTGGTCGCCGAACCGGCCGGTGTCGACCTGCACCAGCTCGACCCGGCCGTCGAAGACCAGGAACTTGTGGTCGGCGGGCGGGTCGCCGGCGCCGAGGAACTCCTCGGCCAGCAGCAGCCGGCGGGCCTGGCTGTAGACCCACTCGCCGCGGGTGCGGAACAGCGGCTCGTCCAGCCAGCCGGCGGTGACCCGGCGCAGCTCGGCGGCGTCGGGCCGGCCGGTGCCGACGTGCACCCGCATCGAGCCGTGGTTGGGCTTGAGCACCCACCTCGCGGGCAGGTCGGGAGCGGCGGCGAACGCCCCGACGTCGGTGCCGCTCCACAGCACGGCCGGGACCCGCAGCGACGGGCACACCGCGGTGGCGTACGCCTTCATCGCCAGCTTGTCGCCGAGCTGGCCGACCAGCGGCCGGCGGTCGTGCACCACCCGCCAGTTCACCTTGTCGGTGAACGTGGTCCGGCCGGGCCAGCGGCCGTGCGCCGCGCGGAAGAGCACGGCGCGCTTGAGCCGGAGCGGCAGCCGGGTCACGACGCCGTCCGGGAGCGACACGGCAGGCACCGGCCCAGTCTGCCGTGCACAACCGAACGGCGGATCGTAGGGTGCTGCGGTGAGCCAGGCGTGACCCCCCAGCCCCTGCCCGCCCGCGTCGGCTTCCTCGCCAAGGACCCCTGGAACCCGGCCATCCGCCGGGAGCACATGATCGCCCGGGAGCTGGTCCGCCGCGGGTCCGAGGTCGACTTCGTGCAGGCGCCGGCCGACGTCCGCCGAGTGCGCACCGACCCGGCCAACTGGGGGCGGCACCTGCGTCGCGCCCGCTTCGAGCCCGTGGCGCCGGGGGTCCGCGTCACCGAGCGGTCCACCCTGCAACCCGGCTTGCGCAACGGGCTCGCCGAGCGCGCCGACGCGGGGCTGCTCCGGTCGTTCCTGCGCCGGTCGGGGTGGGACCCGGCGCTGTCGGTCTTCATGCTGCCCTGGGAGTGGCGCGCCGCCCGGGGGCTGGGCGGCCGGGTGGTCTTCGACTGCACCGACGACTGGGCACGGCTGCTCCCCCAGGCCCGCGGGCTCGGCGACCAGCTCCGCCGGATCGCCGACGAGGCCGACGAGGTGGTCGTCGTCAACCAGGTGCTGGCCGACCTGTTCCCCGGCCGGACGCCGGTCGTCGTCCCCAACGGCGCCGACGAGACGCTGCTCACCGCGCCGCAGACAGTCGAGCGGCGGGCCCGGCACGCGGTCTACGTCGGCAGCATCTCCGACCGGTTCGACGTCGACCTGGTCAGGGCCGTGCTGACCGCGCTGCCGGACTGGACGCTCACCGTGCACGGCCAGCTGGTGTTCCCGCTGCGGGCGCAGGCGGCGCGGGAGCGGTTCCTGGCGTTGGAGCAGGACCTCGGCGGGCGGTTCCGCCACGCGGGGCTGCTGCCGCGCGAACGGCTGGCGGACGTGCTGGACGCCGCCACGGTGGCGCTGGTCCCCGACGTCGCCAGCATCGCGCTGGGCCAGTCGTCGATGAAGACCTACGACTACTGCGCGCGCGGCGTGCCGGTGGTGGCGACCGCCGGGCACCTCGAGCACTCCAGCGACGCTCCCCCGCACGCCACCGTCGTCCGGGGTGCGGCGGAGATGGCCGCGGCGATGGTCGCGGCCGCCGACGAGCCGGTGGGGCACGCCAAGGAGCGCATCGACTGGGCGGCGGAGCGGACCTGGGACCGGCGCACCGACGCCTGGCTGGACGCCGCGCTGGGCGATCGTCCGGTTCCCGTGACAGGAGTGGCTCCGTCGCGAAGTCGTCCGGTGCGCTGACCGTGTGTCGACCGTCCACGCACGGAGAGTGGCCCTAGCGTTCCGGCATGACGACGCGCAGCGCAGCCGCCACGGACTCCGCCGACCCCGCCATCGCCCTCGCCGACGCCCTGCAGTCCGGCTTCGCCGCCCAGCGCTCCGGCTGCCAGCGGGCCCGCACGACGACGGACCGCACCGTCCGCCGCTGACCGGTTCGGCCGGGGGCCGACCCACCGCCTGGCTCGGGGGAGCTGCGACCAGCGAGACTGCAGCCATGGCGCAGAACCGGATGCGGCTCACCCACGCCCAGCTCGCCGACCTGGCGCGGCACGCGTTCGGCCTGACGCCGGGCGCGCCCGACCTCCCGGCCGACACCGAGTTCGAGGACGCCGAGGGCGTCCTGGTCGCCGTGACCTCCGGCGACGGGCTGTCCGTCCGGGAGATCCCCCGCTGGCGCTCGCCGGACAGCGTCCGCGCCGAGCTGGCCCGGCGCGGCTGGGCGCAGCCCGCCACCTGGGTGGGGCAGCCCCCCGACGACGTCTCCGGCCTGCCCGACCGGTTGCTGGTGCTGCTGCCGGTGGCCGGCACCGCACCGGACTCCGTCGCCATCTCGCTGGGCGCCGCGGTCTGGGCCGACCGGGCGGTGGGCCGCGAGCTGGTCATCGTCCCGGTGCCGGTCACCGCCGGCGACCCCGAGCTGCCCTGGCTGGAGCTGGCCGCCGCGTACGGGGCCGGTCCGGTCGCCAGCCACGTCGACCCCCGGCCGCCGACCACCGGCGGGCGCGCGGTGATGTTCACCGGGCTGTCCGGCGCCGGGAAGTCCACCATCGCCAGCCGGCTGGTCGAGCTGCTGCTCGAGGGCGGGCACACCGTGACGCTGCTGGACGGCGACGAGGTGCGCACCCACCTGTCGGCCGGGCTGGGGTTCTCCAAGGCCGACCGGGACACCAACGTGCGGCGGATCGGCTGGGTCGCGGCCCAGATCGCCAAGCACGGCGGGCTGGCCGTCTGCGCACCGATCGCGCCCTACGCCGCGACCCGCGCCGACGCCCGGCGGCTGGTCGAGGAGCAGGCCGGCCCGGGGTCGTTCGTGCTGGTGCACGTGGCCACCCCGCTGGAGGAGTGCGAGGCCCGCGACCGGAAGGGCCTCTACGCGCGGGCCCGCCGCGGCGAGATCGCCGAGTTCACCGGGATCAGCGACCCGTACGAGGAGCCCACGGACGCGGAGCTGACCATCGACACCCGCTCGTCCAGCGTCGACGAGAGCGCCCGGCTGGTGCTGGCGCACCTCGCGGGCGGCTGAGCGCCCGCGCGGGTCAGCGGAACAGGTCGGTGATGCCGGCGGCGCGGTGCGGCCGGGCCGCGGGGGCGTCGATGGTCTCGGCGTCGGCCTGGCGGCGGAGCAGCCACTCGGCCGGGAGCACCAGCCGCGGGGCCACCCCGACCAGCACGGCGACGAGGACGGCGACCGCCCCGAACGCCTCGCCGGTCTCCTCGACGAAGGTCGCGGCCGAGGACCAGTACAGGCTGCCACCGGCCCGGCCGACCAGCGCCGAGACGCCGGACAGGCCGACCGAGGCGACGGCGTAGAGCCCGAGGGCGATGAGCACGCGGCGCCGGTCCCGGCGCTCGGTGCGGCTGAGCCACCACAGCGCGGCGAGCACGACCCCGACGACGGCGGCGCTGGCGGCCGCGGCGGCGAAGGGGTGGTACCGCAGGCCGACGGCGGCGAGCGCGTCGGTGTGCACGGTGCCGCCGGCCTTGACCTGGCCGATGACCACGGCGACCAGGGCGACCGCGGTCCACCACGGCCGCCGCCCGGTGCCGCGGACGGCGCCCATCAGCGCGGTCAGCGCGGCGGCGAGGAACAGCGCGGCGATGAACATCCGCGGGATGCCGAGCGGGGCGTCCATCGACCAGAGCGGGGCGTTGCGCTCGTTGCCCGAGGTGCGGACGACGAAGCCCACGGCCTCCAGCGTCACGCCGGTCAGCAGGAGGGCGACCGCCAGCGGCGGCACCGGGATGCGCCGGCGGCGCACGGCCGGGGTGACCGGCTCCGGGCCCCGGCCCAGCGAGCGGCGCTCGCGGGCGTCGGCCTCACGCAGCGCCAGGCCGAGCAGCGGCGCAGCCACCAGGGCCAGCCCCGTCCACCCGATCAGCGCCCAACCCCACCACGGCATGCAGTTCCCATCGGTCGCCCGGGCCCGGACCTTGAGCCCACCCGGCCAGCAACAGTGCCACGGGGCCCGGCCGGTGCCGGGGAGCGGCCGGGCGAACGGGGACGGTTCGTCCCAACCGTCGCTCCCGCCCCGCTAGGCGAGCGCGCCGATCGCGTCGAGCAGCCGCCCGGCGAGCTCGGGCCGGCAGACCAGCAGGTCGGGCAGGTAGGGGCTGGGCTGGTTGTAGCGCAGCGGGGAGCCGTCGAGCCGGCTGGTGTGCAGCCCGGCCGCCCGGGCGACGGCGACCGGGGCGGCGGAGTCCCACTCGTACTGCCCGCCGCCGTGCACGTAGGCGTCGGTGACGCCGCGGACCACCGACATCGCCTTCACCCCGGCCGACCCCATCGGCAACAGCTCGGCGTCCAGCCGCTGCGCCAGCGCGGTGACCAGCTCCGGCGGGCGGCTGCGGCTCACCGCCAGCCGCATCGGGCCGTCGGACCGGGACGGCGCCGCGTCGACCCCTCCGGTGCCCAGCGTGGTGGCCTCGGCGGGCAGCGCCACCGCGCCGGCGACCAGCTCGCCGCGCTCCCACAGCGCGACGTGCACCGCCCAGTCGGCGCGGTCGAGCTCGGCGAACTCGCGCGTGCCGTCGAGCGGGTCGACGATCCAGACCCGGTCGGCGGTGAGCCGGACCCGGTCGTCGGCGCCCTCCTCGGACAGCACGGCGTCGTCCGGGCGCACCGCGGCGAGCCGGTCCACCAGGAACCGGTGCGCCTCGGCGTCCCCGGCGGCCTTGCGGGCCGCCGCGTCGGGAAACTCGCGGGCGCGCACGCGGAGCAGCAGGTCACCGGCCTCGGTGGCGAGGGCGGCGGCGGTCTCGTGGTCGGAGGGGGTCACCGAGGCTCTTCCGTCGGGGGCGATGTCCCATCCAACCGCGTGGTCGGCGACCGGCGTCAGCCGGCGCGGCGCCCCAGCGCGCGGTACGACCAGCCGGCGGCGACCCAGGCGCTGCGGTCGAGGGCGTTGCGGCCGTCGAGCACCCGCTTCTGCTGCACGATCTCGCCGAAGGCCACCGGGTCGAGCGACCGGTACTGCTGCCACTCGGTGAGCACCAGCACGGCGTCGGCGCGCTCGGCGGCCTCCTCCGCGGTCGCCGCGTAGTCCAGCTGCGGCCACAGCCGCCGGCTGTTCTCCACCGCGGCCGGGTCGGTGACCCGCACGACGGCGCCCTGCAGCTGCAGCTGGGCGGCGACGTTGAGCGCCGGGGAGTCGCGGATGTCGTCGCTGTTGGGCTTGAACGCCGCCCCCAGGACGGCGACCCGCTTGCCGAGCAGCGAGCCGTCGCAGACCTCGCGGGCCAGCTCGACCATCCGGATCCGGCGCCGCATGTTGATGTTGTCGACCTCGCGCAGGAAGGTCAGCGCCTGGTCGGCGCCCAGCTCCCCGGCGCGGGCCATGAACGCGCGGATGTCCTTGGGCAGGCAGCCGCCGCCGAAGCCGAGGCCGGCGTTGAGGAACTTGCGGCCGATCCGGTCGTCGTGCCCGATGGCGTCGGCCAGCTGCTTGACGTCCGCGCCGGTGGCCTCGCAGAGCTCGGCCATCGCGTTGATGAAGGAGATCTTGGTGGCCAGGAACGAGTTGGCGGCGGTCTTGACCATCTCGGCGGTGGCGTAGTCGGTGATGACCTGCGGGGTGCCCACCGCGACGATCGAGGCGTACACCTCGTCGAGCAGCGCCCGCGCCGTCGCGCCGTCCGGGCCGACCGGGAGGCCGTAGACCAGCCGGTCGGGGTGCAGGGTGTCCTCGACGGCGAAGCCCTCGCGGAGGAACTCGGGGTTCCAGGCCAGCATCGCGCCGGGGACCTTGCCGGTGACCAGCTCGGCCAGCCGGGCGGCGGTGCCCACCGGCACGGTCGACTTCCCGGCCACGAGGTCACCGGGCTTGAGGGCCTCGATCAGCGACTCGACGGCCGCCTCGACGTAGCGCAGGTCGGCGGCGTACTCGCCGCGCTTCTGCGGCGTCCCGACGCAGACGAAGTGCACGACGGCCTCGCCGGCGTCGGCCATGTCGGTGCTGAAGCGCAGCCGGCCCGACGCGATGGACTTCCCCAGCAGGTCCTCGAACCCGGGCTCGTAGAATGGTGCCTTGCCGTTCTGCAGCGCCTCGACCTTGGGTGCGTCGACGTCGATGCCGACGACGTCGTGCCCGAGTTCCGCCATGGAGGCGGCGTGCACCGCTCCGAGGTAGCCGCAGCCGATGACCGAGATCTTCATGGACGTCGTTCTCTCCCTGGGTCGGGCAGGTGGGGGCGAACGGCACCGTTCCCGGCCAAACTATGGGAGGCCGGGAGACGGGCGCCAGACCGGGCACGCGACGGTCGTGTGAACAGTGTGGCCACCGGTGCGCAGCTCGCGCGCCGGGCGGCCGGGCTCGCGTGCACCGCCGGTCAGTAGGCGCCGGAACCGCGGAAGACCGCGCCCAGCGTCTTCCACAGGATCATGAAGTCGAAGGCCAGCGACCAGTTCTCCACGTACCGGACGTCGATCCGCACCGAGTCGTCCCAGGAGAGGTCGGACCGGCCGCTGACCTGCCACAGCCCGGTGATGCCGGGCTTGACCAGGAACCGGCGGTGCATGTCGAACCCGTAGCGCTCGACCTCGGTGGGCAGCGGGGGGCGCGGCCCGACCAGGGACATGTCGCCGCGGACCACGTTGAGCAGCTGGGGCAGCTCGTCCAGGGAGTAGCGGCGCAGCACCTTGCCGACCCGGGTGACCCGCGGGTCGCCCTTCATCTTGAACAGCACGCCGTTGCCGTCGGAGTCGCGCTCGAGGGCCTGCACCATCCGGTCGGCGCCGGCGACCATCGAGCGGAACTTCAGCATCCCGAAGGTCTGGCCGTCGCGGCCGACCCGCTCCTGCCGGTAGAAGACGCCGCCCTTGCTGGTCGCGCCGACGGCCAGCGCCAGCCCGAGCAGCACCGGCAGCAGCAGCAGGATGCCGAACGCGGCGGCCGACCGGTCGAAGGTCTCCTTGGTCACCCGGCGCACACCGCGCAGCTCGGGGCGCTCCAGGTGCAGCAGGGGCAGGCCGCACACCGGGCGGATCCGCACCCGCGGCCCGGCGATCTCGGTGACCGCGGGGGCCAGCAGCAGCTCGGCCTGCGTCTTCTCCAGGTCCCAGCCCAGGCGGCGCAGCGCCGGCCCGTCGAGCTCCGGGGAGGGCAGCACCGCGACGGTGTCGACCTCGTAGCGGCGGACGACGTCGACCACCTCGGCGAGGGTGCCGAGCACCGGCAGCCCGTCGAAGTCGGTCACCGACTCCCCGCCCGGGCCGGCCGGCAGGCAGCAGCCGATCACCCGGTAGCCGTGGTAGGCCTCCCGGTCGATCTGCTCGTGCAGCGCGACGACGCCGTTGCGGTGGCCGACGATGATCGCCGTCTGCAGGAACTGCCCGCGCTCCCGGCGGCGGTGCAGCCACTTCCGCTGCCCGTAGCGCTGCACCAGGGTCAGCACGGTGGCCAGCGGCAGCGCGACGACCACGAAGCCGCGGGCGAGCTCGACCCGGAACGCCCAGGAGATGGTGCCGACCGTGGCCAGCAGGGCGATCGCGGCCCCGAACACCCGGTGGAACTCGTCGGCCCCGACCCACAGGAACCGCTCCTCGTAGGACCGGGCCACCAGCATCGCCAGCACCCACAGCGCCGGCAGCACCCCGACCAGCCACGGCGAGACGACCGGGGCCGGCCCCACGCCGCCGTCGAGCCGGTCGAAGCGGACGAGGTAGCCGACGACGGCGGCGACCAGCGCGCACAGGCTGTCACCGAGGGCGATGCGGCGGACGTAGGCGCCGCGCCAGGCGCGCCGGGCCGCGGTGCCCTCCCCGCGGAGCCGGGAGACCGTGGGCAGCCGGCGCCGGCCGGACGTCGGGCGCCGCGGGCGGGCTGCCGCGGAGCGGGGCTCGGTGGTGGTCACAGGAGCACCTCCTGTTGCCGGGATGGGGGCGCGGGTCCGCGCAGCCACTGGGACGTCGCCATGTGTCAGATTCCGATGACCGCACTGTCCGACCGACGTCGGGAACCTAGCGAGATGCGCACCGGAAGAGCACCCACAGTCGCGTGATCGACTCGACACCCAAAGTGACTGAACACCGTGCGCGCGTGCTCAGTGGATCGAGTCGCGCGCACAGAGTCACGAGCAGTCGGCGCGTTGACGTGTCGGAGACTCCATTCGAATTCACCGTGATGTCTGCCACTCAGCGCGGAAAGGCATTTGCGCAACCGATGTGCAGCGGTGGTGTGCGCAGATTTCACATCCGCGTCACCTGCCCGTACGACCGTTCCGACAACGTGTGACAACGGCGCACCGCTGCGCCGGCACCCTCCCGGCCTCGGCGCAGAGCCCGGTCCCGTCCACTCGTCGACCACCGTGGCGTTCCTCCGTCGCCGCCCGACGGAATGCGAGGCCTTCGATGCACCTGCGCCCTCCCGCCGGGCCCCGCCGCGCGCTGCGCGCTGCGGCCGCGGTGGCGGTGCTGGCCGTCACGCTGGGTGCCTGCTCCTCCGGAGGAGAGCCGACCGAGCGGCTGGACGCCCAGTCGGCCGCCGGCACGCTCGAGGAGGGCCTCACGTACTGGTCGGGCGACGGCGTCGACCTGGCCCTGGACGCCTGCCTGCCGGAGGCGGCCGAGGAGCCGACCCGCGCGGTGGTGATCGTGCACGGCGGCGGCTTCACCGACGGCGACCGGGCGAGCGGCGGCAGCCGCGCGCTCTGCGAGGCCACCGCGGCGCTCGGCCAGGCCGCCTTCTCCATCGACTACCGGCTCGCCCCCGAGTTCGTGTACCCCGCGCAGGTCGACGACCTGGCCAACGCGGTGCGGTGGTTGCGCGAACCGGCCCAGGTGCAGCGGTTCGGCATCGACCCGGCGCGGATCGGCGTGCTGGGCAGCTCGGCCGGCGCGATCATCGCGCAGAGCCTGGCCACCCGCGGGCAGGGTCCGCTGGGCACCGGTGAGCGGGTCGCGGCCGTCGTGTCGCTGAGCGGGGTGTCGGTGATGAGCCCGGAGGGCTTCACGCTCGGCGACCCCAGCCCGGCGGCCGCCCAGCTGGTGCTGCGCTACCTCGGCTGCCGCTCGGCGACCGACTGCCCGCAGTCCGTGCCGGCCTCCCCCATCAGCTCGGTCGACGCGTCCGACCCGCCGATGCTGCTGGTGAACGGCACCGGCGAGCTCGTCCCCGCCGAGCAGGCGGAGGCGATGGACGCCGCCCTGACCGGCGCAGGGGTCGACTCCGAGCTCCTCGTCATCGACGCACCCGACCACGGTGCCGCCCTGCTGACCACCGACGTCCGGCAGCGGGCGCTCACCTTCCTGGAGGACCACCTGTGACCACCCTGAGCGAGCGGCCGCCCGCCGGCGCCACCCGATCGGACCAGCACGAGCTCCGCGCCGAGCCCGTCCGCCGGGCCGCGGAGCCGACGCCGCTGCGGGACGTGCTCGGCATCGTCCGGCGGAGCTGGCTGGTGCTGCTGGTCTGCGTGCTGGTCGCGCTGGGCGCCGGCTGGGGTCTGACGGCCGCCAGCCCGGTCAGCTACGAGACCGAGACGAAGGTGCTGGTGACGCCCACCGTCACCGCCGACGCCGGGGTCAACGTCTCGCAGGCCGCCGCGGTCGTCGCCGACCAGATCCCCACCTACGCGGCCCTCGCGGAGACCCCCTCCGTGCTCGACCCGGCGATCGAGGCGTCCGGCGTCGACGTGGCGTCCACCGAGCTGACCGACGACGTCACGGCCGCGCCCATCCCGGACACCTCCATCATCGTGCTGACGGTCACCGCGGACTCCGGCGAGGACGCCGCGGAGCTGGCCAACGCGATCAGCGCCAGCCTGATCGAGCAGATCCAGGGCCAGGGCGGCCCGGTCGGCGCCAGTGCCTCGGTGGTCGAGGCCCCGGAGATCCCCAACGCCCCGTCGTCGCCGCGGCTGCTGGTGAACCTGGGCATCGCCCTCGCCGTCGGTCTGCTGGTGGCCTTCCTGGTGATCGTGTTCCGGCAGGCCCTGTCCGCGGGGAGCAAGGCCCGCCGATGACGGCAGGGACCGCCACGCCGACGGAGACCCCGCCGCCCGGCCCGGGCCGCCCCGCCCGCCGGCCCCGCCGCGGCTCGGAACTCGCCTGGGCCGCGCTGGGGGCGCTGCTCACCGCGGCGCTGACCGGGTCGTCGCTGCTCGGGCCCGAGGTGCCGGTCGCCGTCCTGGGCGGGCTGGTGCTCGTGCTCGTCGCCGCCTCCCGGCCGAAGGCGTTCGCGCTGCTGACGATGGTGGCGATCATCCTGTCGACGCCGCTGCAGAACACCCTCGGCGCCGCCGGCAGCTACGCCGACGAGGGGCTGGTCGCGCTGGCCGCGGTCGCGTTCAGCACCCGCCGGCTGGTCACGGAGGGCCGGCTGGTCTGGCTCCCCGGGTCGGGCTGGTTCCTCGGCTACCTCGCCGCCGGCCTGCTCAGCGCCGCGCTGGCGGAGGTGCCCGCCGGGACCGCGGTGCCTGCGGCCTACATCGCGGTCAAGGGCGTCGTGTTCGCCTTCGCGCTGGCGCAGCTGCGCTGGACCCGCGAGGACCTGGTCTCCCTGGTCCGGGCCGGGATCACCGTGGTGGTCGTGGTCGCGCTGAGCGGCGCGGTGAACCTGGTCGCCCCGGGGCCCTGGGCGCAGCTCACCACCGGCAACCCGCCGATCAGCTTCCTCGGCCCCGTCCCGGCGCTCAACGGGATCTTCCAGCACCCGGCCGCGTTCAGCCGGTTCTGCGGCGTCCTCGCCGTCGGCGGGCTGGTCTACGGCCTGGTCGTGCGCCGCTCGCTGGGCAACACCGTGCTGGTGCTGCTCAGCGGTGGCCTGGCGTTCCTGACGCTGCAGGTGAAGTCGATCGTGGGCCTGCTGGCCACCCTCGGCATCGTCGGGGTGCGGTTCCTCCGTCCGGCCGGGGTCGCCGCGCTGGTCTGCACGCTGCCGCTCGCGGCGATCGTCGCCGTCCCGCCGCTGGTCTCGCTGATCGGTGGCGACCTGGACCTCTACCTCACCCAGGACTCGGCCCGCTCGCTGCTCACCCAGGGCGGGGTCACCGTCGCCGCGCAGTACTTCCCCTTCGGCGCGGGCTTCGGCCGGTACGGCAGCGCCACCGCGGCCACCGACTACAGCCCGCTGTACTACGCCCTGGGCTTCCCCGGCCGGTACGGGCTGGGCCCCGGACCGGACGGCGGTCAGTTCCTCAACGACACCCAGTGGCCGGCCGTCTTCGGCGAGGCCGGCTGGATCGGCGCGGCCTTCTTCGCCGCCGGCCTGGTCTGCCTCGCGGTCTCGCTGTGCCGGCGCACCCGCGCCGACGAGGACGTGCTGGTCCGCTGGCTGAGGGTCACCGGCCTCGGCTGGATGGTGCTGCTGCTGGTCGAGACGACGGCGGCGCCGGTGTTCGTGTCGACGCCGTCGTTCCCGTTCGTCTTCGCCGCCGCCGGGGTGGTCGCGTCCTTCCGGCGCACCGCCCGCGACGAGCAGGTGCCGGCGGTCGGCGTCCTCCCGGTGGAGGACGCCGAGCAGCGGCCCGGCGGGCGCCACCGCTGGACCGCCCCCGAGCCGGCCGGCCCGTCGCCGGAGCACTGACCCCGCAGCACTGACGCCCGCGGCCGGTGGCCGCGGGCGTCAGGTGGGGCGTCGGGGTGGGGTGGTGACCCGCCGTCAGGCCGCCATGTCCGGGTCGGCGGCGAGCCGGTTGACCGCGCAGCCCGCGGCGGCCAGGACCACGGTGCGGTCGAGGTCCTCGACCTCGACCGCGTGGCCGATGGCGGTGTCCCGCATGAGCTGGGCGAGCTGCTGCTGGTGGTCGTCGACGTGCTCGGCCCGCGACCGGCGCCGCACCACCGCGATGGGCGAGATCCCCAGGTCGAGCAGGCACATCACGGTGCCGACGCCGGCGTGCGTGATGACGACGTCGGCCTCGGTGGCGTAGCGCTCGAAGTCGGCGCCGGAGACCTCCCGGTGCACGGTGCCGGGCAGGTCGACGCGCGGCGTGGTGTCACCGAGCTGCCAGACGGTGTCCTCGCCGGCGATGCCGAGCTCGAGGACCCGGTCCAGCAGCGCGTGGAAGCCGTAACCCCGGATCGTGCCCAGGGTGACGAACAACCGCGGCCGCTCCGGCAGGCGCTCGCGGCGGGGGACGCTCTCGTAGGTGGAGAAGACGCTGGGGTGCACCCCCCACCGGCCACCGGACCAGGAGGGGTGCTGGGTCCGGGTCTGCGCCACCCGCAGCCCGGCGATGAGCCGCCCGCTGAGCGAGGGGCCCTGGGTGCGCGACACGCTCTCGATGTAGAGCGGCGGCACACCGGCCAGCCGGGCGGCCGGGAGCGCGGCCAGCGCCAGCGCCGAGCCGGTGCTCACGGCGGCCTCGAACCCCCCGGCGCGGACGGCCGGGACGATCTGCCGGAAGGCCTGCGCGACGGTGCGGGCGTCGCGGGGCTGGATGTAGGGCACGTAGAGCACGTTGCGACCGTCGAGCAGCGACTCGCTCTGGTTGTTGCGGAAGCTGATCCACAGCGAGTCGTCGGTGGCGCCCAGCCCGGGGGCGAGCCGGACCAGCTGCGCGAGGTGCCCTCCGGTGGAGGCGGCCAGCAGGAGCTTGCGGGGGGCGGCCGGTCGGAGGTCGGGCAGCGGCGGGGTCTTCACTCGCGGCTCCTCTCGGGTGGGGTGAACACGGGTGCCTCGGCCGGCGGCGGTGCCAGTGGGGACGGGAGCGGGGTGCCGGTCGGCGGGGCCAGGACGGCCTCCGGCGGTCCGGCGACGGGGGCGGGCACCGGGGCAGGGGTGCTCGGGCGGGCGGTGCCGAGGCGGGAGCGGCGGAGCCAGCCGGGCGGGGCGTAGAGCCAGCGCACCCGGCTGGTGAGCCGGGCGAGCAGGAGGGAGGCCACGAGGGTCGCGGCCGTGAGCGCCACCTGCACGCCGACGGCCACCGACCGCGGCCACGCGGCGGTGTCGGCCAGGCCGATCAGGGCGACCGCCGGCACGATGACGTAGAGGTGCAGCAGGTAGACCTTCAGGCTGTTGGTGCCCAGCGTGCTCAGCCGGGAGAACGCCCGGAAGCGCACCAGCTGGGCGCAGACCAGGATCCCGGTAGCGACGGCGACGGTCTGCCCGGCCAGGACGACGAAGGGCACCGAGCTCAGGCCGAGCACGATCAGCCCGGTCACCACCGCGAGGGCGACGAGCGCCAGCAGCAGGTGCACCGGCCGGGCGGCGGTGACCGCCCGGCGGATCCACTGCGCGCGGACCGCACCCAGGACGAAGAAGAAGAACAGCGCGCCGACGCGGTTCCAGCCGATGTTCCCGGTGTCGACGACCCCGGTGGTGAACAGCGTGGAGACGACGCCGGAGCCCGCCAGCTGGGCCCACACCGGCGCCCGGGCCACCAGGTGGCGCAGCAGGGTGAACAGGAACAGCGCGTAGAGGAACCAGTAGCTGCTGCTGGGCCAGAGCAGGATGAGCGGCAGCGCCAGCGGGTCGGTCGCGTCGATCTCGCCGAGCTCGCCGTTCAGGCCGGGGACGACCAGGTAGAAGACGGTGCGGACGACCGACCACAGCACGTAGAGGTAGAGCAGCGACAGCAGCCGTCGGCGCCAGAGGTCACCGAGCCGGAACTCACCGTGCCGGCCGGCGAAGATGCCGGCGATCAGGAAGAACGCCGGCATCGGGAACAGCTCGAAGACGGCCTTGGCCCGGCCGAGGACGGCGTCCACGTCGGCGCTCTGCAGGTAGAGGGTGACGTGGTAGGCGACGACCATGAACATCGCCAGGCCCTTGGTGGGGTCGGTCCAGCCGCCCCGCGCCGGCGGCGCAGTGCTCCCCGCGGTCATGGCCATCGCAGCGTTCCGTTCCTCGTGCCGACCGCCCGGTCCCGGGCGTCGAGCTCGTCGAGTGGCAGCACCGCCACGACAGGGAGGCCGCACCTCCACCCGCTGCGGACGTTAACGAGCCCCCGTGGGTCCTGTGGGGCAGCCGTGTGAAGTCCCGGTGAACTGACCTCGGCGACCGCCGGCCGGGTGCGTGCCCGTGGCCTCACCCGGGCAGCCGGCGGATCAGCCGGGCCGGCAGACCCCCGTAGACGGCGTCGGGCTCGGTGTCCTCGCTGACCACCGCGCCGGCGGCGACCACGCAGCCGGCACCGACGGTGACCCCGCCCAGCACGGTCACCCCGGCCCCCAGCCACGCGCCGTCGCCGATGGTGATGGGGGCGCTGGTGACCGCGCCGGCCCGCTGGTCGGGACCACCGAGCTCGTGGGTGGTCGGCAGCAGGCTGACGCCGGGCCCCAGGTGCACCCGCTCGCCGAGCACGACGGCCGCGTTGGCGCCGATGGTGACGTTGACGTTGAGGAAGCAGCCGCGGCCCAGCTCGAGGTGGTCGACGCCGCCGGTGAACCGGATCCACGGGTACACCCGCGCGCCGCCGCGCACCCGCACCCCGAGGAGACGGAGCAGCCGGGCCCGGGTCTTCGGCGTCCACACGGGGCTGCCGGCGAGGGAGCTGGCCAGCGCGCCCCGGACGGTGCCGGCCACTACGCGGCACCCCGGCTGAGCTCGACCGCCGGCAGGCCGTCGACGTTGCGCCGGGCGAGCTCGACCACCCGGGGCAGCGCGGCGCGGATCGACGTCCGGACGTCGGAGCCCTCGGGGAGCACCCGGTCGACGACGTCGAGCACGGTGGCGGCGAAGCCGGCGCGGGGGTCGACGCACAGCTCGGGCGCGGCGAACAGCTGCACGAGCCCCTCGACCTTGCCCTGGGTGGCCAGGGTGATCGCCGGGACGCCGTTCAGCAGCGACATGACCGCCAGGTGCATCCGCCCGGTCACGGTGACCGCGGCCCGCTCGGTGAGCCCGCGGACCTGCGCCGGGGTGAGCAGCCGGTGCACCTGGCTCACCCGGTCGGTGCCGACCCGGGCGGCGACGGCGGCGCAGGCGGTGACGTCGTCGCCGGGCCGGCGGGACACGTGCGGCAGCAGGACGACGTGCAGGCCGCGCTGGCGCAGGCCCTCGACGATGCGCACGTAGTCCTCGGTCTGGTCCAGCCGGCCGGCGAGCAGCCCGCTCGCGTTGACCAGCGCGACCGGTCCGGTGACGCCGGCGAGCAGCTCGTCGGCGGCCGACCGGTCGACCGACCGGGCGGCGAACACCACGTCGGCCACCTCCTCCACCGGGGCGATGCCGTCGCGGCGGGCCCGCTCGGCGGAGAGCGGGTCGCGCAGCAGCAGCCGCACGCCGCTGCGACCGGCCCGGGCGAGCGCGCGCCGGGCGGTGGGGCGGGCGCGGTCGCTCCAGCTGAACCCGACGACCCGGGTGGGCACGCCGGCCCGGGCCGCGGCGGTGGCCAGCGTGGACCGCCGCACCGACGCCGGCAGGGAGTACCGGCCGTCCATCACGTCGGCGCCGACCACCGACAGGTCGGTGGCCGACGCCAGCGCGCGGCCGAACCGGGCCACCGCGGCCAGGTGCGCCCGACCGGTGCCGTAGACCAGGTGCGGGATCACCAGGAGCTCGACCCGGTCCGCGAACTCCGCCGGGAGCTGCACCTGCGCGGCGTCGGGGACGACCAGCGACACCGGCCCGGCGGTGTTCTCCAGCAGCGCCTCCAGCAGCGCCTGGTCGCCGATGTTGCCGCCACCGGGGGCGGCGAGGACCAGGTGGGTCCCCGCCCCCGGCGCGCGGGCCGCACCGCGGGCGTTCCGGCTGACGACCAGCCGGTCGGTGCGGGCCGGGACGCCGGAGGCGACCACGGCGCGCCTGCCGACCCGGGCGAGCCGCGAGACGAGCTGCTTCATGCGCCGGCCTCTCGATCGGGCCGGCCGGAGCCGGCGACGGCACCGGCGGACGCGAGCGGCCCACCGGCCTCACGGGTGCTGGTCGGGGCGGCGCCGGCGGCGTGGCGGCCCCGGGCCTCCCCCCGCGCCGGGCGGCCGTGCCGGCCACGGCGGCGACCGAGGTGCTCGCGCAGCGACCACATCCGCCGCGCGTCGCGGCGGTAGGCGGGCCACAGCAGGACGAGGAGGCCGGCCACGGCGACCAGCACCAGCGCACCGACCAGCAGCCGGAGGACGTGCGCGTCGGCGGGCAGCTCCCGCGTGCTCAGCCAGGAGACCGCCGAGGCGGTGCCGAACACGACGAGGGCGCGCAGGCCGTTGCCGAACATCCGGCCGACCGGGGCGTCGGACGCGCGGCGGATCCACAGCAGGGCGGTCGGCCAGGACAGCGCCGCCCCGGCGGCGTAGGCGACCGCCACGCCGCGCAGGCCCCAGACCGACCCCGCGACGACCATGGCGGCCACGACCGGCCGGGTGACCAGGGCGTAGACGAACTGGGTCCGGGTGAGGCCCTTGGCCAGGAAGACCCAGTAGGTGGCGTAGCCGGCCGCCTGGAAGAAGCCGGCCACCAGCAGGATGCGCAGCAGCGGGACGACCTCCGGCCACTGCGGGCCCAGCGCCAGGTGTACGACGTCGGGCGCCTGGGCGACGAGGACGCCGAACACCGTGCCGATCAGGCTCAGCAGCACGACCTGGCCGAAGAGCAGGAAGTCGGCGAACCGCTCGCGCTGGTCCTGCAGCCGGGAGAGCACCGGCAGGGCGACCCGGGTCGAGGGCATCTGCACCTGCAGCAGCGGCATCATCACCAGCTGGAAGGCCCGGTTGTAGAGGCCGGCCGGCACGGCACCGAAGCGCGCGCCGATGGTCAGCGTGTCGACGTTGCTGGCCAGGTGGTTGAGCAGCTGGGCGCCGATGAGCTGGGCGCCGTAGCCGACGAAGGGCCGGATCGACTCGTCCCGGCGCGGGCGGCCGGGCAGCCAGCGGTTGGTGGCGACCAGCAGCACCTGGGTGACCACCAGCTGGCCGAGCTGCAGGACGACGAGCGCCCAGTAGCCGGCACCCAGCGCCGCCGCGGTGATGCCGAGCGCGACCCCGGCCAGCTGACCGGTGATCTCGGACAGGGCGAGCCGGCCGAAGCGGAGGTGGCGGGCGTGCATCGCCCGGTACTGCGTGGAGATGCCGTTGAGCAGGAAGGTGGCCGACAGCGCCATGGCCAGCGGCACCAGCCGGTCGTCGTCGAAGGCGGCGGCCAGCAGCGGCGCGGCCGCGCAGACCAGCACGGCCAGCACCCCGCCGATGCCGGTGTTCAGCCAGAAGAGGTTGTCCCGCTGGCCGTCGGTGAGCACCCGGGCCTGGATCGCGGCGGAGGAGAGCCCGAAGTCCCGGAAGATCTCGCCGAACCCGATGATCGCCGCGACGATCGCGACCAGCCCGTAGTCCTCCGGGGACAGCAGCCGGGCGAGGACGACGATGCCGGCCAGCTGCACCACGACCCGGACCGCCTGGCCGACCAGGGTGACCACGGCCCCGCGGGACGCCGACCCGGCCAGCCCCCTGCCGCCGCTCACGGGTGCACCGCTCACCGGTGGCCGCGGAGCGCCCGCGCCCGGCGGTAGGCCTCGGCGTGGCGCCGGCCGACCTCGTCCCAGTCCCGGTCGTCGAGCCGCGGGCCGCCGGCCGGCAGGTCGGTGGTTCGGTCGATGGCGTCGCGCAGCACCTCCGCGGTGAGCTCGCCCCGGTACTGCAGCACCCACCCCGGCCCGACCTCCTCGGCCAGCGCCTCGTTGGTCGGCGACGCCGGCACCAGCACCGGGCGGTCCAGGGACAGCGCGGCCAGCAGCGACCCCGAGTTGTGCATGACCCCGCGGTAGGGCAGCACGACCAGCTGCGCCCGGCGGATCTCCTCGACCAGGACGTCGTCGTCGACGTACCGGAGCAGGCTGCTGACCCGGGGGTCGCGGGCGGTGCCGGCCTCCACCATCTCCGCCTGGCCCTCGTGCGGCTTGCCGACCACGCGCAGCCGCAGGTCCTCCCCCGGCACCTCGGCGAAGGCGTCGATGAGGGTGTCGATGCCCTTGTAGGGCCGGATGATCCCGAAGTAGAGGACCCGGCCGGGCTCGGCGTCGGGCAGCGGGTACCGGGAGAACCGCTGGCGGTAGTGGCCGTGCGGGATGGTCACGTCGTCCCGCCCGGCGGTCACCGGGCTGGCCGGGTTGAGCCGCACCACCAGGTCGATCGCCCGGGTGAACCGGCGCAGCGACCGCTGCTCGGCCGCGGTGCCCGCCTCGTGCGGGTGCACGTTGTGCGCCGTCCAGACCAGCGGGATCCGCTGCAGCCGGAGCCGCAGCAGCAGCACGTCGAGCAGCCGTCGCCGGACCACCCGCAGGTAGGGCCGCCGGCTGTCCCGGATGAGCAGCTCGGGCCAGTGCACGTGCAGCACGTCGTAGCGCTCGCGCAGCGCGGTCCGCCAGGAGAAGAACCGGACGTCGACCTCCGGCGCGGCGCCGTCCACCATCTGGTCGACGTACTTGGTGGTGCCGTCCGGCGGCCGCAGCGAGTGCAGCACGACCAGCCGGGGCGCCGTCCCCGTCCGGCCGGCGTCCGGGCCGCCGGTCACAGCCAGGAGGCGAAGGTGGAGATCATGTCCTGCTGCGTCCAGCTCGGCACCACGTGCCCCTGGTCGTGCTGCTGGACGCGGACGTCGGTCGCCACCGGGCGCGCCAGGTCGGCCATCGCCAGCCCGTGCCGGGTGGGCGGGACGACGGGGTCGACCAGCGAGACGACGGCCTTGAACCGCTTGCCGGTCCAGGAGGCCTGCGGCAGCCGCGCCGGGTTGGTGGCCGCGATCAGCGCCGGGTCGTCGCCGTAGGGCGGGCCGATGCGACCGGGGTCGCGGGAGTACAGCTCCTCCATGTCGTAGGTGCCGTTGGCCAGGTAGATGCCCTTGAGCGCCGGCACCAGGTTCGTGGCGTAGGCGTAGGTCATCAGCGCGGCGCCCCCGGAGTTGGCCCGGGCGAACGCGACGCCGACGGTGAACACGCCGCTCACGTACTTCGACCAGTTCACCTGGTGGGTCAGCGCGGCCTGCGTCGTCCAGGTGCTGGGCCCGCCGAACAACGGGCAGATGCACACCGCGCCCTGGTCGACCGCCATCATCGCGCCGTAGTTGTAGGCGCCGTCCAGCGCGGTGTGGGTGCTGCCGTTGGAGTGGTAGAACCACACGACCCCGCCCTTGGCCCTCGCCTTCGGCGGCGTCGCCCACGGCACGTAGAGCCGGGCGGTGTCGGTGCCCCAGACGACGTCGATCGTCTCGAACGGCTTCTTGCCGAGCCGGGTCGTCCGGGTGTCGGTGCGGGACACCTCGCCGGGCAGCTTCGGGATCGGGGTGTACACCGGCGCGGCCTGCGCGGGCTGGGAGCCGATCGCGACGGCGGCCAGACCGGCGGCGGCGCCGGTCAGCACGGTCCGGCGGCTGAAGCCGGGCCGGGACGTCGGGGGCTCGTCGGCCTCGGGGCGCCAGGTGTTCACGTGTGTCCTCCCCGGCGGGGGCCACGACGGGGTGGACGCCCGCCCGTCGACCTCGTCGAGTGATGCGGTCGAAAGCTAACCGCGCGACCAGGCGGTGACAACGCAGGTCGCGCAACGTTCACCTGCCCGGTCACGGCCCGTAACACGCGCTGGCCCGGGGCCCGGGAACGCGCCGCCGGGGGCTTTGACAGGCCCCGGCGGCTCGCGCATCATCGGCCGCACCGGCCCCCACCGCGGCCACCCCGGACCCCCTCCGGTGGCCCCCGCGGACCGGCGGAGACTCCGACGACGCAGTCCCGGCACCCGCCCGATCCCGTCGCCCGAGCCCGTCGTGCCCAGAGGAGACCCGTGGCCTCCATCGCCGTGACCTCGCCGTCGGACGGCGACCGCGTCAGCGGCACGGTCGACGTCACCGTCCGGGTGTCCGGCGGCAGCGAGGTGGGCGAGGTGACCGTCGTCATCGGGCTCCCCGAGGCCGGCACCCGGACGGCCACCCGGGTGCGGGACCGGGAGTACCGGGTGCGCTGGGACACCACCCGCAAGCTCGTCGACCCCGACGTGGCGGCGCCCTCGGACGCGCTGTTCTGGATCACCGCGCGGGCCGAGGTGGACGGCGTCCAGGTCGACGCCCCCCACGTCGCGGTGACCACGGCGAACCGCTCGTCCGCCGCGGGCAGCCGGGCCGCGGCCGGTGGCTGGCGGCCGGAGCTGGCCTGGGCCGCGGACTACAGCGGGTCGACCGAGCGCTGGCGGGAGAGCCACGCCGTCGTGGTCGGCAGCGCCTACGCCGAGGTGCAGGACGACCCCGTGCTCGGCGCGGCCCGTCGGGTGGTCGCGGTCTCGGTGCCGAACTCCGCGAAGCGCGACGAGGACCAGCCGACGGACACCACGGTCCGCTTCCAGTCCTCCAGCCCGCGCACGGTCGTCGAGGGCGACGAGTTCTGCGTCGGTTTCGCCTTCCTGCCCCCGCCGGACTTCCCCACCGTCTTCCCCGACGACGACCCGACGAACCCGGGCGACCGGGCGACCGGCTACATCGCCCTGTTCCAGTTCTACGGCCCGCCCTACGAGCAGGGGTCGCCGTTCGTGCTGCACGCGAACCGGCGCACGGTCGACGACCCGGTCGACGAGTTCGCCGTCCGGGGCAACGAGCTCAACCCCGGCGACCCGGTGGCGTTCCTGGCGCTGCCCTACCGGCGTGGCCGGTGGACCGACGTGGTGTTCCGGGTGCGGGCGTCGTCGTCGATCGAGGAGGGCTGGGTCGAGACGTACGTCAACCAGGGCGAGTCGACCGCCGTGCGCCCGGTGCAGCTGACCACCGGCACGGTCCGGCTGCCCCGGGTGCTGCTGCGACCGGACTCCGAGCCGTTCCGCACCGACCTGCAGCTGTACCGGGTCAACGACCGGTTCGACCGGGTGTCGGTGCTCTTCACCGGTCACCGGATCGCGGAGACCGTCGAGGAGGCCGACCCGCGCTCCTACCGGGACGGCGTGCTCGCGTGACCCAGGACCTGACCGTCGAGGAGGCCGACCCGCGCTCCTACCGGGACGGCGTGCTCGCGTGACCCAGGACCTGACCGTCGAGGCCCGGGACGACGAGCTGCCCGCGGAGCCGCCGCACCGCCGGCCGCCGCTGTCCCGGCGGGCCTTCCTCGCGGCCGGCGCCGCGGCGCTGGCCGCCGGCGGCGCGGGGCTCGTCGTCGCGACCCGGACCGGAACCCCGACGTCGGGGCCGGCCGGCAGCACACCGCTGCCCCCGGCCGCTCCGCCCCCGGCACCGCCCGTCGTGGCGGGGACGCTGGACGCGGTCCTCGCGGCGGTGGAGCAGAGCACCGGCGGGCGGCTGCTCGGCAGCCCGTGGAGCGCCTGGTCCGGCGTGACCTCCGCCGCCTGGAGCAGCAGCTACGTGTGCTGGCTGCTGCGCGACAACGGCGTCCCGCCGACCGCCGACCCCGCCACCCTGCACGCCGCCCTCGCGCAGGCCGGCCGGGTCGGCCCGACCCCGCAACCCGGCGCGCTGGTCTTCTACCACCGCGGCGACGAGACCCGGCCGGTGCACGTCGGCCTCGTCACCTCGGTCACCGCCGGCGTGCCCCAGACCGTGGAGGGCGACCACCCGATGAACCTGCCCCACGCCGAGCGGTTCGTCCGCCGGTTCGCCCGGCCCTGGGACGAGCGGGTCACCTTCGCCCTCCCGGTGTACGCGTGACCGCGCTGGTCAGCGTCGTCCTGCCGGTGTTCGACGACGAGGCGCACCTCGAGGACGCGGTCGAGCGGGTGCTCGCCCAGCGGGGCGTCGACGTCGAGCTGGTGATCGTCGACGACGGCTCGTCCGACGGCTCCCGGGTTATCGCCCAGGCCGCCGCCGACCGCGACCCGCGGGTGGTCTTCCGGCCGCTCGCCGAGAACGGCGGCGTCGCGCGCGCCCGCCGGCACGGCGTCGAGGCGGCCAGCGGGACCTGGGTCTGGTTCGTCGACTCCGACGACGCCTGGCCCTCCGATGCCGCCGCCCGGCTGGTCGCCGCGGCCGCGCAGGGCGCCGACACCGACGTCGTGGTGGCCGCTGCCGACGTCACCCACGCGAGCGGCAGGGCCCCGAGCCGGCACCTCGCGCCCAGCAGCCCGCCGGTCGACGGGCGGGAGGCGTTCCGGCTGCTGCTCACCGGCGACGTCACCGGACACCTGTGGAACAAGCTGTTCCGCCGGGAGCTGCTGCTGGGCATCGAGTTCACGCCGGCCCGGGTGCAGTCCGACCTCGCGATGACCGCCCAGTCGCTGGCCGCCGCCCGACGGGTCGCCTTCCTGCCCGAGACCGTCTACGAGTACCGCATCCGCAGCAGCTCGATCATCACCTCGAGGTCGCGCCGGGCCGAGTCGCTGGAGCTCATCGCCGGCGTCGTCGACCGGGTGGCGGCCACCGTGCAGCCGCCGCTGACCGGGACCGACGAGCACCGCTACTTCGTCGTCCGCTACCTGACGCTGTCCGGCATCAAGGACGCCGTCACCGGCGCCTGGTCCGACGAGGAGCGGGCCGGGCTCCTGCGCCGGCTGCGGCCCCGGCTGGGCCCGCGCGAGTTCGCGCTGCTGGCCCGCCGGCGCGACGCGAAGCGGCTGGCGCTGGCCGCGACGGCCCGGACGTCGCTGCGCGCCTACCGGAAGGTGCTCGCCGCCGGGAACAGGTGAGCGGGCTCACCGCCGGCGTCCGCCCTGGTGAACGGTCGGTTACGTCTCCGGTCCAGCCGTGGGACGACGGCGTCCGCGCCCCTAGGGTCGGTCGCAGGATCGGCGAGACGGTGCTGAACGGCCAGCGCGTGCTCCCGCGACGTCCCATCCCCGACCCGAGAGGCGCTGCGGTGAAGGTGTTCGCGATCGGCCGTGGTCAGTACGAGAACATCGGCGACATCGTCCTGCGCCGCCAGCTGCTGGACTGGGTCCGGCCGGCCGGCGAGCTGCACGTCTACGTCGGCCCCTCCCCCGCCGGTTACGACGAGGGCCTGGGCCTGGGTCCCGACGACCGGGTCTACCGCTCGCTCGGGGAGTGGTACCGGGAGGCGCTGTCGGCCGCGCTGCGCGGCCGGGCCGCCTACGTGTTCAAGCCCGGCGAGATCCAGCTGACGCTGGTCGGGATGAAGGAGCACCTGTCGATGCTGCCGCTGCTGGTGGCCCTGCGGCTGCGTGGCGGCCGGGCCGTCCGGGCCGGGGTCGGCACCCGCAACTACGCCGCGGTCCCGCGGGCGCTGATGCGCCCGTCGATCGCGCTGTCCGACGTCACGCTGTGGCGCGACCTGACGACCGGCGAGTACATGGGCAGCGGGGCGGTGATGCCCGACCTCGCCTTCGGGGAGGGCGCGGACGACGCCGCGGTGGCCCGGTTCGCCACTGATGCCGCGACCCGCAGGGTGCTCGTCGTGTCGATGCGCGGCGACCAGCCCGACCGCCCGTACCCGAGCCCGGCGTGGATCGAGGGGGTGCGCCGCTACGCGGAACTGCACGGCCTGCAGGTCTGGGCGGTCACCCAGGTGGAGACCGACGACGCCCGCACCCGGCAGCTGGCCGCCGACCTCGGTGGGCAGGCGCTCACCTGGGACGGCACCGGGCACCTGGCGCAGGAGCAGCGGCTGCGCGAGCTCTACGCCCGCACCGCGATGGCGCTGTCGGACCGGCTGCACGTGGTCATCGGCGCCTTCACCGAGGGCGCGGTGCCGGTGGGCTCGCTGGTCGCGCCGTCGGACAAGATCGACCGGCACTTCCGCACCATCGGGATCGACGACGTGACGGTCGACGCCTCGGGCACCTCCCTCGATGCGCTGGTCGCCCGGCTCGAGGCGCTGGCAGCACGGCGGGCGGAGGTGTTCGGCAGCCTGCTCGAGGCGCGGGCCCGGCTGCGCGGCCACCGGGACGACGTGCTGCAGGTGCTCACCGGCCAGGCCCCACCGACGGCGCCGCGGCCGGTCGCCGACCCGATCGCGAGCTGACGGTGGGCGCCTCTCGGCCGACCGTGCACCACCTGGGCCGGGTCGGGGACATCGCCGGCGGGATGACCCAGGTGGTGAACGGCTACCTGGCGTGGCCGTTCCCCCGGGTCGACGTCGCGGTGATCACCTCGCGCGGCGACCCCGGCGACCACCGGGCCGCGGCGGGGAAGGCGGCCGGCGCGCTGCTGCGGGTGCTGCGGCTGCCGCGCGGGTCGTCGGTGGTGGTGGCGCACCTGTCCGAGCGCGGGTCGTTCTACCGCGAGGGGCTGCTGATGCGGATCGCGCACGCCCGCGGCGTCGCGACCGTCGCCCACCTGCACGGCAGCTCCTTCGCCCGGTTCGCCGCGGCGCACCCGCGGGTGACCGGGTGGACGCTGCGCGGTGCCGACCGGGTCATCACGCTCTCCGACGAGTCGACCGAGGTGGCCACCCGCTTCGTGCCGGCCGAGCGGGTGGTGCTGGTCCCGAACGCGATCCCGTCCAGCCGGCCGGCAGAGAAGCAGGACCTGGTGGTGTTCGGCGGCGTCGTGTCGCACCGCAAGGGCATCGACGTGCTCCAGGACGCCTGGGAGCAGGCGTCCGCCCCGGGCTGGGAGCTCGTGGTGGCCGGGCCCGTGCGGGACGAGCAGCTGGTGCGTGCCGGGATCCCCGGGGTGCGGATGGCCGGCTCGCTGGCGCACGAGGAGCTGATGGCGCTGCTGGACCGGTCCCGGATCGCGGTGCTGCCCTCGCGCGACGAGGCGATGCCGATGTTCATCCTGGAGGCGATGGCCCGGGGGAACTGCGTCATCTCCACCGACGTCGGGGGGATCGCCGCGGTGCTCGAGGGCGGCCGCGGGATCGTCGTCCCGCCGTCGGACGTCGAGGCCTTCCGGACGGCGCTGCAGTCGGTGCTCGACGACCCGGGACGGCGCGCGGAGCTGGCCGCCGCGGCGCTGACCACGTTCGAGCAGCGGTACAGCGCGGACGCCGTCTTCCCCCGGGTCGAGGACCTCTGGCTGGCCGCCCTCGCCGCCCGCCACCCGGGGACCGCGACCGCCCACCCGGCGGATCGGCGTGTCGTTGGCGACACGCCGTGAGTGTCTAGGCACTCACTGCCATACGAATTACCTTCCGGTAAGTCGGTTCGGGGACCGGCGCACACGGGGGGACACACAGTGCACAGCGCACAGCACGGCCCGGAGACAGCGGGCCGCCATCGCCGCGTCGAGGCATCGGCCGCGCTCACCGAGACCGGGCGCCACCGCGCCGTCGCCGCGCGCCCGGAGCCCGTCGCAGCACCTGCCGTCGTCGAACCGGTGCGCCGCCGGCACGCGGCCGACGCCGCGCCCGCCACCCATCCGGACGCCCGGGTGCGCACCCGCAGCCGCACCCCGCAGCGACTGGTCGCCGGCACGGCCCTCCTCGCCATCGCGATGGCCCCGGTGCTCGCCCGCTCCAGCAGCGCGCTCGGCCTGCACGACGCCGTCGCCGCGGAGGTCGCCGCCAACCCCGACCAGGCCGAGGACACCCTCGAGGCACTGAGCCGCGGCGGCGTCCTGGCCGCGTCCATCACGCCCAGCCCGACCGCGGAGCCCGATTCCGTCACGGCGGGAACCGGCGGCCCGAGCACCCCGTCCGGGAGCACCTCCGCCGGCACCGGCACCGCGGGCCCGGCCACGGCCGGCTCCGCCCCGTCCGGCTCCACCTCGTCCGGCTCCACCCCGTCCGGCTCCACCCCGTCCGGCTCGACCTCCTCCGGTCCCACCCCGGACGGCGGCACGCCGGGCGCCGGACCGTCGTCCACCGCGAGCGCCCCGCCGGTTGTCGGTGGGCAGAGCGCCCCGGGCGCACCACTGACGCCCGACGGCGGGTCGACCGTGCCCACCGCCGCCGGGAGCGCACCGAGCCCCGCCCCGGGCACCGGCCCGACCACCGATCCGACGACGCAGGCCGGCGGCTCTCCCACCGCCGGCACGCCGGAGGCGAGCGTGCCCGAGGACCAGGCCGCGCCCACTCGGACCACGGCGGAGCAGGAGGTCGCGCCGGTGACCACCGACGCGACCACCCCGACCAGCCGGGCCGCCGAGCCGACCGGCGACCCGATCGAGTCCGTGATCGCCAGCATCACCGCCGTCCTCGGCGGCTGAGCCGCCGGGCCTCAAACGTCGGGCGGTCCCGCTCTCCCCCGGGCGAGGGAGGGGATGGTCGCGGAGGTCAACCGATCCGCTGCCCGGGTCGACAACTCCTCCATGCCGACCGCCACCACCACGGTCGACCACGGGGACCTGCCACAGCTCACCTCCGCGGTCGTCACCGACGCCGTCACCCTGCTCCCCACCCGGGCCACGCTGCTCGACCACCTCGCCGAGCGTTCCCCGTCCTCGGACGTCGCACCTGCCGCGCTGGTCCTCGTCGGCCTGCTGCACCGCGACACCGGCTGGCCGATGCCGGGCAGCCACCTCGACCGGGTCGCGGGCGCGCTCTCCGCGGACCTGCGCAGCGACGACTGGATCGCCCGCTCGGGCCCCACGGAGTTCGCCGTCGTGCTCAACGGCGCCGCCCCGGACGCCGAGACCGCTGCCAACCGCCTGATCCGCACCGTGCTCGGGGTGGAGATCCCGGGCCTGACGGCCTGCGCCGGCATCGCCGGGCTCTCCCCTGACACGTCGGCCAGCGAGGTCCACCGCCGGGCCACGCTCTGCCTCGCCACCGCGCGCAGCGTCGGCAGCGGGCAGGTCATCCGCTACAGCGGCACCCGCCACTGAGGACCGCAGCGACGCGGCGCCCGGTGATCGGCGCGCCCGTCGCTGCCCCGCCCGGTGACGCCGGGTGGTCGCGCGCCCGGTCGAGGGCCGTCACCACCTCGCGGCCGGCGCGGGTTCCCGCTGCTCGAACGGGTGAGCCGACCTTCGCAGCCCGACAGACCGCGACCGCGCGCGCTTACTCTGCGTGTACTGCACCTGGAGCCCGGAGGACGACATGAGCGACCCCACCCCGGCCGACCCGGCCGACGTCGCCGTCGATCCCGCGCCCGGTGACCCGGCGTCGGACGAGACCGGCACGGACGAGCCCCGGCCCGGTCGCCGGCGGTGGCTGCGACGCACGCTGATCACCCTGGGCGCCCTGTCGCTGGTGCTCACGCTGGTCATCGGCGGCGGCCTCTGGTACCTGACCAACCGCTACGGCGGGAACATCGAGCGCGTCACCGACGTGTTCGACGGCCTGGACGACGCCTCCCGCCCCGCAGCCCCCTCCCCGACCGCCGTGAACGCGCCGGCGGCCGAGCCCGTCACCTTCCTGCTGGTCGGCTCGGACACCCGGGAGGACCTCGCCCCCGGCGAGCTGCCCGACGCCCGCTCCGACGCGATCATGATCGCGCGCTTCTCCGGCGACCGGCAGCACGCCCAGGTCATCTCCATCCCCCGCGACTCCTGGGTCGACATCCCCGGCCGCGGCCAGGCCAAGATCAACGCGGCGTACGCCTACGGCGGCCCGACGCTGCTGATCCAGACCGTCGAGCAGCTGACCGGCGTCCGCATCGACCACTACGCCGCGATCGACTTCGACGGGCTCACCCAGGTCACCGACGCCCTCGGCGGGCTGGACGTCGTCGTCCCGGAGACCACCACCTGGGGCCCGTACACCTTCACCGCCGGGGTCAACCACCTGGACGGCGAGGCGGCGCGCTGGTACGTCGGGCAGCGGCACGGCCTGCCCGGTGGCGACTTCGACCGGGTCAAGCGGCAGCAGAACTACCTGCGCGCCATGTTCACCCAGCTGTTCAGCCAGGACGTCTTCACCTCGCCCGGCAAGCTCGACGAGACGCTGCTGGCCGTCACGAGCGCCGTCGCGGTCGACGACGGCCTGAGCAACGCCGACCTGCTCTCCCTGGCCTACTCGCTGCGGGGGCTCACCCCGTCGACCGTCCAGTTCTTCACCGCGCCCGTGCTCGGCACCGGCACGGAGGGCACGGCCAGCGTGGTGTACCTGGACCGGACGACCGGCGAGCGCATGTGGGGCTACCTCAACACCGACTCGCTGAGCCAGAACGCCGACGAGTTCGCCGACGAGGCCCTGCCCGCCGTCACGAACTGACCGCTCGGCCTGCGGCCCGGCACTGCTCCGGCGGTGCCGGGCCGCGCGCACGTCCGCTGCCGTCACGGCCCTGCGGCGCGCACCCGTCGCGCGCCGTCGTCCGGCACGGCCCGGGGGACGACGGCGGGCGGCTGCCCTCCGGGGCACGGCCGGCGATCCGGGCCGCTCCCGGTGCCCGGTCGGCTGCCCCGTGCCCCCGCGGGGGCTCCCCCAGGACGGCGTGGGGACGAGGGCGCCGGCTCCCGGGCGGGCGCGTGCCCGGCCGGAGCGGTCCGGCGCAGGGCGTCCTGGCCCGGGCTCCTGACGCCCGGGACAGCTGCGCACCTCGCTCACCGCCGCCACCCGCGACAGCCGAGGTCACCGTGCGCGGGGAGGGCAGCCGGTGGCTCTCCACCCGCCGGCCACCGACAGCAGAGAGCACCGGCGACGGGTCGCCGGTGCTCTCTGCTGTCTGGCTCGGCCGTCCGAGCGGGGGGGTGCGTCGGGTCAGGACCGCGCGCTGGCGGGGCTCCGCTCCGCCGGCACCTCGTCCGTGGCGGACTCGTCCGTCTCGGCAGCCGCCTCCGCGTCCGCCGGCTCCTCGGCCTGGGCCGGAGCCTGGGCCTGGGCCTGGGCCTGGGCCGGAGCCTGGGCCGGAGCCTGGGCCGGAGCCTGGGCCGGAGCCTGGGCCGGGGCCGGAGCAGCCGGGGCCTGCGCCGGAGCTGAGTCCTGGGCAGCCACCGGGACAGCGGTCGCCCCGGCGGGCTCGTCACCCACCGGCTCCGGGTCGGCCGTGGCCTCCGCCGACGGCGCGGGGTCCGCGTCGTCGGTGTCGGTGGCGTCGTCAGTGGCGGCGTCGTCGGTGGCGGTGTCGTCGGTGGCGGTGTCGTCGGTGGCGGTGTCGGCGTCGTCGGTGGCGGCGTCGTCAGTGGCGGTCTCATCGACGGCCGCATCCGCAGTGGCCGTGTCGTCGGTGGCTGCGTCAGCACCGGCGGCGTCGTCCGCCACGTCGGCGGCGGCCACGTCCCTGGCCTCCACCGCGGGCACCGGGACCGGCGTCGGCACCGGCATCGCGACCGGCTCGTCGTCGCGCTCGACGGCGTCCGGACGTGCCGTGCCGGCCGGCTCCGCGCGGCGCTTGGCCGACCGGCGGCGCTTCGACGACTGCGCACCGGCGGGGGTGCGCCCGTAGGACGACACCAGGTCGGACTTGGCCGGGACCACGGTGAGCACGACGCCCAGCGTCGTGGCGCCCACCCGGTCGAGCAGGACGCCGGCCTGGTGCAGCTGCTCCTTGCTCGTGGTGCCGTAGCGCACCACGAGGAGCACCCCGTCGACCAGGACCGCGAGGTCGGTGGCGTCGGCGGAGGCGAGCACCGGCGGCGCGTCGATGATCACGAAGTCGTTGCGGTCGCGCAGCTCCTGAAGCAGCGTCCCCATCCGGGTGGACTCGAAGAGCTCGGTGTCCCCGCTCGGCACCGGTCCGGCGGGGAGCACCGACAGGTGGTCGCTGCCCCACGGCTGGAGCGCGGCGGCCAGGGCGACCTGGCCGCTGAGGACCGTGCTGAGACCGTCCTGCTCGCCCAGGCCCAGCTGGCCGGCCAGCCGCGGGCGGCCGAGGTCGGCCTCCACCACGGTGACCCGGCGACCGGCCTCGGCCAGCGCGCGACCGAGCTCGACGGCGACGCTGCTCGCGCCCTGCGCGGGGACCGGGCTGGCGACCATGAGCACGGTGGTCGGCCCGGTGCTCGGCAGCGACTGCACGATCGAGCGCAGCTGCCGGTAGCCCTCGGGCACCCGGCCGGGGGCCTGCTCGAGCACGTGGTCGGCGTCGCCGGCCGGCAGCCGCGGGATCACGCCGAGGACGGGAGCCCCGGTCAGCGCCGTGGCGACGTCCGCGTCGCTGACCGACCGGTCCCAGCTGGCCCGGGCGAGCGTCACGGCCAGCCCGAGCACCAGCCCGAGCAGGCCACCGAGGACGACGTTGCGGCTGGTCTGCGGCGAGCTGGGCGCGGTGGGCAGCTGGGGCGACTGCACGACGGTCACCTGGATCGGTGAGCCGGTGTCCTCGTCGTCGGCCTCCAGCTCGGCCACCATCTGGGGGAACTGGACGCCCAGCCCGTTGGCGATCTGCTGCGCCCGGGCGGGCGAGGGGTCGGTGACGGAGACGTCGATCAGGACGGTGTCGGTGACCGCGGTCGCCGTCACCTCCGCGGCCAGCTCGCCCGGCGTCATGTCCAGGTCCAGCTGGTCGATCACCCGCCCGGCGACCTCCTCACCGGTGAGGAGCTGGGTGTAGGAGCTCACCCGCTGCTGGGACAGCTGGCTGCCCTGCAGGGCGTCGGTGGCCGACTCCGACCCGGTGGTCGAGACGAACAGCTGCGACGTCGCGGTGTAGACGGGGGTGGTGGCCAGGCTCAGCCCCAGCGCCGCCATGGCGCCGAGCACGAGGCCGATGACGACGAGCCACCAGCCTGATCGCACTGCGGCCACGGCACTTCTGAGCTCCAACGTCGTCCTCCACCGGTTCTGCGGTCACGTTCGGTCACACGCGACGCGCGATGCAGATGACCATAGGAGCGGCCGACGGGGAATGGGACGGCCCCAACCCAAAAGGATGGGACCGGGGCGCCGACACCCACCCGGCGGGTGGACAGTGCTCGTGACGCACCGCTGTCGCGTGCATCATGGCCACCGTCCGCCCTGCTCCGAGTCCCCGAAGGCGAGGTCCTGCCGCCGTGCCCCGATCGATGGCCCGCGTGGCGGGAGCGCTGAGCGCCTCGCGGGTCGCCCGGACGACGGGTTCCAGGGCTCCGGCGAGCCGGCACTACGTGATCCTGCCGGGCGCCGTGCTGGCCCTCGCCCTCCCGTGGCTGTGGATGTTCGACAGCCTGCTGCAGGCGACGATCCTGACCGCGCAGCTGCTGCTGTGCGCCTGCGGGATCGTGAGCAGCTACGTGACCGGGCTGCGCCCGATGCGCATGGTGTTCTTCGTCTTCACGCTGTCCTGGCTGGGTGTCGGCCCGCTCTACCAGATCTCCCACCGCGCGCTCGCGTGGAACGACTCCGGTCTGCTGAACGACACCGACCGGGTCACCGCCGCGCTGGCCCTCACGCTGCTGGCGACGACGTCGACCGCGCTGGCCATGTGGCTCGGCGGCCGGCGCCGGGCGCGCCGCGCCGACCTCCCGGAGCCGGCCCCGGTCCGCTCCGTCCGGCCCCGCTCGTGGACGCCGTGGGGCTACCTCGGCCTCCTCGGCGTGCTCACCCCCTACGTCGTGCTCACCAACGGCGGGGTGGGCACCTTCTTCAGCTCCCGCGCCGACCGGGTGGAGGACCTGACGCAGGCCGGCGTCACGCTGGAGAGCAGCGGCGGGCTGCAGGTCGCGGTCGCCTCGATCCTGCCGGCGGCCCTGGCCGTGGTGGCCGCGCACCTGTTCATCTGGCGGATCCGCGAGGCGCGCGCCGCCGGTGGCTGGATGCACGCCAGCCTGTCCGACGCCGCCGGGCTGGTCGTGTCGCTCGGCGCGGTCGTGCTGTACGCCAACCCGATCAGCAACACCCGCTTCCTGAGCCTGGCCGCCTTCGGTTCCATCGCGCTGGCCATGGTGCGGCCCCGCGGTCGGACCGCCGGCCGCGGGCTCACCCTGGGCCTGCTCGTGGCGACCCTCGGCATCTACCCGCTGAGCAACGCCCTCGCCTCGGACACCGGCACCCAGCTGGGCGGGAGCGCCTCACCGCTGACGGTGTTCGCCAGCAAGGACTTCGACGGCTTCCAGCAGGTCGTCAACACCTTCATCTACGTCGAGGACCACGGCTACAGCCTCGGGTCCTACATCTCGTCGGCGCTGTTCTTCTTCGTCCCCCGGTCGCTCTGGACGACGAAGGCCACGCCTGCCTCGATCGACGTGGCGGAGAACCGCGACTACTGGTTCACCAACCTCTCCCTGCCGGTGCACGCCGAGTTCTACCTCGAGTTCGGCATCATCGGCATGCTGCTGCTGACCTTCGCCATGGGCCTGCTGTGGTCGCGCATCGACGAGGCGTGGCTGCGCCACCCCGGCAGCATGGGCGCCTGGCTCGCCCCGTTCCTCTGCCTGGCCCAGCTCGGCCTCATCCGCGGCCCGCTCGGCTCGCTGTCACCCATCTGGCTGACGGTCACCGTGCTGCTGCTGGTCGGGGTGACCCGCCAGGCCGCCTCGGTCACCGGCAATCGACCCGATGTGATGACGCAGCGTGATGGGTCCCCCGGGCTTGCGTCACCCGTTCCGGTGAACAGCTCCGCCACCTGACCGCACGGCGCGCCGAAAGTCCCCCGGAGGGGTGTCGCCGGTCGCCAAAGCGGTCCGCTTTCCGGTCCGGCGCCGTTACGCTCCGGTCTCGCCGATCTCCGGGACGGCTGAAAGCGCAGGTCCCGGCCCTGTTCCGAGGAGAGCTGTGCCCGCCAGCGAGTTGCATGTCCTGCACCTCCTGCCGCACGTCCAGGAGATCGGGAACGGCATCGTCGACGTCACCGTCGACCTGGCCATCGCCCAGGCCGCCGCAGGCTGCACGGTCACCGTGGCCTCGGCCGGCGGCGAGTACGTCGACCTGCTCACCCAACACAGCGTCACCTGCGTCCCGCTCACCCTGCGCCCGGGGAGCGTGCCGGCGGCCCGTCGCCTCGTCCGGCAGCTGCGCCCGTCGGTGGTGCACACCCACACCTTGAAGGGCCTGGCCGTGGCCCGGCTCGCGCGCCCGGGCGTGCCGGTGCTGAACAGCGCCCACCGCGACCTGGGGCGCTGGTCGCCCGGCCTGCGGATGGCCGACCGGGTGATCGCCGTCAGCGAGGGCATCGCCGGCATCCTCAGCTCGTCGGTCGACCCCCGCCGGATCGGCGTGGTCCGCAACGGCGTGCTCGGCGGTCCCCGCCGGCGCCCGCTGCTCGACCTGCCGCCGGCCGACCTCGCGCACCCGGCCGTCGTCTACGTCGGTGGCATGTACGAGCACAAGGGCGTGGCGGTGCTGCTGCGCGCCTTCGCCCGGCTCGTCAGCGAGCACCCCGAGCTCCCCGCGACCCTCCACCTGGTCGGCGACGGCCCCGACCGGCCGGCCCTCGAGGGCCTCGCCGCCGAGCTCGGCCTGGCCGGGCGGGCGGAGTGGGCCGGGTTCCGGCGCGACGCCTACGCGTACATGCGCAGCGCCGACGTCTTCGTCCTGCCGTCCCTGTCGGAGACCTTCGGCCTGGTGCTCGCCGAGGCCCGCGAGGCCGGGGCGGCCATCGTCGGCGCAGCCACCGGGGGCATCCCCGAGGTGCTCGAGGGCGGCGCCGCCGGCGTGCTGGTGCCGCCCGGGGACGACGCCGAGCTGGCGGCGGCCCTGCACCGCGTGCTCACCACCCCCGGCGAGCAGGCCCGGCTGCGGGCCGCTGCCGCGAGCGGCCTGGACTGGCTGACGGTGGAGCGGATGAGCGCCGACGTGCTCGGGGAGTACGACGCCCTGCTCTCCGCCGGTGCCCGGTCCGGTCGGGCCGCCCGATGACCCGCTGGCTGCAGCGCATCCCGGTGCCGCTCCGGCGGATGAGCGCCTTCGCCCTGCTGCCGGTGCTCTCGACGCTGTCCAACCTCGTCCTGCTCCCCACCGTCAGCAGCCTCTTCGGCCAGCCCGGGTGGACCAGCGTCGTGCTGGGGCAGGGCATCGGCGCCGCGGCGTCGGTCGTCTGCTCGCTGCAGTGGCCGACCGAGGGCCCGGCGCTGGTCGCGACCTCCCCGGCCGACCGGCGCCCGGCGATCCTGCGGGCGAGCATGCGCAGCCGGGGCGTCGTGGTGGCCGCCTGCCTCCCGCTCACCGCGCTGGTGGTCTGGCTGGTCCAGCCCGCCGACCCGCTCGTCTGCGTGCTCAGCGCCTTCTCGGTCACCGCGATCGGCCTCTCCCCCGCCTGGTACTTCATCGGCATCGGCCGCCCGGGTGCGCTCGTCTGGCTGGAGGGCGTGCCCCGGCTGGTCGGCAACGCCGTCTCCCTGGGCCTGCTGCTGCTCCTCGACGCGCCGCTGTGGACCTTCCCGCTGGTCATGCTGGTCGTCTCCTGCGGGACGGCGCTGGTGAGCTGGTCGGTGGTCGCGGGGCGCACGCGGCGCGGCCCGCACGTCTGGCGCAACCCGCAGGGCCGCCGCTCGCTGGGCTTCGCCACCTTCGCCCGCACGCTGGACGCCGGGTACAGCTTCATCGCCGGCCCGGTCGTCGCGCTGCTCGCCCCGGCGGCCTACCCGCTGTTCGGTGCCTGCGACCGGCTGGCCAAGGTGGTGCTCGGCGGCCTGGCCATCGTCCCGCAGGGCGCCGCGGGCTGGGTGTCCGAGCCGCCCACCGACCGCGAGCGCGCCCAGCGCGCCCGGCGGGCCAGCGTGCTGGTGCTGCCCCTCGCGCTGCTGGTCGCGGCCTTCCTGGCCGTCGCCACCCCCACGCTCGTCCGGCTGCTGTTCGCCGGCACCGTCTCGGTGGGACACCTCACCAGCGCCCTCGCCGGCGCGGTGGTGGCCCTCGCCTTCCTCGGCCACGCCCTCTTCCTCACCGGCCTGGCGCCGATCGGCTCGGCGTCCCAGGGCTACCGCTACCTGATCGCCGCCTTCACCGTCGGGCTGCCCGCGCTGGTGGTCGGCGCCCTGGTCGAAGGTGCCAACGGGGCGCTGATCGGCTCGATCTGCTCCGGCCTGGTGCTGACCACGCTCTCGCTCCGGCGCATCTGGTCGGTCACCGCGGCGACCGTGGCCGCAGCACCGGCACCCGCCCCCGTGCTCTGCACCACCGCTGTCCCCGGGCAGTCGGACAGGAAGGCCAGCTGATGCCCACCGTCATGTTCCTCGGACACTCCGCGGCCGCCTCCGGCGGGGAGATCGCCCTGCTCCGGCTCATCCCCGCGCTGCAGCCCGCCGTGCACCCGGTCGTCGTGCTCGGCGAGGACGGCGCGCTGGTCGAGCGGCTCACCGCGCTGGGCGTCGACGTCCGGGTGATGCCGCTGCCGGGCAGCACCAAGGACCTGCGGAAGGACACCCTGCGCAACCCGCTCGTCGCGCTCGGCCGGATCACCTCGGTCCTCCGCTACGCCGTGCAGCTGCGGCGGGTCATCCGCGAGCTGGACGTCGACCTGGTGCACACCAACTCGCTCAAGGCCGGCTTCTACGGCACCCTCGCCGCCCGGCTGGCCGGCGTGCCCAGCGTCTGGCACGTCCGCGACCGGATCGCCCCCGACTACCTGCCGGGAGCCGCCGTCGCCGCGACGCGCCTGGCCACCGCCGTGCTGCCCAGCCGGGTCATCAGCAACAGCCGCGCGACGGCGGGCACCCTGTCCCCCCGCCTCGCGGCGCTGCTGGGCCGCCGGGCCGCGCTGTCCCCCGCCCCGATCGGCGACCCGATCGACACCGCGCTGGTCCAGCGCGCGTCCCCGCGGACCGGCGACGGCCCGCTGCGGATCGGCATGGTCGGCCGGTTCTCGCCGTGGAAGGGCCAGCTGGTCGCGATCCGCGCCTTCGCGCAGGCCCACCTCGGCGACGACGCCCGCCTGGTGCTCATCGGCGCGGCGATGTTCGGCGAGCAGGACTACGAGCGCCAGGTGCACGAGGAGATCGACCGGCTGGGCCTGCGCGACCGGGTCGAGCTCACCGGCTTCGTGACGGACGTCTTCGGCGTGCTGTCCGGCCTCGACGTCCTGGTGCACGCCTCGACCATCCCCGAGCCCTTCGGCCAGGTCGTCCTCGAGGGCCTGGCCGCCGGCGTGCCCGTCGTCGCCACCCGCGAGGGCGGTCCCGGCGAGATCCTCACCGACCACGTCGACGGGCTCCTGCACGACGCCGGCGACGTCGACCAGCTGGCGGCGGCCCTGCGCGAGCTGCAGGCCGACCCGGCACTCCGAGCACGACTCACCCAGGCCGGCCTCGCACGCGTCCTCGACTTCTCTCCGCAGTCGATCGGCGCGCAGGTGCTCGCGGTCTACGCGGAGCTCATCAGCACGACCCGAGAGGTGCAGACGGCATGAAGACCACGATCGTCCACGACTACCTGACCCAGCGGGGCGGCGCCGAGCGCGTCGTGCTGGAGATGGCCCGCGCGTACTCCTCGGACGTCGTCCTCACGTCGGTGTACGACCCGGAGCGGACCTACCCCCAGTTCTCCGACATGCAGGTGTCCACCCTGCCGCTGAACCGGGTGCCGCTGCTCCGCCAGGACCCGCGGCTGGCCCTGCCGTTCCTGAGCGACTCCTTCAGCCACCACCGGATCACCGATGCCGACCTGGTGCTGGTCTCGTCGTCGGGCTTCGCCCACCAGGTCACGGCCGACGCGCCGAAGATCGTCTACTGCCACAACCCCCCGCGGTGGCTGCACCAGACGGCGGACTACCTCAAGGGCTCCGGGCCGCTGGTCAAGCTGGCGATCGCCATGCTGCGCCCGCACCTCACCACGCTGGACCGCCGCGGGGCGCTCTCCGCCGACGGCTACATCGCCAACTCGCGCAACGTGGCCAACCGGATCCGCCGCGTCTACGGGATCGAGGCCCAGGTCGTGCACCCGCCGCGCGGGCTGGAGCCGTTCGGCCCGGAGGAGCCGGTGCCCGGTCTGGACGCCGGCTTCCTGGTCACCGTCGGCCGGGCCCGCGGGTACAAGCGCACCGACCTGCTCATGTCGGCCGTCGCCGGGATGCCCGACCAGCGGCTGGTCGTCGTCGGCGGGCGGTCCGACGAGCCGTGGCCGGACAACATCGTGCAGCTCACCAACGTCTCCGACGCCCAGCTCCGGTGGCTCTACAAGAACGCCGCCGGGCTGCTGGCCTGCTCGTGGGAGGACTTCGGCCTGACCCCGGTCGAGGCCTTCGGCTTCGGCACGCCGGTCGGCGCCATCCAGGAGGGCGGCTACCTGGAGACCTGCGTCGACGGGCTGACCGGCACCTGGCTGGACGCCACCACAGACGACTCGCTGCGCGCGTCGATCCGCCGGCTGCTGTCCGGCACCTGGGACCGTGCCGCCATCCGCAGGCACGGCGCCCAGTGGTCGCCCGCGGCCTTCCACCGCCAGCTCATCGGGACCGTCGACGACGTTCTCGGCCACCGTTCCGCGACCAAGGCAGCGTGATGACCCGGATGACCACCACCGACGCCGAGACGACGACCGCCTCGGCCCTCCCTGACATCCCGGCGCTCGTCGTCCCCGGGCCGCACACCTCCGTGGGCGAGCGGCTGACCGAGCTGGCCCGCGCCGTCCCGGACCACCCGGCGCTGGTCGCCGCCGACGGCCGGGTCACCTACGCCGAGCTGGCCGACCGCGCCTGGGCCCTCGCGGCCGTGCTGCGGGAGACCGCCGCCCAGCTGCCGGACGCCGACGCCGAGCACCCGTGCCCGATCGGGGTGTTCGCCGAGCAGGGCGTCGACAGCGTGGTGGCGATGGTCGCCGTCATGGTCGCCGGCCACCCCTGCGTGGTGCTGGACGTGCAGCTGCCGGAGGCCCGGATCGCGCTGATCGCCGAGCGCGCCGGCATCCGCGTGGTCCTGGCCGACGCCGAGCGCCACCCGCTGGCCCTCGACGTCCCCGGGGTGACCGCCGTGCTCGGCGTGCACCAGGACCCCGCCGCCCCCGGGCCCGTCGAGCCGTGGCCGGCCCCCACGCTGGACACCCCCGCGTCGCTGATCTTCACCTCGGGCACGACGGGGCAGCCGAAGGGCGTCGTCTACACCCACCGCACGGTCCTGGCCTCGGGGTACACGACCGGCCGCTCGATGCGCTTCACGGCGGCCGACCGGGTCACCCTGGTCCTGCCCCAGGCATTCGCGGCGGGGCAGATCATCATCTTCGGCGCGCTGTTCAACGGCTCGACGCTGCACGTCCGCGACCCGCGGCAGCACGGCATGGCCGACCTGGTGCGCTGGCTGGACGAGGTGCAGGCGACCACGCTGCACCTCACGCCGTCGCTGCTGCGCGCCATCAAGGCGGCCCTGCCGTCCGGGGCGGTCCTCTCCTCCGTGCGCGTGGTCACCACCGCCGGGGAGAAGGTGTACGGCCGCGACGTGCACGACATCCGGCCGCACCTCGGCGCGCACGCCTCGTTCGTGAACTGGCTGGGCTCCTCGGAGACCGAGGCCATCTCGGCCTACGAGATCACCGCGACCGACCCCGTCCCCGAGGGGATCATCCCGGCCGGGCGCCCGGTGGAGCTGCGCGAGGTGTCCGTGCGCGACGACGAGGGCAGCGAGGTGCCGCGCGGCGAGGTCGGCGTCATGCACGTCATCTCGGCGTACATGTCGGCGGGCTACTGGCGCGACCCCGCCGAGACCGCCCGGGTGTTCACCGCGCTGCCCGACGGGCGCACGCTCTTCCGGAGCGGCGACCGGGCGCGCTTCGACGAGGCCGGCGACCTGCACGTGCTGGGCCGGACCGACGACGCGGTCAAGATCCGCGGCTACCTCGTCGCCCCCGAGGAGGTGGAGACGGCGCTGCGCCGGTACCCGGAGATCGCCGACGCCGCCGTCCGGGCCATCCCGGGCGCCGACGGGGAGCTGCGGCTCGTCGCCTGGGTCACCCCGGACCCCCAGCACCGGACGCCCTCGGCGGCCAGCGTGCGCACCGCGCTCACCCGCGTGCTGCCGGCCTGGATGGTGCCCAGCGACGTCGTGGTGCTGGGCCGCATCCCGCGCAACGAGCGCGGCAAGGTGGCGGCAGCCGAGCTCCCGGCTCCTCCGCCGCGCCCCGAGCCGGTGCCCCCGGCGACCGACGGGGAGGCCTCGATCGAGGCCATCTGGGCCCGGATCCTGCGGCTGGACCACGTCAGCCGGGACGAGAGCTTCACCGCGCTGGGCGGTGACTCGTTGGCGGTCGAGGAGATGCTGACCACCGTCGGCACCTCCTGCGGGGTGCAGGTCAGCACCGCGGACCTGGCCGAGCACCCGACGCTCGCCGAGTTCGCCGAGCTGGTCGGCGAGGCGCAGCGCGGGACGGCCGTGCGGCGCACCGGACCGCTGGTGCGGCTGCACCCGGGCGGCACCCGGCCGCCGGTGTTCTGCTTCGCCGGCGCGGGCGGCCATGCGGCGTTCTTCGAGCCCCTGGCCACGGCCCTCGGTGCCGACCAGCCGGTCTACGCCTTCCAGGTCAACGGCTTCGAGAACCCGGGCGTGCCGGACTGGACGGTCGGGCAGGCCGCCCGCCGGTACGTGCGGATGATCGAGGAGATCGCCCCGACCGGTCCCGTGGTCCTCGCCGGGCACTCCCTCGGGGGCCTGTTCGCCCTGCGGGTGGCCCAGCTGCTGGGTGCAGCCGGCCGGCAGGTGCCGCTGGTGACGCTGCTGGACACGGTGCTGCCGCCGGCCGCACGGGTCTCCGAGCAGGAGGGGTCGCCGCTGGCAGCGCTGCGCCGGTCGCGGGTCCGGATCGCCGCCTCGGTGCTGCTGGACTTCCTGACCCCGACGAGCGTCCGCCGCCGGCGACGCGAGCCCGGTGTCGAGACCGACCAAGCCGCTCGCCCGGAACGGGCGTACCTGCGCACGCGGCTGCGCATCCTGACCGCGGGCCTGGGCACGACCACCGACCTGGCCGCGCGCAAGGACATCTTCAACCTGCACGGCATCGGCATCGCCCAGGTGCACCGTCCCCGCCCGTGGCACGGCCGCACCATCGTGGTGCTCACCGACGAGAACCAGGACGACGCCCGCTGGTGGGGCCCGCTGCTGCGCGGCGAGCACGAGATCGTGCAGGTGCACTGCACGCACACGGCCGTGCTCCGGTGGCCGTACGTGACCGACATCGCGGCGCGGATGTCCGCGGTGATCGACGGTCTGCCGGGGCAGCAGCGAGACTGAGCCCACCATGCCGACCACCCGCCCCCGCCGCGGGGACCGACACCGGCCGCCCCGCCGGCTGCTCGTCCTCGCGGCGGCGGTGGTCGCCGTGCTGGTGGCCGTCGTGATCGTGGTCGTCGCGGGGGGCGACGACCGCGTCGAGCGCCCCGGGGACCACCCGCTGGCCTTCGACCTGCCGTCGGCCGGGGAGCTGGCCGGCTCGCCCCGCAAGGTCTTCGCGCACTACTTCCCGCCGTACCCGATCTCGCTGGACGACGAGCCGGCCGCCACCGACTACTACACCCGCGAGTACCTGGACCCCGACGGCGAGGGCGGGGTGCACGCCGCCTACGGCGGGTTCTTCCGCGACCGGCCGCTGCCCCGCGACCCCCACCGGTCGGGCGACTGGGAGCTGGCCGACATGGCCACCGACGTCCGCAACGCCTCGGCGGCCGGCATCGACGGGTTCACCGTCGACCTGCTGGGCCTGGCCGGCAGCGACTACTGGCCGACCGTGCTCCTGCTGCTGCAGGCGGCCGAGCAGGCCGACCCGGACTTCACCATCGTGCTCATGCCCGACGCCACCTCGCCGGCGGTCGACGACGTCGACGCCCTCGCCGACGCCGTGGCCGGGCTGGCCGCCGAGTTCACGTCGCTGTACCGCCTCGACGACGGCCGGCTGGTCGTCTCCCCGTTCTTCGCGGAGCGGGTCGGTGCGCCGTGGTGGACGCGGTGGCTGGAGGTGATGTCCACCGAGCACGACCTGGACGTCGCCCTGGTGCCCTGCTTCCTCACCTACGACGCCGGGACGGCGGACGCGTTCGCCCCGATCAGCCACGGGTTCTCCAACTGGGGCGACCGCAGCCCCGGCGCGCAGGGCGACCTGGTCGTGGCCGCCGCCGAGGCGCACGCCCGCGGGAAGATCTGGATGCAGCCGGTCTCGATGCAGGACCAGCGCCCCGCCCAGGGCCTCTACGACGAGGCGCTGAACACCGAGAACCTGCGGCTGACCTGGCAGGCGGCGGTCGACGCGGCCGACTGGGTGCAGCTGACGACGTGGAACGACTACTCGGAGGGCACCGAGTTCGCGCCGTCCACCAACATCGGCTGGGGCCCGCTGGACATCGGCGCCTGGTACCTGGCGCAGTTCAAGACCGGAGCGGAGCCCGACCTCGTCCGCGACGTCGTGTACGTGTCCCACCGCGTGCAGTTCGCCGGCGCCGTGCCGTCGGGGCAGACGCAGCTGATGCAGCTGCGGGAGGGCAGCAGCCCGCCGCGCGACGCGGTCGAGGTGCTGTCCTTCCTCACCGCGCCGGCGACCGTGCGGGTGGAGGTCGGCGACGAGGTGCACCGCTACGAGGCACCGGCCGGCGTGCACGCCGAGCTGCTGCCGCTCGCCGTCGGCCGGGTGGCCGCCGAGGTGGAGCGGGACGGCGACGTCGTCACCGAGGTCGCGTCACCGTTCGAGGTGCAGGCCGACCCGGTGGTCCAGGACGTGCAGTACCGCGTGGTGAGCAGCGGCCGCGGGACCGCCGATCAGCTCCCGTAGGCCAGCAGCTCGGCCAGCCCGACGCTCTCGGTGGTGCCGCTCACCGAGGTGATGGTGACCCGCAGCGTGCTGGTGGACCGGGCCGGGAAGGTCACCGTGACCGCTCCCCCGGCGTTGTCCAGCACCGGCACGGTGACCGAGGTGCCGTCGGAGAAGGTGATCGTGGCCCCGGTGACCTGGTCGTTGGGGTTCGGCCGGTCGTGCAGCACGACCCGGCCGACCCGCACCGGGGACGCCCAGCCGAGCTGCAGCCAGCTCCCGGCGCCGATGCCCTGGGTGGCCCACTCCGCGGTGTGCACGCCGGGGTACCCGTCCACGACACCGTCGACCGCCTTGCTGGCGAGCTGACCGGTCGCGGAGTTCTGCGAGGAGGCCGTCACCGTCGCCGACCGGGCCACGTTGGTGGTCGCGGGCACCGAGGTGGTGGGCGCCGTCGTGGTGGGCGGTGTCGTGGTGGTGGGCGCCGTCGTCGTGGGAGGCGTCGTGGTCGGCGGTGCGCTGGTCGTGGGCGCGGTGGTCGTCGGCGGTGCCGAGGTGGTGGGCGCCGTCGTCGTGGGAGCCGTGGTGGTCGGCGGTGCGCTGGTCGTCGGCGCGGTGGTCGTGGGTGCGCTGGTCGTCGGCGTACCGGCCACCGTCCACGCCTGCAGCTCGGCCAGGCCCACGTTCGACGTGGTCGTGCTGACCGCGGTGACGTCCAGGCGCAGCGACGTGGTGGAGCGTGCTGCGAAGGTGACGGTCAGGGCGGTGCCGTTGTCGGGCAGCGAGGGCACCGCGACGGTCGACCCGTCGGAGAAGGTCAGTCTGCCCCCGGTGATCCGGTCACTGGTGTTCGGCCGGTCGTGGAGCACGACGCGGTCCAGCGACCGGGGCTGCGCCCAGGCGAGCTGGAGCCAGCTCCCGGAGCCACCACCCTGGGTCGCCCACTCGGCGGTGTAGGTGCCGGGCCACCCGTCGACCACCCCGTCGACGGCCTTGCTCGCCAGCTGGCCGGTCTCGGTGTTCTGCGACGAGGCCGTCACCGTCGCCGCGCCGGCCACGTTGGCGGACGGGGTCGAGGTCGGCGGGGTCGTTGTCGGCGGGGTCGTGGTGGGCGGCGTGGTGGTGGGAGGCGTCGTGGTGGGGGGCGTGGTCGTCGGGGGCGGGGTCGTCGACCCGCCGCCGGTCCAGGCCTGGATCTCGGCGAGCCCCACGTTGGACGTGGTCGAGCTGACCGAGGTGATCGTCAACCGCACCGACGTCGTCGTGCGGGGCGTGAAGGTGACGGTGACCGCGGAGCCGTCGTCGGCCAGCGCGGGCACGGCGACGGTCGACCCGTCGGAGAAGGTGAGCGTGCCGCCGGTGATCCGGTCGCTGGTGTTCGGCCGGTCGAAGAGGGTGACGTGGTCGAGACCGATGCCCTCGCCCCAGTTCAGCTCCAGCCAGCTGCCCGCGCCGCCGCCCTGGGTCGCCCACTCGGCGGTGTGGTCACCCGGCCAGCCGTCGACGGTGCCGTCGACGGCCTTGGCCGCCAGCTGCCCGGTCTCGGTGTTCTGCGAGGACGCCGTCACCCGCGCCGCCGCGGCCGCGTTGCCGTCCTCGGTGCCCGGGTCGGGGGTGGTGTCGCTGCCGCCGTCGGTCAGGTAGCTGCGCAGCAGCCAGAGCGCGTCCGGCCGGCCGGCGGCCCGGCACTCCTCGAGGGTGGGGCACATCGCCGAGTCGTAGGGCGCGTACGCCTCGAAGGCGCTGAGCTTGGCCGCCCGGTCGGTGCCGGTGACGTTCTCCGGGAGGTAGCCACCGGGGTAGCCGAGGTAGCCGTTGAACCGGACGGAGGGCAGGTACTGCGCGCGGGCCTCCGCGGTGAGCCGGGCCACCGTGTAGTGGTCGCTGTGGTCGCCGTCGCCGTAGTCGTGGACGTCGTCCATGGTCCGGATCGCGGTGGGCGAGGCGGCGGTGAGCGCCGCGCCGAGCGTGGCCACCAGCGCCGACCGGGTGTAGGTCTGCTGCGGGGCGTCGATCGTCGACAGGCTGCTGACCTGGTTGCGGTACAGCTTCTCCAGGCTGCCGTAGCCGGCGCTGGCGAAGCCGCTGCCGTCGATGTTGCCGTCGGGCAGCCGGAGGTAGACCAGCTGCACGGTCGGCCGCGCGGTCAGGGTCATGACCGTGACGGCCTTGCCGGCGAAGGTCGGACGCGCCGCCGTCCAGGAGTTCGCGACGCCGGCCATGTCGGCGTAGGCCGCCTGCAGGCCCAGCTCGCGGCCCTGGGAGTACCCCGCACGGTCGCCACCGTCGCCCGAGGTGGCGAAGACGGTGGTGCTGCACCGGCCGGCGGTGACGTCCCGCGCGATCGCCGGGTTGATGAAGAAGAGGTCGTCGTCGGGGTGGGCCACGACGTTGACCGTGCTGCCGAGCGGGCAGTCCGCGGCCGAGGCAGCGGGTGCCAGCGCCAGCGCACCGGTGCCGAGCAGCACCGCCGACACGACCGCGACGGAGACGCGCCTGGCCGCCCGGCCGGGCACCGCCGACGACGACTGCAGGAGCCGCTGCGCGAGGCGCTGGCGGCGGGACGACGGAGAGGGGGCGCGCACGGTCGCACCGTAACCGCCCGACCCCCTCCCTGGCTACTCCCTGTGATGGCCAGATCGGTTGCCCTCGGCACCGACCGGTCCTGGACCTGCGGTTCCACCAGCACGGTCGCTCGACCGCCGCGGAGGTTCACCCGGGTGGGTGACCACCGGACAGTCCAGTTCCGATCACTGGCGGTGACATACCGGCGACGGGCCACGGACGACGCCGTCCCGGCCCACCGCGTGGTGGACCGGGACGGCGTCGCCGAGGACCGAGCGGGTCAGCCGGCGTAGACCTTCAGCGACGCGGTCGCGTAGTTGCGCAGCGTCCCGTCGACCCCGGTCACCGTGACCCGCAGCGAGGTCGTCGCCCGCGGGGCGAACACGAGGCTCGCCGTGCCGGCGGCGTCCACGGTCACCGTGCCGTCGATCGTCGTCCCGTCGGAGAGGGTCACCACGGCGCCGGTGATCCCGAGGCCCGCCCGGGAGCCGTCCACGAGGACGACCCGCCCGACCTGGACGCTCTTCGCCCAGCCGAGCTGGATCCAGGACCCGACGCCGTTGGCCTGCGGACCGACCGCCCCGGTGACCGTGGCGCCGGGCGCCAGGTCGGGGCCGACCGGGGTGCTCGGCACCGTGGTGGCGGGGGTGGTCGGCGACGACGGCGTCGTCGGCGTCGTCGTCGTCGTCGGGGCGGCCGGCGGCGTCGTCGTCGGGGCGGCCGGCGGCGTCGTCGTCGGGGCGGCCGGCGGCGTCGTCGGGGTCGCCGGGGTCGACGGCGTCGTCGGGGTGCTCGGCGTCGTCGGGGTGCTCGGCGTCGTCGGGGTGGACGGCGTCGTCGGGGTGGACGGCGTCGTCGGGGTGGACGGCGTCGTCGGGGTGGACGGCGTCGTCGGCGTCGGCGTCGCCGAGGTGCCCGTGGACGGTGTCCACGCCTCGATCTCGGCCAGCCCCACGTTGCCGGTCGTCGAGCTCACGCCGGTCACGGTCAGCCGCACGCTGCCGGTCACCCGGCTGCTGAAGTCGACCCGGGTGGCGCTGCCGTCGTTGGCCAGCGCGCCCACCGGGACGGTCGAGCCGTCGGAGAACGTCAGCGTGCCGGAGGTGATCTGGTCCGAGCCGTTGGGCCGGTCGTGCAGCACGACGTGGTCCAGGGTCACCCGCTCGGCCCAGGTCAGCTGCAGCCACGTGCCGGCTCCCCCGCCCGGCGCGGCCCACTCGGCCGTGTGGTTGCCGGGGTAGCCGTCGACGGTGCCGTCGACGGTCTTGACCGCGGTCTGCCCGTCCGCGGGGTTCTCCGCGGAGGCGGTGACCGTCGCGGTGGCGGCGACGTCGGTGGCGACGGCCGGGACCGGGGCCACCGGGACCGCGGTCCAGGCCTGCAGCTCGGCCAGGCCGACGTTGCCGGTGTCCGGGCCCACGCCGGTGACCGTGAAGCGCAGGCTGGTGGTGGCGCGGGCCGTGAAGGGCACCGCCACCGCCCCGCCGGCGTTCGCGAGTGCCGGGACCGCCACGGTGGAACCGTCGGAGAAGGTCAGCGTGCCACCGGTCACCCAGTCGCTGCCGTTGGGCCGGTCGTGCAGGACGACGTGGTCCAGCGTGGTCGGGGTGGTCCAGTCCAGCTGCACCCAGGTGCCCGTGCCGCCGGCGGCGGCCCACTCGGCGGTGTGGTTGCCGGGGTAGCCGTCGACCACGCCGTCCACCACCTTGCCGGCGGTCTGCCCGTCGGCGCGGTTCTCGGCGGAGGCGGTCACCGAGGCGGCGACGGCCACGTTGCCCGTGGTCACGGTCGGGTCGACCGGCGTGGTCGGCGTCGTGCCCGTCGGGGCGGTCGGCGTCGTCGGCGTCGTCGGCGTCGGCGTCGTCGGCGTGGTGGGGGTCGTCGGCGTCGTCGGGGTGGCCGGCGTGGTGGTCACCGGGGCGTCGGGGGTGGTCGGGACGGAGCCCGACGTCCACACCTGCATCTCGGCCAGGCCGACGCTCGTGGTGGCCGGGCCGACGGCGGTCACGGTGAACCGCACGCTGGTGACGGCCCGGGCGGGGAAGGTGACGACGGTGGCCGGGCCACCGTTGTCCAGCGCCGGCACCGCGACGGTCGACCCGTCGGAGAAGGTCAGCGTGCCGCCGGACACCCAGTCGTTGGCGTTGGGCCGGTCGTACAGGGTGACCGTGTCGATCTGGACCGGCTCGAGCCAGTTCAGCTGCAGCCAGCTGCCGGCCCCCTTGCCGTCGGTCGCCCACTCGGCGCTCGAGTCACCGGGGAAGCCGTCGATGACGCCGTCGACGGCGTTGTCGTCCTCCTGCCCGAGGAACCAGGCGTTCGACGACGAGGTCACGGCGGCCATCCGCGCGACGTTGCCCGGCACGATGGGCTTCTCGGTGTGCACCTCGGTCGCCAGGTGCTGGCGGGCCAGCCACGCGCTGTCGCCGCGGGCGGCGCAGGCGGCCAGCGTCTTGCACATCGAGGCGTCGAACGGGGCGTAGGCGAGGAAGGCGTTCTGCTTCGCGGTCAGGTCCTTGCCGGTGACGTTCGCGCTCAGCGCGGTGCCCGGGTAGCCGAGGTAGCCCACCAGGGTGGCCTTCGGCGCGTAGGTGGCGCGGGCGATCGAGGTGAAGCGGGCGACGCTGATGTGGTCGCTGTGGTCGCCCTGGTCGTAGTCGCCCAGGTGGTCCAGGGTGCGCACGGTGGCCGCGTTCGCCGAGCTCATGAGCGCGCCCAGGGTCGCGACCAGGCTCGAGGCGGTGTACGTCTGGCGGGGGGTGTCGACCGTGGTGAGCGACGTGACCTCGCCGGTGTAGAGCTTCTGCAGGCTGGTGCCGCCCGAGGTCGTCGTGCCGGCGCCGTCCGGATTGCCGTCCGGCAGCCGCAGGAACGTGAGGGTGATCTTCGACAGGAAGAGGCTGGACCGGGTCACGCTCTTGCCGTTCACCGTGGTGGTCGTCGTCACCCACAAGTTGGGGAGGCCGGCCATCGTGGCGTAGGCGGCCCGGACGCCCTTCTCCCGGTCGCGGGAGTAGGTGGTGCCCATGCCGGCGTCGCCGGAGGTGACGTACACGGTGCTGACGCACTTCCCGGCCTTGATGTCGGCGAGGATGGCGGGGTTCTGGAAGAACAGGTCGTCGTCCGGGTGCGCGACGACGACGACGGTGCACGCGGGGGCGGTGGCGGCCGCGGCCGGCGTCGCGCTGAGGCCGAAGCCGGCGAGCACGGCGACGACGGCGAGCACGCACACGGCGGCGGCGCTGCGCAGCGCACGGGGCGCGCGTCCGATGCCACGGGGCTCGGTCGGCGGCGGGGTCAAGGCCAGCTGGGTCACACGGTCCTCCATCTGCGAGACCGGACGTCCGGTCATCACTGACGGTAAGGAAGTTGGCCGCCGGTCGACAGCTCCTCCACCTGATGTGGTGAACGCCCAGGTCACCCGTCCGAGGACCCAGTGGAGCGAACCCCCCGGCGATCACCCTCCGTAGGGTGAGGCGGGGTCCGGAGTGGCGCCCACGGGTGCCCGAGAGCGGGGTCGAACCGGCCCGGGACCCCCGGACGCGCAGCGGGGCCGGGGGTCGTCTCCGACCACCGGCCCCGCCCTACGGACGCGTCAGCCCAGCAGCGCCGTGGCCAGCTGGGGCGCCAGCTTCGTCGAGTACTGCCGGGTCAGGTGCACGCCCTCGCTGAACACCGGGGTGCTGCCCACCACGGCCGGGCACCGGTTTCGGTAGCAGAACCACGGCGTGGGGTCGACGTAGGTCGCCCCGGCAGCGGTGGTCGCCGCCTCCTCCACCCGCATGCGGTCCTTCCACTCGTCCGACGGCGGCCCGGTGCAGTCGCTGGGGTCGCTGAGCGCGGTGACGCACTCCTGCAGGCTCTCGCCGCTCGGCGGCATGCCCAGGACGGCGGCCGCGGCCCCGGTGGCGGTGACCTGCCCGATGACCTGCTCGAGGCCGTCCCGCCACGCGGTGTCCACGTCGGCGTCCTCGTCCAGCAGCTGGGCGCCGTAGGAGTTGCTGAGGATCACCAGGTCGGGGCCGAGCTCGGCGATCCGCTCCAGGGCCCAGCTGCGGTGGTCGGTGCACTCGGGGTAGGCCGAGCTGCTCGTGCCGTGCCGCACCTCGGCGGTGATGTTCGGGCACTCCTCGTAGGTGAGCGACTGGATGGACCAGCCCAGCGGCGCCATGGCCGCGCGGAGCCCGGGCAGCCAGCTGATCGCCACCGAGTCGCCGAGCAGCACGGCGGTGCTCGCCGCCTCCTCGTCGCCGTACAGGCAGGACTCCTCGTTGTCGGGGGTGACGTTGAGGCACTGGTCCTCGACCCACTCGGGCGCGCGGGCCTGGTCGAGCTGGTCGAGCGCCGGGTCGAGGGCCGGCCAGATGTCGGCGCCGATCGACCGGCGGATCTCGGTGGTCAGCGGGTCCTCGGCCGGTGCGTCGGTCGTGGCGCCCACGGGCGCGACCTCCGCGGCCAGCTCGGCCGCGGCGATCTGCTCGGGGCTCAGCCGGCCCGGGGGGTTCAGCACGCCGAGGGTGATCGCCGGCACGCTGACCGCCAGCAGCGACCCGAAGGCCACCACCCGGGCCCGCCGGAACACCTGCTGCGACCCCCGGATCGGCTTCGCGCGCTCGGGGCCGGCCAGCAACCAGCGAGAGTGCAGCACCGGCTGCTCGATGACGTGGTGGGAGACGCTCGCCAGGAAGAGGGCGCCACCGATCGCCGCCAGGTGGTAGGCGGCCGTCGAGTCGTCCATGAGGTCGCGGAGCACGACCGACAGCGGCCAGTGCCACAGGTACAGCGAGTAGGAGATGCGGCCGAGGTAGCGCATGACGCCGCTGCCCAGAGCCCATCGGGTACCGGGACCCTGCCGCACGTGGCCGAAGGCGATGACGAGCGCGGTGGCCAGCACCGGGAGCCCGGCGGCCGAGCCCGGGAAGGGTGTGCTCTCGTCGATGACGAAGGCGGAAGCGACGACCCCGGCCAGGCCGACCCAGGCGCCGACCACCTGCGCCGCCCGCGGCAGCCGGTGCAGCCGGGTCGCAGCCAGGGCCACGGCGGCCCCGACCGCCAGCTCCCAGGCGCGGGCGAAGGTGGAGAAGTAGGCCGTGGTGGCCGAGACGTCGGTGGCGTGGACCGACCAGGCGAAGGAGACCGCGGCCGCGACGAGCACCACGCCACCGAGCAGCCGGGTGGCCGAGCGCCGGCGGCGGTCGGCGACCGCGAAGACGGCCAGGATCAGCAGCGGCCAGACGAGGTAGAACTGCTCCTCGACGGCCAGCGACCAGAAGTGCTGCACCGGCGACGGCGGCGACGTCGTCTGGAAGTAGTCGGTCCCCGCCTGCGCGAAGCGGATGTTGGCACCGAACAGCAGCGCCCAGATCGAGTCCTCGGTGACCTGGGCGGCGCGGAAGTGCAGGAACAGCGCCCACATCGTCAGGTTCGTGACGACCAGGGTCGCCACGGCGGCCGGCATCAGGCGGCGGGCGCGGCGTCGGTAGAAGTCGCGGAAGGAGATGCCGCCGGTGCGGCGGCGCTCGCGCACGAGCAGACCGGTGATCAGGAAGCCGGAGATGACGAAGAAGACGTCGACCCCGATGAAGCCGCCGGTCGGCCAGCCCAGCACGTGGTCGAGGACCACCAGGCCGACCGCCACGGCACGCAGGCCCTCGATGTCACCGCGGAAGTGGCTCGGTCGCCGTGCCGCGGGGGCATCCGGGGCGCGGCCCTGCGACTCGGCGACAGACGTGGTCCTCACGCGGCTCCTCCGTAGGTCCTCCTGCCCGCCCGGCCGTCGGGGCGCGTCGAGCAGCGCGGCGACGCGGCGACCGACGGCGGCCAGGGCCGCCGGATCGTCGCTCGCGTCGTGCTCGGAGGAGTCTCCGGTCGGTCGGCGCGCTTGTCGTCACCCGGAAGAGTTGGCAGGCCACCCCACGTCGCGGCCCCGGCCGGGCTCGGCCGGCGCCCGGGACGACGTCGACCCGGTGCAGGTCAGCCCGGCGGATCCGGACGAGCGGGCCGCCCGGTTCCGGTCGAACGCCGGTCCGAGGGGCGTGCAGGCGCGCGGGGTGCCGTCAGCGGACGACGGACCTGGCCACGTGCGGGTCGCCCTCGGCCGCCGCGGCCGCCGCCTGGCGGGCCTCCAGCCGCTCGCGCTGCGGGACGACGGTGTACTTCGGGTCCTTGGCGCTCTGCATGCCCGCCTCGAAGACGCCCATCCGGGTCAGCAGCGACCCGGCGGCCAGCAGCACGCCGCCGGCCACGGCACCGGCCCGGGTGCGGCCGGCCAGCGCGGTGAGCCCGGCGCCGGTGACGGTCGCCGTCTTGGCCGCCCGCAGCAGCTTCCCGGCCTTGCCCAGGTGGTAGGGCTCGCTGACGATCCCGTGCCCGTTCTCCACCCGGTGCATCGCCGCCAGCTCGACGGCCACGCCGGTCAGCGCGACCTTGCGGGACGGCCCGGCCTCGTCGACCGGCGTCAGCGCCATGGTGATCCCGCCGCCGGCGGCCATCGCCGAACCCGCGAAGACGAACGGCAGCTCGTCGTGCGGTGCGTGCCACGAGGGGACGGCGGTGTTGGCGATCAGCACCGCGGTGTAGGTGGCCATCGGCCCGCCGAAGGCAGCGGCGCCCACGGCCGACGTCCGGCGCAGCGCCGGGAACGCCCCGGCCATCCGCGGCAGGAAGGGCAGCACCCTGCTCGCCAGGCCGAGCACCGGCTTCAGCTCGAGCAGGCGCACCGCGGCGGCCGCCGAGGCGAGCGCGCTGAACGGCGACAGGATGTAGGAGCCGACCGACAGCGGCGAGGTCACCTTGAACACCCGCAGCATGTGCAGGAAGCGCTCCGGGCGCCCGAGGTCGTCGATCAGCAGCACGACCGAGGCGAGCGCGCCGACGCCGGCGGCGTACTCGGCGTTGCGGGCGAGCTTCGGCCGGCCGGTGAACTCGGCCAGCGCGGCGATGACCGACGAGGTGCCGGCCGCCCCGCCCATGAAGAAGTAGATCGGGACCTCGGGGTTCTTCCAGGTCGGCGACTTGATGATCTGCCGGCCGTAGTAGGAGCTGAACTCCGCCTCCGGCACCATCGCGGCCTCGCGGTTGCCGCTCCCCCAGCCACCGCCGCCACCGCGCCGGCGCTTGCGCCGGGGCTTGGTGAGGTCGGCTCCCCCGGCCCGGTGCCAGCCGGCGCCGGGGACGACGGGGGCCTCGCCCGCGGGCTGGTCGGTGCCGGTACCCGCCTCGGTCACGAGCGCCTCCTCCCCGCGAACGCCGACGCCACGACGCCCACGATCAGCGCCGCACCCGTGGCGGCCGCCTTCCACATCGAGGGCAGGTCGCGGGTGGTGACGATCGGGTCCGGCGGCAGGCCGTAGACCTCCGGCTCGTCGAGCAGCAGGAAGAAGGCGCCGTTGCCGCCCACGCCGTCGTCCTCGTCGCGGCCGTAGAGCCGGGCCGTCTCCACGCCCTGCGACTTCAGCGTCGCCAGCCGGGCGTCGGCCCGGGCCTGCAGCTCGTCGAGGTCACCGAACTGGATGGACTGCGTCGGGCAGGCGGTCGCGCACGCCGGCTGCAGCCCGTCGGTGAGCCGGTCGTAGCACATCGTGCACTTGAAGACCCGGCCGTCGTCCTCGCGCTTGTCGATGACGCCGTAGGGGCAGGCGGGCACGCAGTAGCCGCAGCCGTTGCAGATGTCCTGCTGCACCACGACGGTGCCGAACTCGGTGCGGAACAGCGCGCCGGTCGGGCAGACGTCCAGGCAGCCGGCGTGCGTGCAGTGCTTGCAGACGTCGGAGGACATCAGCCAGCGGATCTGCTTGTCCGCGCCGCTCTGACCGGTCTGCGGGTCGAACTCGCTGAGCGCCTCGGCGTTGAGCACGCTGGTCTGCGCGTTCAGCGAGCTGTCGGCCTGCGGGCTGATCGGGTTGACCGGCAGCCCGGAGTCCCGGCGGTCGTCGCCGGGGCGCCCGAAGGAGGGCATCGGCAGGTCGACGGCGCGGCTCTGCTCGATGAACGCCACGTGCCGCCACGAGTTGGCGCCGAGCATCCCGGTGTTGTCGTAGGACATGCCGGACAGGCCCAGGGCGTCGCGCTTGCCGTTCGAGTCGTCCATCGGGAGCGTGTTCCACTCCTTGCAGGCCACCTCGCACGCCTTGCAGCCGATGCAGACCGAGGTGTCGGTGAAGAAGCCCACCCGCGCCGGGTGGTCCTCCTCGTAGCCGGCCTCGCCCTGCACGTCGGGCAGCGGCCCGTAGAGCCGGTTCTTGGCCCCCGGCCCGTCCAGCCCCGGGCTCGCCGAGCTGACGGTGGTCATCGCGTTCTCCGCTCCGAGTGGGTCACGCGCCGCTCGCCTCCATCTTGCTGGGGTCCTCGTCCGGTGCCCGGCCGTTCACGCCGACCCGGCCGGACTCGACGCCTGCACGCATCCGGTAGGACTCGACGAACTCCAGCAGCTCCGGGCCGCGCGGACGGCGCCCGGGCCGGATGTCTGCGGTGCTGACCTTGTCCTCCTGGATGTGCGTGTTCGCGTCGAGCACGATGCCCAGCAGGTCGTTGGCCGAGTCGCCGGTGGACAGGCCCGCGTAGGACCAGTGGTAGGGCATGCCGATCTGGTGGACGACCTGCCCGTCGCGCAGCTTGATCGGGCGCACCCGCTCGGTCACCAGCACCTTGGCCTCGATCGCCGACCGGGCGCTGACCAGCGTGGCGAACTCGCCGTTGACCAGGCCGCGGAGCTCGGCGAGCTCCGGGCTCACCTCGACGAAGAACTCCGGCTGCAGCTCGGCGAGGTAGGGCAGCGTGCGGCTCATCCCGCCGGCGGTGTGGTGCTCGGTCAGCCGGTAGGTCGTCACCTGGAACGGGAAGACCTCGCTCAGCGATGGGTTCTCCCGGTTCCACGGCCCGGCGATCCGCTCGATCGTCGGGCTGGACTGCTGGTCGTAGAGGAAGTTCTCCACGACCGACTCGGACGGCTCGTAGTGCGTCGGCAGCGGGCCGTCGACCAGCCCGGCCGGCGCGTACAGCCAGGCCTTGCCGTCGCCCTGCATGACGAACGGGTCAGCGCCGCCGATGGCGTCCTGCGCCCGCGCGCCCTCCGGCGGCACGTAGTCCGGCCGCTTGGTGCCCTCGAAGTCCGGGACGTCGTTGCCGGTCCACCTCCCGGCCTCCTCGTCCCACCACACGTAGGCCTTGCGCTCGCTCCACGGCCTGCCCTCGGGGTCGGCCGAGGCGCGGTTGTAGAGCATCCGCCGGTTGAGCGGCCAGGCCCAGCCCCACTCGAGGGCCACCGGGCCCTGCTCGCGGCCGGGCTTGCGCCGGTCGGCCTGGTTGACCTCGTCGGCGAAGACGCCGCAGTAGATCCAGCAGCCACCGCTGGTCGAGCCGTCGTCCTTCATCTCCATGTAGGACGACAGCGCCCGGCCGTCGGGGCCCACGCCGTTGATCTCGCGCAGCACCGCCTCGGCGTCCGGGTCGGCGGTCTCGCCGATCGTCGGGTAGTCCCAGGTCATGTGCAGCAGCGCCTGGTCGCGGGGGTCGGTCGACCCGGCCAGCCGCTGCCGGAGGATCCGGCCCAGGTGGAAGTAGAACCACAGGTCGCTGCGGGCGTCGACCGGCGGCTCGACCGCCTTGTGCCGCCACTGCAGCAGCCGCTGCGTCTGGGTGAAGGTGCCTTCCTTCTCCGTGTGCGTGGCGGCCGGCATGAAGAAGACCTCGGTGCCGATCGTCTCCGGCGCCATCTCGCCGGACTCGATCTCCGGCCCTTCCTTCCAGAAGGTCGCCGACTCGATCATCTGCAGGTCGCGGACGACCAGCCAGTCGAGGTTGGCCAGCCCGAACCGGTTCATCTTCCCGTTGGGGTGCCCGACCGAGGGGTTCTCGCCGACCAGGAAGTAGCCGTGCACCTTGCCGGCGATCATGTCGGCGATCGTCCGGTAGGAGCTGTGGTCGCCGTTGATCTTCGGGATCCAGTCGAAGCGGAAGTCGTTCTCCGGCTGGGCGGCGTCGCCGAACCACGCCTTGAGCAGGCTGACGGTGTAGGCGCGCTTGTTCCCCCAGAAGCCGGCCTTGCCCGCGGCGTCGGCGACGTAGTCGTCCAGGGTCTGGTGCTGTGCCGCGTGCGGCATCGGCAGGTAGCCCGGGAGCAGGTTGTACAGCGTCGGGACGTCGGTCGAGCCCTGGATGCTGGCGTGCCCGCGCAGCGCCATGATCCCGCCGCCGGGCCGGCCGATGTTGCCCAGCAGCGTCTGCAGGATCGACGCGCTGCGGATGTACTGCGCGCCGACGCTGTGCTGCGTCCAGCCCACCGAGTACACCCACGCCGTCGTCCGGTCGCGACCGCTGTTGGCGGTGACCCACTTCGCGACCTGCTCGAACACCTCGGGCTCGATGCCGCAGACGTCGGCGACCATCTGCGGGGTGTAGCGGGCGAAGTGCCGCTTGAGCACCTGGAACACCGAGCGCGGGTGCTGCAGCGTCTCGTCGCGCAGCGGCTTCGCCGGGATCGGCGGGCCGCCGCTGCCCAGGGACTGCCCCTTGTCGACGGCCTTGATCTCGTGGTGGTCGTCGACGGCGTCCTGCGCGGCGGCCCCCGCGGGGTCGTCGGCGCCGGAGTGCGGCGCCTCCTCGAACTCGTACTTCCAGGTGTCGGTGTCGTACTGGCCGTGCTCCGGGTCGAACCCGGAGAACAGGCCGTCGAGCTCCTCGGTGTCGACGAAGTCCTCACCGACCAGCGCCGCCGCGTTGGTGTAGGCGACGACGTACTCCTTGAAGTACAGCTCGTTGTCCAGGACGTACTTGATCAGCCCACCGAGGAACGCGATGTCGGTGCCGATGCGCAGCGGGACGTGCAGGTCGGCGATCGCACTCGTCCGCGTGAACCGCGGGTCGATGTGGATGATCTTGGCGCCCTTGGCCTTCGCCTCGGACACCCACTGGAACCCGACCGGGTGGCACTCGGCCATGTTCGAACCCTCGATGACGATGCAGTCGGAGTTCGCCAGGTCTTCCAGGAAGTTGGTCGCGCCACCACGGCCGAACGAGGCTCCCAGACCGGGAACCGTCGAAGAGTGCTATATGCGGGCCTGGTTCTCGATCTGCACAGCGCCCAGCGCGCTGTACAGCTTCTTCATCAGGTAGTTCTCTTCGTTGTCCAGCGTCGCCCCGCCGAGGCTGGCCAGCCCCATCGTGCGGTTGACCCGCTTGCCGCCGTCGGACTCCTGCCAGCCCTTCTCGCGGGCCTCCAGGACGCGGTCGGCGATCATCTCCATCGCCGTGTCGAGGTCGAGGTCCTCCCAGTCCGTGGCGTACGGACGGCGGTACTTGACCGTCGTCACCCGGCTCGGGCTGGTGACCAGCGACTTGCTGGCGCTGCCCTTGGGGCAGAGCCGGCCGCGGCTGATCGGCGAGTCGGGGTCGCCCTCGATCTGGACGATCTTCTCGTCCTTGACGAACACCCGCTGGCCGCAGCCGACGGCGCAGTACGGGCACACCGACTTCACGACCTTGTCGGCCGTGGCGGTGCGGCTGACCGTCTGCTCCGTCGCCTTGCTGCGCGCGGCATGGCCGCGGCCGAGCGGATCGGAGCCAGTGAGCTGCCGGAACACCGGCCACGCGTCGAGCCACGTCTTCACATCCGGAACTCTGCCACCCGATTGCGCACCACGCGCGTCCAGCCCGCCGGCGGGTCGCCTTCCGCGCCTTGTCCGTGCCCGTGTCAGGGCACGCCCCAGGGACACTGGGCGCGTCGCTGCCGACCTGACTGGCTCCGGTCGGGGGCGCCAGCCGATGCGCGAGGACTGACGAACAGTCACGGCACCGGTCAACTGTCTCCACAGGGCCGCTTCATCACGGCCTTCACCACCGCCAGCACTGCGCAGCGGGCATCGATGGTCACATGGCAGCAGCCGATCGCGAGTAACCGACCACCGCTCCGGCGGGCGATGGCGGCTTGGGCATGTGAGGCCTCAGGCAAAGCTGGGCCGGACATGGCCGGACTCCAGCACTGCGAACGACCGGTAGGCGGTGTCGAGCGTCGCCCCCGACCTGCCGCACCACGAGCACCAGGCAGCAGAGCAAGCCGACGACCAGCACCTCAGCGAGGCCACCGGTGGAGCCAGCTCCGCGGCTCAACCGGCCGACGTCACCCCGAGCTCGTCGAGCACCTTCTCCGCGATCGCGGCGTGACCGGCGTCGTTGGGGTGGAACTCGTCGGTGACCCACCCGTCGGACCTCGTCACGCCGGCCGGGCCGTGCAGCGAGAGGTCCCGGTACAGCGCAGAGAGTGCTGTGAAGGAACCGTCCCGCTCGGCGCACTCCTGCGCCATGATCGCGTCCAGCTGCGCTGTGATGGCCGTGTCGTTCCAGTCTCCCAGGCACACCAGGACAGCGGACGGCGACTGGGCCCGGACCGCGTTGAGGAAGGCGGGGAAGTCGACGGCGAACTGGGCAGCGGTGCTCCGCAGCTCGTCGTTGGTGCCCACCTCCACCACGACGACGTCGGCCGGGCCCGCACCCGGCACCTCGGGCATCACCTGGGCGGCGGTCAGGCCAGGACCGCCGATGATGGTCGAGTCCACCGGGCCGTCCTGCTCGAGGCGCTCCGTGATCAGCGCGGGGAACGCGCCGGTGCCGGGCTCGATCGCGAACGCACCGTCGGTGATCGAGTCCCCGGCGAACAGCACCCTCAGCGGACGGCCGGCCGGCCGGGTCAGGGGCGGGTCCGCCGCGGTGAGGGAGGCCGGCGTTTCGCCCGCCGAGGCGCCGCCGGAGGAGCCGGGACCGCCCGACGACGTCACCACCAGGACCACCACGAGGACAAGACCGGCCACCACCGCGGCCGCCCACACCAGCGGATGGGACAGACGCCCAGACATGGCTGCCGACGATACCGGCGTCAGGACCGGGCCTCGGTCGGGACCCGCTGGACCACGGGCACCGGCACCTGGGGCAGCGGGCGCTCGGCGCGGCGGATGACCACGGTCGCGGGCTCGCGCACCGTCGGACGACGTGCCTCCGCGTGCCGAGGCCGCTCGATGCCGGCAGCAGCGGTGGACGAGCTACTCAGCCTGGCCGCGAGCTGCAGTGCGGGCCGCTCAACCCAGGCGTGGGTCAGCGGCACGAGCACTGACAGAGCCACGACCTGGACCGACAGCCAGACGAGCCGGTCACCCGGGAACAGCGCGGTGGCGAGGTAGAGGACGACGTAGTGCCAGAGGTACATGCCGTAGGAGTACCGCCTGCCGAAGGTGCTCACCGGCCGCCAGGCCAGCAGCCGGGCGGCCACCGACGTCCGATCCAGCGTCAGGCAGGCCAGCACGACCGCCGAGAGCAGGCTGATCGCGAGGAAGCCGCCGGTGTAGTACCAGCGGGACGTCCAGTGGTCTGCCCGCCCCATGGGGAGCCCGACAGCAATCAGCGCCAGAGCGGCGACAGCCGGCCAGAGCAGCGGCCGGGCGAAGCGCAGCACCGCTGCGGCCGGCACCCGGTTGAGCAGCAGGGCCAGCGCGGCGCCGATCAGCAACTCGTCGTACCGGGTCCACGGGGTGTTGTAGATCTGGAACGCCTCGGACGGCGCCCACTGCCGCACCCGGAGCACGGTCGGGAGGAGCAGGATCGCGGCGAACAGCGGCCACGCGATCCGGGGGCGCAACGACAGAGCGATCAGCAGCAGCGGCCAGAGCAGGTAGAACTGCTCTTCCATGCCCAGAGACCAGGCATGCCCCATGACGTCGAGCGAGCCCGGCGCCGCCCAGTCGTAGCTGCGGGCGAGGTTCATCGTGTAGCTGACCGCGGCGAGCGCGCCCGGTCCCTGCCCGACGAACAGGCCACGGGGCGTCAGGAGGGACAGCACGAGCACGGTGCCGCCGACCAACGCTAGGGCGGGCATCAGGCGCCACCACCGGCGGGCGTAGAAGGCCCTCAGCCGGATCCGCCCGGTCGCCGCCCGTTCCTGCAGGAGCGTCGTGGTGATGACCAGACCGCTGATCACGAAGAAGACGTCGACACCGACGGCACCGCCGACGAGCCGCTGCGGGAACATGTGGAACACCACGACCAGCGCGACGGCGACCGTGCGCAGCCCGTCGATCGCCGGGGAACGTTCATGCCCGGCCGCCGGAGCCGCGACGCCCCGCCCCGGTGTGCTCATCCTCGCGAGTATGTCCAGCGGGGTCCGACCGCGCGTGACGCCTGTGACCACGGGTGCCTCAGATCCCCCAGAGCACAGAAGAGGCGTGCCGGCCGAACCGTCCCCGCTGACCTGGAGCGGCGACCCGGGTCAGCCGGCGTCAGGGAACAGCCGGCGTGCGGGAGGTCAGCGGGTGGCGAGGACCCCGCGGACGAACTGCGCGGACCGCTCGCGCAGGCCCGTCGTCCGCTCGGCGACGAGCTGGTCGGCGATCGCCTCGGCGCCGGTGCCGGCCTCCGAGCTCGTCGGCGGCCGGCGCACGTGCTGGGAGCAGGTGAAGTCCTGGCAGATCAGCGTGCCCACGGTGTTGCCCGCGCGCCCGGAGGCGCCGGCGCGCCGCGCGACGTACAGGCTGGCCTCCACCGAGGAGAGGTCACGGCACCAGGAGCACAGCGCCTTGCGGTGCCGCCCGCTCGCGGCGGGCGTGCCGGCGCGCAGCAGGACGCCGGTGGGCTCGCCGTCCAGCTCGAGCACCACGTAGGCGGCCAACGGGGCCCGCCGGTCGCGCCAGCCCAGGTAGTCCAGGCGGTCCCACGGCACGTCGGTGAGGTCGGGCAGGGTCGCCGAGGCGACCTCGCGGCGGGTGGCGTTCACGAAGGACGCGCGGATCTGCTTCTCGGTCAGGGGGTTCACGAGGGGCTCTGCTTCCGGTCAGGGGAGGAGCCACCCGCCGGTGCGCGGGCCCGGGCAGGGCACGGCGCGTCACCTCGAGGGCGGGCAGCGGGGTCGGGACGTGCTGCGTCCACCCGCCACCCACCCGTGCCGGCGCGCACGCTCCCGCCGAGGCGGGGCGTGTGCTCAGTGCGGAGAGGTCAGGGGCGCCGGACGCGGGTCCGGCGCACGGTGATGCAGGCCTGCACGGCCACCTCGCATCCCGCGGCGGTGCTGCGCACCTGCCCGCTCCTCGTCACCCGTCGTCCGACCTCGCCGATGCTACGACGCCCTGTCCCCGCGGCGCCGACGACCGCTACCGCGTGCCGCGCTCGCGCAGCCGCACCCGCAGCTCGACCAGCCTCCGCCGGGCGTCCCAGAGCACCCGCCGGCGCAGCGTCCAGCACCGGCACTCGTCCTGCGGCTGCAGGCACCTCTCACACCACATCGAACCCCCCGTGAAGTGCGGAGATCATGAGCCGGTGCCCTGGGGTGCGCAAGGAATCGCCGCCCCGACCGGCGAGTCCACGGAAAACCGGTAGGTCACGATTGCGTCCGGTGACGGTCGGGGGCTGGTGCTGCTGAGTAGCGTCATGGGCAACACCCCAGGAGGCGCGCCATCGCGACTGACACCGCACGCTGCACCGAGTCCCACCTCGGCTGCCCCTGCGCCGGCGACCCCGCCGCGCACGCCGCCCGCGCCCAGCTGGTCGAGAGCACCCAGGCCGAGGCCACCGTCGACTGCCCGGAGTGCGGTGAGCCCAGCAGCCCGCTGCGCATCGTGACCTGGGGCCACTGCCGCGCCTGCCGCACCGCCGACTCCCGCGCGAAGAGCCCGCTGCGCTGGTGAGCCGACCCCTCCCCATGGGGTGAGGGCCGCACCGCACAGGTGCAGCGCGGACGGCGACGTCCCGACAACTGAGGCGTGACCTCCGGAACCCCCGCCGCACGGGCGCGGGCCGTGACCGCCCCAGCACCGGGCGGAACGGCCGTCCCTGCCCTGCGCCGCCCCCTGCTGCTGGCGGTCCTCGCCACCCTGGTCACCCTCGCCGTCGGGCTGCTGCCCGGCTCGGTCGCCGTCGGCACCATCGTCACGGTCAACTTCCTCGCGGTCGGCGCCGTCCTCGTCCTGCTGGCCCGCAGTGGCCGGAGCAGCGCGCACCCGAGCGGCTGGCGCTGGTACACGCTCTCCGTCGCCGTCGGTGCCGTCGGTGCCCTGGTCGCCGGCGCCGTGCTGCCCTGGGGGCAGACCGCGCTGGGCAGCGTGCCGGGTCAGCTGCTGGTCGTCGTCGCGATCGGCCGGATGATCGACCCGGCGCGGCTGCGTGCCGCCCGCGCCCAGGTGGCGACCATGTTCACGTTGTTCGTCGTCGCCGACCTGCTCACCGTGCACACCATCTACCGGCTGACCATCGGCGACGACGGCCTGCTGACCACCACCCAGACGGTCGCGCTCTTCGCCCTGCTGCTCAGCATCGCGCTGGGCACCGGTCTCTCCCTCGTCTTCATCGCCGTCGCCGGCGTGCACCAGCGCGCGGTCGGCTGGCTGCTCTTCGCCGCCCAGGTCGCCACCGCGCTGGCGGCCGCGTTCTCCTCCATCGCGACCGGGCCCGGTCCGGTCCAGTACCTGGCGTGCGCAGCCAGCGTGCTCGGCGTCGCCCTGCTCGCCGTCGCCTGCCGGCACGACCGCCCCGGCACCCGCACCGCGGCCACCGGCGATGACCAGCAGGGCTCGAACCTCGGCGCGATGCTGCCGCACGCCGTCGCGTTCGTCGGCGGTTCCCTGCTGCTGCTCAGCGTCCCGATCACCGGGCACCTGACCATCTTCGGGACGGCGCTCGGCGTGCTCGGCCTCGGCGCGCTGGTGGCCCACCAGTCGGCGTCCTGGAGCACCCAGCTGCAGCTCACCCGCGACCTGCAGCGCAGCGAGGCCTACTTCCGCACCCTGGTGCGCGGCAGCGCCGACCCGGTGCTGATCCTCGACGACCAGCTGCGCGTGGGGTGGGTCTCCCCGGCCATCACCGAGCTGCTCGGCCTGGACCCGCAGCGGATCATCGGCCTGCCCATCGCCGCCGCCGTCCACCCCGACGACGCCCCCGGCCTGGTGGCCGCGCTCAGCGCACCGCACGACGACGAGACCAAGACCCGGACCGCCCGGGTACGCCACCTCGACGGCCGCTGGCGGCTCATCCAGTCCCAGGTGCGCGACCTGCGCAGCGACCCCGACGTCGGCGCCCTGGTGCTCTACTGCCGCGACGTCACCGCCGCGGCGCCGCAGCCCGCCGGGCCCGAGGACCTCACCTTCAGCACCACCGACCCGGCCACCGGCCTGCCCAACCGCTCCGCGCTCACCCAGCGGCTGGCCGCCACCCTGCGCGGCCCGGCCGCGCACACCAGCTCGCTGGTCGTGCTGGGGGTCGACGGCCTGTCCGACGGCGACGACGCCGCGGTGCTCCGCGAGCTGACCACCCGCTTCAGCCGGGCGCTGCGCGGCGACGACTGGCTGGCCCGGGCCGGGGTGTGCGAGTTCGCCGTGGTCGTCGACGGCACGATCGCCGACGCCGAGGTGGTCGCCGCCCGGCTGGTCGCCGCGGTCGAGCCGGTCGCCACCGGCGCCGGCGCCACGTTCCGGCTCACCGCCGCGGCCGGCGTCACCGTGCTCGACCACGACGTCGACGCCGGGGAGGCGCTGCGCTGGGGCGACCTCGCGCTGCGCAGCGCCCGCGCCGCCGGTCCGGGCCGGGTGCGCCGGCACTCCGACGCGCTGCGGATCACCCAGGACCGCGAGGAGGCGCTGCGCGCCGACCTCGCCGAGGCCCTGCGCGCCGACCAGCTGCACCTGGTCTACCAGCCGGTCGTCGACCTGGCCCTGCACCGCACCGTCTCGGTCGAGGCCCTGCTGCGCTGGCAGCACCCGGTCTACGGCGCCGTCTCCCCGGTGGAGTTCATCCCGCTGGCCGAGGAGTCCTCGCTGATCACCGAGATCGGCCGCTGGGTGCTGGTGCACGCCACCGCGACCGTCGTGGCGCTGCCGCACCCCGACCTCGGTGTCGCGGTCAACGTCTCCGCCCGCCACGTGCGCAGCGGCGAGCTCGTCGACGACGTGCTGTCGGCGCTGGAGGCCAGCGGGCTGCCCGCCTCCCGGCTGGTCCTGGAGATCACCGAGTCGGTCCTGCTCGACGACGAGCACGTGGTCGCCGACCTGGAGCTGCTGCGCCGGCTGGGCGTGCGGATCGCCGTCGACGACTTCGGCACCGGCTGGTCCTCCCTCGCCTACCTGGTCGGCCTGCCGATCGACGTGCTCAAGATGGACCGGCAGTTCCTCGCCGACGTCGAGACCGACCCGCAGCGCCGGGCCCTGTGCGCCTCGGTTCTGCACCTGGGCAACAGCCTGGGGCTGGCCGTCGTCGTCGAGGGCGTCGAGACCCAGGCCGAGCTGCACCTGCTTCGCGACATGGGCCACCGGTTCATCCAGGGCTACCTGCTGGCCCGGCCGCTGGACGCCGCGGTGCTGAGCCGCCGGCTGCCCGGCATCGGCGAGGACGGCGTGCCGACCACCGCCGCCGGGCTCCCCTCCCCGCGGCTGGGCGACGCGGACGGCGACGTGCGCGAGGTCCCGGCATGACCGGCCCCGGGCGACGCCCGCTGCTGGTGCTCGTGCTGGCCGGGCTCGCCGGGCTGGCCGTCACCGTGCCGCTCAGCCCCGAGGGCACCTTCCCGCAGTGGGACAACCTGGTGCTCGCCGCCGTGGCGCTGACCTGCTCCTGGCGGGTCAGCCGCCGGGTGCGCCTGCTGGCTCCCGGCGACCGCCGTCCCTGGCAGGTGCTGGGCACCAGCGGCCTGGTGTTCGCCCTCGCCAGCCTGCTCACCGGCACCGGCCTCGGCGGCTCCTTCGGCGACCTCTCCCTCGGCGACGCGCTGCTGGTCGTCTCGGTGCTCGGCCCGACCGTCTCCTGCGCCCTGCTCGCCGGCCGGTCGCACGGCACCCGCTGGCCGGTGCTGGCCCTCGACGGCCTGGCGGTGACCGTCGCGCTGGTGGTCATCACCGACGTCCTGGTGCTCCACCGGGCGGTGGCCAGCGGCGCCGTCTCCGGGCCCCGCCAGCCCCTCGTGCTGGCCTACGGCCTGTACCCCGCGGTTGCCGTCGGTCTCGCCGGCGCGCTGTGCACCGTCTCCACCGTCGCGCTGCGCCGGTCGGCGAGCGCCATGCTGGTGATGACGACGCTGCTCGGGTCCGCCTCCGCGCTGCTCGCCGTCCTGATGGTCGTGCCCGACCCGCGGTGGGAGGCGGCGGCCGACGTCGCCACCGTGCTCGCGATGGTCGCCGGCGCCCTCGCCGTCGAGCTCGCCCCGACCCGCGACCGGCCCGGCCGGACGGAGACCGCCCCGGCGATCAACGCCGCCGGGCTGGCCATCACCCTCGGCGCCGTGTTCGGCGTGCCGGTCACCCTGGTCGTGGCCCTGCTGCTGGACGTGCGCGTGCCCGACGGCGCCATCGCCCTGTGCGCCCTGCTCCTGGTGCTGCTGCTGCTCCGCATGCTCGACCGGATCAAGGTCAGCGGCCGGATCCGGGAGGACCTGCTGCGCAGCGAGGAGGACTTCCGCGGCCTGGTCGAGGCCAGCTCCGACGGCGTCGCGATCGTGGACGCCGCCCTGCGGCTGGAGTTCACCTCCCCCGCGGCCCGCAGCCTGCTCGGCGTCCTGGACAGCCACCCCCACCCGGTGCTGCTGGACCTGTTGCACGAGGAGGACCGCCCCCGGGTGCGCCTGGAGCTCACCGGTGCCGTCGGCGAGGTCACCCCGGCCCTGCACCTGCGGGTGCCGAGCGCCGAGGGCGGCGACCCGCGCGAGCTGGAGGTCACCCACCACGAGCGGCCCGGCAGCGGCCGGCGGGTGCTGCACCTGCGCGACGTCACCACCCGCCGCCGCCGCGAGCGCGAGCTCGAGCGGATGGCCTTCACCGACCACCTGACCCGGTTGCCCAACCGGGCCATGCTCTTCCAGGAGATGGCCGCGCTCACCGCCGCCACCGGCGACCGCTGCCTGCTGGTGCTCGACCTCGACGGGTTCAAGGCGGTCAACGACTCCGCCGGGCACGAGGCCGGCGACCTGCTGCTGGTCGAGGTCGCCCGCCGGCTGCAGGGCCTGCTGCGCACCGACGACCTGGTCGCCCGCCTCGGCGGCGACGAGTTCGCCGTGCTGATGGCCGGCGACGAGGAGTCCGCGGTCGAGGCCGCGCAGCGCGTCGTCGAGGTGCTCGCCCAGCCCTACCGGGTCGGCGACCGCACGTTCTCCGTCGGCGCCAGCGTCGGCCTGTGCCGGGTGCACCCCGGCGGTGGCCAGCTCGCCTTCCGGCAGGCCGACGCCGCCCTCGGCTCGGCCAAGCAGGCCGGCAAGGGCTGCTGGCGGGTGCACACCGACGACCGGGTCGCCCAGGCCGCCGCGACCAGCGACGTCGCGGCCGCGATGGCCAGCGGCGAGGTGCAGCTGCGCTTCGACCTCATCGCCAACGGCGACACCGGCATCCTGTCCGCGGTGCACGCCGAGCCGGTGTGGGTGCACGGCGACCTGGGGGTGCTCCCGGCCCCCGAGCTCTGGGCCGCCGCCGAGCGCCAGGGGCAGACCTCCGCGCTGCAGCAGTGGCTGATCACCCAGGCCTGCACCGACGTCGCGGCCATCGACGACCGGCTGCTCGTCGCGGTCGACCTGCCCGCCGGGCTCGTGCACGCCGACGAGCTGCCCGGTGAGGTGGCCGCCGCGCTGGCCACCGCGGGCCTGGCTCCCCACCGGCTCACCCTCTGCTTCACCGAGGAGGTGCTGCAGACCTCGTCGGCGGCGCTCATCCCCGCGCTGCAGACGGTGCACGAGGCCGGCATCCGACTGGGCCTGGACGACTACGGCATGGGCTCGACCATGTGGTCGGTGCTCGCCCGGCTGCCCCTGGACGTCGTGATGGTCGACGTCCGCAACCTCGCCTCGCGGGGCACCACCGACCGCACCCTGCAGCTGCTGGGTGCCATCGCCCGCAGCGCGCGCACCTTCGACGTCGACACGGTGGCCAAGCAGGTGTCCAGCCAGGAGGTGCTCACCGAGCTGCGCACCCAGGGGCTGGTCGCCGTCTCCGGCCCGGTGCTTCCCACCGGGCTCGTCGCACCGCAGGTCGCCGCGCTGCTCCGGCACCCCTCCTCGGCCGTCGTGGCCCCGATCACGGTGCCACGCCCGCGCGCCGGAGTGTGATGACCGGGGCGGTGATCGGCACCGATACTGGGGCGGTGAGCTCCCCGTCCCTCCAGTTCCTCGGTCACTCGACGGTCCGGTTGGAACTGGCCGGGCGGACGGTGCTCACCGACCCGCTGCTCACCCCCCGGCTCGGCCCGCTCCGGCGGGTGGTCGCCCCGCTGGCGCCGGCCAGCTGGGCGGGGGTGGACCTGGTGGTCGTCTCGCACCTGCACAACGACCACCTGCACCTGCGCTCGCTGCGGCTGCTCGGCCGCAGCACGCCGATCGTCGTCCCGCGCGGGGCCGGCCGGTGGCTCACCCGGCAGGGCTTCAGCGCCGTCGAGGAGCTGGCCCCCGGGGACAGCCTCACCGACGGCGGGCTCACCGTCACCGCCACGCACGCCGACCACGCCGCGCACCGCTGGGGCCCGCGCCTCACCCACGGCCCGCACGCCCCCGCCGTCGGCCACCTGCTCTCCGGCGGGGGGACGACGGTCTACGCCGCCGGCGACACCGACCTGTTCCCCGGCATGGCCGACCTGGGCGCCGACGGCATCGACGTCGCGCTGGTGCCGGTGTGGGGCTGGGGCCCGTCGCTCGGCCCCGGGCACCTGGACCCGGACGGCGCCGCCGCCGCGGTGCAGCAGCTGCGGCCCTCGGTCGCCGTCCCGGTGCACTGGGGCACCTACGCCGTCGCCGGGCTCACCTCGCTGCCCAGCCCGTGGCGGGCCCGGATGCGCGCGCTGCTGAGCGAGCCACCGCGCCGGTTCGCCGAGGCCGTCGCGGCAGCCGGCTCGGGCACCCGCGTCGCCCTCACCGCCCCCGGCGCCCCCGTGGTGCTCCCGGTCGAGGTGGAGGAGCCGCCGTGAGCGCCGCGGTCGACGTGCTGGCCACCAGCTGGACCGACGGCAGCTCGCTGGGCTACCCGGTGCTGTTCGGCGGGGTGCTGCTGGGCTCCGTCGTCCCGGTCGTGCCCACCGGCGCGGTCGTCGGCGCCGCCGCGGCCGTCGCGCTCACCACCGACCACCTCGAGCTGCCGCTGGTGGTGCTGCTGGCCACCCTGGGCGCGTTCCTCGGCGACGTCGTCACCTTCACCCTCTGCCGGTTCGGCGGCCCCGCCGCGGTGCGCTGGGTCGCCCGCGGGCAGCACGCCGACCGCATCGACGAGGTGCGCGAGCAGTTCCGGGCGCACGGCTGGCAGATCGTCGTCATCGGCCGGCTGCTGCCCGCCGGCCGCATCCCGGTGCTGCTCGCCGCCGGCGCGCTGGCCTACCCGTGGCGCCGGCTGCTGCCCGCGTCGTTCGCCGCCGCGCTGGTCTGGGCGGTCGCGTACGCGCTGCTCGGCGTGGTCAGCGGCGGCGTCTTCGACTCCCCGCTGATCGCCACCCTCATCGCGACCCTGCTGGTGCTGCTGGTCGGGATCGTGCTGAACCTGGTCTCCTCGCACCGCCGCAAGCGCCAAGGCGCGTCGGCGCCGGACCCGGTCCAGCACTCGGCGCCGAGAGCCGGAGATGGCGATCCACTTCCCGCGCCGAGGGCCAAGGGCGAGGGCTCCCTCTCGGCGCCGAAGGTGAGCCCGGCGCCGTGCGAGCGGCCGTGAGCGAGGGCCACTCCCCCGGCCGGGTGCTGCGCACCGGGCGCACGCTGGCCCGGCTGCTGCTGGTCTGGGCGTTCGTCACCGGCGCGCTGATCGTGCTCGACGGCTGGCTGTCCGGGTTCGCCATGCGCTCGTGGTGGCAGCCGCCGGTCGCCGCCCTGCTGCTCGGCGTGCTCGCCGCGGTGGGCTGGCCGCTGGTCATGCGGATCGCGCTGCCGATCGCCTTCTTCACCTTCGGCCTGGGCAGCTTCCTGCTGATGGGCGCCGGGGTGCTCGCCGTCTTCTACGCGATCCCCGGGGTCGAGGTCACCTCGTTCCGCACCAGCGTCGTCGTCGCGGTCGCGATGTCCGGCATAGCGGCGGTGATCAGCAGCGTCCTGGCCATCAACGAGGACGAGGTGTTCTTCCGCCGCGTCCGCCGCCGCAGCGGGGGCGGGGACGCCGGTGACCGCCCGCCCGGGGTGCTGTTCCTGCAGATCGACGGGCTGGGGCACGCGGTCGCCCGGCGCGCCGTCCGCGACGGCTCGATGCCGACCCTGGCCGCCTGGCTCCGCTCGGGCAGCCACGTGCTGCGCTCCTGGCACACCGACTGGAGCTCGCAGACCGGCGCCAGCCAGTGCGGCATCCTGCAGGGCTCCAACGACGGCGTCGTCGGCTTCCGCTGGTACGACAAGGAGCGCGACCGGGTCGTCACCGTCTCCCGCCCCGAGGACGCCGCGGAGGTCGAGCGCCAGCACTCCGACGGGCGCGGCCTGCTGGCCGGCGACGGCGCCGGGCGCGGCAACCTGTTCACCGGGGACGCCGCGCACGTGTCGCTGACCATGAGCTCGCTGGCCGTCGTCGTCGCCCGCGGCTCGCGCCGCGAGCGCCGCAGCCGCGACCGGATCGGCGCCGGCTACTACGCCTACTTCGCCAACCCGGTGAACGCGCTGCGCACCCTCGCCGTCTCGCTGGTCGACGTGTACCGCGAGCTCACCGCCGCGGCCGCGCAGCGCCGGGCCGACGTGCGGCCGCGGGTGAAGCGCGGCGGGCTGTACCCGCTCGCGCGGCCGGGGACGACGGTGATCATCCGGGACGTCGTCGTCAACGCCCTGCTCGAGGACATGCTGGCCGGCCGGCCGGTGGTCTACGCCGACTTCGTGGGCTACGACGAGGTCGCCCACCACTCCGGCATCGAGCGGTTCGACACCCTCGAGGTGCTGCGCACCATCGACCAGCAGATCGGCCGGCTGTGGCGGGCGGCCCAGCTCGCGCCGCGGCAGTACCACCTGGTGTGCCTCTCCGACCACGGTCAGACCCAGGGGCAGACCTTCGCCGACCGGTTCGGTGAGACCGTCGAGCAGCTCATCGGCCGGCTCTGCGGCGGCCCGGTCGTCGCCGCGCCGCGCCGCCGGCTGCTCGGGCTGCTGCCACCGGCCCGGGTCGACGACAGCCGCCGCGCGGCCGAGCCCTGGCAGGTCACCTCCGCGCTGGCCGAGGGCAGCGGGCCCATCGCCCGGCGGCTGCGCGACCGGGTCGCCCGGGCCGGCGCCGACGAGCACGTGACCCCCGTCGGTGAGGCCGGGGCGGTCACCCGGGTCGCCCCCGGCGTCGTCGTCTCGGTGTCCGGGCACATGGCGCACGTGTCCTTCCCCGACGTGCCCGGCCGGGCGCCGCTGGAGACGATCGAGCGCCGCTGGCCGGACCTGCTGCCCTCGCTGGTCGACCACGGCGGCGTCGGGTTCCTGCTGGTGCACTCCGAGGAGTTCGGCCCGGTGGTGCTCGGCCGCGACGGGCTGCACCGGCTGCGCACCGGCCTGGTGATCGGCACCGACCCGCTCGTGCCCTACGGCCCGCACGCGGCGGCGCTGGTGGCCCGGGTGTCGGCGTTCCCCAACTGCCCGGACGTCGTGGTCAACAGCCGCTACGACCCGGAGACCGACGAGGCCTCCCCCTTCGAGCCGCACGTCGGGTCGCACGGCGGGCTGGGCGGACCCCAGCAGCACGGGTTCCTGGTGCACCCCCGGGGCTTCGGCGACCCGGGCGAGGTCGTCGGCGCCGAGCAGCTGCACCGGGTGTTCCGCGGCTGGCTGACCGACCTGGGCCACCCCGAGCCGACCGGCGAGCAGCCCACCACGGCCACGGTGCTCACCGCGCAGGCCTGACCAGGCAGCATGCGGCCGATCGGCCGTCCGACCGGACGGATCGTTGCCCGGTGCACCCTCGGGCTGACTTCCTCCGGCGGTTGCCTGCCGGAGCCGCAGACGTCACCCTGGCCCCGGGGGAACGTGAAGTTCATGTGAACGACGCCCCGCCGACGTGCAGGGGGTGGCTGGTGTGCTCGACAGTGGGCGGATGCGACCTGACGCCCGCGCCTGGTTCGAGCACCGCACCACGTCGGCCACCTCGCTGGCCGAGATCGACGTCGACGCCCTCCTGACGGCCAAGCGCCGCGGCGGGCACCGGATCAGCGTCGTCCTGCCCGCCCGGGACGAGGAGGCCACCGTCGGCATCCTGGTCCGGGACCTCGTCGACCGCTGGGTCGAGGGCGTCCCGCTCGTCGACGAGCTGGTCGTCATCGACTCCAACTCCAGCGACCGCACCGCCGAGGTGGCCCGCGCCGCCGGCGCCGAGGTCGTCGCCGCCGCCGACGTGCTGCCCACCCACGGTGACCGCCCCGGCAAGGGCGAGGCGCTGTGGAAGTCGCTGGCCGCCACCACCGGCGACCTGGTCGTGTTCATGGACTCCGACCTGCTCGGCGACGTGAGCCACTACGTACCGGGCCTGCTGACCCCGCTGCTGACCGACCCGCGGGTCGACTACGTCAAGGGCTGCTACACCCGCCCGCTCACCGTCGACGGCGTGCACCGCCCCGCCGGCGGTGGCCGGGTCACCGAGCTGACCGCCCGGCCGCTGCTCAACGCGCTGTGGCCCGAGCTCGCCGGGTTCGTCCAGCCGCTGGGCGGGGAGTACGCCGGCCGCCGCTCCGCGCTGGAGCAGGTGCCGTTCGTCTCCTCCTACGGCGTGGAGGTCGGGCTGCTCATCGACCTGCTGCAGGTCTGCGGGCTGCAGGGCCTCGCACAGGTCGACCTGGGCACCCGCACGCACTCCCACCAGACCGACGAGGCGCTGGGCAAGATGGCCGGCCAGATCGTGAACACCCTGCTGGCGCGTGCCGAGCGCGGCCGGCACGGCCGGCGGCTGGAGCCGGGTGGGCTGCTCACCCAGTTCAGCCACGACGGCGCCCGGTTCGTACCGACCAGCCACACGGTCGCGGTCGACCAGCGCCCGCCGATGGCGACGGTGGCGGAGTACGCCTCGCTCCGGGCCGGCGTCGTCGGCTGACGCCGCCGTTCACCTGGCCGGGTGGACCACGCGCCGTCGACTCCGGTGCGGTCGCCGCCCTGCTGGCGCCCCAGCCCGCCCGAGCCGGGGCGCCGGGCAGGCGCTCAGCCCGCGGGCAGCTCCACCCGGCGCAGGGCCTCGGAGAGCTGGGCGGCCAGCGTGACGGCGTGCTCGCGGCTGAGCATGTCGTGGTGCGCACCGGGGCTGTCCACGACGGTCAGGTCCGGGGCGACCCGCCGCCACGCGTACATGAAGTGCTCGAACACCGGGATGCGCTTGGCGACCCGGTAGAAGGTGACCGGCCCGGCGTACGGACCCCACCGGTACTGCTCGTAGCTGCCGGCCGCGGCCGCCTCCTCCGCCGCCTCGGCCGAGCGCGGCGTGTGCCGGAACAGGTCGGCGATGGCCTGCGCCGGGGTGCGCACCCGCAGGCCCGGGGTCAGCGTCGCGGCGACCGCCGCCAGCCGCTTGACCCGCTGCTCGGCCCGGGTCAGGCCGGGCGTGGGCGGCCGGACGTCCAGCAGGCCCAGGAACGCCACCTGCCGGCCCATCGCCGTGAGCTGGCGCGCCATCTCGTAGGCGACCAGCCCACCGAAGGAGAAGCCGGCCAGGCTCACCGGACCCGTCGGGTGGGCGGCCACGATCTCGGCGACGTGGTCGGCGGCGACCTCGGTGACCGGCCGCCGGGAGCCGTCCGGCGCGGCCAGCGACCCGCTCACCCCGTACACCCGGCAGCTCACGTCCAGGTGCTCGACGAGGTACTGGAAGCTGTCGACGTCGCCGAACGCGCCGTGCACGAGGTGCAGCGGCGGCTGGTCGGCGCGCCCCGGGCGCAGCGTGGTGATCGCCTGCTGCGGGGCGGCCGGCCGGGACAGGGCGACGAGCACCCCGGAGACGGTCGGGTCGGCCAGGAAGTCCTCCATCGGCAGCGGACGGCCCAGCTCCAGCCGCAGCCGGCGGAGCAGCGTCATCGACTGCCGGGAGGTGCCGCCGGCGTCGAAGAAGTGCTGGGAGTCGGAGACGGCGCTGCCGAGCACCTCCGCGAACACCCGGCGCACGACGTCCGCCGGCTCGTCGGAGCCGGCCGGCCGCGCCGCAGCGGTGGCCCGCTGCTGGGCCGCGGCCGCGATGGCCGCCAGCGAGCCCGGGTTGCGGAGGGCCGCGAGGTTCCGCGGGGCCACCCCGTTCAGGGCGTCGCGGGCGGCCCGCTCGGAGAACTTGCCGTTGTGGGTGGTCGGCAGCTCGTCGACGGCCAGGACGACGGACGGGACGTGCGCCGCCGAGCCCTCCCGCCGCAGCTCCGACCGGATCCGCTGCGCCAGGGCGTCGTCCATCACCGCACCGGGCTGCAGCACGACGAGCAGCACCAGGCGCGTGGAGCCCCGGTCGGCCGGGTCCTGCTGCTCTACCGCGAGGGCGCCCTGGACCTCGGGCAGCCGCCGCACGATCGTGTAGATCTCCGAGGGCCCGATCCGCACGCCGTCGATGTTCAGCACGCCGTCCGAGCGGCCCATCAGCCGCGCGGACCCGTCGTCGTCGATCTCGATCATGTCCCCGTGCGTCCAGACGCCGGGGTGCTGGCTGAAGTACGCCTCGCCGAACCGGGCGCCGTCCTCGTCGTCGAGGAAGCCGAGCGGGCGGGACGGGAAGGGGCGGCGGCACACCAGCTCACCGGGCTCGCCGAGGACGGCCGCGCCGTCCTCGTCCAGAGCCGCCACGTCGAGCCCCAGCCCCAGGGACTGCGAGCGACCGCGGCGGACGGGCTGCTCGGGGTGCCCGAGCACGAAGCAGCCGATGATGTCGGTGCCGCCGGAGATCGACTGGACGGGCAGCGGCCCCACCGCGTCGGCGAGCCAGTCGAACTGCCAGTCGTGCAGCACCGCCCCGGTGGACAGCACCGACCGCAGCGCCGGCAGCGCCACCGCGTCGCGGGGGCGGTAGCCCTCGTCCTGGCACAGCTGGAGGTAGGCGGGGCTGGTGCCGAAGACCGTCACGCCGTGCTCGGCGACCAGCTCCCACAGCGTCTCCGGCCCGGCCACCGGGCCGTCGTAGACGACGACGTGCGCTCCGACGGCGAGCGCCGAGAGCTGCCAGTTCCACATCATCCAGGCGGTCGTGGTGTGGAAGTACAGGACGTCGCCGGCGTGCAGGTCGCCGTGCAGGCGGTGCTCCTTCACGTGCTCCAACAGCGCGCCACCGGCGCCGTGCACGATGGCCTTCGGCGGACCGGTCGTGCCCGACGAGAACATCGTCCACAGCGGGTGGTCGAACGCCAGCCGCGGCCACTCCGGCACCTCGACCGGCTCGGCGAGGGCCGCCAGCAGCTCGGCCAGCCGGACGGCGGTGACGCCGGGGAACGCGGGGAGGGCGTCGCCGTCCAGCACGACCAGCAGCTCGACCTGCGGCAGCCCGGCCACCAGGGTGCGCAGGGCCTCCTCGGCTGGCACCCCGTCGCGGGCCATGCCGACGCGGTCGACGAGCAGCACCCGCGGCCGCACCTGGCCGAAGCGGCCGAGCAGCGCCGTGGGGCCCATGTCCGGGGTCGCGGTGGACAGGGTGGCGCCCAGCGCGGCGACCGCGAGGGCGGCGACCGCCACGCCGGCGTGGTTCGGCGCGATGGCGACGACCCGGTCGCCGACGCGCACGCCCAGCCCGTGCAGCACCGCGCTCGTGCGCTCGACGGCCGCCCGCAGCTCCCCGCGGGTGTACCGGTCCGCCGTCCCGTCGGCGTGGACGGAGGTCAGCGCGGCGGCGCAGTCGCCCGCGTCCGGGAGGGGGCGCAGCAGGTTCTCGGCGTAGTTCAGCCGCACCTCGGGGAAGAAGCGCGCGGTGCGGACGTCGTCGTCGGTGCAGACCGGGTTCGACCGGCCCGTCCACGCCAGCCCGGACCAGTCCAGGAAGGCACCCCAGAAGTCGCGGTACCGCTCGACGGAGAACGCGTGCAGCGCCGTCGCCGTCGGCAGCGGGTGCCCGGCGACGGCCTCGCACCGCTCGCGGAACGCCGCCAGCTGGTGGCCCGGGCCGCCGGCGCGGGCCTCCGGCAGGAGCAGGGCGGGGTCGGCGGTCATCGGGAACCTCCGGGGGTGAGCTGCAGGACGGGCAGGTCGGTGAGGGGGGTGGCCGACTCGACCGCGAGGGTGGCGGCGTAGCCGGCGGGGACGGGGACGGGTGCCAGCCACCAGGCGCCGGAGCGCCCGGTGGGGGTGCCCGGGACGACGACCGTGTCGGGGGCGACGTGCAGACCCACGCCCCGCCCCTTGAGCACGGCCTCCTTCTGGGTCCAGGACCGGGTGACGGCGGGCAGCCGGTCGGCCACCGGCAGCCGGGCGAGCGCCCGCTGCTCGGCGGCGGCCAGCCACCCCTCGTCCCAGGCCTGCCGGGCTTCGTCGTCCCGGTGGCGCTGCACGTCGACGCCGATGCGGAGGTCGGCCGCTGCGGCGATCAGACCGACGCCGTCGCTGGCCGAGCAGGAGATGCCCAGCGACCGGTCGGTGCCGGTCAGCACGTGCGGCCGCCCCGCGTCGGTCCGGATGGGCGCGGCCTCGGGCGGCACGCCCAGGATCCCGCCGACGACGGCGCGCAGCCCGGCCCGCAACAGGAGTCGCCGCCGGCGCACCGCGGGCACCGCGGACGCTGCGTGCGCCAGCTCAGGGGCGGTCAGGCAGCCGGCGGCCGCGGCGAGGTCCCAGCCGGGGTCGGTGAGGTCCAGGACCCACACGGCGGGGCCGGCCTGCCCCAGACGCGCCAGCAGACCCGTCGAGGACGCGGAGGTGACCGGCACGACAGCACCATAGGGACGCCGGGGGCCCTCGCCGGGGTGTCGCCTCGCCGGTGTCACCCGAAGGTGCTGTGCCCCGGCGGGGCGACCACAGCGCGCCGCCGGGCACCGGTGCGCGCGGGCGGGCTCAGGCGAGCGGGGTCTCGTCCAGCGCCGCCGCCAGGTCACCCGGGGTGTCGTGGATGCCGATCGCGCCGGCGTCCCGGAGCTCGTCGTCCCCGAACCCGCCCGACCGGACGCAGATGGCCGGCATCCCGGCGTTCTTCGCCGCCTCGACGTCCCACACCGAGTCGCCGACCATCACGCTGGACGTACCCGGGGCGGCCCCGAGCTTCGCCAGCGCCACCTGCAGCAGGTCCGGCGCCGGCTTGGTCTGCTCGGCGTCCTCGCTGGAGGTGATCGCGTCCGCGATGTCCCGGGCGTCGAGCAGGTCGACGGCGATGTCGACGTGCCGCGGCTGCCCGGAGCTGGCCAGCACCAGCCGGTGACCGCGCTCCTTGACCGCCAGCAGCAGGTCGCGGGCACCGGGCAGCGGGGCGACCTCGCCGATCAGCGCGTCGACCTCCTCGCCCTGCCGCTTGCGGGCCTCCTCGCCGACCCGGTCCTCCAGCTCCTGCCCGCCGAGGGAGAGCACCAGCTGGTCGCCGCCCATCCCGATCAGCCGGTGCAGCCGCCAGACCGGGAACGTCTCGCCCATCGAGCGCAGGGCCCGGTACCAGGCCAGGGCGTGCTGGTAGTTCGAGTCGATCAGGGTGCCGTCGACGTCCAGGACGGCGATCGTGGGTTCGGGCATGCGCAGGGCACTGCCCCGCAGCGCACCCGCTCACCCCTCCCGCCCCGAAGATCGGCCATCTCCGGGGTGCTCCCGGCCCCGGAGATGGCCATCGCCGGGGTCGGGGGCGGTCAGTGCTGGTGCTCGAGGACCCCGCGGATGATCGTGCCGTCGCGCTGGTCCTGGTAGCCCTCGTTGACCTGCTCCAGCGAGTACCGCTTGGTGATCAGCGAGTCGAGCTCGAGCTTGCCGTCCTCGTACAGGCGCAGCAGCCGCGGGACGTCGCGGTGGGCGTTGCACATGCCGTAGAGCGCGCCCTGCACCCGCTGCTCGTAGACCGTGGTGATGTTGCCCGGCAGCGCCACCGTGGTCTCCATCGTGTGGTCGCTCAGCCCGGTGAGCACCAGCGTGCCGCCCTTGCCCAGGCAGCTGTACGCGCCACCGGTGATCTCCGGGCTGGTGACGCCGGTGGTCAGGATGACGACGTCGGCCCCGGTGCCGCGGGACAGCTCCCGGGCCAGGCCCTGCGCCTCCGCGGCGGTCGCCACCGCGTGGGTGGCCCCGACCGTGCGGGCGAACTCGCGGCGGAACTCGACCGGGTCGACGGCGACCACGTGCCCGGCGCCGGCCATCGCCGCGCCCTGGACGGCGTTGCAGCCCACCCCGCCGGTGCCGACGACGACCACGACGTCCCCCTGGCGCACGGGGCCGGCGTTGACCGCCGAGCCCCAGCCGGTGGGGACGCTGCAGGCCATCAGCGCGGCCACCTCGAGCGGGTGGTGGGCGTCGATCTTCACGCACGAGTACCGGGAGACCAGCGTGGTCTGCGCGAACGCCCCGACGATGCAGAACCCGCCCAGCGGCTCGCCGTCGAGGGTGAAGGGGAACTGGCCGCCGGGCAGCAGCCCGCTGGTGATCGTGGCGCCGAGGTCGCAGAGGTTGGAGCGCCCGGAGGCGCACCAGCGGCAGTGCCCGCAGGCCGGCAGGAAGGTGGTGACGACGTGGTCGCCGGGGGCCAGGTCGCTGACGCCCTCCCCCACCGCCCGGACGACGCCCGCACCCTCGTGACCGCCGACGATCGGGTACCGCGCGCTCTCCACCCGCAGGTGCTCGTCGGAGTGGCAGAGCCCGGCGAAGGCCATGTCGACCAGCACCTCGCCCGGGCCGGGGTCGCGGACGTCGAGCTCCACGACCTCCCAGTCGCCAGGACCTCGCAGCACAGCACCGTGCGTCTTCATCGACAGCCTCCAGTCCAAGGGGTGACGCAGCACACGCTAGGTGGTCCCGCGCCGCGGGTGGCACCCGGTGCCAGCGGCCGGGACGGCGGCCCCCGCCCGGCACCCGACGGGCCCGTGCGGCACGATCGGCGTCCGTGGGACCCGTCGACGCCGCCCTGGAACCGGTCCCCGAGACCACCGTCTGCCCCGGCTGCGGCGCCGTGCTCGTCGTCGTCCCCGGGCTGGCGAGCACCCACCCCGGCGCCTCACCCAGCTGCGCGGGGCTGTTCGCGGTCACCGTGCGCGGGCTCCGCGAGGACGCCGACCAGGACGCGCGGACGGCGTCGCTGCTGCAGCTGGCATCCGACGCCTACGACGCCCAGCACCTGCGGGACGGCGACCAGGCCGGCGCCGCCGTCCGGCTGTGCCTGTGGCTGGAGCGAGACGTCGACCCGTCCCGGGCGGCCGGGCTGGCCGACCGGGTGGACGCCGCGGCGCCCCGGCTGACGACCCGACCGCACCGCTGGACGACGACCGTCGCCGACCTGGCCGCGGACCTGGACGTCGTCGACCTGCCCGCGCTGGTGCGCTCCTGGGCCGACGCGGTGTGGACCGACTGGGCCCCGGCCCACCCGGCGCTGCGCTCCGCCGCCGGTACCGCGCTGACCAGCTGAGCCGCAGCCCACGGGTGCGCCACTAGATTGACCACCGTGAGCGAGGCCACGGCGGGCCGGCGGGAGCTGCGCAAGGCGCGGACGAGAGCCGAGGTACGGGAGACCGCGCAGCGGCTGTTCGCCGAGCGCGGGTTCGACGCGGTCACCATCGCCGACGTCGCGGCCGCCGCCGACGTCGCCGTCCAGACGGTGTTCAACCACTTCGAGACCAAGGAGGCGCTGTTCTTCGACGGGCGCACCCCCTGGGTCGAGGGAGCGGCCGCCTCCGTCACCGAGCGCGCCTCCGGCAGCGACCCGGTGGCCGCGCTGCGCCGCTACCTGGAGGCCGACCTCACCCAGCTGCTGGTCGCGGAGTCCCGGCCGGAGAACCGCAGCTACCTGGAGGCACTGCACCGGACGACCGCCCTGCAGTCCCGCGAGCGGATGCTGGTCGAGCAGGCCGGGGAGAAGGTCGCCGCGGTGCTCGGCGTGGCCATCGCCGACGGCGCGTGGCCGGCCGCACCGGCGGCGGACCTGGCCACCGCGCAGCTGCTCAGCCGGATGATCGCCGACCTGTTCCTGGTCGCCGGCCGCGTGCTGGTGCTGGAGAACCGGCGGCTGGTCCTCGCCCCCGAGCCGGACGAGCGACGCCGGCTGTCGGTGCAGGCGACGACGGCGGCGACGCTGTCGGAGCTGGAGCAGTGCATGCGCGGGTTGGCCGCGCAGCTGCTCGGCCAGCCCGGCTGACTCAGCGACCGGGGCGCACGCCCCCCGGGTCGATGATGGGCAGCAGCACGTCGGAGACCAGCTGCTCGACCTGCGGGGTCGTCATCGGCGCGGTCGCGAAGGACGTGTACCGCTGCCACCACAGCGCCTGCAGCACCTGGCCGAGCAGGGCGACCCGCTCGTGCGGCAGCTCCCGGCCCCGGCCGGCCTCGCGGGCGGCGAGCTCGCGCACGGCGCCGGCCAGCGGGCGCACCAGCGACTCCTCCAGCCCGGCGCGCAGCTCCTCGTCGTGCCGAGCGGCGCCGACCAGGCTGGCGGCCGCGCGCTCGGCTCGGTCCAGCGGACGGGTCCAGGGCAGCAGCAGGGCGCAGAGGTCGGTGCTCAGCGAGCCCTGGTCCTCGGGCACCTGGACCAGGGTGGTGGTGCTGAGCGCGTGCCGGGCGAGCGCGGCCATGGTGGGCCACCGGCGGTAGATGCCCGCCTTGCCGGCCCGGGCCCGGGCGGCCACCCGGTCACTGTTGAGCCGGCCCCAGCCCTCGTCGGCCAGGATGTCCATCGCCACCGCCACCAGTTGCCCGGAGAGCTCGGTGGAGAGCGGCCGGCCAGGGGGGCGGGCACCGGCAGGGCGCGGCGGCAGATCCGTGGTGGTCACCGTGCAATCGTTCCCTAGAAAGTGGAGTGACCACAACAACCTGACGCATCCACAGTGCTTTCACATCACTCCGGTACCGCTTCCACGGCGTTTCGGAACAGATCAGGCAGATGCAGCGGGCTCCACGTGTACGTGGAGTGACGCCCCGTCGTCCGCGGTCCACCCGTCGGCCTCCGCCTGGGTGATCATCGCGTCGAACCGCTCCGCCCAGTCAGCGGCCGTGGCACGCGGCTCGGCGGCGGCCCGCAGCGCCGCGACGTCGACCAGCCCGGTGTCCGCGTCGAGCAGCCGGCCCATCCCGGCCTGGCGCAGCGCACCGTCGACGTCCTCGTCGGTCAGCGCCCCGACGGCCAGGTGCAGCCTCGTCAGGTCGTCGACGCCCTCGACCCGGACCTCCGGCACCTCGTCGGCGCCACCCACCACCTCGACGATCACGAAGGACCCCCTTCTCCCCAGCACTCGCAAGCTCGCGCCGGGGCCCTGAAGGGGGCCGCGACGTCGGTGCGGGCTGCTCGAACGCGCCGGTCGTCAAACATGCCAGGGGAAGCGGGAGAAGTCGGCGGGGCGCTTCTCCAGGAAGGAGTCGCGCCCCTCGACGGCCTCCTCGGCCATGTACGCCAACCGGGTCGTCTCCCCGGCGAAGAGCTGCTGGCCCACCAGGCCGTCGTCGATCAGGTTGAACGAGTACTTCAGCATCCGCTGGGCGGTGGGGCTCTTGGCCACGATCCGGCGCCCCCAGTCCAGCGCGGTCGCCTCCAGCTCGGCGTGCGGCACCACCCGGTTGACCATGCCCATCCGGTGCGCGTCCTCGGCGGAGTACTCCTCACCCAGGAAGAAGATCTCCCGGGCGAACTTCTGGCCGACCTGGCGGGCGAGGTAGGCCGACCCGAACCCGCCGTCGAAGCTGCCCACGTCGGCGTCGGTCTGCTTGAACCGGGCGTGCTCGGCGCTGGCCAGGGTGAGGTCGGCGACGACGTGCAGGCTGTGCCCGCCACCGGCCGCCCAGCCGGGGACGACGCAGACGACGACCTTCGGCATGAACCGGATGAGCCGCTGCACCTCCAGGATGTGCAGGCGCCCCTTGACCCCGTCGCCGGCCTCGTACCCGTACTTCCCGCGCACCCGCTGGTCGCCGCCGGAGCAGAAGGCCCAGCCGCCGTCCTTCTCGCTGGGCCCGTTGCCGGTGAGCAGCACGCAGCCGACGTCGGTGGACAGCCGCGCGTGCTCGAACACCGCGAGCAGCTGGTCGACCGTCTGCGGCCGGAAGGCGTTGCGCACCTCGGGCCGGTCCAGCGCGATCCGCACCACCCCGGCGTCCACGGCCCGGTGGTAGGTGACGTCGGTGAGCTGCTCGAAGCCCTCGACCGGCTCCCAGGCAGCGGGGTCGAAGATCTCCGAGACGTCGGCGCGCGCACTCACGTCCCCGAACCTAGTGCTCTGCTGCCCACCGGGCAGCAGAGCACGAGTGCCGGCGGACTGGTCTGATGGCGACGTGGAGCTCCGGGTCGGCACGCTGAACCTCGCCTCCGGCCGGGACGGCGGTGGTCGCTCGGTCGACGCCGCCGGGTTGCGCGCCGCCCTGGCCGACGTGGACGCCGACGTCCTCGCCGTCCAGGAGGTCGACGTGGGGCAGCCGCGGTCGCACGGGGTCGACCAGCCGGCCGAGGTGGCGGCCGCGCTGGGTGCGAGCGACTGGCGCTTCGCCGCCGCGGTCACCGGCACCCCCGACCCGTTCCGCAGCTGGACGCCGGTCGACCCGCCGGTGCTGCGCGCGTCCTGGGAGACGCTGACCGGTCCGCACTACGGGATCGCGCTGGTCAGCCGGCTGCCGGTGCGGCGCTGGTCGGTGCTCCCGCTGGGCGCCGGGCGGGCGAAGCTGCCCCTGCAGGCGCCGGACCCGCGGACCGGGGAGACCCGCTGGTGGTGGTTCCCCGACGAGCCGCGGCTGGCGATCGCCGCCGAGCTGGAGCACGCCACCGTGGTCTCCACCCACCTCTCCTTCGCCCCGCACACCGCGCTGCGCCAGCTGACCCGGCTGCGCCGCTGGTGCGCGCGGTTGCCCGGCCCGGTCGTGCTGGCCGGCGACCTGAACCTGGTCGGCCCGGTGCCGGCCCGGGTGTTCGGCGCCCCGCGGCTGGTCAGCGAGCCGAGCTACCCGGCACCCGGGCCGCGGGTGCAGTTCGACCACCTGCTCGGCCGGGTCGCCGCCAGCCGCCCGGAGGTGCGCCGGCTGACGATCGGCGACCACCGGCTGGTCACCGTGTCGGTGCACCCCGGGTGACCGGCGCCCGGGCAGGTGGCAGTGGACCCCGGCCCAGAGGTCACGCCAGCAGCGGGCGGAGCACCGGCAGCGAGGCCGCGAAGCCGGGGTGCAGGTCGGGGAGCCCGTCGAGGGGGAACCAGCCGACGCCGGTGCTCTCCTCGTTCAACGCCAGGTCGGCCGGCTCCAACGGACCGGCCGGGGTGGCGAGCACGGTGGTGTAGCTCCAGCCGCCGTGGTCGTCGACGGACTCCTCGCCCAGGACGACGTCGGACCGGGTGAGCCCGAGCTCCTCCCCCGCCTCCCGCAGCGCGCCGTCGGCCGCGGACTCCGCGGGGTGCAGCGCGCCGCCGGGCGTGCCCCAGGTGCCGCCGTGGTGCGACCACCCGACCCGCAGCTGCAGCAGCACCTCGACGCCGGCGGCCCCGGCCCGGTGCAGCAGCAGGCCCGCCGCGCCGGCCAGCCCCCAGTGGCGGTGGCCCAGCGCGCAGGTGGTCCAGCCGTCGGTCGGTGAGCGGTGCATCAGGCGGTGGGCAGACCGCGGGTGCGGCGGGAGGTGATCACCCCGGTGTCGAAGCCGGCCCAGTGCAGGCCGCCGGCGAACCGGGCGTGCTCGATCTTCAGGCAGCGGTCCATGACCACCTCGAGCCCGGCGTCCTGCGCGCGGCGGGCGACGTCCTCGTCCCACAGCCCGAGCTGCAGCCAGAGCGTCCGCGCGCCGGCGGCCAGCGTCTCGTCGAGCACCTCGGGGAGGTCGCTGGGCCGGCGGAAGACGTCGACGACGTCCGGGGTGCCCGGGACGTCGGCCAGCGACGGGTAGACCGGCCGGCCGAGGATCTCCGTGGCCCGCGGGTTGACGAACCACAGCTCGTACGGCGACGTCGACAGCAGGTAGGTGGCGACGAAGTAGCTGGCCCGGGACGGGTTGTCCGAGGCACCGACGATCGCGACCGTCTTCGTCCGCCGCAGCACCTCCTGCCGCTCACGGGCGCTCGGCCCCTCCCAGGTGCGGGTCACCTCAGGCCTCCTTCACGGCGGCGGCGAGCGCCTGGTCGAGGTCCCAGAGCACGTCCTCGACGTCCTCCAGGCCGACGGAGATGCGGATCAGGTCCGGCGAGACGCCACCGGTCTCCAGCTGCTCGACCGACAGCTGCCCGTGGGTGGTCGAGCCGGGGTGGATGACCAGGGTGCGGGCGTCGCCGATGTTGGCCAGGTGGCTGCACAGCTCGACCGACTCGATGAACCGCCGCCCGGCGTCCCGGCCGCCGACCACGCCGAAGCTGAACACCGCCCCGGGCCCCTCCGGCAGGTACCTCTCGGCCAGCGCGTGGTCGCGGTGGCCGGGCAGACCGGAGTACCGCACCCAGGCGACCCGGTCGTCGGCGTCCAGCCACTCGGCGACCTGCCGGGCGTTGGCGACGTGCTCGCGCATCCGCTGCGGCAGCGTCTCCACCCCGAGCAGGAGCAGGAAGGCGCTGTGCGGGGAGAGCGTGGCGCCGACGTCGCGCAGCTGCTCGCTGCGCAGCTTGGTCAGGAAGCCGTACTCGCCGAAGTTGTCCCACCAGCGGATCCCGCCGTAGGACTCGCTGGGCTCGGTCATCCCGGGGAACCGGCCGTTGCCCCAGTCGAAGGTGCCCGCGTCGACGACCACGCCGCCGACCGTCGTCCCGTGGCCGCCGATGAACTTCGTGGCCGAGTGGATGACGATGTCGGCGCCGTGCTCGATCGGCCGGCACAGGTACGGCGTCGCGGTGGTCGCGTCGACCACCAGCGGGACGCCGGCCGCGTGCGCCACCTCGGCCAGGCCGGCGATGTCGGCGACGTCGCTGCCCGGGTTGGCCACCACCTCGGCGAACACCAGCTTGGTGCGGTCGGTGATCGCCGCGGCGAAGTCGGCCGGGTCGTTGCCGCGCACGAACGTCGTGGTCACCCCGAACCGGCGCAGGGTGACGTCGAGCTGGGTGATCGTGCCGCCGTAGAGCGAGGCCGCCGCCACGATGTGGTCGCCCTGCCCGGCCAGGGCGGCGAAGGTGAGGAACTCCGCGGACTGCCCGGACGACGTGGCCACCGCCCCCAGGCCGCCCTCCAGGGAGGCCATCCGCTCCTCGAACGCGGCCACCGTCGGGTTGCCGATGCGGCTGTAGACGTTGCCGTACTTCTGCAGCGCGAAGAGGTTCGCCGCGTCGTCGGCGGACTCGAAGACGAAGGACGTCGTCTGGTAGATCGGCACCGCCCGCGCACCCGTGGTCGGGTCGGGAGCGCCACCGGCGTGCAGCGCTCGGGTGCGGAACCCCCAGGTGCGGTCGGCCATCGTGGTCCTCTCCTCGGTCGTGCTGCCGGGAGCGAGTGTGCCCTCCTCCGCCCACGGTCGCTCGGCCCGGAACCGCGGTTGCCCGGAGCGGTCGCTGGGCACGGGTGGTGCACAACCGGATGCGATGGAGGGACGACGACGTGGCGAGTGGCGTGGCGAGTGTGTGGGTGCCGGTCGAGGACATGGACCGGGCCCGGGCGTTCTACCGGGACACCCTGGGCCTGACCGAGCAGAAGACCACCGAGGACTGGAGCGAGTTCGACGCGAACGGCCTGATGATCGGGCTGAACGCGCGGGAGAGCGCCCAGCCCACCGACGGCGGCGCGGTCATCACCTTCCAGCCCGAGGGCGGCATCGAGGCCGAGGTCGAGGAGCTGAAGGGCAAGGGCGTGGAGTTCACCGGCGGGATCAGCGACCACCCGTGGGGCCGGATCGCGCCGTTCAAGGACTCCGAGGGCAACGACCTGCAGTTCTACGCACCGCCGTCCTGACCTCCCTTCCGTCCTGAGGTCACTGCCGGGTCCGGGGCACCCGGGCCCGGCAGGATGGCCGGATGGAGACCGTGCAGCTGCGCCGCTACGTGCTGGAGCCGGGCCGGATGGCCGACTTCACCGCCTGGTTCACCACCCTCGTGCCGCTGCGCGAGCAGTTCGGCTTCCGGGTGCTGTTCGCCCTCGCCGAGCACGAGCACCAGACGTTCACCTGGGCGGTCGCCCACGACGGTGACGAGGCCGCCTTCCTGGCCGCGGAGAAGGCCTGCAACGACAGCCCCGAGCGGGCGGCGGTGTTCGCGACCTTCCCGGCGGTCATCACCTCGTTCGAGGTCGGCTTCGCCCAGCCGGCGGTGTGACACCCGCTCCTCCCGCCGCCCGGGGGCGGCGGGAGGAGCGGGTCAGGTCAGTGGCCGCCGCAGCACAGGTGCGGGAACTCCACCTCGAACGGCTGGAAGACCCCGCCCGCGGCCTGCTCGACCACCAGCCGCAGCCGGCCGCCCTCCCACGTGGGCCGCAGGAAGCCGCCGGTCTCGATGACGGCGTCACCGGCGACCGGCCCGCCCAGCGCGGCGACCTCGTCGATCGCGGTGCCCGCCACCAGCTCAGCGGCGGTCACCCGGCCCTGGACGCCGTCCTGACCGGGGAACCGGACGCAGCGGCCGGCCAGCCCGCTGCTGGCCTGGCTCAGTGCGAGCAGCGCCGGCGCCGGGCCCTCGTCGGAGCCCGCCGTGACCACCGGGCTCCCGAGCGCGCCGGCGAGCGCCGCCCGGGTGGCGGCCGCGTCGGCCGGCTCGGCGGTCAGCCGCAGCGCCACGCCGGTGCGCGGTTCCGCGGCGGAGCGGTCCACCGTGGTGCAGACCAGCTCCGCCGCGGCACCGGACCCGGCCAGCGCCGAGTCGACCGCCGCCAGCAGGTGGGCGTCCGGGGCGAGGTCGGGCCCCGGGACGCCCGCCCACCAGCGGGCCGTCACGCGACGACGTCGACGAAGACCGGGTTGGCGTAGAACCAGAGGTCCTGCCACGGGTCGGCGTCGGTGACCACGTCGATGAGCGGGTTGCCGGCGGAGTCGAGCTGCTTGCCGTCGCTGCCGCGCACGCGCACGTAGAAGGGCTGCTGCACGTTCTTGAACGTGTGGGTGAAGGTCGCCAGGTTCCGCGCGTTCCGGCTGACCTCGAAGGTCTTGACGACCTTCGTCTGCGGCGCGGTGAAGGTGTCCTTGTCGCCCGCGGCACCGGTCACCGGCCCGCTGATCAGGTCGACCTTGGCCACCCGGGGGCGGTCGCCGACCGCGTTCTCGCCACCGGCGAGCTGCACGACCATCTGCACCTCGACGTCACCGCCGCGGCGCACCCAGGTGCGACCACCGAGGGTCACGCCGCGGGCGTCGCCGTTCTTGCTCCCGCGCACCCGGAGGAACAGGCCGTCGATGAGCCGGCCGTGCACCGCGATGACCTTGCCCGACTGCAGGGCCTTCATCAGGTCGACGTAGGTGCGGCCCAGCGACGCGACCAGGGTGGAGCTGTACTGACCGGGCCAGAAGTCGCCGTAGGTGCTGATCGGTGCGCCGGACTCGACCGCCGGGCCGCGGGTGCCGTTGGTCTCGTAGTCCAGCGGGCCCTGCACCCGGGTGTCCTGGAACACCTGGTGCGCGTCGGACGTGGCGGTGACCCACCACGGCCGGCCCTCGGCCAGCAGGGAGTCCCAGAGGCCGCCGACGGTCGCGGTCATCCAGTCGAACCCGCCGTAGGTGCGGTAGGACTCAAGCGGGTAGCCGGGGAAGCTGGCCTCGCCCGGGGCGCGGTCGTAGTAGCCGCGGGCCCGGCCGGGGCCACCGGAGGCCAGCGGGATGCCGGCGGCCTGGTGGCCCGGGGCGCCCTCCATGCCGACCGCGACGCGGGGGGCGGTGTCGCGCCAGTTGCGGATCTCGTGCGGGGAGTCGATGCCCTGGCGGCTCGGGTGGTTGGCGAACATCAGCGCGATCTCGGTGCGCTTGTTGCGGACCTGGCCGTCCAGGTAGCGCAGCGCCTCGATGGCGTAGGGCTCGTAGTCGCCGGTGACGCCGCGGTCGCGGAGCACCGAGCCGTCGTAGCCGGCCTCGAACGCCTTCAGGATGTCGACGGTCGACCGGCCCGGGGGCATGAACACCGTGGCGTGCTCGGCGCCCGGGATGTTCCACTCCAGGCCCTGGTAGATCAGCATGTCCTTGTGGGCCTTGCGGGAGGCCTCGATCTCCGGCGTGATCTTGTCGATCGAGAGCTTCTGGTGCGCGGTGCCGCCGTGGTCGGTGATGACCATCCAGTCCAGGCCGTACTTCTTGCCGTTGGCGACCTGCGTCTCGACCTCGTACTGCGCGTCGGGCGAGTACTGGGTGTGGATGTGGTGGTCGCCGGCGAGGAAGATCGACCGCCCGTCGTAGGGGTTGATCGACTCCAGCGGGTTGCCCGCCGCCGCGACGCCCTGGCCCAGGCCGGAGGCCGCGCCGCCGAGGCCGGCCGCGGCACCCGCGACGACGGCCGCGGTGGCCAGGAACCCGCGCCGGGACACCGACAACGGGTCGTCGGCCTCCGGGTCGGTCCAGCTGCCCTCGACGCCCTCGGGGGCGTGGTGGTGGTCGTGCCCGTGGCCGTGCCCGTGGTGGTGGTGCTCGTGGCTCATCGATAGCTCCCACATCGTCCGCGCTGCATCCGTCACAGGGACTCTGCTTCGACGGCGCCGACGTGCGGGTGACCCGCAGGAGAGCATCGGGCGAACAACGGGCTGACGCACCGGCGGCGCACAGCCGCCGCTCAGCCGGTCAGGTCCTGGCTGATCGTGCGGGCGGCGGCCAGCACCCCGGGGGCCATCGGCCGGACGGCGGCCGGGGAGTCGCCGGGGACGACGACGGACAGCGCGGCGACGACCGTGCCGGCGGCGGTGATCGGGGCGGCCAGCGAGACGGCGCCGTCGGTGACCTGCTGGTCGCTGACCGCCAGCCCGCTGCGCCGCACCTCGGCCAGCACCCGGCGCAGCCGCCCCGGGTCGGTGATCGTGTGGTGCGTGTACCGGTGCAGCGGGGCGGCGAGCACCTGCTCCTGGACCGCGGCCGGGGCGTGCGCGAGCAGCACCAGCCCGACGCCGGTGGGCGGCATCGCGAACCGGCCGCCGACCTCGGTGAGCACCGCCACGGCGTCCCGGGAGGACAGCCGTTCGACGAAGACCAGCTCGGCGCCGTCCCGCACCGCCAGCTGCACGTTCTGGTGGGTGGCCTCGTAGAGGTCCTCCATCGACGGCAGCGCAGCCTCCCGGAGCCCCGGGCCGCGCGGCGCCAGCGCACCGAGCTCCCACAACCGCAGCCCGACCCGGTAGCGCCCGTCGGCGTCGCGCTCGAGCCCGCCCCAGGTGCCCAGCTCGGCGATCAGCCGGTGGGCGGTCGACAGCGGGACGTCGATCTCGCGGGCGATCTCCGACAGCGTGAGGGCCCGGCGCTCGCGGGTGAAGGCGTCCAGCACCGCGAGCAGCTTGCTGCCCGCCGTCCGCCTGGCCGGCCTGCTGCGCGCCGCCGTCGGTGCCGGTGGTCGACCGTCCGCTCCAGGGCCCCCGTGTCGCACGCCAGCACTCCCCTCGCCGGACGAGGAGAGGACGACGGTGCCCGCTCCTCGCCGGCCAGCGTTCCACGTGCAACCTCCCCGACGGGACCCCGCGGGCACCGATTCCGGTGGGCCGGAGGACCGGGAGCGGCCTGGCCCGGCGGGCTGCCTAGGGTCGGCGGCGTGCGCATCGCCGTCTTCACCGGCTCCCAGGCCGGGCCGCCCTCCCACCAGGCCGCCGCCGCCACCTTCGCCACCGACCTGGCCCGTGCCGGGGTCGGCATCGTCTACGGCGGCGGCGACGTCGGCCTGATGGGCGTCGTCGCCGACGCGGCGCTGGCCGCCGGTGGCGAGGTGGTCGGCGTGATCCCGCAGCACCTGGTCGACGACGAGGTGGCGCACCGCGGCCTCCCCCGGCTCGAGGTCGTGCAGACGATGCACGAGCGCAAGGCGGTGATGGCCGACCTCGCCGACGCCTTCGTCGCCCTGCCCGGCGCCGCCGGCACGCTGGAGGAGCTCTTCGAGGCCTGGACCTGGGGGATGCTCGGGCTGCACGCCAAGCCGACGGCGTTCCTGGACGTCGAGGGCTTCTGGCAGCCGCAGCTCGACCAGCTGCGCCGGATGGTCGACGACGGCTACCTGGCCGCCAACCGGCTCGAGGCGCTCGGCGTGGTGCACGACGCCGCGGAGCTGCTCGCCTTCGTCGACGGCTATCAGCACCCGGCCCGGAAGTGGACGCCACCGGCCGCCTGATTGCCGGGCACCAGAGGTGGGCACCGGGTCCGCATGCGACTGAAGACCACCCTCGCCGCTCTCGCCATCGCCGGCACGACCGCGCTCACCGGCTGCGCCGGCAGCAACACCGACCTGCAGCGCGGCGAGACCAACTGCGACGGCGGCGACACCAACTCGCAGGACCAGAACTGCAGCCAGGACGGCGGCAGCAGCCCGGACCCGGCCGAGAACACCTGACCCGCCTACCGTTCGCGGCGTGGAGCACGCGGACGTCGTCGTGGTGGGTGGTGGCCCGGCGGGTGCCGCCTGCGCGGCCGCGGTCCGCCGGGCGCGGCCGGACGCCGACGTCCTGGTGCTCGACCGCGCCGGATTCCCGCGCGACAAGGTGTGCGGCGACGGCATCGCCCCCGAGGCGCTCGACGTCCTGGGCGGCCTGGGGATCGACGTCCCGGCGCTGACCGACGGCTTCCCGGCCGTGCCGCGGCTGCGCCTGCAGGGCCCGCGCGGGACGACGGTCGAGCGGACGACCCACCGGCCCTCCGTGGTGGTGCCCCGGGCGGTGCTGGACGGGCGGTTGCTGGCGCAGGTGCTGGCCGGCGGGGTGCGGTTCCAGCGGCACACCGTGCGCTCGATCGCCGTCCACCCCACGCACGTCGAGGTCGACGGCCGGTTCACGGCGCCGGTGCTGGTGGGTGCGGACGGCGCGGAGTCCGTCGTCCGGCGCGCGCTGGGCATCGCGCCCAACGCGCCGGACCGGCTGGCCGTCGCGATCCGCGGCTACGCGCCGGTGCCGGCGGGTGCCGAGGGCGTGCAGGTGGTGACGACGACCGAGCAGCGCTGGCCGGCCTACGCCTGGTCGTTCCCGCTGGGCGACGGCCGGGCCAACGTGGGCTACGGCGAGCTGGTGTCCGCCGGGGTGACTCGTGCGGAACTGGTCGCCGGGCTGCACCGGCTGCTGCCCGGCGTCGAGCCGGGCGATCTGCGGGCGCACCGGCTGCCGTTGTCGACCGGGCGGCCGAGGCTGCCCGACGGGCGGGTGCTGCTGGCCGGGGACGCGCAGTCGCTGATCAACCCGCTGACCGGCGAGGGCATCTTCTACGCCGTGCTGTCCGGCGCGCTGGCCGGTGCCGCGTCGGCGCACGGTGCGCAGGCCGGGCAGGTGCACCGGCGGCTGCTGCGCCGGCGCCTCGGGGCGCACCTGCGGTCGTCGGGGCTCGCCTCGCAGCTGAGCCGGTGGCCGGTGCTGATGGACGCCGCCGTCCGCGCGGCGACCGAGGACCAGCGGGTCTTCGACGACGTCGTGGCGCTGGGCCTGGCCGACGGCCGGCTGACCGCCCGCACGCTGGCTGCCACGGTGCGCCGGGTCCGCTAGGGCACGCGGGCGACCTCGACGCGGCCCCGGCCGGCGCGCTTGGCGGTGTAGAGGGCGGCGTCGGCCGCGGCGTACAGCTCCTCCAGGCCGACGGCGTGCGACGGGGCGTGCGCGACCCCGAGGCTGACCGAGATCGCCAGCAGGCTGCCGTCGGGCAGCACGAGCGGGGAGGACCGGACGGCGTCCAGCACCTCGGTGGCGCGCCGGACGGCGACGTCGGACGGGCAGTCGGGCAGCAGGACGGCGAGCTCGTCGCCGCCCATCCGGCTGAGCACGGCGTCCCCGGCGCGGACCACGGCGCGCAGCACGCCGGCGATGTGCGCCAGGGCGTCGTCGCCGACGGGGTGGCCGTGCTGGTCGTTGATGGCCTTGAAGGAGTCGACGTCCACCAGCACCAGGGCGGTGCCCAGCGGTGCGAGCTGGGTGGTGAGCGCCCGGCCCATCGCCTCGTCGAGCACCCGGCGGTTGACCAGGCCGGTGAGCGAGTCGGTGGTGGCCTGGGTCTGCAGCAGGACCACGAGGCGGTCGTGGGTCTCGGCGGAGCGGACCAGCATCACCGCCATGACGGCGAGCACGGCGCCGAAGAAGCTGAGGTCGCTGATCGCGTGGCCCAGGGGCTCGAGGTGGAACAGCACCACGGCGTCACCGGTGATCGCGACGGCGGTGACCAGCGCGACCGCGGACCGGCGGAGGTTCACCCCGGCCCAGAGCACGGGGAAGGCGAGGAACGCCTGGGCGCCGGCCGAGGGGTCCTCGGTGATCCAGTTCATCAGGCAGCACAGGAGCGCGCCGATGACGGCGATCAGCACGTAGCCGCCGCGGCGGTCGATCGTCTCCGGGGTGGACAGCTGGTAGGCCAGCGCGAGGAAGCCGAGCACGACGGCGGTGACCCAGGAGGCGATCGTGCCCGTCGTGGTGACGGCGTTCGGGCCGAACAGCGAGAAGACCAGCATCGTGACGGCGCAGACCAGCAGCACCAGGACGGCGGTCCTGGCTGCTGCTCGAGGGTCACGCGCCCTCATCGACCCGGTGATCTGCACCCACTGGTCTTCGGCATCCCCGGGAGATTGCTGGGGCGCAACCGAATCCGGACCGACCCCTACGGGTGAGACCCGGTCGATCGACTGCGGAGGGCGTGGGATTCGAACCCACGAGGAGCTGTGAACCCCTAGCGGTTTTCAAGACCGCCGCCATCGGCCACTAGGCGAGCCCTCCTGGCGCCCGAAAGGCTAGCGCCCCACGGGCCACCTGCTCCCCAGGACGGGGCACGAGGCCCAGACCACAGCGCCCCGAGGCCCCACTAGGGCATGATGGGGGCGCTGGCGGTGTTCCAACCGAGCGATGGTCCGCGCACGCGCGCGTCGACCTCCCACCGCCTGATCCCTCAGCGAAGGACACCCCCTGTCTGTGACAGTCCCGCAGCAAGGCCCCGCACGTCGCCGTGAGCGCAGCGCCGCACGCCAGACCGCCGCCCGCGACGCCGACCGGACCGCCGCCCGCGACGAGAAGCGCGCCCAGCAGATCTGGGTCGACGGCGCCGCCCCCGAGCTGCCCACCCGGGCGACCCGCCCCGAGAAGGTCTTCTTTCACCTCGGCCCCACCAACTCCGGCAAGACCTACGACTCGCTGCAGGCGCTGGCCGCCACCGGCTCGGGCGTCTACGCCGCGCCGCTGCGCCAGCTGGCGCACGAGGCCTACGCCAAGCTCTCCGCCCAGCTCCCGGCGGGCACCGTCGGCCTGTCGACCGGCGAGGAGGAGATCGACCCGTTCGCGCCGATCGTCTGCTGCACCGTCGAGAAGGCCCCCGACCGCGGCGAGCTGCTGGTCCTGGACGAGTCGCACTGGGTCACCGACCCCGACCGCGGCCACCACTGGGCCCGGCTGCTGCTCACCGGCGAGTACCGCGAGATGCACCTGATCTCGGCGGCCGAGGCCTACCTGGTGCTCCGGCCGCTGGTCGCCGACGCCGAGCACATCGAGGTCGTCAACCACAAGCGGCTGTCCCGGCTCGACGTCCTCAAGGGCCCGGTCCGGCCCGACGGCGTCCGCCCGCAGACCCTGGTCGTCGCGTTCTCCCGCAAGTCGGTCTACGCCGTCGCCGCCGAGCTCGACCAGCACCGCCCCGGCAAGGTCGGCGTCCTGTACGGCGCCCTGCCGCCGGCCACCCGCCGCGACGTGATCGAGCGGTTCACCACCGGTGAGCTCGACGTGCTGGTCACCACCGACGTCATCGGCCACGGCATCAACGTGCCGGCCACCACCGTGCTGTTCGCCGACACCACCAAGTTCGACGGCCAGGAGCTGCGGCCGCTGCGCACCTGGGAGGTCGCCCAGATCGCCGGCCGCGCCGGCCGGTACGGCCTCACCGGGCACGGCCAGGTCGGCATCCTCATCGGCATCAGCGGGATGAAGCCGGTCGGTGCGCTGGTCGGCGCCGGTGCCGCGGTGGCCCGCGGCGACGAGATGAGCGACCTGCCCAAGCGCGCGCCCCGGCTCCGCCCCGAGCTCGAGGACCTGGGTGCCCACGAGGCGGTCGACCTGCCCGAGGCGCTCACCCGCTGGATGGCGTGGGCCCGGGCCGCGACCCGCGACCAGGCGATGACCGCCGACGACGTCACCAGCCTCGTGCTGCGGGTGCACGCCCTGCTGCCGCTGCTGAAGGGCCCGCTCGGCGCGGCCGGCGACCTGGACACCGTCTGGCGGCTGGTCAACCTGGCCATCGACTACAACCCGCCGCGGCGCACCCGCTGGCTGGTGCTGGCCAAGGCCGCGCTGCAGCACGCGGTCGGCATCCCGGTGCCGCCGGAGACGGTCCTGCCCGACCTGCCGGTGGGCGGGAGCGTCGAGGAGTTCGAGCAGACCGCCGCCGCCGCGCGCGACGCGCAGACCCTGCTCCGCCAGTTCCCCGGCGTCGCCGGGCTGACCAGCGACGACGCCGCCTGGGTCGAGGAGGAGTGCTCCGAGACCATCACCGAGATGTTGCCGGGCGCGATCTCGCTCGGCCGGTCCGGCAAGTGCACCGACTGCGGGACGGCGATCGCCCCGTGGTTCACCACCTGCCGGCCGTGCAGCACCCGTGGCCCCGGCCGCGGCGCCGCACCGCGGGACGCCGCCGGCCGCGGCTCCCGGCGTCCGGGCTCCCGCTCCGGCGCCCGCCAGGGGCGCCGCCCCAGCCGCAGCGGTCGCTGACCGCGCACGCCCCGTCGAACGGCCCCGCTGCCCGGCGGCGGGGTCTCCTACTGGTCGACCGTCACGTCGTTGAACGGCAGCCGCGGCTCGACCCACGGGAAGACGACGAACAGCAGCAGCGCCACGACGGCGAGCACCAGCACGAGGGCCAGCGCGGCCCGGCTCGCGGTGTTGCCGGGCAGGTGCCGCCAGATCCAGCCGTACACGGGTCAGTCCTCCTGGAGTGCGGGCGGGCCGTCGGGCGCGTCGGCCTTGCTGACCGGTCCGCCCTCCAGGACGGCGTGCACGATGAGCCGCTGCCGGGCGGAGTACCGCGGGTGGCAGGTGGTCAGGGTCAGGTACGCGGTGCCGTCGGACACGGTCTCGGGGGCACCCGGCACCGGAGCGATGACCGAGACGTCGGTCGGCGTGACGATCTGCTGCCCCGGCACCCCGCTCGGGTCGGTCGTGTAGTCGCCGGTGGCCGGGTCGCCCAGCACCCGGTAGACGAACCAGCTGTCGGCGGTCTCGACCACGATCGGGTCACCGGGCACCAGGTCGTCGGCGTCCAGGAACGGTGAGCCCTTGCCCACCCGGTGCCCGGCGATCGCCAGGTTGCCCGGCTGGCCGGGCAGCGCCGTCCCGACGTAGTGCCCCGGGCCCTCGCGGAGCTGGCCCTCGTCGGTGCCCTCCAGCACGACCTTCGCGTAGTCGTCGCCCAGCCGCGGGATGTGCAGGACGGCGAGCGGCTCACCCACCGGCGGTGCGACCGGCGGGGGCAGCGGCTCGCCCACCGGTGCCGGCTCGGTGTCGGCCCACTGCTCCTGGATCTGGTCGGCGAGCTGGTCCTGCTTGCGGTCGTTGAGCAGGTCGGTGACGTAGAGCTCGTAGACGACGAACAGCAGCAGGATCAGCCCCGCGGTGACCATCAGCTCGCCGAGACCGCGCACCACCACCTGCCAGGCGGGGTCGCGCGGGCGCGCGGCCGGCTCCTGCACCGTCGGCGGTTCGTCCACCGCCACCTCCGCGGCCCGGTGGGCACCGGCCGGCCGCGGCGGCGGCACCTCGTCGGCCGGCACCCGCGCCCAGCGCTGGGTGGAGTCGGCGTCGTCCGGGTTGGTCATGCGCTCCCCCGGTGTCCTCGTGCCGCGCAGCCCCGCGCGGCGCTCCCGGCGATGCTAGGCGAGGGACGTGGGCGGCTGCGTGAGGTCAGCCGCGACGGACCGTGCCGACCAGGTGCTCGGTCGCGGTGCGCAGGTTGCGGACGGCGAGGTCCCAACCGTCCGGCCGGACCTCCGCGGTCGACAGGGTCACCGTCGAGGGCAGGAACAGCGGCTTGCGGAAGGCGACGTCCACGGTGACCGCGTCGGGCAGCCGGCCGGACAGCGCCGCCAGCGCGCGCGCCTTCACCCACATGCCGTGCGCGATGGCCCGCTTGAACCCGAACGCCTTGGCGGTCAGCCCGGACAGGTGGATCGGGTTCACGTCGCCGGAGACCTTGGCGTACCGGCGGCCGGCGTCGTCGGGCACCCGCCACTCCGCCGACACCCGGTCCACCTCGCCGACCCGCACGTCGACGTCGGACTCGGGGGCGCCGTCGGGGGCCTGGGCGCCGCGGGCCAGGTAGGTCGACCGGCCGCGCCACACCTCGGCGCCACCGGTGGAGACCGTTGCGCACAGGTCGACGGTGGCGCCGCTCCGGTGGGTCGCGAAGCGCTCGGCCCAGACCTCCAGGTCCAGCGCCTCGCCCGCCCCGATCGGCCGCTCCACCTCGATGCGGTTGCGCACGTGCACCAGCCCGGGCAGGGCGAGCGGGAACGAGCGGTCGGTCATCAGCGCGACCTGCAGCGGGAACGCCAGCACGTGCGGGAAGGTGACCGGCAGCGCATCGGTGAGCGGGAACCGGCAGACCCGGGCGTACCCGGCGAGGTCGGCCGGGTCGACCGCCACGGCCTCGCGGGCCAGCCGGGTGTCCGGCAGCGCACCACCCCGGCCGCGCGCGGTGAGCGCGGCCCGAGCGAACAGCGCCGGCATGGCCGGCGGCTCGGTGAGCACCGTCCTGGTCATCACGCCCCCAGCATCGACTGGCCGCACACCCGCACGACCTGGCCGTTCACGCCGCCGCTGCCCGGCTGGGAGAGCCAGGCGATCGTCTCGGCGACGTCGACCGGCAGCCCGCCCTGCTGCAGCGAGTTGATCCGGGAGCCCACCTCGCGGGTGCCGAACGGCATCTTCGCCGTCATCTCGGTGACGATGAACCCCGGGGCGACGGCGTTGATCGTGGCGCCGCGACCGGCGAACTCCGGCGCCCAGGAACGCACCATGCCGATGATCCCGGCCTTGGACGCCGCGTAGTTGGTCTGCCCGCGGTTGCCGGCGATCCCGGACTGCGAGCTCACGCAGACCACCCGGGCGTCGGCGTTCAGCACGCCGTCGGCGGCCAGCAGCGCCGCGGTGATGTCCAGCTGCGCCTGCAGGTTCACCGCCATCACCGAGTTCCAGCGGGCGGCGTCCATGTTGACCAGCAGCTTGTCCCGGGTGATGCCGGCGTTGTGCACCACGACGTCCACCCCGCCGTGCCGCTCGCGCAGGTGCGTGACCAGCCGCTGCGGCGCGTCGGCGGCGGTGATGTCCAGCTGCAGCGCCGTCCCGCCGACCTCGTTGGCGACCTCGGCCAGCGACTGACCGGCGGCCGGGACGTCGACGGCCACCACGTGGGCGCCGTCGCGGGCCAGCACCCGGGCGATGGCCGCGCCGATGCCGCGGGCCGCGCCGGTGACGACGGCGACCTTGCCGGCCAGCGGGCGGTCGACGTCCTCACCGCCGGGAAGGTCGGCCGGGGCGAGGGTGAGCACCTGGCCGTCGACGTAGGCCGAGCGGCCGGACAGGAAGAAGCGCAGCGGGCCGGCCAGCGAGCCCTCGGCGCCGACCGGCACGAGCACCAGGTTCGCCGTCGACCCGTCGAGCAGCTCCTTGCCGAGCGAGCGGACCAGTCCGTCCACCGCCTGGCGGGCGGCGGCCTGGGCCGGGGACGACGCCTCGGCGGGCGGGTCGGCCAGCACCAGCACCCGGCCGGAGGGCCGCAGCCGCTTGACCGCCGGGGCGAGGAAGTCGTGCGCGCTGGCCAGGTCGGCCGGGCCGGTGAGCCCGGTGGCGTCCAGCACCACGGCGCCGAACCGCTCGCCGTCGCCTCCCCCGTCGGCGGCCACCGGCGAGACCACGGTGACCCCGGCGTCGGAGAGCAGCTCGGTGACCTCGGTGCGCAACCGGCCCTCGCCCGCCGAGCCGACCACGACCGGGCCGGGCAGCAGCGGCTGGCCGGGCTCGTAGCGGCGCAGCACCGCGGGCCGGGGCAGGCCGAGGTTCTTGGTGATCGTCGTGCCGACGCCGGAGTTGGCGAAGTCGCGGTACCAGTCGCTCATGGGTGTCCTTCCAGGTGCACTTTCGCGCGCGAAACCGCGGGGGGTTGTGCGCGCGAAACCGCGGGGGGTTGTGCGCGGAGAAGTGCCGGGGGGTGGGTGGGGTCAGGACTCGAGGACGGCGACGACGCCCTGGCCGCCGGCGGCGCAGATGGAGATCAGCCCGCGCTTGCCCGGGCCCGCGGCGTGCAGCTGCTTGGCCAGGCTCGCCACGATCCGGCCGCCGGTCGCGGCGAACGGGTGGCCGGCCGCCAGCGACGAGCCGTTGACGTTGAGCTTCGACCGGTCGATCGAGCCCAGCGGCGCGTCCAGGCCCAGCTTCTCCTTGCAGTACGCGGCGTCCTCCCAGGCCTTCAACGTCGCGAGCACCGTGGAGGCGAAGGCCTCGTGGACCTCGTAGTAGTCGAAGTCCTGCAGGGTCAGGCCGTTGCGGGCCAGCAGCACCGGGACGGCGTAGACCGGGGCCATCAGCAGGCCCTCGCCGCCGTGCACGTAGTCGACGGCGGCGGTCTGCGCGTCGACGAGGTGGGCGAGCACCGGCAGGTCGTGCTCGGCGGCCCACTCGTCGGAGGCCAGCAGCACCGCGGAGGCGCCGTCGGTCAGCGGGGTGGAGTTGCCCGCCGTCATCGTGGCCCCCTCCCCCGTGCCGAACACCGGCTTGAGCTTCGCGAGCTTCTCCAGCGAGGAGTCCGGCCGCAGGTTGTTGTCCCGGGCCAGGCCCAGGTAGGGGGTGACCAGGTCGTCGAAGAAGCCCCGGTCGTAGGCGGCGGCCAGGTTCTGGTGCGAGCGGACGGCGAGCTCGTCCTGCTCCTCGCGGCCGATCTCCCACTCCTGCGCGGTGATCGCGGCGTGGTCGCCCATCGCCAGGCCGGTGCGCGGCTCGGCGTTGCGCGGGATCTCCGGCACCAGCTGGCCGGGGCGGATGCCGGCCAGCGCCTTGAGCCGCTGCTGCAGGGTCTTCGCGCCGTTCAGGCTGATCAGCACGCGCCGCAGGTCCTCGTTCACCGCGAGCGGGGCGTCGGAGGTGGTGTCGACGCCGCCGGCGATGCCCGACTCGATCTGGCCCAGCGCGATCTTGTTCGCGACCAGGACGGCGGCCTCCAGCCCGGTGCCGCAGGCCTGCTGGACGTCGTAGGCCGGCGTGCTGGCCGACAGCCGGGAGCCCAGCACGCTCTCCCGGGTCAGGTTGAAGTCGCGGGAGTGCTTGAGGACGGCGCCGGCCACGACCTCGCCGACCGCCTGGCCCTGCAGCCCGAAGCGGGCGACGAGCCCGTCGAGCGTGGCGGTGAGCATGTCCTGGTTGCTCGCGCGGGCGTAGGCGGTGCCGCTGCGGGCGAAGGGGATGCGGTTGCCGCCGACGATCGCGGCCTTGCGGGTCTGCGGTGCCATCGGGGTCCTCCGGTGGGGGTGGTCGCGTTGCTCGGTACTGAGAGTATCAGGTACCGTCGGTCACGTGAAAGCCGAGACGGTGACCCCGCGCGACCGGCGGGACTCCCGGTGGGACGAGCACCGCCGCGTCCGCCGGGAGCAGCTGGTCGACGCCACCCTCGCCGCGGTCGGCAAGCACGGGGCCGGGGTCGGGATGGAGGAGATCGCCGCCGAGGCCGGCACCAGCAAGACCGTCGTCTACCGGCACTTCGCCGACCGCAGCGAGCTCTACGTCGCCGTCTGCTCCCGGGTGGCCGAGCAGCTCACCCGCAAGCTCCGCGAGGCGATGGGCAGCAGCTCCGACCCGCGGCAGATGGTGGCGGCCGCCGTCGACACCTACCTGGCCTTCCTGGAGGCCGACCCGGCGGTCTACCGCTTCGTCGTCACCCACTCCCCCGCCGGTGACGACGGCAGCGACCCGATCAGCAGCCTGTCCGACCTGGTGGGCGCCGAGGTGGGCAGCCTGGTCGCCGGGTTCCTCACCCGCGCCGGGCAGGACCCCGCGCCGGCCGCCCCGTGGGGCCACGGCGTGATCGGCCTCGTCCGCGCCGCCGCCGACTGGTGGTTGCGGGCCGACCGCCCGATGCCGCGCGCCCAGCTCGCCACCCACCTCACCGACCTCGCCTGGGCAGGCCTGTCCGGCGTCGTGACCCCGGCACCACCGACCACCCCGGAGGAGAAGTCATGACCAGCACCCCCACGCCCCTGGGCCCGGTCGACCCCGCGCGCATCCAGGAGGTCCTCGACGGCCGCTGGGCGCACGTGCGCCGCGACGCCCGCGAGCAGCTCGGCGACCCGGAGTACGCCCCGGTCTACGGCGAGTCGGTGGCCGAGGCCCGCGAGCGGGTCACCGCGCTGTCGGCCAAGCTCGCCGCCACCGGCCGGGTGGCCCTCGGCTTCCCCGAGCAGTACGGCGGCTCCGCGGACGCCGGCGGGTCGGTCACCGCGATCGAGATGCTGGCGTTCGGCGACCTGTCGCTGATGGTGAAGGCCGGCGTCCAGTGGGGCCTGTTCGGCGGTGCGGTGCAGGCGCTGGGCAGCGAGCGGCAGCACGACGCCTACCTGCCCGACATCATGAGCTTCGCCCTGCCCGGCTGCTTCGCGATGACCGAGACCGGCCACGGTTCCGACGTCCAGCAGCTGCGCACGACGTGCACCTACGACCCGGCCACCGAGACCTTCGACCTGCACACCCCGCACCAGGCCGCCCGCAAGGACTACATCGGCAACGCGGCCAAGGACGGCCGGATGGCGGTCGTCTTCGCCCAGCTGGTCACCCAGGGCGAGGGCCGCGGCGTGCACGCCTTCCTGGTGCCGATCCGCGACGAGCAGGGGCGCCCGGTGCCCGGCGTCACCATCGGCGACGACGGCCCCAAGGCGGGGCTCAACGGCGTCGACAACGGCCGGCTGACCTTCGACCACGTCACCGTGCCGCGGGACATGCTGCTGGACCGCTACGGCCAGGTCGCCCCCGACGGCACGTACACCTCGTCCATCGAGAACGAGACCCGCCGCTTCTTCACCATGCTCGGCACGCTGGTCCGCGGCCGGGTGAGCGTCGGCGGCTCGGCCGGCTCGGCGACCAAGCTCGCGCTGGAGATCGCCGTCCGGTACGGCGACACCCGCCGCCAGTTCGCCGCCCCCGGTGAGGACCGGGAGATCGTGATCAACGACTACCTGGTGCACCAGCGCAAGCTGCTGCCCGCGTTGGCCAAGACCTACGCCCTGCACTTCGCGCAGGAGGAGCTTGTCTCGACCATGCACGACGTGCAGAGCACCGGGGACGTCGACGAGGCCGCGCAGCGCGAGCTGGAGTCCCGCGCCGCCGGGCTGAAGGTGGCCAACACCTGGCACGCCACCCGGACCATCCAGCTGGCCCGCGAGGCCTGCGGCGGGGCCGGCTACCTGGCGGAGAACCGGCTGCCCGCGCTCAAGGCCGACACCGACGTCTTCACCACCTTCGAGGGCGACAACACGGTGCTGCTGCAGCTGGTCGCCAAGGGCCTGCTCACCGGCTACCGCGACGCGTTCGGCTCGCTCGACGGCTGGGGCAAGGCCGCGTTCGTCGCCGAGCAGGTGCGGGAGACCGTGCTCGAGCGCACCGCCGCCCGCGGCCTGATCCAGCGGCTGGTCGACGCCGTCCCGGGCCGGGACGACGACGTCGCGTTCACCGACCGCGGCTGGCAGCTGAAGGCCTTCGAGGACCGCGAGAAGCACGTGCTGGACGGCGCGATCAAGCGGCTCCGCCGGGGCGCGGCGACCAAGGGCATCAAGCCGTTCGACATCTTCAACGACGTCCAGGACCACGTGCTCGCGACCGCCGAGGCGCACATCGACCGGATCGTGCTGGAGGCCTTCGTCGCCGGCATCGAGCGCACCACCGACCCGGCCGCCCGGGCGCTGCTGGGCCGGGTGTGCGACCTGTACGCGCTGTCGACGATCGAGGAGCACAAGGGCTGGTTCCTCGAGCACGGCCGGCTCACCCCGACCCGGGCCAAGGCGCTGACCGGTGCGGTGAACGACCTGCTCAAGGAGCTGCGCCCGCACATGCGCACGCTGGTCGACGCCTTCGCCATCCCGGAGGCGTGGCTGAACTGCGCGATCGTCGCCGAGGAGCCGGCCCGCCAGGAGGCCATGGCGGCGCACGACGCGACGCTGCGCGCCCGCGGCGCCGAGCCGCAGGCAACCGCGACCGCGACGGCCCTGGAGATGGCTCCCGCCCAGTAGTCGAAGGACCCCGTCCTCCTCACCCCTCGCAGGCTCGGGGCGAGCCTCTGGACGGGGCCGGGCGTCGGGCCCCTGCAGCAGGGCCGTTCCAGCACGTCACCAGGGTCCGGGATGATCTGCGGTCGTGGACGTCGTGGCGGTGGGCGAGGCGCTGAGGGTGCCCGGCGCGGTCGACCTGACCGCGATCGTGATCGGTGCGCTCACCGGTGGGCTGCTCGCCGCCCGGGAGGGCTTCGCCGTCTCCGGCGTGCTGCTGCTGGCGGTGAGCACCGGGCTGGGCGGCGGGCTGATCCGCGACGTGCTGCTCGCCGACGGCCCGCCGGTCGCGCTGACCAACCCCGCCTACCTGCCCACCGTGGCGGTGACCGCGGCGGTCACCTTCTACTTCTCCGGCTGGCTGTCCCGGCTGACCGGCCTGCTCGTGGTGCTGGACGCCGTCACCCTCGGCTTCTTCACCGTCATCGGCGCGCAGAAGGCCCAGCTGGCCGGGCTGCCCAGCGCCTCGGTCGTCTTCATCGGCACCCTGACCGCGGTCGGCGGCGCGGTGATCCGCGACGTGCTGCTCGCCCAGCGGGCCGACATCGTGCAGCCCGGGCCCTACAACGCGGTCGCCGCGCTGATCGGTGCGACGGTGCTCAGCGTCCTCGCCGGGCCGCTGGGCATGCCCCCGCTGCCGGTCGCGGCGATCACGATCGTGCTGGTCTCCGCGCTGCGGGTGCTGTCGGTGTGGCGCGGGTGGGAGGCCCCGGTCGCCGTCGACCTGCCGCAGCGGGCGCGCAGCCGGCTGGTGTCCCGCACCGTGCGGCGCCGCCGGCGGCGCTGACCGGCGTCAGGCCAGGTCGCGCCCGGCCCCGGGCACGACGTCGGGAGCCGGCTCGATGCCCGGCGGGACCCGCTGCGGCCCGGCCTCGGCGGGGCGGGGCAGGTCCTGCGGGTGCAGCCGCACGGCCAGCAGTGCGACGTCGTCCTCGGTGTCGGGCAGGTACATCAGCTCGAGCAGGCGGTCGCAGAGCTGCTGCAGGGGCAGGTCGGTGAGCCCGGCGAGCACCCGGCACAGCTCGGAGATCCCGGCGTCCAGGTCGCGGTCGCGCCGCTCGACCAGGCCGTCGGTGTAGAGCAGCAGCGTGCCGCCCCGCTCGATGGTGGCCACCCGGTCGGTGCGCGGGCGGTCGGGCTCCACGCCCAGCAGCAGGTCCGGCTCACCGCAGTCGAGCAGGGTGACCCGGCCGTGGCCGTCGATCAGCACCGGCGGGGGGTGACCAGCGCTCGACCAGCGCACCCGTGCCTCGGCGAGGGCCAGCCCCGGCTCGTCCTGCTCCAGGCGCGCCACCAGCGCGGTGGCCATGGTGTCCAGGTCCAGGCCGGCGCTGGCCCGGTCCAGCCCGCAGAGCACCTCCGCGGGCGTGCCGCCGGTGTGGTGCCCGATGCCGCGCAGCAGCCCGCGCAGCTGGCCCATCGCCGCGGCAGCACCGCTGTCGTGCCCCACGACGTCGCCGATCACCAGCATCGTGGCGCCGTCGGGCTGGACGAACGCGTCGTACCAGTCGCCGCCGACCTCCGCGCCGGCCGCCGCCGGGACGTAGCGGACGGCGATCTCGCAGTGGTCCGGCGCCGGCGGGGCGGTGAGCATGCTGCGCTGCAGCGTCTCCGCGAGCTGGCGCTGCTGCCCGAACAGCCGGGCCTGCTGCAGCGCCACCCCGGCCCGCCGGCCCAGCTCGAGGGCGGTGTCCAGCTCCACCTCGGTGTGCCGGCCGCGGTCGCCGGTCGTGTACAGGCCCAGCGCGCCCAGCGTCTGCCCGCGGGCGACCAGCGGGACGACGATGCCCGAGCGCGGGTCCAGCCGGGCCAGCGCGGCGCGGGCGTCCGGGTCGGGCAGCGCGCGCTCGACGTACCCGGCGTCCACCTCGGGGAGCACCAGCGGCCGCCCGGTGCGGGTGACCACCCGGGCTGCGGCGTGCTCGGTCATGCCGGCGGTCATGGCGCGGACGTAGTCGTCCAGCTGCCCCTCGCGCGCCGGGTCGCGGTGCGCGGACGCCAGCTGCCGCAGCCGGCCGCGCTCGTCGGCCACCACGACCCAGCACCAGTCGCCCAGCGCCGGGACGACGAGCTGCGTCAGCGCACCGATCTGCTCGGTGATGTCCAGCGACCCGGACAGCACCCGGCCCGTCTCCGCGAGCAGCTCGAGCCGGGCGTTGGCGGCAGCCATCTCGGCGACCGCGGCGTCGCGCGCCGCGTCGGCCTGCAGCCGGGACACGCTCAGCGCGATCTGCGCGGTGAGCGCCTCCAGCACCTCGACGTCGTCGTCGTCGAACCGGTGCTCGGTGCTCCACACCGCGACGAAGGAGCCGAGCAGGCGGCCCTCGACGCGCAGCGGCAGGGCGGCCAGCGCGTGCGCCTCGAGCACCCGGGTCAGCTCGGCCATCGCGGGGAAGCGGGCGGCCGCCTCCACGGGGTCGCCCAGCAGCACCCGCTCGCCGTGCCGGGCCACCCACTGCGTCGGGAGCTGGTCGTCCAGCGGGATCTCCAGGCCGTCGGGCGGTGGCGCGTCGACGCCCGCCTCGGCCGCGGCCACCTGGACGACGTCCATCAAGCGGCGGCCCATGTGCAGCTGCAGGGCGCCCGAACCGGGGTCGAAGACGGCCAGCGCGCCGGTCGAGGCCCCGAGCACCTCGGCGCCGCGGAGCGTGATGTGGGCGAGCTGGTCGATCCGGGTGGCAGCGGACAGCGCGGCGGCGACCTCCGCGATCGCCGTGGTGCGCTGCAGCGAGGCCAACCGCCGGTCGGCGGCGTGCCGGGCGTCGGTGACGTCGACCGTCGTGCCGAGGAACCGGACCGGCTCACCCGCCGGGTCGCGCACCACCCGGCCGCGGGAGACCGCCCAGCGCACCTCGCCGTCGGCCCGCAGCACCCGCATCTCGGTGACGAACTCGCCGGTGCCCTCGACGGCTGCGCGCATCGCCGCGGCGACGGTCGCGTGGTCGTCGGGGTGGATCTGGGCCATCAGCTCGATGTCGTCGCCGGCGTGCTCGACCGGGCCCTCCACGCCGAAGATGGCCGCGTTGCGCTCGTCCCAGTAGACGGTCCCGGTGCGCAGGTCCCGCTCCCACGTGCCGATGTCGCTGGCCTCCAGCGCGATGTCCAGCCGGGCCAGCGAGGCCCCGACCGCCGACCGCGCCGCCGACAGCTCGAGCTCGGCGACGACCGAGGCGGACAGCTGCTCCAGCAGCTCGGCGGCGTCGTCCGACCAGTCCCGCGGCCGGGCGTCGTAGACGGCGAGCACCCCGACGACGTGCCCGGAGGCGGCCACCAGCGGCGCACCCAGGTAGGCCCGGACCTGGCCCGACGTGACGGCGGGCAGGTCGACCAGACGCTCGTCCAGGCCGGCGTCGGGGACGTTGAGCGGGCCGCCCAGGCGCACGGTGAGCGCGGAGAGCGCGCCGGTGAGCAGCGCGGGGCCGCCGACGGTGCCCGCCGGCAGACCGTGCCCGCCCACGACGACGTCGTGGTCGGTGAACATGGTGACCTTCGCGTGGCCGGCGCCGACCAGCCGGGCCGCCAGGGCGGAGAGCCGGTCGAAGGCCGCGTGGCCGCCGACCTCGTCGAGGAGGCGGCGCGCCGCGGTCACCCGGTGCGGGTCGGTGAGCGGGTCGGGGGCGGCACCCGTGGCGTGCGTGGACACAGCCGACCGACCTCCCCCTGGCCCTGGCCCGGTGCGCACCGGACCCCGAACCGGCCGCCTGCAGCCGGGGCCCGCCGTCAGCGGACGCACCATGCTGGCACGTCCCGGGCCCGTGAACCGGCAGCCCGGGGCCCACGGGTGTCCCCCCTCGGGGTGGGGTGCTCAAGCCCGGGCCGGTCGCGACCGATCAGGAGGAGGTGACGTCGACCCTCCCCGACCGCTGGGACTGCCGCCCGCTGCTGGCCGGCGAGGACGACCTGACGGTCGTCTTCCAGCCGATCGTCGACCTGGCCTCGGCCGCGGTCGCCGGCTACGAGGCGCTGGCCCGGTTCCCCGGCACCGCCTCCCCCGAGGTCTGGTTCGCCGCCGCCCACGAGGCCGGCCTGGGCGCCGAGCTGGAGGCCCTGGCGCTGCGCAAGGCGCTGGCCGCGCTGCCCGACCTGCCGCCGAACACCTTCCTGACCGTCAACGTCAGCCCGCACCTGCTGGGCAGCGCCCCGGTCGCCGCCGCCCTCGCCGCCCCGGCGACGCTGCGCCGGGTCGTCGTCGAGCTCACCGAGCACATGCCCGCACCGGACCTGGCGGCGCTGCGCGCGCAGACCGCCGCGCTGCGCGGCCGCGGTGCCCTGATCGCCATCGACGACGCCGGCTCCGGGTACGCCGGGCTGCAGCAGCTCGCCGAGGTGCGCCCGCAGCTGGTCAAGCTCGACCGGGCGCTGGTCGCCGGCGCCGACACCGACCCGGTGAAGCTCGCGCTGGCCGAGATGGTCGGCACCTTCACCAGCCGGATCGACGCCTGGCTGCTCGCCGAGGGCATCGAGACCCCGGGCGAGCTGGCCGCGTTCGCCCGGCTCGGCGTCCCGCTCGCCCAGGGCTGGCTGTTCGGCCGTCCGTCACCGCACTTCGCCCCGCTGACCCCCGAGGTCACCCAGCTGGTGCGCACCCAGGTCGCCCGCGCCCAGCTGTCGGAGAGCGTGGCCAGCCTGCTCCGCCCCATCCGGCAGCGCGAGGCCTTCGACGGCGACGACGGCCCGCCGCCCTACGTCGTCCTCGACCCCGCCGAGGTGCCGGTCGAGCTGGTGCTCGCCGACCTCCGCACCGGCGCCCCCTACCGGGCTCCGGTGACCCTGCGGGTCCCGCCGTCGGCCGGCGTCACCGAGACCCTGCAGCGGGCGCTGACCCGCCCGCCCGTGCACCGCTTCGACCCCGTGCTCTGCACCGACCGCACCGGCGCCGTCCTCGGCCTGCTCCGCATCGAGGACCTCGCGTCGGCGGCAGCGGCCGGCACCTGACCCCCGGGGCGCCCTGACCCGCGCCCCGGTGCACCACCCGCCCGCACCACCGACCGAGCAATGGAGCCCGCGTGAAGACCTTCGCCTGCGGGGACGTCGTCCCCGGCTGCACCACCACGTTCACCGGCCCGGACGACGACGCCGTCCTCGCCCAGGTCGCGGCGCACGCCGCGGCCGACCACGGGCTGGGCACGGTCCCGCCCGAGCTGGTCGACCAGGTCCGGGCCTCGATCGTCCTGGTCTAGCGCCGCAAGGGCTCCCCGCGCGTGCCCAGCCGATGGCCCCCTCCAGGGCACCGCCCCGAGCGTGCGAGGGGTGGGGAGGAGGGGGTCCTTGCTCAGGCGCTGGCGTCGGTGAGCCGCTGGCGCTCGTCGTCGGTGAGCACCAGGTCCAGCATCGGCAGCAGGTCGGCGAGCTGCTCGACCGAGCGGCCGCTGGCGATCGGTGCGGTCACGGTCGGCTGGTCGGCCAGCCAGCGCAGCGCCACCGCGGCACCGGTGACGGCGTGGGCCTCGGCGACCTCCTGCAGCGCGGCGAGCACCCGGTCGCCCTTCTCCCCCACGTACTGCGAAGCGCCCTTGGCGCGCGGCGAGTCGATGGTCTCGCCGGCCCGGTACTTGCCGGTGAGGAAGCCGCGGGCGAGCCCGAAGTAGGGCATCGAGCCCAGGCCGTGCTCGGCGACGACGTCGCGCAGCTCGGCCTCGTAGGCCGGGCGCTCCATCAGGTTGTAGTGCGGCTGCAGCGCCACGTAGCTGGCGATGCCCAGCCGCTCCGAGGTCTCCAGCGCCTCCGTGAGCCGCTTGGCCGAGTAGTTGGACGCAGCGACGTGGCGCACCTTGCCCGAGGTCACCAGCTCGTCGAAGGCGGTGAGCGTCTCCTCCAGCGGCGTCGTCTCGTCGTCGTAGTGCGCGTAGTAGAGGTCGATGACGTCGGTCTGCAGGTTGCGCAGCGAGCGCTCCGCCGCGGCCCGGATCTCCGGCGCCGACAGCGGGTGCTCCTTCTCCCCCGGGCTGGCCTTGGTGGCCACGACGATCCGGTCGCGCAGCCCGCGCTCGGCCATCCAGTTGCCCAGGATCGTCTCGGAGACGCCGTTGCCGTACATCTCGGCGGTGTCGACGAAGGGCCGCTGGGTGCTGGGGACGGCGTCGTGGAAGCGGTCGAGCAGCGCGAAGGACGTCGGCTCGTCGGCCGTCCACCCGAACACGTTCCCGCCCAGGCAGAGGTCGCTGACGGTGAGGTCGGTCCCGGGGAGCTGTGGCATGACCGCCACGCTAGATGAAGGACCCTCCTGCCCCCCACCGCTCGCGAGCTCGCGGTGGGCCCCTGCAGGAGGGCCGTGAGGTGGCCGAACGCCCCGGAATACGTGACGGTTGTGACCTACGAGCAGGAAAACCCCGGAAATCCGGGGTCACGGCTGGCCAGGAACGATCTCGGCATGGCAACGTGCCCGCCGTTGCTGGTCGACGACGTGGTCGGCCAGATCCGCCCGCCGGACCCCCGCTGCGCACCTGGTGCACGGCGGGGAGGCACGGTGGAGGGCCCCGGAGTCCGCCTGGACGGCCGGGGGACGCGTCCGGTCCGACCGGACGCGACGCAGACTGCGTCCGCCCCGAACGGGGGCGGGCCGCTGAGACAACAGCGAGAGGAACACGATGAACAAGGCAGAACTCGTCTCCGCCATCGCCAAGCGCGCCGAGGTCCCCGCCTCGACCGTCGACTCCGTCATCAACGGGCTCCAGGAGGAGCTCGTCGAGGCGATCACCCGGGGCGAGAAGGTCGCCGTCCCCGGCCTGCTGACCGTCGAGCGCTCGCAGCGCTCCGCCCGCACCGGCCGCAACCCGCAGACCGGTGAGTCGATCGAGATCGCCGCGGCGCACACCGCCAAGGTGACCGCCGGCTCCAACCTCAAGAAGGCCGCTGCCGCCGTCCCGGTCAAGTAGCCGACCGAGGCCGACCGCCTCACGCACCACCCGACGCCCCCGTCGGGCTCCCGGCACCCCGTGCCAGGATGCCCGGCGGGGGCGTCGCTCATCGGGGAGCGGTCCACCGGCGAGCGGAGTCCGATGACCGCGGTGCAGACCGACCTGGAGATCACCACCGACCCCGCCGAGGTCGGCCTGGACGCCGCCCGGCTGCAGCGGGTCGACCGGCGGCTGGCCCGCTGGGTCGACGAGGGGCAGCTGCCCGGCTTCCTGGTGACGGTGGCCCGGCACGGGCGGCTCGTGCACGTCGGCCGGTACGGGCACCGCGACGTCGAGGCCGGGCTGCCGGTCACCGACGACACCCGCTGGCGGGTCTACTCGATGACCAAGCCGGTGACCTCGGTGGCGGCGATGTCGCTGTACGAGGAGGGCGCCTTCGAGCTGCGCGACCCGATCAGCCGCTGGCTGCCGGAGTTCGCCGAGACCCGGGTCTACGCCGCCGGGCCGGCCCAGAAGCCGGTGACCGTGCCGCTGATGGAGCCGATCCGGGTGCACCACCTGCTCTCGCACACCTCCGGGCTCACCTACGGCTTCCACCACGCCCACCCGGTCGACGCGCTCTACCGGCTGCGCGGCCACGAGTGGGGCACCCCGCCCGGCGCCGACTCCGCCGAGGTCACCCGCCAGTGGGCCGAGATGCCGCTGCTCTTCCAGCCGGGCAGCGAGTGGAACTACGGCGTCTCCACCGACGTGCTGGGCCGGCTGGTCGAGGTGGTCGCGGGCAAGCCGCTGGACGAGGTGTTCGCCGAGCGGGTGTTCGGGCCGCTGGGCATGACCGAGACGTCGTTCGGCCTGCGCCCGGACGACGACCCGGCGTCGCTGGCGCAGCTGTACGGCCCCGGCGTCGTCCCGATGCCCGCGCCGTTCGCGGACGCCGCGAAGCGCACCCCCGCGTTCCTGTCCGGCGGCGGCGGGCTGGTGTCCACGGCCGGTGACTACCTGCGGTTCGTCGAGATGCTGCGGGCCGGCGGGGTGGCACCGTCCGGCGAGCGGGTCCTCGGTTCGCGCACGCTGGCGCACATGGTGCGCAACCACCTGCCCGGGAACGCCGACCTGGAGACGTTCGGCCGCCCGCTCTACGCCGAGACCCCGCTGCGCGGCGTGGGCTTCGGGCTCGGCTTCTCGATGGTGCTCGACCCGGTGCGGTACGGCGGGGTGGCGAGCCCCGGCACGTTCAACTGGGGCGGCGCGGCGTCCACCGAGTTCTACGTCGACCCGGTCGAAGACCTCACGGTCAGCTTCTACACGCAGCTGCTGCCCTCGAGCAGCCTGCCGATGCGCACCTTCCTCCGCCCCCTGGTGCAGCAGGCGCTGATCTGAGGAAGGGCCCCGCCCTTCACCTCCCGCGCGGAAAGTGAAGATGGGGGCATGGAACCGAGCCACGTCCTGCTGCCCGACGAGCGCACCCTGCACGGGCACTGGGACCCGTCGCTGCCCCCGGCGCTGACGGTCGAGCCGGGGACGACGGTGCGCATCGGCACCCTGGACTCCGGCTGGTCGACCGGGCCCTACACCGGCGGCAACGACGCGGCCGACCTCGCCGCCCGGCCGCGGCACCCGGCGCACGACCCCGCGTACGGGCACGCGCTCACCGGGCCGGTCGCCGTCGCCGGGGCGCAGCCCGGTCAGGTGCTCAGCGTGCGGATCGACGACGTCGTCCCCGGGGCCTTCGGGACGACGTACTGCGGGCTGCGCTCGACCGCGCTGAACGAGCGGCTGGGCGTCACCGCGGACCCCGTCGTCCACCGCTGGGAGCTGGACGCGGTCGCCGGGACCGGCCGCAACCAGGCCGGGCACTCGGTGGCCCTGCGCCCGTTCCTCGGCGTGATGGGCGTGCCGCCGGCCGAGCCGGGCGAGCACTCCACCATCCCGCCGTACTGGCACGGCGGGAACATCGACTGCCGCGAGCTGGTGGCCGGCGCGACGCTCTACCTACCGGTGACCGTGCCCGGCGGGCTCCTGTCGGTCGGCGACGGGCACGCCGCGCAGGGTGACGGCGAGGTGAGCGGCACCGCCATCGAGTGCCCGATGGACCGCGTCGACCTGACCCTGGACGTGCTGCCCGACCTGTTCGGCGCCCCGCTGACCACGCCGGTCGCCCGGACCCCGGCCGGCTGGGTGACCATGGGCGTCGCCGACGACCTGGACGAGGCGATGGCGATCGCCCTGGACGCGATGCTCGACGTGATGGCCGCGCTGCACGGCATCGGCCGGTCCGACGCCCTCGCGCTGGCCAGCGTGGTGGTCGACCTGCGGGTCACCCAGGTGGTCAACCAGGTGGTCGGCGTGCACGCCGTCCTCCCCTGGGGCGCACTCCGCTGAGGCCCTCCGGGGCCTCAGCGGGTACGGCCCCGTCGCAGGGGCCCGCCGCGAGCTCGCGAGCGGTGGGGGGCGACGGGGTCCTTCTTCAGTCGCCGGTGGCGCCGTCGATGCGCTCGCGGAGCAGGTCGGCATGGCCGTTGTGCCGGGCGTACTCCTCGATCATGTGCAGGTAGATCCACCGCAGGGACACCTGCTGGCCGTGCCGCAGCCCGGCGCCGACGTCGTCCAGCGAGTCGTGCTCGGCGGCCAGCGCGCGGCTGGAGTCGCACTCGGCGGTGAAGGCCGCCAGCTCGCGGGTTACGGCGGTCTCGGTGTCGGGGTGGTCGGTGTCGCGGCCGATCGCGTCGAAGTCGCCGTCCTCGTCGTCCGGGCCGTAGTAGAGCGGGGCGGTCTGCTGCCCGGCGAGCACCCGGCGGAACCAGCTGCGCTCGACCTCCGTCATGTGCCGCAGCAGGCCGCGCAGGCTGAGCGACGACGGCGGGACCGACCGCTCGCCGAGCTGCTCGGGCGTCAGCCCGGCGCACTTGACCAGCAGGGTGGCCCGGTGGAACTCCAGCCACGCCTCCACGGCGGCGCGCTCGCCGTCTCGGTAGGGCGGGTCGGTGCGCTCGGGGGCGGGCGGGAACTCGGGCATGCGCCCCAGCATGCTTGGCTGGTCCAGTGCTGCGACTAGGGGCCCTCGACGTGCCGGACGGCGGGCTGGCCGTCATGGCGATCGTCAACCGGACGCCGGACTCCTTCTACGACCGCGGGTCGACCTACCAGCTCGACGCCGCGCTGGCCCGGGTCGAGCAGGTGGTGGCCGAGGGCGCGGACATGGTCGACGTCGGCGGGGTGAAGGCGGCCCCGGGGGCCGAGGTCTCCGCGACGGAAGAGGTCCGCCGGACGGTCGACCTGGTCGCGGCGATCCGGGCCGCCCACCCGCTGCTGCCGATCTCCATCGACACCTACCGGTCGGAGGTCGCGCGGGAGGCGCTGGCGGCCGGGGCGGACGTCGTCAACGACGCCTGGGGTGGCGTCGACCCGGAGCTGGCGGCCGTCGCCGCCGGGGCCGGTGCGGGGATCGTGTGCACGCACGCCGGCGGGCTCCCGCCGCGCACCCGCCCGCACCGGGTCAGCTACGACGACGTGGTGGCCGACATCGTGCGGCGGACGACGGCGCTGGCGGAGGCCGCCGTGCAGGCCGGCGTGGACCGGGAGCGCGTGCTGGTCGACCCCGGGCACGACTTCGGCAAGAACACCCGGCACTCGCTCGAGGCCACCCGCCGCCTCGACGAGCTGGTGGCCACCGGCTGGCCGGTGCTGGTGGCGCTGTCGAACAAGGACTTCGTCGGGGAGACCCTCGACGTGCCGGTCGAGGACCGGCTGACCGGCACCCTCGCGGCGACCGCGGTCAGCGCCTGGCTCGGGGCCCGGGTGTTCCGGGTGCACGACGTCGCGGCGACCCGGCAGACGCTGGACATGGTGGCCTCGATCCGCGGCGACCGGCAGCCGACCCGCACCACCCGCGGCCTGGCCTAGTAGAGGGGCCGCTCAGCTGGCTGCCTCCGCGGCGGCCTGCACCCGGGCGCGGTGGGCGGCCCACTGGGCGGGGTCCTCGGAGCCCATGTTGGACATCCCCTCCCGGGCACCCACCGCGCCGTCGACCAGCTCGCGGACGATGTCGGCGTGCCCGGCGTGCCGGTGGGTCTCCGCGGTCAGGTGCACCAGCACCCGGAACAGCGTCGGGCGTCGCCGCTCCTCCGGCCACCACGGCCCCAGGCCGGTCGCGTCCAGTTCGAGGGCGGCGACCGTCGCGTCGCCGTGCGCCCACACCCGCCGGTAGAGGGCGACCAGCTCGTCCCGGGACTCCTCGGCGGTGGCCCACATGTCCGAGTCGGGCTCGGCGTCCAGCTCGGCCCACGGCATCGGCTCCGGGAACGGCCGGCCGAAGACCTCGCCCAGGTACCCGGAGTCGACCGCGGCGAGGTGCTTCACCAGGCCGAGCAGGTTGGTGCCGGTGGGGGTCAGCGGCCGGCGGACGTCGAGCTCCGAGGCGCCCTCCAGCTTCCAGACCACCGCCTCGCGCGCCCGCTGCAGGTAGCCGAGCAGGTCGTCCTTGTGCTGGTCCACGCGGGGAGCATGCCGCGTCCGGCGGCGGGACGGGCACTGGATAGCTTTCCCGGCATGGCCGACACCGGGTTCCTCACCGCCGACGAGCTCAACGCGATGCTGCCGGGCACGCTGCCGGGGCTGCTCGGCATCGTCGTCGACAGCCACGAGCCGGGCCGGCTGACCAGCCACCTCGACGTCCGCCCCGACCTGCTCGCCCCCAACGGCTACCTGCACGCCGGCACGGTGGTGACGCTGGCCGACACCAGCTGCGGCCTGCCCACCCGGGCGCTGCTGCCCGAGGGCGCCAGCGGGTTCACCACCATCGAGCTCAAGAGCAACCACCTGGGCACCGCGCGGGAGGGCCGCATCGACGCCGTCGCCACCAACGTGCACGCCGGGCGGACGACGCAGGTCTGGGACGCCGTGGTCACGAACGCGGCGACCGGGCGGACGATCGCGCTGTTCCGCTGCACCCAGTCGGTGCTCTGGCCGCGCTGACCGCGGTCCTCACAGCTCGATCGAGCCCTCGCGGCGGAGCACGCACGCACCGTGCAGGTGCACCCGGTCCCCGACGAGCCGGCAGGTCAGCTCACCGCCGCGCGGTGACGCCTGGTGCGCGAGGAAGGTGTCCCGCCCGGTCCGGGCAGCCCAGAACGGCACCAGGGCGCAGTGCGCTCCCCCGGTCACCGGGTCCTCGGGGATGCCCTTCGCCGGGGCGAAGTACCGGCTGACGAAGTCGTGCTCCCCGTCGCCGGCGGCGGTGACCACCACCCCGGTCCGGTCGAGGCGGGCGATGGCGGCGAGGTCCGGCGCCAGGGCCCGGACGTCGGCGGCCCTGGGCAGCAGGGCGAGGTGGTTGCCGCCGTCGACGAAGGTCTCCAGCGGGGTGACGCCGAGTGCGGCAGCCAGCGCCGGCTGCAGCGGCACGGGTCGGACCGTGCGGACCGGCAGGTCGATCCGGTACCCGGCGCCCTCCCGGTCGACGGTCAACGGTCCGCTGGCGGTGTCGAAGACGACGCGTCGCCGTCCGGGCTCCAGCCGTTCGCAGACGACGGCGCCGGCGGCCAGCGTGGCGTGCCCGCACAGCGGCACCTCCACCGTGGGCGTGAACCAGCGCAGCCGGTACCGGTCGCCTGAGGGGACGACGAACGCCGTCTCGGGCAGCGCGTTCGCCGCGGCGACGGCCTGCAGCACCGCGTCGTCGGGGAACGCGGGGAGCACCACCACGGCGGCCGGGTTGCCCGCGAAACGGCTCGTGGCGAAGGCGTCGAGCTGGAGGACCGGGACCTGCACCGGCGCAGCGTAGGGGTCTGCCGCGCGGCCGGGAACGCGCAGGTCACGGTCCGCTTTTCGGACCTACTCGCTGGTAACCCGGGTGTGTCGCGCGCCACGCCTGGTGTGAGACTGGCGTCACCGCACCTGAGTCGAGGAGGACCCCGTGGCGCTGTCCAGCCGCTATCCCGATGTCGAGATCCCGGAGCTGTCGGTCCCGCAGTTCGTGCTGGCCGGCGCCGCCGAGCGGGCCGATCGCCCCGCCCTGGTCGACGGCCTCTCCGGCGAGACCATCACCCACGGCGAGCTGGCCTTCTACGTCGAGCGCCTCGCCGCCGCGCTGCACGCCCGCGGTCTGCGCAAGGGCGACGTCGTCGCCGTCTTCAGCCCGAACACGATCTGGTACCCGGTCGTCTTCCACGGCATCGCCGCCGCCGGCTGCGTCATCAGCCCGGTGAACGCCCTCTACACACCCGAGGAGATCGCCTTCCAGCTGAAGGACTCCGGGGCCAAGGTGCTGGTCACCGTCTCGCCGTTCCTCGACCGGGCACTGGCCGCGGTGGAGAAGGCGCCGGTCGACGAGGTCATCGTGATGGACGGCGCCGAGGGCCACGCCTCGCTGCGCGACCTGCTCACCGCCGACGCGCCCGCCGTCCAGGTGGACATCGACCCGGCCACCGACCTGATCACGCTGCCCTACTCCAGCGGCACCACCGGGCTGCCCAAGGGCGTCATGCTCACCCACCGCAACCTGGTGGCCAACGTCAGCCAGTCCCGCCCGCTGGCCGGTGTCGACGAGGGCAACGAGCGGATCATCGCCGTCCTGCCGTTCTTCCACATCTACGGGCTGACCGTGCTGATGAACCAGGGCCTGCAGTGGGGCGGCGCCGTCGTCACGCTCCCCCGGTTCGACCTCGAGCAGTTCCTCCGGGTCATCCAGGAGCACAAGATCACCCGGGCCTTCGTGGCGCCGCCGATCGTGCTCGCGCTGGCCAAGCACCCGCTGGTCGACTCCTTCGACCTCTCCTCGCTGCGCAGCGTCACCTCCGGGGCGGCCCCGCTCGACGAGTCGCTGGCCCAGCTCGCGCAGGACCGGCTGCGCAAGGGCGCGGCCGAGGGCACCTCGGTGGGCCAGGGCTACGGGATGACCGAGCTGTCACCGGTCTCGCACACCACCCCCGAGGTCGGCCTGGAGCCGGCCGGCGCCGGCCCGACCCCCAAGGGCACGGTCGGGTTCGCGCTGCCCAACACCGAGTGCCGGCTCATCGACCCGGCCACCGGTGAGGACGCCGCCCCGGGCGAGCGCGGCGAGCTGTGGGTGCGCGGGCCGCAGGTGATGAAGGGCTACCTGAACAACCCGCAGGCCACCGCCGAGACCCTGGACGACGAAGGCTGGCTGCACACCGGCGACGTGGCGGTCGTCGACGACGAGGGCCGCTACACCGTCGTCGACCGGGTCAAGGAGCTGATCAAGTACAAGGGCTACCAGGTGGCCCCGGCCGAGCTGGAGGCCGTGCTGCTGGGCAACCCGGAGATCGCCGACGCCGCGGTCATCGGCGTGCTGGACAAGGAGAGCGGCGAGGAGCTGCCCAAGGCCTTCGTCGTCCGGGCGCCCGGCTCGGAGATCACCGCCGAGGCCGTGCAGGCCTACGCCGCCGAGCACCTGGCCCCGCACAAGAAGATCCGGCTGGTCGAGTTCATCGACGCCGTGCCCAAGTCGATGGCCGGCAAGATCCTGCGCAAGGACCTCAAGAACCGCGCCTGACGGGCAGGGCCGCCCCTCGCGACGATCATGGGCTCAGCGCGCCGACACGCCGCTCGCCGGCGGTGTGTCCGCGCCCCAGCTCCATGATCGTCGGGGGCGTCGCCCTGGGGCCATAAGGTCGAGCACATGCGTGCGGTGACGATCAGCGAGCCCGGCGGTCCCGAGGTCCTCGGCTGGGGCGAGGTGCCCGACCCGGTCTGCGGGCCGGGCGAGGTGCTGGTCGACGTCGTGGCCGCGGCGGTGAACCGGGCGGACCTGCTGCAGCGCCAGGGCCACTACCCGCCGCCACCGGGGGCCAGCGAGGTGCTGGGCCTGGAGTGCAGCGGGGTGGTCAGCGAGGTGGGCGAGGGGGTCACCGGCTGGTCGGTCGGCGACGAGGTGTGCGCGCTGCTGTCCGGCGGCGGGTACGCCGAGCGGGTCGCCGTCCCGGCCGGGCAGGTGCTGCCCCGCCCCGCCGGCGTGGAGCTGGCCAGCGCGGCCGCACTCCCGGAGGTCACCTGCACCGTCTGGTCCAACGTCTTCATGCTCGCCGGGCTGCGCGCCGGTGAGGTGTTCCTGGTGCACGGCGGCGGCAGCGGGATCGGCACGATGGCCGTCCAGCTCGCGGTCCGCGCCGGCGCCCGGGTCGCGACCACGGCCGGCAGCGCCGAGAAGCTGGCGTTCTGCCGCGAGCTGGGCGCCGAGATCCTGGTCGACTACCGCGAGCAGGACTTCGTCGAGGTGGTGAAGGAGGCCACCGGCGGGCACGGCGCGGACGTCGTCCTGGACATCATGGGCGCTGCGTACCTGGCCCGGAACGTCGACGTGCTGGCCACCGGCGGACGGCTGGTCGGCATCGGCATGCAGGGCGGCACCAAGGCCGAGCTGGACCTCGGGAAGCTGATGCGCAAGCGGGCCTCGATCACCGCGACCACGCTGCGCTCCCGCCCGGCGACCGGACCGGGCGGCAAGGCCGAGATCGTCGCCGCGGTGCGGCACGACGTCTGGCCCGACGTCGAGCGGGGCACGGTCCGCCCGGTCATCGACCGCCGGCTGCCGATGTCCCGGGCCGGCGAGGCGCACGCCCTGCTGGAGGCCAGCGGCCACATCGGCAAGGTGCTGCTGGTGAGGTGACCCGCTGGAACGGCCTGGTCGCAGGGGCCCGCGACGAGCTGGCGAGTCGTGGGGGGCGATCAGGTCCTTCTTCATCGCAGGGCGGAGACGTGGTCGATCAGGTGGCCGACCTCCTCGGGCGTGTTGTAGTGCATCAGCCCGAGCCGCACCGCGCCGCCGTCCTCGTTCGCGCCGATCGCGTCGAACAGCTCGCGGGAGTAGAAGTCGCCGTCCCAGGCGCAGACGCCGCGGCGGGCCAGCTCCCGGGCGACCTGCCGCGGCCGCATCCGCGAGACGGTGAAGGAGATCGTCGGCGTCCGGTAGTGCGGTGAGCCGAGGACCTGCACGTGGGCCATCGAGCGCAGCGCGTCGTCCAGCCAGTCGAACAGCCGCGACTCGTAGTGGCTCACCGCCTCCATGGAGGTGACCAGCCGGTCCCGCCGCGTGCCGGTGGCCTCGGCGCAGAGCGCCGCCAGGTGGTCGACCGAGGCGGCCACCCCGGCGTAGAGCTCGAACGGCGGGGCGCCCTGCTCGAACCGGTCGGGCACCCGGTCGGGCGCGGGCACCAGCTTGTCCGGGCGCAGCTCCTCGAGCAGCCCGGGGTGCGCGACCACGGCGCCGACGTGCGGACCGCCCCACTTGTAGGCGCTCAGCGCGAGGAAGTCGGCCTCCAGCGTGGTCACGTCCAGCGGCATGTGCGCGGCGGCGTGCGCCGCGTCGACGTAGACCAGGGCACCCACCCGGTGCGCGCGCTCGCCGATGGCGGTGACGTCGGGGCAGGTGCCGATGGCGTTGCTGGCCGCGGTGACGGCCACCAGCCGGGTGCGGTCGGTCAGCAGTTCGTCGTACTGCCAGTCCGGCAGCTCACCGGTCTCGATGTCCACCTCGGCCCACTTGACGACCATCCCCAGCTCGTCGGCGACCTGCAGCCACGGCCGCACGTTCGCGTCGTGGTCCAGCCGGCTCACCACGAGCTCGTCGCCCCGGCGCCAGTGCTTGCCCAGCGCCCGCGCGAACGCGTACGTCAGCGACGTCGTGCTGGGGCCCAGCACCACCCCGCTCGGCACCCCGCCCACCAGGTCGGCGACCGCGGACCGCGCGCCGGAGACCAGCTGCTCGGCCCGCGCGGAGGAGGCGAAGACCCCGCCCCGGTTGGCGATCGGCACCCGCATGGCCTGGGAGACCGCGCGGACGACGCTCTCCGGCATCAGGGCACCGCCCGGGCCGTCGGCGTGCAGCAGCCCGTCGGACAGCCCGGGGAACAGCCCGCGGACGCGGGCGACGTCCAGCAGGCGCGCCCCCGACGACATGCGGCGAGCGTAGCCAGTCGTCCACCGGGAGCCCGGGGCGTGAGCGTGCGACCGGGCACCCCGGCGGCAGGTCGCGGGAGCGGGGCAGGATGGGGGCATGACTGCACCCGGACACGGTGAGCCGCACGCCCAGCAGGTCCTCGTCGTCGGTCCCGACGGGACGCCGGTCGGCGCGCTCGCGATGCCCCAGGACGGCGACGACGACGGCGCGGGCACGGCCGGTGTCGGCGACCTCGTCGAGCAGCCGGCCAAGGTGATGCGGATCGGCACGATGATCAAGCAGCTGCTGGAGGAGGTCCGGGCCGCGCCGCTGGACGACGCCAGCCGCAACCGGCTGCGCGACATCCACGCCTCGTCGATCCGCGAGCTCGAGCAGGGCCTGGCCCCCGAGCTGCGCGAGGAGCTCGAGCGGATCACGCTGCCGTTCAACGAGCAGGAGACGCCCTCGGACGCCGAGCTGCGGATCGCCCAGGCCCAGCTGGTGGGCTGGCTGGAGGGCGTCTTCCACGGCATCCAGACCGCGCTGTTCGCCCAGCAGATGGCCGCCCGGGCCCAGCTGGAGGAGATGCGCCGCAAGGCCCTCCCCGGCGGCGCCCCGGCGCACGAGCAGCGCCCGGGCGGCGGTCAGTACCTCTGACCCCGCCGGCCTGACCCGGGGCACCGGCCGGGCCCCGTGCCCCGGCCGGTGCCCCGGGTCAGGCCCCGACCAGCGGCCGGGCCGACTGCCCGGCCACCAGCGCCACGGCCGGGGCCCCGGCGGGCGGGCGCAGCCGCTGCGCCACCGCCCGCAGGTCCAGGTCCGGCAGGAGCCGGGAGTCCTCCCCCACGCGCACCAGCGGCGCCGAGCGCAGCGTGGCGCCCCGATCGCCCGCCGCACCCCGCACCGCCTGGTCGGCGTCGGTCCAGGTGAGCGGTGCGATGCTGCGCAGGGCGTCGACGGCGAAGGCGACCACCCCGTCGTCCACCTCGACCAGCAGCAGGCAGGTCGAGGGCCCGACCTCCCGCTGCTCGCGGCCGAGCAGGGTCGACAGGCACAGCACCGGCACCACGGCCCGCCGGTGCGAGACCAGCCCGAGCAGACCGGGCACCGACGTCCGGGTGAGGGTCTCCGGGTACGGCAGGATCTCGCTGACCTGCTCCAGCCGCGTCGCGAGGTCCAGCCCGACCGAGTACGTCAGGTAGGACGGCGCCCCGCTGGCCGCCGCGGCCGCGGCCGACACCGTGGACGGGTCACCGCTGCGGGTGGTCTCCAGCGCGGTGTTCACCGCCGCGAAGCCCGACAGCTGCGGGTCGGTGAGCAACGTCGACCCGTCCAGCAGCAGGCAGTCACCGACGCCCGCCACGGTCACCATCCCGGCCAGCAGGTCCGGCCGCGGGAGGGCGAAGGATGGGGTTGGCAGGACGTCGTCCGGGTCGACGTGGGCCAGCTCCAGCAGCTCGCTGAGCGCCAGCACCACGTAGCCCGACCCGAGGTCCAGGACGAGGCCGGCGCCGGTGTCCGCGCGCGGCAGGTCGCCCAGCCCGAGCAGGACCAGCGGGTCGACGACCGGCACCTCCCGGTCGTCGTACACGACGGTGCCGGGGCAGAGCCGGCTGGTCAGCACCGAGGCACCGAGCTCCGGGGTCGGGATGGTGGTGTGCACGTGCTCGGCGTCGATCGCCAGCCGGTAGGCCCCGCAGCGGAGCACGGTCAGCGTGCGCCGGCTGCGCCCCGGGACGCCGCCCCGCACCGCGGCGGCGTCCCGGGTGACGTCGGTGACGGTGGGCACGCCGGGCAGCTGCAGCACCGCCGCGGCATCCAGCACGCTGTACGCCCGGCCCGTGGCGGGGTGGCGGAAGGTGTGCGAGAAGAGCAGCCCGCCGCCCTCCGCGTGCGCGGCCACCAGGCTGTCGGCCGGGACCTCGCAGATGCCCTGCACCTGGTCGGCCAGCAGCCCGAGCACCCGGTTGCCCGAGGCCACGACTACGACGACCTGGTCCGCGCGCCGGTCCTCCGAGCGCCCGGTCACGGCCTGCAGGTCCAGCACCGGGAGGACCAGCCGGCGCAGCTCGACGGCACCGAGCAGACCCGGCGCCGTCGCGGGCAGCCCGGCCAGCTCGGCCGGGCACGGCACGACCTCGCGCAGCGCCGACAGCGGCAGGGCGACGTCCATCCCGGCCAGCCGCAGCAGGCCGTAGACGACGTCGGCGTCGGCGTCCACGGGCGGCAGCTCCTCCAGCGCGGTGGTCACGACCGTCAGTCCCCGGACGCGAGCTGGGAGATCAGCTCGTCGACCTCGCGGGAGGCCGCCTGCTGCAGCTGGGTGGACTCGGAGATGCCGCGGATCGTCTCGTTGGTGCGGGTGACGCTGTCGACGATCCGCTCGAACGCGTTCTCGGCCCGCTTGGAGACCTCCGAGCCCTGGGCGACCCGCTCGGCCGACTCCTCGATGAGCGTGCCGATCTGCTGCGAGGCCTCGAACGAGCGCTCGGCCAGCTTGCGCACCTCGCCGGCGACGATGGAGAACCCGACGCCGTGCTCGCCGGCCCGGGCGGCCTCGATCGAGGCGTTGAACGCCAGCAGGTTGGTCTGGTTGGCGATCTCGCCCATGACCCGGACGATCTGGGTGATCGAGTTCGACGACTTCTGGATCAGCGCGATGGCCTCCAGCGAGGCCCGCAGCGCCTCCACGCCCTGGCGCGCGTTGTCCTGGGTCTCGGCGGCCAGGCCGGTGGCGGTCTGGGAGCTGCGGGCGATGTCCTCGATGGAGACGGCCAGGTTCCGCACGGACGCGGTCATGTCCTTGGTGCCCAGCGCGATCCGCTGCTCCCGCTCCACCTCGGCGGTGACGTCGTAGGCGAACTTGACCACCTTGAACGGCGTGCCGGTCAGGTCGAGGATCGGGTTGTAGGTGGCCTGGATGTGCACGTCCCGGCCGTACTTGCCCTTGCGGTGGAACCGGCCGGCCAGCACCTCCCCCTCGCCGAGCCTGATCCAGAAGTCCCGGTACTCCGGGGAACGGATGTAGTCGTCGTCGCAGAACTCGCTGTGGTGGTGGCCGATGACCTCGCGCCGCGAGTAGCCCATGGTGCGCAGGAAGTTGTCGTTGGCGGCGAGCACGTTGCCCTCGAGGTCGAACTCGATGACCGCCTGCGCCCGGTCCACGGCGTTGACCCGTGCCTCGATCTCGGCGTTGCGGAGCTTGGCCCGGGTGACGTCGCTGGCGAACTTGACCACCTTGAACGGCCGGCCGGCGTCGTCCAGGATCGGGTTGTAGGTCGCCTGGATCCAGACGTCCTGACCGCCCTTGTGGATGCGCCGGTACTCCCCGGTGTGGAAGTCGCCGCTGGCCAGCTTCTCCCAGAACTCCCGGTACTCCTGGCCGGCCGTGTACTCCGGGTCGCAGAAGATCCGGTGGTGCTTGCCCTGCACCTCGGCGAGCGTGTAGCCCAGCGCCTGCAGGAAGTTCTGGTTCGCGGTGATGATCGTGCCGTCGAGGTCGAACTCGATCACCGCCTGGGCCCGGTCGATCGCCGTGACCTTGCCGGTGAACTCGGCGTTCTCGCGCTTGGCCCGGGTGACGTCGGTGGCGAACTTGACCACCCTCAGCACCCGGCCGGACTCGTCCAGGATCGGGTTGTAGGTGGCCTGCAGCCAGACCTCGCGCCCCTCCCTGTCCCGGCGCTTGAACTCCCCGCTGTCGTAGTGGCCCTGACCGAGGCGCTGCCAGAACTCGGCGTACTCGTCGGACGCGGCGTAGACGGGGTCGCAGAACATCCGGTGGTGCTTGCCGCGGATCTCGGCGAGCGGCCAGCCCATCGTGTCCACGAAGTTCTGGTTGGCCGTGAGCACCCGGCCGGTCAGGTCGAACTCGATCACCGCCTGGGCGCGCTCGATCGCCGCCACCTTGCCGCGTGCCTCCGCACCGGCGAACTTGGCCTCGGTGATGTCGCTGGCGAACTTGACGATCTTGAGGGGCTTGCCGGTGTCGTCGAGGATGGGGTTGTAGGTGGCCTGCAGCCACACCTCGCGCCCGTCCTTGGCCACCCGCTTGAACTCGCCCGCCTCGTAGCCGCCGCTGCTCAGCCGGACCCAGAACTCCTCGTACTCGGGGCTGCTCGCCACGCCTGGCTCGCAGAAGATGCGGTGGTGCTTGCCCTGGATCTCGTGCAGGGCGTAGCCCATCGTCTCCAGGAAGTTGGCGTTCGCGCCGATCACGGTGCCGTCGGTCCGGAACTCGACCACCGCCTGGGCCCGGTCGATGGCGGCGACCTTGCCGCGCGACTCGGCGTCGGCCAGGCGCGCGACGGTGATGTCGCTGGCGAACTTGACGACCTTGAGCGGCTTGCCCTCGTCGTCCAGGATCGGGTTGTAGGTGGCCTGCAGCCAGACCTCGCGGCCGCCCTTGGCCAGCCGCTTGTAGACCCCACCCTCGAACTGGCCGGTGCCCAGCCGCTGCCAGAAGTCGGCGTACTCGGCGCTGGCCGCGGTACCGGGCTCGACGAACATCCGGTGGTGCTTCCCGCGCACCTCGGCCAGCGTGTAGCCCATCGCGTCCAGGAAGTTGCGGTTGGCGGTCATGATCGTGCCGTCGAGGGCGAACTCGATGACGGCCTGCGAGCGGTCCAGGGCGACGGCCTGGCTCTGCCGCTCGAGGGCGGCGACCTTCCCCTCGGTGATGTCGGTGGCCAGCACGACCACCTTCACCGGCCGGCCGGAGGCGTCCGGGACGGGGATGTAGGTCGACCGCAGCCACACCTCCCGGCCGCCCTTGGCCAGCCGCTTGACCGCGATCCCGGCCTCGACCACCCCGTCGGCGAGCCCCGCCCAGAGGGCGGCGTACTCGTCGGACGCGGCGTAGGCGGGGTCGCAGAAGAGGCGGTGGTGCTGCCCGCGCACCTCGTCGAGGGAGTACCCGGTGACGTCCAGGAAGTTCTGGTTCGCGGTCACCAGGTGCCCGGTCAGGTCGAACTCGGCGACCGCCTGGGAGCGGTCCAGCGCGGCGATGATGCTGGCGTGCTCGAGCGGCTGGTCGGTGAGCGCGGCGGCGGGCTTGCTGGGGGCGGCGGGCATCGATGCCTCCGGGTGGTGACGTCCAGGACGTCGAGGACGGCCGACTGTTCGACCGGGTCGGTCCTGTCATCGGCAGGAACCGGTTGCGCTGGACCCGATGGCCCGCCATTCGGCAGGGTGAGACCAGAAAGGCCCCGGCGCACCGCACCGGGGCCCCTCAGCGAGGTGCGGTCGTCACACGGTGAAGCGCCGGACGGCGTCCTGCAGCTCGTCGCTCATCCGGGCCAGGTCCGCCGCCGAGCGCTGCGCCTCCGCGACGCCCTCGTTGGTCTGCTGGGTGCCGGCGGCCAGGCCGGCGATGGCCGTGGCGATGCTGCGCGAGCTGCCGGCCGCCTCGGCGACGTTCCGGTTCATCTCGTTGGTCGTGGCGGTCTGCTCCTCGACCGCGGCGGCGATCGTGGCCTGGTAGTCGTTGATCTGCCCGATCACCGAGCTGATCTCACCGATCGCGTCCACCGCGCCGGCGGTGTCGGCCTGGATGGCCTCGACCCGCTTGGAGATGTCCTCGGTCGCCCGCGCCGTCTCCTGCGCCAGCTCCTTCACCTCGCTGGCCACCACCGCGAAGCCCTTGCCCGCCTCACCGGCCCGCGCCGCCTCGATGGTCGCGTTGAGCGCCAGCAGGTTGGTCTGCTCGGCGATGCCGTTGATCAGCTTCACCACCGTGGCGATCTCCTGCGAGGAGTCACCCAGCTTGCCCACCGTCCGGGTGGTGTTCTCCGCGACCGCCACCGCCTGACCCGCCACCCGGCTGGCCTCGCTGGCGTTCTGGCTGATCTCCCGGATCGCCGCCTCCATCTGCTGCGAACCCGTCGCCACCGTGTCCACCGAGGACGCGACCTCACCGGCCGAGGCGACGACCACGTCGGCCTGCCCGGTCGCCGTCCGGGCGCTCTCGGCCATGCCCGCGGCGCCGGTGTTCAGCGCCTGGGAGGCCACGGCCAGCCGGCCGGCCGAGTCGTTGACCAGCCGGAGCACGGCGCTCAGGGCCTCCAGGGTGGTGTCCAGGGACTGCGCCACCTGGCCGAGCTCGGCGCCACCGGTCTCACCGGCCCGCACGCTGAGGTCACCGCCGGCGACCTGGTCCAGCACCTCCCGGATCCGGTCGACCGGCCGGGTCACCGAGCGGACGATCAGCAGCGCGAGGACGACGGAGACGACCAGGCCGATGACGATGATGACCAGCGTCAGCGTCCGCGCGGAGGTGTAGGCGTCGCCCGCCTCGGCCGCGGTCGCCCGGGCAGCCGCCGCGGCGGCACCCGTGGCGTCGGCGATGGAGCTCTCGATGACCGCCTCGGAGCTGTTCATCGTGGCCAGCAGCGCCTGGGTGTTGGCACCGCCGCCCTGCTGCAGCTGCCCGAGCGCGGTGAGGTAGGTGGCCACGGCGTCGGAGAACTGCCCGAAGGACTCGGCCGCGGCCGGGGACAGCGTCATGGCGGCGACGGCGGCCTGGTCCTCGGTCAGCTTCGCGGCCGCCGCGGCGGCGGACTGCTGCGCCTCCGCGATGGAGGCCGGCGGCAGGGCGGCGATCGCGGCGCGGGCGGTGTGGGCGCTGAGGGTCCACCAGTCGGCCTGCAGCGTGCGGAGCCCGTCCAGGGGGACGGCGCCCTCGGTGTACACCGCATCGGCCTGGTCGCTCAGCGCCGACATCCGCGAGATGCCGACCGCACCGACCGTCAGCGTGGTGAGCGCGACGATCACGATGGCGCCGAGCAGCCGGCCGCGGAGCCCGATCCGGCCGGCGACGCTGGTGAGCGGGTTGCCGCTGCTCTCGGGGGCGGTGCCGGCTACGACGTCCATGTGGGCCTCTCCTGGGAACGGGTCCCTGCGACCCACTGTGCTCAGTCATCGGCAGGGGGCGGCGGTGATCGACCCGAACCCCTCGGGGCCGGCACGACGGCGGGCCCCGGCGCAGCTGCGCCGGGGCCCGCCGTGGTGCGGTGCCGCCTCCTACACGGTGAAGCGGCTGACGGCGTGCTGCAGCTCGTCGCTCATCCGGGCCAGCTCGGCGGCGGACCGCTGGGCGTCCTCGACCCGCTGGTTGGTCTCCGCCGTGCCAGCGGCCAGGCCGGAGATGGCGGTGGCGATGCTGCGCGAGCTGCCGGCCGCCTCGGCGACGTTCCGGTTCATCTCGTTGGTCGTGGCGGTCTGCTCCTCCACGGCCGCGGCGATGGTCGCCTGGAAGTCGTTGATCTCGCCGATCACCGAGCTGATCTGGCCGATGGCCTCGACGGCCCCCGCCGTGTCGCCCTGGATGGCCTCCACCCGGCGGGAGATGTCCTCGGTCGCCCGGGCGGTCTCCTGGGCCAGCTCCTTGACCTCGCTGGCCACCACGGCGAAGCCCTTGCCCGCCTCGCCGGCCCGAGCCGCCTCGATCGTGGCGTTCAGCGCCAGCAGGTTCGTCTGCTCGGCGATGCCGTTGATCAGCTTCACCACCGTGGCGATCTCGGCCGAGGACTCGCCGAGCTTGCCCACCGTCCGGGTGGTGTTCTCCGCGACGTTGACGGCCTGGCCGGCGACCCGGCTGGCCTCGCTGGCGTTCTGGCTGATCTCCCGGATCGCCGCCTCCATCTGCTGCGAACCCGTCGCCACCGTGTCCACCGAGGAGGCCACCTCACCGGCCGAGGCCACGACCACGTCGGCCTGCCCGGCGGCGTTGTGGGCGTTCTGCGCCATCGACTCCGCGCCCGCGCTGAGCTGCAGCGAGGCGGTGGCCAGCCGGCCGGCCGAGTCGTTGACCAGGGTCAGCACCCCGCCGAGCGCGTCGAGGGTCTCGTCCAGCGAGGCCGCGACCTGGTCGAGCTCGGCGCCACCGGTCCGCCCGGCGCGCACCCGCAGGTCGCCGGCGGTGACCTGGCCCAGCACCTCGCGGATCCGCTCCACCGGCCGGGTGACGCTGCGGGCCATCAGGACGGCGAGGGCGACGGAGACCAGCAGCCCGAGGACGACGCCGGCGATGGTCAGCGTGCGGGCACTGGCGTAGGCGTCCCGGGCGTCCTGGACCGTGCTCTCGGCGACCGCGATCTGCGCGGCGGTGGCCTCGTTGAGCGCGTCGACGGCGTCGTTCTCCGCCTGGATGAGCGTCGGCAGCAACGAGAACGAGTCGCCACCGGAGGCGCCGATCGCGGCCATCTGGGCGCTGGTGTCGTCGTAGAGCTGGATGGCGGTCTGGAAGTCCGCGAAGCCCGCCGCGGTGCCCGGGGACAGCTCCGCCCCGGCCAGGCCGGCGCGCAGACCGTCGAGCGCCTCCCGGTCCTCGGCCGTCTGCTCCTGCAGCGACTGGATGAGCTCCGGCGTGAGGCCCACGCTCCGGCCACGGGAGATGTCGGCCTGCAGCTCCCAGTAGGTGGAGCGCAGCAGGAGGATGTCCCGCAGCGGGACGGCGCCCTGCTCGTAGACCGCCTCGGCCTGGTGGCTGAGCTCGCCCATCCGCGTCACGCCGAGCGTGCCGACCGCCAGCGTGGCGAGGGCGACGGTCAGGAAGGCGGCCAGCAGCCGGCTGCGCAGCCCGAACCGAGCCGCCCGGTCGTGCGCCGCGGCGTCGCCGACGTCGGTGGTGGGTGTCGCGTCGTCCATGAGCGTGCCTCTCTGCGCGGGCGCTCGCTGCGCCGTCTCGAGAGGGGTGATCGGCAGCACACCCGGGGACTCCAGGCGAGGACGTCAATCGAAACGAGATGGTCCGTTCCGACTGCTCAGCGCGGCAGCGAGGCCAGGAAGACCGCCACGCCGTCGGCGTCGTTGTCGTCGGTGACGTCGGTCGCCGCGGCCAGCACGTCGGGGTGCGCGTTGGCCATCGCCACAGCCCGGCCACCGCCCTCGCGGACCCAGTCGAAGGCGGCCAGGTCGTTGGGCATGTCGCCGAAGTAGACGACGTCGCCGGCCACCAGCCCCCGGTCGGCGGCGACGCGGGCCAGCCCGGTGGCCTTGGTGACCCCGCGCGCGGAGATCTCGGCCAGGGCGTCGGAGGAGGAGTTGGTGACCGTGGCGGTGTCCCCGACCACCTCGGCGACCAGGTCGACGAACTCGTCCCGCGGCAGGTCCTCGTGCCGCGCCAGCAGCTTGGCCACCGGCTGGGCCACCATCTCGGCCAGCGTCGCCACCTCGACGCCGGGCGCGTCGACGTCCCAGCGCGGCTGGTAGATCGGCTCGTGGCGGAACTGGTCGCCGTACTCGACGGCGAACCAGGTGCCCGGCTGGCGGCGGCGCAGCTCGCCGGTGATCGCCTGCAGGACGTCGGGGGTCAGCGGGTCCTCGTCGAGCACGGTGAAGGGACCGAGGTCCATCAGCACCGCGCCGTTGCAGCAGATGGCGGTGCCGCCACCGAGCCGCTCCCGGACGCCGAGCATCCAGCGCGGCGGGCGGCCGGTGGCGATGACCAGCGGGACGCCGACGCCGGCCCAGCGGCCCAGCTCGGCCAGGGTGGCGTCGCTGATGGTCTCGTCGCTGCGCAGCAGCGTGCCGTCCAGGTCGCTGACGATGAGCTTCGGGCGCCAGTCAGACACCGGCGCTCCCGAGTGCGAGCACGGCCTCGAGGTACCGGGCGACCCCGTCGGCGTCCGAGCCGCTGGTGCGGTCGGCGGCCGCGGCCAGCACCTCGGGGTGCGCGTTGGCCATCGCCACGGCGCGCCCACCGGCGGCGGTGACCGCCTGGATCATCGGCAGGTCGTTGGGCATGTCGCCGAAGACCAGCACGCGACCTAGGTCGACCCCGTGGTGCTCCAGCGCGACGGCGAGGCCGGTGGCCTTGGTGACCCCCGGGGGCAGCACCTCGATGAACCCGAGCCCGGCGTGGGTCAGCTCGGCGACCGCCGGGTCGACCACGTCGCGGGCCAGCCGCAGCAGCTCGTCCTCACCGTGCCGGGCCGAGCGGAGGAACACCTTGAGCACCGCGCCGACCGGGAGCACCTCGTGCCGGGGGAGCAGGTGCGCGGGCTCGGGGTAGGGCCAGTCGAAGCCGTGCTGCACCCGCAGCGGGCGGAGCGCCTCGGCCTGCTCGGCGGCGTCCTCCACCGCCACGATCAGCTCGCCGGCGACCCCCTCGATGGCGCCGATCACCGCGGTGGCGTCCTCGTTGGACATGCCCACGGTGCGCAGCACCTCGGTCCGGTCCAGGTCGACGACGTACCCGCCCTGGGCGAGCACCGCGATCCCGGTGCCGCCCAGCGCCGCGCGGACGCTGTCGAGCAGCCGGGGCCCGCGGCCGGTCACGCCGACGACCGGGATGCCCGCGGCCCGGCAGGCGTCGATCGCGGCGCGGGTGCGCGGGCTGACCACGCCGTCCGAGGTGAGCAGCGTGCCGTCGAGGTCGCTGGCGACCAGGGCCGGCCGCCAGCTGCCCAGCGACACCGCCAGGTCGGGCAGCTCGACGACGGTCCCGGCCCCCGACTCCGGCACGAACGCCGGCCGGACCGGGTGCGAGGACGTCATGCCGGGGGCCCGGCCACGGCGGCCAGCGACATGCCGGGGGTGAGCTCGGCGTGGCCGCCGAGCCAGGGGCGCAGCGCCGCCGGCACGTGCACCGAGCCGTCGGCCCGCTGGTGCACCTCGAGCAGGCAGGCGATCGTGCGGGCGATCGCGCAGAGCGTGCCGTTGAGGGTGGCGGCCGGCTGCGGCTTCCCGTCGGCGTCCCGGGTGCGGATCTGCAACCGGCGGGCCTGGAAGGTGGTGCAGTCCGAGGTGCTGGTCAGCTCGCGGAAGGTGCCCTGGCTGGGGAACCACGCCTCGATGTCGAACTTGCGCGCGGCGCTGGTGCCCAGGTCGCCGGCGGCGATGTCGACCACCCGGTAGGGCAGCTCGAGGGCCTGGAGGAACTCCTCCTCCCACTGCAGCAGCCGGCGGTGCTCGGCGGCGGCCTCCTCGGGGGCGCAGAAGCTGAACATCTCGACCTTGTCGAACCAGTGCACCCGGATGATGCCGCGGGTGTCCTTGCCGTAGGAGCCGGCCTCGCGGCGGAAGCAGGACGACCAGCCGGCGTAGCGGCGCGGACCCGCGGACAGGTCGAGCACCTCACGCGCGTGCATGCCGGCCAGCGCCACCTCCGACGTCCCGACGAGGTAGAGGTCGTCGCGCTCGATCCGGTACACCTCCTCGTCGTGCTCGCCGAGGAAGCCGGTGCCCTCCATCGCCTCCGGCTTGACCAGCGCCGGCGCGACCACCGGGGTGAAGCCGGCGGCCACCGCCCGGGTGATGGCCAGCTGGGCCAGCGCGAACTCGAGCATCGCGCCGGGGCCGGTGAGGAAGTAGAAGCGGGCACCGGAGACCTTGGCGCCGCGCTCCATGTCGATCGCGCCGAGCGCCTCGCCGATCTGCAGGTGGTCCTTGACCTCGAAGTCGTAGCTCGGCACCTCGCCGACGGTGCGCAGGGTCACCGCGTCGTCCTCGCCGCCCGGGGGCACGTCGGGGTGGACGACGTTCGGGATCCGCAGGTGCAGGGCGTGCAGCGTGGCGTCGGCGGCGCGCTCGGCCTCCTCGGCCTCCTTCACCGCGGCGGCGAGGGCCTTGGCCCGCTCCAGCACGGCGGGGCGCTCCTCGGGGCTGGCGCCGCGCACCGCCTGGGAGGCCGCCTTCTGCTCCCCGCGCAGGTCGTCGGCGGTCTTCACCGCGGCCCGCCGGTCGGCGTCCGCCGAGAGCAGGGCGTCGACCAGGGACTCGTCGGCACCCCGGGCACGCTGGCTGGCGCGGACGAGGTCGGGGTTCTCGCGGACGAGGCGCAGGTCGATCACGCCCTGATCGTAGGTGCCGCGCTGCGGGGCGCCCGGCAGTTCCCGCGGACGGGGCACCGCCGGCGACGATCATGGAGCTGCAGCAGCGCCACGCCCCGGGCCGCCCTCGTGTCGCGGCGCCCGCTCCATGATCGTCGGAGAGGGGGTCCGGGCACGAGGGGGCGAGGACACCCCGCCGTCACCGGAGCCTGGGACCATGGGCCCATGCGCTTCCTCGGCGACCGCCGCCCGGACCACGACCTGACCTACGCCGACGTCTTCATGGTGCCGGCTCACTCGACGGTCGGCTCCCGGCTCGAGGTCGACCTGACCACGCCGGACCGGGTCGGCACGACCATCCCGGTCGTCGTCGCCAACATGACCGCGATCTCCGGACGGCGGATGGCCGAGACCATCGCCCGGCGCGGCGGGCTGGCCGTGCTGCCGCAGGACATCCCGATCGACGTGATCGGCGAGGTGGTCCGCTGGGTCAAGTCCCGGCACCCGGTCTACGACACCCCGATCACCCTCTCCCCCACCTCGACGGTCTCCGAGGCGCTGTCGCTGATGGGCAAGCGGGCGCACGGCATCGTCGTGGTGGTCGAGAACGGCGCGCCCGTCGGCGTGGTCACCGACGGCGCCTGCCAGGACGTCGACCGGTTCACCCAGCTCGCCCAGGTCATGACCCCCGACCCGCTCACCATCCAGGCCGGCACCGACCTGCCCAAGGTGTTCGACGTCCTCTCCGACGAGCGGGTGAACGCCGCCCCCGTGGTCGAGGGCGACCGGCTGGTCGGCGTGATCACCCGCAAGGGCGCGCTGCGCTCGTCGATGTACCTGCCGGCGGTCAACGACTCCGGCCAGCTGCTCACCTCCGCCGCGGTCGGCATCAACGGGGACGTGGCCGGCAAGGCGGGCGCACTGCTGGCCCACGGCGTCGACGTGCTGGTCGTCGACACCGCGCACGGGCACCAGGAGAAGGCGATCGAGGCGGTCCGCGCCGTCCGCGCCGTCGCCGGCTCGACGCCGGTGGTGGCCGGCAACGTGGTCACCGCCGAGGGCACCCGCGACCTGGTCGAGGCCGGTGCGGACGTCGTCAAGGTCGGCGTCGGCCCCGGTGCCATGTGCACCACCCGGATGATGACCGGCGTCGGGCGCCCGCAGTTCTCCGCGGTCGAGGACTGCGCCGCGGCCGCCCGGTCGCTGGGCAAGCACGTCTGGGCCGACGGCGGGGTGCGCCACCCCCGCGACGTCGCGCTGGCGCTGGCCGCCGGCGCCGCCAACGTGATGGTCGGCTCCTGGTTCGCCGGCACCTACGAGAGCGCCGGTGACCTGTACGACGACGGCACCGGCCGCCGGTACAAGGAGAGCTTCGGGATGGCGTCGGCGCGCGCGGTCAAGGCCCGCACCGCGGCGCAGAGCGGGTTCGACCGGGCCCGCGCCGGGCTGTTCGAGGAGGGCATCAGCTCCTCGCGGATGTACCTCGACCCGGCCCGCCCGGGTGTCGAGGACCTGGTCGACGGGATCGTGGCCGGGGTGCGCTCCTCGTGCACCTACGCCGGCGCCCGCACGGTCGACGAGCTGCACGAGCGCGCGGTGCTGGGGGTGCAGAGCGCGGCCGGTTACGAGGAGGGCCGCCCGCTGCCGACCAGCTGGTGAGGCCCGTCCCGGTCCAGCGGTTCGAGGAGCTCGTCGCCGACGCGCTGGACGAGGTGCCGCCGGAGCTGATGGCGCTGCTGGACAACGTCGTCGTGCTGGTGGAGGACCGGAACCCCGACGAACCGGACCTGCTCGGGCTCTACGAGGGCTACGCGCTCACCGAGCGGGGCTGGGACCACTCGGGCGCCCTGCCGGACCGGATCATGATCTACCGCGAGGCGATCTGCGACGTCTGCGAGGACGAGGACCAGGTCGCCGAGGAGGTCACGGTCACCGTCGTCCACGAGATCGCGCACCACTTCGGCATCGACGACGACAAGCTGCACGCCCTCGGCTGGGGGTAGGTCTCCACTTTCAGCGCCGGAAGTGAAGCCCCGGGTAGCGTTGGCGGACGTGTCCGAGGACGTCCCCACCGGCGGTCTGCCGATCAAGATGCTGCACGACCGCCTGCTGGTGTCCCTGCGCAAGGAGGACGGCGACCGGCGGTCCAGCGGCGGCATCCTGATCCCGGCGACCGCGCAGGTGGCCAAGCGGCTGGTCTGGGGCGAGGCCCGCGGTGTCGGGCCCAGCGTGCGCCAGGTCAAGGTCGGCGACCAGGTGCTCTTCAGCCCCGAGGACCAGCACGAGGTCGAGGTGCACGGCGAGGACCTGATCATCCTGCGCGAGCGCGACGTGCACGCCGTCGCCGCCGAGCGGATCGAGGAGTCGACCGGCCTCTACCTCTGAGCAAGGACCCCCTCGCCCCCCGGCGAGGGGGCCGGGACAGCAGGGAGCGTCCTGGCCAGCAGCTCGTCGGTGCGCAGCTGGTCGAGCAGGTCGTCGGGCAGGTCGTCCTCGCAGTCGGCACCGCGGGCGATGAGCGCGCGGTAGGTCGCGATCTTGGCCTGGACGACGGCCAGGTCGTCCTGCAGCTCGAGCACCCGCTGCTCGATCGCGGCGCACTGCTGCTCCAGCAGGGCCATCCGCTCCGGGTGGTTGGCCAGCTCCCCGCCGCCGAGCTCGATGAACTGCCGGACGTCGGCCACCGGCATCCCGGTGCGGCGCAGCGCCTGCACCAGCCGGATGAACCGGAGCGCGGCGGGCGGGTACCGCCGCCGGCCGTCGGCGGTGCGCTCCACCAGCGGGAGCAGGCCCTCCCGCTCGTACCAGCGCAGCGTGTCGATGCTCAGCCCGGTCTCCTCGGAGACCTGGCGGATCCCGGGGGCCGGCTGACGGTTCGGGGCTGCCACCTGGTCCATGACGTCGAGGCTAGGCGCGCGCGCCACTGCTCGTCCCCGGCTCGATCACGGCCCGTCGGGTGATCGCGGCCATCGCCAGCACCGCGCGCCGGCGGGTCAGCAGGCGGACCCCGGTTGCCGCGACCCGGTTGCGCCGGCCGACCGCCACGCTCGGCGGGGGTGTGCGGCGGTCCAGGGCCCGCAGCGCGGTGGTCACCACCTGCTGCGGCGTCTGCCGGCCCCGGCCGCCGTCGGCGGCGTCGTTGCCCAGCACGTCGAAGAACTCGGTGTCGGTGGCGCCGGGCGACAGGGCGAGCACCCGCAACCCGCTGCCCAGCGACTCCTGCCACAGCGCCTCCGTGAAGCTGAGCACGAACGCCTTGCCCGCTGCGTAGACGGCCATGTTCGGGCTGGGCGTGTAGGCGGCCATGCTGGCCACGTTCACCAGCACCCCGGTGCCGGCCACCCGAAGCCGGTCGATGAAGGCGCGGCTGACGTCGACCAGCGCGGTGACGTCGACCGCGATCTCCTCGGCCAGCCGGTCGGCGTCCTCGCGGTGGAACGGGCCGTGCGTGCCGAAGCCGGCGCAGTTGACCACGCTGGTGACCTCGATCCCCCGCCGGTCGACCTCGGCGGCGAGCGCCCGCCCGGCCGCGGGCCGGCCCAGGTCCAGCGGGACGACGGCCACCGCGACGCCGTGCGCGGCGGTCAGCTCGGCGGCCAGCTCGGCCAGCCGGTCGGCGCGCCGGGCCACCAGCACCAGGTCCGAGCCGCGCGCCGCCAGCTGCCGGGCGAACTCCGCGCCGATGCCCGCGCTGGCGCCGGTGACCAGCGCCGTCCGCCCCTGGAACCCCACCCGGCTCACCCGGCCACCGCCAGCACGAACCGGTAGCGGACGTCGTTGCGGGCCAGCCGCTCGAACGCCGTGTTCACCTCGGCGAAGGGCAGCACCTCGACGTCGGCGGTGATCCCGTGCTCGCCGCAGAACTCCAGCATCTCCTGCGTCTCCGCGGTGCCCCCGGACCCGGAGACGGTCAGCGTGCGGCCGAGCAGGGCCATCGGTGAGACCTCGTACTTCTCGGGCAGGCCGAGCACGCACAGCGTGCCGTCCAGGCGGAGCGCCCCGAGGTAGGGAGCGAGGTCGTGGGCACCCGATGCGGTGTCCAGCACGAAGTCCAGCCGGCCGGCCACGGCGGCCATGGCCGCGGCGTCGGTGGAGACCACGACGTCGTGCGCGCCGAGGGCCCGGGCGTCGTCCGCCTTGGCCGCCGACGTGGTGAACACGGTGACCCGGGCACCGAGCGCGACGGCGAACTTCACCGCGAGGTGGCCCAGCCCGCCGAGGCCGACGACCCCGACGGACTGCCCCGGGCCCACGCCGGCGCGGCGGAGCGGTGCCCAGGTGGTCACCCCGGCGCACATCAGCGGTGCGACCGCTGCCGGGTCGAGCCCGGCGGGGAGGGCGTAGACGAAGGCGTCCCGGGCGACGTACTCGGTGGAGTAGGCGCCCTGGGTCGGGCTGCCGTCGTGCAGGTCGCGCCCGCCGTAGGTCGTCGAGGGGAACTCCCGGCAGTAGGGCTCCCGGTGGGCGAGGCAGTTGTCGCACCGGCCGCACGAGTCGACGATGTTGCCCACGGCGACCGGGTCACCGACCCGGAAGCGGGTCACCTCGGCCCCCACCGCGGTGACCTCGCCGGTGAACTCGTGGCCGGGCACCAGCGGCGGGCTCCCGGCGGCCAGTGCCTCGACGGCGTGCAGGTCGCTGTGGCAGACGCCGACGTGGGTCACCCGCACGGCGACGTCGTCCGGGCGCAGGTCCCGGCGGGTGAACTCCAGCGGCCGCAGCTGCTCGTGCGGCCCGTACGCCGCGTACCCGGTCACTGTTCTCATGCCGGCGACGCTAGGAGCTGGAGTGCACTCCAGGGCAAGTGCCGCACGACGTGGGTGTGACGGAACGGTTCGGCGCCAGGGGTTTGCACTGCGTCCCCGAAGCCGCACACTGGGTCACCATGGCGGAGAGCTCGGGGTGGACGGCGGCGTCAGACCGCCGACCCCTCCCGCACCCGGGCCAGCCAGGCCTGCGCGCCGGCGAACGCCGCGTCGCCGACCTTCTCCTCCACCGGCTTCCCGGCACCCGCGTCGGCACGGGGGTAGGAGCCCAGGAACCGGACCTCCTCGCACAGCCGGTGCAGCGCCGCCAGCGCGTCGCCCACCCGCGCGTCGGCCACGTGCCCCTCGCAGTCGATGGAGAACGAGTAGACGCCCAGCCGCTCCCGGGTCGGGCGCGACTCGATCCGGGTCAGGCTGATGCCGCGGACCGCGAACTCGGCGAGCAGGTCCAGCAGGGCGCCGGTGCGGTCGGTGATGACCGCGGTGATCGTGGTCTTGTCCGCACCGGTGGGCCCGGCCGGCGGCCCGGGGCGCTGCACCAGCACGAACCGGGTGACGGCGCCAGGGTGGTCGGCCAGGTCGGTGACGAGCGCGTCCAGCCCGTAGCGCTCGGCGGCGATGGCCGCGCAGACCGCGGCGTCGTACCCGCCCTCGGCGACCCGGCGGGCGGCGTCGGCCGTCGAGGCGGTCGGCACCACGTCGGCGGCGGGCAGCAGCTCGGCGATCCGCCCGCGGCACTGGGCGAGCGCGTGCGGGTGGCTGGCCACCGTGCGCACCCCGGCCGCGGTCGTGCCGGGGCGGACGGCGAGCACGAAGCCCACCTCGAGGAAAACCTCGCGGGTGATGACCAGCGGGTCGCCGACCACGAGCCCGTCCATGGTCGCGGGCACCGAGCCCTCGACGGAGTTCTCCATCGGCACCAGCGCCGCCTCGCGCTCACCGGCCCGGACCGCGGCCAGGGCGGTGGCGATGCTCGCCTCGGGGTGGGCGGAGACCCCGGGCGTCGTCCCCAGGGACCCGACGAGCCTGACGAGAGCGGCCTCGGCGAAGGTACCCTCGGGCCCCAGATAGGCGAACCTCGTCGGCGCTGCGCTGTGTCCTGCACTCGGCATCCGGTGAGGGTAGTGCGGCCGTCCCGGGCACCGGCTCCAGTCGGGCCCCCGGGGCGGGGGGAGCTGCCTCGTCACCGGCCGGGCACGCGCGCGTCGCGTCCCCCGACAGCTGAGTGGAGGGATGCGTGAGTCCCGGGACCATCGACGTCCAGCAGCTGGAGACCGCCCGGTGGCGGTTGCTGGCCGCCAGCGACGCCGCCGACTCCCGGGTCTTCTCCGCCGAGCTCGCCCTCGTCGCCGGTGACCTGAGCGGCACCGGCGAGCCGTGCTGGGACGCCTGGGCCGCGGCCTTCACCGCCCGCGCCGCGCTGCTGGACGGCGACGTCGACGCCGCGGCGGCCGCCGTCGCCACCGCCCGGGCCGCGCTCGAGCGCTGCCACCCCACCTCCGAGCGCGCGCTGACGCTGGCCTACCTGGCGCACGTCGAGGTCGCCGCCGACCGGTTCGACGCCGCCCTGCACCTCGCCGTCGACGCCAGCCTGCTCGCCGACCAGGTCGCCGCCGAGGACCCGAGCCGGCCGCTGCACCAGGCCCACCACTGGCTGTCCCTCGCGCTGACCCGGCTCGACCTCGAGGAGCTCGCGGTCGCCCAGGCGCTGCGCGGGGTGCAGGTCGCCGCCGCGCTCCCCGACCTCGGCGACCAGTGGCAGCTGCTCCGGCTGTGCGCCCAGCAGCACGCCGAGCTGGCCCAGACCGTGCACCGCCGCGGCGAGCACCGGCGCTGCGCCGAGCTGGCCGACGTGGCCGTGCGCTGCGCGACCGCCGCGCGCGAGCTGCCCTGGGAGCCCACCGACGCCGACAGCGACCTGCTCGACGTCGTCCAGGCCTGGGCGATGACGCTGCGCGGCGAGCTCGACGACGCCCTGCCGCCGCTGCGCCGGGTGCGCCGGCACCTGGGGTCCGGCGGAGCCGCGCTGTGGCTGGTCGGCTACGCGGACCTGGCGCTGGCCCGGCTGCTCGGCCGGCTGTGCGCCCGCGACGCGCTGCCCGGCCGCCCGCACGGCGAGGAGGCCGTCGAGCTGCTGGTCGCCGCCTCGGGCGCCTTCGCCGCAGCCGGCGACCGGCGCCGGTACCGGCAGTGCCTGCTGGAGCTGGGCCAGGCGACGGCGGCGATGGGGCTGACCACCGAGGCGCTGCACTGGCTGGAGGCCTACCGGTCGGAGACCACCTCGGCGCACCTGCGCCACCGCGAGCTGTGGGCGGAGATGTTCGTCCGCCGCAGCCGGCTGCGGGAGGCCGAGCGGCAGACGGCGGTGCTCCGCCGCCACGCGCTGGAGGACACCCTCACCGGGCTGGGCAACCGGCGCAGCGCCGAGCGCCGGATGGGCGACCTGCGGATGGACCGCGAGGCGGTCTCGGTGGCGGTCGTGGACGTCGACGGCTTCAAGTCGGTCAACGACGCGAACTCGCACCTGCACGGTGACGCGGTCCTGCGCCGGGTCGCCGAGCTGCTCCGCCAGCACAGCCGCACCGGCGACGAGGTGTTCCGCTGGGCCGGCGACGAGTTCGTGGTGGTGCTGCCGAACACCGGCGAGGCGCAGGCGGTCGTCGCCATGGAGCGGCTGCGCAGCGCGGTCGCCGACGCCGACTGGGCGGCCCTCGACGTGCCGGTCCCGGTCACCGTGAGCATCGGCGTCGCCACCGCCGGGCCCCCCGGCACGCCGGGCCCGCGGTCGTGGCGGGAGCTGTTCGACAGCGCCGACCTGCACCTGTTCGGGGCCAAGCGCAGCGGCCGCAACCGGGTGCGCGCCGCGGGCGGGCAGCTGCCCGCACCGCCGAACCGGACCGCCGTGCTGCCCGCCGCCTCGGTCGACGAGCTGGTGGCCGAGGTGCTGGGCGGCGCCCGCCGCCGTCCGGGCTGGGCGTTCGACGACGGCGAGGTCGCCTCGTGAGCCGGTCCAGGACGACCCCGAGCGCCGGCGAGGCCGCCTCGTGAGCCTCCGGCGCGCGCGGGGTTCCGGTGAACCGCCCGCGCTGCTCCGGCGTGCCAGCCCCCCGGTGCGTGACACGTCCGCGCCCACGGGGCAGAGTGCCCTCGTGCCACCCGGGGTCCTGCACCAGCAGGTGAGCTCCGCCCTGGCGAACTGGCAGCTCGACGCCGCCGAGGCGCTGCTCCAGCAGATCGACGGCGACCTGCCGGCGACCCCGCAGGCCGAGCGCGGCCCCGCCCCGCTCACCTCCCTCGCCCGGGCCTGGGCCGACACGCTCCGCGCGGAGCTGCTCGTCCGCCGGCTGCGGCTGGCCGGCTACTCCCTGCTCGGCGACCCGCTCGTCGAGGGAGGTCCGGAGCAGGACGGCCCGCTGGACCTCAACCCGGCACCCCGCACCGGCGAGGACCCGAGCGGCACGGGCGCCCCCGTGGACCGCGACTCGCGCACCCGGTCGGCCACCCACGCCGCGCACGCGATCGCCCTGGTCCGCTCGGCGCGGGCGGCCTTCGACGCCCAGGACGACGACCTGCAGCGCGCCGCCGGGCTGGCCCGGCACGCCCGGATCGAGCTGCTCTCCCGGCGGGTCGACGCGGCGATGGACGAGGCGGTCGAGGCGGCCAGCCTGCTGGACCCGGGTCTCCCGCCCAGCCCGCTGCTGGTGCACACGCTGAGCTCGCTGGCCGCCGTCCTCGCCGACCTGGAGCTCATGCCGCTCGCGCTGGACTACCAGCAGCGGGCCGCGGACGCCGCCGAGCACCTGGCCGGCGTCCCGGGCGAGCGGGCCACCGACGTCGACCGCGACGCCGCGCGCCGGCTCGCCGCCGAGGCCGGCACCCGGCTGGCCGCGCTCTGCGCCGAGCTGGGCGAGGGCCTGCTCGACGACGGCAGCGTCGAGGCCGCCGCACCGCACTTCGCGCAGGCCCGCGAGCTCTCCGAGCGCGCGCTGGACCAGCTGCCGGCCGGCGACCGCGGCGTGCTCGACGCCCAGGTGGTGCGCGGCTGGTCGCTGGTCGGGGCCGGGCAGCACGCCCCCGCGGCCGCCCTGCTCCGCAGCGTGGTCGCCGCCCCCGCCGCCGCCGACGACCGCGCCCTCCTCGCCTCGGCCGAGCTCGGCCTGGGCCGCGCGCTGCGCCGCTCCGGCGAGCCCCGCGCCGCCGACGACCACCTGGCCGCCGGGCTGGCGCTGGCCACCGAGCACGGCCTCTCCCGGCTGCGCCGGGCCGCCCTGCGCGAGCTCTGCACGCTGCACGCCGAGCTGGACGACGCCGCCCGCGCGCTGCCGTACCTGCAGGCCTACCTGGCCGACGAGCTGGACCGGGTCGACGAGCGGCGCACCCGCTGGGTCGAGCTGTTCGGCCGGCGCAAGAGCCTGCTGGAGACCGAGCGGGCCGCCGGGCAGCTGCGCCGGCAGGCCTACGAGGACCCGCTCACCCACCTGCCCAACCGCCGCTACGCCGAGGCGCGCCTGGACGGGCTGCTGTCCGCGGGCGCGGTGCCGGCGCTGGCGGTGGTCGACATCGACCGGTTCAAGGCGATCAACGACGCCGCCGGGCACCCCGGTGGCGACGCCGTGCTGCGCGCCGTCGGGCAGCTGCTGGTCGACGGCTGCCGGGACACCGACGAGGTGTGCCGCTGGGCCGGCGACGAGTTCGTCATCCTGCTGCCGGACACCACCGCCGAGCAGGCCGAGCGGGCGATGGAGCGGATCCGCCGCTCGATCTCCGCCCACGACTGGTCTGCGCTCGGCGTCGAGGTGCCGGTGCGGATCAGCGTCGGCATCGCCCAGGCCGCCCGGGGCGACGACCGGCGCACGCTGTTCGCCGCCGCCGACGGCGTCCTGTACGACGCCAAGCGGGCCGGCCGCGACCGGGTCGTGCGGCTGTCCGGCGTGACCCAGACCCGGGACGCCGACCCGGTCGACGGCGAGGCGCTCGACACGACCTCCGCCGAGGTCCCGGAGCCGACCTCCCCGGCGTTTATGGTCGGCGGCGTGAGCCCCTCCCCGCTGGACGACCTGCCCGACGACCAGCGCGACGCCGACCCGGCCGACGCCGCCGGCGGCTTCGCCGGCCTGCTGGTGGAGCCCGCCGAGGAGCCGGCCGACGAGCCCGCGCCCGAGCCCGTCGTCGAGGCCGTCCTGCCGGACGAGGACGAGGACCCCGACGAAGGCCCCGCCCCGGCCTACTCGCGCAGCCCGCTCGACGAGCTGTTCGGCGGCCCGGTGCGCCGGCCCAGCGGTCGCCGGATCGGACCGGCCCAGCCGGCTCCCGAGCCGATCGCGCCGCCCGCTCCCCCGGTCGCCCCGCCCGTCGCACCGGCGGCCACGATCAGCACCCCCGTCACCGGCACCCCGGTGCCCCGGGAGCCCGTGCTCGCCACCGGTCCTGACGTCATCTGGGGCACCGGCCGCAGCACCGAGCAGGTGCTCGCGCTGGTCCGCGAGGCGCGGCGCGAGCACCCCGACCACCCGGCGGTCGTCGTCCGGGCCAGCGCGGACACCCTGGTCGCCCTGGCCAGCGAGCACGACGCGTACACGACGATGGACCACGCGGCGATGTCCGCGGCGGTCGGTCCGATCCCCGAGCCGGTCGGCCGGGTGGGGGTGCTCTGCGCCAGCAGCGGCGACACCCCGATCGCCGCCGAGGCCGCGTTCGTCGCCCGGGTCGCCGGCACCGAGGTGGTCCGCGTCGACGACGTCGGGGGCAGCCGCATCCGCCCGCTGATCACCGACCGCTCGCTGCTCACCGACGTCGACTGCCTGGTCGTCGTCGCCGGCCTGGACGCCGCGCTGGCCAGCGTGGTGAGCGGGCTGACCGAGGTGCCGGTGGTCGCCGTCCCGACCTCGGCCGGGCAGGGCGCCAGCTCCTTCGGCGGGTTCAGCGCGCTGCTCACCATGCTGAACTCGGCCGCCCCGGGGGTCGTGGTCAGCAACATCGACAACGGCTGGTCGGCCGGCGTCTTCGCCGCCCGGATCGCCCGCCGCACCGCACGCTGACGCCGCGCGACCTGCAGCCCACGGGGCCGGCCTACAGGTTGTAGCCGCCGGAGACCTCGATGTCCTGGGCGGTGATCCAGCCGGCCTCGTCGGAGAGCAGGAAGGCGATCACCTGGCCGATGTCGTCGGGCTCCCCGACACGGCCCAGCGCCGTCCTCGCGGCCAGCGGCGCGATCACCTCGGGGTGCTTGGTGAAGGCGTCGTCACCCAGCCGGGTGCGGGTGGAGCCGGGCGAGACGGAGTTGACCCGGATGCCGCGCACGCTGAGCTCCTTGGCCAGGTACCGGGTGAGCACCACCAGACCGCCCTTCAGCGTCCCGTAGGCCGAGAAGCCGGGCTCCATCCCGGAGAACAGCGCCGCGTTGCTCGTAGTGCTGACGATCGCCCCGCCGTCGGCGAGCAGCGGCAGCAGCGCCTGGGTGAGGAAGTACGGCCCGCGCAGCACCACCCGCTCGATCTCGTCGAACACCTCCTCGGTGGTGTCGGCGTACATCGCCATCCGGGCGATGCCGGCGTTGTTCACCAGCCCGGTGATCTGCTCGGCCTGCCAGGTGTCGGCGAGGACACCGCGCAGCTCGTCCCGGAAGGCCGGGAAGGTCTCGCTGCGACCGACGTCCAGCGGCAGTGCGACCGCGGTCCCGCCGAGTGCCTGGATCCGGGCCACGGTCTCGTGGGCACCGTCCGCGTTCGCGTTGTAGGTCAGGACGACGCCCTGACCGCGGGCGGCGAGCTGGACGGCGGCGCTCTGGCCGATGCCGGAGCTGGCACCGGTGACGACGGCGATGTTCACGGGGTCTCCTCGGGGTGGCGGGGCGCGGCGACCGGTGGGCCCGGAGTGCCTGATCGCGCCCTCGCTGCCACCGAGCCAACCAGCGGGCGCAGGCTCAACCGAGCCCGTTCCTGGCCCGCTCTTGCCTGATCCTGCTCGGGGTCGCCGCCACCTCCCTCCCAGGGTGGTTGACTCACCGCGTGCTCCTGGACGAGTTGCGCACCCTGGTCACCCGGTACGCCCGCGACGGGGCGACCGCGGCGCTGGACGGCGTCCTGGTCTCCGCCGTGACCGAGCCGGGCCCACCGACCGTGTCCTCGACCTGCACGGTCATGGCGCTGATCGCCCAGGGTGCCAAGACGCTGGTGCTCGGCGACCGGGTGCACGAGTACCGGGCCGGGCAGTACCTGGTGGCCTCGCTGGACCTGCCGGTCACCGGCCAGTTCACCGCGGCGAGCCCGGCGGCCCCTGCACTCGGGGTCGGGCTGGCCCTCCGGCCGGAGGTGATCGCCGAGCTGCTGCTGCACCCCGCGGCCGGCCGGCTCCCGCGCACCGCTGCCGCCCCGCCTGCCGTCGCGGTCAGCGACGCCTCCCGCGAGCTGCTGGACGCCGTCGTGCGGATGCTGCGGCTGCTCGACCGCCCGCGCGACCTGCCGGTGCTCGCGCCGATGATCGAGCGGGAGGTGCTGTGGTTGCTGATGAGCGGCGAGCAGGGCGCCACGGTGCGCCAGCTGGGCCTGGCCGACAGCAGCCTGAGCCGGGTGGGCACCGCCGTCCGCTGGATCCGCGACCACCACGCCGAGCCGATCCGGGTGGAGGACCTCGCGTCGATGACGCACCTGAGCCCCTCGGCGTTCCACCGCAGCTTCCAGGCGGTGACCGCGATGAGCCCCATCCAGTTCCAGAAGCAGATCCGGCTGCAGGAGGCCCGGATGCTGCTGATGGCCCGGCCGGGCGACGTCGCCGGGGCCGGGCACGCGGTGGGCTACGAGAGCGCCTCCCAGTTCAGCCGTGAGTACCGCCGCCAGTTCGGCACCTCCCCCGGCCGGGACGCCGCGCGGCTGCGGGAGATGATCGCCCGGTGACGATCGGGTGGCTGGACCTCGCGGCCGGGGCCAGCGGCGACATGCTGCTCGGCGCGCTGGTCGACGCCGGGGTGCCGCTGGAGGTGCTGGCCGGCGCGGTGTCCGCGCTGCCGGTGGAGGCGGTCACCCTCTCCACCGAGGCGGTCACCCGGCACGGGCTGGGGGCCACCCGGGTGCACGTGCACGCACCGCCCAGCGAGGTGCACCGCACCTGGTCCGACGTCCGCGCCCTGCTGGCCACGGCGGCGCTGCCCGGCGCCGTCCGGGACGGTGCGCTGGCGGTCTTCGAGCGGCTGGCGGTCGCCGAGGGCCGGGTGCACCGGGTGCCCGCCGACGAGGTCCACTTCCACGAGGTGGGTGCGCTGGACGCCCTCGCCGACGTGGTGGGCGTCGTCGCCGGCTTCGAGCACCTCGGGCTGGAGCGGCTCAGCGCCTCCCCGGTCGCCCTGGGCAGCGGTTCCGCCCGCGGGGCCCACGGCGTCGTCCCGGTGCCCGGGCCCGCCGTGCTCGAGCTGCTGGCCGGCGTCCCCGTCCTCGCCGGGCCGGTGCCCGCCGAGACCTGCACCCCGACCGGCGCCGCCCTGCTGGCCGCCCGCGTGCAGGAGTGGACGACGCTGCCGCCGATGCGGGTGCGCCGGGTCGGCAGCGGCGCGGGCGGGCGCGACCCGGTCGAGCTGCCCAACGTCGTCCGGCTGGTGCTCGGCGACCCGGTCGAGGTGGACCCGGCGGCCGGGCTGCTGCTGGAGACCAACGTCGACGACCTCGACCCGCGGCTGTGGCCCGGCGTGCTCGGCGAGCTGCTCGCCGCCGGGGCGTCGGACGCCTGGCTGACGCCGGTCCTGATGAAGAAGGGCCGGCCCGCGCACACCCTGTCGGTGCTGTGCTCCCCCGCGTCCCGGGCCGCCGTGCAGGCGGTCGTGGTGTCGGCGACGTCCACGATCGGCATGCGGGTGCAGCCGGTGCAGAAGGTCGCCCTCGACCGCACGCAGGGCAGCGTCGAGGTGCTGGGCGGCCGGGTCGGGGTGAAGGTGGCCAGCTCCGGCGGGCAGGTGGTGAACGTCAGCGTCGAGTTCGAGGACGTCGCGGCGCTGGCCCGGTCGCTGGGGCTGCCGGTCAAGGAGGTGCTGCGCGCCGCCACGGCCGCGGCGCACCGGGAGCACCCGGGGGCGTCGGCTACCCTGGCCCCCGTAGAAGGGGAGTAGCCCCCCGACCGCTGGTCGACATGCTGGCGCGCTCGCGCGCCCGGTCAGCGGGCCCGCGTCGCCGCGGGTGGGCGAGACCTTCCGCCCAGCAGTCCACCCGATGGTGCGCTGCCGGTCGGAGGCGTCTGCACACCCGGCCGGTCGCGCGAGCGAGAAAGAGAAACCGTGGTCCTCTCCGTCGTCCTGGCCGCCTTCGTGCTGATCCTCCCCGTGGAGCTGCCGGACAAGACCCTCTTCGCGACCCTGGTGCTGGCCACCCGGTTCCCGCCGCTGCCGGTGTTCGTCGGCGTCGGCGCGGCGTTCGGCCTGCAGGTGGCGATCGCGGTCACCGCCGGCTCGCTGCTGTCGCTGCTGCCCGAGGCGGTGGTCAGCGCGGTGGTGGCGGTGCTGTTCCTGGCCGGCGCCGTCCTGCTGTGGCGGGAGGCCCGCAAGGGAGCCGAGGACGACGAGGCGGCGGCGGCCAAGCGGGAGAACACCTCCTTCGTCCGGGCTGCGGCGATCTCGTTCGGCGTGCTGTTCGCCGCCGAGTGGGGCGACCTCTCCCAGCTGGCCACCGCCGGCCTGGCCGCCCGCTACGCCGAGCCGCTGTCGGTCTTCGTCGGCGCCTGGGCGGCGCTGCTGGTCATCTCCGGCCTCGCCGCCTTCCTCGGCCGCAAGCTGGCCGACCGGCTGCCGATCGCGCTGCTGCACCGGATCGCCGCCGGGCTGTTCCTGGTCTTCGCCGTCGTGGCGGTCGTGGAGACCGTCCGCGCGCTGACCTGACCGCCGCCCCCCGTTCGGGGCAGGCCGCTCAAGCCGCCGCCCCGCGGTGCCGACTCCCTTCCCACGGCCGGGAGTCGGCCAGAGCGGGAGCGGAGAGGTCATGGACACGATCAGGCTCGAGGAGTCGCAGGACGTCTTGGTGCAGACGGCGGCGGTCATCGCCGCCCAGCGTCAGTTCGCGCAGCGGCTGCGGCAGCGGACCGTCCCCGACCCGCTGACCGGTCTGCCGGTGCGCAGCCTGCTCATCGACCGGCTCGAGCTCGCCCTCGCGGCGGCCGGCCCGGACAGCGGCCGGCTCGCCGTCGTCTGCTGCAACCTCGACGGCATCACCACGCTGGAGGAGCTGCACGGCGTCGCCGTCGCCGACTCGGCCCGCGCCGAGGCTGCCGGCCGGCTGGTCACCGCGGTGCGCCAGGGCGACGTCGTCGCCCGGATCAGCGCCCAGACCTTCGTCCTGCTGTGCCCCGGCATCCACTCGGTCGAGGACGCCCAGGGCATCGCCCAGCGGATCGACGCGGCGTTCGACGAGCCGCTGCACCCCCGTCCCGACGTCGACCACAAGGTCCGGCTCAGCGCCGGGGTGGCCCTGTCCGGGCGCGCCTCGACCCCCGAGTCGCTCATCGCGTCGGCCAACGAGGCGATGACCCAGATCCGGCACGAGCGCCAGGGCAGCGGCCGGCACGGCTGAGCCCGTTCAGCCCAGGGTCGGCAGCCAGTCCGCCAGGGCGCGGCCGATCTCGTCGGGCGCGTCCTCCGGCACGAAGTGCGCCGCCGGCACCGTGACCTCGGTGAGGGCCGGCCAGCGGCGCACCACGTTCCGCTGCCGACCGACCAGGATCGACCCGGGGTCGGCGTTCACGAACAGCTTCGGCACCGGCGAGTGCGCCAGCCACTGGCCGTAGCGGTCGACGACGTCGTGCACGTCCGGCGGCACGTGCTCCAGCGGGATCTGCCGGGGCCACTCCAGGGTGGGCCAGCGGTCCTCCCGCTCGCGGAACGGCGCCCGGTACCGCTCGTGCGCCTCCGCGGACAGCCCGCGCAGCACCGACGCCGGCAGCACCTTCTCGACGAACACGTTCTCGTCGAGCACCTTGCGCTCGCCGTCCGGGCCGCGCATGGCCTGGAACACCCGCTTGGCGTCCCGCGGCCAGTCGGCCCAGATCATCGGGGTGACGATCGCCTCCATGAAGGCGATGCCGCGCACCGCGCCCGGGTTGCGGGCCGCCCAGTCGAAGCCGAGGCCCGAGCCCCAGTCGTGCAGCACGAACGTGACCCGCCGGTCGGCCTCGACGTGCGCCAGGAACCGGGACAGGTACCCGGCGTGGGTGGCGAAGGAGTACGTGCCGCGCTCGGCGCCTGGCAGCTTCGACGACTCCCCCATGCCGATCAGGTCCGGGGCGATGCACCGGCCGAGGTGCTGCACGTGCGGGATGACGTTGCGCCACAGGTAGGACGACGTCGGGTTGCCGTGCAGGAAGACGATCGGGTCGCCGGTGCCGACGTCGACGTAGGCCATCTCCGCCTCGCCGATCCGCACGCGCGAGCGGGGGAAGGCATCGTCGGCGGGCACGGGGGAGGACATGCCCGGGGAGTGCCCGGTCCGGTCGGCGTCCGAAACGGCTTGACCCTGACGCGACGTCAGGCTGTTCCGTGGACCTCGTCAGAGAGGAGGGGCGATGAGCTGGACGGTGGGTGAGCTGGCCCGGCTGGCCGGTGTCACGGTGCGCACGCTGCACCACTACTCGAAGGACCCCGCTGCCCCCCACCACTCGCAGGCTCGCGGCGGGCCCCTGCAGCGGGGCCGACAAAGGGCGTGCCGCATCCGGGCGAGGCTGGTGTACTTGCGGCCCGCCTGCAGGGGCCCGAGCCGAGCCTGCGAGGCGCGGGGGGCAGTCGGGTCCTTTCGCTGCGCCGGCAGCACCGGCTGCTGCGGGACCGGCTCGAGCGCACCCAGGAGATGGTCGCGGCCGTCGAGGAGGAGATGGAGGCACGGCAGATGGGGATCTCCCTGACGCCCGAGGAACGGTTCGAGGTGTTCGGCGACTGGCTCCCGGAGGAGTACGCCGCCGAGGCCGAGGAGAGGTGGGGCGACACCGAGGCGTGGACCCAGTCCCAGCGGCGCACCGCGGCGATGTCCAAGGAGGACTGGCTGCGGGTCAAGGCCGAGTCGGACGACGTCGAGCGGCGGTTCGCCACCGCGATGGCGGCCGGGGTGGCGCCCGACTCGGCGCACGCGATGGACGTCGCCGAGGAGCACCGGCAGCACATCACCCGGTGGTCCTACGACTGCCCGCCGGCGATGCACGCCGGGCTCGGGCAGCTGTACGTCGACGACCCGCGGTTCACCGCCTACTACGAGCGGATCGCGCCGGGCCTGGCGCAGTACCTGAGCACCGCGGTCCAGGCCAACGCCGCCCGGCAGGGCTGACCACCCGGGTGCGGGCTCCGGCCGCGGAGCCCGCATCCTGGCGGGGTGCGGTGGGCGATCGGACGGCTGCAGCAGCCGTGGGTGCAGCGCGGGATCCGGGCGGCGCTGGCCGCGGGGCTGGCCTGGCAGGCGGCGCTGCTCCTGCCGCCCACGCTCTCCGACTACGCCTACTACGCCCCGCTCGGCGCGATCATCGCCGTCTCCCCCACCGTCGCCGACTCCGCCTCGGCCGCCTGGCGCACCGTGCTGGCGATCCTGCTCGGCTTCGCCCTCGCGGTGGTCGTCTACGAGGCCACCCGCGGGGTGCCGGACACCCTGACCATCGCGCTGATCGTGGCGCTGGCGATCGGCCTGGAGCAGTGGCCGCTGCTCCGGGAGCAGGCCAGCTGGGTGAGCTTCGCCGCCGTCCTGATGGTCACGGTGGGCACCAGCGACCCGGCCGAGTACGCGCTGCGGTACGCCGGGCTGACACTGCTCGGCGCGGCCGTCGGCGTGCTGGTGACGACGCTGCTGTTCCCGCCGCTGCAGCTGACCACCGCGGTGCGCCGGGTGGCCCTCGCCCGCGAGCTGCTGGCCGCGCACCTGGAGGAGATCGCCGGCGGGCTGCGCACCGGGCAGGTGCCCGAGCCAGGCGAGTGGACAGCGCGCACCGCGGTGCTCGGCCGGGCGCTGGACGGGATGCGCAGCGCCGAGGCCCAGGTCGAGCGGGCCCGGCGGGCCAACCCGCGGGCGCACCGGTGGCAGGGCACGGCCGGCAGCATCCGGGAGCAGTCCCGCGCGCTGGACCGGGTCGCCGTCCTGGTCGACGACCTGACCACGCTGGTGGTCGAGTTCCAGCCGCACCGCCGCGGGCTGGACCGGGTGGACGGCGCGACCGGGTGGGTGCTCGCCGACGCCCTCGAGGGGCTGGCCCGCGTCGTCCGCATCCCGTACCACGCGACCGACACCGAACCGGACGAGCGGGACGCCGCCATCGACGCCGCGGTCGCCGCGCTGGAGCGGCTGACCACGCTGCTGCGGACGTCGGCCATCGCCGACGACGAGGGCTTCTTCGCCCTGGGCGCGGTCACGGTCGGGATGCACCGCTCCCTGCAGACGCTGGAGGCGCACGTGCGCTTCCCCGCCACCGCCTGACGACGTTGCACGTGGAACCACGCCGTCAGCGAAACCGGACGACCCCGGTCCGGAGCCCGGCTAAGGTCCTGTCCTCGTGAGCCGCATCGCTGAGACCCTCGTCCCGGCGCGGCTGGGCACCGGCTTCCGGTGGCTGCTGGCGTCGTCCTGGATCTCCCAGCTCGGCGACGGGATCGCGCTGGCCGCCGGGCCGCTGCTGGTGGCCTCGCTGACCGGCGACGCCCTGCTGGTCGCCCTCGCCGCGACCGTGCAGTGGCTGCCGCCGCTGCTGTTCGGGCTGCTCGCCGGCGCGCTCACCGACCGGCTGGACCGGCGGCTGATCGTTGTCACCGTGGACGTCGCGCGCGCCGTCGTCCTGGCCGTGCTGACCCTCGCGGTGGCGACCGACCGGGTGTCCATCGTCGCCGTGCTGGCCGCGCTGTTCCTGCTGGCCACCGCCGAGGTGTTCGCCGACAACAGCTCGCAGACCCTGGTGCCGATGCTGGTGGCCCGGGACGACCTGGCGATCGCCAACTCCCGGCTGCAGACCGGCTTCATCACGGTCAACCAGCTCGCCGGGCCACCGCTCGGGGCGGCCCTGTTCACCGTCGGCGCCGCCTGGGCGCTGGGGGTGCAGGCGGTGGTCATCGCGCTCGGGGCGGTGCTGGTCACCCGGATCGTGCTGCCCGCCCGCGCGCCCAGCACCGGCCCGCGGCGCGCGCTGCGGCACGACATCGCCGAGGGGCTGCGCTGGGCGGTCGCGCACCCCGCCGTCCGCACCCTGGTGCTGACCATCACGATCTTCAACGTCACCTTCGGCGCGGCCTGGTCGGTGCTGGTGCTCTACGCCACCGAGCGGCTCGGCCTGGGCGAGGTCGGCTTCGGGCTGGTGACCACGGTCGGCGCCGTCGGGGGCATCGCCGGGAGCCTCGCCTACGGCTGGATCACCCGCCGGATCAGCCTCAGCGACCTGATGCGGGTCGGCCTGGTCGTCGAGACCCTCACCCACCTGGCGCTGGCGCTCACCTCCAGCCCGTGGGTCGCGCTGCCGGTCTTCTTCGTGTTCGGCGCGCACGCCTTCATCTGGGGGACGACGTCGGTCGCCGTCCGGCAGCGCGCCGTGCCGCAGGAGCTGCAGGGCCGGGTGGGCAGCGTCAACGTCGTCGGCGTCTACGGCGGCCTGGTCGTCGGGTCGGGCATCGGCGGGGTGCTGGCCCAGCACAGCGGGGTGACGGCGCCGTTCTGGTTCGCCTTCGCCGGCTCGGCGGTGTTCGTCGTGCTCATCTGGCGGTCGCTGCGGCACATCGCGCACGCCGACGAGCAGCCGGTGGCCGCCTGACCCTTGCCGACGGCGGAGGGATCGCGGGACGCTGCCGCATGGCCTACGACCAGGAGCTCGCCGACCGGCTGCGCGCCGCCCTCTCCACCGAGCCGGGCGTGACGGAGAAGGCGATGTTCGGCGGGCTGGCGTTCCTGGTCGGCGGTTCGATGGCGGTGGCCGTGAGCGGCAAGGGCGGGCTGATGGTGCGCTGCGACCGGGGCGCGACCGAGGAGCTGGTCGCCGCCGACGGGGTCGAGCGGATGGTCATGCGCGGCCGGGAGATGGACGGCTGGCTGCGGGTCTCCGCCGACGTCGTGGACGACGAGGACGCGCTGCGCCGCTGGGTCGCGATCGGCCGCGACGTCGCCCGGAGCCTCCCCGCCCGCTGATCGGCCGCCTGCTTCCCGCGTTGCACGCTCTCCGTCCGCATCGCACGTGCTGCTGCACGGGCAACGCGCACGGGGAGCGTGCACTGCACGCCCCGAAGATGGGCATCTTCGGGGCCCGGAGCACCCCAGAGATGGCCGTCTTCGGGCAGGAGCGGCGTCACACCTGGATGAGCAGCTCGCCGTGCAGCATGCCGAGCCAGCCGTCGTCCGCGGCGGCCCACTCCAGCCAGGCCGCGGCGATCGCGTCCAGCTCGGCCGCCGACGCCAGCCCGTAGGCCACCGCCTGCTCGGCGAACGCCGACCCGGTCGCCCGGCCGGCCCAGGAGGTGCCCCACCACTCGCGCTCGGCCGGGGAGGCGTAGCACCAGGCCGACGTCGTGGCGGTGAGGTCGCGCAGCCCGGCGGCGTGCGCCCAGGACACCAGCCGCCGGCCGGCGTCGGGCTCGGCGTCGTTGCGCCGGGCGACGCGGCCGTAGAGGTCCAGCCACCGGTCCAGGCCCGGGGACGTGGGGAACCAGGTGGTCGCGGCGTAGTCGACGTCGCGGACGGCGACCAGGCCACCGGGACGGCAGACCCGGGCCATCTCGCGCAGCGCGGCCACCGGGTCGGTCAGGTGCTGCAGCACCTGGTGGGCGTGCACGACGTCGAAGGAGTCGTCCGGGGCGTCCAGGGCGTAGACGTCACCCACGCCGAACTCGACGGCGACGCCCGAGCGCTCGGCCAGCTCGCGGGCCTCACCCAGCGGGGCCGCCGAGACATCCAGCCCGACGATCCGCCCGGGGGCTACCCGCGCCGCCAGGTCGACGGTGAGCGTGCCCGGCCCACAGCCCACGTCGAGCAGGTCGAGGCCGGGGCGCAGCTGCGGAGCCAGGTACCCGGCGGAGTTGGCGACGGTGCGCCAGCGGTGCGACTGCAGGACGGCGTCGGTGTGGCCGTGCGTGTAGGTGTCCACACCGACGATCATGGCCGACGAGTCCACTCAGTGGGAAGTCAGTCCCAAGCAGTGAGACCAGGGGTGTCGTCCGCGCCGCGCACGACGTGCCCGGAGGCCTCACCGAACGGCTCGACCAGGAAGCCGAACGCGGTGAGCACGCCGGCCACCGCGTGGTTCATCACCTGCTGGGCGGCCAGGTCGGCGGCGTGCCCGCGCACCCGGCCGAGCGCCATCCGGTCGTGCTGGGTCCAGGTGACGAGCACCCCCTGCTCGCCCGGCGCGGGTGTCAGGCAGACCCCGCCGAGCTGGCGGCTCGGGGTGCGCCCGGCGCAGTCGTGCAGCGGCAGCCCGGCCTCGGCCACCGCGGCGGCGATCTCGCAGACCAGCCCGGTGAGCGGGTCGGCGTCGTCGATCAGCGCGTCCCAGTCGTCGGCGAGCCGGTCCAGCTGCTCGGACAGGTGGGCCAGCCAGGCCCGGTCGTCCGGGGAGAAGCGCGGCGCCAGCGTGCCGTCGTCCCGGCGGGTGCCGTGCGCGGGGACGAGCACGTCCAGCTCGTCCCGCGGGGAGGAGGAGAGCTCGGCCAGGGCGGCGTCCACCCGGCTGCCGAAGGGCCCCGCCACCACGCGCGAGTCCACGTCGACCAGCCACCACGCCGTGCCGGCCGCCGCCGTCGCCGGGGCCGGTCCGTGCCCGCTCGGCAGGCTCATGCCGCCACCTCCCGCCCTCGTCCGGCAGCGGGTCATCGCCTTCGTCCCGCCGCCCAACTGTCTTCGGCAGCGGGGGCCGAAGGTCAACCCGGAACGCTCAGCCCCGGTGGGCGAGGACGGCCTCCGCGAGGCCGGTGGCGGCGGCCCGCTCGGCCGTCACCAGGCCGATCCTGGTCCGCCGGTCCAGCAGGTCGGCCACCGACCTCGCCCCCTCGGCGAGCACCGCGAACCTCAGCTCCCCCACCGTCTCCGGACGACCCTCGACCACCGGCTCCCCCCCGAGCCCCGCGACCACCGGCGCCTCCGTCCCGTACCGGTGCACCAGCCGCGCGGGGGCGTCGACCCGGGCCAGCGCGCGGGCCGGGGCGGCACCCACCAGCGGCAACCGGTCGGTGGGGGAACGGCGCGCGCCCCGGCCCAGCCGCGCGACGACGGCGTCCCCGGCCTCGGCGGCCATCGCCCGGTAGGTGGTCAGCTTCCCGCCGACCAGGGTCAGCACCGGCCCGTCCCAGCGGAGCAGGTGCCGGCGGGACAGGTCGGCGGTCGCGTCGCCGGGGACGGTGCCCGCCGACTCCGGCAGCACCAGCGGCCGCAGCCCGGCGTAGGCGCCGACCAGGTCACCCGGCACCAGCGGGACGCCGAGCACCTGGTTGACCGTGGCCAGCAGCTGCTCGACCTCCGCCGGGCTGGGCACCGGGTCGTCGTCGGGCACCGGCCCGGTCACCGGCTCGTCGGTGATGCCCAGGTACACCAGCCCGCGCCCCTGCGGCAGCGCGAAGACGTAGCGCGACCGCGACCCCGGCAGCGGCACGGTGAGCGCCGCGGCCGGCGACCCCAGCAGGGCGGCCGGCACCACCAGGTGCGACCCGCGGGAGGGCACCAGCCGGACGCCGGGCGCGAGCTGCTGCGCCCACACCCCGGCCGCGTTGACCACCACCCCCGCCCGCACGGTCACCGCGGCGCCGTCGACGTGCAGCGACACCTGCTCCCCGTCGACCCCGGTCACCGTCGCCCCGGTGAGCACCCGGGCACCGAAGGCGGCGGCGGTGCGCGCGAGGGTGACCACCAGCCGGGCGTCGTCCACCAGCTGGCCGTCCCAGAAGACGACGCCGCCCCGGCCCGGCCGCACGGCCGGCACCAGCCGGGACACCGTCTCCGCCGTGACCCGCGCCGTGCCCGGCAGCGACCGGCGCCCGCCCGGCACGGAGACCCGGACGGCGTCGCCCAGCCGGCCACCGAGCTCGGCCAGCGCGGTGACGTCGCGGCCGGCGACGTCCGGTACCAGGAACGGCAGCGGGCGGACCAGGTGCGGCGCGGTGACGCCCATCAGGACGGCGCGCTCGCGGGCGCTCTCCCGGGCCAGCCCGATCTCGCCGTGGGCGAGGTAGCGCAGCCCGCCGTGCACCAGCTTCGACGACCAGCGGCTGGTGCCGGCCGCGAGGTCGGTGCGCTCGCACAGCGCCACGGTCAGCCCGCGCGCGGCGGCGTCCAGCGCGACCCCGGCGCCGGTGACGCCCCCGCCGACGACCAGCACGTCGACGCCGTGCGCGGCGAGTGCCTCGAGGTCCCGGGCCCGCCGGCCGGCGTCGAGCACCCCGGGCAGGCGGAGGTCCGTCGAGCGGCGCTCGGGCACCGGCAGACTGTAGCCGTGGCAGAGCTCCCAGAACTCACGGTCCAGGGCTGGGGCCCCTCAGCGGCCCGGGTCGCGCGGGTGACCGCCGGGGAGGGCGGCGAGGACGGCGTCCTCGAGCTGACCCCCGACCCCGACCTGCGCGCGGTGCTGCCCAAGGCCGCCCGCAGGCACCTGGCGCGCGAGCTGGGCTGGACCCCCCGCGCGACCCCGCCGGTCCCGGTCCGGGAGATCCGGCTGGCGCCCTCCCGGCTGCCGGCGCTGACCCGCGCCCGGTTCGTCGCGCTGCTGGGCGAGGACGCGGTCGCCGACGACCGGCAGACCCGGCTCGCCCACGCCGGCGGCAAGAGCTACCTGGACCTGCTCCGCCGCCGGTCCGGGGACGCCAGCGACGCACCGGACGCCGTGCTCAGCCCGGGCAGCACCGAGGACGTCGTCGCCGTGCTGCGCACCTGCAGCGAGCACGGCGTGGTCGTCGTCCCGTTCGGCGGGGGCACCAGCGTGGTCGGCGGGCTGGCCGGCACCGACGTCGACGACCGCCCGGTGGTCGCGGTCGACCTCCGGCGGATGAGCGCCGTGCACGCGATCGACGTGCCGTCCTCGCTGGTCACCGTGGGGCCGGGGCTGCGCGGCCCGGCGCTGGAGGAGGCGCTGGCCGCCGAGGGCCTGACCTTCGGCCACCTGCCGCAGAGCTGGGAGTTCGCGACCATGGGCGGCTACGCGGCCACCCGCTCGGCCGGGCAGTCCTCGACCGGCGTCGGCCGCTTCGACGACCTGGTCGCCGGGCTCACGCTCGCCACGCCGTCCGGCGTGCTGGAGCTGGGGTCGCCGCCGGCGTCCGCGGCCGGTCCGGACCTGCTGGGCCTGGCGCTGGGCTCGGAGGGGACCCTCGGGGTGATCACCGAGCTGCGGCTCCGGGTACGGCCCGCCCCGCGCACGACGCGCTACGAGGGCTGGTCGTTCCGCAGCTGGGCCGGCGGGCTCGCCACCCTGCAGCGGCTGGCCCGGCACGACCTGCTGCCCGACGTCGTCCGGCTGTCCGACCCCGACGAGACCCGGGCCAACCTGCGCAACGCCGCCGGGGTGGGGGCCCGGGCGCTGCGCGGCTCGCTGCGGGCCCGCCGGCACGGTGACGGCTGCCTGCTGGTGGTCGGCTGGGAGGGCCTGCCCACGATCGTGCGCGCCCGCCGGTCGGCGGCCTACTCGGTGCTCCGCGACGGCGGTGCCGTGCGGCTGGGGCGGCGGGTCGGCGAGTCCTGGGTGCACCACCGGTTCGCCGCGCCCTACCTGCGCGACCGGCTGCTGGACACCGGCCTGCTGGTGGAGACGCTGGAGACCGCGGCCACCTGGACGGCGCTGCCCGCGGTGTACGACGCCGTCCGCAAGGCGCTGCGCGGGGCGCTCACCGCCCCCGGACGCCGGCCGCTGGTGATGACCCACGTCTCGCACGGCTACCCGACCGGCGCCTCGCTGTACGTCACGGTGCTGGCCGACCGGGACGACGACCTGCCCATCCAGCAGTGGCTGACCGCGAAGCGGGCGGCGACCGACGCGCTGCTGGCCGCGGGGGGCACGCTCACCCACCACCACGCCGTCGGCGTCGACCACCGGCCGTGGCTCGCCCAGGAGGTCGGGCCCCTCGGCGTGGACGTGCTGCGCACCGTCAAGCAGCGCCTGGACCCGCAGGGCATCTGCAACCCCGGGGTGCTGCTGCCCGACTGACCGGCGTTTCGGCAGCTCAGCTCGGGTACGGAAGTACCCATGTCCACCGGCACCGATCCTGCAGCCGGGGGCGCGATCGTCCGGGCGGAGGACGCCGACGGGCCGGTGCTCCGGTTCCACGGGTCCATCGACCGCGAGGCGGTCCGCCGCTTCCGGCGGCTCGTCCCACCGGCCTCCTGGCCGCCGCGGGCCGACCTGGGCGCGGTCACCACCCTGGACGCCGCCGGGCTCGAGCTGCTGGTGCACCTGGCCCGCAAGCCGCGCCGCCAGGGCGGTGAGCTCGCGCTGGTGGCCCTGCCCGAGCACCTGCGGCCGGTGCTGGTCCGCGCCGGGCTGTCCCAGCTGCTGCCCCGACCGGACGGCACGCCCACCACCGCCTGAGCCGGCGCCCCCGGGTCAGGCCCGCGGCGGCCGGCGCACGGCCGGCAACCGGGGGGCGAGCAGCCGCACCAGCCAGCCGCCGACCAGCGCCGCCACCACCAGGACGACGACGAACACCACCCCGTTGATCCGGTCCACCCCGACCACGCCCAGCAGCAGCACCAGCAGCGCCGCGACCAGCAGCGACAGCCCGGCGGCCAGCATCACGAGCAGCCAGCGCGGCGGACCGGCCGGGGTGTCGGGGCTCGGGGTGGGGTCAGGACGGCTCACGGCCGTAGTGGACCACGGGCGGCCGCAGCGGCCTGCCCCGCACCGGCCAGCCGGGCCGGCGTGGTGCTGCGGATCCAGTCGACGGTCCCGGCCAGCCCGTCGGCCAGCCCGATCGCCGGCGCCCAGCCCAGCAGCTGCCGGGCCAGGCCGGCGTCCAGCGCCGAGCGGTGCAGCTCACCGGCCCGCGCGGGCGCGGTGCGGGGCTGGTCCGGTGCGCCGCAGAGGCCGGCCAGCACCGTGTGCAGCTCGCGCACCGTCGTCTCCACGCCGGTGCCGATGTTGATCCGGCGGTCGTCGCCGACCGGGCCGCAGGCCACGCGGAAGGCCGCCGCCACGTCGGCGGCGTGCACGAAGTCGCGGGTCTGGCTGCCGTCGCCGTAGATCGTGGTCGGCTCCCCGGCGAGCAGCCGGTCGGCGAACAGCGAGATCACGCCGGCCTCCCCGGCCGGGTCCTGCCGCGGGCCGTAGACGTTGGCCAGCGCGAGCGCCGTCCAGCGCAGCCCGTGCAGCCGCCGGAAGGTGGCGAACCAGAGCTCGGCCGCCGCCTTGCTCGCCGCGTAGGGCGACTCCGGCGCGAGCGGGGCCGTCTCCGGCACCGGCGGCGGGGTCGCCGACCCGTAGACCGACCCGCCGGAGGAGGCGAACACGACCTTGCCGACCCCGGCGTCGACCGCCGCCTGCAGCACCGCCACGGTGCCCACCACGTTGCGCTGCGCGTCGGTGACCGGGTCGGCGACCGAGGCGCGGACGTCGATCGCGGCGGCCAGGTGGCAGACCACGGTCGCGCCGAACGCGCGCAGCTGCCGGGACAGGCCCGGGTCGGCGACGTCGGCCTCCAGCAGCTCCACCTCGTCGCGCACCCCGGCGAGGTTGGCCGCCCGCCCGGTGGACAGGTCGTCGACCACGAGCACCGGGTGGCCGGCGGCCACCAGGGCGGTGGTGACGTGCGAGCCGATGAAGCCCGCGCCGCCGGTGACCGCGACCGGCGGGCGCCCGCTCACGCCGCCACCTCGCCGACGAGCACGTGGTGCGGGTGGGCCCGGCCGCGGTCCAGCCGCCGGGCGCGCACACCGGTCAGGCCGGCGGCTCGCATCCAACGGGCCCGCTCGTCCGGCTCGACGAAGGCGAACTCCGCCGACCCGGCGGTGATCCGCAGCACCCGCACCGACACCGTCTCCTGCAGGCGGTTGACCCGCGCCTTCCACCGCGGTCGGGTGGACATGTCCTTGACCACGAGCACACCTCCGGGGGCCAGCAGCGCCGCGCACGACTCGAGCAGGGCCCGTTGGCCCGGTTCGTCCAGCAGGTACAGCACGTCGACCAGGACGACGGCGTCCCACGGCCCGGCCGGCAGCACGCCGGACTCGGCGACCGCGAACCCCAGCCGCGGCGAGGACCCGGCCGCGGCCGCCGCGACCGCCACCTTCTCCGCGTCGATGTCCACGCCGTGCACCGTCACGCCGGGCAGGCACTGGGCGGCGTAGGCGCTGAACAGCCCGTGCCCGCAGCCGACCTCCAGCACCCGGCCGGTCCGCGGCAGCACGTCGACGACCGGCGGGAAGGGGCAGCTCAGCCAGCGGACCAGCACGTGCAGCCGGTCGGCGGGCGGCGCGCCGCGGTAGCTCGCGAGCGCGGCGCGCGCGGCGCGGTCGGGCCAGCGGCTCACCGGGCACCCGCCAGGTCGGCGAAGGAGCCCAGCCGGTAGCCCAGCGCGGCGATCAGCTCGCGGGTGGCCGGCGCGGTCAGCATGGCCAGCTCGTCGCCCCACCGGAAGCCCCAGCCGAACCGCTCCAGCGCCGTCTCGCCGGGCTCGCCCGGGTGCGTGTTGACCTCGGCCGACGCGGCGCCGCTCGCCGCCAGCCGGCGCAGGGTCGCACCGAACCGGGCCTGGTCCAGCGCGCCGGACTCGTCGAGCCCGGCGTAGTCGGCGGTGGTGCCGAGCCCGGCCCGGCGCAACCGGGCCCCCAGCCGGCGGGAGAGCAGCCGCACGCCGACGCCCACCGGCCCCCGGCTGCGGCTGGTGGGCAGCCGCACGGCGGGCACCCCGGCCGCGGTGGCCAGCTCGACGACGACCTCGGCCACCGCCGGCCAGAGGTGCGTGTGCTGGTGGGTGTCCAGGTGGGTGACCGGGACACCGATCCCGCGCACCGCCTCCAGCTGGGCGGTGAACTCGCGGCGGACGTCGTCGGGGTCGATCCGGCCGGCCGCGCCGCGGGCCACGACCGTGCGGTAGCTGAGCGGGAAGTGCCCGGACCGGTCGACCAGCGTGGGCACCTCGGCGGCCGACAGCAGCGGCCGGTCCTCCCCCACGATCGCCAGGTGGGCACCGACGGCGAGCCCGGGGGCGTCGCGGAGCCGGGCCGCGGCGTCGTCGAAGGCGGCGCCCACGGCGAGCACCGACGTCGACGTCACGACCCCCTCGGTGTGCCCGCGCAGCACCGCGCGGCAGACGCCGGGGGTCAACCCCATGTCGTCGGCGTTGACCACCAGCAGCCGGCTCATCGCTCGGCCGGCCCCAGCGCGGCCAGGTCGGACCGCAGCTCCCGCATCTCGGTGAGCATCCGGCGGATGACCGCCGGGGAGGAGAGGGTGGAGATGCCGCGGGTGCGCGGGAAGTAGTCGACCCCGATCTGCACGATGTGGAACCCCATCCGCTGCGCCCGGATCACCAGCTCGGCGTCGATGAACGAGCCCTCGCTGACCGGCCGGGCCGCCTCCAGCACCTTCCGGCGGACCAGCTTGAAGGCGAAGTTGATGTCCCGCACCCGGGTGCCGAAGAGCACCTGCACCAGCGAGTTGTAGACGAAGGAGTACACCGCGCGGCGCGGCCCCTCGCCCGTCCGGTCCAGCCGGTAGGCGCTGACCATGTCCGCCTCGTAGTGGCGCAGCACGCGCAGCGCCCGGCCCAGCTCGAGCATCTCGAAGGGCAGGTCGGCGTCGGTGTAGAGCACGACGTCGCCGCGCACGGAGTCGAAGCCGGTCTTGATGCTGCCGCCCAGGCCCCGGTTGACCGGGTGGTGCACCACCCGCACGTGCGGGTCGGCGGCGGCGATGGCGTCGGCGATCTCCGGCGTCCGGTCGGTGGAGCAGTCGTCGACGATGACCAGCTCGTAGTCGGCGATCTCGCCGAGCCCGACGAGCCGCTGGCACTCGTCCTCCGCGGCCCGGATGGCGCGCTCGACGTAGTCCTCCTCGTTCCACATCGGGAAGAAGATCGACAGCAGCTCCACCTGCGGCGACACGTTCACGAGACCTCCACTCCACGGGCGAAGGCGATGGTCGCCACGCACAGACCGATCGATAGCACCACGAGGACGACCGGCAGCAGCCAGCGGGGGCGGCGGCCCTCGACCAGCACCACGGCGGCCGCCGCGACCACCGGGAAGGCCGACAGCACGTACCGGCCGGCGCCCATGAAGTCCTTGGTCCCGATGATGGGGATGGCCAGGGTGACCACGGCGAACGCCGCGTAGCCCCAGCCGAAGCGGCGCCACACCGTGCGCAGCAGCAGCACGGCGACCAGGCAGGCCAGGGCCTGGGGCACCAGCAGCGCGATGTTGGCCCACAGTCCCTTCACCAGCGTGCCCAGGAAGACCACCTTGAACCAGGTGTAAGGGCCGCTCCCCTGGTTCCAGCCCGGGGCCTCCTGGACGGCGACGAACGCCAGCGGGTCGCCGAAGCGCACCCCGAGGTAGACCATCCAGCCGGCCAGGCCCGCGCCGGACACCAGCAGCGCCGCCTGCCGCCAGCGCACGAAGGGCACCGCGGCCACCATGTCCCGCCACGGCACCGGTCCGCTCGGCCGGGTCTCGGCGGGCGGCCCGGACGCCGACCCGCCGGTGGCCAGCACCAGCGGCCGCTCGGCGCGGGCGGCGCGCTCCTCGGCGATCATCTCGACGGCACGGACGACGAGCCCGACCAGCACCGCGATCCCCACCGGCCGGCCACCGGTGGCCAGGATCCCCACCAGGCCGGCGAGCACGTAGTGCCGGCGCTCCAGCAGGGCGAACGAGCCGAGCGCGCTCAGCATGAACAGGGCGTCGCTGTAGCCGGTGCCGTAGAGGAAGAAGCTGTAGGGGTAGACCAGCAGCAGGACGACGGCGACCACGGCCGTGCGGGCCGGCAGCCGGGTGCGCACCCAGGCCGCGAACAGCGCCACCATCGCCGCGGCGGAGGCCAGCGTGACCAGCCCGGCGGCGGTGGACCAGTCCTCGCCCAGTAGCTGGCCGACCCCGTAGACCACGAGCGGGTACGCCGGGAAGAAGGCGATCGGCGACTGCGAGCCCGGGTCGTACCAGTAGCCGTCCGCAGCGATGCCGTAGTACCAGCCGGAGTCGCCGTGGAACCAGGCGTCCAGCCACCCCGGCCCGTCCAGAAACGGGAAGTCCGGCTCGGGCGAGTACGAGTGGAACGCCACCCAGGCGATCACCGAGGTCAGCAGGACCATCACGGCGAAGGCACCCACCGCGACGAGGGGCAGCCGACGCTGCACCGCGTCCCACCGCCCGGTGGTAGTCGACGTCACAGTGGCGCACCCTAGGGCGTCGAGGTGACCAGGAGGCCGGGGCCGGTCCCGTTCCGGTACACCTGGGGTTGGTGGTGCTCACGGCACCGGAGTGGTCGGCCGCGACTCCGAGCCGGCCCGCCGACCCCCCTGCCCGGGCCCTCCGTGGGGCACCATCGCCCGACGGACCGGCTGTCGGAGGAGGACCACGTGGTGCTCGCAGTGCTCGCCGTGGCAGGGGCTGCGCTCTGCTACGGCACCGCCGCGGTGCTGCAGGCCGCCGCGGTGGCCCGGGCCGCGCGCACCGGCCTCACCGGGCTGCTCGGCGGCCTGGCCCGCGACCCGCGCTACGTCGGCGGGCTCGCCCTGGTCGGCGGCGGGTTCCTGCTCTCCCTGGTCGCCGTCCGGGCGCTGCCGCTCTTCGTCGTCCAGGCCGGCCGCGCCTCGAGCCTCGGGGTCACGGCGGTGCTCGCCGCCGTCCTGCTCGGCACCCGGCTGCGCCGCCACGAGGTCGGCGCGCTCGGCGGGGTCGCCGTCGGGCTGGTCGCGGTGGCGCTCGCCGCCGCACCCCAGGGCCCGGCCGAGGTCCCCGACGGGGTGCGGTGGGCGGTGCTGGGCGCCGCCGTGCTGCTGGCCGCGGTCACCCTCGCCCTCGCCCGGTCCGGGACGGCGCCGACCGGCGCCGCCCTGGCCGTCCTCGCCGGCTGCGGGTTCGGGCTGCTGTCGCTGGGCGCGCGCGTGCTGCGCCCGATCACCGTGCCCGGCGTGCTGTCCGACCCCAGCGCCTACGCGATCGGCCTCGCCGGGGTGGTCGGCCTGGTGGCCGGGGCCCTGGCGCTGCAGCACGGGAGCGTGGTGACCGTCTCGACCACGATGGTCGCCACCGAGGCGGTGCTCGGCTCGCTGCTCGGCGTGGCCGTCGGCGACCGGCCGGCCGACGGCCTCGGCGGGCTGGCCGTCGCCGGGTTCGTGGTGACCGTGGGGAGCGCGCTGCTGCTCGCCCGCTTCGCCACACCCGAGGCCGTGGCCGCCGCGGAGGAGCCGGAGCCCGCGCTGCACGGCTGACCCCGGGCTGGCCGGTCCGGCCCGGATCCAGCAGGCTCGGTCCATGATCACCCCGACCGCCTGTGGCGTGACGAGCGAGGTCGGCCGGCTGCGGACGGTGCTGCTGCACCGCCCCGGCGCCGAGCTGCGCCGCCTCACCCCGCGCAACAACGACGAGCTGCTCTTCGACGGCGTGCCGTGGGTGGCCCGCGCGCAGGAGGAGCACGACGCGTTCGCCGCGGCGCTGACCGAGCGCGGCGTCGAGGTGCTGCACCTGGACCGGCTGCTCGCCGAGGTGATGGCCGTGCCGGCCGCGCGGGCCGAGGTGATCGCCGAGGCCGTCGACGACCCGCGGCTGGGCGCCACGCTCCGGCACGCCACGAGCGCGCACCTCGAGGGGCTCGCACCCGACGACCTCGCCGCGGCCCTGATCGCCGGGGTGGCCCACGACGAGCTGCGCGGCGGCCGCGGGCTGGCCTACGAGCTGATGGCCCGCGGGGAGTTCGTCGTCCCGCCACTGCCCAACCTGATGTTCACCCGGGACTCCTCGGTGTGGGTCGGTGGGCAGGTCGCCGTCACGTCGCTGGCCATGCCCGCCCGCGACCGGGAGAGCGCGCTGACCGCTGCCCTGTACGCCCACCACCCGCGATTCGCCGGGGTGGAGCAGCTGTACGGCGCGCACCTGGAGCACCTCGAGGGCGGCGACGTGCTGCTGCTCGCACCGGGTGTGCTGGCCGTCGGGGTCGGCGAGCGGACGACGGCCGGCGGTGCCGAGCGGCTGGCCCGGCGGGTCTTCGCCCGCGGCCTGGCGCACACGGTGCTCGTCGTCCCGATCGCCCAGGAGCGGGCCACCATGCACCTGGACACGATCTGCACGATGGTCGACGTCGACGCCCTGGTCATGTACCCCGCGGTCGCCGACCACCTGCAGGCCTGGACGGTGACCGCCGGCCCGGAGCTGCCCGACGCCGCCGACACCACCGAGCTGTCGGTGCAGGGGCCGCAGCCCTTCCTGATCGCGGCCGCCGCGGCGATGGGCATCGACCGGCTGCGGGTGATCGACACCGGGCTGGACCCGGTGACCGCGGAGCGGGAGCAGTGGGACGACGGCAACAACACCCTGGCCCTGGCCCCCCGGCTGGCCGTCGCCTACGAGCGGAACACCGTGACCAACGCCGCGCTGGAGGCCGCGGGGATCGAGGTCGTCGCGATCGCCGGCTCGGAGCTGGGCAGCGGGCGCGGCGGCCCGCGGTGCATGTCGTGCCCGGTGCTGCGGGACCCGCTGCCGACCGCGTGACGAAACGGTCCGGCCCTCGTTCTACCCGTCGGTAGGAGTGCACTCGCGCACCGTCGACGCCACTGGGGGCGCCATGTCCGGACCCACGAGAACATGTCTCACCCTGCTCGCCACGCTGGGGGTGCTGCTCGTCTGGTCCGGCCCGGCGGGCGCCGACCCGATCAGCGACGCGATCGGCGGGGTGACCGGCGGGGTGACCGACGCGCTCCCGCTGGAGCTGCCGCTCCCCCAGGACACCGCCGCACCGGCACCGGCCCCAGTGCAGACCCCCGCCGACCTGGTGCCGCCGCTCGTCGAGGGCCTCGCGGTCGTCCCGGTGCCGCAGCCGGGCTCCTCGCCGCAGCCGGCAGCGGAGCCCGAGCAGCCCGCGGACGGGCCGGCGGCCGCCGCTCCTCCGGCACTGGACCCGGTCACGCTCGGGGAGGCGTGCGGGGACGCTCTGGAGAAGGCCGGGCTGCCGGGCGGGGACGAGTGCCTGGCCATCGCGGAGTGCTTCACCCTGCTCCCGCAGCCCGAGGTGCCGGGGCTCCCGGACCTGACCGAGCTGGCATCGCTCGACCCCGGCCTGGTCACCGGCCTGCTCGACCCCACGGCGCTGCAGGGACTGCTCGACCCGGCGGTGCTGCCGGCCTTCCTGGCCTGCCTGGGGAACGCCATCGGCCTCCCGGCGCCGGGCGTCGGCCCGACGCCGGTCCCGACGCCGGGGACCCAGCCGGCGCTCCAGCCGGTCGGCTACCAGAACTGCGACGCCGCCCGCGCCGCCGGTGCGGCACCGGTGTACGCCGGCCAGCCGGGGTACCGGCCGGAGCTCGACGCGGACGGCGACGGCATCGGCTGCGAGGACGCCGCCGCGGTGGCGCTGGTGGACACGGCGACGTCGCCCACCGGCACCGGCGCCGGGCAGCTGGCCTACACCGGCGTCGAGCTGACCCCGCTGCTCGCCGGCGGGGCCGCGCTGCTCGCCGCCGGGAGCGGTCTGCTGCGGGCCGGACGCCGGCGCAGCTGAGTCAGGCGGCCGCGCGCTCCTCGGGCGCCTCGGCGCGCAGCACGGGCGGGACGGCGGTGGACCACTGCCGTCCCGCCGCGGCCGGACCGGCACCGGCCCGGTCCCGGACCGCCGTCCACCAGGCGCCCGGCGACTGCAGGCGCCCCCGGACAGGCCCGGTGCGGGGTGCCCGGTTGCGCAGCGCCAGCGCGCTGACCAGCAGCGCACCGCCGAGCAGCAGCAGGTGGCCCACGGCGCGGTCGGCGTGCACGTGCCCGGCGCCCAGGTCGCGCAGGGTGACCCAGCTGAGCACCGCGGTGAAGGAGAGCAGGAACGGCAGCGCGCCGGCCGCCAGCCGCGGCAGCACCGCCACCCCGAGGAAGCACGCGGCCAGCCCGAGGTTCCAGGCGCCGGTCTCGTGCGCGAGGTGCACCGGCGCGGGCATGCTGCCGCCGGCGAAGGCCGGCAGGCTCACCGCGAGCTGCCCGGCACCGACGGCCAGCAGCGCGACGCGCAGAACGGCGTCGACCCAGTGCCGGCGGCCGCGCACCTGGACCGCCGGCAGCCGGCCGAGCACGGCGGCCGTGACGTCGGGCACCTGCTGCGCCACCACCAGGCGGGCCCGCCGGGTCACCTCGGCCGCGGCCTCCGCCCAGCCGCGGCAGGCGAGGCACCCGTCGAGGTGCTCGTCGACCCAGCGCTGCGGCACCCCGGGCGACTCGCCGTCCAGGGTCGCCGAGACGGCCTCACGACATGTTGCACAGCCCACGCTGGCATAGTCGCCGCCGACAGACGCCGAGTTCCCGGAGGTTGGACGTGGGACAGCTGGAACGTCTCGCGGCCCGGGCAGCCGAGGGCGACCCCGCAGCGCAGGCCGCGCTGATCCGGGAGACGCAGACCGACGTCTGGCGGTTGTGCGCGCACCTGGCCGACCGGCAGGTCGCCGAGGACCTCACCCAGGAGACCTACCTGCGGGCGCTGCCGGCGCTGGCGGGGTTCGAGGGCCGGTCCTCGCTGCGCACCTGGCTGCTCTCCATCGCCCGCCGGGTCTGCGCCGACCACCTGCGCAGCCGCAAGCGCCGCGGCCTGGTGCTGGTGGGCGACGACAGCGAGCTGGGCGACCTGGTCCGCGACGTCCCGGCCGACGAGGTGGGGGGCACCGTCGCCGCGCAGGACGTGCTCGACCGGCTCGAGCCCGAGCGTCGGGAGGCGTTCGTGCTGACCCAGCTCATCGGGCTGCCGTACGCCGAGGCCGCGGAGGTGGTGGGCTGCCCGATCGGCACGATCCGCTCGCGCGTCGCCCGGGCCCGCGCCGACCTCGTCGAGGCGCTGGTGGCCGCCGACCACCCGAGGACCCGCCGCCCGTCGTCCCACCCCTGACCCCTGCTCCCAGCCCAGCCATCTCCGGGGTGGGTCAGCGGTTCTGGGCCGCCAGGCGGCGCAGCCGCTCGTTGTAGGCGGTCAGCTCCGGGTCCTCGCCGCTCTCGCCGCGGGCCACGGCCCGGTCGTGCGCGCGGTCGGCCGCCCGGTTGGCGCGCTCCTCGGAGCGGGTCCAGGAGAAGAACACCACCGCCAGCACCAGCACGGTCGGGAACTCCCCGAACGACCACGCGATGCCGCCGGCCGCGCCCTGGTCGTAGAGCGGGTCGATGCCCCAGGACTCCGGCGGGTTCGCGTAGCTGGTCAGCAGCACGGTGTTGCTCATCATCACGATCACGCCGAAGAAGGCGTGGAACGGCGCCGGCAGCAGCAGCTCGAGCATCCGGCCACCGTGCGTGGACTTCCGCGGCCAGGGGTCGACGGCGAGGATCGGGCCGAAGAACAGCAGCCCGGTGACCAGGAAGTGCAGCAGCATGAAGGTGTGCCCGGGCGTCGTCGACATCAGGTCGTCGAAGAGCGGGGTGAAGTAGACGCCGTACAGGCTGGCGATGAACAGCGGCACGGTGAACAGCGGCGAGGCCACCGCCTGGGCGAGCCGGCTGTGCAGCGCGCCGAGCAGCACCCGGCGCGGCATCCCGGCCGGGCCGGGGTCGGCGGGCAGCCCGCGCAGCGCCAGCGTGACCGGCGCACCCATGAGCAGCAGCAGCGGCGTGATCATGGTCAGCACCATGTGCTGGATCATGTGCAGGCTGAACAGGGCCATGCCGTAGGTCTGCAGACCGCTGGCGGTCACGTAGAACAGGCTCGCGCAGCCGGCCAGCCAGGCGATGGTGCGCCCGGTCGACCACCGCACACCGCGCTGGTGGAGCCGCCACAGGCCCAGCCCGTAGCCGACCGCCAGGACGACGCCGAGCCAGGCCACCGGCGAGGCGGCACCCAGGTCGAGCGCCAGCACCCGCCCGAGGGTCGGCGGCAGCTCCGGGAGGTGGTGCATGGAGCCCATGCCGCCGTGCTCGTGGTCCACCCGTCGTCCTCCCTCAGCCCAGCCGTGCGCCGTCCACGGTAGGCCGCTTCAGCGCAGCGTGACCTGGCGGGACAGCAGGCCGGCCCGGGCCCGGCGCTCGTCGGCGGTCAGCGGGTCGGTGACGGCCAGCGCGGCCTCCAGCCGCGACTGCAGCCCGGCCGACGGGCCGGCCCACTCCTCGCCGGCGGGCTCGGCCGGGACGTCCCACACCGGGACGACGAGGCCGTGGGCCCGGAAGGCGCCGGCGTAGCGGGTGCCCTCGCCCAGGGTGAGCTGCTCGGCGGCCGAGAGCCGGGCAAGCGCGTCCAGCAGCGGCTCCTCCGGCTCCGGGCGCACCCAGCGCACGTGCGCGCGCTCGGGGCTCGGCCGGCACCAGTAGGCGGCCTCCAGGCCCTCGAGGCGCACGGTCGGCATGACCATCTCGTTGGCGTGCTGCAGGCCGGCCCGCGCGGCCGGGTCGACGGCGGCGCCCTCCAGCCAGAAGTCGAAGTCGTCGTGCACCGTGACCTCGAACGGCGCGCTGGGGTCCAGCAGCTCCTGCAGCCGGGGCCCGGCGGACCCGGCGCCACCGATCGGGCCCGGGTCGACGGGCGCGCCGGCCGGGGCCTCGAGCGCGGCGGCCAGCGCCGTCCCCAGGTCGCGGCTCACGTCGTCGGAGGAGGTGGCGAGCTGCAGGCCGAGCAGGATCTCGCCGCTGGCGCGGACCAGGGCGGGGGTGCCGCCGGGGAGCACGCTGGCCAGCGTGACCTCCGTCCCGTCGGTGGTGCGCAGCGGCACCGTCGCCGCCGGCACCAGCTCGCGCAGCGCCACCCAGTCGGCCTCCGCCGTCAGACCCTCGAACGGCCGGCGCACCGGCGGGGCGTAGCCGGAGCCGTGGCAGTGCTTGTAGCGGCGGCCGGAGCCGCACGGGCACGGCGCCTTGGGGTTGACCTCCCCCGCGGCGGGAGTGGCGACGGCGGAGCGCTTGCGGGAGGCCATGCCCGCCAGCGTATGTGGCGGGCCGGCGGTGGCCGTCCACGAGGGCCGGGAGCGGGGTGGGGCGCTCAGTAGGCTGCTGCGGGTGACGCTGGCCGCCGTTCCGCTCGACCTGACCGACCCCGCCGTGGTCGCCGACCCCTACCCGGCCTTCTCGGCCGCCCGTGCGCAGGCGCCGGTGCAGTGGCACGAGGGGATGGGCATGTGGCTGGCCTTCAGCCACACCGAGGCGAACGCCGTGCTGCGGGACCGCCGGCTGGGCCGGATCTGGTCGGACAAGACCCCCGAGGAGCGGTTCGAGAGCTTCAACCTCATCCACCGCAACGCCATCCTGGAGATGGAGCCGCCGACCCACACGCGGCTGCGCCGGCTGATCAGCGCCGCGTTCGCCCGCGGCCACGTGGAGCGGCTGCGGCCGTGGGTGCAGGAGCTGGCCGACTCGCTGGTCGACGGGCTGGTCGAGCGCTCCGGCGGGCACGCTCCGGTCGACGTCCTGGCGGGCATGTCGGAAGAGCTGCCGGTGGCGGTCATCGCCGAGCTGCTGGGCGTGCCCGCTGCCGACCGGCCGCTGCTGCGGCCCTGGTCGAACGCGATCGTGAAGATGTACGAGTACGGCCGGACGGCGCAGGTCGAGGACGACGCCGAGCGGGCCGCCGACGAGTTCGTCGCCTACCTGCGCGAGCTGGCCGCCGAGCGCCGCCGCGCACCGGGCGAGGACCTGCTGACCCACCTGGTCACGGTCCGGGACTCCGAGGGCGACCGGCTCACCGAGGACGAGCTGGTCACCACCTGCATCCTGCTGCTCAACGCCGGCCACGAGGCGACGGTGAACGTCAGCGGCAACGGCCTGCTGGCGCTGCTGGAGCACCCCGACCAGCTCGCCCGGCTGCGGCAGGACCCCGCGCTGCTGCCCACCGCGATCGAGGAGCTCATGCGCTTCGACTCCCCGCTGCAGCTGTTCGAGCGCACCGCCACCGAGGACGTCGCGATCGGCGGGGTCACCGTCGAGCGGGGGCAGAAGATCGCCGCCCTGCTGGGCAGCGCGAACCGCGACCCGGGGGTCTTCGCCGACGCCGACACCCTGGACGTCGGCCGCACCGAGAACCCGCACATCTCCTTCGGGGCCGGGGTCCACTTCTGCATCGGGGCACCGCTCGCCCGGGTCGAGCTGCAGGCCTCGTTCGGCGCGCTGCTGTCCCGCACGTCCGGGCTGGAGCTCGGCGCACCCGCCCGCCGCCGTCCGGAGTTCGTCATGCGCGGCCTCTACGACCTGCCGGTGGTGCTGACCGCCCCCTGACCGGCCCGTTGCGCGCAGGAGCCCCCGTCCGCGGGGCGGACGGGGCTCCTGGGCGCAGTCGCCGGGCTAGAGGCGCTGGTTGAGCCGGTGGTAGGCCGCGCTCCAGCGCAGCTCCTTGGCCAGGCTGCGCCGCGTGGTGTCGGCGTCGATCAACACCAGCTCGGTGTCGAAGACCTCGGCGAGGTCGGTGAGCTCCTCGGCGCCCAGCTGGGTGGAGAGGACAGTGTGGTGCGGCCCGCCGGCGGTGAGCCAGCCCTCGGTCGCCGTCTCGAAGTCCGGCCGGGGCTCCCAGACAGCCCGGGCCACCGGCAGGTTCGGCAGCGGCTCGGAGGGCTCCACGACGTCGATCTCGTTGGCCACCCAGCGGAACCGGTCGCCCAGGTCGCACCAGCCGAGCGTGATGCCGGCGCCCGGGGCGGCGTTGAACACCAGCCGGGCCGGGTCCTCGCGGCCGCCGATGCCGAGCGGGTGCACCTCCAGCCGCGGCTTCTCCCCCGCGATCGTCGGGCACACCTCGAGCATGTGGGCGCCGAGGATCTTCGGGGTGTCCGACGCCAGGTCGTAGGTGTAGTCCTCCATGAAGGAGGTGCCACCCGGCAGGCCCTGGGCCGCGACCTTGAGCGTGTGCAGCAGCGCGGAGGTCTTCCAGTCGCCCTCGCCGCCGAAGCCGTAGCCGTCGGCCATCAGCCGCTGGACGGCGAGACCGGGCAGCTGCCGCAGGCCGCCGAGGTCCTCGAAGTTGGTGGTGAACGCGCCGAACCCGCCGTCGGTGAGGAACTGGCGCAGCGCCACCTCGATGCGGGCCTGGTAGCGGACGCTGTGGTGCCGGTCGCCGCCCGGTCGCAGGTCGGCGTCCATGTCGTAGAGGTCGCCGTACTCGGCGACGACGGCGTCGACCGCGGAGTCGGGCACCCGCTCGACGACGGCGACGAGGTCGTTGACGCCCCAGGTGTTGACCGACATGCCGAAGCGGATCTCCGCCTCGACCTTGTCGCTCTCGGTCACCGCGACGTTCCGCATGTTGTCGCCGAAGCGGGCGAGCTTCAGACCGCGGGCCGCGGCGGCACCGGCCGCGGCGCGGGCCCACGAGCCGACCCGGGCCTGCACCCGCGGGTTCGACGCGTGCCCGGACACGGTGGTCCGCGGGGTGCGCAGCCGGGTGAGGATGAACCCGTACTCCCGGTCGCCGTGGGCGGCCTGGTTGAGGTTCATGAAGTCCATGTCGATCGTCGCCCACGGGAGGGCGGCATCGGCCTGGGTGTGCAGGTGCAGCAGCGGCTTGCGCAGCGCGTCCAGCCCGGAGATCCACATCTTCGCCGGGGAGAAGGTGTGCATCCAGGTGATCACGCCGAGGCACGCCGGGTCCTCGTTGGCCTCGCCCATCACCCGGCGGATGGCGCCGGCGTCGGTGAGCACCGGCTTCCACACGACGCGCACCGGCACGTCCGCGGCGCCGTCCAGCGTCGCCGCGACCCGCTGCGACTGCTCGGCGACCTGCTGGAGGGTCTCCTCGCCGTACAGCCCCTGGCTGCCGGTGAGGAACCAGATCTCCTGACCTTCGAATGCCACCTGCTGCTCCTTCATCGCTGTCCGTAGACGTTCTGGTAGCGCGCGTACAGCGAGTCGATGTCCGCCTGCGCGATCGGGATGGGCTCACCCAGCTGGCGGGAGAGGTGCACGGTGCGGGCGACGTCCTCGGTCATGACGGCGGCCTTGACCGCGGCCTTCGCCGAGGGCCCGATGGTGAAGACGCCGTGGTTCTTCATGAGCACCGCCGGGGAGCGGTGGCCCTTCAGCGTCTCGACGATGCCCTGGCCGATCGAGTCGTCGCCGATCAGCGCGAACGGCCCGACCGGGATGGGGCCGCCGAACTCGTCGGCCATCGCCGTCAGCACGCAGGGGATCTCCTCGTGCCGGGCGGCCCAGGCCGCGGCGTAGGTGCTGTGCGTGTGCACCTGGCCGTTGACCTCGGGCATGTTCCGGTAGACGTAGGCGTGCGCCGCCGTGTCCGACGATGGCGCCCGGACGCCGTCGACGGGGTTCCCGTCCAGGTCGCAGACGGTGATGCCCTCCCAGGTCAGCTGGTCGTACTCGACCCCGCTGCCCTTGATGACGAACAGGTCCTCGCCGGGCACCCGCTCGGAGACGTTGCCCGAGGTCCAGGTGACCAGCTCGTAGCGGGTGAGGTGGGCGTGCAGCGCCGCGACGTGCTCGCGCTGCGGGCGGTGGGTGCCCTGCTCGGTGGTCATGCCGGCTCCTCGCTCGGTGCGACGGGGGTGATCTGGGGGTGGGCGGCCCGCTGCTGGCCGACCCGCACGTGCTCCACGGCGGCCCGCTCGACCGGCAGGCCGGCGACGTAGCGCTCCATGAACGCGTCGAAGCCGGCGACGTCGGCCGGGTCGGGCCGGTGGGTCCGCAGGCTCGCTGCGGCGAAGACCGCGGTCTCCAGGTAGTCGGCCAGGCCCTGCTCCGGTGTGCGCCGGGTGGCGAAGGCGGCCAGGACGGCGATGCCCCAGGCGCCGCCCTCCGCGGCGACGTCCCCGACGGCGACCGGGGTGTCGATCGCGGCGGCCAGGTAGCGCTGCGCCACGCCCTCGGTCTTGAACAGGCCGCCGTGGGCGAACATCCGGTCCAGCCGCACGCCCTCGGCCTTCTGCAGCACGTCCATGCCGATGCGCAGGGTGGCCAGCGAGGAGTACAGCTGCGTGCGCATGAAGGAGCCCAGGTCCAGCGGGCTGTCCGGGGAGCGCAGGAACAGCGGCCGCCCCTCCTCGAGCCCGGTGATCGGCTCGCCGGAGAGGTAGTTGTAGGCCAGCATCCCGCCGCCGTCGCCCGCGCCGTCCAGGGCGGCGGTGAAGAGCGTCTCGAAGACCCGCGCGGAGTCGGCCTCGGCGCCCAGCGCCCGGGCGAACTGGCCGAAGAGACCGGCCCAGGCGTCGAGCTCGCTGGCGCCGTTGTTGCAGTGCACCATCGCCACCGGGTCGCCGGCCGGGGTGGTCACCAGGTCCAGCTCGCGGTGCACCGCGCCGAGCGCCCGCTCGAGCACGACCATCGCGAAGATGCTGGTGCCCGCGGACACGTTGCCGGTGCGCGGGGCGACCGAGTTGGTGGCGACCATCCCCGTGCCCGCGTCGCCCTCCGGCGGGCAGAGCGGGGCGCCCGGGCGCACCCGGCCGCTCGGGTCGAGCAGCGCCGCGCCCGCCTCGGTCAGCGTGCCGGCCGGCTGGCCGGCGACGGCGACGGCCGGCAGCAGCCCGGCCAGGTGCAGGTCGGCCCCGGCCTCGGCGGCGAGCTGGTCGAACCGGGCCAGCATGGTGGCGTCGTACCCGCCGGTGGCGCTGTCGATGGGGAACATGCCGCTGGCGTCGCCGACGCCGAGCACCTGCTCGCCGGTGAGCCGCCAGTGCACGTAGCCGGCCAGCGTGGTCAGGTGCGCGATCCGGCCGACGTGCTCCTCGCCGTCCAGCACGGCCTGGTACAGGTGCGCGACGCTCCAGCGGTGCGGGATGTTGCAGCCGAACTCGGCGCTGAGCCGCTCGGCGGCGCGGCCGGTGTTCGTGTTGCGCCAGGTGCGGAAGGGCGCGAGCAGCTCGCCGTCGGCGTCGAGGGCCAGGTAGCCGTGCATCATCGCCGACACACCGAGCGCGCCGACCGTGGTCAGCTCCACGCCGTGCCGGCGGCGCACGTCCTCGGCGAGGGCGGCGACGCTCTGCTGCACCCCGGCCCAGACCGCCTCCAGCGAGTACGTCCACAGCCGGTCCACGAGCTGGTTCTCCCAGTCGTGGGTGCCGACGGCGAGCGGCGCGTGGTCCGAGCCGATGAGCACGGCCTTGATCCGGGTCGAGCCGAACTCGATCCCGACGGCCGTGCGGCCTGCGGTGATGTCTGCGACGGCGTCCGTCGTCATGCCGGGAGCTCCTTCCGCCCACCGATGACGGGCCTGGGTCGAGCGGGCCTGCGCACCGCAGGACGCGGAGCAGGCGCGGATGTTAACGCTAACAAGGGCCGGGTCAGGCCGCCGGTGGCGGGCCGGTGCTGGCCCGCACGACGAGCTGCGGCATGACCGGCTCGGCGTGGAAGGCCTCGCCGCGGAGCCGGGCGAGCACCGACTGCACGCCCCGCCGCCCCAGCTCGGCGAAGTCCTGCCGCACCGTGGTCAGCGGTGGCGTGTAGTACGCGGCCTCCGGGACGTCGTCGAAGCCGACGACGCTCACGTCGCCGGGCACCGAGAGCCCCTCGTCGTGCAGGGCGTTGATGACCCCGAGGGCCATCTGGTCGTTGGCGACGAAGACCGCCGTGACCGGTTCGCCACTGCGGCGCCCGGCCCGCACCCGGGCGGCCAGCTGCCGGCCGGCCGCGTGCCCGGACGACGGCCACCAGTTGCCGTAGGCGACGTCCGGGACCGGGGCGCCGGCGGAGACGAGCTCGCGGCGCCAGCCCACCACGCGGCCGCGGGCCTCGAGCGAGTCGCCCGGCCCGGTCACGTGCTGCACCGTGCGGTGCCCCAGCCCGAGCAGGTGCCGGGTGGCCAGCGCGGCACCGACCTCCTGGTCGACCCAGACCGTGGGGTGCACCGGGTCGTGGCCCACCTGCACGGCGATCAGCGGGACCGGCGCCCGGAAGCGACCGAGCGCCTCGACCGCCTGCCCGTAGGTGGACAGCGCCACGACGGCGTCGACCGACTGCGCGACGAACCGGTCGACGGCCTCGCGCATCGCCCCCTCGCTGTCGTCGTCGAGGATGGCGACACCGAGGGAGTAGCCGGCCGCCCGCGCGGCCTTCTCCAACCCGAGCAGGGTCTGCGCCGGGCCGTACTGGTTGATGTGCGAGGTGACCAGGCCGATCGTCCGGGTCGAGCCGGTGACCAGGGCGCGGGCCGCCGTGTTGGGCCGGTAGCCCAGCTCGGCGATCGACCGCAGGACCCGCTCCCTGGTCGTCGGTGCGACGTTGGGGTGGCCGTTGACCACCCGTGACACGGTCTGGTGCGAGACGCCCGCGTGTGCCGCGACGTCGGACATGCCCAGTGCGCGCGGCGCCCCCTCGGGCAGCACGGTCACTCCTCACTGGGGGCGGCCTCTTTGCCGCCCCCCGTCAGTGGCCCTGCGGGACCGTCAGCGCGAGGAGCCCGCGCGCCGCTTGTTGTAGACGTCGAAGGCGACGGCGAGCAGCAGGATGAGGCCCTTGATGACCGACTGGATGGACTGGTCGACGCCCTGGAGCTGCATGCCGTTGCTCAGCACCGCGACGAGCAGACCACCGACCATCGCCCCGGCCACCGTGCCGACACCACCGGTGACGGCGGCGCCACCGATGAAGGCCGCCGCGATGGCGTCGAGCTCGAAGTTCTGGCCGGCCGCGGGCTGCGCGCCGTTGGACCGCGAGGAGTAGATGATCCCCGCGACCGCGGCCAGGAAGCCCATGTTGACGAAGATCCAGAAGTTGACGACCTTCACCTTGACGCCGGAGAGCGTCGCGGCGGCCAGGTTGCCACCGATCGCGTAGACCTGGCGGCCGAACACCGAGCGCTTGGTGATCAGGCCGTAGACCGTGATCAGCACGCCGAGGATGATCAGCACGATCGGCAGGCCGCGGGCGTGGGCCAGCTGCCAGGCGAAGTACATGACCACGGCAGCGACCAGGACGACGCGGGCCACGAAGAGCGGGAAGCTCTCGACCGGCTGCTTGTAGCGGATCCGAGCGACCCGGGTGCGGAAGCCGCTGACCGCGTAGCCGGCCACCGCGAGGGCACCGATGAGCAGCGTGAAGGCGTCGTAGCCGTTGCCGCCCAGCAGGCCGTTGAGGAAGCCGCTGGCGACCTTCTGGTACTCGGGGGTGAAGGGCGACAGCGAGATGTTGTCCAGCACCTGCAGCGTGAGGCCGCGGAAGATCAGCATGCCCGCGAGGGTCACGATGAACGCCGGGATGCCGACGTAGGCGACCCAGAAGCCCTGCCACGCGCCGACGGCCAGGCCGACCGCGATGGCGGCCAGCATGCCGACCCACCAGGGGGCGCCGTGCCGGATCACCAGGACGGCGGACGTGGCCCCGCTGAGCGCGACCACCGAGCCCACCGACAGGTCGATGTGGCCGGCGATGATCACGATGACCATGCCGATCGCCAGCACCAGCACGTAGCTGTACTGCAGGACGATGTTGGTGATGTTGCCCGGGCTCAGCGACGTGCCGCCGGTGAGGATGGCGAAGAGCACCACGACGACGAAGAACGCCACGTAGATGCCGCTCTGCCGCAGGTTGCGGGTGAGCAGCTCACGGAGGTCGCTCGTGCCGGTCTTCAGGGCCTTCGACTGGGCGTCGGACACCTCAGCCGGGGTCTCGTTGGTCTCTGGACCCGCGGTCCTGGTCATGCTGCGAGCTCCCTCTCCTTGGTCATGAGCTTCATGAGGCTCTCCTGCGTGGCCTCACGGACCGGCTGCTCGCCGGTGATGCGCCCGGCCGAGAGCGTGTAGATGCGGTCACAGATGCCGAGCAGCTCGGGCAGCTCGGACGAGATGACGATGACGGCCTTCCCGGCCGCCACCAGCTTGTTGATGATCGTGTAGATCTCGTACTTGGCGCCGACGTCGATGCCGCGGGTGGGCTCGTCGAGGATCAGCACGTCGGGGTCGGTGAACAGCCACTTGGACAGCACGACCTTCTGCTGGTTGCCGCCCGAGAGCTTGCCGACGATCGAGGAGACGCTCGGCGCCTTGATGTTCATGTCGCGCCGGCTGTCCTCGGCGACCTTGGTCTCCTCGTTGCCGTTCACCCAGCCGCGGGTGGACAGCTTGGCCAGCGCGGCCGCCGAGACGTTGCGCCGGATGTCCTCGATGAGGTTGAGGCCGTACTTCTTGCGGTCCTCGGTCGCGTAGGCGATGCCGTTGTCGATGGCCTCGGAGACGCTGCGCGCCCTGACCTCGCGGCCGTGAACGAAGACCCGACCGGAGATGTCCCGGCCGTAGGACCGGCCGAAGATGCTCATCGCCAGCTCGGTGCGCCCGGCGCCCATGAGGCCGGCGATGCCGATGACCTCGCCCGCCCGCACGTTGAAGTTCGCGTGGTCGACGACGAGGCGGTCCTGGGTCGGGTGCTTGACGGTCCAGTCCTCGACCCGCAGCACCTCCTCGCCGGGGTGCGACTCGCGGTCGGGGTAGTAGGACTCCAGGTCGCGGCCGACCATGCCGCGGATGATCCGGTCGGTGTCGACGTCCGGGGCGCTCATGTCGAGCGTCTCGACCGTCTGGCCGTCGCGGATGATCGTGGTGTGCTGCGCGATCGCGACGATCTCGTTGAGCTTGTGCGAGATGATGATCGAGGTGATCCCGCGGTCGCGGAGCTGGCGCAGCAGGTCGAGCAGGTGCGCGGAGTCGGTGTCGTTGAGCGCCGCGGTCGGCTCGTCGAGGATGAGCAGCTTGACGTCCTTGGAGATGGCCTTGGCGATCTCCACCAGCTGCTGCTTGCCGACGCCGAGCTGGCCCACCGGGGTGACCGGGTTCTCGTCCAGGCCGACCTGGGCGAGCAGCTCGGCCGCGTCGGCGTTGGCCTTGTTCCAGTCGATGAGGCCGGAGCGGCCCTTGCGCTCGTTGCCCAGGAAGATGTTCTCCGCGATGGACAGGTAGGGCACCAGCGCGAGCTCCTGGTGGATGATCACGATGCCCACGTGCTCGCTGTCGCGGATGCCGCTGAACTTCTGGACGGCGCCGTCGAAGACGATCTCGCCGTCGTAGCTGCCGGCCGGGTACACGCCGGACAGGACCTTCATCAGCGTGGACTTGCCCGCGCCGTTCTCACCGCAGATGGCGTGGACCTCGCCGCGCCGCACCGCGAGTGACACGTCCGACAGCGCCTTCACGCCGGGGAACGTCTTGGTGATGGAGCGCATCTCCAGGATGTTGTCGTCCATGGACGCCGTCGTCCTCGCCCTCTCTGCACAGATGTCGGGCCGGGTGTCAGAGACCCGGCCCCTTGTTCGGTTGCCCGGCGACCCGGGCTGTCCCGACCTGTTCGACAGAGCAGGGTCAGGAGGTGGTACCGGCCGGGCCCGGCAGTCGTGCTGCCAGGCCCGGCCGGGACTGTGGGGCGGACGTCAGTCCGACTGGCCCTTGGCGACCTCGTCGGCCGTCCAGTACTCCGAGTCGATCAGGACGGACTGGATGTCGTCCTTGTAGACCGTCTCGACGGGCAGCAGGTAGGACGGGACGACCTTGACACCGTTGTCGTAGGTCTCGGTGTCGTTGGCCTCCGGCTCGTTGCCCTCGAGGAACGCCTGGGCAGCGGTGACGGCCTGCTCGGCCAGCAGCCGGGTGTCCTTGAAGATCGTCGAGCTCTGGACGCCGTCGTTGATCAGCTTGACCGAGGCGATCTCGGCGTCCTGACCGGTGACGATGGGCAGCGGGTTCGCCGAGGCGATGTCCGGGCCGTAGCCGGCGTTCTGCAGGGCGGTGATGATGCCGCGCGAGATGCCGTCGTAGGGCGAGAGGACGCCGTTGACCTTGGTGCCGTCGCTGTAGCTGCCGGTGAGGAGGTCCTCCATGCGCTTCTGGGCGGTCTCCTGGGACCAGCGCAGCGTGGCGGCCTGCTCGATGTCGGTCTGACCCGACTTCACGACGAGCGTGCCGTCGTCGATCTTGGGCTGCAGGACCGACATCGCGCCGTCGAAGAAGAAGGCGGCGTTGTTGTCGTCCAGCGAGCCGGCGAAGAGCTCGACGTTGAACGGCCCGGTGGCGGTGCCCTCGGAACCGTCGGCGTTGAGCACGCCCAGGCCGGTCAGCAGGGCGGTGCCCTGCGCGACGCCGACCTTGAAGTTGTCGAAGCTGACGTAGAAGTCGACGTTCTCGGTGTCGCGGATGAGCCGGTCGTAGCTGATGACCTTGATGCCCTCGTCCGCGGCGGCCTGGAGCTGGCTGCTCAGCGCGGTGCCGTCGATCGCGGCGACGATCAGGAGGTCAGCGCCCTCGGTGATCATCTGGTCGATCTGCTGGCCCTGCGTGGGGATGTCGTCGTTCGCGAACTGCAGGTCCACCTCGTAGCCGGCGTCCTCGAGCTGCGACTGCACGGCATCGCCGTCGGCGATCCAGCGCTCGGAGGTCTGGGTCGGCATCGAGACGCCGATGGTGAGGTCCTCAGGGGCCGCGTCCTCGGTGTTCGAGTTGCTGCCGGCACCCTCGCCACCACAGGCCGTCAGGCCGATCGCCAGCGCGGCGCCCAGGGCGGTCAGCCCCAGCTTCTTGTTCACTGCCACATCTCTCCTTCGAGACATCTGCCGCCCGTTGGCGCAGGTCCGCATCTGTGCGGACAGCCACAGTGTGAGCGCTAACAACCCGGGTGCGTCAAGCCCTGGGGCACAAGTCCCGCGTCACGGTCGCGTAACGACGCGTTCACGTGCCTCCTGCCAGGCGGAACACCGGTGGCGCCTCCCCCGGAGGGGTGGGCCACCGGTGCGCCCTGCTACTCGCGGGTGCCGACGGCGGCCGCGCGCGGGCGGCGGAGCAGCAGCCGGGTCGGCGCCCAGGTGCAGACCAGGGTCAGCACCAGCACCCCACCGGCGATCCCGGCGGCGACCGGCAGCGGGACGTAGGGCCCGGACCCGGTGGCCCCCTGGACCGCCGGCTGCAGGGTCACCCAGGAGATGGCCGCGCCCAGCCCGAGGGCCGCGCCGGCCACCACGAGCGCCTCGAGCCGGGCGGTGCGCAGCACCTGGCGGCGGGTGGCGCCGATCATCCCGAGCAGGCCGATCTCCCGCCGGCGGGACAGCGCCACCATCACCAGCGTGTTGGCCGCGGCGATGGCGGCGAACCCGGCCAGCCCCGCCGCGAACACGTTGTTCAGCCAGCTGTCCTGCGCCCCGGCGGCGCGCTGCTCGACCGTGGCGGTCTCCCGGTCGGTCAGCGACCCGCCCGGCCCCACCAGGTCGGCCAGCGCCGCGCGCCCGGTGGCGGTGACCGGCCCGTCGTGCCGGACCAGCAGCTGCTCCAGCCGGTCCGAGGGCGCGTGCGGCGCCACCGTCTCCAGCGGCAGCAGGGCCGAGGCGACCCCGAGCCCCCGGGTGTAGAGGGCGACCACCTGCAGCTGCAGCGGGGCGCCGTCGGCGGCGTAGAGCTGCACCTCGTCACCGACCGAGGCGTCCAGCGAGCCGGCGAACAGGGCGTCCAGCGCGACCGTGCCGTCGTCCCCGTCGCCGGTGCCCGGCCGCAGCGCGGCGAGGTCGCCGTCCTGCACGCCCACGTCCAGGGCGAGCGCGACGTCGTCCAGGTCGCCGGTGAGGCCGGCGGCGCTGTGCGACATCAGCTCCCCGGCGGAACCGGCGACGACCGAGCTCGGCAGCACGCCCACCGCCGCCTGCACGCCGGGCAGCCCGGCGGCCTCCTCGACCAGCTCGGCGGGGAGCCCCGCCCCGGTGGAGGTGACGACGGTGTCGGCCTGCAGCGCCGCCTCCCGCTGCTCGGTGGTCGCCCGCTGCAGGCTGCCCTGCAGGAGCAGCAGGGTGCCCGCGAAGGCCACCGCCATCACCAGGGGCACCAGCGCCGAGGCCAGCCGCCGGTTGTTGGCCCGGCCGTTGGCCGCGGCCAACCGGCCCGGCGCCCCCAGCCTGTCGAGCAGCGGCTCGACCGCCCGGGCGACCAGCCCGGCGACCACCGGCCCGAGCAGCCCGACGGCCAGCAGCAGCGCCAGGACGACGGTCGCCCCCAGCCCCATGCCCAGGTCGCCGGCGGAGGTCGCGGACAGGATGAGCAGCGGCACGCTGCCGGCCAGCGCGACCAGCCCGAGCACCCAGCGCAGCGGCCCCAGCCGCCCGCCGGTGGTCGCGGACTCGCGGAGCGCCTCGGCCGGCCGCACCCGCGCCGGCCGGCGCGCGGCGAGCAGCCCGGCCACCAGCGCGGCGCCGGCCACCACCGCCACGGTGACGGCGAGGGCGAGCGGTCCGGTGTCGAGCTCCACGCCAGGCACGAGGTAGCCGCGGTCGGTCATCGCACCCAGCAGCCAGCGGGCGACCAGCACGCCCGGCACCAGCCCGAGCGGGGCGGCCAGCAGGGCGACGACGGCCGTCTCGGTGGCCACGGTGCGGCGCAGCTGCCGCGGGGTCGCGCCGATCGCGCGCAGCAGGGCCAGCTCGCGCGCCCGCTGCTCGACGGCCAGGCCGGTGGTGGACATGACCACGAAGACCGCCACCACCAGCAGCACCCCGCCCAGCGAGCCGCCGATGGCCACCAGGGTCTCCCGGGTGGCGCCGAAGCCGACGGTCTCGACCTCGCCGCGCTCCTGGCCGGTGGCCACCACGAAGCCGGTGGCCGGTGCGGGGACGTCGGGCAGGGCGGCCCGGACGGCCGCCGCGAGCTCCGCGGTCGAGGTGCCCGCGGCGGGCTGCACCGTGACGGCGTCCACCCGGTCGGGGTGGCCGGCCAGGGCCGGGGCGTCGTCGTCGACGAACCAGGCCCGGGTGGAGCCGCCGTCGACCAGCCCGGCCACCTCGAACGACCCGGTGCCGTTCGCCGTCGTCAGCCGGACCTGGTCACCGACCTCCAGCCCCGCGGCCTCGGCGGTGGCCCGGTCCAGGACGACCTCGCCCGGCCCGGGGGCGGTCGCGCCGGGCCGGACGGGCTGCAGGGCGGCCGCCGACCACGCCCCGGCCGACCAGGTCGCCCCCGCCGCGCCGGCGACGTCCGGGTCGGCCGGCGACACGTCGAAGGCGACGTCGGCGACGACCTGGCCGGTCTCCGGCAGATCGGCCAGCACGCCGGCCAGCCCGGCGTCGACCAGCGGGCGGACGGCGAGCGGGAGCGTGGCGGTCCAGCCGTCGCCCTGCCGCTCGCGCAGCTCGTCGTCGGCGGCGACGACCACCGGGGCGCCGGCGTACCGGACCGGGTCGGCACCGGTGGTGATGCCGGTCTGCAGGAACAGGGCGGCGGCCGAGACCACCGTGGAGGCGAACAGCAGCGCGACGAAGGCGCCGACGAAGGAGGAGGGCCGGGCCCGCACGGACGCGCGGGCCAGCCCGTTGGGGCGCCAGCTCATCGCAGCGACCCCGCCCCGGCGGGCGCGCCCCCGGTCAGCTGGACCATCCGGTCGGCGATCTCGGCCACCGACGGGCCGGCGAGGTCGGCGACCAGCCGGCCGTCGGCGAGGAACAGCACCCGGTCGGCGTAGGAGGCGGCGCGCGGGTCGTGGGTGACCATGACGACGGTCGCGCCGTCCTGGTCGACGATGCCGCGCAGCAGACCGAGCACCTCGGTCGCCGTCCCGCTGTCCAGCGCCCCGGTGGGCTCGTCGCCGAAGACGACGTCGGGGCGGCTGACCAGCGCCCGGGCGATGGCGATCCGCTGCTGCTGGCCGCCGGAGAGCTCGGCCGGGCGCCGCTGGGCGTACCCGCCCATGCCGACCCGCTCAAGCACCTCGGCCGCCATCCGCCGCCGGGCCGGCCGGCCGGCCAGCCGCAGCGGGAGCAGCACGTTGTCCTCCGCCGTCAGGGAGGGCAGCAGGTTGAAGGACTGGAAGACGAACCCGATGCGCTCGCGGCGCAGCCGGGTCAGCTGCTCCTCGCTGAGCGTGGTCAGGTCGGTGCCGCCGAGCAGCACCGAGCCCGACGTGGGGCGGTCCAGCCCCGCCGCGGTCTGCAGCAGGGTGCTCTTGCCCGAGCCCGACGGGCCCATCACCGCGGTGAACGAGCCGCGCGCCATGCCGACCGAGACCCCCCGCAGCGCGTGCACGGTGGAGTCGCCGCGCCCGTAGGTGCGCGCGACGTCCCGCAGCGACACCACCTCGCGCGGGTCGGCCGCCGGCTGCTCCGGTGCCGTGGCGCCGACCGCTGCCGGGCGCCTCCTGGTGATCCTCATCAGCTCATCTCCGTCTTCGTCGCAGGTCACGTCGACGGCGCTGTCGATCTCGATCATGTCCAGGGCGCGGCGGACGGCCATCGGACCAGGGCCCGACGTCGAGAGGGTCGACCTCGGTGGGATGGACGAAGACGTCCGCTGTGCCTCGGAGTCGATCTTGCTGGACGCCGGCCGCCGCGTCGATGACGCCAGCCGGTGTCCGCGGGTCGGGCCAGCCCGACGGCGGGCGTTCCGGGACGGGTGGAACGTGAGCCGGGTCACTGGCACCATGCGGCCATGCGCGGGCTGATGCAGGACGTCCCCCTGACCGTCGACACGATCTTCCGGCACGCCGAGCAGCACCACGGCGACGTCCCGATCGTCACGAACAACCCCGGCGGCAAGGTGCGCACCACGTACGCCGAGTGGGCGCAGCGCACCCGGCGGCTCGGCGGCGTGCTGGACACCCTGGGCATCACCGCCGACGGCCGGGTGGGCACGTTCGCCTGGAACTCCGCCCGGCACCTGGAGCTCTACTTCGCCGCGCCGTGCACCGGCCGGGTGCTGCACACGCTGAACGTGCGGCTGTTCCCCGAGCAGCTCACCTACATCGCCAACCACGCCGAGGACGAGGTCGTCTTCGTCGACCGCACCGTGCTGCCGCTGCTGTGGCCGCTGATCGACTCGATGAAGACCGTGCACCACGTCGTGGTGATGGACGACGGCGGCGACAACCCGGTCCCCGACGACCCGCGGGTGCTCGACTACGAGACCCTGCTGGCCGATGCCGAGCCGGTCGAGTTCCACGTCACCGACGAGAGCTCAGCGGCCTCGATGTGCTACACGAGCGGCACGACCGGCAACCCCAAGGGCGTCGTCTACTCCCACCGCTCGACGGTGCTGCACACCATGGCGGTGGTCGCGCCCAACGGCTTCGGCATCGGCGTCGAGGACGTCGCGATGCCCGTCGTCCCGATGTTCCACGCCAACGCCTGGGGCATCGCGCAGGCGGCGCCGGCGGCCGGGGCCGCGATGGTCTTCCCCGGCGCGATGATGCAGCCGCAGGCGCTGGCCGACCTGATCGTCGACGAGGACGTCACCTTCACCGCCGGCGTCCCGACGATCTGGCAGGGCGTGCTGCCGCACCTGGCCGGCCGCCCGCACAAGCTGCGCAAGATCGGCTGCGGCGGCTCGGCGGTGCCGCCGGCGCTCTCGCAGGCCTACCAGGAGCAGGTCGGGCTGCCCATCTACCAGGCGTGGGGCATGACCGAGACGCACCCGGTCGCTTCCGGCGGCACGCTCAGCCGGCGCTGGCAGGACGCCGACGAGGAGACGAAGACCGCCCGCCGCGCGCGCCAGGGTGTGCCGCTGTTCGGCGTGGAGGCGCGGATCGTCGAGGCCGGCACCACCGACACGCTGCCCTGGGACGACACCGCGACCGGCGAGCTGCAGGTGCGCGGCCCGTGGTGCGCGAAGGACTACTACAACCCCGACGCCGGGGTGGAGCTGTCGACGCCCGACGGCTGGATGAAGACCGGTGACGTCGCGGCGCTCGACGAGTACGGCAACATCCGGATCGCCGACCGCACCAAGGACCTGATCAAGTCCGGTGGCGAGTGGATCTCCTCGGTCGACCTGGAGAACGCGATCATGAGCCACCCGAAGGTCGCCGAGGCGGCCGTCGTGGCGATCCCGCACCCCAAGTGGGACGAGCGCCCGCTGGCCTGCGTCGTCCTCAAGCCGGGCGAGACCGCCACGGAGGAGGAGATCCTCGACCACATCCGGCCGCTGGTGGCCAAGTGGTGGCTGCCCGACGCGGTGGAGTTCATCGACGAGGTGCCCAAGACCAGCGTCGGCAAGTTCTCCAAGAAGGACCTGCGCAGCCGCTTCGCCGAGTACCCGGTGAAGGGCTAGACGACGTACGGGGGGCGGCCGGTCTCGCTCACCATCGGCCGGCCGGCCGCGTCCCACTCGCCCATGCCCCCGGCGACGTTGACCGCGTCGTAGCCGTTCTGGTTCAGCCAGGCGGTGACCCGCGCGGAGCGGCCGCCGGCCCGGCAGGTCACGTAGATCGGGTCGCCGTCCGGCACCTCGCCGAGGCGGGCGGGGACATCGCCCATGGCGATGTGGGTCGCACCCTCGATGTGCCCGGCCACCCACTCGTCGTCCTCGCGCACGTCGAGCACGACGGCGTCCTCGGGCACCTCGGCGGCCGGCACGGAGGGCACCTGCTGCGGCATCATCACGCTCGCCATGGTCCCACGCACCACCTCGGGCCACCGGCGGAGCGGGCAGCCGGTGGCCGGGCACTGCCAGGATGAGAGCGATGTCCCCTCCCCCGCCGGCGCCCGTCCGCGAGCCCGCCTGGTCGCTGTCCCGCTCGGCGATCGGGCTGTGGGTGGCCCAGGGGGTGCTCGGCACCGTGGTCTACGGCCTGGCGGTCACCGCCTTCCTGCTCTTCGTCCCCGCGGACGCCGGGTGGCTGGTCACCGTCGTCCGCTGGGCCGGGCCGGTGCTGGTCGTGGTGTACGGCGTCGTCGCCATCGGGGTCCGCCCCCGGCTGCGCTACCGGGTGCACCGCTGGGAGATCACCGCCGAGGCGGTCTACACCCTCACCGGCTGGCTGGACCGCACCTGGACGCTGGTGCCGGTCTCCCGGATCCAGACCGTCGACGTCACCCGCGGCGTCGTCCAGCAGGTGTTCGGCCTGGCCAGCGTGGCGGTGCTGACCGCCTCCTCGCAGGGCACCGTGCGCATCCCGCACCTGGAGGCCGAGGTCGCGCGCCGGGTGGCCGACGACCTGGCCCGCCGGGCGGAGCTGGTCCGGGACGAGGCCACGTGAGCGACACCCGCCAGCCGGCCGGCCGGCGGACGTCGGCCTGGGTGCTGGTGCTGCACACGGTCACCTTCAAGCAGGCCCGCGCGCTGGTGCCGGTGGTGCTGGCGGTCGCCGCCGGCCGCGGGCTGGGCGACGGCCCGACGACGGTGGTCGTGCTGGCGGTGGCCGTCACGCTGCTGTCGCTGCTGTGGGCCGCGCTGTCCTGGTGGCGCTTCAGCTACGCCGACGGCCCGACGTCGGTCGTCGTCACCCGCGGGCTGCTCTCCCGGTCGGTGCGCACGGTGCCGATCGACCGCATCCGCGGCGTGGAGGTCGAGGCACCGGCGCTGCACCGGCTGGTCGGCCTGGTCCGGGTGCGCATCGACGCGGCGGCCGGCTCGGTCGGCGGCAAGGAGGAGGAGCTCGTCGTCGACGGCGTCCCGCGCGCCGAGGGCGACCGGCTCCGGGCCCGGCTGCTGACCCGGCGGGTGCCGGCCGGTGTCGAGGTGGGCCCGGACGGCGAGCCCGCCGGGCCCGAGCCGGAGGAGGAGTACACCCGCTTCGACCCCCGCTGGCTGCGTTACGCCCCGCTGGTCGGTGGCTACCTCGCCGTCCCGATGGCCGCGGTCGGCGCGCTGTTCCGGGTGGCCGACGAGGTGCCCGACCGGTGGCGTCCCGACCTGGGCCAGCCCGACCTGCCCGGGACGACGGTCGTGGCGCTCTTCCTGGTCGCCGCGGTGGTCGTGCTGGTCGCCGGGTCGGTCATCGGCTGCGCGGCGGTCAACTGGCGGTTCCGGCTGGTCCGCCGCGGCGGGTCGCTGGTCGCCGTCCGCGGGCTGGTCACCCGCCGGCACACCGAGCTGGAGATCGACCGGATCCGCGGCTGGACGATCAGCGCGGGCCTGGGCATGCGGCTGGCCGGCGCGGCCCGGGCCAGCGCGCTGGTCACCGGGCTGGGCGACGCCGCCCGGCGCGGGCAGCTGCTGCCGCTGGGCCCGCGGCCGGCCGCCTGGAGGCTGGCCGCCCGGCTGGTCGACGACCCCGGCGAGCTGCGCCGGCACCCGCCGGCCGCCCGCCGGCGCAGCGTCGTCCGGGCCTGCGGCCTGGGGCTGGCCGTGCTGCTGGCGGGCGCGGTGCTCACCCCGCTGGCCGGCTGGTGGTGGCTGCTCGCCGCCGGCGCCGTGCTGACCGTGCTGGGGGTGCCGCTGGGCCGGGCCAGGTACGCGGCCCTGGGGCACACCGCCGGACCGCGGTCGTTCGCGGTGCGGTCGGGCTGGCTCGTGCAGGAGCACACCGTGCTGCAGCGGCGGGCGGTCGTCGGCTGGCAGGTACGGCAGAGCGTCGTCCAGCGCCGGGCCGGGCTGGTGACCGTGCTGGCCTGCGTGGGCGCCGGCCGGGGCGGCTACGCGGCGGTGGACATGGCCGCCGAGGAGGCCGCCCCGTTCACCCGCGCCGCGTCCGGTGCCTGGGCCGCCACGCTGGAACCCGCCCGCGGCGGCTGATCTTGCTCCGCCGGCCCCGCCGGGCCCACACTGGAGCCGTGGCATGGGTCTCCGAGCTGGCGACGCGGCGCGCTCTGCTGCTGTCCTGCCTGCTCAGCGCCCTGGTGCTGGTGATCCCCGTCGACGGCTCGGCCGCGTCGGTCACCGCGCTCAGCGCCGCGCTGACCGTCGCGCTGGCCGCCGGGCTGCTCACCCGGGCGCCGCGGGCCGCTCATGTCGCCACCCGCACCGAGGTCTCCCCCGACGCCCCCGCGAACGACGAGAGGTGCCGCCGCGGCGTGTTCCGCCGGCAGAGCAGCCCCCGCGCTCCCGGCCGGGTGCTCCCCCGGGCACCGCAGCCCGCCTGACCCTCCCGCGGTCCGCCGCCGGCTGAGCCGGCCCACCGCCGCAGCGGTCCTGCTGCGCGCGCCCGCCCGTCTCCCGAGGAGACCGGGCACCTCCGTGTTCCCCGCGTCGCGCCCCGAGGGCGCGCCGCGCCCCGACCCGTCTCGAGGTCCCCCCGTGCTCGACTGGCTCTACACCCCGATCGCGTGGCTGCTGAAGCAGTGGCACGCGCTGTTCTCCACCGTCCTCGACCCGGCCAGCGGCGCCGCCTGGGCCCTGGCGATCGCCCTGCTCGTCGTCACCGTCCGGTTGCTGCTGTTCCCGGTGTCCACCCGGCAGGTGCGCTCCCAGCGCGCCGTGCAGGAGCTGCAGCCGCAGGTCCAGGCGCTGCGCGCGCAGCACCGCGACGACCCGCAGGCCCTCGCGGCCGCGATCCGCGGGCTCCAGCAGGAGCGCGGCGTCAGCCCGCTCGCCGGCTGCCTGCCGGCCCTGCTGCAGGTGCCGGTGTTCCTCGCCCTGCTGCACGTGCTGCGCCGGCTCGCCCCGGGCAAGGAGGGGCTCTACAGCTGGTCCTACGAGCTGACCCAGCAGGCCGCCGAGGCGACCCTGGCCGGCGCTCCGGTCTCCAGCTCGTTCACCGACCACCCGGCCGGGACGACGACGGCGGTGGTCGCCGTCGTGCTGATCGTCGCCATGTGCCTCACCAGCTTCCTCACCCAGCGGGCGACGCAGCGGCGCTCGGGGCCGGTCACCGGCCAGGCGGCGACGGTGCAGCGGCTGCTGCTCTACGGGATGCCGACCAGCCTGGCGGTGACCGGCTTCTTCTTCCCCGTCGGCGTCCTCCTGTACTGGACGACGAACAACCTGTGGACCCTCGGCCAGCAGCTGTACGTGCTGCGCCGGTTCCCGCCGCCGGGCTCCCCGGCCGCCCTCGCCGCTGCCGGTCCCCCGCCGCCGTCCCCGTCGCGGACGCTGCCCCCGCGCCCGGGCGCGCGACCCGACCGGGGCAGGGGCTCCGGCCGGGGTCGGGGACCGGGCCGGCGCCGCTGAGGCCAGGATGGGGTCGTGCCGATCGACGCCGACGACCTCCAGGCCCTGCTCCCCGAGCTGGACGACGCCCCCGGACCGGAGCTGACCGGCGGGGGCACCGCCGACGGGCTGCGCTACACCGGCCTGGAGCTCACCGGCGACGCCACCGGCGCCCGCTTCCTGGAGTGCGCGCTGGCCGACTGCGACGTTGCCGGCGTGGTCTTCGACCGCGCCCGGCTGGCCAGCTGCCTGCTCACCGACCTGCGGTCCCCGGACTGGTCGCTGGTCGGCGCGACGCTGCTGGACGTCGTGGCGTCCGGCGGCCGGTTCGGTGCGCTGACCGCGCACGGCGCCCAGCTCACCCGGGTCGCGCTGGACGGCGTGAAGGTCGACTTCGTGAACCTCCGCGGAGCCACGGCGGTCGACCTCACGCTGACCGGCTGCACCATCGGGGAGCTGGACCTCAGCGGCGCCGACCTGCGCGACGTCCGGCTGGCCGGGTGCACGATCGGCTCGCTGGTGCTCGCGGGCACCCGCAACCGGGGCGTGGACCTGCGCGGCGCCGAGGTGGAGCAGCTGGACGGCGTCACCGGCCTGCGCGGCTGCACGATCAGCGGGGCGCAGCTCGCCGGCTGGTCGGCCGGCATGGCCGCCGAGCTCGGCATCCGGGTGGGCTGACGGCGCGCGGGCCCGTCGGCCCCCCGGTCAGCGGTAGCCGGGGGAGACGTACCCGGCGCCCACGGTGCCGGCCGGGACGAAGTCGCCGCCGAGCGGCGCGCCCTGGCGGACGACACCGGTCGTCGACGGGGAGCCCGGCCAGCTCGCCACCCCACCGGACACGGTCGCCGGGCAGGTGGCGTTGGTGATGCCGGGCCAGACGCTCTGCCCGAACACCCGCCCGCTGCGCGGGGACACGTACACGTCCTCCAGCGCGATCGGGTGCTGGTCGCAGTTCATCCAGAAGAAGTAGCCGCCCTTGTCGACGGGCGTGACCCCGGAGCTGGCGATGTTGGTGTTGCGGATCGTCCCCGAGCCGATGCCGCCGGTGGCCGGCTTGACGTTGATCCCCTGGTAGTTGGTGCTGGCCGTGAGCCGGTCGATGCGGTACTCCCGCACCCCGCCCCAGGGCTGGAAGACGTCGGCGTGGTTGCCGCTCTCGCTGCCGCGCAGCCCCATCACCCGCACGTTCTGCACCTGTACGACCGCCGACGGCGCGCTCACCGCGATCCCGTCGGACTCGGCGCCCGCGACGTTCCCGTCGATCAGCACGCCCTCGATGTGCACGGTGCCGGTGCAGCCCTTGACGTAGATGGCGCGCTGGTCGGCGCCGTTGACCAGCGAGGACGGCAGCACCCGGATGCTGCCGCCGATGAGGACGGCGTTGCGGCAGTTCTGGATGGTGATCGGGCCGACCGGGGTGCTGGGCAGGGTGACCCGCAGGTCGCCGCCGCGGCCGTCCAGCACGGTGAGCGCGGTCGCCGAGGTGACCGTCTTCTGCGGGAAGGCCTGCCAGCCGGCCGGCGGGGCCCAGGAGAGCGCCGAGCCGGTCACGGCCGCGACCGGCGTCGCGGCCGGGGTGGTCGTCGCCGGTACGGCCGACGGGGCGGGCGCCGTGGTCGCCGGCGCGCTCGGGAGGGAGCTCGCCGGGGCCGCCACGGGCGCGGCGACGGGGGCGGGGGCGGGGGTCGGCGTGCCGGAGCCCATCAGGGCCAGCACGGCGGCCACCATCGCAGCTGCCAGGTTCGTCATCATCAGAGATCTCTCGTCGTGCTCGAGGAGGGAGACCGGGCCTGCAGACGTCTGCGTCGCAGCGGCGGAGCGAGCGAACTGTAACGGTTCGGTATCGCTCCGTGACAGGCTTTCAGCGGGCAGCGCGTCGCGGCCGGGAGCGGTCCCGGCGGCTCACCTGGGCAGCAGCGTGCGCAGCAGCCCGGCAGCCGCCACGGGGTGGTCGTCGGCCAGCAGACCCGCCCCGGCCAGCACGTACTGCGTGTCGACGACGACCTGGGTGCCGGCCAGCACGCCCCCCGCCCCGCCCCGATCGGCGGCCACCCGCTCCACCACGGCGGCCACCGCGGCCGGGTCGGAGTGACGGAAGACACCTCCCGACAGCACCACCAGCCCCACGCCCCGCGCGCTGGCCCCACCCGGGCCGTAGGCCGCCTCCGCCCGCAGGTGCCGGCGCAGCGCCACCACCGCGGCCGCCTCGCCGAGCGACAGCCCGTCCGCGCCGGGAGGTGCCAGCCCCTCGGCCGCGGCCGCCTCGCGCAGCGCCCCGGCGCTGGCCTGCACCCCGAGGTCGCCCTCCACGGTGCGCCGCCGGGCTGGGACGCCGACCGCCGAGCGCTGCAGCGCCGACTGCTCGGCGTCGGCCACCGGGACGCAGTGCACGTCGGTGGTGGCGCCGCCGACGTCGAGCACCAGCACGCCGGGCACCTCGGCGCCGGCGCGCAGCCCGGCCAGCGCCGCGACGCCGTCCAGCACGGCGTCCGGGGTCACCGACCGCACCCACCGCCGCAGCCGCGGGTCGGTCGACAGCCGGTCGCCGCCGATCACGTGGGTGAGGAAGACGTCCCGGATCGCAGCCCGCGCCGACTCCGGCGCCAGCCGGCCGATGTCGGGCAGCACGTTGTCGGCGGGGGTCACCGGCATCCCGGCGTCGGCCAGCAGCGCGACCACCTCGTCCCGGACGGCGACGTTCCCGGCCACCACGACCGGGATCGGCCGCGCCAGCCCGGCCAGCGCGGCCGCGTTGTGCAGCAGCACCCCGGCCTCCCCGCCGTCCGTGCCGCCGACCAGCAGGACGACGTCGGGCGCCACCCCGGCCAGCTCGGCCAGCGCCGCGCCGGAGAGCCGCCCGGCGGCCACGTGCACCACCCGCGCACCGGCCGACAGCGCGGCCCGGTGCCCCGCCTCGGCGCTGATCAGCTCCTCGTAGCCGACCACCGCCAGCCGGAGCCCGCCGCCCGCGCTGGAGCACGCCCGGACCGGGGCGTCCCACCCCGCGGTGGCCGCCAGCACGCCGGAGACCACGTCGTCGGGCGTCGTCGGGGCCTGCCGGGTCGCCACCAGCCGGCCACCGGCCGGCTCGACCAGCGCCGCCTTGGTCCACGTGGAGCCGATGTCGACGCAGCAGAGGAGGTCGGCCATGCGCGGACAGTAGCGACGGCGACCGGAGCGCTACGGAACTGTCCGGTCCGGGAATGCGGGCGGGGGCACCGGGTAGGGCGCGCGTGATGCTGCCGAGCTGCCCGCCCCCGCGCCGGTCAGTTCGCCGTGCCCTCCAGCCCCACCCGGCCGGCCAGCGCCGCGGCCTCCACCCGGGTCGAGACCTTGAGCTGGCGCAGCAGGTTGGCCACCAGCCGCTTCACCGTGCGCTCGGAGACGTGCAGCGTGGTGGCGATGTCGACGGTGCTGGTGCCGGCGGCCACCAGCCGCCACAGCCGCCGGTCGTCGGCGGAGAGCCGGCTGGCGATGCCCCGGTCGGCGGTGGGCGCCGCGTCGTGCAGCAGCTGGCGCAGCAGCTCCTCCGGGATCACCGACCAGCCGTCCAGGACGGCGAGCAGCGGCCGGACCAGCGCCTCGGGCGACGTCGTCTTCGGCAGGAAGCCGCTGGCCCCGGCGCGCAGCGCCTCGAGCGCCGCGTCGGCCTCGGCCAGCCCGGACAGCGCGACGATCCGCACCATCGGGTCGGCGCGGTGGATCGCCGCGATCGCCCGGGTGCCACCGGGCGGGGGCATGTGCAGGTCGACGACGGCGACGTCCGCGTTGTGCCGCCGCACCAGCGCCGCACCGGCCGAGGCGTCCTCGGTGGTGCCCACCACCCGTACCCGCCCACCGCTCTCCGGGGGCAGCAGCAGTTCCAGCCCCCGGCTGAACAAGGGGTGGTCGTCGATGACGACCACGTCCACGGGGGGTCGGTGCCCAGCCTCGGCGTCGAAGCCCTCCATGTCTCTCCCACAGGTCTCGCTGCGCCCGGCGTGGCTGACCGACCGCAACCCGGAGGTGCCCGTGACCCTCGCAGCTGACACGCGGACCGGCTCGTTCCCCCATCTGGTCACCGAGGTGGTGCGCACGCTGCGCACCCGGTTCCGCCCGTCCGCACCGGAGCAGGTGAGCACCGGCGACGCCCTGGTGCGGGCGATGTGCCACGACATGCGCAGCCCGCTGGCCGCGCTGGAGTCGGCCCTGGCCCGGCTGGACGACGACACCGCCGGGTCCGAGCTGCTCGAGCTCGCCCGCGCGCAGACCCGGCACCTGGCCTCGATGCTGCGCACCGCCGACGCAACCGGCGGCGCCCCGGGACGGCGCGGCACCCGGCGGCTGGTCGACGTCGTCCGCGCCTCGGTCGACGCCTCGGGCCTGCCGGCGCACCAGCTGGCGGTACGGCTGGGCGAGGACGCCGCCGACGTCGGTGTGGCCGACGCGCGGGTGCAGCGGGTGCTCACCAACCTGCTGGAGAACGCCCACCGGCATGGGGAGGGCCGGCCGGTCCGGCTGGACGCCGACCGGCGCGACGGGTGGGTGCGGCTCGCGGTGACCCAGGCCGGGGTGCCGGCCGAGGCCGTGGTGAGCCGGCTGAGCCAGGAGACGCCGCCGGTCGACCTGGACGGCCTGGGCCTGTGGTCGGTGCGGCGGCAGACCCGGGAGCTCGGCGGCCGGCTGCTGTGGTCGCAGGGGGCCGACGGCGCGTTCACCCTGGTCGTCGCGCTGCCCGACCGCTGACGGGGGGCCCGCGCAGGTCGGCCCCGAGGGGCCACGGGACGGCACGGGGGTGACAGCGGGCGGGGGCATCAGAGAGGTGTCACCGCGAGGGCGGCGACGACGACGACGCAGAGGGAGAACGCCCGTGTTCACGCACACCCACGCCCTGCAGTTCGAGGCCAAGCCCGACGGCCCGGACCCGGACTTCGCCCGCAAGATGCAGGAGGTGCTCGGCGGCCAGTGGGGCGAGATGACCGTCGCCACCCAGTACCTGCTGCAGGGCTGGAACTGCCGCCTGCCCGGCAAGTACAAGGACCTGCTCCTGGCCATCGGCACCGAGGAGCTGGCCCACGTCGAGATGATCGTGACCTGCATCGACCGGCTGCTGGACCACATGCCGCTCAAGCCCGACGCGGCGGACCGCACCAAGGAGGCCGCGGCCGGCTACGGCCAGCACAACCCGCAGCACCCGATCGTCAACGGCGGCGGCGCGTCCTACATGGACAGCATGGGCAACCCCTGGACCGGCGCGTACGTCACCGCCAGCGGCAACCTGATGGCCGACTTCTCCTACAACGCCACCGCCGAGATGCAGGGCCGCCTGCAGGTCGCCCGGCTCTGGAACATGACCGACGACCACGGCGTCAAGGACCTGCTCCGCTTCCTGCTCACCCGGGACCACTACCACCAGCAGCAGTGGCTGGCCGCCATGGAGCAGCTCAAGGAGGACGGGCTCGAGGGCCTGCCGGTGCCGGAGGCGTTCCCGCTGGAGGAGGAGCTGCCGGAGTTCGCCTACACCTTCATCGACGCCTCCGACGGCCCCGAGGCCGCCAACGGCCGCTGGGCCAGCGGCCCGGCGCTCGACGGCACGGACAACGTGTTCCGCGCCGCCCCGATCCAGGCGATGGCCGACGCGCCGATCCTGCCGCCGGGCGACCCGCGGCTCTACGGCACGCCGCAGACCGAGATCACCGGCCTCCTGCAGAAGGCCAAGGACGCCCTCAAGTGAGGTGCCGCCTCGCGCGTCCGCACGCGTGAGGCACCCCGTCGCCGTCGCCGTGCCGGCGCCCCCGACCCGCTCGCGAGCGGTCCTGGGACGCCGGCCCGGCGGGCGCCCGATCACCTGCTGGAGGTCTCCGCCGTGCACCTGCCCGTGTCCGCCCCGCACCTGCCCGCCCTGCACGTCCCCGCGCTGCACCTGACCGGCCGGCTCCCGGTCGCCACCGTGCTGCTGTCGGCCGTCTACGCCACCGCGATCGTCATCGCCCTGGCCGCCCCGGGTCAGCACGCCCTCGCCGGCTGCGCCGTGCTCGCCGGCCTGGTCAGCCGCTCCGTCGTCCGACGTCGCCGGTCGACCCTGGGGGCCGTCGCGGCGGCGACCGTCGCCGTCGACGCGATGGCCCCGGACGTCGTCCTCGCCGAGGAACCCGCCGCCGCATGACACGCCGCGAGGCGCGCCCCCCACGGGGGACGCGCCTCGCGCCGTTGCCCTTCGGCCCCGTCCAGGGGCTCGCCCCGAGCCTGCGAGGGGTGAGGAGGACGGGGTCCTCCTAGTGCTGGACGGCCTTCTCCGCGCCGATGCCGGTGAGGGACCGGACCTCGAGCTCGGCGTACTTGCCGACGTCCGGGCGCTCCTTGGAGAGCTTGGTGCCCAGCCAGCCGAGGAAGAACGACAGCGGGATGGAGACCAGCCCCGGGTTGTTGAGCGGGAACCAGGAGAAGTCGACGTCCTGGAGGAGCGAGGTGCTCTTCCCGGTCGCCGGGTTCACCGGGGCACCCGACACCACCGGCGAGAAGATGATCAGCGTGACGCAGGCGATGAGCCCGCCGTAGATCGACCACAGCGCGCCCTGGGTGGTGAAGTTCTTCCAGAAGAGCGTGTAGAGGATGGTCGGCAGGTTCGCCGACGCGGCCACCGCGAAGGCCAGCGCCACCAGGAAGGCGATGTTCAGCCCCGCCTGGAGCGCCAGGATGCCCAGCCCGATGGCGACGGCGCCGATCACGATCGCGGCGATCCGGGCGACCTTGACCTCCGAGCCCGGTGCGGCGTTGCCCTTCTTGATCACCGAGGCGTAGATGTCGTGCGCGAAGGACGCCGACGCGGTGATCGTCAGGCCCGCGACGACGGCCAGGATGGTGGCGAACGCGACGCCGGAGATGATCCCCAGCAGGGCCGTGCCGCCCAGCTCGAAGGCGAGCAGCGGAGCCGCCGCGTTGACCGCACCCGGCGCGGCGAGGATCTCCTCGCGCCCGACGAGCGCACCCGCGCCGTAGCCGATGACCAGGCTGAAGATGTAGAAGATGCCGATCAGCCAGATGGCCACGACCACCGAGCGACGGGCGTCCTTGGCCGTCGGCACCGTGTAGAAGCGCATCAGCACGTGCGGCAGGCCGGCGGTGCCGAGCACCAGGGCCAGCCCGAGGCTGATGAAGTCGAGCTTGGTCACGTTGGTCAGGCCGTACTGGGCGCCGGGCTCGGCGACCGCCTGACCGCCGTTGTCGATCGCGCCGCCGATCAGCGAGGACAGGTTGAACCCGTACTTGCCGAGCACCCACACGGTCATCACGAAGGCGCCGGCGATGAGCAGCGTGGCCTTGATGACCTGCACGTAGGTGGTGCCGCGCATGCCGCCGACGAGCACGTAGAAGATCATCAGCGCGCCGACGACGACCACCACGAGGGCCTGCGCGGCCTCGCCGCTGACACCCAGCAGCAGGGTGACCAGGCCACCCGCACCGGCCATCTGCGCGAGCAGGTAGAAGAGGCTGACCACCAGGGTCGAGATGGCGGCCGCGGTGCGCACCGGGCCCTGCCGCATCCGGAACGCCAGGACGTCGGCCATCGTGAACCGGGCGGTGTTGCGCAGCAGCTCGGCGACGAGCAGCAGGGCCACCAGCCAGGCGACCAGGAAGCCGATCGAGTACAGGAAGCCGTCGTAGCCGTAGACGGCGATGGCGCCGGCGATGCCCAGGAACGAGGCGGCCGACAGGTAGTCGCCGGCGATCGCCAGGCCGTTCTGGGTGCCGCTGATGTTGCGGCCGGCGGCGTAGAAGTCGGCCGCGCTCTTGTTGTTGCGGCTGGCCTTGAACGTGATGACCAGGGTGATCAGGACGAAGGCGCCGAAGATCGAGATGTTGACGGCCGGCTCGCCGATGGTGCCGGCGTCGGCGGCGATCAGGTCAGCCACGGGTGGTCTCCTCGCGGTGCGGGTCGGCGAACTCGTGCGCCTCGAGGCGGTTGCGCATCTCGTCGGCGATCGGGTCGGTGGACCTGCCGGCGTGCCGGACGTAGAGCTGGGTGATCAGGAACGTGGACACGAACTGCCCGAGGCCCAGCAGGATCCCGATGTTGACGTTGCCGAAGACCTGCGTGGACATGAAGTCGTGGGCGTACGTCGAGAGCAGGACGTAGAGCAGGTACCAGGCCAGGAACGCCACCGTCATCGGGACGGCGAAGCTGCGGAACCGGCGGCGCAGCTCCGCGAACTCCGGGGACTCCTGCGCTTGGCGGTACTCCTCGGGGGTCAGGAGCTTGCGGTCGGTCGGTGGGGTCACGGGACACCTCTCTGTGCGTGGCCTGAGTGGTGATCGCGGTCACCATAGGGTGCGCCACCGGCATTGGGGAGAGCTCGTGTTCCGATAGTTACGCGGCGACTTTCGAACGACCCCTGACGTCCACGCAGGTGCAACGCCGGGGAAACGGCGAGGTGGTGGCATGGGTGCATGGCCTCGACCAGGACCAGCACCGCCCGGACCGGCCCGCACCGCGTCCCCGCGCAGCCGGGGTCCGAGACCGGCTGGTACCCGGTGGCCCGCTCCGCCGAGGTGGGCACGACGCCGGTCCCCGTCGGCGCCGGCGGGCAGGCCTACGTCGTCGTCCGGCTGCGGCCCGGCGCCGAGGTGACGGCGCTGTCGGCCCGCTGCCCGCACCGGCTGGTGCCGCTGGCGACGGCCACCGTCGTCGACGGCCGGTTGCAGTGCGGCTACCACGGCTGGCAGTTCAACGCCGAAGGTCGCTGCGTGCACATCCCGTCGCTGGGGGCGGACGGCACACCGCCCCCGCGCGCCGACCTCTCGGCACCCTGGGCGGTCGAGGAGCGCGACGGCTGGGTCTGGCTGGCCCCGGAGCGCACGCCCGCCGTCCGGCCCCCGCGGGTGGCCGCACCGGTCCCCGAGCCGGTGCCCGCTCCCGCGCCGCCCGCCGGGCCGGTGTTCGGCAACCTCGACCCGGCACTCGAGCACGCCTGGCACCCGGTGGCGCTCTCCGCCGAGCTGCACGAGGGGGGCTACCTGCAGGCCCGGCTGCTCGGCCGGAACTGGACGGTGCACCGGCGCGCGGGCGTGCTGGCGGCCGACCCGCCGGCCTGGGGCGTCACCGAGCGGCACGGGCTGATCTGGATCGCCCCGGCCGAGCCCCGCGACGAGCTGCTCGAGGTGCCGGAGACGACCGACGCCCGGTTCACCGCCGGGTGGCTGCGGCCGGCCCGCACGACCGCGCCCGCCGGGCTGCTCGCCGACGCCTTCCTCGACGCGGCGCACGTCCCGTTCGTGCACGCCGGCACCGCCGGCGCCGCGGCGGGCGAGGAGGTGCCCGGCCCCGAGGTCACCCCCGAGCCCGGCGGCTTCCGCGGCGTGCAGAAGCAGTTGTCCGACGACCCCGAGGCGGGCACCGGCGGGAACCCGCTGCGCCGGGCCACCTACCGCTACCGCGCACCGTTCCAGCTGCTGCAGCGGGTCGAGGAGCTGGACGGCGGCGCGGTGCGGACCGTCCTGTTCCTGCTCCAGCCCGAGGACGCCGACTCGACGCGGGTCTACACCTGCGTGCTGCTGCGCGGGACCGGCGGCGCGGCGGTCGTGCCGCCGGACGTGGTCGCCGCGGAGGTCGCGCTCCAGCAGGCCGTGCTGGCCGAGGACCTCGCCCAGCAGGCCGCCATGGGCAGCACCGGCCTGCCGCTGCTGCTCCGCGACGAGCTGCACGTCCCGGCCGACCGGCTGGGGGTGGCGCTGCGCCGGGCGCTGGCCGACCTCGCCGCCGACTGCGCCGCCGCCGACCAGGCCACCGCGCTGCAGCAGCGGGCCTCGGCCTGACCCTGGTCCCGGTGCCCGGCGGGCGCGGAGGACGATCGGCACGTGACCGCACCAGGAGCCTTCGAGCGGGGCACCGACGGCCCCCGCGTCATCCTCGTCGGCGTGGACGGCTCACCGACGTCGCTGCGGGCCGCCGCCTACGCGGCCGGGCTGGCCCGCCGGCAGCACTCCCGGCTGGTCGCGGTCTACGTCACCGGGGCGACCACGCCGATGGCCGGCTGGGTGCCGGCTGCCGAGGTCGCGGCCCGGGAGGCCTCGGCCGCGGTGGACGCCGAGCTGCGCCAGCTCACCGAGCGGGCCGACGAGCTGGGCATCGAGGCGGAGTACCGCACGGTGCACGGCGACCCGGTGGCCGAGCTGACCCGGATCGCCGACGCGCTGCCGGCCGACGCCGTCCTGGTGGGGGCGTCAGAACAGGCCGGGCACCGGGTGGTCGGCTCGGTGGCGGTGCGGCTGGTGCGGGTCGGCCGCTGGCCGGTGACCGTCGTCCCGTGACGCCGCCGTGAGCATCGCAGGGAGCGCCAGCGACCGAGGAGCGGAGCGGGGGCGGAACGGGACCAGTGCAGTCGTCCCGTGACGCCGCCGTGAGCATCGCAGGGAGCGCCAGCGACCGAGGAGCGGGGGCGGAACGGGACCAGTGCAGTCGTTCCGTGAGCGCCGCTGGTCGAGTGGGCAGTTGGGGTCGCCGACCCGCACGGACACGCCGCTCGGGGTGACCCGAACTGCTCAGTCGTCGTCGTCGAAGGCGCCGGCGACCAGCCCGCGGTGCACCACCAGCAGCCGCCACAGCACCCCGGCGAGCAGCAGCAGGCACGCCCCGGCGACGGCGAAGACGGTCCGCACGGCCGTGGCGTCGGCCAGCACCCCGCCGACCAGCGCGCCGAGCGGGATCCCGCCCCAGACCAGGGTGCGGTAGCCGCCCTGCACCCGGCCGAACAGCTCCTCGGGGATGAGCGCCTGGCGCAGCGACATGGTCAGCACGTTCCAGAACAGCACCCCGGCCGTCTCCAGCCCGAACAGCACCCCGGCGACCAGCGCGTTCCCGGTGAACGCGATCGAGCCGAGGGCGAGCGCGCTGAGCACGGCGCCGGCGACCAGCGTCGCGGTGCGCCCGATCCGGCGGGCGAGCGGCGCGGCGAGGAGCCCGCCGACGACCGCACCGACACCGGCCGCGGTGAGCAGCAGCCCGTACCCCGCCTCACCGATCCCGAGGTCCTCCAGGGCGAACAGCACCAGGACGCCGGTGGTCATCGACTGCACCAGCGACGTGCTGGCCGACACCAGGGTCAGGCCGCGCAGGAAGCGGTGCCGCCACAGCCAGCCGACGCCCTCCGCGACGTCCCGGCGGATGGTGGTGCGCGGCCCGGGGGCGCGGGCGGGCCGGTGCACCCCGGCGATCCCGAGCACCAGCAGGGCGGCCAGCAGGAACCCACCGGCGGTGGTCAGCAGCGGCGCCGCGGCGGCCAGCGCGAACAGCACCGAGCCCAGCGGCGCGCCGAGGAACCCCTGGCTCGCCTCCTCGGCCGTGGTCAGCAGCCCGTTGCCCCGGTCGAGCTGGTCGCGGCGCACCACCTGCGGCAGCACCGCCCGGGCGGCGCTGTCGTAGACGGTCTCGGCCACCCCGACCGAGAAGGCGACGGCGTAGAGGACGACGAGCGACGCCGTCCCGGTCAGCGCGGTGACCGCCAGCCCGCCGAGCGCGACGGCCCGGACGGCGTTGGCGCCGGCCATCGCCCGCTTCCGGTCGACCCGGTCGACGACGGCCCCGGCGGGCAGCGCGAACAGCAGCCAGGGCAGGAAGGCCAGCGAGGTCAGCGCCGCGATCAGCACCGGGTCGCGGGTGAGCGTGGTGGCCAGCAGCGGGAGCGCCACCCGGTTGACGCCGTCGGCCAGGTTCGACGCCGAGCTGGCCGCGTAGAGCTGCCAGAAGGCCGGGCCGAGGGGTGCGCTCACCGCAGCGGCTTGGCCAGGTGCACGAAGGTCAGCTCGTCGTCCACCCGCTGGCGGCGCTGCTCGACGTACCCGGCCCGGGCGTAGAGCCGCAGGTTGCCCGCGCTGCGGTGGCCGGTGAACAGCGCCGCGGTGTCCACGCCGGGCCCGGCGGCCCGCTCGACGGCTGCCAGCAGGGCGGCGCCGATGCCCTGCCCCTGCTGGTCAGGCGCGACGACCAGCCGGCCGACGTGCAGCACGCCGTCGGCGACCCGGGCGCGCACCGAACCGACCAGGCGCGGGCCGCTGCGCGCGACCAGGGTCGGCCCCCGCTGCACCGCGGCGAGCAGCTCGGGCAGCGTCTCGACCAGGGCCGGCAGCCGGGGGTCGCCGTAGAGCTGGGCCTCGGTGACGAAGGCGGCCCGCTGGAGGGTGAGCAGCTCTCCGCCGTCCTCGCGGGTGAACGGCGCGATCCCCAGGTCCACCGGCGGACCGTACCGGGCACCTCATCCCGCGGGCGGACACGCGGTTCACCCCTCAGGACGACGACGCGCGGCCGACCGGCTCCTAGGGTCGGCAGCATGGACCAGCCGCTGCTCGAACGCGCGGCGACGTGGCTCCGGCAGCACCCCTTCGGCGTCGACGTGAGCGCCGCCGCGCTGGCCGCGCTGGTGCTGGTGATCGCGCCGGCGGGCAGCTACAGCGCCAACGGCGGCCTGGACTTCGTGCTGGGCATGGCGCTGGTCGTGCCGCTGGCCTGGCGGCGGCGCCGCCCGGTGCGCGCCGCCGCCGTCGTCGTCGGCGTCTCGCTGTTCGAGCTGGTCGTCGGCACGGAGTTCCTGCCGGCCAACGTCTCCGCCCCGGTGATGGTCTACGCGCTGGCCGCCTACGCGCCCCGCTGGGCCAGCCGGGCGGGGCTCGGCGTCGGGCTGCTCGGCGCCGTCCTGGCCTCCGGCGCCTACTTCAGCAGCAGCGACGGGATCACGTTCGTCACCTCCGCGGTGGCCATCGGCGTGCTGGTGATCGCCTCCTGGGCGCTGGGCGACCTGCGCCGGGCGCGGCTGCAGCAGGTCGCCTCGCTGCAGGAGCGGGCCCGCCTGCTGGAGCTGGAGCGGGAGCAGGAGATGCAGCTGGCGGCGTCGACGGAGCGGGCCCGCATCGCCCGCGAGCTGCACGACGTCGTGGCCCACTCGCTGTCGGTCGTCATCGCCCAGGCCGACGGCGGCCGCTACGCCGGGCAGCACGACCCGGCCGCGGCCACCGGCGCGCTGGAGGCGATCTCGGCGACCGGCCGGCAGGCCCTCACCGACATGCGCAAGCTGCTGGGCGTGCTGCGCGAGGGCGACGGGCAGGAGTTCGCCCCGCAGCCCGACGTCGCCGCGATCGACCAGCTGGTCGCCGACGTGCGCGCCAGCGGCCTGGACGTCGACCTGATCGTCGAGGGCAGCCAGCGGCCGATGCCGGCCGGTGCCCAGCTCGCCGCCTACCGGATCGTGCAGGAGTCGCTCACCAACGTGCTCAAGCACGCCGGTCCGGCCGGGCGGGCCTGGGTGCGGCTGCACTGGCGGGCCGACGGGCTCGAGCTGGCCGTGCTGGACGACGGCCGGGGCGCCTCGGCGGCCATCGCGGAGTCCGACGGCCAGGGGCAGGGGCTGCTGGGCATGCGCGAGCGCGCGGCGCTGCACGGCGGCCGGCTGACCGCCGCGCCCCGCGAGGGTGGCGGGTTCGGCGTCCAGGCCCACCTGCCCTACGGTCCCCAGCGATGAACACCGGCCAGATCCGCGTCGTCCTCGTCGACGACCAGCAGCTCGTCCGCGCCGGTTTCCGGATGGTGATCGACTCCCAGCCCGACCTCACCGTCGTCGGCGAGGCCGGGGACGGCGGGGCGGCGGTCGACCTGCTGCGCCGGACGCCGGCCGACGTCGTGCTGATGGACGTCCGCATGCCCGGCACCGACGGCATCGCCGCGACCGCGCAGGTGACCGCGCTGCCCGATCCGCCGCGGGTCGTCGTCCTCACCACCTTCGACCTCGACGAGTACGTCGTCGCGGCGATCGGGGCCGGGGCCAGCGGCTTCCTGCTCAAGGACGCCCCGCCGGAGGAGATGCTCGACGCGGTGCGCACCGTGCACGCCGGCGACTCGGTGATCGCGGCCAGCTCCACCCGCCGGCTGCTGCAGCACGTCGCACCGATGCTCCGCGGCGCCGGTGGCCCGGCCGGCACGACGCAGGCCGACCCCGGCGCGCTCGCCGAGCTGACGCCGCGGGAGAAGGAGGTGCTGGTGCAGATGGCCTACGGCGCCAGCAACACCGAGATCGCCTCCCAGCTGTTCGTCAGCGAGGCGACGGTGAAGACGCACGTCGGCCGGGTGCTGGCCAAGACCGGCTCCCGGGACCGGGTGCAGGCCGTGGTGCTGGCCTACCGCACCGGCCTGGTCGCCCCGGCCGACCTGCTCCGCGACGCCCCCGCCTGACTCACCCGCCGGGGCAGGTGGTGTCGCCGCCGCTGTGCTCCTGGCACACCCGCGGCCCCGGGGGCTCGGGTGCCTCCGGGGTGACCACCCCGTGCATCCACAGCCCGAGGCACAGGCCGAGCACCGCGCCAGCGCCGAGGACGACCGCCGCGAGCGTCCGACGGCAGGCCAGGGCGAGCAGCAGGCCCAGCCCGGGCGGCACCGCGCCGAGCAGCGTGGCCAGCCGGGCGTGCTGCTGCGCCTCGGCGCGCGCGGGGTCGGGCCCGGGTGGCGCGGACGAGTCCGGCCAGATGTCGAAGAGGTCCGGTGTGGCGAGGTCCGTGGCGGCGCCCGCCCACTGCAGCCACTGCCAGCCGGTCAGCACCAGCCAGACGACCACGACCAGGACCAGCGCGGCGGTGGACCAGCCGGCCGGCCTCCGGGCCGGGCGGTCGGGTGTCCGGACCGCCCGGGGTACGTCCTCGGTCCACTCGAACACGGTCAGCCGCCGGGGCAGGTGGCGTCGCCGCCGCTGTGCTCCTGGCACACCCGCGGCCCGTCGTCGCGCACCGGGGCGTCGGGGGCGTCCGGCGAGACCATCCCGTAGAGCACCAGCCCACCGACCAGCCCGAGGACGGCGGCGAGCGCGTACACCGTCGGGGCGACCGACCGCTGCGACCGCACCGCGAGCCACCAGGCGAGGCCCGGGAGCCCGGCGGCCACCGCAGTGGTCAGCACCGCGTGCCGCTGGGCGGTCGCGTACTCGGCGGGTGCCGGCGGCTCCCCGTACAGGTGCCAGGTGTCCAGCGCCGTGCCCAGCGCCAGCACCGGGGTGCCCAGCAGCCAGCCCGCCGTCAGCAGCACCAGCACCGTCGTCACCCAGAGCGGCTCCTGCGGCTGCCGCGCGTCCCCGACCTGCTCCACCATCGGTCCCCCATCAGCCCGGGGGATGAGACCAGGTCAGCCTGCGGGTGCACCAGGGGCCACGCCGGAAACCCCCTGGGCTCCGACGCGCGGGGAGGCCCCTCGGCGAGAACGTGATCACGTCCCGATCACCGCCTCTGGAGGCCGCAGTGTCCGTCCCCGTCATGACCGTCCCGGGTGAGCCCCCGGCGTCGCTCTCCTCCGCCGCCGTCCGCGCCAGCGAGCTGCGCAAGACCTACGGCTCCGGCGAGACCGCGGTGCACGCCCTGGCCGGGGTCGACGTCGCCTTCGACCGCGGGGCCTTCACCGCGATCATGGGGCCGTCCGGGTCGGGCAAGTCCACGCTGATGCACTGCCTGGCCGGCCTCGACGCCGCCACCTCCGGCTCCGTCTGGCTGGGTGACACCGAGCTCACCAGCCTGCGCGACGACCAGCTCACCAAGCTGCGGCGCGAGCGGATCGGCTTCGTCTTCCAGTCGTTCAACCTGCTGCCGGTGCTCGACGCGCAGGACAACATGCTGCTGCCGATGCAGCTGGCCGGGCAGCGGCCGGACCGCGCGTGGATGGACTCCGTCATCGGCCGGCTGGGCCTGCGCGACCGGCTCAAGCACCGCCCGCACGAGCTCTCCGGCGGCCAGCAGCAGCGGGTGGCCGTCGCCCGCGCCCTGCTCCCCCGCCCGGACGTCGTCTTCGCCGACGAGCCCACCGGCAACCTGGACTCCCACGCCGGCGCCGAGGTGCTGGACCTGCTGCGCTCCAGCGTCCGGGAGACCGGCCAGACCGTCGTCATGGTGACCCACGACCCGGTCGCCGCCGCCTACGCCGACCGCGTGGTGCTGCTGGCCGACGGCCGGCTCGCCGGCGAGGTCCACCAGCCCACGACCGACTCGATCATCAACGCACTGCGCGGACTGGGGGCCTGACCACCATGCGCGCAGTGACCCTCGCGAGCATCCGGGCGCACCTGCCCCGGCTGATCGCCTCCACGCTGGCGATCGTCATCGCCGTCGGCTTCGTGGTCGCCACCCTGGTGCTCAACGAGACGACGAAGGCCACGGTCCTCGAGGCCGCCGGCGCGCAGTACGTCGACACCGACGTCGTCGTCACCTCCGACAGCGGCAGCGGGCTGCTCGACCGGGTCGACGCGCTCACCGCCCTGGACGGCGTCCAGGCGGTCGACCCGAGCTGGCAGACCTCCGTGCAGGCCGTCGTCCCCGACCGCAGCGGCGCCCAGTACCTGCAGGTCGACTCGGTGGCCGGCGAGCCGCAGCTGCGCTGGCAGCAGCTGAGCGCCGGCTCGCTGCCGGTGCGGCCCGGCGAGATCGCGGTCAGCGAGCGCGTCGGCGCCGACGTCGGCGACCAGCTGTCGGTCACCACCTACGACGACGACGGCAACGCCTCGACCACCGAGGCCACCGTCACCGGCGTGGTCGACCTGCGCGGCGACCCGACCGCCGGCGTCTTCGGCCGCGGCTTCGTCACCGCCGACCAGGCGCAGGCCTGGGGCGCCCAGGAGCCGGTCGAGCTGCGGATCGCCGGCACGACCGGCACCGACCCGGGCACGCTGGCCGGCGAGGTGACCAGCGCGCTGTCGGGCACGGGCGCCACCGTCCGCACCGGCACCGAGCAGGCCACCGAGTCCGTCGCCTCCTTGACCGGGGACGCCGCCTGGCTCACCACGGGCCTGCTGGTGTTCGCCACCATCGCCGTGCTGGTCGCCGGCCTGGTCATCGCCAACACCTTCGCCGTGCTGCTGGCCCAGCGGACCCGCGACCTGGCGCTGCTGCGCTGCGTCGGCGCCACCGCCCGGCAGGTGCGCCGCAGCGTGCTCGGCGAGGCCGTGCTCACCGGGCTGGCCGCCTCGGTCATCGGCGTCCTCGCCGGGATCGGGCTGTCCGCCGCCGTCTCGGCGCTGGTCGCCACCACCGACTCGCCGATCCCGCTGTCCGGGGTGTCGGTGCCGGTCTACGTCGTGCTGGTCGGGCTCGCCGTCGGCACCCTGACCACCCTGGTCGCCGCGCTGGCTCCGGCACGCGCCGCCACCCGGGTCGCCCCCCTCGCCGCGCTGCGGCCGACCGACCCCGCGCCGCTCCGCTCCCGCGGCGGCGTGGCCCGGCTGGTCGTCGGGCTGCTGCTCGCGGTGCCCGGCATCGCGCTGATGGCCCTCGGCGTGGCGAGCTCGCAGATCCTGGTCTCGCTGGCCGGCGGGGTGCTCAGCGCCCTCGGCGGGCTGCTGCTCGCCCAGCGGGCGCTGCCGCCGGTCGTCGCGGCCGCCGGCCGGCTGGTGAGCCGCGTCGGAGGGCTGCCGGCTCGGCTGGCCAGCGGCAACGCCACCCGCAACCCGCGCCGGACGGCGGCGACCGCGACCGCGCTGCTCATCGGCGTCACGCTGACCAGCGCGATGGTGGTCGGCGCGGCCTCCACCCGGGCCACCGCCCAGGCCGGGCTGGCCGCTGCCTACCCCACCGACGTGGTGGTCAACGGCAACGGGACCGAGCTCCCGGCGTCGTTGCTGGGCCAGCTCGAGTCGGCCGACGGCGTGGTCGCCACCACCACCCTGGCCGGGGGCACGATCACCGGCCCGGACGGCTGGGAGACCTGGGTCCTCGGGGTGCAGCCCGCGGCGGCGCTGCCGGTGCTGCGCTCCACCTCGGACACGACGCTGCCCGAGCTCGGTCAGGTCGCCCTGTCCACCTGGCAGCGCGAGAGCTGGAGCACGTCGGTGGGCGGCAGCGTGACGCTGACCGCCGGCGACCGGTCGCGCACGCTGACGGTGGTGCGCGGCGACTCCGACAGCGCGCTGCTCAACGAGGCGGACCTGCGCGCCCTGGTGCCGGACGCGGCCGAGGACACCGTCTGGATGCGGCTGGCCGACGACTCCGACCAGGCCGCGGTGATCGACGAGGTGACCGACCTGTCCGGGGCCGCCGTCCCGACGGCCTTCGTGACCGGGCTGGCCAGCGAGCGGGCTGCCATCGACCAGGTGGTCGACGTGCTGCTGCTGGTCGTCACCGGGCTGCTGGGCGTCGCCGTGCTCATCGCGCTGATCGGGGTGGGCAACACGCTGGCCCTCTCGGTGGTCGAGCGGCGCCAGGAGAGCGGCCTGCTGCGCGCCCTGGGCCTCACCCGCGGCCAGCTCCGCGGGCTGCTGGCCTGGGAGGCGGTGCTGGTCGCCGGGGTCGCCGCGGTGCTCGGCGTGCTGGTCGGCAGCGCCTACGGGCTCGTCGGCGTCTCGTCGGCGCTCGGCGGTGAGGTCGACGAGGTGGTGATCAGCCTGCCGTGGCTGCAGATCGGCGCGATCGTCGTGGTCGCCACCGCGGCCGGGCTGCTGGCCTCGGTCCTGCCGGCCCGCCGGGCGGCGCGGACACCACCGGTCGCGGCGATCGCCGCCGCCTGACGGGGGCAGCGCGGCGGTACCGGTTCGGCGGAGGGGGTCAGCTCCCTCCGCCGGCCCGCCGCCAGCTGCCCGGCGTGCTGCCGTGCAGCCGGCGGAAGGCCGCGGTGAAGCCGTTGACCGAGCCGTAGCCGACCTGCCGGGCGACCGCCGCCACCGGGAGCCCGCGCTCGAGCAGCGGCAGGGCCGCCTGCAGCCGGGCGCGGCTGCGCCACTCGGAGAAGGGCAGCCCGGTCCCGGCGACGAAGGCGCGGCGGAGCGTGCTCTCCCCCACCCGCAGCCGCTGCGCCCAGCCGGCCAGCGGGGTCTCGTCGGCCGGCTGCTCCACCAGCTGCGCGGCCACCCAGGCGGCCCGGCTGTCGGTGGGCACCGGCAGGCCGTCGTCGGGCAGCCGCGCGGCGGCCAGCTCGTGGAAGACGACGTCGCGAGCCTGCGCCGCCACCGGGCTGCTTCCTCCGGGGCCGCCGAGGCTGCGCAGCAGCGCCGCCAGCAGCGGCGACACGGTGACCAGCGCGGGCTCGGTCCAGCCCAGCGGGCAGGCGGCCGGCCACACGTAGAGGCAGTGCAGCGCCGCCGGCACCCGCAGGACGACGTCGTGCGGCACGCCCCCGGGCACGAACAGCGCCCGGGACGCCGGCAGCACCCAGGACCGCCGGCCGGCCGTCACCCGCGCCGAGCCGGCCGCGGTCCACACCAGCTGGTGCTGCTCGTGCACGTGCGCACCCCAGCCGCCGGGCTCGTCCGGGCCGAAGGTGCAGGTCCACGCCTCGTGCTCGGCGGACCCGGCGTGGTCGACCAGGGGCACCTGCCGGCCGGCGTCCAGGAGCGTCACCGCGACCGTCCTCCCTGGACGCTGACCGTCCGACCCGGAACGCTCCGCTGGTGTCCGCAGCGAGCAAGGGCAGCCTAACCTCACCGGGTTCCGTCGTCGCTGCCCTGGAGTCGTCCCGTGCCGTCCCCGTCCGCCCGCCTGCTCGGCCTCGTCGTCGCCGTCGCCCTCCTCACCGCCTGCTCCTCGGAGGGCGACGACGCCGACGCGGCGGTCGCCGGCGGGGACGGCGTCTTCCCGGTCACCGTCGAGCACGCCTTCGGCACGACGACGGTGGAGTCCGAGCCCACCCGCATCGTGACCGCCGGGGTCACCGAGCAGGACGCCGTCCTGGCCCTCGGCGTCGTCCCGGTGGGCATCACCGACTGGTACGGCGAGCAGCCCCACGCCGTCTGGCCCTGGGCGCAGGACGAGCTGGGCGACGCCGAGCCGACCGTGCTGAGCAGCGCCGACGGGCTGCAGTTCGAGGCGATCGCGGCGGTGGAGCCCGACCTCATCGTCGCCACGAACGCCGGGCTCACCGAGGACGACTACGCGAAGCTGTCGGAGATCGCCCCCACCGTCGCCCACTCCGACGACGACTACTTCGAGCCGTGGGACACCCAGGCGCTGGCCATCGGCACCGCGATGGGCAAGGAGGCCGAGGTCCGCGAGCTGATCGCCGACGTGCAGGGGCAGTTCGCCGACGCAGCGGCCGCGCACCCGGAGTTCGCCGGCACGCCTGCTGCGTTCCTGCAGAACGCGGTCTACGACGGTGACCTGATCGCCTACCAGGAGGGGCTGTCCACGGCCTTCCTCACCGACCTCGGGTTCACCGTGCCGGCCTCGCTGGACGCGTTCGCCACCGAGGGCCAGGCCTTCGTCCCGCTCGAGCAGGCCTCGGTGCTCGACGACGCCGACGTGCTCATCTGGGGCACCGAGGCCGACGGCGACCGGGCCGCGCTGGAGGAGCTCGGCGTCTACCGGGCGCTGGAGGCGGTGCAGGGCGGCCACCTCGTCTTCACCGGCCCGGTGCTGGCCGGGGCCATCTACTTCACCAGCCTGCTGAGCCTGCCGTACGTGCTCGACGAGCTCGTGCCGCTGCTGGAGGCAGCGGTGGCCGGTGCCCCCTCGACCGTCCCGGCGGACTGACCCGGGAGGGGCCGAGCGCGCGCACAGCTGTTCGGGGGATGCTGGGGGCGTGCCGTTCCTCCGCCGTGCCGCCACCGTCACCGCTGCCGCCGCCCTCGCCGGGGGCGTGAGCTGGGTCGCCCGGGCCGCGTGGGGCCTGCCCACGGCCCTGGGCGCCAGCCAGCGCCGCCTGCGCCCCACCGTCGCCGGCTCGCCGCAGTTCTCCGGCGGCAAGTTCCACAACACCCTGCCGACCCCGGCGCTGGCCCCGGCCAACGCGCGGGACGGGCTGCTCCGCCAGTGGCACGAGGACCGGCACAAGGGGCTGCCCGGCGGTCCCATCCCGCTGGTCTCCCCCGAGCTGCCCGAGCAGGCCGGCGACCTGGCGGTCACCTGGTTCGGCCACTCCAGCGCGCTGCTGGAGGTCGACGGGCACCGCGTGCTGGTCGACCCGGTGTGGGGTGAGCGGGTGTCGCCGTCCCCGCTGATCGGGCCGTCCCGGCTGCACGAGCCGCCGGTGCCGGTCGAGCTGCTGCCGCCGGTCGACGCCGTGCTGATCAGCCACGACCACTACGACCACCTCGACCTGCCCACGGTGCGCGCGCTGATCGGCAGCCAGTCGGCGCCGTTCGTCGTCCCGATCGGCATCGGCGAGCACCTGCGCGGCTGGGGCGTGCCCGAGGACCGGATCGTCGAGCTGGACTGGGACGGCTCGACGACGGTCGCCGGCCTGACGCTGACCTGCACCGAGGCGCGCCACTTCTCCGGCCGGTTCTTCGCCCGGGACACCACGCTGTGGTCGTCCTGGGTGGTCAGCGGCCCGCGGCACCGGGTCTTCTTCGGCGGCGACACCGGCTACACCCCCGCCTTCGCCGGGATCGGCGCCCGGCTGGGGCCCTTCGACCTCACCCTGCAGCCCATCGGCGCCTACAACGACGCCTGGCACGCCATCCACATGGACCCCGAGGAGGCCGTGCGCGCGCACGGCGACCTCGGCGGCCGGGTGCTCATGCCGATCCACTGGGCGACGTTCAACCTGGCGTTCCACCGCTGGGCCGAGCCGGTGCAGCGGCTGCTGGCCGCGGCCGGCACCCGTGACGTCCAGGTCGTCGTCCCGCGGCCCGGCGAGCGGGTCGACGTGCTCGCCCCGCCGCCGCTGACCGACTGGTGGACCGAGGTCGGCTCGGCCGACGACGCCGCCGCACCGGCCGCCCCCGAGGCGGGACGGACCGGTCCGCTCCGCCGGGTCAGCCCCCGGCGCTGAGCAGCACGGCGGGCAGCTGACCCAGGTCGGCGACCTCCCGCTCCGGCTGCGGGCCGTCCGGGTCGACCCGGTGGCCGGGCCGGCGCACCCGGACGACGGCCAGCCCGGCCTCCAGCGCGCCACGGGTGTCCCGGGCGGAGGCCGGCACGTGCACGTCGACGCCGGCGCCGCGGGCCCGCAGGTAGAGCTCGGGGTGCGGCTTGTAGGCGCGCAGCCGCTCGCTGGTCAGCACCGCGTCCTCGTCGACCAGCGCGGCGGCCCGGGTGCGGCGGAACAGCTCGTCGTCCACGTTGGACAGCACCCCCACCCGGTGGGTGCGGGCCACCTCGGGCAGCGCGGCCTCGACGTCGGGCCACAGCGGCCACCGCGGCAGCGAGCCGAGCAGCACCTCGACGTCCGCGGCGGGGTCGGCGACCAGCCCCCGGGCGGCGTAGGTGGCGGCCAGCGCCCGGCGGCAGTGCTCGGCGAAGGGCACCCACGGGGCGTCGTCGTCGTGCGGCACGTCCTGCTGCGACGCCTTGTTGCGGGCGTCCCAGTCGTCGTAGAGCTCGGTGCCCGCGACGTCCCAGCCGTGCGTCGTGGCGAGGCCGGCGAACGCGGCCGAACCACCCGTCCGGGAGTCGATCAGGGCGCTGAACAGGTCGAAGGTCACCAGGGGCACCCCGCCATCGTGCGCGTCGGACGGTTGGACGGCGCCCCGGAGGGGCACTCTGTGCCGACGATCCAGAACGGGTCACCAGGAGGAACGACATGGCAGCGCACAGCGACAGCTCGTCCGACCCGACCCAGGCCATCGGCAGCACCGGCGCCGGGGCCCACGCGGCCACCGGCACCCCCCGCACCGACACCGTCCGCACCGACGCACCCCGCGCCGAGGCGCCGGCCGCCGACTACACCCCGGTCGACCGGACCCCGACGACCCCGGCCACCACCGTGCCCCCGGCCGCACCGGCCGGCGCCGCGCTGGACCCGGACACCGACCGGCACCGCGGCATGGGTCGCGGCGAGCGCCAGCAGGTCGTCGCCGCGCAGAAGGAGCGCTTCGGCGGCGTCTCCTGGGGCTCGGCGTTCTTCGGCTGGCTGTCGGCCAACGGCATGGCGGTCATCCTGATCGCGCTGCTCTCCGCCGGCGGCCTGGCCTTCGGCCTCTCCGAGAGCGTCGACTCCCCGGAGCAGGCGGCCGACTCCGCGACGTCCGGCATCGGGCTGGGCGCCGGCATCGCGCTGCTGGTGGCGCTGTTCCTCGCCTACCTGGCCGGCGGCTACGTGGCCGGCCGGATGGCCCGCTTCGACGGCGTCAAGCAGGGCATCGCGGTGTGGGTGATCGGCCTGGTGGTCGTCATCCTGCTCGCGCTGGCCGGGCTGGTCTTCGGCTCGCAGTACAACGTGCTGGCCGAGCTCGACCTGCCGCGCATCCCGGTCGACGAGGGCACCGCGACCACCGCCGGCATCATCTCGCTGGTCGCCGTCCTGGTCGCGACGCTGGTCGGCGCCGTGCTCGGCGGCTCGCTGGGCGCCCGGTACCACCGCAAGGTCGACCGCGTCGGGTTCGACGCCGTCTGACGCACCGGCCGGGTGGGCGCGCGGCGCCCACCCGGTCTAGCGCAGCAGCTTGGACATCCGCCGGTCGGCCAGCGGCTTGCCCCCGGTCTGGCAGGTGGGGCAGTACTGCAGCGAGGTGTCGGCGAAGGAGACCTCGCGGACGGTGTCGCCGCAGACCGGGCAGGGCAGACCGGTGCGGGCGTGCACCTGCAGCCCGGCCCGCTTCTCGCCCTTGAGCGTCGCCGCCCGCTGGCCGAGCTGGCGCTCCAGCGCCCCGGTCAGCGTCTCGCGGACCGCGGCGTGCAACCGGAGCAGCTCCTCGTCGGTGACCTTGTCCGCCATCTTGAACGGCGACAGCCGCGCGGCGTGCAGGATCTCGTCGGAGTAGGCGTTGCCGATGCCCGACAGCACGGTCTGGTCGGTCAGCGTGCCCTTGAGCTGGGTGTGCCGGCCGGCCAGCAGCGCGCCGAACTGCTCGGTGTCCACGCTCAGCGCGTCCGGGCCGAGCCGGGCGATGCCGGGCACCTCGGACGGCGACCGGACGACGTAGACCGCCAGCCCCTTGCGGGTGCCCTGCTCGGTGAGGTCGAAGCCCTCGGGCAGCTCCCCCTCCCGCGCCTCCAGGTGCACCCGCAGCGCGAGCGGCCCCTTGCCCGGCTTGGGCGGCGCGGTGGGCAGGTCCTTGCGCCAGTGCAGCCAGCCGGCCCGGGCCAGGTGCACCACCAGGTGCAGGCCGGAGACGTCCAGGTCGAGGAACTTGCCGTGCCGGGAGGCGCCGGTCAGCTCCAGGCCGGCCAGCGCGGACAGCGGCGGGTCGAAGGTCTTGATCGCCTGGACCGCGGCCAGGTCGACGCGCGTGACGACGCGGCCGACGGCGTTCTCCCGGAGGAACGCCGCCAGCGCCTCCACCTCGGGCAACTCGGGCATCCGTCCATGATCCACGCCCGGGGGCCGCTGCGCCCCACCCCGAAGGGCGAACATGGCCATCTCCGGTCGCCGCGCACCCCCGAAGATGGCCATCTGCGGGCTCCTCATCACCCCGAAGATGACCATCTTCGGGGTGGGCGGCGTCGGGTGGGGCGGGGTCAGCGGGCGGCGGCCAGGTCGGTGGACCAGCGGCCGAGGTCGGCCAGCAGGCCCGGTCGGGTGGGCCGCCACCCCAGCAGCTGCTGGGTCAGCACGCTGGACGCCGGCGCATCGACCGCCAGCTCCCCGCCCAGCCGCCCGAAGTGCGCAGCGGGCACCTGCGCGACGGGCAGGCCCAGGTGCCGGCCGATCTCCTCCGCGACCACCCGCAGCGGCACGCCCTCCTCGGCGACCCCGTGCAGCACCGACCCGGCGGGGGCTCCCTCGGCGGCCAGCCGGACCAGCCGCGCGGCGTCGGCCAGGTGCAGCGCGGGCCAGCGCTGCGAACCGTCGCCCAGGTACCCGGAGACCCCGCGGGCCCGGGCGGTCCCGACCAGCTCGCCGACGACGCCGCGCCGGGCGCCGTCGTGCACCGCCGGGGCGAACCGCACCACGCTGGCCCGCACGCCGCGGCCGGCCAGGGCGAGCGCTGCCGCGGCGCCGAGCACCCGCGGGCTGGCACCGAGCCGGTGGGCGGGTGCGGGGTCCCGCTCGGTGACCGGCCGCCCCGGCGCCAGGCCGAGCAGCGCGGCGGCGACCACCAGCGGACCGCCGCTGCCCGCGAGGCCGGCGCCCAGCGCCTCGATCGCGCGCGCCTCGACCACCGCGGCACGGGCGGACCGGTGGCCGTCCGGGTCGGCGGCCAGGTGCACCACGCCGTCGACGACCGTGGCCGCGGCACGAAGCCCGTCGACGTCCTCGAGCGAGCCGGGCAGCACCTGCGCGCCCGTGGCGGCGACGGCGTCGGCTGCGACGGCGGACCGGGCCAGCCCGACCACGCTGTGGCCGGCGCTGAGCAGCTCGGGCACGACGGCGGAACCGATGAGACCGGAGGCTCCGGTGACCAACACCCGCATGGTGCGCTCCTCGATGTCAGGGACTGTCATGACCGTAGCAGCCGATGACAGCTCCTGACATCACCTAGGATGCACCTCGTGGGTCGATGGGAGCCGGGTGCGCGCGGCCGCCTCGGTGAAGCGGCCATGGAGCTGTTCGCCGAGCGCGGCTTCGAGGGGACGACGGTCTCCGCCATCGCCGAGCGCGCCGGGGTGACCGAGCGGACCTTCTTCCGGCACTTCGCCGACAAGCGCGAGGTGCTGTTCTCCGGTGCCGACGACGCGCGGGACGTGCTGCTGCGCACCATCGCCGAGGCACCGCCCACCCAGCCGCTGCTGGAGGTGATCACCGCGGCGATGCAGGTGATCGCGGAGGAGGCATTCTCGGACCACCTCGAGCAGGCCCGCGCCCGCCAGGCGATCATCAGCTCGAACGCGGAGCTGCGGGAACGCGAGATGCTCAAGTTCGCCGTGGTCACCACCGAGCTCGCCGAGGCCGTGCGCAGCCGGGGGGTGCCCGAACCCGCCGCCACGCTGACCGCCGAGCTCGGCGCGATCCTGTTCCGGGTGTCGCTGCACCGGTGGCTGGAGGCCGACAACGACCGCCCGCTGGCCGAGCTGATCACCGACTCGCTGCAGCACCTGCGCGCGGTGACCTCGCCCGCCTGACCGGTCAGTCCGCGTCGGCGGCCACCCGGACGGTCGCGCCGGGCTCGGCGCGGGCCGAGCTCTCCACCGCCGCCGCGACGGCCTGCGTGACGGCCGGGTCGAAGACGCTCGGGATGATGTAGTTGGCGTTGAGCTGGTCGTCGCCCACCACCGCGGCCAGCGCCTCGGCGGCGGCCAGCAGCATCCCGGGGCGGATCTCCTTGGCGCGGGCGTCGAGCAGGCCGCGGAAGACGCCGGGGAACGCGAGCACGTTGTTGATCTGGTTGGGCAGGTCCGAGCGCCCGGAGGCGACGACGTCGGCGTACTGCCGGGCCCGCACCGGGTCGACGTCCGGGGTCGGGTTGGCCATCGGGAAGACCACGGCCCGCTCGTTCATCCCGGCCAGCGCCTCGGGCTGGATGACGTTGGCCGCGCTGACGCCGATGAACACGTCCGCCCCGACCAGCGCGTCGGGCAGCTCGCCGCGCCGGCAGCCTGGGTTCGTCCGACGGGCCAGGTCGAGCTTCGCCGGGGAGAGCCGCTCGTCGTCGGGCGAGAGGATGCCCTCCCGGTCCCAGACCAGCACCTTCGTGGCGCCGGCCTCCAGCAGCAGCGAGACGATCGCCGTCCCGGCCGCGCCACCTCCGGCGACGACGACCTGCACCTGCTCCAGCTGCTTGTCGACCACCCGCAGCGCGTTGCGCAGCGCGGCCAGCACGCAGATCGCCGTCCCGTGCTGGTCGTCGTGGAAGACCGGGATGTCCAGCTTCTCGCGCAGCCGTGCCTCGATCTCGAAGCACCGCGGCGCGGCGATGTCCTCCAGGTTGATGCCGCCGAAGCCGGGGGCGATGAGCTCGACCGTGCGCACGATCTCGTCGACGTCCTGGGTGTCCAGGGCGATGGGCCAGGCGTCGATGTCGCCGAACCGCTTGAACAGCGCGGCCTTGCCCTCCATCACCGGCATCGAGGCGCCCGGGCCGATGTCGCCCAGGCCCAGCACCGCCGAGCCGTCGGTGACGACGGCGACGGTGTTGCCCTTGATGGTCAGCCGCCGGACGTCCTCGGGGTGCTCGTACAGCGCCATGCAGACCCGGGCCACGCCTGGCGTGTAGGCCATCGAGAGGTCGTCGCGGGTCTTCAGCGGCACCGTGGACGCGACCTCGAGCTTGCCGCCCAGGTGCAGCAGGAAGGTGCGGTCGCTGACCTTCTTCACGTGCACGTTGTCCACCGCGTCGAGCGCGGCCACGACCTCGTCGGAGTGCGCGGCGTCCGCGGCCGAGCAGGTGACGTCGACGGTGAGCCCGTCGGGCCGGGACTCGACGACGTCGATGGCGGTCACCGCCCCGCCGGCGCTGCCCACGGCGGTGGCGATCCGGCCGACGCTGGCCGGGTCACCATCGGCCGCCAGCCGCACGGTGATGGAGTAGGACGCCGACGTCACCGGCCCGCGGTGGACGGCGGGGGCAGACTGGTCGGGAGTGAGGGCGGTCACGTCGCCATCCTGGCACTGCTCCGCCGATACTTCCACCACGCGGTGGCGTCGTCCCGCTTCGTGGAATACGTGCGCGCTCAGCGGCGGAGCTGGGGCGGCGTGAGGTCGAGCGGGGTGCCGCCCACCGCGGCCGCGCCGAGCCGCGCCGCCCAGGCCACGAGGCCCGCGTCGTCGACGCCGTGCCGCTCGGCCGCCGCGCCGGCGGTGCCCAGCGACCGGGCGCCCCGGGCCAGCAGGGTGGCCGCCCCAGCGGTGTTGCCGCGGGCCGCGTGGGTCAGCCCGACGGCGAGCTGGGCCAGCCCACGCCACAGGTCGCGCTCGTCGTCCGGGCCGGTCTTCCAGGCGTCCTCGAGCACCTCGTGCGCGTGGAACGGGCGGCCCGCGTCGAGCAGCTCCTGGGCCTCGTGCAGCGTCCGGGTCGGCGTGCGGACGACGCCCTCCGGGGCCCGCGGCTCGCCCGGCTCGCCGTAGGGCAGCGGGCGGCCCAGCGCGTCGCGCGGGCGGGCGTTGCGGGCGCGCCCGGCTGCGTCCCGGTCGCGGGCGCTGCCGGTCACCTCAGCGCAGGACGGTGGTGAGCCGGACCTGGACGCCGTCGTCGGTGAGGGTGATGTCGACGTGGTCGCAGAGCTGGCGGGCCAGCCACAGCCCCATGCCGCCGAGCGACAGGTCGTCGCCGTGCGCGGGGCCGTAGCCGATGAACGGGTCCTGCAGGCCGGCGCCGCGGTCGGTCACGGTGCAGACCAGCCGGTCCTGGCCGGCCCACAGCCGCAGGTCGACCGGCGGGCGGCCGTGCCGCAGCGCGTTGGTGGTCATCTCGTCGACGGCGAGCAGGAAGTCCTCGAGCGCGGGCTCGGAGCCCGGCGGGAGGCTCGCGCCGCCGGCCTGCGAGGCCAGGTCGCGCCGGAGCCCGCGCAGGTCGCGGACGGCGTCGGCGCGCATGAGCGGCTCGGTGGCCTCCAGCGGCTCGGCCGGGACCGGCAGGGTGGTCAGGTACTCGGCGGCGTCGACGTGCCCGGGGTTCGGCTGGGCGTGGCCGTCGACCTGCAGCAGCGGGTGGGTGGCGCGCACGGCGTCGACCAGCAGGGCGGGGACCCGCCGGGTGTCGCAGACGCACAGCACCACCAGCGGCTCCACGCCCAGCTGCTCGGCCTCGTCCAGCTGGTGGTCCAGGACGGCGTCGTAGCGCTGCCACTCCCGCCAGGTGTCCTGGTCCGGGCCGGCGAAGGGCTCCAGGACGACGTGCACCACGGGGCTCGCCGGGGTGCGGTGGCGCTCGCCCAGCCGGCGGACGGCGGTGATCGCGGCGGCCGGGCCGTTGCCGTAGACGTCGGCCCAGTCGGCCCACACCACCTGCGGGCGGTCGGCCAGCGCCTTCTGCAGCAGCTCGCCGGTGGGCTCGGTGACGGCGACGACGACGGGCTCGCCGGCGTCCAGCCCGGCGCACACGAAGGCGACCGTGCCGTCGACCAGGTCCTCGTCGGAGCTGCCGATCAGCGCCCGGTGCGTCCCGGACCCGGCTGCCCCGTCCATGTGCCCTGGTCCCCGTCCCGTCGTCGCGGAGCTGCCGTGCTGGCAGCCGTGTCCACCCGGTCCCTACCCGGCCGGAGCGGACCTAGGCCTGGCGTGACGCACGACCCCCGTCGGGGTGATCCTGCCCCATCTGCCGGTGCCCTAGCGTCGGGGGCGTGAGCGCTCTCCCGCACGACGAGCTGGGCACCTCCTGGCGGGCAGCCAGGCCTGCGCCGGCGGTGGTCCACCTCGACTCCGCGGCGTGCAGCCGGCAGAGCACGCAGGTGCTCGACGCGGTGGCCAGGCACGCCCGCAGCGAGGCGGAGGTGGGTGCCTCCGTGGCCGAGCGGGCCGCCGACGGCCTGCTCCAGCAGGGCCGCTCCGTGCTGGCCGGGCTGGTCGGCATGGCGGCGGCCGACGTCGCCTTCACCGAGAGCGCCTCGGCGTCGGTGCGCACGCTGTTCGACCGCTGGCGGCTGCCGGCCGGCACCCGGGTCGGCGTCCTGCCCGGGGAGTACTGGCACGACCTGGCCGTGCTGGTCGACCGCGGGCTGCAGCCGGTGGTGCTGCCCGCCGACGACCTGGGCCGCGCCGACCTGGCCGGCGTCGAGCGGGTGCTGCGCGACGACCCGCCGGCGCTGGTGCACGTCACCCTGGTCGCCAGCCACCGCGGCGTCGTCCAGCCCGGCCGCGAGCTCGCCGCGCTGTGCCGCGCGGCCGGCGTCCCGCTGGTGCTCGACGTCGCCCAGGCGCTCGGGCACGTCGACTGCGACCTCGGTGCCGTCGTCGCCTACGCCCCCGCCCGCAAGTGGCTGGCCGGACCCCGCGGAGTCGGCTTCCTGGTGATGCGGCCGACGGTCACCGCCCAGCTCAGCCCGGTGCTGCCGCCCTCGCTCTTCGACGACGACGGCGCCGGGGTCGACCACGCCCGCTGGTACGAGTCGCACGACGCGCACGTCGCCGGGCGGGTGGGGCTGGTCGTCGCGCTCGGGGAGCACCTGGCCGCGGGGCCGGACCGGGTGCGCGCCCGGCTCGCCGCGCTCGGCCGGGCCACCCGGGAGCGCCTCGACGGCCGCGGCGGCTGGACGGTGGTGGAGCCGCTGGACGAGCCGACCGCGATCACCACGCTGCGCCCGCCGGAGGGGGTGGGGGTGCCCGCGACGGCCGCCCGGCTCGCGGCCGAGCACGGCGTGCTGGTCACCCCGGTCGGGCGGGAGCGGGCCCGCGGCGAGCTCACCGGCCCGGTGCTGCGGGTGTCACCGCACGTGGACGCCACGGTCGCGGACCTGGACGCGCTGGCGGTGGCCCTCGCCCGCTGATCCGGGACCCGGTGCGGCGGCGCTGCATCCACGGCCGGGGGTGGGGCGGAAGGGACGGATGAGAAGCCTCCCCCACCGGAAGGAACCACCGTGAGCCGGATCCGCAGCACCACCCTGGCCGCCGTCGCGGCCAGCGGCCTCGTCGGCGGCCTCGCCGTCTTCGCCGCTCCCGCCGCCCTGGCGGCCGACACCGCCACCGTCTCGGTCCTGCACGCCGTCCCCGGCGTGCCGGTCGACGTCTACGCCAACGGCGAGGAGCTGATCCCGGACTTCCAGCCCGGCACGCTCACCGACCCGCTGGAGCTGCCGGCCGGCAGCTACGACCTGGCCATCTACCCGGCGGGCTCGGACCCGGCCAGCACCCAGCCGGCCGCCAGCGCCGACGACGTCACCGTCCCGGCCGGCGCGAACGCCACCGTGGTCGCGCACCTGACGCCGGAGGGCGCCCCGGTGCTCACCCCGTTCGTCAACGACGTCTCGGCCGTCCCGGCCGGCCAGGCCCGGGTCACCGTCCGGCACACCGCCGCGGCGCCCGCGGTCGACATCCGGGCCGGCGGCGCCGTCGTCGCCCCGGGGCTGACCAACCCGGACGAGGCCGCGCTGACCGTCCCGGCCGGCACGATCTCCGCCGACGTGGTGCTCGCCGGCACGACCACCGTGGCGATCGGCCCGGCCGACCTGACCCTGGCCGAGGGCACGAACACCATCGTCTACGCCTGGGGCAGCGGTGACGCCGGCTACCAGCTCGCCGTCCAGACGCTGAGCGGTCTGCACTCCTCGCCGTCCGGCGTCCCCGGCGGCTCCGCGGGTCTGGCCGACGACGGTGGCCTGCCCACCCCGCTGGTCGCCCTCTCGGCCGCTGGTCTGGTCGCCGCTGCGCTGGCCGGTCGCCGGCTGCTCGCCACCCGGGTCTGACCCCCGGTCAGCTCAGGAGGCCACCGTGCGCGCCCCCGTCGCCGTGCTCGTGCTGGGCACCGTCCTCGCTGTCGGCCTGCCGACCGCCTGGGCGGTGACCCGGCCCGAGGCGGCGGCGGGGCCGTCGGTGGCCGCCGTGCTCAGCACGGCACCTGCACCGGCCGCCCCCTCGGCGGCCGGTGCGCTGCCGCAGGTGGCGGCCCGCCCGGCCACCCCGCCACCCGTGGTCACCGCCGTCCCGCCGGTCCGGCTGGAGGTCCCCGGCGCGGGCATCGACGCCCCGCTGGACCCGGTCGGTGTCGAGCCGGACGGCGCCATGACGCTGCCCGAGGACGTCGGCCGCGCCGGCTGGTACCGGTACGGTCCGGTGCCGGGTGCAACCGAGGGCACGGCGGTCCTCGCCGGTCACGTCGACGACGAGGAGCAGGGGCTCGGCGAGCTCGCGCCGCTGCGCGGCGTGGAGCCCGGCGCAGAGGTACGGGTGACCGACGCCGCGGGGGTGGTGACCCGCTGGCAGGTGGTCGGCCGCGAGGTGATCGAGAAGCAGGCGGTGCCGCTGGACCAGCTCTTCCAGCGGACCGGGCCGCCACGGCTGGTGCTGGTCACCTGCGGCGGGGACTTCCTGCCGGAGCTGCGCAGCTACCAGGACAACGTGGTCGTCGTGGCGGAGCCGCTGCCGTGACCGCGGTCCCCCGGGTTCACCTCCCGGTGTCCGCGCCCTACGGTCGACGCATGGTCAGGGAGGTGGTGCCGATGTCAGCAGTCACCACCGACCCCGACGACGCCGAGGTCGCCCGCCGGTTCGCGGCCGGCGACGAGCAGGCGCTCGCCCTGGCCTACGAGCGGTGGGCCGGCCAGGTCCACGGCATGGCGGTGCGCGCCTTCGGGCCCGGACCCGACGCCGAGGACGTCACCCAGCAGACCTTCGTGTCGGCCTGGACCGGCCGCGCCGGGTACAGCGCCGCCGCGGGCCCGCTCCCGGCCTGGCTGGTCGGCATCTGCCGGCACAAGATCGCGGACAACTGGGCGAAGCTGGAACGGCAGCGTCGGTCCGCGGAGGCCGTGGCCGCCGACGCCCGCTCCGCCGCGGCCCCGACCGGCGGCGACGGGCTGGCCGGCGCGGTCGCCGACCGGGTGCTGCTGCTCGGCGAGTTGAACCGGATCGGCCAGCCGCAACGAAGGATCATCGAGCTCGCGTTCTTCGAGGACCTGACCCACGCCCAGATCGCCGCCCGCACGGGCATCCCGCTGGGCACCGTGAAGAGCCACATCCGTCGCACGCTGGAACGCCTGCGGGACCGCTTGGAGGTGGACGGTGCAGCACTGCGCTCCTGAGCAGCTCGCGCTGGCCGCGCTCGCCGAGCAGCTCCCCGCCGGCGACGCCGCCCACCTCGCCTCGTGCCCGCAGTGCCAGGCCGAGGTCGCCTCGCTCCGCCGGCCGGTCGACGTCCTCGCCGTCCCGCCGCTGTCCGGTGGGGGCACGGAGGTCGCGCCGCCGCCGCGCGTCTGGGACGCCATCGCCGCGGCCACCGGCGTCTCCGCCGCCCCGCGCGCCGAGGCGCTCACCGGTGACCCCGCCGAGCCGGCGGGCGCCGTCGTCGTCCCGCTGCAGCCCCGGCGCCCCGCCACCCGCTGGCTGACCGTGGCCGCCGCCGTCCTGGTCGGTGGGGTGCTCGGCGGTGGTGCCGTCGCGCTCACCCGCGACGACGACGGCTCCGTGGTCGCCACCACCGCGCTCGACCCGCTGGCCGCCGAGAACGCCTCCGGCCGGGCCGAGGTGCGCGAGGTCGACGGCGTCCGCTCGTTGCAGATCGACCTGGACGCCCCCGAGCTCACCGACGGCTACTACGAGGTCTGGCTGCTGCAGCCCGACGCCGTCCGGATGGTGCCGGTCGGCGTCGTCCGGGCCGGTGACACCGTGCTGCCGCTGCCCTCCGGGCTCGACCTGGGCGAGTACCCGCTGGTCGACGTCTCGGTCGAGCCGATGGACGGCGACCCGACGCACTCCGGCATCTCCGTGGCCCGCGGCGAGCTCTCCACCTGACCGTTCTCACTCTCGGCGCCGAGAGCGAGCCAGGTTTCGGCGCCGGAAACTGGAGGAGGTCGGGTCAGTCCAGCGCGGCCTGCATGCGCTCGGAGACCCGGCGGTGGACGGCGAGCTGCTCGTCGAGCCCGGGGTGCACCACCGCGCCGTCGTCCACGACCAGCCGGCCGCCGACGACGGTCTGCCGCGCCGCCACCGGCCCGCAGCGCAGCCACGCCTCCACCGGGTCGGACAGCGCGCCGGCGAACCGCACGCCCTCCAGCGACCACACCGCCAGGTCACCGCACGCCCCGACCGACAGCTGGCCGATCTCGCCGGTCCGCCCCAGGCAGGCCGCGCCGCCGCGGGTGGCGATCTCCAGCGCGTCCCGGGCGGACATCGCCGCGGCGCCGTGCCGCAGCTTGCCCTGCAGCATCGCCGTCCGGGCCTCCAGCCACAGCGAGGCGGAGTCCGCCGACGCCGAGCCGTCGACCCCGAGCCCGACCGGGGCACCGGCGGCGCGCAGCTCCTGCACCGGCGCCAGCCCGCTGCTCAGGATCATGTTCGACGACGGGCAGTGCGCCGCGCCGACACCCGCGGCCCCCAGCCGGGCGACCTCGCCGGCGTCCGGCCACACGACGTGCGCCAGCCAGGTGCGGTCGGTCATCCAGCCCACGTCGGCCAGGTAGTCGACCGGGCGGCGGCCGAAGGTCTCCAGGCAGAACGCGTCCTCGTCCTGGGTCTCGCAGAGGTGGGTGTGCAGCCGGACGTCGAGGGTCTCGGCCAGCTCGGCGGTGCGGCGCATCAGCGCGGTCGAGACGCTGAACGGCGAGCAGGGGGCCAGCGCGATCCGGGTCATCGCCGTCGCCGAGCGGTCGTGGTGGGCCTCGACCAGGCGCTGCGAGTCGGCCAGGATCTCGTCGTCCTCCTGGACCACCGAGTCCGGTGGCAAGCCGCCGTCCTTGACGGACAGCGACATCGAGCCGCGGGTGGGGTGGAACCGCACCCCGAGCTCCCGGGCGGCGGTCACCTCGGCGGTGATCAGGTCGCCGCCGCCGCGCGGGTGCACGTAGGAGTGGTCGGTGCTGGTCGTGCAGCCCGACAGCGCCAGCTCGGCCAGCCCGACGTAGGCGCTGACGTGCGCCGCCTCCTCGTCCAGCCGCGCCCACAGCGGGTAGAGGGTGACCAGCCAGTCGAACAGCCCGCCGGTCAGCGCGGGGGCGTAGGCGCGGGTGAGGTTCTGGTAGAGGTGGTGGTGGGTGTTCACCAGCCCCGGCGTCACCAGGCAGCCGCGGGCGTCCACCCGGCGGGTGGCGTCCGGTACGGGGTCGGCCGGGCCGCCGAGCGCGGAGACGACGCCGTCGGTCACGGCGACCCACCCCCCGGCGATCTCGCGGCGGGCGTCGTCGACGGTGGCGATCAGCTCGGCGTCGTGCACGAGCAGGTCAGCTGTCTGCACGGGCGCATCCTGCCCACCTCGTGTGTCGGAGAGCGCACCGGCCGTCATCTGCGCGGAACGATCCGGGGCTACCGTGACCGTCCCACCACGGAAGTCGAGGCCCGTACGTGCTCCTGGCTGCACCCCGTTTCGCCCTCCCCGAGACCGTCACCGAGGCGCTCGCCGCGTTGGCCGAGCGCCCGGACGCCGTCGTCGTCGCCGGCGGCACCGAGGTCATGCCGGACCTGCTGTGGCGCAACCGGACGGCGGCCGGTTTCGTCTCGCTGCGCCGGGTGGCCGGGCTGCGCGGGGTGAGCAGCGTCGACGGCGAGCTGGTCGTCGGCGCCGGCACCCCGGTCGCCGCGCTCACCGCCGTGCCCGACGCCGGGCTGCGGTCGGCCGCCTCCTCGCTGGGCACCCCGCTGGTGCGCACCGAGGCGACGATCGGTGGCAACGTGGTGAGCGCGCTGCCCTACCGGAACCTGCTGCCCGCACTGCTCGCCAGCGGCGCGACCCTGGAGCTCACCTCGGCGGCCGGCACCCGCACCGTGCCCTTCGACGGGTTCGTGACCGCCCCCGGCCGCACCGGGCTGGCCGAGGGCGAGCTGCTGACCGCCGTCCGGCTGCCCGCGCACACCGGCTTCGCCGACTACACCAAGGTCGGCCGGCGCAACGCCCAGTTCGTCGCCACGGTCAGCGCCGCGATCGTCTCCCGCGACGGCGCAGCCCGGCTGGCCTTCGGCAACGCCGCACCCACGCCGCTCCGCTCCGACGACGTCGACGCCGCGGCCACCGCGCTGCTCGACGGCCGAGCCGATGCCGGTGACCTGCGGGCCGCGGTCGCCGCCGCGGTCGACCCACCCGACGACCCGATCGCCTCGGCCGGCTACCGGCGGCACGCGCTCGGCGTGCTCGCCGTCCGGCTGGTCACCCGGGCCGCGGTCGACGGGGGGCTGGGCTCGTGAGCGACGAGGTCCGGTTCTCCCTCACCGTCGACGGGACGTCGCACGAGGTGACCGCCCGCTGGTCGGAGTCGCTGCTCACCGTGCTGCGCGACCGGCTCGGCGTCCGCGGCCCGAAGACCGGCTGCGCGCACGGCCGGTGCGGGGCCTGCGCGGTACGCGCCGACCTCGGCGACGGCGACCCGCACGTGCTCTGCGCCTGCCTGGTGCCGGCGGCGACGGCGGCCGGCGGCACGGTGGAGACGATCGCCTCGATCGGCGGCCCGGACGGCGAGCTCTCCGACGTCCAGGAGGCGTTCCTGGCCGAGGGCGCGGTGCAGTGCGGCATCTGCACGGCCGGGTTCGTCACCGCCGCCACGGAGCTGCTGGAGAGCAATCCCGAGCCCACGCGCACCGAGATCGAGGAGGCGCTGTACGGCAACCTCTGCCGCTGCACCGGTTACGGGCGGATCGTGGCCGCTGTGGAGACCGCCGCCCGCACCCGCCGCGGGGAGGCCCGATGACCCCCGACGCGGTTTCGCGCGAACACGTACACGCGGTTGTGCGCGAGCAAGCGCAGCTGGGTGGGGTCGGGACGTCGGCGCGGCGGCCGGACGGGCCGGCGAAGGTGCGCGGCGAGTTCACCTACGCCGGCGACCTGGCCGCCGAGGGGATGCTCGTCGGTGTCACGCTGCGCTCGCCGCACCCGCACGCCCGGATCACCCGGATCGACACCGCGGCCGCCCGGGCGCTCCCCGGCGTGCACGCCGTGCTCACCGCGGACGACGTCCCGGGCGACCTGCACTTCGGTCTGACCCTGCGGGACGAACCGGTCCTGGCCGACGGCGTCGTGCGCTACGCCGGCGAGCCGGTGGCCGTGGTGGCCGCCGTCGACGCCGCCACCGCCGGCCGCGCCGCGCGGGCGGTCGAGGTCGACTACGAGCCGCTGCCGGCGCTCACCGACCCGCAGCTGTCGCTGACCGCCGAGCCGCTGCACCCCGACGGCAACGTCTACCGGCACGTCTCCTACCGCTGCGGCGACCCCGACGCCCGCGGCGTGGTCACGGTCGAGAACACCTACCGGATCGGCATGCAGGACCCGGCGTTCCTCGCGCCCGAGGCCGGGCTGGCCTGGCCCACCCCGGACGGCGGGGTGGCGATCGACGTCGCGACGCAGTGGCTGCACTCGGACCAGCAGCAGATCGGCTGGGCGACCGGGCTGCCGCCGGAGAAGGTGCACGTGCGGCTGGCCGGCGTCGGCGGGGCGTTCGGCGGCCGCGAGGACGTCACCCTGCAGACCCACGCCTGCCTGCTCGCGCTGGCCACCGGGCGGCCGGTGAAGTTCGAGTACACCCGCGAGGAGTCCTTCCTCGCGCACCGGCAGCGGCACCCCGGCACCATCTGGCTGCGGCACTCCGCCGACGCATCGGGGCGGATCGTCAGCGTCGAGGGCCGGGTGCTGCTCGACGGCGGGGCGTACGCCTCCACCAGCCCGGTGGTCATCACCAACACGGTCACCCTGCTGCAGGGCCCCTACCGCGTCGACAACGGCCGCTTCGAGGGCTGGTCGGTGCGCACCAACAACCCCTCCTGCGGGGCGATGCGCGGGTTCGGCGTGCCGCAGGCGGCGTTCGCGCACGAGGCCCAGCTGGACGCGCTGGCCGCGGCGCTGGGCATGGACCCGGTGGAGGTCCGGCTGCACAACGCGCTGCAGCGGGGCGACGTCGCCACCTACGGGCAGCGCTTCGACGCGCCGACCCCGGTCCGCGAGGTGCTCGAGGGCGTCCGGGCCGTCCCGCTCCCCCAGGGCCCGGCGCGCAACGCGCCCGGCGGCGTCGGCCGGTCCGCCGAGGGCGGCACCGTCCGGCGCGGGGTCGGCTACGCGGTGACGATCAAGAACCTGGCGTTCAGCGAGGGGCACGTGGACGAGTCGACGGCCGAGGTGAGCCTCTGCGACGGGCACGCGACCGTGCACACCGCCTGCGCGGAGGTCGGCCAGGGCTTCGTCACCGTCGCCGAGCAGGTGGCCCGCACGGTGCTGGGCGCCTCGACGGTGGAGGTCACCCAGCCGGACACCCTCATCGCCTCGGCCGGATCCACCTCCGCCTCCCGGCAGACGATGGCCTCCGGGACGGCGGTGCACCGGGCCTGCCTCGCCGTCCGGGACCGGCTGCTGGGCCGGGTTGCCCGAGAGCACGGACTGGACGCCGCCGAGCTCACCGTGGCCGACGGCGTGGTCTGCGCCGCCGGGCAGCCGCTGACCACCGTGGCCGAGGCGGCGCCCGGCCGGACGTTCCGGGCCACCGAGCACTTCCAGCACCCGGACACCCACCCGCTGGGATCGCCCGAGGCTCGGATGTACGTCGGCTACGGCTTCTCCGCGCAGCGGGCGGTGGTCGACGTCGACGTTGAGCTCGGGCTCGTGAGCGTCGTCCAGATCGCCTCGTGCCAGGACGTGGGCACGGTCATCAACCCGACCCAGCTGCTCGGCCAGATCGAGGGCGGCATCGTGCAGGGGATGGGCCTGGCGCTGATGGAGGAGGTGGTGGTCGCCGACGGGCGGATCACCAACCCGGACTTCCAGGACTACCTGATCCCGACGATCATCGACGCCCCGGAGATCGTGTCCACCTACGTCACCGACCCCCAGCCGGGGATGCCGCACGGCTGGAAGGGCGTCGGCGAGCCGCCGCTGTGCACCGCGGTGCCGGTGGTGGCCGCCGCCGTCCGGGCCGCGACCGGGCTGGCGCTGCCCGCGGTGCCGATCAAGCCCGAGCACATCGCGCTCGGGCTGGGCACGCCGCCGACGGTCACCTGGACGACGCCCCGCCCGGCCGACCCCACCCTCATCGGCACCGTGGTGCTGGCCGACGAGGAGGTCGAGGACGCGCTCGGGACGATGGCCGAGGAAGGCGCCTCCCCCGGCCGCTGAGCCTCAGCCGTCGAGCAGCGCGGCCACGGCGGGCGGCAGCTCGCCGGTCAGCGGGCGGCGGCCGACGAGCCGGCCGGCCTCCGACGGGTCGACGCCGAGGGAGCCCAGCACCTGCAGCGCGGTGACGTCGGGCAGCGCGTCGAACCAGCGCCGTCCGAGCTCCGCCCGGCCGGTCGCCGTCGGCCGGCCCCAGAGCCGCAGCCGGGCCATCCCGCCGTCGGGGAACACGTCGAGCCGGACCGACCGCACGCCCGGTGCGCCGTCCAGCACGAAGCGGTGCCGGGTGTCGGGCTGCAGCCGGGTGCGGGGCAGCAGCTCGACCTCGGCGCCGTCGGCGGTGCGCCCGGTGAGCGAGGCCGAGCCCGGGGCGTTGCCCAGGAAGTACGAGGTGTCCAGCTCGGCGAGGGTGACCACGCCCTCGCTGGCCAGCTCGAGGTCGACCCAGTCGTTGCCCGGGCCGCGCCGGCGGGCGTTCTCCCAGCCGTCGCCCATCGAGCGCGCCAGCCCGCGGCCGATCAGCTGGTGCGGGCTGCCGTAGTGGGCGTTGCTGACCCCGGTCACCCGGCCGCCGTTCTCCAGCGCCGCCAGGTCGAACGGCCCGGCGTCGACCAGCCGGGGGTCGGGGACGACGGTGCCGTGCACCCGCAGCCGGGCCACGCCGCCGTCGGGGTGGATGGACAACCGGACGTGCGTGCACCGCCGGTCGGAGGTCACCGGGAAGGCGTTGGCGGTGTCGCCGGCGAGGTCGGACAGTGGGAGCAGCGGCTGCCAGTCGGCCTTCGCCAGCTCGTCGACCGTCGGGTGCCCCTCGACCGCGGCACCCTCGACGGAGGCCTGCGGCGGGTAGTTGCCGGTGAAGAAGGCGGTGTCGATGACGACGCCGGCCACGGTGCCGGGGGCGCCGAGCCGCACGATCGCCCAGTCGTGGCCCGGGCTGCGGCGCCGGCGGGTCTCCCAGCCGTCGTACTCCTTGCCCTTGTGCCCGAACTCGGTGCGCGCGACGGCGGGGTGCGGCAGCACCAGGTTCTCCCGGGCCGCGAAGAACTCGTCGTTGGCCGCGACGACGGCTCCGCCGAGGTCCCGACGGGCGAGGTCGGGCAGGTCGGTGAACGGAGTCATCGTTCTCCACTTCTTCGTGCGGATGCGGTTGTCCCGCGCCGCGAGGGTAGGGGAGGGTCGATCGACCACCGACCCCTGGGAGGCACCAGTGACCAGCCCCGACGACGACCTGAAGGCCCGCGCCAAGCAGCACGTCGAGCAGCTGCCCGCCGAGACCGCGCTGGGCAACGCCGACCCCGCCGGTGGGGTCGACGACGACCCGAAGATCCTCGACCAGGCCGCCGAGGAAGAGCGCCAGCAGTAGGGGCTCAGTGCCCCCTCGGCGGGCTGATCAGCCGGCCGAGGGGTGCTCCGCCGTCCTCGAGCAGCTGCCCGCGCAGCCAGGTCCGGCGCACCACCCCGGTCAGCTCGCGGCCGGCATAGGGCGTGACCGGGTTGCGGTGGTGCAGCCGGGTGACGCTCCACCGCTCGTCGGGCGCGAACGCGACCAGGTCGGCGTCCTTGCCCACCGCGATCGCCCCCTTGCCGGTCAGCCCGGTGAGCCGGGCCGGCGCCGCGGACATCCAGCGGACGACGTCGCCGAGCGCCAGGCCCCGCGCGCGGGCACCGCTCCACACCACCGGCAGGGTCACCTGGAGCCCGGCGATGCCGCCCCAGGCCAGCGCGAAGTCACCCACGTCGAGCCGTTTGAGCTCCGGGGTGCACGGCGAGTGGTCGCTGACCACCAGGTCGATGTCGCCCTCGGCCAGCGCCGTCCAGAGCGCCTCGCGGTGCGCGGCCTCCCGGATCGGCGGGCAGCACTTGTACGAGGTGTCGCCGTCGGGCACCTCCTCGGCGCTGAAGGTCAGGTAGTGCGGGCAGGTCTCCACGGTGATCCGCACGCCCTCGGCGCGCGCGGCCCGCAGCATCGGCAGTGCCCCTGCGTCGGCCAGGTGGACGACGTGCACCCGCGCGCCGGTGTCCCGGGCCGCGGCGATCAGCCGGCCGATCGCCGTCTCCTCGGCGGCCTCCGGCCGGGAGGCCAGGAAGTCGGCGTAGCTGCGCCCACCCGCGTCCGGCGCTGCGTCGATCACGTCGTCGTCCTCGCAGTGCGCGATGAGCAGGCCGTCGACCTCGGCGAGCGCGGTGAGCGCGGCGCGCAGCCCGGCGTCGTCCAGGGGCGGGAACTCGGGCACCCCGGAGTCGAGCAGGAAGCACTTCACGCCGACCGCGCCGTCGGCGAGCAGCCGCGGCAGCTGGCTCGCGTTGCCGGGCACCGCACCGCCCCAGAACGCGACGTCGACGCTCACCTGCCCCTGCGCCACCTGTCGTTTCACGTGCAACGCCTTGACGGTGACCGTGGGCGGGATCGAGTTGAGCGGCATGTCCACGATCGTGGTGATGCCACCGGCGGCCGCGGCCCGGGTGGCGGAGGCGAAGCCCTCCCACTCGGTGCGGCCCGGCTCGTTGACGTGCACGTGGCTGTCGACGAGGCCGGGGAGGAGCACCTCGTCGTCGGCCAGGGTGACCGGGTGGTCGCCGGCGTCGTCGAACCCGCTCACCGCGGCGACCACGCCGTCCTGCACGTGCACCGCCGCCGGCCGCTCGCCGTCGGGGAGCACCACCCGCTGCGCCCGAACCACGAACGCGCTGCTCACCGGGTCACCTCCACCAGTTGCGGGTCACGGGTGACCGACGCCAGCCGGTCCACCGCGTCGTGCAGCTCGCCGGCCCACGCGGTGGCCACCCAGCCGCCGGGCAACGGCAGCCGGACGGCGTCGACCCCGGTCTCGACCTCGGGTCGAGGGTCGCCCACCGCGACCGTGGAGACGTAGGCGCGCGGGGCGACCGGCGGGAGCCAGGCCGGCGCACCGGGGCCGAGCCCGACGGCGGTGTGCAGCACCGGCCGACCTTCGCACACGACGCGGGTCGTACCGGTCCAGCGCCCGGGTGCCTCCCCCACGCGGCCGAGCAGCACCTGCTCGGTCGCGGTCAGCACCCCACCGTCGGCGACGTCGGCGGACAGCTCGGCGAGGTGGACGGCCCGCGCGGTGACCACGGTCGGCTCCGGCGCGAGGTCCAGCGCGCCGGCCACTTCCGCGCGCACCAGCTGGCGGGAGGGCGGCGACTCCCCGCGGGCGGGCAGCACCACGGCGGCCGCGACTGAGCGCACGCTCAGCCGCGCACCCGCCTCGACGACCAGCCGGATCTCCGCGTCGTCGCCGCCCAGCGGGCCGAACGCCGTCGCGACCAGGTGCACCGTGGTCGGCCCGGTCCGGCGGACGGCGTACTGCCCGCTGGCCCGGACCACCGGGAGCACCGTGCGGCCGCGCGCGTCGCAGCGCGCGACCACCTCCACCAGCGTCCTCATCTCGTCACGAGGTGGTCTGCAGTGCCTTCGTGCGCACCTGCTCGCGCACCCACTCCGCGACGGCCGCGGCCGTCGGGTCCTCCCGGAGCGAGATGAGCAGCGTGGGCTTGCTGCCGCGCACCGCGTCGGCGTCCCGGCGCATCACGCCGAGGTCGGCGCCCACCAGCGGCGCGAGATCGGTCTTGTTCACCACCAGCAGGTCCGATGCGGTGACCCCGGGGCCGCCCTTGCGCGGCACCTTGTCCCCGCCGGCCACGTCGACGACGAACACCTGCACGTCGACCAGCCCGTAGCTGAACGACGCCGTCAGGTTGTCGCCACCGGACTCGACGAACACCAGCTCCAGGCCCGGGTGCCGGGACTCCAGCAGCTCGACGGCGTCGAGGTTGGCGGTGATGTCGTCGCGTATCGCGGTGTGCGGGCAGCAACCGGTCTGCACCGCCTCGATCCGGTCGTCGGGCAGCACGGCGTTGCGGCGCAGGAAGTCGGCGTCCTCGGTCGTGTAGATGTCGTTGGTGACGACGGCGAGGTCGTACTCGCCGCCCAGCGTCCGGCACAGCGCGGCGGCCAGCGCCGTCTTGCCGGAGCCCACCGGGCCGCCGAGCCCGACCCGCAGCGGACCGCCGTGGCGGTGGCCGGGGCTGTAGGGGTCGACGTAGTCGTCCAGGTTGTGGTCAGGCGGCATGGTGACTCTCCTTCGGGTTCATGAGGCGAAGAACCGGTCTGTGCGCACGGCGTGCACTTCGGCGAGCAGGTCGAGCAGCGGGTCGGCGGGGACCGGCAGCCCGTCGAGGGCGGCCGCGGCGACCTCGTCGACCTCCGGGCTCAGCCGGGCGGTCACCGCCGCGACGGTGATCGGGTCCATGGCCAGCAGGCGCTGGGCCGCGGTGGCCGGCCCGGAGATCGACAGGTAGGCGGCGGCTGCTGCGGCGTCGCGGGCGCCGAGCCCACCGGCGGCGGCAGCGACCCCCAGCGCCAGCGGGTGGTGCGGCTGCGCGGGCAGCGCCGCCCACGCCGGGTGCGGCCAGGCGCGGCCGCCCACCCGGACCAGCCCGCGCCCCTGCTGCCGGGAGGCGGCCCGGAGCGCCGGCGACGGGGTCCGGGCGTCCGCCTCGGCGTCCAGGGAGCCGAGCGCGGCCACCACGTCGGCGGCGTCGACCGCCCGGCAGGCGGCCGCGGCCAGCCCGGCCGCGACCGCACCCGAGGTGGTCAGCCGCCGCCGGAGGAACGCAGCCAGCGAGCCCGGGTCGGTGAGCACCCCCCTCGCGATCGCCTGCTCCACGCCACCGGAGTGGGTGTGCCCCCCGGCGGGCAGCCGGGAGTCGGCGAGGGTCAGCAGCGCGGCGGTCATCAAAACAGGAAGTAGCGCTGGGCCATCGGCAGCTCGGCGACGGGCTCGGGCTCCCAGACCTCGCCGTCGACCGAGACGGTGAAGGTGTCCGGGTCGACCCGGATGTCGGGCAGCGCCGTGTTCTCCGGCATGTCGGCCTTGCCCAGCCGGGTGGTGTCGCCGACGGCGACCAGCCGCCGGTCGATGGCCAGCCGGTCGGCGAGACCGGCCTCGATGGCCGCCGGGGCCACGAAGTGCACCGACGTCTGCGCCGGGACGCGGCCGAAGGCGCCGAACATCGGGCGGGGCAGCACCGGCTGCGGGGTCGGGATCGAGGCGTTGGCGTCACCCATCTGGCCCCAGGCGATCATGCCGCCCTTGAGCACGACGTGCGGGCGGACGCCGAAGGTCTTCGGGTCCCACAGCACCAGGTCGGCCAGCTTGCCGGGCTCCACCGAGCCCACCTCGCCGTCGATGCCGTGCGCCACCGCGGGGCAGATCGTGTACTTGGCGACGTACCGGCGGGCGCGCAGGTTGTCCGCCACGCCGTCACCGGCGAGCGAGCCCCGCCGCCGCTTCATCACGTGCGCCGTCTGCCAGGTCCGCATCACGACCTCCCCGACCCGGCCCATCGCCTGCGCGTCGGAGCCGATCATCGAGATCGCGCCGAGGTCGTGCAGCAGGTCCTCGGCGGCGATCGTCGTCGGCCGGATCCGGCTCTCCGCGAAGGCGAGGTCCTCCGGCACGGAGGAGTCCAGGTGGTGGCAGACCATGAGCATGTCGAGGTGCTCGTCGAGGGTGTTCACCGTGTGCGGCCGGGTCGGGTTCGTGCTGCTGGGCAGCACGTTCGGGTGTCCGGCGACGGTGATGATGTCCGGTGCGTGACCGCCCCCGGCGCCCTCGGTGTGGTACGCGTGGATGCTCCGGCCGGCGATCGCGGCCAGGGTGTCCTCGACGAAGCCGGCCTCGTTGAGGGTGTCGGAGTGCAGCGCCACCGGCACGCCGTGCCGGCCGGCGACGGTCAGCGCGGCGTCGATCGCCGCGGGCGTGGACCCCCAGTCCTCGTGCAGCTTGAACCCGCTGGCCCCGGCCCGGAGCTGCTCCTCCAGCGAGTCCAGCGAGACGGTGTTGCCCTTGCCCAGCAGCGCGACGTTGACCGGCATGCCGTCCATCGCCTCGAGCATCCGGGCCAGGTACCAGTCGCCGGGGGTGATCGTGGTGGCCTTGGAGCCCTCGGCCGGCCCGGTGCCGCCGCCGATCAGCGTGGTCACCCCGGAGCCGACGGCGGTGGGGACGATCTGCGGGCAGATGAAGTGCACGTGGCAGTCGATGCCGCCCGCGGTGAGGATCCTGCCGTTGCCGGCGAGCACCTCGGTGCCCGGGCCGATGACCAGGTCGGGGTGGACGCCGTCCATCGTGTCGGGGTTGCCGGCCTTGCCCAGCGCCACGATCCGGCCGTCGCGGATGCCGACGTCGGCCTTGACGATGCCCCAGTGGTCGAGCACGACGGCGCCGGTGATGACCAGGTCGGGCGCACCCTCGGCCCGGGTGGCCCGGCCCTGGCCCATCGACTCGCGGATCACCTTGCCCCCGCCGAAGACCGCCTCCTCACCGGCTCGCCCGGGGCCCCCGCAGCGGTCCTCGGTCACCTCGATGAGCAGGTCGGTGTCGGCCAGCCGGATCCGGTCGCCGGTGGTCGGGCCGTAGAGCTGGGCGTAGCGCTCGCGGGACAGCTGCACCATCAGGCCAGCCCCCCTTCCGCGGTCAGGCCCGGGACGACGCGGGCGCCGGCCAGCGGGACGAGGGTGACGGTGCGCTGGATGCCGGGCTCGAAGCGCACGGCGGTGCCGGCGGCGATGTCGAGCCGGTGGCCGTGCGCGGCGGCGCGGTCGAAGGCGAGGGCGGCGTTGGCCTGGGCGAAGTGGAAGTGCGAGCCCACCTGGACCGGCCGGTCGCCGGTGTTGTGCACGGGCAGCTCGATCCGCGGGGCCCCGGGCAGCGTCTCGATGACGCCCTCGGCCGGGATGACCTCGCCCGGGACCACGCCCGGGGTGACGCCTCGGCGGGTCCCCCCGTCCCCGCTCACGGGCTCTGCTCGATGGTCCCGCTCGCTGGCGCTCACGGGATCGGGTGGTGGACCGTGACCAGCTTCGTCCCGTCCGGGAAGGTCGCCTCCACCTGCACCTCCTCCAGCAGCTCGGGGACGCCGTCCATGACGTCGTCCCTGGTCAGCACGGTGCGGCCGGACTGCATGAGGTCGGTGACCCGCTGCCCGTCGCGGGCACCCTCGAGGACGTGGTCGGTGACGATCGCGGTCGCCTCCGGCAGGTTCAGCTTCAGGCCCCGGGCCTGACGACGCCGGGCGAGCTCTGCGGCGTAGCTGAGCATCAGCCGCTCCTGCTCGTGCGGGGAGAGCAGCACGGTCGTCGGCCTCCTGGGGGTGTCCTGGCGGTGAGGTCCGGAACCTAACCGCCCTGTGTGACAACCCTGTTGCCGGGCGGCGCACGACCTGCCGGACGTCGAGGCCTTGCCAGGGTCGGCTCCATGGTCCTATGGTTCATTACATGAGTAATGAACCAGCGAGCCGAACGGTTCGTCGTTCGCTCACCGGAACGGCATGAACGAGGACGCCGGGCCGATCTTCCGGCAGATCGCCGTCCAGCTGGAGGACGCGATCGTCGACGGCTCGCTCGCCGAGGAGAGCCAGGCGCCCTCCTCCAACGAGCTGGCCGCCTTCCACCGCATCAACCCCGCCACCGCAGCCAAGGGCCTGAACCAGCTGGTGAGCGACGGGGTCCTCTACAAGAGACGAGGAGTCGGGATGTTCGTCGCCACCGGTGCCCGCGAGCAGCTGCTGAAGCGGCGGCGCAGCGAGTTCGCCGACCAGTACCTCACGCCGTTGCTGGCCGAGGCCGACAAGGTCGGCATCACCGTCGCCGAGATCGCCACGATGCTCCAGGAGCGGGGTGGTCGGTCGTGACCGCGGCAGCCACCTTCTCCGACGTCACCATGCGGTTCCGTGGCCACACCGCGCTGAGCGGCGTGACCACGGAGATCCAGGCCGACACCATCACCGGGCTGCTCGGCCGCAACGGCGCCGGCAAGACCACGATGATGCAGCTGCTCACCGGGCACCGGGTGCCGACGTCCGGGCAGGTGCAGGTGCTCGGCGAGGCGCCGTACGAGAACGACGCCGTCCTGAGCCGGCTCTGCTTCATCAAGGAGAACCAGCGCTACCCCGACCAGTTCCGGGTGTGCGACGCCGTCTCCGCAGCCGCGGCCGTCTTCCCCGACTGGGACCACGACCTCGCCGCCCAGCTGGTCGAGGACTTCGAGCTGCCGGCGAAGCGGACGATCAAGAAGTTGTCCCGCGGCATGACCTCCGCCGTCGGGATCGTCCTCGGGCTCGCGTCCCGGGCGCCGGTCACCCTCTTCGACGAGCCGTACCTCGGGCTGGACGCCGTCGCCCGGCAGCTGTTCTACGACCGGCTGCTCGCCGACTACGCCGAGAACCCGCGCACGATCGTCCTCTCCACGCACCTGATCGAGGAGATCAGCGACCTGCTCGAGCACGTCCTGCTGATCGACCACGGCCGGGTGCTGCTCGACGCCGACGCCGAGACGCTGCGGGCCACCGCGCTCACCGTCACCGGTCCGGCCCGGCAGGTGGCCACCTTCGGCGCCGCGCACCAGCTGCTGCAGACCGAGTCCATGGCCGGCCAGTCGCGGGCGATCGTCCGCACCGGGACGGCGACCGCCCACCGGATGGCCACCGAGCTCGGGCTGTCTGTGGAGCCGACCTCCATCCAGCACCTGGTGGTCGCCATGAGCCTGAGCTCTGCCGCGACCGACCGAGCTGCTGCCACCGCGTCCTCCGACCTGCAGGGAGTCTCCCGATGAACCGCGTCCTCGGCGCCGCTCGCATGCACCTGATGCACCCGGCCCTGAGCGTCGGGGTGCCGTGGGCCATCGTGCTGTCGTCCTTCGCCATCAACCTCGGCGTCTGGGGGCTCGGGGACGTCGGGGCGGAGACCGACGGTGCTGCCGAGACGGGTGGCTTGGCCTCCCTCTACATCACCGTGCTGGTCGTCTTCGTCCAGGCGGTGACCCAGATGTTCCCGTTCGCCATGGGGCTGAGCCTGAGTCGACGGGACTTCTACCTCGGCACGGCGCTGACGGCGGGGGTGACGGCGGTCGGCTACGGCGTGGCCCTCACCGTGCTGGCCGGCATCGAGAAGGCGACGGACGGCTGGGGAATGCAACTGGCCTTCTGGGCGCCCGCTGGGCTGGACGTCGGCAACCCGGCACTGCAGGTCGTCGTCTACGCGCTGCCGATGCTGGCCTGCGCCTTCGCCGGCATGGGCATCGGGGTGGTGTTCAAGCGGTGGGGGACGCCGGGCATGTACGCCCTGGCGCTCGGGACCCTGCTGCTGGTCGGGCTGACCGCGGTCTGGCTCACCTGGCGGGAAGTCTGGACGGAGTTCGGCGGGTGGCTGGCCGACCTCTCGGTCGCCGACGTCACGATCACCCTGCCGATCGCGGTGGCCGCGGCGCTCGCCGCGCTCACCTTCCTCGGGCTGCGGCGCGCAGTGCCCTGATCCCCGGAGTACGCACGACGGCCGGCCACGGATCCCGTGGCCGGCCGTCGTGGTTCCGGCCCGGATTACTGCCCTGACGGAATCCCCTGACACCCGCCGGGCCCACCCCACGGGACGTCCCCTCGGACGAAACGGAGGGTGCGACCGCGCGGACATCCGCCACCGGCCGCCGGCGGACCCGGCTTTCGGCGCCGAAAGCTGATCGGCGGAGCTGGCTTTCGGCGCGGAAAGTGAAAGCCCGGGAATGCAGAAACGGGGCCACAGCAGATGCTGTGACCCCGTCCCTGGGAGTTATGTCCGGCGGCGTCCTACTCTCCCACCCAGTCCCCCGGGCAGTACCATCGGCGCTGAAAGGCTTAGCTTCCGGGTTCGGAATGAGACCGGGCGTTTCCCTTTCGCCATGACCGCCGTAACACTGTGAACTTGTCCCCCACCCCCACACCCGACCCACGCGACCAGAACACAAAGCTCTGGTGGTGAATCAGGGGGGGTGGGTTCCGTACGTTCAGAACCACACAGTGGACGCGAGACAAACACATAGCTGGATGATGTGTGGTCAAGCCCTCGGCCTATTAGTACCGGTCAGCTCCACGCATTGCTGCGCTTCCACCTCCGGCCTATCAACCCGCTGGTCTGGGCGGGGGCCTTACCCGGTTGACCCGGTGAGAGACCTCATCTTGAAGCGAGCTTCCCGCTTAGATGCTTTCAGCGGTTATCCCTGCCGAACGTAGCCAACCAGCAGTGCTCCTGGCGGAACAACTGGCACACCAGAGGTTCGTCCGTCCCGGTCCTCTCGTACTAGGGACAGCTCTTCTCAAGTCTCTTACGCGCGCGGCGGATAGGGACCGAACTGTCTCACGACGTTCTAAACCCAGCTCGCGTACCGCTTTAATGGGCGAACAGCCCAACCCTTGGGACCTACTCCAGCCCCAGGATGCGACGAGCCGACATCGAGGTGCCAAACCATCCCGTCGATATGGACTCTTGGGGAAGATCAGCCTGTTATCCCCGGGGTACCTTTTATCCGTTGAGCGACACCGCTTCCACATGCCGGTGCCGGGTCACTAGTCCCAGCTTTCGCTCCTGCTCGACCCGTCGGTCTCGCAGTCAAGCTCCCTTGTGCACTTGCACTCGACACCTGATTGCCAACCAGGCTGAGGGAACCTTTGGGCGCCTCCGTTACATTTTGGGAGGCAACCGCCCCAGTTAAACTACCCACCTGACACTGTCCCTGATCCGGATCACGGACCGAGGTTAGACATCCAATTCGACCAGAGTGGTATTTCAACGATGACTCCACGAACACTGGCGTGCCCGCTTCACAGTCTCCCACCTATCCTACACAAGCCGAACCGAACACCAATATCAAGCTATAGTGAAGGTCCCGGGGTCTTTCCGTCCTGCCGCGCGTAACGAGCATCTTTACTCGTAGTGCAATTTCGCCGAGCCTGTGGTTGAGACAGCTGAGAAGTCGTTACGCCATTCGTGCAGGTCGGAACTTACCCGACAAGGAATTTCGCTACCTTAGGATGGTTATAGTTACCACCGCCGTTTACTGGCGCTTGAGTTCTGAGCTTCGCCCCGAAGAGCTAACCCGTCCCCTTAACGTTCCAGCACCGGGCAGGCGTCAGTCCGTATACATCGTCTTTCGACTTCGCACGGACCTGTGTTTTTAGTAAACAGTCGCTTCTCACTGGTCTCTGCGGCCACCCACCGCTGCCCACCGCAAGGGTGATGACAGTGAATGGCCCCCCTTCTCCCGAAGTTACGGGGGCATTTTGCCGAGTTCCTTAACCACAGTTCGCTCGATCGCCTTGGTATTCTCTACCTGACCACCTGAGTTGGTTTGGGGTACGGGCCGCTAAGAACTCGCTAGAGGCTTTTCTCGGCAGCATAGGATCATCCAATTCGCCTCATTCGGCTATGCGTCAGGCCTCACCCTCGTGTCCGACGGATTTACCTATCGGACGGGCCACACCCTTGCACCGGTACTACCACTCACCGGTAGGACTACCTTCCTGCGTCACCCCATCGCTTGCCTACTACCAGTCCAGGTCCCGCGCTCCCCCGGATCAGACCCGAAGGTCAGTCACCGGCTTTGGGCGGTTAGTATCGCTGGGTTCAGCATGGGCGTTCTTTCGCGGGTACGGGAATATCAACCCGTTGTCCATCGACTACGCCTGTCGGCCTCGCCTTAGGTCCCGACTCACCCTGGGCGGATTAGCCTGGCCCAGGAACCCTTGGTCATCCGGCGGGGGAGTTTCTCACTCCCCTTTCGCTACTCATGCCTGCATTCTCACTCGTGTGGCGTCCACGGCTGGATCACTCCGCCGCTTCAATCGCCACACGACGCTCCCCTACCCATCCACACACCTGGCCGCCACCCGAAGGCGACGACGGGTTCATGTGAATGCCACAGCTTCGGCGGTGTGCTTGAGCCCCGCTACATTGTCGGCGCGGAACCACTTGACCAGTGAGCTATTACGCACTCTTTCAAGGGTGGCTGCTTCTAAGCCAACCTCCTGGTTGTCACTGCGATCCCACATCCTTTTCCACTTAGCACACGCTTAGGGGCCTTAGCTGATGATCTGGGCTGTTTCCCTCTCGACTACGAACCTTATCGCCCGCAGTCTCACTGCCACGCTCTCACTTACCGGCATTCGGAGTTTGGTTGACTTCAGTAAGCTTGTGGGCCCCCTAGGCCATCCAGTGCTCTACCTCCGGCAAGAAACGCGTGACGCTGCACCTAAATGCATTTCGGGGAGAACCAGCTATCACCGAGTTTGATTGGCCTTTCACCCCTACCCACAGCTCATCCCCTCCATTTTCAACTGAAGTGGGTTCGGTCCTCCACGCGGTCTTACCCGCGCTTCAACCTGGCCATGGGTAGATCACTCGGCTTCGGGTCTAGAGCACGCGACTGTGCCGCCCTGTTCGGACTCGCTTTCGCTACGGCTACCCCACACGGGTTAACCTCGCCACGTACCGCTAACTCGCAGGCTCATTCTTCAAAAGGCACGCAATCACCCCCACGCACAAGTGCGCATAAGGCTCTCACGGCTTGTAGGCACACGGTTTCAGGTACTATTTCACTCCCCTCCCGGGGTACTTTTCACCTTTCCCTCACGGTACTTGTCCGCTATCGGTCACCAGGGAGTATTTAGGCTTAGCGGGTGGTCCCGCCAGATTCACACCGAATTTCACGGGCTCGGTGCTACTTGGGATACAACTCGGGAGGCCTTGTGTTTTCGTGTACGGGGCTCTCACCCTCTACGGCGACCCCTTCCAGAGGCCTTCCACTAACACAAGACTTTCTGACTCCCTGCACCCTCGGCAGAAGGCACTGAATCGTCCCACGACCCCGACCACACAACGCCTGCCGGCTTGACATGCGATCGGTTTAGCCTCATCCGCTTTCGCTCGCCACTACTCACGGAATCACGGTTGTTTTCTCTTCCTGTGGGTACTGAGATGTTTCACTTCCCCACGTTCCCTCCACACGCCCTATGTGTTCAGGCGCGGGTCACACCACATGACTGGTGCGGGGTTCCCCCATTCGGAAATCCTCGGATCAACGCTCGGTTGACAGCTCCCCGAGGCTTATCGCAGCCTCCTACGTCCTTCATCGGCTCCTGGTGCCCAGGCATCCACCGTGTGCCCTTAACAACTTGACCACACAAACACCCACGCCCACCCACAACACAACGAGCCCAACCACCACCCCCACAAGGAGAGCCAGATGACCGGACCCGGAGACGTTCATGGATCAGCGCAGATATCCAGATACATACCTACAAACTTGCTAGATGCTCGCGTCCACTGTGCAGTTCTCAAAGTACGGAAAGTCACTCCACATCCCCCACCGCCAGACCCCGATGACAACCCTTCCAGGCACACCGGGCGGTACGACGAGCATGAAGCCCTCCGAGAAGAAACACCCACTCCCACCACGCAAGCAGCGGAGGCGGCCCGTTCCCTCAGGACCCAACAGCGTGCCTACGACCAGCCCCCCACCACCACCGCGTTCCACACCCACCCCAGAAGGGCAGGCCGTACTAGCAGCGACACCAGGTCACCAGCCGAACTGGTCAGCGTTCCACCCTCGAGCTCCGTCACGAACACCCGCACCCACCCGAAATTGGGCGAGCATCACGGTCCGTGCACGGCTCTGGACCAACCACCACGAGGAACCCCGTGCAATGGCCGGCCAGTGCTCCTTAGAAAGGAGGTGATCCAGCCGCACCTTCCGGTACGGCTACCTTGTTACGACTTCGTCCCAATCGCCGATCCCGCCTTCGACGGCTCCCTCCACAAGGGTTGGGCCACCGGCTTCGGGCGTTACCGACTTTCGTGACGTGACGGGCGGTGTGTACAAGGCCCGGGAACGTATTCACCGCAGCGTTGCTGATCTGCGATTACTAGCGACTCCAACTTCATGGGGTCGAGTTGCAGACCCCAATCCGAACTGAGACCGGCTTTTTGGGATTCGCTCCACCTCGCGGTATCGCAGCCCTTTGTACCGGCCATTGTAGCATGTTTGCAGCCCTAGACATAAGGGGCATGATGATTTGACGTCATCCCCACCTTCCTCCGAGTTGACCCCGGCAGTCTCCTATGAGTCCCCACCATAACGTGCTGGCAACATAGGACGAGGGTTGCGCTCGTTGCGGGACTTAACCCAACATCTCACGACACGAGCTGACGACAACCATGCACCACCTGTGCACGACCCGATAAAGGACCTGCCATCTCTGACAGATTTCCGTGCATGTCAAGCCTAGGTAAGGTTCTTCGCGTTGCATCGAATTAAGCAACATGCTCCGCCGCTTGTGCGGGCCCCCGTCAATTCCTTTGAGTTTTAGCCTTGCGGCCGTACTCCCCAGGCGGGGCGCTTAATGCGTTAGCTGCGGCACGGAGACCGTGGAATGGCCCCCACACCTAGCGCCCAACGTTTACGGCGTGGACTACCAGGGTATCTAATCCTGTTCGCTCCCCACGCTTTCGCTCCTCAGCGTCAGTTACTGCCCAGAGACCCGCCTTCGCCACCGGTGTTCCTCCTGATATCTGCGCATTTCACCGCTACACCAGGAATTCCAGTCTCCCCTGCAGTACTCTAGTTTGCCCGTATCGACTGCAGGCCCGAGGTTGAGCCTCGGGTTTTCACAGCCGACGTGACAGACCGCCTACGAGCTCTTTACGCCCAATAATTCCGGACAACGCTTGCACCCTACGTATTACCGCGGCTGCTGGCACGTAGTTGGCCGGTGCTTCTTCTGTAGGTACCGTCACTTTCGCTTCGTCCCTACTGAAAGAGGTTTACAACCCGAAGGCCGTCATCCCTCACGCGGCGTCGCTGCGTCAGGCTTTCGCCCATTGCGCAATATTCCCCACTGCTGCCTCCCGTAGGAGTCTGGGCCGTGTCTCAGTCCCAGTGTGGCCGGTCACCCTCTCAGGCCGGCTACCCGTCGTCGCCTTGGTGGGCCGTGACCCCACCAACAAGCTGATAGGCCGCGGGCCCATCCTCAGCCGATGAATCTTTCCACCACCAGACCATGCGGTCAGCGGTCACATCCGGTATTAGCACCAATTTCTTGGAGTTATCCCAGAGCTGAGGGCAGGTTGCCCACGTGTTACTCACCCGTTCGCCGCTAGGGCACCCCCCGAAGGAGGGCCTCGCTCGACTTGCATGTGTTAAGCACGCCGCCAGCGTTCGTCCTGAGCCAGGATCAAACTCTCCGTAGATGATTTGATCACAGGCTGAGACCGAGAGTTGGCACTCTCGTTCAATCAACCAAAGGAACCCAACGACATCCGAAGACGCCGAATGGGGATTTGTTACTTGGCACTGACTTTCGGCACGCTGTTGAGTTCTCAAGGAGCGGACGCGCACGTTCCCCGACCGATTGCTCGGCCGTTCTTCGTGGCGGTGATTCCCACTCTACACCGAGTTCCGCAGCAGTCGAACCACGGGGGTTCGTCCGGCGGTTTCCCAGGCCTTGCGGCCCGGTCCGTTCTCGCTCGGTGCATGGAGAACGATACACGCACTCAGAGGGGCTCTGCAGGGGGGTCCCCGGCGACCCTCTCGAGAACCCTCGACAGCCGCGCTGAGCTGGCAGGACGCGGCTCAGGCCACCCCTCGGGGGCGGAACTGGACGCTCACCCGGGGACCCACCGGCTTCGTCGTCTTCGGGATGCAGTGCTCCCACGTGCGCTGGCACGAGCCGCCCATCACGACCAGGTCGCCGTGCCCGAGCGGGAAGCGGAGGCTCTCGCCCCCACCCATCGGGCGGAGCAGCAGCGGACGCGGTGACCCGAAGGACACGATGGCGACCATCGTGTCCTCGGTGCGGCTGCGACCGATCCGGTCGCCGTGCCAGGCGACGCTGTCCCGGCCGTCGCGGTACAGGCACATGCCCGCGGTGACGAAGGGCTCGCCGAGCTCGGGCCCGTAGTGCGCGTTGAGGTCGCGGCGGGCCTCGGTCAGCATCGGGTGCGGGAGCACCTCGTCACCGCCGTACCACCGGAGCAGCCGCGGGACGGCCACCTCGCGGTCGTACATCTGCCGGCGGTCCTCCCGCCAGCCGATGTCGCCGAGCAGCACGTCGAGCACCAGGTCGGAGCCCTCCACCCAGCCAGGGAGGTGGTCGACCCAGGCGCCACGGGACAGGTGGTGCCGGGTGACCCGGCCGGCCAGCGGGGTGAGCGCGGCCTCCTCGGCGACGTCCCACATGGACGGCTGGTGCGCGAGCGACATGGCAGGACGCTACCGCAGGTTTCGCACAGGTGTTCGAAAACCTGTGGACAACCCTCCTACGCCGAGAGGGCCAGCACGAACGGCAGCACCGAGCCGGCCCCGGCCAGGCGCAGCTCACGGCCGGCGACGGTCATCGTCCAGCGCGAGTCGGCCAGGTCGTCGACGAGCAGGACCGGGGCGTCACCCAGCTCCGCGAGGCGATCCCGCAGCTCCGGACCGACCACGATCCGCTGCCACACCCCGGCCAGCCGGAAGGCGCTGTTGCCCCCGGGGCCGCCGGTGGGCCCACCGTGCGCCAGCTCCAGCTGGCCCAGGTACGGGAGCCGCCCCAACCGGGAGAGCGCCTCGGCCACCCCGGTGACCAGCGCGGGCCGGCGCCGCGACGGCATGGCCACCACGGCACCGGGACGCTGGGCCCAGTCCCAGGCACCCAGCACCCGGGCGCAGGCCTTCACCAGCTCCTCGTCCGGAGGGGCGTCCGAGGTGACGCCCGGGCGGATGACCCGGTGCGAGACCTCCAGCGCGGCGTCCGGGTCCTCCTCCAGCGGCGGGGCCTCGAGGTCCTCGGCCAGGGTGGCCACACCGCCCACGCCGTCGTCCCCGAGCAGGGTGCGCAGCCGCTGGCCCCAGCCGAGGTCGGTGAGCCTGGCCACGGCCCGGCCGGTCTCCACGGACTCGGTGGCGGGGATCTTGCCCTTCACCTGCACGCCCAGCCGGTCGGCACCGGTGGGCCACTGCGCGCGCGGGGCCAGCTCCACGCCGGGGCGGTCGAGCCGGGCCGAGGCCGCCTGCGCCGCACCGGCCGGGATGTCGGTGGCGTACCAGGGGCCGGCGCAGACGTCGCAGCGGCCGCAGGGCGCCGCCGTCGGGTCGTCCAGCGCCTCCTGGAGGAACGCCATCCGGCACTCCGCCGACTCGACCGGCCGGGCGTAGGTGATCATCGCCCGCTGCTCGGCCTCCCGGGTGGCGGTGACCCGGGCGTACCGGTCGGCGTCGTACACCCACGGGACGCCGGTCGACCGCCAGCCGCCCTGCACCCGCTCGACCGCACCGTCGACGGCGAGCACCTTGAGCAACAGCTCCAGCCGGGACCGCCGGACGTCGGCGACCGTCTCCAGCCGGGCGACCGACCAGGCCTTGCCGTCGGCCATCGCGGTGAGCACCGCGGCAGCGTGGTCCTCCCGGGGCATGGACGACGTGGCGAACCACTGCCAGATCGCGAGGTCCTCCGGGCCCGGCAGCAGCAGGACGTCGGCGTGCTCGACGGCGCGGCCGGCGCGACCGACCTGCTGGTAGTAGCTGACCGGGGACGACGGCGCCCCCAGGTGGACGACGAAGCCCAGGTCGGGCTTGTCGAAGCCCATGCCCAGCGCCGAGGTCGCGACCAGCGCCTTCACCCGGTTCTCCCGCAGGGCCTCCTCGGCGTCCTTGCGGTCGGCGTCGTCGAGCCGGCCGGTGTAGGCGCGCACCTCGTGCCCGGAGTCGCGCAGCAGGGCCGCCGTCTCCTCGGCCGCGGCCACCGTCAGCGTGTAGACGATGCCGCTGCCCGGCAGCGACTCCAGGTGCGCGGCGAGCCAGGCCAGCCGGGCCCGGTCGGTGTCCAGCCGCAGGACGCCGAGCCGCAGCGAGTCGCGGGCCAGCGGACCGCGCACCGTGGTGACCTGCACGCCGCCGGCGCCCAGCTGCTCGGCGACGTCGGCGACCACGCGCTCGTTGGCCGTCGCCGTCGTCGCGAGCACCGGGGTGCCGGCCGGCAGCTGACCGAGCAGGTCGCGGATGCGCCGGTAGTCGGGCCGGAAGTCGTGGCCCCAGTCGGACACGCAGTGCGCCTCGTCGACCACCAGCAGCCCGCACCGGGACACCAGGGCGGGCAGCTGCTCGTCGCGGAACCGCGGGTTGGTCAGCCGCTCCGGGGACACCAGCAGGACGTCGACGTCGTCGGCGGCGAGCCGGGCGTTGATGTCGTCCCACTCGGTGACGTTGGAGCTGGAGATCTCCACCGCCTTGATCCCGGCCCGCGCCGCGGCGGCCACCTGGTCGCGCATCAGCGCCAGCAGCGGGCTCACCAGCAGCGTCGGCCCCTTGCCGCGACGGCGGAGGAGCGCGGTGGAGACGAAGTAGACGGCGGACTTCCCCCAGCCGGTGCGCTGCACGACCAGCGCGCGCTGCTGCCGCTCGACCAGCGCGGCGACCGCGTCGTCCTGCCCCTCGCGGAAGACGGCGTCGGGGCGGCCGGTGAGCTCGCGCAGCACGGCGAGCGCCTCGTCGGCGGTGCCCTCGACGAAGCCGGTCTCCACAGCGGTGCTCATGCCCCCGACCGTAGGCGGCGGCACCGACATCGGGGGCCCGGCGTGCGGCGGCTGTGGACGACCGGTTGGATGGGATCCGATGCTGCCGCCGGACAACCACGTGCACTCCGAGTTCTCGTGGGACACCGGCCCACGGGCCTCGCTCCTCCGCGCCTGCGAGCGCGCCGTCGAGATCGGCCTGCCGGCCATCGCCTTCACCGAGCACCTGGACTTCACCGTCTGGGACGCCGCGGACCGGGCGACCGCGCAGGGCCTGACCGACCGCCACCCCGCCAACCAGCTGCCGATCGACGTCGACCTCTACGCCGAGACCATCTGGGAGGCCCGGCAGCGTTTCCCGCAGCTGCGGGTCTGGTCGGGGGTCGAGGCCGGCGAGCCGCACCTGTTCGGCGCGAGCGTGGCGGCCCACCTCTCCGCCAGCCCGGTCGACCGGGTCCTCGGCTCGCTGCACTCGCTGCCGGTCGACGGCCGGCTGATGGGCGTGAACCGGCTGCTGCACGTGCCGGGGGTGGACGTCGTGGCGACGATGCGCCGCTACCTCACCGAGATGGTCGCGATGATCGAGACCAGCGACGTCTTCCAGGTGCTGGCGCACTGCGACTACCCGCGCCGCTACTGGCCCGGTGGGCGCGACCTCTACCCGGAGGCGACCTTCGAGGAGGAGTACCGCGCGGTGTTCCGGGCGCTGGCCGGCAGCGGCCGGGCGCTGGAGGTCAACACGACCAGCCCGCTGTGGTCGGTCGACCTGCTGCGCTGGTACCGCGAGGAGGGCGGCGACGCGGTCAGCTTCGGCAGCGACGGGCACCAGCCGCACCTGGTCGGGCAGCGGTTCGACCTCGCGGTCGACGTCGTCGAGCAGGCCGGCTTCCGGCCGGGCCGCGACCGGTTCGACTTCTGGCGTCGCTGAGACGAGCGCCACACCCGGGTCTGGGACCGTTCCGTCACGGTCGGCCGGTCGGCTGCCGATGACAGCAGGCGTGACGGCTCAGCTCCTCTTCGACGGCACCTTCTCCACCGACGCCGTGGCGTCCGCGGGCCACCGGCTCGTGCAGCAGCTGCACGACGAGGCGATGGCCACGATCGCCTCCCTCGCGGAGACGTGGGACCGGCCGGCCGAGGACGCGCCGGCCGTGGACGAGGAACCGCTGACCTACCAGGACCCGGCCACCTGGTCCGTGGTCGACGACGAGGACGAGCAGTACGGCGAGGACGACGAGGACGACGACGTCCTCGTGCTGCCGCAGGTCGAGCTGCCGGCCCTGCTGCCGCGCCCGCGGCGGGCGACGACGAACGTCGCCGCCCCGGTCGACCCGGAGCCGGCCGGGAACGTGGCGGCCGCGGTGACCGACGAGTTCGCCGTCCCGGCGGAGCGCCAGTACGCCTGACCCCCGAGTTCCGGACTTTCCGGAACCAGTGGGTACCGACTCGGTGGTGCACCGCCGATGAAGGACCCATGACCACTCCCGCAACCACCGACGACGTCGTGCTCGCAGCCGAGGAGACCCCGGCCGGGGTCGCGCTCGCCGCGGGCCTCGAGGCAGTCGCCGGCCTGCACGACGAGGCGCTCGACCGGATCGCCCACCTCGCCGACACCTGGGCCGCCGCGGACGCCCCGGCGGACGAGGTGCGGGTGCTGCGCCTCGCCGAGCGCCCGACCGTGGGCCAGCGGGTCGAGGCTGCCGCCGCCTGACCCCGAGGTGCGCCTGCGGGTACTTCACCGCTAAGGCAGTTTGCCGCTAGGGTCGTGCGATGACCCTCCCCCGCCGCGTCGTCATCGCGCTCGGGGGCAACGCCATGACCGGCCCCGACGGGTCGGCCACCCCCGGCGCCCAGCGGGACGCGATCGCGCAGGCCGCACAGCACGTCGCCGCCGTCGTCGGCACCGGGACAGAGGTCGTGCTCACCCACGGCAACGGCCCGCAGGTCGGGAACCTGCTGGTCAAGAACGAGCTGGCCGCCCACGAGGTGCCGCCGGTCCCGCTGGACTGGAACGTGGCCCAGACCCAGGCCACCATCGGCTTCACCCTCGCCGACGAGCTGGACGCCGCGCTCGCCGCCCGGGGTCTGGGCCAGCGCACCGCCGCCCTCGTCACCCGCACCCTGGTCGACCCGGCCGACCCCGGGTTCACCGACCCCACCAAGCCCGTCGGCCGCTACCTGCCCCGCGAGGAAGCCCAGCGGTTCATCGCCCTGGGCCAGCGCTGGGAGGACCGCGGCGACCGCGGCTGGCGGCGGGTCGTCGCCTCGCCCGAGCCGCGGTCGGTGGTCGACGCACCCGCGATCGCGGCGCTGAGCGCGGCGGGCTTCGTCGTCGTGTGCGCCGGGGGTGGCGGCGTCCCGGTGGTGGACGACGGCCGCGACCACGCGGGCGACGCGACCGCGCTGCGCGGCATCGAGGCCGTCATCGACAAGGACCTCACCGCCGCGCTGCTCGCCTCCGAGCTGGGCGCCGACACCCTCGTCATCGCCACCGACGTCGCGCACGTCATGGTCGACTTCGGCACGCCGACCGCCCGTCCGCTGGGCCGGGTGACCGCCGCCGAGCTGCGCGGGCTCGCGGCGGCCGGCCAGTTCGCGCGCGGCTCGATGGGCCCGAAGGTCGAGGCCGTGCTGCGCTTCGTCGAGTCCGGGGGCACCCGCGCCGTCATCACGTCCCTGGAGCACATCTCCGACGCCGTCAGCGGTGACGACGTCGGCACCGTCCTCACCGCCGAGTAGAAGGAAGAACCAGTGCCTGCACCGATCGAGGTCCGCAAGGTCCCGCTGCACAACGTCAGCGACGCCTCCGAGCTCGCCGAGCTCATCGACTCCGGCGTCATGGACGCCGACCGGGTCGTCGCCGTCATCGGCAAGACCGAGGGCAACGGCGGGGTCAACGACTACACCCGGATCATCGCCGACCGCGCGTTCCGCGAGGTGCTGCTGGAGAAGGGGTCGCGCAGCAAGGAGGAGGTCGGCGAGATCCCGATCGTCTGGTCCGGCGGCACGGACGGCGTCATCAGCCCGCACGCCACCATCTTCGCCACGCTGCCCGAGGACTCGGTCGAGAAGACCGACGAGCCGCGGCTGACCGTCGGGTTCGCGATGAGCGAGGTGCTGCTGCCCGAGGACATCGGCCGGCTCACCATGGTCGAGAAGGTCGCCGAGGGCGTGCGCCGGGCGATGGCCGAGGCCGGCATCACCGACCCCGCCGACGTCCACTACGTGCAGACCAAGACGCCGCTGCTGACCATCGAGACAATCCGCGAGGCCAAGTCCCGCGGCCAGGAGACGTACTACGACGAGCCGCACGGCTCGATGGACCTCTCCAACGGCACCACCGCCCTGGGCATCGCGCTGGCGCTCGGCGAGATCGAGATGCCGGAGCAGAAGCAGGTCATGCGCGACTTCTCGCTGTTCAGCGCGGTCGCGTCCTGCTCGTCCGGCGTGGAGCTGGACCGGGCGCAGATCGTCGTCGTCGGCAACGCCCGCGGGCACGGCGGCGCCTACCGGATCGGCCACTCGGTGATGAAGGACGCGCTGGACCAGGACGGCATCTGGGACGCCATCCGCAACGCCGGGCTCGACCTGCCCGAGCGGCCGCGCACCAGCGACCTGGGCGACAAGCTGGTCAACGTCTTCCTCAAGTGCGAGGCCGACCCGACCGGCTACGTGCGCGGCCGGCGCAACGCGATGCTCGACGACTCCGACGTCTTCTGGCACCGGCAAATCAAGGCGACCGTGGGCGGCGTCGCCGCGTCGGTGACCGGCGACCCGGCGGTGTTCGTGTCGGTGGCCGCGGTGCACCAGGGCCCCTCCGGCGGCGGCCCGGTCGCCGCCATCGTCACGGCGTAGCCGGGAGGACGCCGGCCGGGCTGCGCCCGGCCGGCGTCAGGCGATGCAGCTGGTGTCCTCCGCGGTGCGCTCGCTGGTGGCGTAGGTGCCGTCGGTCGGGGTGGCGACGGGCGGCGTGACGGCCACGCCGACGCCGGTGAAGTCCGAGCCCAGCACGAGCTGCACGGTGCCCTGGGGCAGCGCGTCGTCCACGGTCACCGCGGCGCCGGGCACCTGCGCGGCGACCGCGGCGGCCAGCGCCTCGTCGCCGGCGGCCGCGCTGATCGTGGTGACGTCGGCGGCGTCGGCGTTGCCCCCGCTGCTGGCGACGAACCCGGCGGCGCTGAGCTCGTCGGCGGTGGTCGCGGCGGCGCCGGCCACCCCGGAGCCGTTGAGGACGCTCACCGTGACGTCGCCGGGGTCGGCGGCCTCGACCGCCGGTGCCGCGTCGGCCGGCTCGGGGTCAGCGCTGAGCGAGGCGAAGAAGGCCTTCAGCGCGTCGGGGTCGGCCGGCTCCAGCACCAGGCCGGCGTCCTCCCGGGCGTCCTTGAGCCCGGGGATGGTCTGGAAGGTGATGGCGCCGGGCTGCACGGCCTGCATCTGCGCGGCCAGGTCCAGCAGGCTCAGCCCCTCGTCGACGGTGACGCTGTCGCCGACCTGCTCGATGACCTGACGCTGCTTGACCGGGTTGAGCAGCACGCCCGACGAGAGCACGTTGCGGATCAGACCCGCCAGGAACACCTGCTGGCGGACCTGCCGGTCGATGTCCGTGCGCGGCAGACCGTCACGCTGCCGGACGAACTCGAGCGCATCGGCACCGCTGATCGTCTGGACGCCTGCCTGGAAGTCCGCCCCGGAGTTCACGTCCGAGGTCGCGTTGCACAGGTTCACCTCCACGCCGCCGACGATCGAGCTGATGTTGATGAAGCCGAGCAGGTTGACCTCGGCGTAGTGGTCGATCTGCACGCCGGTGGCGCCGCTGATGGTCTGGATCAGCAGCTGGGCGCCGGCTGCCTGCTTGTCCGCCTCCGACCCGCTGGCGTCGTTGTAGCCGCGGCCGAAGGCGGAGTTCAGCTTCGCCTCCCCGTACCCGGGGATCGACACGTAGAGGTCGCGGGGGATGGAGACGAAGGCCGCCGCCGACCCGTCGGCCGGGATGTGCGCCAGGATCATCGTGTCGGTGTTGAGCAGCCCGTCCGGGTCGCCGGTGTTGAACTCCTGGACCTGCTCGGGGGTCAGCCCGGCGCGGGAGTCACGGCCCACCAGCAGCAGGTTCATCGCCTGCCCGGCGTGGTCGTCGCCCGACGCGTCGGTGTTGCCGTCGGCCGGGATGGCGTCGGTGCGGCCGACGCTCGCGTCGGCCACCCGCGCCAGGTACCAGCCCCACCCGCTGCCGGCGAGCACCAGCACGGCGAGGACGCCGGACAGCGCCCGGACCGCCACGACCAGCCTCCGGGGCGTGCCCGGCCGGGACCGGGCGGCGTGCGCGGCGCTGCGTCCGGCCCGCGGGTCCCGCCGCGGGTCCAGCCGCGGGGGCAGGGTCGGTCCGGTGGGCTCCTCGCGCGGCATGGCCAGCCTCCAGCAGTCCCCGTGACCCGGCGGTGATCGTCGGCCCGAACCTATCGGTCCAGGTCAACCGGGTAGCGGCACCACCCGGGCGGTCAGCGGCGGGCGGCGAGCACCCGGGCGGCCTCCCGGTCGGCGGCGGTGTTGACCACGCCGGCCCGCGAGCCGCGCAGCTTCGCCGCGATGTGCTCCCCGATCGTCACCGGCAGGTACCGCGGCTCCTCGCCGGGCGCGAGGCACTCCGGCAGCGGGGCGACGACCGCCTCGACGTCCCCGTCGTGGAAGAAGGCGGCCGACCGGCGCCGCTGGATCGTGCCGTCGATGATCGGCGGCTTCACCCGGTGCAGGGTCGACATCCACCGCTCGTTGGTCAGCCGGGCGGTGACGTCGCCCAGGTTGACCAGCAGCGCGCCGTCCGCGGGCACGACGTCGTGCCAGCCGCCGTCCGTACCGAGCACCTGCAGGCCGGCCACCTGGTCGGCCCACAGCACGGTGACGATCCCGTAGTCGGTGTGCTCGCCCATCCCGGTGAGGTCGCCGTCCAGCCGCACGGTGCCCTCGGGCAGCGCGTAGTTGTTCATCCGGAGCACGTCGAGCGAGTGGTCGGTGATCCGCGCGAAGAAGTCCGGTGCCAGGCCCAGCGCGTCGGCGAAGACCCGGGTGAGCGTGCGCGCGACCCGGCCGGCCTCGGCGGACCAGGCCTCGACGGCGGGCCGGAAGCCGGCGACGTCGGGCCAGGTGTTCTCCGCGTAGTCGGGCTGGGGCAGGCCCGGGGCGTGCGGGTAGCTCGCCTGGGAGGCGCCGACGTTGAACGCCTCGAAGAAGTCGTTCATCCGGGTGGCGGCCTCGACCCCGAGGGACAGCGACAGCGACTCGCTCTTCGGCGGGCTGTAGCCGCGGTTGACCTCGGGCGGGGTGCGCCAGGCGTTCTTCACCTCGAGCGGCTGGGCGAAGAACGCGTCCATCGCCCCGGCCAGGCCGTCGGCGACCGCGGCCGGCACGCCGTGACCGACCACCTGGATGAAGCCGACCGTGCGGCAGGCCTCGTCCAGGGCGGCGGCGACGGCGGCGCGTTCCCCGGGTGACCCGTCGCGCACGTAGGCGGAGACGTCGACGACCGGGACGGCGAAGCTCATGCGCGCAGCCTGCCGTCCCGACGTTGCCGCCGTGTTGCCTCAGGCGACGGTCGTCTCCAGGGTCACCGGGACGTTGCCGCGGGTGGCGTTGGAGTACGGGCAGACCTGGTGCGCGGCCGCCACCAGCTGCTCCGCCGTCGGCTGGTCGATGCCGCCGAGCTCGACGTGCAGGGTGATCTCCAGCCCGAAGCCCCCGGAACCGTCCGGGCCGATGCCCACCTCGGCGGTGACCCCGGCGTCGACGATCGGCGCCTTCTGCTTGCGGGCCACCAGCTTCAGCGCGGACAGGAAGCAGGCCGCGTAGCCGGCGGCGAAGAGCTGCTCGGGGTTGGTGGCGCCACCCTCGCCGCCCATCTCCTTGGGCGTCGCGAGGTCGAGGTCGATGAGCCCGTCGGACGAGCGGGTGTGGCCGTTGCGGCCGTCACCGGTGGCGGTGGCGACGGCGGTGTAGACGCTGGGCATCAGGGGGACCTCCGGAGGATCGGGGACGACCCACCCTCGGTACCCCGCGACGGCCGCCCAGACGACGACCCGCGTCACACCGTCAGGGCAGGATCGCGTCGACGTACCCGCCGTCCACCCGCAGCGCGCCGCCGGTGGTCGCCGACGCCAGCGGGCTGGCCAGGTAGACGCACATGTTCGCGATCTCCTCCGGCTCGATCAGCCGCTGCAGCAGCGACTGCGGGCGGTGCAGCCGCATGAACTCGTGCTGGGCCTCGTCCCAGGCCAGCTCGTCGCCGACGAGGGAGCGGACGAAGTCCTCCACACCACCGGTGTGGGTCGGGCCGGCGATCACCGAGTTCACCGTCACCCCGGAACCGGCCGCCTCCTTGGCGAACCCGCGGGAGACCGCGAGCAGTGCGGTCTTGGACATCCCGTAGTGGATCATCTCGGCGGGGACGACGACGGCGGAGTCGCTGGCGATGTACTGGACGCGCCCCCAGCCCCGGTCCCGCATGCCGGGCAGGTAGGCCCGGGTCAGCCGGACGGCGGTCAGCACGTTGGTCTCGAAGTAGGGGCGCCACTCGTCGTCGGTGATCTCCAGGGCGGGCTGCGCGCCGAAGATGCCCAGGTTGTTGACCAGGACGTCGACGTCGGGCACGGCCGCCAGCAGCGCCGCCGTCCCCTCGTCGCTGACGACGTCGCCGGCCACGGTGGTGACCTCCCCGTCGATCCCGGCCGCCGCGGCCTCGAGCCTGCCGGGGTCGCGGCCGGTGAGGACGACGGAGGCGCCGGCCCGGGCGAGGCCGGTAGCGATGGCCAGCCCGATGCCCTGCGAGGAGCCGGTGACGAGGGCGCGCTTGCCGGTGAGGTCGATGTGCACGTGGGGGTGCAAGGCGGGCGGGTGGTGCGGTGTTCCGTTGCGCCACACCAGCGTGAGCGGGTGGTTCCTCTAGGTTGTCAGCGGGTCCGGGGGTGGCCCGCGCCCGGCCGGACGAGGAGCACAGCGGTGAGCAGGTCGAGGCGGCTGCAGCGGGTGATGCCCGCAGCTGTGCTGGCGGCGATCGTCCTCGCCGACCTGCTCGTCGGGCGCGGCCAGTCGGTGATCGGGCTGCTGACCATGCCGCCGCTGCTGGCCGCGACCGCGCTGGGACGCAGGGCCACGATCGGCTACGGGCTCCTCGGTTTCACCGCTGCCGTCCTCATCGGCCTCTACGACGACCAGTACAGCGACGCCCGGGTGACCGCCCAGACCATCAGGCTGCTGGGGATCACCGTGGCGACGGCGCTCGCGGTCGCCGCCTGCACGCTGCGGCTGCGCCGGGAGACCCGGCTCGCCGAGCTCCGCGCCGAGGCCGCGGCCACCGAGGCCGTGCTGGCGACCGCCGAGTCGTTGCAGCTGAGCCTGCTCGGCGACCCGCCGCAGGTGGCGCCGCTGGAGTCGACGGTGCGCTACCTGCCGGCCAGCCGGCACGCCCAGGTCGGCGGCGACTGGTACGACGCGTTCACCCTGCCCGAGGGGACCACCATGCTGGTCATCGGCGACGTGGCCGGCCACGACGCCCCGGCCGCGGCGACGATGGCCCAGGTGCGCGGGATGCTGCGCGCCATCGCCCAGGCCACCGGGGGCTCCCCCGCCACCGTGCTGGACACCCTGGACCAGGTGCTGACCGACCTCGGGCTGCACACCCTGGTCACCGTCGTCGTGGCCGCCGTCGACCGGGACGCGGACGGCGCGGTGCTGCGCTGGTCCAACGCCGGCCACCCGCCGCCGCTGCTGGCCCGCGCCGGCGGCGGCGTCGAACTGCTGGCCCGCACGCCCGAGCGGGTGCTGGGTGTGGCCCCGGGCGCGCACCGAACCGACCACGAGCTGCCGCTGCTCCCCGGCGACACGCTGCTCCTCTACACCGACGGGCTGGTGGAGCGGCGCGGTGCCCCGCTGGACGACGGGTTCGCCTGGCTGGCCGGCGCGTGGGAGGCCACCGGCGGCGAGCCGCTGGACCGGCGGTGCGACGAGCTGCTGGCGGAGCTGGGCGGTCGGGTGGACGACGACGTGGCGCTGCTCGCCGTCCGGCTGCCCACCGCGGTGCCGGCTCAGCCCGGGGCGCGGTAGACCAGGAAGGCGACGTCGTCGTCCGGGGCGTCGGCCAGCAGCTGGTCGGTGAGCAGGTCGGCGAGGGCCGAAGGGGCGAGGGCCCGCCCCTCGCAGACCGCCTCCGCCGCCCGGGCCATGCCCTGGTCGAGGTCCTCGTCGCGCCGCTCGACGAGGCCGTCGGTGTAGAGCAGCAGGGTCGATCCCGGGGCCAGGTCGACGTCCCGCTCCGGCCGCACCAGGTCGTCGACCACCGCGAGCGGCAGCGACCCGGCGGCGGTGAGGAAGCGGGAGCTGCCGTCGCGGTCGACGACGATCGCCGGCACGTGCCCGGCGCTGCTGTAGCGCAGGGTGCCGGCGGCCGGGTCGATGACGGCGCAGAACACGGTGCTGCAGGTGGCGCCGGGCACCAGCTCGGCGAACCGGTCGAGAGCACCCAGGACGTGCCCCGGCGAGTGGCTCTCCAGCAGCAGCGCGCGGATGGCGCTGCGCAGCTGGCCCATGACGGCGGCCGCCGGCAGCCCGCGCCCGACGACGTCCCCGACGACCACGCCGTACCGCCCGCCGGGCAGGTCGACGACGTCGTACCAGTCGCCCCCCACCTCGAGGGTGCCGCTGGCCGGTTCGTAGTGGACGGCGAAGCCCTCGGGCAGCACCGTGGGCCCGAGCACGGCGCGCTGGAGGGTGACGGCGACCTCGGTGAAGAACTGGGCGCGGGCGTTGTCGAACTCGGCCCGCTCCGCCGAGCGCCGGCGCTCGGCCAGCACCGCCTGCGCATCGGACACCGCGGCAGCCACCTGCCCGGCCGCCAGGGTGAGGAAGACCCGGTACTCCTCGTCGAGCCGCAGGTGCGGGCTCGCCCCGAGCACGATCGCGCCGATGGGGGCGCCCTGCCCCGCGACGGTCAGCGGCAGCACGACCGCGGTGTCGACGTCCGCGTCGCCGACGGGGCTGGCCCCCGACCGCGTCAGCCCGGGCATGGCCGCCGCCAGGCCGGTCGTGATGACCATCGAGCGCGTCGCGATCGCCTCCCGCGCCTGTGCGGGGAAGGCGTCGGCACCCACCTCGACCGACGGGCCCGTGCCGTAGCCGGCCACCATGGTCAGGGTGTGCCCGTCCGGCTCCAGCAGGTACACCAGCCCGAACGGCGAGTCGTCCCGGGCGTCCGCGAGCACGTCCAGCGCCGCGGCGCACGCGTCGGTCACGCTGCCGTGCACCGACCGGGGCAGGCTCCCCAGCTGCTGCAGTACAGCCATCCGCCGGGCAGCCAGGACCCGCTGCGTGGTCTCGACGACCGTGTCCAGGATGCCGGCCACCCGGCCGCCGGGCTCCACGACCGGGCTGAAGGAGAAGGTGAAGAACGTCTCCTCGTCGAACCCGTGCCGGCTGGTGAGGAGCAGGAGGTCCTCGCTGAACGTCGGCGCCCCGGCGTGGACCTGCTCGACCATGCCGCGGAGCGTCGGCCAGATGTCGGCCCAGACGTCGGAGAGGGAGCGACCGAGCGCGTACGGGTGCCGCGCACCCAGCAGCGGGGCGTAGGCGTCGTTGTAGACCATGACCAGCTCGGGGCCCCAGATGAGCAGCATCGGGAAGCGCGAGTTCAGGCAGGTGCCGACGACGGCCCGGAGGGTGTCCGACCACTGCTGGGCGGGGCCGAGCGGGGTGCTCGCCCAGTCGTGGCCGAGGGTCATCCGCTGCAGCTCGGTCCACGGCTGCACCGGGACCAGTTCGGCCAGACGCCCGTCCAGTGCCACACCCCCGTTGGCGCACGCCCCCGTCGCCCTGGTCGGCGGCGCTGCCACGTGGTCAGGCAGATCCTCCCATCCGTCGCTGGCGATGCCCTGTGGGGCACGTCGGGCTGGGCGGCCCCGGGCTCACCGCTCGTCGGGCGCGCGCCCCGCGTGGTCGACGAGCTGCGCGGCGCTCTCCGGCTCGCCGTGCATGCGGGCGCACGAGGCGCAGCAGAAGAAGACGCCGTCGGCCTCGACGCCGTGCCCGACCACCTTCACGCCGCAGTGCTCGCAGACCGGTGCCAGCGCGTGGATGGCGCACTCGAAGCTGTCGAAGGTGTGCGACACCCCCGCGGTGCGCACCTCGAAGCTGAGCCGGTAGTCGTTGCCGCAGACCTCGCAGCTGGCCATGGGGTCCCCCTCCGTCGACGTCGTCACGCCGCACTACCCGGTGGCCGAGCTCGCACCCCCGCACCCCGAAGATGGCCATCTCCGGGGTCAGGAGGCGGCGCGGGACTCCTCGGCGAGGGCGGCCAGCGCCTGCTCGAAGCACTGCTGCGGCGGCTGCACCAGGCCCGCACCGACCTGACCGGTGCCGGCGACCCGGCCGGCCATCCCGGTGTTGATCTGCGGCAGCCAGCCGGTGCGGGCGACCTTGAGGACGTCGATCCCGGTCGGTGACCCGCGGAAGCCCATGATCGGGATCTGCATGGCCGGGTTCTCGGCCAGCGTCAGCTGGTACATCCGCTCGGTGGTGGCCAGCGCGTCGGGGACGGTGCCGCCGACGAACCGGACGATCGCCGGGGCGGCGGCCATGGAGAACCCGCCGACGCCGTAGGTCTCCATGATCGCGGAGTCGCCGATGTCGGGGTTGGCGTCCTCGGGGCCGTAGTCGCCGAGGAACAGCCCGACCGGGGTGTTGGCCGGCCCGGTGAACCAGCGGTCGCCGGTGCCGGCGGTCTGGATGCCGAACTCCGTGCCGTTGCGCGACATCACGGTGAGCATCGTCGAGCCGGGCACGCCGCGGGCGGCGTCCATGGCGAGCTTGGCGGTGGGCATGCCGAGGTTGAGGAAGAAGTGCTCGTTGCCGCCGATGAAGCGCAGCACCTCGGCGATGTCGGACGACGGGGCGTCGACGGCGACGATCGACGGGGAGAGCTCGCGCAGCGCCATGAGCGAGCCTGCGCGGTTGCGGTTGTGCCCCTCGTCGCCCATCTGCAGCATCTGGGCCAGGATCGCCTTCACGTCCAGCGGCTCGGTGCGCGAGCGCACGGCCTGCTGCAGCACCGGCCCGAGGACGTCGCGCATCCAGGCCAGCCGGGTCAGCACCTCCTCGTTGAAGGCGCCCATCCGCAGCACCTTGCCCAGGCCCTCGTTGAGGTTGCACCAGGCCTGCGCCCCGGTGGCGGGGTCCTGCAGGCACCACATCCACATCGACGGGCTGGTCACCCCGGCCATCGGCCCGACGGTGCGGTGGTGGTGGCACGGGTCGAGGGCGACCTCCCCGGCGGCGAGCACCCGTTCGGCGTCCTCGACGTCGGTGGCCCAGCCCTCGAAGAGGCAGGCGCCGATGAGCGCGCCGCGCATCGGGCCGGACGCGTTCTCCCAGGTCAGCGGCGGTCCGGAGTGCAGCAGCAGCCGGTCGGGCAGGTCGAGCACCTCGCGGGCCGGCCGGACGTCGACCAGCACCGAGCCCGCCGCGAGCACCCGCTCCACGGCGACCCGGTTGGCCGGGGCGCGCCGCGGGTCGAGCGCGAGCTGGGCGAGGTCGTCGGCGCTGCCGAAGCCCGGCGGGCGCCAGTCGACGTGGGTGACCGCCGTGCCCTGGTCGCGCAGCGCGGCGGAGAAGACCTCCACCCCGGCGGCGACGATCGACGGCGGGGCGGCGAGCAGACCGCCGAGGGGCTCAGACATCGCTCTCTCCGATCAGCGACAGGGCGTACCGGGCGGCGGCGGCGTTGCTCGCGAAGACCGCGGCGCCGGCCTCGGCGAGGGCGTCGGCCTGGCGGGACCAGCCCTGCGGGTCGGCCTCGGTGCCGACCAGCGCGACGACGGCGGGCAGGCCGGCCGCCCGCAGCGCGGGCACCAGGCTGTGCGCCGGGTCGGGGTCCGAGCCGTGGCCCAGGACGACGTCGAGCAGCAGGACGGCGGGCTCGCGGCCGGCGGCGAGGTTGCTGATCGCCTCCAGCCGCAACGTCGGGTCGATCATCGGGTGCGCGCGGCCCACGGTCAGCGCGTCGTCGCCGAAGTCGATGACCACGTGGCCGCGTGCCCGCAGGTCGGTGCCCAGGTCGAGCTCGGGGCGCAGCGGGGTGTTCGACCGGATGTCGCCCAGCACGGGTGCCGCGATGAGCATGGCCTCGTCGGCGAGGGTGCCGCCGGAGTAGAACCCCTTGAGCACGGCACCGGGCGGGACGGCGTCGGCGGTGCCCGGACGGCTCGGCCACTCCGGGACGGCGACGCCCAGGTCGCCCAGCAGGGCCTCGACCGCGGCGGTGAGGTCGGGCTGCTCGGCGCTGAGGACGGCGGAGCGGACCGGCACGGACAGCCCGGCCGCCGCCTGCTGCACCCGCTCGGCGACGTCCGGCGCCGGGGGCTTGGAGACCAGCAGCACCCGCTCGGTGGCCGGGTCGGCGTCGAGCGCGGCGAGGGCGTCCAGGGTGGCCAGCCCGCCGACGGCGGCGGAGAGGTCGCGGCCACCGACGCCGAGCACGTGGGAGACGCCGACGCCGGCTGCGTCCAGCAGGCTGCTGACCTGCTGGGCGCCGGTGCCGCTCGCGGCGACCAGGCCGACCGGGCCGCGCCGGACGACGTTGGCGAAGCCGAGCGCGACGCCGGAGACGATCGCGGTGCCGCAGTCGGGCCCCATGACCAGCACGCCGGCGTCGTGGGCCGCCTGCTTGAGCGCGATCTCCTGCTCGACCGGTACGCCGTCGCTGAACACCAGCACCGAGCGGCCGGCGGCGATCGCGTCGGCGGCCTCGGCGGCCGCGTACGGGCCCGGGACGCTGATGATCGCCAGGGTGGGATCGGGGGCGTCGACCAGGCCGGCGCCGATGGTGCGGGGCGGGATGGTCTGCGCGTCGCCGGCCTTCTCGCGGTGGGCCAGGGCGGCCTCGACGGCGGCGACCGCGGCGGTCAGCTCGGCGTCGTCGGTGGCGGTGAGCGCGATGAGCAGCTGGTCGGGCTTGGGGTCGCCGTCCGGGGCGAGGCCCATGCCGGCGGCGAGCTCGAGGTTCAGCGGCGTCGCCATCGCGACCAGCACGGCGCTGACGCCGGGCCGGTCGCCGATCTCGCGGCTGACCTGCATCAACCGGACGGAGTCGGCGTAGACGCCACTGCGCAGGGAGACGTGCCGGGGGTTCACCCCGCGGGACGCTACCGGAGAAGGCCTCTTAGCGGTGAGAGACCTCCGGCGTCATGCGATGGAACTCGCCGCGAGACCCACGGGTCCGAGTCCCGGTACCTCGACGGTCTCGTGGCCCCGTGGCTGGCGGGCGCCGATGTCCACGCCCAGGTCTGCGGCTTCGACCTCCCGGCGGCAGGAGGCACCGAGCCGATCGCGGTCCGCCGCTCCTGCCGCCGGGTCACCAGCTGACCCGCGCCGAGGCCGAGCCCGTCCGCTCGATGTACTCGACCCGCACCACGTGGGGGCCGGCCGTCACCGTCCGCGTGATCCGGGAGGTCCCCGCGGTGGTCCACCGATCGATGATGAGGACGTTGTCCAGCCAGACCCGCACTCCGTCATCGGTGACGGCGGTGAAGGTCTTGCTGCCGGCAGTGAAGGTGAACGTGCCGGTCCAGCGCGCCGTGAAGTAGTTCACCGGGACGCCGGTCGGGCCACCTGTCCCCCAGCTCTTGTTGAGCGGCCCCGCCTCGCACACCGATCTCGCCGGCGTCCCCGCGAGCGTGGTGTTGCCGAAGTACTCGGCCCGGTACTGACCGGTCGCGCACGCCGCCGGGGGTGGCGGAGCGGTGGGCGTGGCCACCCAGCCCACCTTCGCGACCGCCTCCTGGTAGGAGTCGAAGAACTCCACGCGGACCTGGTGCCTCCCGGCGGTGAGCGTCCGAGCCGCGGTGAAGGTGGCCTCCTGGTCGCGCCACTGGTCGATCAGGATCGTCCCGTCGACGTACACCCGGATGCCGTCGTCCGCCGTGGCGGTGAACGTGTACGAGCCGGGGACGGCGAAGTCGAAGTTGCCGGTCCACCGCGCCGAGAAGTTGTCGGGGCCGACTCCGGTCGGCGCACCCATCGCCCAGTCCTTGTTCAACGGCCCCGCCTCGCAGCCCTGCGACGCAGGCGTCCCGGTGAGGGTCTTGTTGGCGAAGTACTGCGCCAGGAACTGGGCGTCGAGGCAGGTCGTCGGCGGGGGCCCCGGGCCACCGACCGCGGCGTAGTTCGCGGTGTAGGTCGCCGCGGTCGCCCCGGCCACGATGTTGTGCGACTGACCGCCACCGTCGGACCAGTTGGCGAACTGATAGGAGGTGCCGTTCAGCGACATCGGCGACGGTGCCGACAGGCTGCTGGTGCCACCCTCGATCATCGTGGTGGTGAAGGGCGTCACCGCGGTCCGGGCGCCGAAGGTCAGCGACAGCCCCTGCGGGGCGGAGTTCACGGTGACCGCGACGGTCCGGGGGTCGAGCCGCCGCACGACCGTCGTCTTCGCTCCGGTCGAGTCCGTCGCAGTCAGCTTCAGGTCGATGTAGGCGGGGAACTCGTGGTCGACCGAGAGGAACGACCCGGAGGCCACGCCGGGGAAGGTCTGCAGTGGGTGGGCATGACAGGCATCCGGGCAGTGCTGGAGAACCGTCTCCCAGCTCAGCGCGCTCGCCGGGAGCACGCCGTCCTGCGGATCGGTGGCTGACCCCGTGAAGGTGATGGTGTCACCGACCTTCCAGTTCGCGCCTGCCGCCGGGGTGTTGATGACCGGGACCGGCGCCGTGCTGTTCGGCGGCGGCGGCGCCCCCACCCAGCTCACCTTGGCGACGGCCTCCTGGTAGGCGTCGTAGAACTCCACGCGGACCTGGTGCGTCCCGGCAGTCAGGGCCCGGGCCGCGGTGAAGGTGGCCTCCTGGTCGCGCCACTGGTCGATGAGGACCGTGCCGTCGATCCACACCCGGATGCCGTCGTCGGCCTGGGCGGTGAAGGTGTACGTGGTCGCCGTCGGGAAGTCGATGGAGCCGGTGAAGCGGGCCGACCAGTTGTCCGCCGGGACACCGGTCGCGGGCGCGGCCATGACCCAGTCCTTGTCCAGCATCGGACCGGTCTCGCAGACCTTGGCGGCGGCGGTGCCGGTGAGCGTCGTGTTCGCGAAGTACTCCGCCGTGTACTGACCGGCCGCGCAGGTGCCCCCCGGCGGCGGGGGCGGCGGCGGGGGCGGGGGCGGCGGCGGGGGCGTGGTGCCGCCGCCGTAGGTGATGCGGCGGATGCTGCCGGTGATGTCGGCGTAGAAGAGCTCCCCGGCGGGCGACATCTCGAGGTCGACGGGTGCCCGGGCCGGCGAGACGAACGGCCGCGCCGACGCCGGGTTCGGCTGCCCGTCGGTGCCCAGCGTCATGACCCAGATGCAATCGCGGGCATAGTCGGCGAAGAAGACCGCGCCGTTGTACTCGGCGGGGTACGGGCTCCCCGTGGACCTCGCGAACGCGACGCCCGAGGCCGATGACCCGTTGGCCGTGGCACAGGTGTCCGCGGCGTTCATCCTGGCGCCGTGCTGGTAGGAGACGACCGGTTTGGTGTCCACGCCCGCCGCGTACAGGTCCTCGCAGATCTTCAGGTTCGTGTTGTCGTACTCGTTGTTCCTGACCGGCCCCTCGTAGCAGGGCCAGCCGAAGTTGGTGACGGCGGCGGTGGGGTTGGGGATGCGGTTGAGCTCCTCGCTCGTGGCCCAGCCCACGTCGCTGATCCACAGTTCGCTGGTTCCCGGGCGCACGGCCATGCGGAACGGGTTCCGCAGTCCGTACGCGACGATCCGCCGGGCGTTCGCATCGGTCGCCGCCAGGTTCGGGTTGCCTGCCGCGGCCGCGCCCGTGGTGGGGTCGATCCGGATGATCGTGCCGCTCAGCGAGGTCGGGTCTCCCGGCGTGCGGAGGTCCTGGGACCGGAGCGCGCCGCCCTCGGCGGTGGGCGGGGTCATGGTCCCGCCGGGGTCGCCGCACGGGTTCTTGGCGGGGTGGCCCGTCTGGCCGTAGTCGACGAAGTCGAAGCTGGCGCCGTCACCGCCGGAGGCGTAGAGCGCACCGTCGTTGCCGAAGACCAGGTCACCGGCGCTGTGGCTGGGGAACTGCTGGCACCAGTCGTGGATCAGGACCTGCGACGTCGTGGTGGCCGTTCCCGGGTTGGCGAGATCGAGCGTGAGCCGGACCAGCTTGCTGCTCACCACGCAGCCGTCGGTCGTCGCGCCGGGGGGGCTGGGGCAGGCGTCGTTCCACCTGGGGAGGACCGGCGCCCCGGGCAGCTGACCGTCGAAGGCGTACATCGCGTAGATGGCCGGCGTGGCGGGGAAGTTCGGGTCGACGGCCAGGCCCAGGAATCCCCGGTCCCAGAAGTCGTGGACCTCGCTGCGGAAGTCGGCGACCTGCGTCGCGGTCGTGTCGGTGAGACCGTCGAACATCTGGATGGTGCCGCGCTTCTCGGAGACGAAGACCTTCCCGTCCGGGGCGAACTTGACCGCGATCGGGTTGGCCAGGTTCCCGAACGCCGTCACCTCGGTGAAGCCGGCCGGGAGCGCGGCCGCCGCCGGCTGGGCTGTCTGGATCACCGACAGCACGGACACCGCCAGCAGGAGTGCGGCCGTGGCGGCCAGCCCTCGGGCGCGGCTGATCGACCCCGACGAACGCCGTGCACCGACCATGACCGACTCCCGGGCTACGAGCTCTCCGACGCTGGCGCACCGGGCGTGCCGGAAGCTAGCGCGCCTCGGGCCGTTGCGGCACCGTTGCCCGGGCGCTTTTCACAGGGAACGTCCAGCTGCTCACGGCTCGCCGACCAGCAGTCACCCACAGTGCGGGCGGCGACGCCCGAGGTCGCCGATTCCGGCCCGTCCGGTGACGCTGCGCAGTCGTAGATCGCCAGCACGGCGAGCGCACCCGGCCCCGACCGACCGCTTCGCTGAGCCACTCGGGAAGGCGGCGAACGCCGTCACGAAGATTTAGCGGTGAGGTACTTCCGGAGCACAGGAGCGGGTGCCAGAGTCATGCCTTCCCCCGTCGACCCGTGGAGGTGCCGCACCCGGTGAAGCCCGCTCCGTTCGGCTACGCCGACCCCCGCTCGGTCGACGACGCCCTCGCCGTCCTGGTCGCCGAGGGCGAGGGCGCGAAGGTGCTGGCCGGGGGCCAGTCGCTGCTCCCGCTGCTGTCGATGCGCCTGGCCGCGCCGACCACGCTGGTCGACATCAACGGCGTGCCCGGCCTCGACGCGATCGACGCCTCGCCCGACGGCGTCCGGGTCGGCGCGCTGGTGCGGCACGCGCAGCTGCTGGCCTCCGCTGCCGCGGCCGGCGTCCAGCCGCTGCTGGGCCGGGCCACGGCGAACGTCGCGCACCCGGCGATCCGCAACCGGGGGACGACGGTCGGCTCCATCGCGCACGCCGACCCGTCGGGGGAGATGACCTCGGTGCTCGCGCTGACGGACGGGTCCGTCACGGTCGCCACCCCGAGCGGCCGAGAGACGGTCGGCTGGCAGGACTTCTTCGTCGGGCCGCTGGAGACCTCGGTGCACGGGCCGGCCGTCGTCCTGGACGCCTTCTTCCCCGCGCTGCCGGCGCGCTCGGGCACCGCCTTCGCCGAGATCGCCCGGCGCAAGGGCGACTACGCGGTGTGCGGCGCGGGCGTCGTCGTCACCCTCGACGCCGACCGGCGGGTGACCTCGGCGCGGGCGTCCTACATCTCCGTCGGGCTGGTGCCCGAGGTGCACGACCTGACCGACGCCGTCGCGGGCCGGCCGGTCGACACCGCCGACTGGGCCGCTGCCGGAGAGCTGGCCCGCGGGCTGGTCGACCCCGACGGCGACCTGCACGCCAGCGCGGACTACCGGCGGCTGCTCGTGGGCACGCTCACCGAACGCACGCTGGCGGACGCTGCCCGTGAGGCAGCCGGGAGGACGGCATGACCCGAGCAGTGAGCACCGACACCGAGCGGACCGTCGTGGTCACCGTCAACGGTGTCCCACGCGAAGCCACCGTGCCGGTGCGCTGGCTGCTGTCCGACGCGCTGCGGCACGAGTTCGGGCTGACCGGCACGCACGTCGGCTGCGAGCACGGGGTCTGCGGCTCGTGCACGGTGCTCGTCGACGGGCAGCCGACCCGCTCCTGCCTGGTGCTCGCCGTGCAGGTCGACGGGCACGAGGTCACCACGGTCGAGGGGCTGTCCCGGCCCGACCACCAGGGCGGGCAGGTGCTGCACCCGATCCAGGAGGCGTTTCGCGAGTGCCACGCCCTGCAGTGCGGGTTCTGCACGCCGGGCTTCCTGACCACGATCGCGGCCGGCCTGGACGCCCGCGACCCGTCGGTGGAGATCACCGACGAGGAGGTCGACGAGCTGGTCGGCGGCAACCTGTGCCGCTGCACCGGCTACGCCAACATCAAGAAGGCCTGCCGGCACGCGGCGGCGGCGATGCGCGACGAGGCGGCCCGGTGACCACGAAGTTCTTCGGCGAGCCGGTCCGCCGGCGCGAGGACGCCCGGCTGATCGTCGGCCAGGGCCGCTACCTCGACGACATCGGCTCCGGTGCCTACGCCGCCGCGTTCGTGCGCAGCCCGTACGCGCACGCCCGGGTGCTGGACGTCGACGTCACCGCCGCGCTGGACGTCGAGGGCCTGCTGGCCGTCTACACCTACGAGGACCTCACCGGCCCGATGGCCGAGCCGCTGCCGGTGCTCATCCCGCACCCGCAGCTCACCGCGCCGCGCACCGGGTACCCGCTGGTCAAGGACGTCGCCCAGCACGTCGGCGAGCCGATCGTCATGGTGGTGGCCACCGACCGGTACGTCGCCGAGGACGCCGCGGCGCTGATCGCCGTCAGCTACGAGGAGCTGCCCGTGGTGGTCGGCGTCGACGCCGCCGAGGCCGCGGAGCACACCGTCCACGACGACGTCCCGGACAACGTGGCAGCCCGGCACCACCAGGAGACCGGGGACGTCGAGGCGGCCCTGGCCGCCTCGGCGCACACGCTGTCGTTCACCCAGTACTTCGAGCGCAGCGCGTCCATGCCGATGGAGGGCAAGGGCGTGCACGCCCGCTGGGACGACGCGGACTCCTCGCTGCGGGTCTACTCCTCCACCCAGGCCTCGACGTCGGTGCGCGCGGCGATCGCCGCCAAGCTCGAGCTGTCGCTGGAGAAGGTCGAGGTCATCGCCCCGGACGTGGGCGGCGGGTTCGGCGTGAAGATCGTGCACCCGTGGCCCGAGGAGCTGCTCGTGCCGATGGCCGCTCGCCTGCTGGGCCACGAGGTGAAGTGGACCGAGGACCGCCGCGAGCACTTCGTCTCCAGCGCCCACGAGCGCCAGCAGCGGCAGGAGATCACCGTCGGGTACGACGACGACGGGCGGATCACGGCCCTCGACGTCCTGGTCTGGCACGACAACGGCGCGTACACGCCCTACGGGATCATCGTCCCGATCAACACGGCCACCCAGCTGCTCGGGCCCTACGACATCCCGGTCTACCGGGCGCAGGTGTTCAGCGTCTACACCAACACCGTCGTCGTCACGCCGTACCGCGGCGCCGGGCGGCCGCAGGGCTGCTTCGCGATGGAGCGCACGATGGACCGGATCGCCCAGGAGCGCGGCATCGACCGGGCGCTGGTGCGCGAGCGGAACCTAATCCAGCCCGACCAGTTCCCCTACGACTGGGGCCTGACGTTCCAGGACGGCCGGCCGCTGGTCTACGACTCCGGCGACTACCCCGGGATGATGGCCAAGCTCAAGGCGCTGGTCTCCTGGGACACCTTCGCCGCGCGCCGGGCCGACGCCGAGGCGCGCGGGAAGCTGCTGGGCATCGGGATGGCCCCCTACGTGGAGGGCACCGGGCCGGGGCCCTACGAGGGCGCGCACGTGCAGGTGCTGGGCAGCGGCAAGGTGCTGGTCTCCACCGGGCTCACCTCGCAGGGCCAGGGGCACGAGACGGTGTTCGCCCAGCTGGCGGCCGCCGAGCTCGGCGTCCCGATCGAGGACGTCGAGGTGACCACCGGCGACACCCGGCGGTTCGGCTACGCGGTCGGCACCTTCGCCTCCCGGGCCGCGGTGGTGAGCGGCAACGCGGTGGCGCTGGCCGCCCGCGGGGTGCGCGACAAGGCGCTGCGGATCGCCGCGGAGGTCCTGGAGGCGGCTCCCGAGGACCTGGAGATCTCCGACGGCGTGGTCGGGGTCAAGGGGATCCCGGGGGCGACCATCCCGCTGCGCACGGTCGCGGTGTTGTCGAACCCGCTGCGCTACGCCTTCGACGAGGCGGCGCGGCAGGCGACCCAGTTCGCCGGGGCCTCCGACGACTCGAAGCCACCGGTCGCGGCCGGCGACGCGCCGGGCCTGGAGCACACCGACTACTACTCCCCGCTGCGCTCGACCTTCGCCTCCGGCGCGCACGCCGTGGTGGTGGAGATCGACCCCGCGACCTGGGAGATCTCGATCGTGCAGTACGCCGTGGTGCACGACTGCGGGAACATCATCAACCCGATGATCGTCGAGGGACAGGTGCACGGCGGGGTGGCCCAGGGCGTGGGCGGGGCGCTGTACGAGCGGATGGCCTACGACCGCGACGGCCAGCTGACCAACGCCTCGTTCATGGACTTCCTGATGCCGTACGCCTCCGAGGTGCCCGACATCGACATCGACCACCAGTCGACGCCCTCCCCGCTGAACGCGCTGGGGATCAAGGGCGCCGGTGAGGCCGGCGTCATCCCGGGGTCGGCGGCGATCGCGTCGGCGATCGAGGACGCCGTGGGACGGCGGATCGCGGCGATGCCCATCTCGCCGTCCGAGCTGTACGACCTGGTGCGCTCCGACACCGAGCGCGTGATCAACAACCCGAGTGGAGTCATGGCGTGAACCTCGACGGCAGTGCGGTGCTCTCGGCGTCGCCCGAGCAGGTCTGGGCGGTGATCACCGACCCGGCGGTGCTGGCGCGGACCATCCCGGGCTGCGAGTCGCTGCAGCAGGTCGGCGAGGACAGCTACACGATGGTCGTCTCGGCCGGGGTCGGCGCGATCCGCGGGAAGTACGCCGGCGAGGTGCGGCTGTCCGACCTCACCTTCCCGTCGTCCTACGTGATGCACGCGTCGGGCTCCGGCGGCCCCGGGTCGGTGCGGGCGGTGGTGCAGATCAACCTGGCGCCGTCCGAGGGCGGCACGGAGCTGACCTACTCGGCGGACGCCGTGGTCGGCGGCGCGGTCGCCGGCGTGGGCCAGCGGATGATCGCCGGCGTCGCGAAGCGGATGGCCGGGCAGTTCTTCTCCGCGGTGGACAAGGAGCTGGTCGAGCCCAACGTGGTCGCCGAGGTCGCGCCGGTGGCCGCCGACGTTCCCGCGGGAACGCCTGCGGCGGCCGCTCCGGTCAGCTACGCGAAGGCCCCGGCCGCCGCCGTCGCCGGTGGCTGGATCCCCACCGAGGCGCGACCCCTGCTGGTCGGCGCCGCCGGCGGCGGGGTGCTCACCCTGCTCGGCGTCTGGATCGGCTACCTCCTCGGCCGCCGCAGCTGAGCCTCCCCGCCCGGCCCGGGCGGGCTGGATCGGACAGGCGGGGCTGACGGCGTCGACAGCGTGCGCACAGCCCCGCGCTCGACTCTGACGTCGACGGTCGGATGGCCCGACCGGACTCGGAGGACACCATCGTGCGCACGAAGCTGATCACCCTCACCGCGGCGGGCCTGCTGGCAGTGGGCGGCGTCGCGGTCGCCGTCCCGGCCCTGGCCGATCCGGACACGAGCGACCCCACCACCTCGGACACCTCGGACACCACCTGGGCCGACCGGATCGCCGAGGCGCTGGCCGGGCTGGTCGAGGACGGTTCCCTCACCCAGGAGCAGGTGGACGAGGTGGCCGCCACCCTGGACGACGCCGACCTCGGCGGCGGGCACGGCTGGGGGCACGGCGGCGGGCCCGGCGGGTTCGGCGGGTGGGGCGGCCCGGGCGCGGGCCTCGAGGCAGCGGCGACGGCGCTGGGCATGACGGAGGACGAGCTCCGCACGGCGCTCGAGGCCGACGGCGCCACGCTCGCCTCGGTGGCCGAGGAGCAGGGCGTGGCCGTCGAGACCCTGGTCGACGCCCTGGTGGCCGCCGCGCAGGAGCGGCTCTCCGAGGCGGTGGCCGACGGCGACCTGACCCAGGCGGAGGCCGACGAGCGCCTGGCGGAGGTGGAGGAGCGGGTCACCGAGCGGGTGGACAGCACGTGGGGCGGCTGGCCGCAGCGCTGGTCCGACGGCGAGGACGACTGACCCTGCGGCGCCGACCGGGCCACCCGGTCGGCGCCGTCGTCGGTCAGCGCGTGACGAGGTCCGCGTAGTCGGGCAGCTCGATGGCGTCGGCGGGGCGGCAGGCGACCTCGTCGCCGCCCTCCGGCGCCTACGCGTTGGCGCCGGCGTTGGCCAGGATGCTGAGGACGCTCAGCACGACGATCACCCAGCCGGTGACGCGCAGCCCCTTGCCGGTCGACTGCGGGGCGGGCGAGCGACGGGCGGCCGAGCGCTTGCGGTTGCCCAGCACGATCAGCAGCACCCCGATCGCCGGGACGAGCAGCCGGCCGACCACCTCACCCGCTGCCTGCGCGGCGTCCGCCACGATGATCATCTCCACCGCGACATCCTCACCTGCCGTGATCACCGCCGCCGGGTAGGTCGTGCTCAACCCATCCGCTGCACGTGCCGATGGGTGGGAGAGGGCAACCACCTGGAACACACCGGGGTGCGCCCACCACGGACGGAGTCAGACGTGCGCAGGAAGCGCTCGGCCACCGAGCAGCAGATCGCCGACCTGCTGCAGACGGCACGGAAGTCGCTGGGCCTCAGCGTGGCCTTCTTCAGCAGGCTGGACGGGACGACCCAGCACCTCGAGGTCGTCGAGTCCTCGATGCCGCTGGTCTTCAAGGACGGCCTCACCCAGCCGCAGGACACCAGCTTCTGCCAGGCCGTGATGGACGGCGACCTCCCCGCGGTCATGCCCGACGTCCGGGACTTCCCCGCGGCGATGAAGCTGCGCCCGGCCCGCGTCCCCCGCATCCGCAGCTACGTCACCGCTCCCGTGACGCTCAGCGACGGCAGCGTCTACGGCAGCTTCTGCGCCTTCGGGCTGCGCTCCGACCCCGAGCTCTCCGCCCGCGACCAGGCCCTGATGGAGGTCCTCGCCAACGCGGCGTCGGTGATCATCGAGCCCGACCTGCGCGACCGGCAGCAGCACGACGAGATCGAGCAGCGGCTGCGGCCGATCATGGCCCGCGGCGGCCCGGACGTCGTCCTGCAGCCCGTCGTGGACCTCGCCTCCGGCGCCCGGGTCGGCGCGGAGGCGCTGAGCCGCTTCCCCGGCGAGTGGGGCATGGCCCCCGACGCCGTCTTCGCCGAGGCGCACAGCATCGGCGCCGGCGACCGCCTCGAGCTGCTCGCGCTGCAGCAGGCCGCCGCACACCTGGACACCGTCCCCGGCTACATCGCCATGAACGTCTCCCCCGCGACCCTGCTCACCCGCGACTGCCTCGACCTGCTGGCCTCGCTGCCGCTGCGCCGGGTGGTCCTCGAGCTGTCCGAGCACGACCAGGTCGCCGACTACGACGCCCTGCATGCCGTCGTCCTCCCGCTCCGCGCCCAGGGCATGACCCTGGCCATCGACGACGTCGGCGCGGGCTTCAGCTCACTGCGGCACATCGTCGTCACCAACCCCGACGTCATCAAGATCGACCGGAGCATCGTCAGCGGCCTGGACCACGACCCGGTGCTGGCCAGGCTGGTGGAGTCGCTGGTCGAGTTCGCCCACGGCTGCGGCGTCCGGGTCGTCGCCGAGGGCGTCGAGACCGCTGCCGAGCACGCGATGCTGCGGACCCTGCAGGTCGACTTCGGGCAGGGCTGGCTGTTCGGCCGCCCCGGCCCGGCCGACGTCCTCGACGCCCAGCGGGCCCTCGCCGGCTGACGCCGCGGCGGCCAGGGCCTCGCCGCACCCGTCCCACCGGTCACTCGAGTCGCCACGTGACGTGACGCACAGTACCGACGCGACGTGCACTGGTTGGTGACCAGGACTTTCTCCGGGTGAGGGCTTCCCGAGCCGAGCACCGTCCGTCGATGCTCTGCCTGCTCGCAGGGCGGTCCGACCGGACGTGCCTGCGTGGTCGCGTACGACATCACGGGGGACGGCGGGTCACCGCCGCGTGGAGGACGACGACGACTGCCCACTCGTGCGCGTCGGCGACGTGAGGGAGCGTTCCGTCTCTCACAGAAGCGAGCCGTACGTGAAGCGCACCACCAGTGTCCTGCTGACCGCTGCCCTGACCACCGGAACGGCAGCCGTGCTCGCGGCGGCCATCCCGGGCGTCGCCTCGGCCAACGCCTGCGGCGTCATCCCGATCGACCAGAACTCCTTCACGACGGCGTTCGACACCAAGGACACCCGCGCCACCGGGCACAACGACATCAAGGTCGACAACCCCGGCGCACTGCGCGTCTGGACCGAGGGCACCAAGTCGACGGACAAGGCGGCTGCGTACTACGGCGGGCTCGACGTGGCCCTCGCCAGCCAGACCGCGCTGACCAACTACTCGCTCAACTACCAGGGCACCCCGACCGGCACCCTGCCCGGGTACCAGCTGGTCGTCGACCTCGACGACGACGGCACCGCGGACGGCATCCTGATCGGCGAGAAGGCCTACGGCGCCAACTGGTGGCTGAGCAACGCGACCCCGCAGGAGTTCAAGGACAAGGCGCCGCACAAGGACGGCACCAGTGGCGCAGCTCAGGGCGGCGCCCACTACGGCACCCTCGACGAGTGGGTCACCGCGTTCCCGGCTGCGGACATCACCGCGTTCGGGTACTCGCTGGGTTCCGGCGTCAAGAACGACCTGTTGATCGACTCGATCACCTTCGGCTGCAACGTCGTCGACTTCGGCTACACGAACACCCCGCCCACCGCTGACTTCACCTGGGCCGCGACCGCCACCGACCCGAGCACCATCGCCTTCGACGCCACCCCGTCGGCGGACGTCGACGAGGTCAACGGCGACGTGCTGACCTACGCGTGGGACTTCCGGGACGGGACGCTCGGTACTGGCGAGAAGGTCACGCACAAGTACAACGCCCCGGGCACGTACGCGGTCGAGCTGACCGTCACCGACCGCTTCGGCGCGACGGCGAAGAAGCTGATCGACGTGGTCGTCGCGCGGCCGACGAACACCGCGGGCGGCACCCCGCTGCCGGGCACCGGCGCGAACGTCATCGGCCTGGCCGCGGTCGGTGGCCTGGTCCTGGCCGGCAGCAGTGCCGGCCTGGTCGCCACCCGTCGCCGCCGTGCCGGGTCCGGAGCCCACGCTGCCTGACCGGTCCCAGCGACGCCCCGCCCGGCACCGGGCGGGGCGTCGCGCCTCCGGGGCGGAGGCGCGACGGGTCAGCGAGCTCGCCCCGCCGCGCGCTCCGGTCCCACTGGTGCAGCGCGTCGTGCGGACCGTCTGCCAGGCGGGGATCACCGCGGCCGTCGTCGTCCTGCTGTTCGTGGCCTACCAGGTCTGGGTGACCGACCTGCGCAGCGACCGCGCCCAGGACGAGGTCGCCGACCAGCTCCGCGACGACTGGAGCTCGCCGGCACCGCTGCCGGCGAGCACGGCGCCCGACTTCGGCACCGCCTTCGCGTTCCTGCACATCCCCCGGCTCGGCGACGACTACGAGCAGGCGGTCGTCGAGGGCACCGACGACGCGGTCCTGGAGGAGGCGCCGGGGCACTTCGTCGACACGGCCCTGCCCGGCGAGATCGGCAACTTCTCCGTCGCCGGCCACCGGGTGGGCAAGGGCAGCCCGTTCATCGACCTGGACCGGCTCCAGGACGGGGACGAGATCGTCGTCGAGACGGTCGACACCTGGTACGTCTACCGGGTGTCCGAGGTGGTCGTCACCGAGCCCACGGCCACCGACGCCATCGCCGCCGTCCCCGGAGCCGCCGGCGACGTCCCGGACCGCGGGTACCTGACCCTGGTGACCTGCACGCCCAAGTTCACCGACCGGCTGCGCCTGATCGTGCACGCCGAGCTGGACGGCTCGACCCCGAAGTCCGAGTCACCGGACGGTCCCGCCGTGCTGCTGGGGACGACCTGACCGTGTACGGCTGGACTGGCGCCACCTCCCCGGCGGACGGGGCAGCAGGTCGGCGATGTCGGTGCTCCTCGTCCTCACCGCCTCGGCGCTGCTGCTCTTCGTCGTCTTCCCGGCCGTCGACGACCACGTCGAGTGGTGGAGCCCCACCTTCTGACCCCGCCGGTCGAGGCACCCCTGCGGGTGATGTGGCGGAACTGATCCGTCCGGCACGATCCTCCTCCGCCCTCTCACGGCCGAGAGGGCACTGCGCCCAGGAGGACACGTGCAGCGGGAGTGCACCGAGGCGGAACGGCAGGTCGCGGGGTTGCTGGCGACCGCCCGTCGCAAGCTCGACCTCAGCGTCGCGTTCCTCAGCCGGATCGACGAGACCAGCCGCACGCTGCAGGTGGTCGACTCGTCGCTCGGCGCGATCCGGGCGGGCTACACCGGCCCCCGGGACAGCGGCTTCTGCCTGGCCGTCGTGCAGGGGCACCTCCCCCAGGTCATGCCCGACGCACGCGACGTCCCCGAGGCGGTCCGCCGCCTGCCGGCCGACCTGCCGCCGATCCGCGGGCACGTGAGCGTGCCCGTCGTCCTCAGCGACGGCAGCGTCTACGGCACCTTCTGCGCCTTCGGCCTGGTCAGCGACCCCGAGGTGTCGGTGCGCGACCTCGCGCTGATGGAGGTGCTCGCCGAGGCCGCGGCGCTGGTCATCGAGCCGCAGGTGCGCGAGGAGCAGCGGCAGGCCGAGATCTCCGGGCGGCTCGCGCCGGTCATCGCCGACGGGGGCCCGGACGTCGTCCTGCAGCCGATCGTCGACCTGCGCACCGGTGCCCGGATCGGGGCCGAGGCGCTGAGCCGCTTCCCGCGCGCGTGGGGCCGCACGCCCGACGTCGTCTTCGCCGAGGCGCACAGCATCGGCCAGGGCGACCTGCTCGAGCTGCTCGCGCTCAGCCGGGCTGCCGACCTGCTGGACGACGTGACCGGTTACGTGGCGATGAACGTCTCGCCGCAGACCCTGCTGACCCCGCTGTGCCGCGAGGTGCTCGGCGACCTGCCGCTGGACCGCGTCGTCCTGGAGCTCTCCGAGCACGAGCAGGTGCAGGACTACGCCGCGCTCGGCGCCGCGCTGGCCCCGCTGCGCGCCCGGGGCATGCGGCTGGCGATCGACGACGTCGGGGCCGGCTTCAGCAGCCTGCGGCACATCGTCGTCACCGGCCCGGACGTGATCAAGATGGACCGCAGCATCGTCAGCGGCCTGGACACCGACCCGATCCTGGCCAAGCTCGCCCAGTCGCTGGTCGACTTCGCGCACAGCTCCGACATCTGCGTGGTCGCCGAGGGCGTCGAGACCGCCGCCGAGCACGAGGTGCTGCGGCGACTCGGGGTGGACGGCGGCCAGGGCTGGCTGTTCGGCCGCCCGGGGCCCGCCGACCTGCTGGTCGACGCGGGCACCGTGCTCGCCCCCCCGGCCCGGCAGCCGCTGCCCACCTGAGCTCAGCCGCGCTGGTCGACCATCGCCTGCACCACCCGGGCGAGCAGCGCGCCGGGCAGCGGTTCCACGTGGAGCAACCGCATGGCGTCCTTGGCGCCGCGGTAGGGCTCGACCTCGGCGGCGAGCTCGGCGTCGAGCGGCGGCAGCGGGTAGAGCCCGATGTGCTGCTTCCACGCCGCGACGTGCAGCAGCGGCAGGCCGTCGAGGGTGAACGTCGGCATCGCGTAGCTGATCGTCTCCCCGGCGTCCGGCACGACCTCGTGCACGATGCGGCGCACCTCGCCCACCCGCGCCCGGACGTCGTCCGGCAGCCCGGCCAGGTACTCGTCGACGGTGCCGGCCATCAGTCCCGCTCGGCCAGCAGCAGCCCGAGGACGGCGGCCCCGGCGACGCAGGCCGCCTTCGACACGCCACCCACCGAGCGCCAGGACAGCACCGACCCGACCGACTGGGCCGAGAGCGCCGAGCCGACCGACATCCAGCTGCCCGCGGACAGCACCGACGTCGAGGACGCGATGCTGCCGATCGAGGCGAACGAGCCGACGCTGCCGATCGAGAGGAACGAGCCCTCCGAGGCGATCGACAGGGCGGAGTCCCGCGACCACAGCGACATCCACGACCGGGTGCTCATGGCCGCGAGCGTGTCACTCCGGGTCGTCGCCCACCAGGGTCCCGCCCGCGACGAGCGCGGCCTCGGGGTGGCGCAGCGCGACGTCGGGCTCGGCGTGCGTGGCGGGGTCGCGCCGCACGGCGGGGATGAGCAGGGCGGCGAGCGCGGCGGCCACCAGCGCACCGGTCAGCATCAGGAAGCCGTTGGTGTAACCGGACTCCGCCGGCAGCCCGCCCGCACCGGCGTGCGCGGTCACCACCGAGGCCATGACGGCGGCCCCGATCGACCCGCCGATCGTGCGGATGTTGGCGTTCATGCCGCTGGCCACCCCGGTCTGCGACGGCGGGACGGCGGCGACGATCAGGTTCGACATCGCGGCGAAGGCCAGCCCGAAGCCGGCGCCCATGACGACCGAGCCGGCCAGGATCGCGCCCTGCGAGTCGTGCGCCAGCGCGAACGCCAGGTAGCCCGCGGCGACAACCAGCGTCCCGATGACCAGCACGACCTTGGACCCGATCCGCTGGGCGAGGGTGCCGGAGACGAGGCCGAGGACGAACGAGGCGATCGTCTGGGGGAGCATCAGCAGCCCCGACTCGGTCACCGTGGAGCCGAAGCCGTACCCCGCCGACGACGGCGTCTGCAGGAACTGCGGCAGGAACGCGAAGGCGGCGTACATCGCCGCCCCGAACAGCAGCGCGACGAGGTTGGTCGCCCAGACCGCGCGGACCCGCATCATCCGCATGTCGATCAGCGGCTGCACCGCGCGCGACTCGACGAGCACCCACACGACGGCGAGGACGACGGCGGCGACGAGCAGCCCGAGGACCTCCGCCGAGCCCCAGCCCCAGCTCGGCGCCTGGCTGACCGCGAGCAGCAGCGCGACCAGCCAGCTGGACAGCAGCAGGGCCGCGGCCCAGTTGATCGAGCCGGCGGTGCGCTCCGGCGACTCGGGCACCAGGAACTGCGCGGCCAGCGCGGCGACGACCAGCACGACCAGCGGCAGCCAGAACAGCCCGTGGTAGCTGAACGCGTCCACGATCGGGCCGGCCACGACCAGCCCGACGCCGGCGCCGACGGCCACCAGGGAGGAGATCGCGCCGACCGCCCCGGCGACCCGGTCGCGCGGGAACTCGTCGCGGATGATCCCGAACGCCAGCGGCAGCACCCCGCCACCGATGCCCTGGACCACCCGGGCGACGACCATCACGGTCAGGTCAGTCGCCAGCGCGGCGAGCAGGCAGCCCAGCGCGAGAGCGGCCAGCGCGACGACGAACATCCGCTTCTTGCCGGTCATGTCGCCCAGCCGGCCCAGGATCGGCGTGAACACCGACGCGGAGAGCAGGTAGGCGGTCAGCACCCAGGTGACGTCGGACTGGTTGGTGCCCAGCCCGGCCTCCAGCGTCGGCAGCACCGGCGTCACCAGCGACTGCAGCAGCGAGAACGCGATCACCCCGGTGGCGAGCACCGCGAAGGTGACCCGGTGGTCCGCCCGCCGTCCCGTGCTGCTCATGCCGGGGTCCTGCGGCGGTGTCGTTGCCTGGTCCAACGATCGGCGCGCACAGCGCGATGATGCCCTGCCCGCCCGCCGCGCGCGTGCCGGGGCGGCTCAGCCCAGCGCGGCGTCCACCCGGTCCAGCGCCGCGGCGGTCGTCGTCGCGTGCACCGACAGCCGCACCCGCTCGCCGTGCCGGGTGCAGGTGACCCCCGCCCGGCCCAGCGCCTCGTGCAGCGCGGCGCCGTCCAGCCCCGGCACCCGGAAGGAGACGATGCCGGCCCGGCGGGCGGGGTCGCGCTCGGAGGTGACCACGGCGCCGCGCCGGTCGAGCACCTCCAGCAGCTCGTCGACCCGCGCGGAGATGCGGCCGGCCACCCACGCGGTGCCGGCCGACTCCAGCAGCTCCAGCCCCGCGGCCAGGCAGGCCTGCGCCACCGGGCTGGTGTTGGTGGTGGTGAACCGGGCGGCGCCGTCGGCCAGCGGGTGCTCCAGGCCGTCGTAGTCGGTGGCGCCCTGGACCCCGGTCCAGCCGGCCAGCAGCGGGTCGAGCCGGTCCAGCGCCCGGTCGGAGACGGCGACGACGCCGGTGCTCCAGCCGCTGCGCAGCCACTTCTGGCCGCCGGCGACCAGCACGTCGGCCGCCGTCCAGTCCATCTCGACCGCCCCCACGCCCTGGATGCCGTCGACCACCAGCAGCCGCTCCCCCACGACCTCGCGCAGGCCGGCGAGGTCGGCGCGGAAGCCGGTGGCGAAGTCGACGGCGCTGAGCACGACCGCCGCGGCGTCGGTGACGGCCAGCGCCGCCCGGACGGCGTCCGGCGTGACCGGCCCGGCCGGCAGGTCCGCCACCTCGACCCGACCGGCCGCCGCCGCGCGCCACCACGGGTAGAGGTTGGCCGGGAACTCCGCCGGGCTGACCAGCACCCGGCCGCGCACCGCGAACGCCGCCTGGAACAGCCCGGCCGAGGTGCTCGGCGAGTAGACGAGGTTCTCCCGCGGGAAGCCCAGCAGCCGGCACGCCGCCGCGAGGGCCCGCTCCTCGGCGTCCATCAGCCGGTCGACGGTGCCCCGCCCGGCGGCCGACACCGCCGACAGCGCGGCGGTGCCGGCCGCGACCACCGCCTGGGACGGCGGGCCGACCCGGGCGAAGTCGAGGTACCCGGTGTCCTCGGCGAACCCGGACAGGTACGCAGAGCTCACGCGGTCACCCGGGCCAGGAAGGCGCGGGTGCGCTCGTGCTGCGGCGCCCCGATCACCTGCTCCGGCGGCCCCTCCTCGACCACCACCCCGCCGTCCATGAACACGACGTGGTCGGCGACCTCGCGGGCGAAGGCGATCTCGTGGGTCACCACGATCATCGTCATCCCCTCCTCAGCCAGCTCGGTCATCACCGCCAGCACCTCGCCGACGAGCTCGGGGTCCAGCGCGCTGGTCGGCTCGTCGAACAGCAGCAGCTTGGGCCGCATCGCCAGCGCCCGGGCGATCGCCACCCGCTGCTGCTGCCCGCCGGAGAGCCGGTCGGGGTAGGTGTCGACCTTGTCGGCCAGGCCCACCCGGGCCAGCAGCTCCCGGGCCCGGGCCTCCGCCTCGCGCCGCGGCACGCCGCGCACCTGCACCGGCCCCTCGGTGACGTTGGCCAGCACGGTGCGGTGCGGGAAGAGGTTGAACCGCTGGAACACCATGCCGATGTCCGCGCGCTGCCGGGCGACGTCCCGCTCGCGCAGCTCCCGCAGCACCCCGCCGTCGTGCCGGAAGCCGATCGGGACGCCGTCCACCCAGATCTCGCCGCCGTCGGCGGCCTCGAGGTGGTTGACGCAGCGCAGCAGGGTGCTCTTGCCGGCACCGGAGGCGCCGAGCAGGACGACGACCTCACCGCGGCGCACGGTCAGGTCGACCCCGCGGAGCACCTCCAGCGAGCCGTAGTGCTTGCGCAGCTGCCGGGCCCGGACGAGCACCTCGCCCTGCGCCGCGGTCACCGGGAACCCCGGGTGAACGGCGGGGTGCGCAGCGAGCCGCCGACCTTCGCCCACACCGACCCGCGGGTGCCCGTGGGCCGGATCGAGGCGTTGTAGTGCCGCTCCAGGTAGTACTGCCCGACGTTGGCCACGCTCACCACCACCATGTACCAGACGGCCACCGCCAGCAGCGTCTCCATGACCGCCAGGCTGCGGCTGGACAGCGCGTTGGCGGCGTGGATGAGCTCGGTGAAGCCGATGACCGAGGCGATCGACGTCCCCTTGAGCATGTTGATGAAGTCGTTGCCGGTCGGCGGGATGATCACCCGCATCGCCTGCGGCAGCACCACCCGGGACAGCACCTTGCGCGGGCCCATCCCGATCGACTTCGCCGCCTCGGTCTGCCCGCGGTCGACGCTGGTCAGCCCGGCGCGGACGATCTCGGCCATGTACGCGCTCTCGTTGAGCCCCAGCCCGAGCAGCGCCGCCAGGAAGCCGGTCATCACCGCGTTGGCCGGCTGGTCGAGCAGGTAGGCGTCGGAGAAGGGCACCGGGATCGTGAACGTCGGGAAGACGAGCGCGATGTTGTACCAGAGCAGGATCTGCAGCAGCACCGGCAGCCCGCGGAACACCCAGATGTAGGCCCAGGAGACCCAGCGGAGCACCGGGTTGGCCGAGGTGCGCATCAGCGCCACGATCGTGCCGAGCACGACCGCACCGGCCTGGGCGACCACCGCGAGCACGATGGTGTCGACCAGGCCCTCCAGGATCACGTCCTGGGTGAGCAGGTCCGGGATGCTGGCGTAGTCGATGTCGCCCTCGGAGACCGCCTGGAGCAGCAGCCCCAGCACGGCGAGCACGGCGAGCCCGGCGACCCAGCGGCCCCAGTGCCGGATCCGCACCTGGGGCAGCAGCTCGCCGTCCCCGGGTGCGCTCACCGACGGGCTGCTCAGCGCCGCCCCGGCGCGGTCAGCCACCGTTGACGGTCGCCTGGTCGACCGCGCCGGAGGTGACGTCCCACGCCCCGAGGATCTCGCCGTAGGTGCCGTCGTCGATCAGCGACTGGAGGGCCTGCTGCATCGCGTCGCGCAGCGCGGCGTCCTCCTTCGCCACGCCGATGCCGTACGGGCCGCCGTTGATGGGGTCCTGGTCGACGGTCTCGAAGTACTCGCCGTCGCCGGCGGTCTTGGAGATGTAGACCGCGGTGGGCAGGTCGTTGAGGATCGCGTCGACCCGGCCGGTGCGCAGCTGGGTCTGGTTCTGCGAGTCGCTCGGGGTGGCGGTGACCTCCAGCGGGTCCTCGCCGCCGGCCTCGCACTCGGCGGACTGCTCGGCGGCGAAGTCCTCCTGCGTCGTCCCCTGGACGACGGCGATCGCCTTGCCGCAGAGGTCGGCGCTGGCCTCGATGCCGGCCGGGTTCCCCTTCTGCACCATGATCGTGATGCCCGAGGTGAAGTAGTCGACGAAGTCGATCGACCCCTGCCGCTCGGCGGTGTCGTTCATCCCGGCGATGGTGGCGTCGACCCGGCCGGTCTGCAGGCTGGTGATCAGCGAGTCGAAGGCCATGTCGGAGTACTCGACCTCCAGGCCGAGCTTCTTGCCGATCGCGGTGATGATGTCGACCTCGAAGCCGACCGGGGTCGAGCCGTCCTCGGCGTAGAAGTTGTTCGGCGGCGACTGGACGTTCGACCCGACCGCGAGCGCCGAGAGGTCGGCCGGCAGCCCGGCGGCGAGCGCGTCGTCGGCGGTGACGCCGTCGACGATGTCGGCGGTGTCGGGGACGGCGGAGTCCGCGCTCCCGCCGCTGCTCGAGCCGGCGGCCGCCGGGTCGTCGTCGCTGCCGCCGCAGCCGGCCAGCAGCAGGGCGGTGGTGAGCGCGACCGGGACGGCGGCGCGGAGGGCGAGGCGGCGGGACATGGGCTGCTCCAGGGTCTGCGGGTGGACGAGATCGGGACGGGCCGTGCGGGTCATGCGGGGGCGCCGTCCGGTGGCGGGCTGGACCGCCGGACGACGAGACGGGTGGGGACGACGACCGACCGCGGCGGCAGCCCCGGGGCGGCGATCCGCTCGAACAGCAGGTCGACCGCGGCCTGGCCGATGCCGCCGGCGTCCTGGGCGACCGTGCTGAGCGGCGGGTCGAGGACGTCGGCGAGGTCGAGCTCGTCGAAGCCGACGTGCGCCGGGCGCGGGCCGGGGCGGTCGTGCAGGTGGTGCAGCAGGGCGACGCTGGCCCGGTTGTTGCCGGTGACCACGGCGGTGACGCCGGAGGCGGCCCAGCCGGCGGCCGCGGCCGCGACGCCGTCGGGGTCCAGCGCGCCCAGCGTGACCAGGCCCTCGGTGGGCAGCCCGCGCTCGGCGCAGGCGGCGAGGAAGCCGTCGCGGCGCTGCCGGGAGGTCCAGAACCGCTCGTCGTCGCCGAGGTAGGCGATCCGGCGGTGGCCCTGGTCGGCCAGGTGGTGGACCGCCTGCGCGACGCCGCCGGCGTTGTCCGACAGCACCTCGTCGGTGCCGTGGTCGGCGCTGGGCCGGTCGAGCAGCACCGCGGGGACGTCGGGCGGCAGGTTCGCCGTCAGCACCTCGTCGCCGACCAGGTTGGGGGCGATGAGCAGGCCGTCGACCCGGCGGGCCGCGAAGGCCTGCACCAGCCGGCCGGCCCGCTCGGGGTCGCCGTCGGCGGAGCCGGTGAGCAGCAGGTAGCCGCGCTCGCGGGCGCTGCGCTCGACCGCGGCGGTGACCGCCGAGTAGAACGACCCGGCGAGGTCCTCCAGGACCAGCCCGATGCTCGCGGTGCTGGTGCCGCGGCGCAGGTGGCTGGCGCCGTCGTGGCGGCGGAAGCCCAGCTCGGCGATGGCCCGCTGGACGCGCTCGACGGTCTCCGGGCGCACCCCGGGCTCGGCGTTCACCACCCGGCTGACGGTCTTCTGCGAGGTGCCGGCCGCCCGGGCGACGTCGACCATCGTGGGCAGCCGGGCACCGCCCTGGGCTGCGGCGACGTCGGATGACAACGTAGTCATCGGCTCGTCGGGTGCGCCCGATGACAACGTAGTCATGCGGGGGATCGTCGGGGTGATGGCGAGCACATGTCAAGCGACCGGCCGGAAGTCGAACGGGCCGAGTCCGTTCCGTGTCGCTCCCGGTTGCCGGCTGCCCGGCCGGGCCGGGAGTGTTCCCCCAGCTCACGCGACCGGAGGCCCGCATGACCACTGCCCTGCCCGCACCGGGCACCTACCTCGTCGACCCGGCCGGCTCGACCGTCCGGTTCACCACCACGCACCTGTGGGGGCTGGGCACCGTGCGCGGCAGCCTGGCGGTCACCGGGGGCCGGATCACCGTGGCCGCTGACCGGGTCGAGGCGGTCGGCACGGTCGCAGCGGCCAGCTTCGACACCGGGAACGGCGCGCGCGACGGGGCGGTGCGGTCGGCGAGGTACCTGGACGCCGAGGCGCACCCGGAGATCACGCTCCGGGCGGCCGGCCCGCCCACCGGTCCGGTGCCGGGTGAGCTCACCGTGCGTGGCCGGACGGCGCCGGTGGAGCTGGCGGTGGTCGACGTCCAGCCCGACGGCGACGTCCTCGTCGTGCGGCTGACCACGACGGTCGACCGCTACGCCCACGGCCTGACGGCGCAGAAGGGGATGACCGGCCGGCACCTGCAGCTCGAGCTCACCGCCCGGGCCACCCGCGCCTGACCTCCTGCGGTTGCGCCCTGGAGCACGCCCCCCCCGGGTGGGATGCGCGCTCCAGGGCGCAAACGGATCAGCTCTGGCTGAGCTGCAGCGTCGGGTAGTCGGTGTAGCCCCGCGCGCCCGGTGCGTAGAAGGTCGCCGGGTCGGGCTCGTTCTCCGGGTGCTCACCGGCCCAGCGCTCGACCAGGTCGGGGTTGGCGATGGCCAGCCGGCCCACCGCGACGCAGTCGGCGTGCGCGGCCTCGATCAGCCGCACCGCCTCCTCGCGGGTGGTCACCGTGCCGAAGCCGGAGTTGGCGATCAGCGGGCCGCCGAAGCGGCGGCGCAGCTCCTGGACGAGCTCACCGGCCGGCTCGGCGTGCAGCACCGACAGGTAGGCCAGGCCCAGCGGGCGCAGCGCGTCGATCAGCGCGCCGTAGGTGGCCCGGACGTCCTCGTGGTCGGTCTCCAGCGCGTCCTGGATGCCGTGCTCCGGCGAGATCCGCAACCCGACCCTGCCGGGCCCGATCGCCTCGGCGACCGCGGTGACGACCTCGATCACGTACCGGGCCCGGTTCTCGGGCGACCCGCCGTAGACGTCGTCGCGCCGGTTGCTCGCCGGGGAGAGGAACTCGTGCAGCAGGTAGCCGTTGGCGCCGTGCACCTCCACGCCGTCCAGGCCGGCCTCGACCGCGCGGCGCGCCGCGGCGACGAAGTCGTCGCGGACCTCGGCGGCCTCCTCGACGGTCAGCGCGTGCGGCACCGGGTAGGGCTGCTTGCCCTTCTCGGTGTGGCCGGCGCCCTGGATGGCGATGGCGCTGGGCGCCTCGACCCGGCGGCCACCGTTGACGTCGGGGTGGGTGACCCGGCCGCCGTGCATCACCTGCATGACGATCCGGCCGCCCTCGGCGTGGACGGCGTCGGCGACCCGGCGCCAGCCGGCCACCTGCTCGTCGGTGACGATGCCGGGCTGGCCGACGAAGGCCTGGGACTCGTACCGGGGGTAGGTGCCCTCGGTGATGATCAGGCCGAGGCCGGCCCGCTGGCGGTAGTGCTCGACGACCAGGTCACCGGGGACGCCGTCCGCACCGGACCGCATCCGGGTCAGCGGGGCCATGACGACGCGGTTGGCCAGCTGGAGGTCACCGAGGGTGACGGGGGAGAACAGGTCCATGCCCGGTGCCAAGGTCGTTGCCCCGGCTCACCATTCCGGGACCGGGGCGACTGCGGCGATCGTCACGTCCGGCGGGAACACCTCCGGGGCCCTGTGCGCTGGCCCACCTCGGACGCTCTACGAGAGGACACAGCACCCATGACCAAGACCTGGTTCATCACCGGCGCATCGCGCGGCTTCGGCAAGGAGTGGTCGATCGCGGCCCTCGAGCGCGGGGACAGCGTCGCCGCCACCGCCCGCGACACCTCCTCCCTCGACGACCTGGTGCAGCAGTTCGGCGACAAGGTCCTGCCGATCCAGCTGGACGTCGACGACCGCGCCGCCGTGTTCGCCGCGGTCGCCCGGGCCCACGAGCACTTCGGGCGGCTGGACGTCGTCGTCAACAACGCCGGGTACGGGCAGTTCGGGATGGTCGAGGAGATCTCCGAGGCCGAGGCGCGCGCGCAGTTCGACACCAACGTGTTCGGCGCGCTGTTCGTCACCCAGGCCGCGCTCCCCTTCCTGCGCGAGCAGGGCTCGGGGCACTTCCTGCAGGTGTCGAGCATCGGCGGCATCACCGCGTTCCCGAACATCGGCATCTACAACGCCTCGAAGTGGGCGCTCGAGGCGTTCAGCCAGTCGCTGGCCGCCGAGGTCGCCGACTTCGGCATCAAGGTCACGCTGATCGAGCCGGGCGGGTTCTCCACCGACTGGGGTGGCGCCTCCGCCAAGCACGCCGAGCCCAACCCGGCCTACGACGAGTACCGGGAGAAGGCCGCCGAGCAGCGCAGGGCCCGGGTGGCCTCGCCCGGCGACCCGACCGCCAGCCGCGCCGCCGTCCTGGCGGTCGTCGACGCGGAGGAGCCGCCGCTGCGGGTCTTCTTCGGCGACGGCCCGCTGGCCATCGCGACCCGCGACTACGAGTCGCGGCTGGCCGAGTGGCGCCAGTGGGAGCACGTCTCGAAGCTCGCCCAGGGCTGACCCTCTCCGCCCGTTGCGCCACGGAGCCCCCTTCCCGGTGCGGGAAGGGGGCTCCGTGGCGCACTCGCGGGGTGCGGCAGGTCAGCCGACGAGGACGGCGTCCCGCTCGGCGATCCCGGCCAGCTCGGCGTAGCGGCCGCCCAGGGCCAGCAGCTCCTCGTGGGTGCCCTGCTCGACGACCCGGCCGTGCGCGAGCACCGCGATCAGGTCGGCGTGCCGCACGGTGGAGAGGCGGTGGGCGATGGTGATCGTCGTCCGGCCCCGGCTGGCCTCGTCCAGCGCGACCTGGACGGCGCGCTCGGTGGCGTTGTCCAGCGCGCTGGTCGCCTCGTCGAGCACCAGCACCCGCGGGTCGCGGAGCAGCGTCCGGGCGATCGCCAGCCGCTGCTTCTCCCCGCCGGAGAACCGGTGCCCGCGGGCGCCGACCACGGTGTCGTAGCCGTCGGGCAGCGCGGCGATGACGTCGTGCACCTGCGCCCGGCGGGCGGCCGCGACCATCTCCGCCTCGGTGGCGTCGGGCTTGGCGTGCCGCAGGTTCTCCCGGATCGTGCCGTGCAGCAGGTAGGTCTCCTGCGACACGACGCCGACCACCCGGGCCAGGTCGGCCAGCGCCACGTCCCGCACGTCGGTGCCGTCGATGGTCACCCGCCCGGACGTCGGGTCGTTGAGCCGGGCCACCAGCGAGGCCAGCGTGCTCTTGCCCGAACCGGTCTCGCCCACCAGCGCGAGCGTGGCGCCGGCGGGGACGACCAGGTCGACGTCGTCCAGCGCGGGCCGGTGGCCGTCGGCGTAGGAGAAGCCGACGTGCGAGAAGCGGACCTCGCCCCGGACGTCGTCCAGCGGCACCGGGGAGGCCGGGTCGTCGATGTCGACGGGCAGGTCCAGGTACTCGAACACCCGGCTGAACAGCGCCATCGAGGCGGTCAGCGCGACGCCGACGTCCAGCAGGCCCATCAGCGGGCGGAACAGCGCGCCCTGGAGCGTGGTGAAGGCGACCAGCGTGCCGATGGTCATGCCGCCGCTGGTCGCGGGCAGGCCGGCGGCCAGGTAGATCAGCGCGGGGATGCCGGCGAACACGATGCTCATGGTGGCCATCCGCCAGCGGCCGGCGAGCTGGGAGCGCACCTCCAGGCCGACCAGGTCGTCCGACGTCCCGGCGAAGCGCTGCGACTGGGCGGGGCCGGCACCGAGGGTCTTGCCGAGCAGGACGCCGCTGACGCTCAGCCCCTCCTCGACCTGGGAGTGCAGGTCGGAGAGGTACCGCTGGCGCTGGGCGGTGATGGTGCGGCGCATCCGCGCGACCTTGCGGGTCAGCCAGATGGCCGGCGGCAGCACGATGAGCGAGAGCAGCGAGAGCCGCCAGCTCAGCGCGGCCATGGCGACGGCGGTGCCGATCACCGTGGTGGCGTTGGAGGCCAGCGACGTGGCGGTGGAGGTGACCACCGACTGCATGCCGCCGATGTCGTTGGTCAGCCGGGACTGCACCTCCCCGCCCTTGGTGCGGGTGAAGAAGCCCAGCGACTGGCGCTGCAGGTGGGTGAAGACCGCGGTGCGCAGGCCGTGCATGACGTGCTGGCCGACCGTCGTGGACAGCCAGGTCTGCAGCACGCCGAGCACGGCGGTGACGGCGGTGACCGCGACCATGCCGGCGACGGCCCAGGCGAGCAGCCGGACGTCCTGGCGCGGGAGGGCCTCGTCGATGACCAGCCGGACGAGGAACGGCGTGGCCAGCGCGATGAGCGAGGAGGCCACGATGAGCGCGACCACGAGGGTCAGCTGCCCGCGGTACGGGCGGAACAGGCCGGCGACGCGGCTCCAGCGCACGGGCGAGCGCTCGAGCTGGGCCTTGTCGGCCGGGTCGGGTCGGCCGCCGCGGCGGCCCCCGGTGTCGGTGTTGTCGTCCAAGCGACCACCCCTTCGGATTGATGCTGAGGTTACCTCACGGTGTGGTAACCGCACAGCTCTCGCTACGATTCCCGGGTGGCCGACCCCCCGAGGACCGACGACGGGACGGCGCTGCTCGGTGACCTGGTGATGCGGCTGGCCCGCACGCTGCGCCGGCGGTTCAGCGCGGTGCTGGAGCCGTGGGAGCTGTCGCCGCACCAGGCCCGGGCGCTGCGGGTGGTCTGCGCCCGCGACGGGGTGCGCCTGTCGGAGCTGGCCGAGGCGCTGCGGATCGCGCCGCGCTCGGCGACCGAGGTGGCCGACGGGCTGCAGGACCGGGGCCTGGTCGTGCGCGCCGCCGACCCGGCCGACCGGCGGGCCGTGGTGCTCACGCCCACCGACGACGGCCGCCGGGTGCAGCGCGAGGTGGACGCCGCCCGGGCCGCCGACGCCGAGGAGCTCTTCGCCCGGCTCTCCCCGGGCGACCGCACCGAGCTGGCCCGCATCCTGCGCTCCCTGGCCGACTGACTCAGCGCCGGCGGTCGGCCGGGCGCCACGGCGGGAGCTCGCGCGGTCCCTGGCGGCGCGGGCTGGGCCGGCCGTCGGGCTCGAAGCGCTGGCGCATGCCGAACGCCCGCGCGGTCGGGCCGTACCGCTGCAGGTACCGCAGCCGCCGGACCGCGTCGTCCGCGGAGGGCCGGTCGCCGTCGTCCACCCACCACAGCACCGCCGCGGGCTGGGTCACCGGCTCGAACCAGCGGCTGCGCCGTCGCAGGTAGGAGGCGTGCGCGCTGCGGTAGACGAACTCGTGCAGCGGCGGGTAGGCGGTCCAGACCGAGAGGTTCACCAGCACCGGCGCGTCGTCGTCCTCGACCACCACGGCCCCATGACCGTCCCCCGGGAGGAGCCGCCACACGAACCCGGGGCTGGCCTCGGCGAGGGAGTTGACGGTGTCCAGCGCCAGCACGAACTCGCGCATCACCGGGTCGTCCCACGGCGCGCGCGGGCGGAAGAGGTTCGCCTGCGCCAGCTGTGCCACCCGGCCGATCGTCGGCGACCGGCCCCGCCGGCGCCAGCCCAGCGGCGGGCCGCCGTTGTGCGCGGATCGTCGGGTCCGGGGCCGGGACACGACGTCCTGCGCACACTCGCGGGCGACGCCGCGCGGCGGAGGGGTCGACGCGCAGCGGTCCCGTGCTCCACGATCAGCCGATGACAGAGCCGTCATCGTCCGTACTGGCCGGCTGGGCCGTCGAGCCCTTCAGCAACGCCGGCATCACCCACGACCTCTACACGCGCGGGACCGGGCCCGGGGTCGTGCTGCTGCCGGAGATCCCCGGCATGACGCCCGAGGTGATGGGCCTTGCCGACCACCTGGTCGACGCCGGCTTCACGGTCACCGTCATCTCGCTGTTCGGTCAGCCCGGCCGGCCGCTGTCCCCCGGCTACGGGGCGCGGTCGTTCGCCGGCGCCTGCATCAACCGCGAGTTCCGCGCCTTCGCCAAGCGCGCCGACCGGCCGGTGGCCGAGTACGTGCGGGCCGTGGCGCGCCGGGTGCACGACCGGGTGGGCGGTCCGGGCGTCGGCGTCATCGGCATGTGCTTCAGCGGCGGCTTCGCGCTCGCCTCGGCCGTGGAGCCCGCCGTCCTGGCGCCGGTGGCCAGCCAGCCGAGCCTGCCGATGCCGCTCACCGGCGGCCGCCGCCGGGACCTCGGCATGTCCGACCGCGAGCGGGACGCCATCTCGACGCGGGTCCAGGAGGACGGCCTGTGCCTGGTCGGCCTGCGGTTCAGCGAGGACAGCGCCTCCCCGACCGACCGGTTCCGCTCGCTGCGCGCCGCCTTCGGCGACGGCTGGCTGCCGATCTCGCTGAACTCCCGGCCCGGCAACCCGGCCGGCATCGGCAAGCGCGAGCACATGGTGCTGACCAGCAAGGACGTCGACACCCCGGGCCACCCGACGAACGAGGCGCGCGCCCAGGTGACGGCGTTCCTGCGGGAACGCCTCGGGGTGCGGACCGCCGCGGACGCCTGACCGCAGGACCCGGGCGCGGGCCGGCCCGGCACCGCGCCCGGGTCGGCCGACCCGGTACGCCGGCTGCGAACACGCTGGCGTCAAGCTGCCCTGACGAGGACCGTCGGGCAGGTGACCAGCCCCGCGGACCTCGCCCGCCAGCACACCCTGCGCACCGCGGTCGCCCGCTTCGACGACCTGCGGACCCGCGACTCCCTCGCCGACCCCACCGCTGAGGACTCCGTCGAGGCCGAGCGGCTCTCCCAGACCGAGGCCCTGGAGCTGCTCGCGCTCGGCCAGGTCATCACCAGCAAGGCCGGCTACGGCCAGCAGCTCGCGGTCCGGTCGGCCCGCGAGGCCGGCGCGACCTGGTCGGCGATCGGCCGCGCGCTGGACGTGAGCAAGCAGGCGGCCTGGGAGGCGCACACCCGCTGGATCGAGGACCAGGCCGCCCTGCACCGGGCCAGCGGCCACCGCGGGCTCGACGAGGTGTCCGCCGCCCGGGCCAAGCGCCTGGCCGGGCCGCCGGAGAGCTGAGCCGGCGCCTCAGCCGGACGTGTAGAGGCAGAACGGGTGGCCGGCCGGGTCGAGCATGACCCGGACGTCGTCCTGCGGCTGGAACTCGGCCACCCGGGCCCCGAGCGACTGGGCGAACCCGGTCGCGGCGACCAGGTCGTCGACCTCGACGTCGAGGTGCAGCTGCATCTGCTGGTCGCCGGGGCCCTGCGGCCAGGTCGGCGGCACGTGGTCGGTCTCCAGCTGGAAGGACAGCCCCGGCCCCCCCGGCCCCAGGGTCACCCACCCCGGTTCGTCGGTGGCCACCTCCCGGCCGAGCAGCTCGGCGTAGAAGCGGGCCAGCCCGCGCGGGTCGGGCGTGCCGAGCACCGTGCTGGTCAGGGTCATCCGGGGTCGGGCGGGCACAGCTGCCTCCTGCGGTGATCGGTCCGGCCGGCTCGGCGCAGCGTGGGACGAGGCCCCCTCCCGGCGGGGAAGGGGCCTCGTTCCGTGCGCTGACGGGGCAGGGTCAGCAGAGCCCGCCCGGGTTGCTGGTCGAGCAGAGGTTGTGCCGGATGACGATCCCCGGTCCGGCGGGTCCCAGGAACGGGTTCGCGGGCTCCCCCGGGGTCACGAAGATGTCGACCGGGGCGTTGTCGGCGAAGTGGTTGGCGGTCACCTCGACGTGCTCCACCGGCCCCGGTCCGGGAACGCCCTCCGGCAGGGTGCCCGGCGGTGGGGCGAAGGTGACCAGGCTCAGGCCGCCCCCCGGGTAGTTGACCGGCGCCGCGCCGGCCGGGACGTTCGCGCGGTTGCCGGTCACCGTGTTGGCCCGGATGGTCACGTGGTCGGCGTTGGTGACCGACATCCCCACCCCCGACACGACCTGGCTGCCGTCGCGGCCGGCCAGGCAGTACCGGTTGTTGGCGACCGCGGCGTTGGCGGTGATCCGGAAGTCGCCGCCCTGGACGTTCCCCGTGGCGTCGGGCACCTCGGTGGCGGCGTCGTCGAACATGAGCACGCCGACGCAGTTGCCGGTGACCGTGTTGCCGGTGATCCGGCCGCCGCGGGACTCGCGGATGAAGATGCCCAGGTTGTAGCCCTGGACCCAGTTGGCCGTGATCCGGGCGTTCGCGCCGTTCGAGTCGCCGATGCCGATCCCGCCGGTGCCGGCGTACCAGGGGGCCCCGCGGTCGACGCCCTTCTCCACGTTCGCGGCGATCCGGATGTTCGTGGAGGCCGCGGCGCTGATGCCGTACCGCTCGTGGCCGGTGCCCGAGGTGGCGTGCACGTCGAAGCCGTTGGCCCCCCACGCGACGATCCCGTTGGCCGGGTGGTTGCGGGTGCTCAGCGAGGAGACCGTGACCGGGCCGTCGGGGTAGAGGAAGAACAGCCCCGAGACGTCGTCGGCCAGGGTCCTCGGGTTGCCCTCGGCGTCCGACCGCTCGTGCGCCTCCCAGCAGGGGTTCGTGGCCACCTCGGGCAGCGGTGCGGCCTGCCCCCAGTCGGGCCAGGTGATCGTCGTCCGCCCCATGCCCGCGCCGACGATCTTCAGCGCCTTGTGGTCGATGCAGACCGCCTCGGTGAAGGTGCCGGCACCGAGCCGGATCGTGTCGCCGGAGGCGGCCCGGTCGACCGCCGCCTGGATCGACTCGCCGGGGTTGACGGTGTGGGTGCTGCCGCCGCGGGCGGCCGCGGTGCCCGCAGGCAGGGCGGCGAGCACGAGGGCCCCGGCCAGGACGACCACCCGGCTCCGGGAGCGCCATCGGCTCCTGCTGGTCCTGGCCGTGCTGGTGCTGCCGGTGGTGCGCATCATCGCCCTCCCCGTTCGAGCCACGCTGGTCGACGAGCCGGTGCGGAGCTGACCTCGGCACCCGGTCCCTGGCGAGGACCACCCTGACCTGCGCGCCCGCCCAGGCCCAGCGGCCAGGAGTCGGCACCTCGGCCCGCCCGAGGTGGCAACCCCCGACCAGCGCCGTGGGCCGGGTACGACCTGGGGCGTGTGCCTGCACGACCGCCGGTGCGCGCCCGCGGCCCGGCCTCCCCCGCCCTGCGACCGATTCGGCCGCGACCTCCCGGGACGACGTCGACAGCGTGTGGCCACCGGAGCACAGTCCGGCCATGCAGCCTGCGCAGACCGTCCGGTCCGGGCCTGCCGCCGAGCGGCCGGCCACCGACGAGGTGGTGGTGATCTCCCGGCTGACCAAGCGCTACGGCTCCCGCGCCGCCGTCGAGGACCTGTCGCTGACCGTCCGCCGCGGGGAGGTCTACGGCTTCCTCGGCCCCAACGGCGCCGGCAAGACCACCACCCTGCGGGCGCTGCTGGGGCTGGTGCGGCCGACCAGCGGGACGGCGACCGTGCTCGGCCGGCCGGCCGGCGCACCGTCGCCGGGGGTCGGCGCGCTGATCGAGGGGCCGGGCTTCTACCCCTACCTCTCCGGGCGGCAGAACCTCCGGGTGCTCGCCCGCTACGCCGGCGCCGCCCCCGACCGGGTCGACGCCGTGCTCGGCACCGTCGACCTCCTCGACCGGGCCGACGACCGCTACAGCACCTGGTCGCTGGGCATGAAGCAGCGGCTGGGGGTCGCGGCGGCGCTGCTCAAGGACCCGGAGGTCGTCGTCCTCGACGAGCCCACCAACGGGCTGGACCCGGCGGGCATCACCGACATGCGGGCCCTGCTCCGCCGGCTCGCCGCCGACGGCCGCACCGTGCTGCTCTCCAGCCACCTGCTCGGCGAGGTCGAGCAGGTGTGCGACCGGGTGGCGGTCATCTCCGCCGGTCGCCTGGTGGTCGAGGGCAGCGTGGACGAGCTCGTGGGGCTGCGCCGGCTGGTGGTCGAGGCCGAGCCGCTGGGCGAGGCCGCCGCGGTCGCCACCCGGCTGCTCGGCGCCGACCGGGTGTCCGTGGTCGACGGGGCGCTGCACCTGCAGGCCGGACCCGAGGACGCCGCCCGGGTCAACCGGGCCCTGGTGCACGCCGACGTCGACGTGACCGGGCTGCGCCAGGAGGCGCAGACGCTGGAGGCGGTCTTCCTGCGGATGACCGGGCCGCCACCGGGCGCCGCCGGCCCGACCGCGGACGGTGCCGGGCGCGGAGCGCTGCGGTGAGCGCGGCGACGATCGCGCGGCCGGCGCCGCGCCGGGCCGCCGGGTCGCTCGGGGCGATGGTGACCGCCGAGCTGGGCAAGCTGCTGCGGCGGCCGGCGACCTGGGTGCTGCTGGGGCTGTGGCCGTCGCTGCAGCTGGTGTTCAGCACCGTCATCCCCTTCGTCAGCTACCGGCGCGGCGCCTCCTACGAGGGCAGCCCGCCGGAGGAGCTGCTGGCGGGCACGCTGCCCGACCGGCTGGTGGAGAACAGCCTGTCCGGGCTCCCGCTGTTCGGTGGCGCCCTGCTGCTCACCCTGGGCGCGCTGCTGGCCGGCAGCGAGTACGGCTGGGGGACGCTGAAGACCCTGCTCGGCCAGGGCCCCCGCCGGACGCAGGTCCTCGCCGCCCAGCTGCTCGCGCTGCTCGTGGTGCTCGCCGGGGCGGTGCTGGTGAGCTTCCTGGTCACCGGGTGCGTCAGCGGGCTGATCGCCGCCGGCGAGTCCGCGCCGGCCGACTGGCCCTCGGCCGGCCGGCTCGCCCGGGGCCTCGGCGGCGGCCTGCTCATCGCCGCCACCTGGGGGGCGCTCGGCGTGCTGCTGGGCACCGCGCTGCGCAGCACCGCCCTGCCGATCGGGCTCGGGCTGGTGTGGGTGCTGGCCGTGGAGAACCTGGTGGTCAACGTGGCCGCGCCGCTGCTGGGGTTCTTCGATGCCGCCCAGGCCGCGCTGCCCGGGGTGAACGCCGGCTCGCTGGTCGCGGCGCTGGCCGGCGAGCAGGCGACGCTGCGCACCCCCGGCGTGGCCGCGATCGTCGACGGGACGCAGGCGGCCTGGGTGCTGGGCGGCTTCCTGCTCCTGTTCACCGCGCTCACCGGCCTGCTGCTGGCCCGGCGCGACGTCGTGTGAGGGGCGGCCCCGGCCGCTAGGCGGCCGGGGAGTGGTCGCGGTTGACCAGGATGGCCAGCTGCGTGCGGGTGCGCACCTCCAGCCGGCGCATCACCGCGGTGAGGTGGCTCTTCACCGTCGCCGGGCTCAGGAACAGCCGGCGGGCGATCTCCTCGTTGCTCAGGCCCTGCGCCACCAGCGCGGCCACCTCGCGCTGCCGCTCGGTGAGCCGGTCCAGGGCCCGGCGCTCGGGGGAGACCTGGGCGCCGTCGCCGGTCAGGTAGGTGACCAGCTGGGTGGTGACCGTGGAGTCCAGCGCCGCCTCGTGCCGGGCCAGCGCCCGGACCGCCTCGACCAGGCGCTGCGCGGCGGCGCGGCGGGGCAGGAAGCCCCGCACGCCGGCCTGCAGCACGTCGACGAGCGCCGCCCGGTTGCCGGCGCAGGACTCGGCCAGCACCAGCACGGCCGTCCCGCGCTGGCACAGCTCCCGCAGCAGCGGCAGGGTGGCGCCGCCCACCAGCCCCTGCCGGACGACGACGACCTGCGTGCCGGGGCGCTCGGCCACCGCGAGCGCCTCCTCGAGGTCGGCGGTCTCGGCCACCACGGCGATGTCGGGCTGGGCCTCGAACACCGCGCGCAGCCCGAGCCGGAAGACCTCCTGGTCCTCGCAGAGCAGCACCTGCACCAGCGGTCGCGGCGGCCGGCTCGCGCAGGGCTGCAGGACGTTCGGTGACCGCCGTTGCTCCGGCACCCGGGCCACGTCGTGGAGGAGGGCGCGTGCCCTCGGCTCCTCCGACGGGCGCAGCTGCAGGCCGCGGTGGCCCGGATCCGTCCCTACGTCGTCGCTGCCCATGCGGACTCCCCTGCTCCGCCCCGTGACGCAGCCCATCCACCGCCCCGGGGGCCGGCGGATCGCGGTCCGCTCGTCCCTGAGCTGACGGTGATTGCGCTGCACAGACGGTAGCGGACGATTCAGTGCGGATGACAGTCGTCTCCCACATTTCGCACAGCCTGCGCACAGAGCCCTGTGCGCCGTGCTGCGCCGCGGCTCAGCCGGCCGGGCCCTCCCCCCGGGCCAGGCCGGTGGCCCGGTGGAACTGGATGGCCAGCTGCGTCCGGTCGCGCAGCCCCAGGCGCCGCAGCGCCACGGTGATGTGGCCCTTCACGGTGGCCCGGCTGACGTCGAGCCGCTCGGCGATCTCGGCGTTGGTCAGGCCCTCGGCGACCAGCCGGGACACCGCCATCTGCCGCGCGGTGAGCGCGCCGCTGAAGGCCGACCGCGCGCCGTCGGCGTGCCGGGGCGTGTCGTCCAGCCGGTGCAGCAGCTCGCCGGTCGCGGCCTCGTCCAGCACCGTCTCCCCCTGCGCCACCGCACGCACCCCGTCGACCAGGCGCTGCGGGCTCACCGTGGTGTGCACGTACCCGCTGGCGCCGGCCTGCAGCGCGTCGACCAGGTCGCTGCCGGCACCGGGCTCGCCGAGCAGCACCACCCGCACGCCCATCCCGGTCAGGGACCGCACCAGGCCCTGCACGACCGGTCCCCAGACCCCCAGGCCGACCACCGTGACGTCGGGCCGGGTCCGGGTGGCGAGCTCGAGCGCCTCCGCCGCGTCCTCCGCCTCGCCGACGACGAGGAGGTCCGGCGCGCGGAGCAGGACCGCGCGCACGCCGTGCCGCAGCACCTCGTGGTCGTCGCAGACGAGGACCCGGACAGCCGCCCGGGCGGCCGGGCCGCCGGCGGGCACGGCGGGGGCGGTGCCGGGCAGGCCGGCACGCACGCCGGGCGAGGCCTGGTCGGCCATGCCGAGGTACGCGTCGCCGGCCATGGGCCCCTTCTCCGCTCCGGACAGGCCGCGTGGACCGAGCCCGATCAGTTCCGGTAGTCGGAAGCTAGGGGATCGCGCTGGTCGGGCGCCACACCTCCCCGCGCGTCGCACCCGATCCGGACCAGGGTTCATACCCGGGTAGGGGGTCCGGCCGCCCGGGGAACGGGGCGGGCCACCCCGGGTGGGGGAGCCCTGCGCCGGAGGGCGGACCGGACCACGCGGACCGGTGGGCGCCGACCGCTCCCTCCGGTGGGGGCGTGCCCCCGACCCCACCCCCGGGTGGCCGCCGGAACCGTCCGTCCGGCCGATGCCCGGCCCTGCACCGCCGCCCTAGCGTCGACGGCGTCCGACGGTCCCGCCAGCGCAGGAGCAGCCGTGCACGAGACGATGATCATCGCGAAGATGGCCCCGGGCGACGCCGACGAGGTCGCCGCCGTCTTCGGCCGCCACGACGCGACGTCGGTGCCCCACGAGATCGGGGTGCGGCAGCGGTCGCTGTACCAGTTCCACGGCCTCTACGTGCACCTGATCGGCTTCGACCGGCCGGCCCCCGAGGCGATGCGGATCGCGCAGTCGCTGCCGGCCTTCCGCGCCGTCAGCGAGGACCTCGCGCCCTACATCGAGGCCTACGACCCGAACTGGCGCTCACCGCAGGACGCGATGGCGCGCCGCTTCTACCACTGGACGTCCTCGCCCGAGTGAGGCTCCGACAGCACCCGGTTGAGAGGCAGCCATGACGCGTTCCCCGATGACCACCCCAGGTGTGCCGGCCCCGCCCGGGCAGGCGGGCTGGACCGCCTGCCCGGCCTGCGGCTGGCTGCTCTACCGCAAGCGGCTGGAACGGGACCTGCACGTCTGCCCGGAGTGCGACGAGCACCTCCGGCTCGACGCCCGCACCCGGATCGACCAGCTCACCGACCCGGGCAGCTTCACCGAGACGGTCGCCCCCTGCCGCGACTCCGACCCGCTCGCCTTCACCGACCTGCGGCCCTACGCCGACCGCGTCCGGGACGCCGCCCGGCGCTCGGGCGAGTCCGAGGCGGTCGTCGCGGGCACGGCCTCGATCGGCGGCTTCCCCGTCGTCCTGGCGGTCATGGACTTCGGCTTCCTCGGCGGCAGCATGGGCGTGGAGGTGGGGCGCCGGGTCGGCGGAGCGGCCGCGCTGGCCCTCGCGCAGGGCCTGCCGCTGGTCACCGTCTGCGCGAGCGGGGGCGCCCGGATGCAGGAGGGCGTGTTCTCGCTGTTCCAGATGGCCCGGGTGAGCGAGGCCTTCGGCCGGCTGCGCGAGGCCGGGCTGCTCTCGGTCTGCGTGCTCACCGACCCGACCTACGGCGGGGTCTCCGCCTCGTTCGCCACGCTCGGCTCGGTCCTGGTCGCCGAGCGGGGGGCGCACGTGGGCTTCGCCGGCCCGCGGGTGGTGCAGGAGACCATCCGCGCCGAGCTCCCCCGCGACTTCCAGACCGCGGAGTTCCTGCTGGCCCACGGCCTGGTCGACCGGGTGGAGACCCGGGCCGAGCTGCGGCCGCTGCTGGTCCGGCTGCTCGCCCTGCACGACCGGACCCGCGTCCCCGACGTGCGCGCCCGGGCGGCGGAGGCCGGCACCGACGACGCGGACCCGACCGGGTGGCTCGGCGACGACGACCCCTGGGACGTCGTCCAGCGGGCCCGGGTGGTCGACCGGCCGACCACGCTGGACTACCTGCACACCGCCTTCGACGACTTCGTGGAGCTGCACGGCGACCGGGCCTGCGCCGACGACCCGGCGGTGGTCGGCGGGATCGCGGCCATCGGCGGCCACCGGGTGGTGGTGGTCGGGCAGGAGAAGGGGCACTCGGTCCGCGAGCGGGTGGCCCACCACTTCGGCATGCCGCACCCGGAGGGCTACCGCAAGGCCCTGCGCCTGCTCGGCCACGCGGAGGCGCACGGGATGCCGGTCGTCACCCTGGTCGACACCCCCGGGGCGCACCCCGGCCCGGAGGCCGAGGAGCACGGCCAGTCGCACGCGATCGCCGAGATCATCATGCGCAGCAGCCGGCTGCGGGTCCCGGTCGTGGCGGTGGTGACCGGCGAGGGCGGCAGCGGTGGAGCGCTCGCCCTGTGCACCTCGGACCGGCTGCTGGTGCTGGAGAACGCCTACCTCTCGGTGATCAGCCCCGAGGGGTGCGCGGCCATCCTGTGGCGGACCGCCGGCGCCGCGCCCACGGCGGCCCGGGCCATGCGCCTGGGCGCCGGCCACCTCTACCGGTCGGGCATCGCCACCTCCGTCGTCCCCGAACCGCCCGGCGGCGCCCACACCGACCCGGCGGCGGCGGCCCGGCACCTCCGGGCGGCGCTGCTCCGCGAGCTCGACGAGCTCGCCGGGTGCGACGTGGAGACGCTGCTGGCGGCCCGGTCACGCCGGTTGTCCGGTCTGGACGGCGAGGGCGCGCGGCCGGTCCGCGCGCTGCAGCCGGTGCTCCCGGGGAGGTCCTGACGTGTCCCCCGGTGAGCTCGCCCCCCGCGCGGCCGTCAACGGCGTGCCCGCGCCGGCCGAGGAGCGCACCCGGACGCTCAGCGACGAGGTGGTGCAGCTGGCCCGCACCCTGCCCGGGGACCTGCGCCGGCTGACCGTCCGCAGCGGCGACGAGACGATCGAGGTCGAGTGGGCGCCGGACGACCGCGGCGCGGAGGGGGCGGTGCGCGCGCCCCGGACGAGCACCGCGACCGCGGACGACCCACCCGGCGTCCCGCCCGACGTCGTCACCGTCTGCGCCCCGCTGGTCGGCACCTTCTACGCGGGACCCTCGCCCGACGCCGGCCCGTTCGTGCGCGTCGGTGACGCCGTCGAGCCCGGCCAGACCCTCGGGATCGTCGAGGCGATGAAGCTGATGAACCCGATCGTCGCCGAGGAGGCGGGCGTGGTCAGCGAGGTCCTGGTCGGCGACGCGGAGTCCGTCGAGTACGGGCAGGTCCTGCTGCACCTGCGCCCCGCCGGGGGGCCGCGGTGATCAGCCGGCTGCTCATCGCCAACCGCGGTGAGATCGCCGTCCGGATCGCCCGGGCCTGCCGGGAGCTCGGCATCGAGGTCGTCGCCGCCTGCTCCACCCCCGACCGGCACTCCGCGGTCGTGGAGATGGCCGACGAGGCGGTGCACATCGGCCCGCCCGCGCCACGGCACAGCTACCTGCACGTGCCCAACCTCATCGAGGCGGCGCTGCGCACCGGCGCGGACGCCGTCCACCCCGGTTACGGCTTCCTCTCCGAGGACCCGGACTTCGCCGAGATCTGCGAGATGGAGGGGCTGACCTTCGTCGGTCCGCCCCCGGAGGTCATGCAGCAGATGGGCAACAAGGCGACCGCGCGCCGGCTGATGGCCGACGCGGGCCTGCCGCTGCTGCCCGGGGTGGTCGAGCCGGTGCGGACGGCGGAGGAGGGCCGGGCGATCGCCGACGAGATCGGCTACCCGGTGATCATCAAGGCCGCCGCGGGCGGCGGTGGCCGCGGGATGACCGTGGTGCGCGCGCCCGCGGAGTTCGCCGACGCCTTCACCGCGACCCGGGCGGTCGCCCGCGCGGTCTTCCGCGACCCGGCCGTCTACGTGGAGCGGTACCTGACCCGGGCCCGGCACGTGGAGGTGCAGGTGCTCTGCGACGGCCACGGCGCCGGGATCCACCTGGGCGAGCGGGACTGCTCCCTGCAGCGGCGGCACCAGAAGCTGCTCGAGGAGGGCCCGGCCGGCCACCTCACCCCCCGGCAGCGCGCCGAGCTGGGCGCGCTGGCGGTGCGCGGGGCGCTCTCCGTCGGGTTCACCGGCGCGGGCACGGTCGAGTTCCTGGTCGACGACGCCGGCGCGTACTTCATGGAGATGAACGCCCGGATCCAGGTCGAGCACCCGGTCACCGAGGTGCTCACCGGGGTCGACCTGGTGCGCGAGCAGCTGCTGGTCGCCGGTGGCCGGCGGCTGCAGCTGCGACAGGAGGACGTCGTGACCCGCGGCGCCGCGATCGAGTGCCGGATCAACGCCGAGGACCCCACCCGCGGGTTCGCCCCCGCCCCCGGGCACCTCGACGTGCTGCGGCCCCCGGGCGGCCCGTGGACCCGCTTCGACACCGGCTACCGGCAGGGCGACGACGTCAGCCCGCACTACGACTCGCTGCTGGGCAAGCTCGTGGTCTGGGCGCCCGACCGGGACCAGGCGATCCGCCGGATGGACCGGGCGCTGGCCGAGCTGCGGGTCGAGGGCCCGGGCCTGCGCACCACCACCGCGCTGCAGCGGGCCCTGCTGCGGCACCCCGACGTGCGCGCCGACTGCCACGACATCGAGTTCCTCGACCGCTGCCTGCCCGACCTGCTGGTCGAGGCCACCGCTCTCAGCGCGACGCCCACGGCCACCCTGCCCGCCCCGCGCGGCCCCCTGCAGCTCGTGCCCGCCCCGTCCGACCAGGACTGGCCGGGACCCCTCGCCCACGCACCGCTCACGGAAGGAACACCGCCATGACCGCACCGTCGTTCACCCTCGAGGACCTGATGGACCTCCTCGCGGAGAAGGCCGGGCTGCCGCCGGAGCAGCGCACCACCGACCCCGACGCCCACTTCGCCGACATCGGCCTGGACTCGCTGGCCTTCCTGTCCATGCAGACCGAGCTGCACGACCGCTTCGGCACCGAGATGCCCGACGACAGCCCCGACGGCTACACGCTCGGCGACATCGTCGCGACCGTCTCGGCGGCGCAGTCCCAGATGGCCTGATCGCCGCACCGATCCGCCCCCACCCACGCACGACCGCCGGAGGACCCAGATGAGCACCCTCGAGGACCAGAGCCGGACCGTCGGCCACACCGACAACTCGATCGTCATCGACGCCGACATCGACCACGTGTGGCGGATGACGAACGACCTGCCGTCCTGGCCCGACCTGTTCACCGAGTACGCCGAGGTGGAGGTGCTCGCGCAGTCCGGCTCCACCTTCCGGTTCCGGCTGAAGATGCACCCCGACGAGAGCGGGCGGGTGTGGAGCTGGGTCTCCGAGCGCACGCTCGACGAGTCCCGGCACGAGGTGGTCGCCCGCCGGGTCGAGCCCGGGCCGTTCGAGTTCATGGACATCCGGTGGAGCTACGCGCCGGAGGGCGCGGGCACCCGGATGCGGTGGGTGCAGGACTTCCGGATGCGCCCGGACGCACCGATCGACACCGCGGCGATGACCGAGCGGATCGACGCCAACAGCAAGGTCCAGATGGCGGTGATCCGGGACAAGGTCGAGGCGGCCGCCCGGCAGCGCCCGGAGCCGGCGCGGTGACCGGCCCGCTCCGGGAGGCCGCCGTCGTCCTCCCGGGCGAGGACGCCGTCGTGCCCGGCGCGCTCGACCCGTGGCTGACCGACCAGGCCGCCCGGGACGTGGTCGAGGAGGCCTCGGAGGTGCTGGGCCGCAACGTCGTCCCGTGGTGGCGCGACCGGCTCAACCTCTGCGACCCGGTGGCTGCGGCCCTGGCGGCCGTGGTGACCGGGGTGGCCGGCGCCCGCAGCCTGGTCGCCCAGGGCCTGCAGCCGGTGGCGTACGCCGGGCACGGCGTCGGGGAGTACGCGGCGCTGGTGGCCGCCGGCGCCCTCCGGCTGGACCAGGTCGTGGCCCTGGTCGACTGGCGGGCCGAGATGCTCACCCACGCGCCGCGGCCGTGCTGCGCGGGCATGGCCGCCGTGGTCGGCCCGGGCGCCTCCGAGGTCGCCCGCCGGGTCGTCGCGGACGTCGGGGCCACCGGCAGCCTGACCGTCGCCTCGGTGGACGCCCCCGCGCAGGTGGTGCTCTCCGGCGGGTGCGACGAGCTGGCCCGGGCCCGCACGGCCGTCACCGCCGCCGGGCTGGACCTCGTGCGGCTGCCCGGGCGGGTCGCCTGCCACGGGCCGCTGGTGGAGTCCGTCGCCGCCCGGCTGGCCGCCCCGCTCGCCGACCTGGACTGGTCCGTCCCAGCGGTGCCGGTGCTGCCCAACGTCGACGGCCGGCCCACCCGCGACCCCGACCAGCTGGCCCGCGGCCTGCGCCGGCACCTGACCTCGCCGGTGCAGTGGGAGGCCACCTCCCGGGCGCTGGTGGAGGCCGGCGCCCGCTGCGTCGTCGAGGTCGGGGCGGTGCCCACCCTCGGCCCGCTGATCCGCCAGGTCCACCCGGACCTCCCCGTCCAGCTGGCCGGGGGTCCGGGGCTGCCCGCTCCGGCCACCCGCCCGGAACCCGTGCTCACGGGTCCGGCGCCCACCCGAGGAGAGAGATGACGACGATCCAGCACCCCGTGGCCACCGTGCGCTGCGGGCCGACCGTGTCCCGGGCGGACACCCTGCCCAACCGCCGCCGCGGCGGTGACATCCGCGTGCTGCTCTCCCCCGCCAGCGTCGGGTCGACCGCCGGCTTCCTCGGCACCCTCACCCTGGAGCCGGGCGAGGTCGTCACCGAGCACTGGCACCCGTACTCGGAGGAGTTCCTCTACTGCGTCGCGGGCGAGGTGGTCGCCACGCTGGACGGCGAGCAGCGCCGGCTGCCGGGCGGGTCGGCGGTGCACATCCCGATCGGGGTGCGGCACCGGATCGTCAACGACGGCGCCGGCCCCGCCGAGCTGGTGTTCTTCTGCGGCCCGCTGGCCCCGCGGCCCGAGCTCGGCCACGTCGACACCGAGCCCGCGCCGGGCACCCGATGAGCCGCGCCACCGGGCGCCGGGTGGTGCTCACCGGCATCGGCGTGGTCGCGCCCGGCTCGATGGGCCGGGAGGGCTTCTGGGACATGATCACGGCCGGCCGGACGGCGACCCGGCGGATCACCTTCTTCGACCCCAGCCGCTTCCGCTCGCAGGTCGCGGCCGAGGTGGACTTCGACGGCCGCAAGCTGGGCCTCACCGCGCACGAGGTGGCCCGCAACGACCGCTTCGTGCAGATGGCGATGGTCGCCGCCGACGAGGCGGTCGCCGACAGCGGGCTGCGGTTCGGCACCGGCGGCGCCGACGACGCGCCGGACCCGGACCGGGTGGGCGTCGTGCTGGGCACCGCCGTCGGGGCGACCATGCGGCTGGAGAACGAGTACGTGGCGGTCAGCGACGCCGGCACCCACTGGCTGGTCGACCCCCGCTACGCCTCGCGGTTCCTGCACCACGCCCTGGTGCCCAGCTGCGGCGCCACCGAGCTGGCGGTGCGCTTCGGCGCCCACGGGCCGGCCACCGTGGTCTCCACGGGCTGCACCTCGGGCATCGACGCGGTGGGCTACGGCAGCCAGCTGATCGAGGACGGCGACGCCGACGTGGTGATCTCCGGTGCCAGCGACGCCCCGATCTCGCCGATCTCGATGGCCTGCTTCGACACCATCCGGGCGACGACCGGCAACAACGCCGACCCCGAGCACGCCTCCCGCCCGTTCGACGCCCGCCGCGACGGTTTCGTGATGGGCGAGGGCGCGGCGGTGCTCGTGCTGGAGGAGCTCGAGCACGCCCGGCGGCGGGGCGCGGAGGTGTACTGCGAGGTCAGCGGGTACGCCAACCGCTGCAACGCCCACCACATGACCGGGCTGCGCCCCGACGGCGTCGAGATGGCCGAGGCCATCCGGCTGGCGCTGGACCAGGGCCGGGTCGACCCCGACGAGGTCGGCTACGTCAACGCGCACGGGTCGGGCACCAAGCAGAACGACCGGCACGAGACGGCGGCGGTCAAGCTCAGCCTGGGCCCCACGGCGCAGCGGGTCTCGATGAGCTCGATCAAGTCGATGGTCGGCCACTCCCTCGGCGCGATCGGCTCGATCGAGATCGCCGCCACCGCGCTGGCCGTGCAGCGCGGCGTCGTCCCGCCGACGGCGAACTACGGGGTGCCCGACCCCGAGTGCGACCTGGACTACGTGCCCAACACCGCGCGCGAGCAGAAGGTGGACGTCGCGCTGTCGGTGGGCAGCGGCTTCGGCGGCTTCCAGTCGGCGATCGTGCTGGCCCACCCCTCGCGGAGGACGGCATGACCCGGCTGGTGGTGACCGGGATCGGCGTGGTCGCCCCGACCGGCATCGGCGTCGAGGCGCACTGGTCCTCGCTGGTGCGCGGCGAGGCGGCGATCCGGCCGATCGAGGGCTTCGACCCCGCGCAGTACGGCGTCAGCCTGGCCGGGCAGGTGCGCGACTTCGAGCCGAAGGCGTTCGTGGCGCCCCAGCTGATGGTGCAGACCGACCGGTGGACCTGGACGTCGCTGGCGGCGGCCACCCTGGCCGCGCAGGACGCCGGCTACTCCGAGCCCGAGGACGCCTACGCGACCTCGGTGTTCCTGGCCGCCGGCTCCGGTGGCAACGAGTTCAGCCAGCACGAGATCCAGGGGCTGTGGGCCAAGGGGCCCAAGTCGGTCGGCGCGTACCAGTCGATCGCCTGGTTCTACGCGGCCAGCACCGGCCAGATCTCCATCCGCGACGGCTACAAGGGCCCGTCGGGGGTGGTGGTCAGCGAGGGCGCGGGCGGGCTGGACAGCATCGGCTGGGCGCGGCGCGTCGTCCGGCGCGGGACGCCGGCGGTGCTGGTCGGGGGCACCGAGGCCGGCGTGACGCCCTACGCCCTGCTGTGCCAGGCGACCAGCGGCCGGCTGTCGACCGCGACCCGTCCGGAGGACGCGTACAAGCCCTTCGACCGGCGGGCCGACGGCCACGTCGTCGGCGAGGGTGGCGCGATCCTGCTGCTGGAGGAGGCCGGCGCCGCCCGCGCCCGCGGGGCCCGGCAGGTGTGGGGCGAGGTCGTCGGCCACGGCGCCACCCACGACGCCCACCACCACGAGGACCCCGCGCCCGACGCCACCCAGTACGCCCGGGCGATCCGGCTCTCCCTGGCCGACGCCGGGGTGACCCCCGACGAGGTCGACCTGGTGCTGGCCGACGGGGCCGGCGTGCCCGAGCTGGACGCGCTGGAGCTGGAGGCGCTGCAGCGGGTCTTCGGCGGCCGGGCCACCCCCGTGCCGGTGACCGCGCCGTCGTCCTGGACCGGGCGGCTGATGGCCGGCGGCTCGGCGCTCAACGTCGCGACGGCGCTGCTGGCGATGCGCGACGGGATCGTGCCCGGCACCGCGTTCCTCGACGACCCGGTCGACGCCCCCGGCGTCGACCTCGTGCAGCAGCACCGGGTGCAGGAGGTCGGCACGGTCGTCGTCCTGGCCCGCGGCTTCGGCGGGTTCAACAGCAGCCTGGTGCTGCGCCGTCCCCAGGAGGAGACCTCATGACCGCTGTCCAGGACCCACCCACCACCACGCAGGGCGGCGCCGTGCGCACGCTGCTGCGGATGCGGGTGCGCGAGGGCTGCGAGGCGCAGTTCGAGGAGGCCTGGCAGGCGGCGGCCGCGCAGATCGCCGCGGAGCCGGGCAACGTCCGGCAGGAGCTGCTGCGTGACGCCGACGACCCGCGGACCTTCCTCATCGCCGGCGACTGGGCCGACCGGGCCGCGGCGGACGCCTTCGGCCGGTCCCGGGCCCGCGAGACGCTGACCGCCGCCCTCCGCGACCTGCGCGAGGACGCCGACCGCAGCACCTACGAGGTGCGCTGCGGCATCGCCGGCGGGGAGCAGGGCTCGCACGTCCGGGTGGACATCAGCACCCGGGTCGGGCCCGGCGAGGAGGAGGCGTTCGAGCGGGCCTACGCCGTCGTGACCGACCGGCTGCGCGGGACGCCGGGGCTGATCCGGGAGGAGCTGCTCCGCGAACCGGGCTCGGACATCTACCACATCTTCGCCGAGTGGGAGTCCGACGAGGACTTCCGCAACTGGGTGGACGACCCCTCGCACGCCGACCAGAGCGGGCCGCTGATCCGCTGGCTGTCGGTGTTCTTCGAGCGCAAGCTCTACGAGATCCGGTTCCGCCCGCAGGAGGCCGGCGTCCGCGGCGTCCGGGCCGCGACGACCACCCCGGCCCCGGCCGGCCCGGTGGCCGAGTCGGTGCCCGCGCCCCGCCCCGCACCGGCGGCCGCCCCGGTCGCCCCGCCCGCGGCCGCGCCGGTCCGCACCGCCTGCGAGGTGCTCGTGGTGGGCGCCGGGCCCACCGGGCTGACCGCGGCGATCGAGCTGGCCCGCCGGGGCATCGCCGTCCGGGTCGTGGACAAGCGGAGCGCGCCGGCCGCCCAGGCGGACAAGGCGATCGGCGTGCACTGCCGGACGATGGAGATCTGGGAGGACCAGGGCGTCGTCACCGAGGCGATGGACGCCGGCAGCTGGCTGTACGGCCAGACGGTGTTCGTCAACGGCCGGCAGACCCACCAGGTCGACTGGTCCGGGCTCGAGGAGCTGCCCTACGCCCACCTCGGGCTGCCGCAGTACGAGACCGAGCGCATCCTCGGCGACCGGCTCGCCGCGCTGGGCGTGCGGGTCGACCGCGGGGTCGAGCTCACCGGCTTCAGCCAGGACGACGACGGCGTGACCGCGGAGCTGGTGGACGCCGACGGTGCCCGGTCCAGCACCCGGGCGCAGTACCTGGTCGGCGCCGACGGGTCGGGCAGCGCGGTGCGCGCCCAGCTCGGGCTCACCTTCGACGGCGGCCTGTCGATGTTCCCGCAGCTGTTCATGCTCGGCGACGTCGACGTCGACTGGGAGATGCCACCGGGGCACCTGGTCCGCTGGGTGCGGATCGAGGAGGACGGCGACTTCACCGGCATGCTGGTCTGCGTCCCGCTCAAGGGCCGCAACCGGTACCGGGTGGCGACGCTGGCGCCGCAGCGGCTGCAGCAGACGATCGGCAGCGGGGTCGTGCCGCCCGGGTTCTGGAAGGAGTACGACCCGCCGGGGCTGGCCGACATCCAGGCCGCCATCGACGACCTCGGCCCGGCCGGGACCACGGCGACCAACCTGCGCTGGTCGTCGGTGTTCCGGGTCAAGCACGGCATCGTCGACCGGTACCGCGACGGCCGGGTGTTCGTGGCCGGCGACGCCGCGCACCTGCACCCCCCGGCGGGCGGGCAGGGCATGAACACCGGCATCCAGGACGCCTGGAACCTGGCGTGGAAGGTCGCCCTCGCCGTCCGCGGGCAGGCCTCCCCCGGCCTGCTGGACAGCTACCAGGCCGAGCGGCGTCCCGCGGGCAAGGCGATCGTCGACCGCGCCGTGGCCATCGCGTTCACCGACGAGATGGACATGGACGACGAGCGGGCGCAGTTCCTGCTCGAGATGCAGATGACGATGAACTACGCCGGGAGCCCGCTGGTCGGGGAGGTCACCGACTCGCAGGGGTTCGCCGGGGGGCCGGAGCCCGGCCACCGGGCGCCGGACGTGCTGGGGCTGCGCCGGTTCGGCGTCGCCCACGACCTGCGGCTGTTCGACCTCACCCGGGGCACCCACTCCACGCTGCTGCTGCACGCCGGGCCCGGCACCTCGCCCGACGAGCTGCGGGCGCTGGAGGAGCTGGCCGTGGCGGTCCGGGCGTCGACCGGCGGCCAGGTGCGCCCGTACCTGCTGGCCGCCCCGGGGACGTCGGTGCCGCCGCTGGTCGACCTGCCGGTGCTCAGCGACGCCCGCGGCGCGTTCGCCACCGCCTACGGCACCACCGGCAGCGGGACGGCCGCGTACCTGGTGCGGCCCGACGGGCACGTCGGCTTCCGCACCCGCCCGGTGACCGAGCAGGCGCTGCGCGCCCACCTGGCGCAGGTGTTCACCGGCTGACCGGCGGCGCGCTCACCGGGCGACTCTTCCGGTGCAGGTATCTCATCGCTAAGGTTTCTCGGCATGAGTGCTCGGCGCGTGCGCATCGGCATCGACACCGGGGGCACGTTCACCGACGTCGTCGCCGTCGACGAGGAGACCGGCGAGGTCGCGACCACCAAGACCCCGTCCACCCCCAGCGACCCGGCCGACGGCTTCCTCGCCGGCGTCCAGAAGGTCCTCGGGCAGCTGGGCCTGGACGGCAGCGCCGTCACCGCGGTCAGCCACGGGACGACGGTCGCCACCAACCAGCTGCTCGAGGGCAAGCTCGACCGGATCGGGTTCATCACCACCGAGGGCTACGAGTCGGTGCTGGAGATCGCCCGCCAGTCGGTGCCCGACGGCTACGGGAACAGCTACTTCTGGGTCAAGCCGCCGCGGATCGTCCCGGCCGACCTGGTCCGCACCGTGCGCGGGCGGCTCGACGTCACCGGCGCCGAGGTGCGCCCCTTCGACCGGGACGACGCCGTCGCGGCCGCCCGGTTCTTCCGGGACGCCGGGATCACCACCATCGGCGTCTGCTTCCTGCACGCCTACGCCGACGACGCGCACGAGCGGGCCATGCTCGACGTGCTCCACGTGGAACACCCCGGCGCGGTGGTCTCGATCAGCTCCCAGGTGCTGCGCGAGTACCGGGAGTACGAGCGCTCGGTCACCACCCTGGTCGACGCCGCGGTGAAGCCCAAGGTCGGCGCCTACGTGTCCGGCATCCGCCGCCGGCTCGACGAGATCGCGCCCGGCGTCCCCTTCTACGTGATGAAGAGCAACGGCGGCGTGCTCAGCGCGGCCGAGGTCGTCAACCAGCCGATCACCACGATGCTGTCCGGCCCGGCCGCCGGAGCGCTGGGCGCGGCGCTGATCGCCGGGACGGCGGGCTTCGACCGGGTGCTCACCTGCGACGGCGGCGGGACGTCGACCGACGTCACCGTGGTCATCGACGGCGAGCCCACGCTCACCACCGAGGGGTCGGTCGGCGACTACCCGTCCAAGATCCCGATGATCGACGTGGTCACCGTCGGAGCCGGCGGCGGCTCGATCGCCTGGCTCTCCCCCGAGGGCACGCTCAAGGTGGGCCCGCGCTCGGCCGGCGCCGACCCGGGCCCGATCTGCTACGACCAGGGCGGCGACCAGCCCACCGTCACCGACGCCCACGTCGTGCTCGGCCGGATCCCCCCGCACCTGCTGGGTGGGGAGATCCCGCTGTCGGTCGACGCGGCCCGGGCCGGGCTGGAGCAGCTCGGCGGACAGCTGGGCATGGGCGTCGAGCAGCTGGCCACCGGGATCCTGGAGATCTCCGCGTGGAACCAGGCCAACGCGCTGCGCCAGGTCACCGTCGCCCGCGGGCTCGACGTCCGGGACTTCACGCTGACCACGTTCGGCGGCTCCGGCTCGCTGCTGGCCTGCCGGTTGATGGACGTCCTCGGGCTGCCGCGCACGCTGGTGCCGCCGAACCCGGGCAACGTCAGCGCGTTCGGGCTGCTCACCGTCGACGTCCGCAACGACTACGTGCAGACGATGGTGTCCCGGCACGCCGAGCTCTCCCCGGAGTCCGTCGCCGGCGCCTTCGCCGCGCTCGAGGCCCAGGCTGCCGCCGCGCTGGACGAGGAGGGCTTCGGCCGCGACCAGCAGCGGGTGCAGCGCACCGCGGACCTGCGCTACGTCGGCCAGGCGTTCGAGGTCCGGGTGCCGGTCGGCGCGGGCGAGCTGGACCCCGCCGCCCTCGACGCCGTGGCCACCGCCTTCCACGCCGCGCACCACCAGCTCTACGGGTACGACTTCGCCGACGACCCGCGGCAGGCCGTGGAGTGGGTCAACCTGCGGGTGAGCGGGATCGGGCCCATCCGCCGTCCCGACGTGGTGGAGCTGGCGCCGCGCGAGGGCGGGGTGGACCGCTCCGTCACCGGCACCCGCCGGGTCTTCTTCGACGAGTGGACCGACGCCCCGCTGCACTGGCGGCCGGACCTCGCCCCCGGCGACGTCGTCGTCGGCCCGGCGGTCGTGGAGGAGTTCGGCTCGACCGTGCCCGTGCACCCCGGTTTCGTCGCCACCGTCGACCGGTACGGCAACCTGCTGCTGACCCGAGAGGACGCCCGATGACCACCGCCGACCCGGTCCTGGTCGAGATCGTCGCCGGCACGCTGGCCGCGATCGAGAAGGAGGTCGAGACGTCGATCGGGCGCACCTCGCGCTCGCCGATGATCCGCGACGCCCACGACTTCCGCGCCGGCATCCACGACCGGCAGCTGCGCAAGCTCACCGGCCGGTCGTACTCGGCGCTGGTGCACCCCGTCGTCCGCGACCACCCGATCCCGACGATGAACCCCGGCGACGTCTACTTCCACAACGACGTCTACCTGTCCGAGGGCGGGATCGGCCACCTGCCCGACCTCTGCGTGACCGTGCCGGTCTTCGCCGCCGGCCCCGACGGCCAGCCGGAGGTCGTCGCCTTCGTCCAGGCGTTCGGCCACCACGACGACATCGGGGGCGCGGTGCCCGGGTCGATGCCCTCGGCCGCGACGTCGGTGTTCGAGGAGGGGCTGATGGTCCCCCCGATCAAGCTGTGGGACCGCGGCGTCCGCAACGAGGCCGCGCTGACGATCATGACGCGCAACTCGCGGATGCCCGACTCGCTCGCCGCCGACCTGGACGCCGAGTGCTCGGCGTGCCTCGCCGGTGCCCGGCGGCTGGGCGAGCTGTTCGACCGGTACGGCGTCGCGGCGGTGGAGGCCTGCTTCGAGGCCATCCTGTCCAGCTCCACCGCGGTGTACCGCCGGGAGGTCCTGTCCCAGATCCCCGACGGCTCCTACGTCTGGGAGGACTACGCCGAGCACGACGGCGTCGAGGAGCCGCAGCTGCACCGGCAGCGGATCACGCTGACCATGGACTCGACGGCGGAGGTGCCGCTGGTCATTGACTTCACCGGCACCGGACCGCAGGCCAAGGGGCCGATCAACCACTGCGGCGACTACGCCGACGGCAACTTCCTGAAGAAGTGGCTGGCGCCTGTCCTGCGCAACCTGGCCGCGACGCCGGAGCGGATGGCCGAGCTCGACGTGAACGAGGGCGTCGTGCCGCTGATCGAGATGCGCTTCCCGGAGAAGGGCACGCTGCTCACGCCGATCTTCCCCGCGCCCACCAACGCCCGGACGTTCGTGATCCTGCGGCTGCTCGGCGTGCTGGCCGGCGTGCTGGCCAAGGCGACCGGCGGCCGGATGCCCGCCGACCAGGAGACGATCCGCTACACCGGCGTCTACGGCACCGACGCCGCCGGCGAGCCGTACCTGATGCGCGAGGTGCTCGGCGGCGGCTCGGGCGGCCGCTACTACGCCGACGGCGAGGACACCATCCACGTCGTCCCGGACTCCCGGAACCTGCCGACGGAGTTCACCGAGTCCCGGTTCCCGCTGCGCATCGAGCGGCTGGGCCTGGCCGTCGACTCCGGCGGCCCCGGCCGGTACCGCGGCGGCTGCGGCTACGAGAAGGACATCCGGGTGCTCCGCGACGCGCACTTCATGTCGATCGCCGACCGCTCGATCCTGTCCTGCTGGGGCGTCAACGGCGGGAAGGCCGGCCGGCCGTTCTCGATCACCGTCGACCCGGGCGGCCCGGACGAGCACGAGGTCGACGCGCTGGCCGACGCCGAGCCGCTGCGGGCCGGCACCGTCGTGCGGGTGCGGACGACCGGTGGCGGCGGGTGGGGCGACCCGCTGGAGCGCCCGGTCGAGGAGGTGCTGCGCGACATCGCGTGGCGGAAGGTCAGCGTCGAGGGGGCCCGGCGCGACTACGGCGTCGTCGTCACGGCCGACGGGACGGCCGACCACGCCGCGACCGAGGCGCTGCGGGCGGAGGTGCGCGCCGGGCGGGACGACGTCCAGCCGTTCTTCGACCGCGGCCCCGGCTACGCCCTGCTCTCCGGCGGCGCCGCCTACAACGAGTTCGACCTGCTCTAGCCACCACCGGCACTCGGCGCCGGGACCGGAGCGGGTTCCGGCGCCGAGAGCTGGTCGGGATGCGGGGCTGGCTAGTCAGTGCCGAGGTCGGTGCTGCCGGCGGCGGGCTTGGCGCTGTCGCCGGTCTGGCCCTCGTCACCGGTGTTCGTCGGGTCGTCGGTGCTGCGCGGGTCGTCGTCGGAGTGCTCGACCGACCCGGGCACGAGCGGCGTCTCCTTGAGCACGTCCTCGCGGGCCTGGTCGCGGTCCGTTCCTGGTACCTCGGTCACGGTGGACCTCCGTCCTCTCGGGAGCCCTGCGCCTACCCGGCTGCCCGGCCGCGCACCCGTCGGCGGTGTTCGCCGTGCGCGAAGCGCCGCCGGTGGGCAGGCTCGCGGCATGAGCGAGCACGAGGGCGAGAAGGTCAACCTGCACCCCGGGCAGTACGACGAGGGCGGCCACGGGGGCATGGCCACCCGCGAGCTGGCCGCCCACCACGGTGCGGAGCCGGTCGAGGTCGAGGTCCTGGCCGAGGACACCGAGGACTGACGGTCAGGCCGCCCGGCGGCGCCACCAGCCGCGTCGCCGGGACGGCGGGGGCTCCGCGACGGCCGGGGCGGGCGGCGTCGGCGGCCGCGAGCGGCGCCACTCGGCGACCACCTGGTCGACGTCGGCCATGCCCACCGGCACCCACACGCCCTCGACCGGACGGCGGTAGTACTGGTCGACGCGCTCGTTGTGCGCCTCGACCAGGGCTCGCACGGCGTCCTCGGAGGTCTGCTGGGCGACCTTGCCGGGCAGCTCCTCGCGCTCCTTGCGCAGCGCCAGCCCCGTCGGCAGCATCGCCGCGACGTCGGCCTCCTCGCGCCGCGCCCACTCCAGCGCCCACTCGTAGCTGGTCTTGTCCCGGTCGCGGCGCGGCAGCGGCTTCCCGGCCAGGGAGAGCCCCTCGAAGGCGCCCTCGTCGTGCGCCCGGCGGATCTGCTGCTCGACCCAGGTCTCGAACGTCATGCCCTGCGGCTTGCGCTCCGTCATCGGCGTCCTCCCGTCTGCCAGGCTAGGTCCCGTGCGCGCGACGAGCAGCCGGGAGGTCTACCGGAACCCGTGGATCCGGGTCCGCGAGGACGCCATCGAGCGGGACGACGGCTCGACCGGCATCTACGGGGTCGTGGAGCGGGACCACTTCGGGCTGGTGATCCCGGCCGAGCGGGACGGCTTCTGGCTGGTCGAGCAGTACCGCCACCCGCTGGGCCGTCGCTCGTGGGAGTTCCCGCAGGGCACCTGGCCGGCCGGGCACGACGGTGCGGCCGACGACCTCGCCCGCGCCGAGCTGGCCGAGGAGACCGGCCTGCGCGCCGCCGAGCTGCGGCACCTCGGGCACCTGGACCTGGCACCGGGGCTGATCACCCAGGAGTTCGACGTCTGGCTGGCGGCCGGGCTCACCCAGGGGCCGACCGCCCGCGAGGAGACCGAGGCCGACATGCGCACCGCGTTCGTGCCGGAGACCGAGTTCCGGGCGATGGTCCGCGACGGCCGGTTCACCGACGGCCCCTCGCTGGCCGCCTACAGCCTGCTGCTGCTCAGCCGGCCGTAGCGGTCGCGGCCGGCTCGGCGACCGGGCGGCGCAGCGGGAGCAGCGCGGTGGTCAGCCGGAGCAGCTCGTCGAGCATCCCGTTGCCGCCGGCGGTCAGCTGCTCGTTGGGCTGGAACTCGCCGTCCTCGGTGAGGAACTGGGCGAAGAACGGGATGGTGGCGGCCTCCACGACCGGCACCATCCGCAGCGAGGTGAGCACCGGCTTGAGCGCGGTCGCCGCACGCAGGCCGGCCGAGACGCCGCCGTAGGAGACCAGCCCGGCGGCCTTGTCGGCCCACTCGACGTTCAGGTAGTCCAGCGCGTTCTTCAGCGACGCCGGGAAGGAGTGGTTGTACTCCGGCGTCACGAAGACGTAGGCGTCGGCGCGCGCGACCACGGCGCTCCAGTCGCGGGTGTGCTGGTGGGTGTACTGCTGCAGCCGCGGGTGGTTCGGCTCGTCGAACACCGGCAGCGCCACCTCGGCCAGGTCGACCAGCTCGACGTCGAAACCGCCGTGCTGCTGGGCCAGCTGCTGCACCCAACGGGCGACCGCCAGGCCCTTGCGGCCGGGGCGCGTGCTGCCGACGACGACCTGGAGGACGGGCTGGGACACGGGGCGGCTCCTGGGTGCAGCGCTGGTTGAGGCCTCAACCGTAGCTGCCGCGGCATGAACTGCGCCCCGATCGGGCAGGACGGGGGCATGGAGGAGACCGATCCCAGCGTCGAGGTCACCGTCACCGAGCAGGACACCGAGCACGCCGCGATCCGGCTGGTCGGCGAGCTCACCGAGAGCGCCCGCCGCCCGTTGGTCCGGGTGATGACCGACCTGCTGCTCGGCGCGCCCCAGCTGCGCCGGGTCCAGCTCGACACCTGCGCGGTCGGCTTCATGAACTCCGCCGGCATGTCCGCGCTCGTGCAGGTGCAGAAGATGTGCCAGCCGCGCGGCATCGACCTCACCCTGGTCGTGCACGGCAGCGCCGTCAGCCGCCCGCTGCAGCTGAGCGGGCTGTGGCACCGGTTCACCGTCATCGACCGCCGGGACGACGCCCCGCCCGTCGTCCACGAGGCGACCCACGAGCGCACCGAGCACAGCTGAGGGACGCCGTCCCGGCTCAAGCCCCCTTGAGGTGATGAGCCCGCAGCCTGCACACTCGCGGGCGTGGACGAGCTGCTGGGCATCGGTGAGGTCGCAGCGCGCTCCGGTGTCTCGGTGCCGGCGGTGCGCTACTACGAGACCCGGGGGCTGCTGACCAGCGTCCGGGACACCGGCAACCGCCGCCGCTACCCGCGCACGGTGCTCCGCCGGCTGGCCTTCGTGTCCGCGGCCCAGCGGGTCGGGCTGTCGCTGGAGGAGATCGCCGCGTCGCTGGCCGAGCTGCCCGAGGGCCGCACGCCGACCCGGGCGGACTGGACCCGGCTCTCCCGCTCCTGGCGCGGCCGCGTGGACGCCCGGATCGCCGAGCTCGAGGCGCTCCGCGAGGACCTCGACGGCTGCATCGGCTGCGGCTGCCTGTCGCTGCGCCGCTGCGCGCTGTCCAACCCCGGCGACGCCGCGAGCGCGGAGGGGCCCGGGTCCCGCTGGCTGCGCCAGGCCCGCGCCGGCCGCCGGGTGGGCTAGCTCGCGTCCGGGACGCTCCCGGGCACCCGGCCCAGCGCGACCAGCCAGCGGCGCAGCAACCCGGCCAGCTGGTCGGTCTCCTGCTCCGACAGCCCGGCGAGCATGGCGCGCTCGGTCTCCAGGTGGTCGGGCAGCGCGGCGTCGAGGGCGCGCCGCCCCTCCTCGGTGAGCGTGACGACGACCGCCCGGCCGTCGGCGTCGCTGCGCCCCCGGGTGATCAGGCCGCGCTCCTCCAGCCGGTCCAGCCGCTGGGTGATCGCCCCGGAGGTGACCAGCGCCGTGCGCATCAGCGCGGTGGGCGTGAGCTGGTACGGCTCGCCGGCCCGGCGCAGCGCGGCCAGCACGTCGAAGGACGGCGCGTCCAGGCCGTGCCGGGCGAAGGTGGCGCGCTGGGCCAGGAACACCTCGCGCTGCAGCTGGCTGATCCGGCCGATGACGCCCATCGGCGAGCAGTCCAGGTCGGGGCGCTCCCGGGCCCACTGCTCGAGGATCACGTCCATGGCGTCGCCCACGCGCTGCACCGTAGTGGGCTCGCTCACCGGGTCGGCCGGGTCACCGGGACGCGGCGCCGGGCACCGGGAGGTCGGCCAGGTGCTCGGCGAACGTCCGCGGCGGGCGGCCCAGCAGGTCGGTGAGCACCCGCGGGCTGCCGGTGAACCCGTTGGCGCGGTAGTGGTCGAACATCGTGCGGCGGCAGCGGGCGGCGTACCCGGTCGGCACCTCACCGCCGGGGACGACGTCGTCGGCGACGACCTCGTCCCCGAGCCAGGCGGCGATCCGCTCGGCCAGGTCCGGCGCGGTCAGCGCCTCCGGCCCGGCCGCCTCGAAGGTCCCGCCGTCCAGGCCGTCCTCGGTCAGCAGCACCGCGGCGGCGGCCGCGACGTCGCGCAGGTCGACCAGCGACTGCGCCGTCCGCAGCCCCCAGTAGCTGCGCAGCACCCCGCTCACCTGGGCCGCCTCCAGCTGGCCGTCGAGGTTGTCGGCGTAGGCGCACGGCTGGAGCACCCGCCAGGCGCGCAGCCCGCTGGCGTCCAGCGCCTCCTCGGCACGGTCCTTGGCCGCGTGGTGCGGCATCGCCCGCAGCTGCGGCCGGAGCACCGAGTGGTAGACGACCCGGGGCACGCCGGCGCGGCGCGCCTCGGCGAAGACCGCCGGGGCGCCCTCGGCCTCGTCGGGGTCGAAGTTCGGCCAGATCAGGTAGAGGGCGTCGACCCCGGTCAGCACCTTCGACCAGGCCATCGGCTGGGTGAGCTCGCCGACGACCACCTCGGCGCCGAGCCCGGTCAGCTCCGGGCGGGGGCCGCGGTGGTTCACCACCGCGCGCACCTGCTCGCCCCGGGAGCGCAGCTCGCGCACCACTGCCGTGCCGGTGGGCCCGCCGGCCGCGGTCACCACGATCACACCGGACACCTTAGGGCTGAGGTATCGAGACCGCTCGGTCCTGCGCAGGCAGCCCCGCGGTCAGTGCAGCGGCGAGCTCAGCCGCACGGTCAGGCCGTCGGCGCCGGTCAGCAGGTCGACGTGGTCCCAGAGCTTGCGCGCCAGCCACAGCCCCATGCCCCCGCGGGACAGGTCGTCACCGTGCGCCGGCTGGAAGCCGGCCAGCTCGTCGCGGTAGCTGGTGCCGCGATCGGTGATCGTGCAGACGATCCAGCCGTCGGCGGCCCACACCCGGGCGGAGACCGGCGGCGTGCCGTGCCGGAACGCGTTGGCGGCGATCTCGCTGACCGCCAGGTGCAGGTCCTCCCGCTGCTCGCGGTCGGGCACCTGGGCGGCGAGGACGGCGGCGAGCTGGTGCCGCAGGTCGGCCAGCGTCGGCGCCCCGGCGACGGCGTAGACCGGCTCGCCCTGCTCCAGCGGCTCGCGGGGCAGCGGCAGGTCGCGGACGTAGTCGCCGGGCCGCCGGTAGGCCGGGTTCTCGGCCCGGACCCCGCCGGTCAGCAGCAGCGGGTGGGTGGCGGAGGCGCTGGCCGCGGCCTGCTCGGGGAGCTGGCGCTGGTCGTAGAGGCACAACGCCTCGACCGGCGAGCCCGCCAGCAGCCGGTTGAGCACCGACTCGTAGCGCTGGGCCTCCCGCCAGTCGCGCGGGGCGGCGCCGAAGTCGGGCGCCCCGAGGATGCGCAGCCGTCCCGACGGGGCCTCCGCGGCGCGGTCGAGCAGCCGGCGGATCGCGACGACGCCGTCCGGCGGCCGGACGCCGCGCAGCGAGACGCGCGGCTCGTCGACCAGGCCGGCCGGCCGGCCCAGCTCGTCCCGCAGCAGCTCGGCGGTGCCCTGGTCGCAGGAGAGCACCGTCAGGTCGCCGGCCGCCAGCCCCTCCCGCAGCCACGGGAGCGCGGCGGCGAGCAGCTGCTCGTGGGAGCCGACCACCGCGGCGGCGTGGCCGTGCGGGCACGGGACGGCCGCAGCGGGACCCCCGCCGTCCTCCCGGGCGCGCTGCAGCGAGCGCGTGGGGTGACCTCCGACCACGGGCACGGCACCTCTCGGGGATCGGTGGCTCAGCGAACTGGTTGCATTCTCAGCCACCGACCCCGGCAGCGGGCAATCACCCCCCGCAGCCACCCTCCCACGATCGGGTGACGCACCGCCTGAGCTGGGACGTCGCCGCGCCGGTGCCCGACCGGGCGTGACCGGCCCGGCGTGTCGGCTCAGCGCGGGCGGCGGCCGGCGAGCCCGTCGAGCGCCCGGCGGTCCAGCCCGGTGGCCCGCTCCACCTCGGCGACGTCCAGCGCCCCGCAGTCCAGCCCGCGGAGCACCACCGCGGCGAGCGCCCGGGCGGTGGCCGGCTCGTCGAGCACCCCGCCCTCGACCCGGCTCACGTACGCGGTCAGCCGCGCCGCCGCGGCCGGCAGCGCCGCCCGGAAGAACGCGTAGGTGGCGACGTACCGGGTGACCAGCTGGGCGGGGTGCAGGTCCCAACCCTGGTAGAAGCCGCGCTCCAGCGCCCGGCGGACCAGCCCAGCGTGCAGCTGCCAGGCGGCGTGCACCTGGGCCGTCGTCCCGACCGGGAGCACGTTCGTCGACCCGTCCACGGCGCGCGCCCCGGTGCCGGCCACCGCCACCTGCATGGCCTCCTTGGCGGCGTCGGCCGCCGGGTGGTCGGAGGACTGGTGCGCCGCGGCGATGCCGAGCGAGGCGCTGTAGTCGTAGGTGCCGTAGTGCAGGCCGGTCACCCGCCCCCCGCCGGCGTGCAGCATCCGGGCCAGGGTGGCCGTCCCGTCCGGCCCGAGCACCGCCTGCGGCGTCTCGACCTGCAGCTCGAGGTCCAGCGCCAGGCCGCTGGTGCGCTCCAGCGCGTCGAGCACCGCCAGGAACGCGCTGACCTGCTCGACGGCCGTCACCTTGGGCAGCGTCACGACCGCCCGCTCGCGCCCGGCGCCGGCCAGGCCGGTGAGGAACAGGTCGAGGCTGCGCACCCCGCGCCGCCGGGTGGGCTCCTCCAGCGACTTGGCCCGGATGCCCACGAACGGCGGCAGCACCGGCTCGGCGGCCAGCACCGCGGCCGCGGCCGCGACGTCGCCGTCCTCGGCCGCAGGGGAGCCGCGGTAGCCGTCCTCGGCGTCGACCCGCAGGTCCTCGACCGGCTCACCGGCGAGCTTCGCCCGCACCCGGGGCAGCAGCTGCTCGACGAGTGCCGGGTCCAGCCCCAGGTCGGGCAGGCCGTGCTCGTCCAGCGCGGCCAGCGCCGCGCTCCCCCACGAGGCCACCAGCCCCGGGACGACGGCGTCGGCGGGCACGTAGCAGGTGTGCACCGGCTGGCGGGTCGACGGCTCGCCGGGGTAGGCGGCCAGCCGTGCGGCGTCGACCGGGGTCAGCCGCCGGTCGAGCTCGTCGAGCAGCTCCTCGGGGATCATGGGATGGCATCCTCGCAGCCGTGGCCCCGCCCCTCGCCGACCCGGACCCGCTGGACCGCTTCAACGCCGACCCGTCGCACGAGGTCGAGGAGGCGCTGCGCGCGTGCAACGCCGCGCCGTCCTTCGCCGGCACCGTCGCCGCCGGCCGGCCCTACCCCTCGGCCGACGCGCTCGTCGCGCGGGCCGAGGGGGTCAGCCGGGCGCTGCCGTGGACGGAGGTGCGGGCAGCGCTGGCCGCGCACCCGCGGATCGGCGACCGGGTCGAGGGCACGTCGGCCGAGGCGGCGGCGTCGCGGCGGGAGCAGAGCGCGATGGGGACGGCGGCGGACTCCGTGCGGGCCGCGATGCTGGCCGGCAACCGGGCCTACGAGGACCGCTTCGACCAGGTGTTCCTCATCCGGGCCGCCGGCCGCTCGCCGGAGGAGATGCTGGCCGAGCTGGACCGCCGGCTGGCCAACGAGCCCGAGCAGGAACGGGCCGAGGTGACCGAGCAGCTGGCGCAGATCACCGGGTTGCGGGTCCGGGGGCTCCTGACATGAGCGTGTCGACGCACGTGCTGGACGCCGTCCTCGGCCGGCCCGCGGCCGGGATGGCCGTGCAGCTGCTGGACGCCCACGGCCTGGTCGCCGAGGGGACGACGGACGACGACGGGCGCTGCCGGCTGACCGAGCAGCCCACCGGCACCGGCCCGCACCGGCTGGTGTTCGGCACGGGGGCGTGGGCGGCCGAGCAGGGGCGGGAGACCTTCTGGCCCGAGGTGGTGCTGACCTTCGCCGTCCACGAGCCCGCCGAGCACCACCACGTGCCCCTGCTGCTCTCCCCGTTCGCCTACTCGACCTACCGGGGCTCGTGAGCCCACGTTCCACGTGCAACATCCCGGCAACCCAGATGAGCGAGAGTGCGCGCATGGCGATCGTCCTCGGCCCCAACCAGTACGGGAAGGCGGAGGTGCGCGTCGTCGCGGTCGACCGCTCCACCCCGCGCCACGCGCTGGTCGACCTCAACGTCAGCTCCGCCCTGCGCGGTGACTTCGCGGCGGCGCACACGGCCGGCGACAACGCCCACGTGCTGACCACCGACGCGCAGAAGAACACCGTCTTCGCCTTCGCCCGCGACGGGATCGGCTCCCCGGAGGAGTTCGGCATCCGGCTGGCCCGGCACTTCGCCGGCTCCTACGCGTGGGTCTCCGGCGCCCGGGTGGCGATCGAGTCCTACGGCTGGGACCGGATCACCGTCGGCGGCGCCCCGCACGACCACGCCTTCTCCCGCAACGGCGGCGAGGTGCGCACCGCGGTGGTCACCGTGGACGGCGACGACGTGCACGTGCTCGCCGGGCTCACCGACCTCGTCGTCCTCAAGTCCACCGGCTCGGAGTTCTGGGGCTTCCCGCGCGACCGCTACACGACCCTGCCGGAGACCGACGACCGGATCCTGGCCACGGCGGTGACGGCGCGCTGGCGGTACACCGGCACCGACGTCGACTGGAACGGGACGTACGACTCGATCCGGACGACGCTGCTGGAGACCTTCGCCGGCACGCACAGCCTGGCGCTGCAGCAGACGCTGTACGCGATGGGTGAGGCGGTGCTCGAGCGGCACGCGGACGTCGCCGAGGTGCGGTTCTCGATGCCGAACAAGCACCACTTCCTGCAGGACCTGTCGGCGTTCGGGCTGGACAACGCCCTGGACGGCCCCGGCGCCGTCGTCTACCACGCCGACGACCGGCCGTACGGGCTGATCGAGGGCACGGTCCTCCGCGACGACGTCCCGGCCTCCCCTGCTGCGTGGCTGGGCACCCCCGGCTTCTGCTGAGGGGTTCCGGGGGAGGCGGTCCGGGTACCGGTCCAGCCCACCCACCGGAAGGACGACGTTGGACCTCGCCCAGGAGTACGCCGCCCAGGTCACCGCTGCCGTGCCCGACCTGCCCGGACCCGAACTGCTCCCCGAGCGGCTCGCCCGCGCCTGCGTGGCGGTGCTGCCCGTGGACGGTGCCGGGCTGAGCGCGTTCTTCGCCGCCGACCGGCGGCTGCCGCTGGGCGCCAGCGACCCGCACTCCGCCACCGCCGAGCGCCTCCAGTTCACCGTGGGCGAGGGGCCGTGCATCAGCGCGCACGCCAGCGGGCAGACGGTGTTCGCCGACGCGCAGTCGCTGCACGCGCGGTGGCCGGTGTTCGCCGACGCCCTGGTGGCCCGCACGCCGATCCGGGGCGTCATCTCGCTGCCCCTGCACGGCGCGCTGACGGGGCTCGGCGCCCTCGACCTGTACGTGCTCCGGCCCGATGACCTCCGCGTCCTGAGCCTGACCGACGCGCTGACCGTGTGCGCCGCCCTGAGCGACTGCTTCGCCACCGCGATGGCCGGCGAGCCGCGCCGGGAGGGTGGGCCGTCCTGGCTGGACGCGCCGGCCGCCACACGGCGGGCGCTGGTGTGGCAGGCGATCGGCATCCTCAACGCCGGCCTGGAGCTCCCCAGCCCGGACGCCCTGGCGCTGCTGCGGGCCTGGGCCTACAGCCACGACTCCGACCTGGACGACGTCGCGGCCGCCGTCGTGGAGCGCCGGCTGCCGGTGGAGGCGCTGTCCCTGGCGACGGACCCCACGCGCTGAGCCGGCGCCGGGGTCACGTCACCGGCCCGGTCCCCCACCTGCGACGATCCACCGGTGAGCGACTCCGCCGGCGCCGACCGCGAGACACTGACCTACGAGGACTTCGGCCGGGCGGCCCGTGAGCTGGCCCAGCAGGTCGCCGACAGCGGCTTCGAGCCGGACATCATCCTGTCCATCGCCCGGGGCGGCCTGTTCCTCGGCGGGGCGCTGGGCTACGCGCTGGACGTGAAGAACCTCTTCGTGATGAACGTCGAGTTCTACACCGGCGTGGACGAGCGGCTGGAGCTGCCGGTGGTGCTGCCGCCGACGCTGGACGTGGTCGACCTGACCGGCACGAAGGTCCTCGTCGCCGACGACGTCGCCGACACCGGCAAGACGCTGGAGCTGGTCAAGGACTTCTGCGCCGGGCACGTCACCGAGGTGCGGACGGCGGTCGTCTACGAGAAGCCGCGGTCCGTCGTCCGCTGCGACTACACCTGGAAGCAGACCGACGCCTGGATCGACTTCCCGTGGTCCACGCTCCCGCCGGTCGTCTCCCGCGGCGGCAGCGGCCACTAGGAGGACCTGCAGCCCCGTCAGAGGCGGAAGCGGGCCACCGTGGTGTTGAGCTGGGCGGCCAGCCGGGCCGCCTCGTCGATGGCCACCTGGGCGTCGCCCATGGCGCGGGTGGTGGCGCCGGTCGCCTCGGCGACCGAGCCGACGCTGCCGGCGATCTGACCCACGCCGACCGCGGCCTGCGCGACGCTGCGGCTCATCTCGGCTGCGGTCGCCGTCTGCTCCTCCACCGCGGCGGCGATGGTGCTCTGCGCGTCGTCGATCCGGGCGATGATCGCGGTGATCTCCTCGATCGCCGCGACCGCCCCGCGGGTGTCGGCCTGGATGCTCTCCACCTGGCCGGTGATGTCCCGGGTCGCCCGGGCCGTCTCCTGGGCCAGCTCCTTCACCTCGTTGGCCACCACGGCGAAGCCCTTGCCCGCGTCGCCGGCCCGGGCGGCCTCGATGGTGGCGTTGAGGGCCAGCAGGTTGGTCTGCTCGGCGATCGTGGTGATCACGTTGACGACGGTGGCGATCTCGGTGGAGGACCGGCCGAGCTGGCCCACCGTGGCGGTCGCGGCCCCGGCGACGCCGACCGCCTGAGCGGCGATCCGGGCGACGTCGGTGGCGTTCTGCGCGATCTCCCGGATCGAGCTGCCCATCTCGTCGGTGCCGGCGGCGACGGTCTGCACGTTGCCGGACACCTGCCCGGCGGTCTCCGCGACGATGCCGGTCTGGTGGGCGGACTCCCCCGCCAGCCGGGTCATGTCCTGCGCGGTGGCCGACAGCTCCTCGGTCGCCGAGGCGAGCGTGGTGGAGCTGTCGCCGATGGTGGCGAGGACGCCGCGCATGGTGGCCATCGACGCCTCCAGCGCCGTGGCGATGGCCCCCACCTCGTCGGTGCTGGTGATCCCGGTCGTCCCGCGCAGGTCGCCGTCGGCCAGCCCGTCCACCACCTCCCGGACCTTCCGCAGCGGGCGGACCACCGACCGGGTCACCACCCAGCCGAGCAGCCCGAGCACCAGGACGCCGCCGGTGCCGACGGCCACCGAGGCGGTGATCGCCGCGGAGCGCTGGTCGGCGCTCGCCCGGGCAGCGGCGGCCGCCTCCGCCCCGACGGCCTCCCCCACGGTGGGCAGCGCCTCCTCGAGGCCCTCGAAGGCGGCGAGGAACTCCGGGTACTGGGCGGTGGCGGTGGCCGGGTCGGCGCCGGCCTGCGCGACGATCTGCTGGCCGGCGCCCAGGTAGGCGGCCACCTCGTCGGCGACGTCGTCCACCGCCTGCACGACGTCCGGGCCCAGGCCACCGCCGCGCACCGCGGCCAGCGCGGCCTGCAGCGTCGCGGCGTGGTCGGCCAGGTCGGTGACGGCGGAGTCGTACCGGGTGCCGCTGCCGCTGAGCAGCGCCTGGAGCACGTCGGCCCGCACGGCGTCGTGCATCATGTCCGCCTCGGCCGCCGACCCGGTCGCGGTCGTCGTCCGCAGCAGCTCCTCGGTGCGCTCGCCGGTGCTGTGCAGGGCGGTCACCGAGATGCCACCGAAGACGACCAGGGCGAGCGAGCCGGCGAGGACCAGCGTCGCCAGCTTCACCCCGAGCGGCCGGTCGGGCCACCACGAGCGGGACATGGGCTCTCCTCGGGCACGGCGAGGTGAGCGCGTCCACCCTCGGTGCTGCCAGCATCGGCGGCACCGCCACGGGGTTGAGCCCAAGATCCGGACTCAGCGGTTCCGTCCGCGTGGGGTCAGCGCCGGGTGGACGCCGTGACCGTGAACGTCGGGTCCCGGGTCACCTGGCGGGTCGGGCCGACGAGCCGGCGCAGCGCGTCGCGGTGCGGGAGGTGGCTGTTGTAGACGCACCACAGCTCACCGCCGGGACGCAGCACCCGCGCCGCGCCCGCGAACAGCCGGTGGGCGAGGGTCTCCGAGACCGCCACCCCCAGGTGGAACGGCGGGTTGCAGACCACCAGGTCGACGCTGCCGTCGGGCAGGCTCGCCGCGGCGTCGTCGCGCACCACGCGCACCCGGTCGGTGAGCCCGTTGGCGGCGGCGGTGGCGGCCGCCGAGGCGCAGGCCGCCGCCGACTGGTCGGCGGCCACGACCGAGAGCCCGGGCCGGGCCGCGGCCAGCGCGGCCGCCAGCACGCCGGTGCCGCAGCCGAGGTCCAGCGCGGTGGCGGCGTCCGGGACGGCGCCGGGCAGCGCGGCGAGCAGCGCGCGGGTGCCCCGGTCGACCTTCGCCCCGGCGAACGCGGCGCCGTGCGCGCAGACGGTGAGGCCGAGGTCGGCGTGCTCCCGGCAGACCGGGAACGAGCTGCGCACCGGGCGCGGGCCGCGGGCCACCAGCACCCGCGACTTCTGCCGGGCCAGCGTGGCGTGCACGTCGGTGAAGCCCTCGCCGAGCACGTCGTTCATGCCGAGCGTCATGTGCTTGACCCGGCCGCCGACGTGCAGGGTCACCGCCGGGTCGGCGTCCGCGGCCACCACCTGCACCAGCTCGCGGAGCGCCTCCAGGCTCTTGGGCGCCTTGGCCAGCACCACCCGGGCACCGCGCACCAGCTCGGGGCCCAGCGGAAGCGACCGGTACGAGCCGGCCAGCCCGGTGCGCTCGGCGTTGGCGGCCAGCGCCAGCTCGCCGACCAGCAGGTCCTGGTGCACCCGCACCCCGGTGGCCCCGTGCAGGCCGGCGGCGCCCAGGGTCAGCGCGCCGTGGCCGTCGTCGACCACCACGACGGCGTCCGGGGCCGCGGCGATCGCGGCGGCCGCCTCGTCGAGCAGCAGCCGGTCGGTGGCGTCGACGGCGACGAGGTCGGGGGCATCGACGTCCGGCTCGCGGCGGAGCTGGGCGAAGAGCTCGGCGGGGTCGGGCACGGCGTCCACTGTGCCCGGCGCGCCACACCGCCCCTGCACCGACCCGTTCGCCTGATCAGGTGATCTCGTTCCGGAACAGCGCCCGGGGTGCCGATGGGCGTACTGCCGGCCGCGATCCCGCGGGCGGAGCACCTCCTTGGGAGACCCCCGATGCCCCGCTCCACAGGCCTGCCCGGCGCGCAGTGGTTCGCCGACCGCCCGGTCCGGATCAAGGTCCTCGCCTCCACGGCCGCCGCCGGCGTCGTCGCCGCGGTCATCGGCGGCCTCGGCCTCACCGCGCTCGCCGACTCGGCGGCCACCAGCGAGGCCATCTACGCCGACAACGTCCTCAGCATCGAGGAGATCGGGCTGATGATCGACGACGTCGAGCAGATCCGGCTGTCGATCAGCGCCGCGACCGCCGTCGACACCCACGCGCCGCCGCTGTCGGAGGTGCACGCGCTGGTGGCCGACTACGGGCGCCAGGTGAGCGCCTACGCCGCCGCCCACCGGTCCGGGGCGGAGCACGAGCTGGTCGTCGAGGCGACCGACGACCTGGCGCAGATCGACTCCCTGACCAGCAGCGTCCTGCTCCCCGCCGCCACCGCCGGCGTGACGACGGCGGTGCCTGCGGGCGCCGAGGCGGTCGACCCGCTGCTCACCGAGGTGATCGAGGACCTCGACGAGCTGCGGGCGATCGACACCCGCGAGGCGGCGGCCGCGGCGGCCAGCGCCCGGGCGTCCTACGAGCACCACCGCACCGTGGCCCTGGTCGTGCTCGGGGTGGGGCTGGCCGTCGCGGCGACCATCGGCCTGCTGGTGGCCGCGGTCATCACCCGCGGCGTCCGGTCGGTGCAGCATGTCGCCGAGGGCCTGGCCCAGGGCGACCTGACCCGCACCACCGGCCTGTCCAGCAGGGACGAGCTGGGCCGGATGGGCGCGTCGCTGGACGAGGCGACCGGGACGATGCGCGGCGTGATGGCCGACGTCGGAGCGTCCGCCGACGCGGTCGCCGCGGCCGCGGAGGAGCTGTCCGCCTCCGCCGCGCAGATCGCCTCCTCCGCCGAGGAGACCAGCGCCCAGTCCCAGGTGGTGAGCGCGGCCGCCGAGGAGGTCTCCCGCAGCGTCAGCACGGTCTCCGCCGGCGCGGAGGAGATGGGCGCGTCCATCCGGGAGATCTCGCAGAGCGCCAACGCGGCGGCCGGGGTCGCCGCCACGGCGGTGACCCAGGCACGGGAGGCGACGGCCACCGTCTCCGCCCTCGGTGAGTCCAGCCGCGAGGTGACCGCGGTGGTCGCCCTGGTCACCTCGATCGCCGAGCAGACCAACCTGCTCGCCCTCAACGCCACCATCGAGGCCGCCCGGGCCGGCGAGGCCGGCAAGGGCTTCGCGGTCGTGGCCGGCGAGGTCAAGGAGCTGGCCGAGCAGACCGCCCGGGCCACCGACGAGATCGTCCGCCGGGTGGAGGCGATCCAGGCCGACTCCGCCGGCGCCGTCACGGCGATCGACCGGATCAGCGGTGTGATCGGGCAGATCAGCGACCACCAGACGACGATCGCCAGCGCCGTCGAGGAGCAGACCGCGACCACCGCGGAGATGGCCCGGTCGGTGACCGAGGCGGCCAGCGGGACGGGCGAGATCGCCGGCAACATCACCGGGGTGTCGAGCGCGGCCGAGTCCACCACGGTGGCGCTGGCGCAGACCCGCACCGCGGTGGACGACCTCTCCCGGATGGCGGCCGGCCTGCGCACGACGGTGGGCCGCTTCCGCTGGTGACGCCGGCCCGGTGACGTGCCGACGCCCCCCGCTCGTCCTGCGACCCACCGCGGCCTGGTCCAAGGTGATCACGGCGCGACGCCGCGCCGCTGGACGAGGAACGGGAGCAGATGAGCACTGAGCAGCTGTCGGGACGGGTCGCGCTGGTGACCGGGGCGGCGAGCGGGCTGGGCCGGGCGGTCGCGGCCGCGCTGGCCGAGGCCGGGGCGACCGTGGTGCTGGGCGACATCGACACCGAGGGCGCGGAGAAGAGCCGCGCGCAGATCGGCGCCGACGCCGAGGTGGTGGAGCTCGACGTCACCTCCGACGACGCCCGCCGCCGGGTGGTCGCCGACCTGTTCGAGCGGCACGGCGACCGGTTCGACCTGCTGGTCAACGTCGCCGGCATCGACCGGCCCGGCTACATCACCGACATCGACCTGGCCGACTACCGGATGGTCCACGCGGTGAACTGCGAGGGCCCGGTCTTCCTGACCAGCGAGTTCCTCAAGGTGGTCCAGCACCGCCCGGCCGACACGGTCGCCGACGTCGTCCACGTGACGTCGCTGTCCGCGGTCACCTCCGGCGCCGGCGCGATCGCCTACAACAGCTCGAAGGCCGCCTTCCGCAGCGCGACCCGGTGCATCCAGCGGGAGCTGCGCGAGAAGGCCACCGTCGGCCCGGACGGCGCCGAGACGCCGTTCCCGGCCCGGGTGCACAGCATCGTCCCGGCGGCGATGGACACCCCGATGATGGAGCGCTGGGGCATCCCGGTGCACCGGATGATGCCGCCCTCCGACGTCGCCCGGATGGTGCTGACGATGGTGACGATGCCGGGCACCAGCTTCGTGCCCGAGGTGTTCGTGGTGCCCCGCAACGAGCCGGACTTCCCGCGGTGAGCATCCCGACCCGCGAGTGGCAGCTGGTCCGCCGCCCGCACGGCGAGCCGGTCGACGAGGACTTCGCGCTGGTGTCGATGGAGCGGCCGGACCCGGCGCCCGGGGAGGTCGTCGTCCGCACCCTGGCGATGTCGGTCGACCCGTACATGCGCGGGCGGATGAACGCGACGAGGTCGTACGCGCCCAGCTGGGAGCTCGGCGAGACGATGCAGGGGGGCGCGATCGGGCAGGTCGTCGACTCCCGGTCGGACGAGGTGCCGGTCGGCGCGCTCGTGCTGCACGGCCTGGCCTGGCGGGACGTCGCCGTGGTGCCCGCCGCGCACGTGTCGGTGGTCGACCCGCTGCCGGGGCTGCCGCTGTCGCTGTACCTGGGCGTGCTCGGGATGCCCGGGCTCACCGCCTGGGCGGGGCTCTTCCGGCTGGCCGCGTTCGCCGAGGGCGACGCCGTCTTCGTCTCCGGTGCGGCCGGCGCGGTCGGCAGCCTGGTGGGCCAGTTCGCGAAGCTGCGCGGCGCCTCGCGGGTGGTGGGCAGCGCCGGGACGGCGGAGAAGGTCGCCTGGCTCGGCGAGATCGGGTTCGACGCCGCCTTCGACTACCACGCCGGTGCGGTCGCCGACCTGCTCGCCGAGGCGGCACCCGACGGCATCGACGTCTTCTTCGACAACGTCGGCGGCGAGCACCTCGAGGCCGCGATCGGCGCGTTCCGCACCTACGGCCGGGCCGCGCTGTGCGGGTCGATCTCGGGCTACAACGCGGTCAGTGCCCCGCCGGGGCCGCGCAACCTGTCGCTCGTCGTCGGCAAGCGGTTGTCGCTGCGCGGCTTCATCGTCGGCGACCACGCCGACCTCCGGCCGGAGTTCGTGGCCGCGGTGTCCGGCTGGCTGCAGGACGGGTCGCTGGTCGCGAGGGAGACGGTGGTGGAAGGGCTGGACTCCGCCGTCGAGGCGTTCCGGTCGCTGCTGGGCGGCGGCAACACCGGGAAGATGGTCGTCCGGCTGGCGCCCGACCCGGCCTGAGGGGCAGCGGACCGCGCGGTCCGGTTGACCGGGGTCCGGAGCGGGCAGACTGCTGATCATGTGGCTCTTCCTCACCCGCCGGTTCCGCATGTGGGTCGTCCTGACCGTCCTCGCCCCGCTCGCCACCAAGGTGCTGCGGTCGCTCGGCCAGGCCCTCCAGCGGCGCAACGGGCCCAGCGCGATCAGCAACGGCCTGCTCAAGGCCGGCGACGTCGGCGAGCGGGCGCGCGTCCGGCTGGGCGGCAAGCCGCGCCGCCGCTGACCGACCGCTCGGGGCGTCGGCGCCGGACGCCGGACGCCCCTCCCGCCGACACCCCGAGGACGACGTGAGCTCCGATCACCCGTTCGCCAGCCCCGACGCCGACCGGCCCGACCCCGGCTCCCCCGCGCTGGAGCAGCGCGCCACTCAGGGCGAGACCCGGGGCATCGCGCTGTTCTGCCACGGCGGCACCGCAGCCAGCCTGGAGCCGCCCAAGGAGCGCGCCCTCTCGCTGGTGCGGATGCGCGCCTTCGAGAACTTCGTGCACTCCTCCGCCGGCGCGCAGGGGATCGTCACCGCGCTGATCCGCTACCGGGTCGCCGGCTGGAACGGGGAGGCCGCCGATGCGTTCCAGGACGTCCGCTGGGCGATCGCGCAGCTGCGCGAGCAGCACGGCACCGACGTGCCGGTCGTGCTGGTCGGCCACTCCATGGGCGGCCGCGCCGCGCTGCGGGCCGGCGGCGAGCCCGCGGTGACCGCGGTCTGCGCGCTCGCACCGTGGACACCGCCCGGCGAGCCGGTGATGCACCTGCGCGACCAGACGGTGGCGATCTTGCACGGCCGGGCCGACCGCTGGGTGCCCGCGCGGCTCTCGGCCGAGTTCGCCGTCCGGGCCCGGCGGGCCGGCGCGCGGGTCGCCCGCTTCGAGATCGACGGCGGCCACACCATGGTCCGGCGGGCCCACCGGTGGCACACCTTCGCCCGGGACGTGGTGCTGGCCGGCACCGGGATCGAACCGATGCGCCCCGACATCACCACCGCCCTGCACCAGCCCACCCCGGAGGGCCTGGCGGTGCCGCTCTAGGGCCTGGGACCGCGCGCCCTGCTGACCACCGCGTGCGCCCCCTGGACGGGTGACCGGCTCACGCACGGTCACCGGATCCGGGCCAGGTGCACCCGATCGGACGACCCGTTCCACCCAGCCGCCACCGGCGGATCGGCGTTGACTCTTCGTGAGCACCCGATGACCGATGGTGGAGGGAGGCGCGATGACCGAGCACGAGTCCCGCGCCACCCGTCTGCCCCGCTGGGCCGGGCGGGCGCTGCTGCTGACCGGCCTCGGGACCGGGCTGTGGCTGATCGGCGCCGCCGGCCCCGCCTCCGCCTCGGAGGTCCCGGCGCCCTCCGCTCCGCTGACCGCGCTGGCCGGTGAGCTGCTCGCGCCGCTGGAGCCGGTCACGGCCCCGGTGGTGCAGCAGGTGCTCACCCCGGTCGTCGAGGACGTCGTCGTCCCGGTGGTCGCGCCGGTCGCCACCCCCGTCGTCGAGCACGTCGTCACGCCGGTGCTCCGCCCGGTCGTCGAGCAGGTGCTCACCCCGGTCGTCGAGCAGGTGCTGACCCCGGTGGTGACCCCGGTCGTGGAGCAGGTCGTCGCACCGGTCGTCGTCCCCGTGGTCGCGCCCGTCGTCACGCCGGACCCCTCTCCGGTGGTGCAGGACGTCGTCGCACCGGTCGTGACCGGCGTCCCGGCGTTGCCCGCCGATGCCCTCGGTGCGGCCTCGGCGACCGGGGCCCCGGCCGCACCCGCCACCGACTCCCCGTCGGCTGCCCCGACGGCTGCCACCGAGGCCGCCGTCGCAGCGCCCGCCGGCCTCCCGCTCGGCCTGCCGACCGGCCTCCCGGCCGGGCTGCCGGTCGCCGCCGTGCTGACCACGTCGGTGTCGTCGGCGTCCTCGGCCGGCGAGCAGCTCCCCGCAGACCTCCCGTCCTCCGCCCGGACCCGCACCCTCACCGCCCTCCCGGCGGTCGGTGCCCCGGGCTCCGGAGCGCCGGGCAGCACCCCGTTCGACCCCTCCTTCTCGCCCGACTGAGCGCGCCGCCGTCAGCGGTCTCCCGCTGACCTGCGGCACTCCCCGGTCCACCGCCTGTGCGGGACCGGTCCCCCTCAGTCCGGCACCACCCTCGAGAAGGAACCCCTCATGAACGTGTGGATGAAGCGCGCCCTGCAGACGGGCCTGTTCACCGGCGGCCTGCTCGCCCTCGGCTCGGGCATCGCCTCGGCCGACGACAGCGCCGTCGACGTGACCGTCCCGGTCACCATCACCGACAACGCCCTGGCCGTGCTCGGCGCGACCGGCAGCACCCCGGCCGAGGTCCAGCTCCCCGCCGTGAGCGGCACCATCGCCGCCGACCTCGGGGCGATCACGGTCGCCGTGCCGATCACCCTCGGCGGGAACGCCGCCGACGCCGCGGGCATCGACGTCGCCCAGCCGGCCGCCGCGCCGGCGTCCGGTGGGCAGGACGGCTCCGTCGTGGACGCCGACGTCCCGGTCACCGTCACCGGCAATGCGGTCGCCGTGCTCGGTGAGGCGGCCGCCAGCGGCACCGCGCCGGCGGGCAGCGCGGGCGGTGACGGCAGCAGCGCCTCGCTCGCCGACGTCGACGTCCCGGTGCTGGTGTGCGGCAACGGCGTCGGTGTCCTCGGCGACGCGAGCGGCGCCTGCACCACCCCGGTGGCGCCCGCTGCCGGCTCGGGCGGCGACTCCGTCGTCGACGCCGACGTCCCCGTCCTGGTGTGCGGCAACGGCGTCGGGGTCCTCGGCGACGCCAGCGGCGCCTGCACCACCCCCGCGGCCACCACCCCGGGCACCCCGGGCACCGGCGGCCAGCCCACCGTGGACGTCGACGTCCCGGTGACCGCCTGCGGCAACGGCGTCGGCGTCCTCGCCGACGCGAGCGGCGCCTGCACCACCCCGGCGGCCACCACCCCGGGCACCCCGGGCACCGGCGGCCAGCCCACCGTGGACGTCGACGTCCCGGTGACCGCCTGCGGCAACGGCATCGGCGTCCTCGCCGACGCCAGCGGCGCCTGGACCACGCCGGGCACGCCGGGCACCCCGGTCGAGCCGGCCACCCCGGGGACGACCGAGCCCCAGCCCCCGGTGTCCGGTCAGCCCGGCGCCTTCCCCGGCGTCGTCGGGTCCGCGTCGTCCGGCCTGCCGGTCCCGCGGGACGGCAGCACCGGCACCAGCACGGCCGACACCAGCACGACCGGCACCAGCACGACCAGCACCAGCGCCGACGGCGAGCTCGCCTACACCGGCACCCCGGTCACCGGGATGCTGCTCACCGGGCTGCTCGCCCTGGCGCTCGGCCTGGGCCTGGCCGTCGCCTCCCGGCGGCGCGTGAGCTGATCCAGGACACCCGCGGGCCCGGCCACCACCTGGTGGCCGGGCCCGCGGTCGTGCCTTCAGGAGAACAGCGCGCTGTAGCCGTTGAGCGCCGGCTGCCCACCGAGGTGGGCGTAGAGCACGGTGGACGACGGGTCGATCTCGCCGCGGCCGACCAGGTCGATGGTGGCGGCCATCGACTTCCCCTCGTAGACCGGGTCGGTGACCATGCCCTCGGTGCGCGCGGCCAGCTCCATCGCGGCGATCGTGGTGGCGTCCGGGATCCCGTAGATGCCGGCGTGGAAGCGCTCGTCGAGCTCGACGTCGTCGGCGGTGAGCTCCCGCTGCAGGCCGATGGCGGTCGCCGTCCGCTGGGCGATCCGGAGCACCTGGTCCCGGGTCTCCACGGGCTTGGCCGAGGCGTCGATGCCGAGCACCCGCCGCGGCCGGGCGCCCTGCTCCTCCAGCTGCGCGAAGCCGGCCACCATGCCGGCCTGCGTCGACCCGGTGACCGAGCAGACGACGACGGTGTCGAAGAAGACGCCCAGCTCGGCCTCCTGCGCCGCCACCTCCTGCGCCCAGCCGGCGAAGCCCAGCCCGCCCAGCGGGTGGTCCGACGCGCCGGCCGGGATCGGGTAGGGCTTCCCGCCGCGCGCCTCGATCTCGCGCAACGCGGTCTCCCAGCTCTCCTTGAAGCCGATGCCGAAGCCGGCCTTGACCAGCCGCACGTCGGCGCCGGCCAGCCGGGAGATCAGGATGTTGCCGACCTTGTCGTAGACGGCGTCGGGCCAGTCCACCCAGCTCTCCTGCACCAGCACGCACTTCAGGCCGACGTGCGCGGCGACAGCGGCCACCTGCCGGGTGTGGTTGCTCTGCACGCCGCCGATCGAGACCAGCGTGTCGCAGCCCTGCGCCAGCGCGTCGGCGACCAGGTACTCGAGCTTGCGGGTCTTGTTGCCGCCGAACGCGATGCCCGAGTTCACGTCCTCCCGCTTGGCCCAGACGGCGGCGCCGCCGAGGTGGGCGGTGAGCCGGTCGAGGCGGTGCACCGGCGACGGGCCGAAGAGCAGCGGGTGGCGCGGGAAGTCACTCAGCATCAGGGGTCTCCAGTTCCGACAGCAACGCCGTCCAGATCTCGGTGGTGGTGGCGACGGCGGCGGCGACGTCGTGCTGCGCGCAGGCAGCGATCAGGGAGTCGTGCAGCGCGACCGACCCGCGGCCGTGGGCGGCGGCGAAGCGCTGCCGCTCGAGCCGCCGGACGGCCGGGGTGAAGCGGTCGATCGTGGCCCGCACCGCGCCGTTGCCGCAGCGGGCCAGCAGCACCTCGTGCAGCTCGTCGTCGGCGGCCAGGGCGGCGTCCAGGTCACCGGACCCGACCGCTGCGGCGAACCGCTGGTTGGCCGCGCGCATCGCCGCGACGTCGTCCTCGGTGACGTCGCCGGCGGCCTCGGCGACCGCGAGCTCGTGCATCGCCCGCACCACGACCGCGGCGTCGCGCACCTGCTGCAGCACCAGCGGGGTGACCCGGGTGTGGCTCTGCGGCTTGCTCTCGACCAGCCCCTCGTCGGCGAGCCGGGCCAGCGCGGTGCGCACCGGGGCCACCGACAGACCGAGCCGGCCGGCCAGCTCGGTGTCCTTGACGACGGCGCCGGGCGCCAGCTCGCCGCTGACGATCGCCGACCGGATCAGCGAGACGGCCTGGTCGCGCAGCAGCACGCGGGACACCGGGGCGAGAGGCACAGCTGACATCTGACATGTCAGTGCGCTCGGATGTCAATGCCTCTGCACTTTCCGCGGAAGGTGAACAGCTCTGCGCCGGCGCTTGGGCGGCGGGATCGTTGCGATGCGGGGCGGTCCAGCCACTCGTCCGGACGGCGGGCGGTCCCTAGCGTTCCGCCCATGAGCCTGGACTGGACCACCGACCCCGCCGACGCCGCCGCCCACTTCGCCCGCCGGCTGGCCGTGGAGACCGACGTCTCCGACGTCCACGCGGCCCTGGAGTCCGGCCGGCCGGGCTTCGTGCTGGTCGACAGCCGCAGCGCCGAGTCCTGGGCGCAGGGGCACGTGCCCGGGGCGGTGCACCTGCCGGGCCGGGAGATCGCCGGGCGGGCCGCGGCCGAGCTCGACCCCGCCGTCCCGGTGGTCACCTACTGCTGGGGCCCCGGCTGCAACGGCGCCACCCGCGCGGCGCTGACGCTGGCCCAGCGCGGCTACCGGGTGCGCGAGATGATCGGCGGGTTCGAGTACTGGGCGCGCGAGGGCCTGGCGGTGGAGACCGAGCACGGCACCACGCGCCCGGACGTCGACCTGCTCACCGCCCCCGCCGGCGCCAGCTGCGGCTGCTGAGGGTCAGCAGTCCCCGGTGCAGCGCTCGACGGGGAGGCTGTCCCGTGCCCAGTCGGCGAGCTGCTCGAGCACCGGCCGCAGGGCCGAGCCGGCCTCGGTGAGCTGGTAGCTGACGGCGACCGGGGGCCCGTCGTCGACGGTGCGCTGCACCAGCCCGGCCAGCGCCAGCTCGGTCAGCCGGTCGGACAGGACCGAGTCGCTGATCCCGCCCACGGCCCGCCGCAGCCCGGTGAAGCTCGCCGGCCCACCGGCCAGGACACCGATGATCAGCCCGTTCCACCGCTTGCCCAGGAAGCCGAAGGCGCGCACCAGGGCGCCGTCGCACGCCTCGGGCGTGTGCAGCAGCTCCTCGGTCACGCCGACATCCTAGGCCGCGCTCGCCTTTTCGTAGCGCTCGTCTTTCCGTAGTGCTAGCTTTCCCGAAGCGCTAGCTTTCCGCTAGCAACTAGCTTCGAGGGAGTCCCACCATGTCGCTGTTCCGTCTGGACGCCAGCATCCGGGTCGAGGGGTCGGCCAGCCGCGAGATCGCCGACATCGTCGAGCGGGAGTGGCGGTCGGGGAACCCCGACGCCCCGGTGACCCGCCGGCACGTCGGCACCGAGCCGATCCCGGCCACGAGCTGGGCCGAGGCGGTGAGCGGGTCGTACCTGCCGGCCGACCAGCGCACCCCCGCCCAGGCCGAGGCCGCCGCCCTCGCCGCCACGCTGGCCGACGAGCTGGCCGACGCCGAGGCGCTGCTGTTCGCCGTCCCGCTCTACAACTTCGGCGTCTCGCAGCACGTCAAGAGCTACGTCGACATGGTCATCACCGACCCGCGCTTCGGCCCTCGCGCCGAGGCTCCGACCACCGGGAAGCCCGCGGTGCTGGTCACCGTGCGCGGCGGCAACTACAGCGCCGGCACGCCGCGCGAGGGCTGGGACCACGCCACCAGCTGGATGCGCCGCATCCTCGAGGACGTGTGGGGGATGGACCTGCGCGTCGTCGAGCGCGACTTCACCCTGGTCGGGGTGAACCCGGCGCTGGACTCCTTCGCCGAGCTGGCCGCAGAGCTCAAGCAGACCGCCGAGCGCGAGGCCGCCGAGCACGGCCGACTGCTCAGCAGCGCCCGCGTCGCCGCCTGAGGCGGTGGCCCGGCCCCCGGCTCACCGTCGCGCCGGGGCAGGGTCGTCGCTCAGCCGGCTCCACAGCAGTTCGTCGTGCCGGACGCCGTCGCCGTAGCGGTGCGACCGGCGCAGCCGTCCCTCGCAGGTGAAGCCCGCCTTGGCCGCCACCCGGCCGGACGCCGTGTTCTCCACGGCGTGGTACAGCTGGACCCGGTCCAGCTCCAGGGTGCCGAAGGCCCAGCGGCAGGCCGCGTCGGCGGCCCGGGCCGCGATCCCCCGCCCCCGCGCGGCGGCCACCGTCCAGTAGCCCACCTCGCCCTCGGCCTGCTCGCGGTCGATCTGGTGCAGGGACATCGACCCCACCAGCTGGTCGGCGGCGACCACCGCCCAGGAGCAGTGGTCGCCGCCGGTCCAGTCGGCCCGGCGGGCCAGCAGCGCGAGGACGGCGTCCCGGTGGGAGGAACCGGTCGCGTTCCACCGCCGCAGGTCCGGGTCCTGGAACGCCGCCCACACCGCGTCGACGTCGTCCGCGCGCCAGGGGCGCAGCAGCAGCTCGTCCACCGCGAGCTCGACCGGCTGCACGGCTCAGCCCGCGCCCAGCTCGACGGTCATCTGCACCTCGTAGCGGTCGCCCCGGTACGTCGACTCGGCGTGCTCCACCGGGCGGCCGCCGCTGTAGGAGACCCGGTCGAAGACGAGCACCGGCCGGCCGGCGGGCAGCCCGAGCACCATCGCGGTCTCCCGGTCGGCGTCGGCGGCCCGGACGGTCTGCTCGGCCCGGTCGATGGTGCAGCCGTAGCGCTCGTCGAGCAGCGTGTAGAGCGAGCCGGTGAGGTCCTGGGTGTCGAGGTCGGGCAGCAGGTCGGCGAGGTACCAGGCGTCGTCGATGGACATCGGCTGCCCGTCGGCCAGCCGCAGCCGCCGCACGTGCCAGGCCGGCGCGCCGGCCGGCAGCTCCAGCGCCCGGCGGGTCGCCGGCGGGGGCACCAGCCGCGCCACGGCGAGGACGGCGGTGCTCGGCTGCAGCCCCAGCCGGCGCATGTCGTCGGAGAAGGAGGCCAGGTGCAGCCGCGAGCGGGCGGCCCGCTCGGCGACGAAGGTGCCCTTGCCGCGCACCCGCACCAGCACGCCCTCGCTGACCAGCTGCCCGATCGCCTCGCGCACGGTGATCCGGCTGACGCCGTGCTCGACGCAGAGCTGGCGCTCGCCGGGCAGCGGTGCACCGGCGGGCAGCCGGGCCGCCAGCTCGGTGAGCCGGCCGCGCAGCTGCTCGTGCTTGGGCACCACCCCGTCGACGATCAGGGGTTCGGCGGACACGCCGGCCATGCTGCCAGTGCGCCCGCCGCCCGGCCGACGGATGGTCACCACCCCTGGTCGGCCAGCTTGTGCCCGAGCACGTAGCGGTAGTGCGCGGCGCGGGCCAGCCGGCTGCCGGCCGCCTCGTCGACGACCAGCGTGACGTGCGGGTGCAGCTGCAGCACCGAACCCGGGCAGGACGCCGTCAGCGGCCCCTCGACCGCGGCGGCCACCGCCTCCGCCTTGCGCTCCCCCGTCGCCACCAGCACCAGGTGCTGCGCGCCGAGGATGGTGCCCAGGCCCTGGGTGATCACGTGCCGCGGCACGGCCTCGACGTCGCCGCCGAAGAAGCGCGCGTTGTCGACCCGGGTCTGCTCGGTCAGCGTCTTGATCCGGGTGCGGCTGGCCAGCGACGAGCCCGGCTCGTTGAAGCCGAGGTGCCCGTTGGCACCGATGCCGAGCACCTGGACGGCGACCGGGCCGGCGGCCAGCAGCTGCTGCTCGTAGTCGCGGGCGGCCTGCAGCGGGTCGGCCGCCGACCCGTCGGGCCCGTGCACCACCGCCGGGTCCAGCCCGAGGGAGTCGGTGAGCTCCCGCCGGATCACCTCCCGGTAGGACTCCGGGTGCCCGGCCGGCAGCCCGACGTACTCGTCGAGCAGGAAGGCGTGCACCCCGGCGAAGGACAGGCCCTCGTCGCGGTGCCGGCGCAGCAGCTCGCGGTAGGCCAGCAGCGGCGACGAGCCGGTGGCCAGGCCCAGCACCACCGGCCCGCCGCGGGCCAGCGCGGCCAGCACCGACCCGGCGACGGCGTCGGCGACCACCCGCCCGCAGTCCTGGGCGGTGGGCAGCAGGACGACCTCCACGGTCAGCTCTCCTCTCGGCGCACCCAGCGGCCGGCCCGGAGGACCCCCGTCGGGTGCAGTTCTCGGTCGGTGACGAGCACGTCGGCGCGGGCGCCGGGGGCGAGGTGGCCCACGTCGTCCCGGCCGAGCAGCCGGGCGGGGGTGCCGGACGCCGCGAGGACGGCGTCGGCCAGCGGCACACCCGCGGCCACGGTCTGCCGGACGACGTCCACCAGGCGCGCCGTCCCACCGGCGATCGCCCCGGGTCCGTCTCCGGTCACCAGCCGGGCGACGCCGCCGGCGACCTGCACCGGGAGCGCGCCGAGCTGGTAGCGGCCGTCGGCCACCCCGGCCGCGGCCATCGCATCGCTGACCAGGGCGACCTGCGCCGGGCCGACCAGGTCGAACACGGCGGCCACGGTCTCCGGCGCCAGGTGCACGCCGTCGGCGATCAGCTCCAGCACGATCTCGCCCCGGGCGGCCGCGGCCAGGCAGGCGCCCACCGGGCCGGGGGCGCGGGACAGCAGCGGCGGCATGCCGTTGAACAGGTGGGTGGCCGACAGCCGGCCGTCGGGTGCGGCCGCGCGGACGGCGGCGGTGGTCTCCGCGGCGGAGGCGTCGGTGTGCCCGAAGCTCGGCAGCACGCCGTGCGCCCGCAGGACGGCGACGAGCTCCGCGGCGTGCGCGGTCTCCGGGGCGAGGGTCACCGAGACGACGACGCCCGTCCCGACCAGCTCCTCGAGCAGCGCCGGGTCGCCGGGCACCAGCGCCGCGGGGTCCTGGGCACCGCACCGGGCAGCGGAGAGGAACGGGCCCTCCAGGTGCACGCCGGCCAGCTCGCCGGCCCGGACCAGCGGGGCCAGCAGCGCCAGCCGGTCGCGCAGCACCGCGGCCGGCGCGGAGACCAGGCTGGCGACCAGCGTCGTCGTCCCGTGCGCCCGGTGGTGCGCGGCCGCGGCGAGGACGCCGTCCAGGTCGTCGTCGGGGAAGCCGTGGCCCGCCGCGCCGTGGCAGTGCACGTCGACCAGCCCGGGCAGCAGCAGCCGGTCCGGCGCGGGCGGTGGCAGCTCACCCCCGTGCCAGCCCGCCGCCGGGCCGGCGTAGGCGACCCGGTCGCCGACGACGGTGACCACACCGTCGTCGACGACCGAGCCGCCGGTCACGAGCCGGCCCCGCAGCACGGGGCCGGCGGGTGGGGGGACGTCGGTCAGGACCGGTCCCTGCCCTCGACCGTGCTGGTGGGGGCGACCGTCTCCGGCGTCGCGGCCGGGGCCGCGCCGTCGTCGGTGCTGCCCACCGTGGCGTCGGCGTCGTCCTCGCGACCCGGCGTCTTGAGGTTCCACCTCCGGATCACGAAGCGGAACAGCACGTAGTAGATCGCCGCGTAGACCAGGCCGATCGGGATGAGCCACAGCGGCTTGTCCGCCTGCCCGAAGTTCAGCAGGTAGTCGATCGCCCCGGCGGAGAAGGTGAACCCGTCGTGGATCCCGAGCGCGTTGGTCAGCGCCAGCGAGGTGCCGGTCAGCAGCGCGTGCACCAGGTACAGCGGCCAGGCCACGAAGAGGAAGGAGAACTCCAGCGGCTCGGTGATGCCGGTGAGGAAGGCGGTCAGCGCGGTCGACAGCATGATGCCGCCGACGATCTTCTTCTGGTCGGGCCGGGCCTCGTGCCAGATCGCGATCGCCGCGGCCGGCAGGGCGAACATCATGATCGGGAAGAAGCCGGTGGTGAAGATGCCCGCGGCGGGGTCGCCGGCGAAGAACCGGGAGATGTCGCCCTGGACGCCGTCGAACTCGCCGAGCTGGAACCACACGACGGTGTTGAGGATGTGGTGCAGGCCCAGCGGGATCAGCAGCCGGTTGACCGTGCCGAAGATGCCGCCGCCGACCACGCTGTTGCCCTCGACCGCCTCGCCCAGGTCGGTGAGCACGCTGTCGAAGGGCTTGTAGACGAAGGACATGACGACCGCGAGCAGCATCATGCTGACCGCGGTGATGATCGGGACGAACCGCCGGCCGCCGAAGAAGGCCAGGTAGGTGGGGAGCTTGATCCGGTAGTACCGCTGCCAGAGCATCGCGGTGAAGACGCCGACCAGGATGCCGCCGAGCACCCCGAAGTTGATCATCTCCTGCTCCTCGCCCTCGGCCGCGGCGCCCAGCACGATGGGGCTCATCGCCTCGAAGACCTCGGACAGCACCAGGTAGCCGACGACGGCGGCCAGCGCGGTGGAGCCGTCGGCCTTCTTCGCCCAGCCGATCGCGATGCCCACGGCGAAGATCAGCGGCAGGTTGCCGAACAGGGCGTTGCCGGCCGCGGCGAGCACGGCGGCCACGTCCTCCGTCGACGACCAGCGGCCGAGCATGTCGGCCTGGCCGAGGCGGAGCAGCAGGCCGGCCGCAGGCAGGGCGGCGATGGGCAGCATGAGGCTGCGGCCCAGGCGCTGGAGGCCGGCGAGACCTCGACGCTCCTTGGGCGGTGCGGCGGTGAGGGCGGTCATGGAGCGGTCTCCTCGTGGAGTGCGCGGACTGGTGACGTGCCTGCGGGGACTGCGTTCACCGGCCATTCCCTCGGACGCCCACCAACCGGTACCGTCCGGTCATGACCAGTTGACCGGGGAGGATGGCGGGCACGACCGTTGCCTGTCAACACCCTGGACGCGAGCCGGTCCGGTGCCGTACCTCTACGACTCCAGACCAGCTGACCGCGGCCGTCGCGCCGCCGGGAGGAGCACTCCGTGGGCAAGGCAGAGCAGATCGTCGCCGGACTCGGCGGCGCGGCCAACATCGACGACGTCGAGGGCTGCATCACCCGGCTGCGGACCGAGGTCAAGGACCCGTCGCTGGTCGACCAGGCCGCGCTGAAGAAGGCCGGCGCGCACGGCGTGCTGGTCGCCGGGAAGATCGTCCAGGTCGTCGTCGGGCCGGAGGCGGACATGCTGGCCGACGACGTGAACGACCTGCTGTGACGCCGCCGCTCGTCGTCACCGCACCGCTGCCGGGCACCGTCCTGGCGATCACCGACGTGCCCGACCCGGTGTTCGCCGCCTCGATGGTGGGGGCGGGCGTGGGGATCGAGCCAGCACCCGACGCGGGCCTGGTCGACGTCGTCGCACCGGTGACCGGGCGGCTGCTCAAGGTGCACCCGCACGCGTTCATCGTGCTCACCCCGGAGGGCCGCGGGGTGCTGGTGCACGTGGGCATCGACACCGTGCGGCTGGACGGGGCGCCGTTCACCCTGCACGTCACCGAGGGCGACGACGTCGCGGCCGGCGACCGGGTGGTGACCGTCGACGTGGCCGCGGTGCGCGCAGCCGGCATGTCGCCGGTCAGCCCGGTGGTGGTGATGGACGCGGCCGCGGACACCATGCCCCCGGTCGGTGCGGGCGCGACGGTGGCCGCGGGTGACGCCTTGTTCGAGTGGCCGGTAGCGTCGGTTGGGTGATCGAACCGACCCGCGAACGCACGTACACCTGGGGCGACCCGTCGCTGAGCGCGGAGGCGGCCCGGACGTCGGCCGGTCTCGAGGTGCTCCAGGCGATGGCGGCCGGTGAGCTGCCCGCCCCGCCGGTGATCGCCACGCTCGGCTTCACGATGGACTCCGCGGAGCGGGGGCGCGTGCAGTTCTCCTTCGAGCCGGCCGAGTACCACTACAACCCGATCGGCTCGGTGCACGGCGGCGTGTACGCCACGCTGCTGGACTCGGCGACCGGCTGCGCGGTGCACTCGGCGCTGCCGGCCGGCGTGGGCTACACCAGCCTGGACCTGACGGTGAAGTTCCTGCGCCCGATCACCGTGGACACCGGGCGGGTGCGCTGCATCGGCACGGTCACCCACCTCGGCGGCCGCACGGCGCTCGCCGAGGCGCAGCTGCTCGACGGCGCCGACCGGCTGCTCGGCACGGCGGTCAGCAGCATCCTGGTCATCCGCCCGCAGCCCGGGGCCGCGGTCAGCTGACGACGGTGCGCACCCCCGGCGCGGCCTCGACCAGCCGGTCGGCGAGCCCCGCGGCGGTCAGCGCGGCCCGGACGTCGTCCCGGTCCTCGCTGAAGTGCGCCCACGAGTCGCAGTGGACGACGACCACCCGGCCGGCGTCCAGCCGCTGGACCGCCTCCGCCACGTCCGCGCCGGTCAGGGTGAGCGGCGCACCGTCGAACAGCGCGGTGCGGGCGGCCCCGGCGAAGAGCACGGCCACGTCGACCTGCGGGAACGCGGCCCGCACCTCGTCCACGCAGTCCAGCGACGCGTTGTCGCCGCTGACGTAGACCGTCGGCAGGCCGTCGCCGTGCAGCACGAAGCCGGTGACCGGGCCGGTGAGCCGCTCGGCTCCCGGCGGGCCGTGCTCGGCGCGCGCGCCGGTGACCTGCAGCGGGCCCAGCGGCACCGTCTCGCCGGTGCGGAGGGCGCGCGCCGCGCCACCCAGCCGCTCGGCAGCCGCCTCGGTGGTGAGCACCAGCGGTGCGTCGGCGAGGGCGGCCCGGCCGGCGGTGTCGAGGTTGTCCGGGTGCTGGTCGTGGCTGAGCAGGACGGCGTCGACCGGTCCGACGTCGGCGGCCGAGAGCGCCGCCGGCGCGGTCTTGGTCAGCGACCGGCCGCCGCCGAGCGGGTACTCACCCGGCGGGTCGAACGTCGGGTCGACCAGCAGGCGCAGCGCCCCCAGCTCGAGCAGGGCGGTGGGCCCGCCGGTCAGCGTGACGGCGAGGACGTTGATGGCCACCCCGCCACCGTGTCACGCCGGGACGGACACCCCGATGCCGCCCTTGGTCTGCGCGCCGTAGCGGGTGATCTCGGCCTCCAGGTCCAGCGGCCGCGTGGTGGCGCCCTGGGCCTCGACGTCCGGGGTGATCAGGGCGGCGGGCAGCAGCCAGGAGACCTCGAACTCGATGCCGTCGGGGTCGCGGGCGTAGAGCGCCTTGGTGGTGGCGTGGTCCGACGCCCCGGCGAGCGCACCGGCCTCGGCGAGCGCCCCGCGGATGCGGGCCAGCTCGGCCAGGGTGTCGACCTCCCAGGCCAGGTGGTACAGCCCGACGGTGCTCCGCCCGGCGCCCGAGGGCCCGGCGGCCGCACCCACCGCGAACAGGCCCAGGTCGTGGTCGTTGGTCGACCCCTCCGCCTGCAGGAACACCGCCCGGCCGGGCATCTCGACCTTCACCCGGAAGCCGAGGACGTCGCGGTAGAAGGCGGCGCTGCGGTCGACGTCGCGGACGAAGAGGACGGCGTGGTTGAGGCGCTGGACGGGCACGGTGCACTCCTGCTGTTCGGTGGGGACCACCAGTCTCCCCCCAGTTACTTGATAGTTCAAGTACCTGTCGCACGAGTGCCCCGGCCCGCCTCCGCGGTCAGCCCACGCCGAACGGCATGCGGCCCTCCGGCAGCGCGGACGCGTCGGTGAGCACCGAGTCGACGAGGCCGTAGCCCACCGCCTCGGCCGGGGTGAACCAGCGGTCCCGGTCGGAGTCGCGCTCGATCTGCTCGACGCTCTGCCCGGAGTGCGCTGCCTGGAGCTCGTTGAGCTGCCGCTTCATCTTGCCCAGCATGTCGGCCTGGATGGTGATGTCGGCAGCGGTGCCGCCCAGCCCGGCCGACGGCTGGTGCATCATGATCCGCGCGTGCGGCAGGGCGAACCGCTTTCCCGGCGTGCCGGCGCTCAGCAGGAACTGGCCCATCGACGCGGCCATGCCCATCGCGTAGGTGGCGACGTCGCAGTCGACGAACTGCATCGTGTCGTACAGCGCCATCCCGGCCGTGACGCCGCCGCCGGGTGAGTTGACGTAGAGGTGGATGTCCCGCCGCGGGTCCTCGGCGGAGAGCAGCAGCATCTGGGCGGCGAGCTGGTTGGCGATCACGTCGTCGACCTCGCGGCCGAGGAAGACGATCCGCTCGCGCAGCAGCCGCTCGTAGACGGCGTCGCCCAGGGTGGCGGTGGTGCTCGGGGTGGTCATCGGGGCAGTTCCTCTCCGGCAGTGGAATGGACGACGCCAGCCAATCCGGGCGCGCCGGGAAAAGCGACACCGGAATGGCACATTGCGCTCTCCGCGCAGTTCTTCTGCTGTCAGGGAAATGGTCTGGACGGCGTCCGGGTCCGGCTGCGTGGTCTGATGGCGCGGTGACCGAACCACCCGCCGTCCGGGTCGCCACCCGCGCCGACGTCCCCCGGATCGCGGCGACCCTGGCGGCCGCCTACCCCGACTACCGGTGGACCTCCTGGGCGCTGCCCGAGGACGGCCGGGCGCAACGGCTGTCGCGCTGGGCCGAGCTGTGGGGCGGGCTGGTGCCGGTGCTCGCCGGGACGGCATGGGTGACCGACGACGTGAGCTCGGTGGCGGCCTGGACCGCCCCCGACGCCGAGCCGCACGCCGCTGACCTGCAGGCGGTCATCGACCGGGACCTGCCGCGGGTGTTCGGGGCCCGCCAGCCGGTCGTGCTCGCCAGCGAGCGGCTGGGCGCCCTGGGCCGCCCCGACGAGCCGCACTGGTGGCTGCACGCGGTGGGCACCCGGCCGGCCAGCCGGCACGCCGGCCTCGGGGCAGCCGTGCTGCAGCCGGTGATCGAGCGGTGCGACGCCGAGGGGGTGCCGGCCGCGGCGACGGTCTACACCTCCACCGTCGTCCGCTGGCTGCAGCGCTCCGGGTTCGCCGTCACGCACAACACCCGGACCGCGGTCGACCACGAGCTGCCGATCTGGACCCTGGTCCGCCAGCCGAAGCGGAGTTGACCCGCAGGGGCCACGGCTCGGCACGGGGGTGACGTCCGGGCCGGGGATGACCACGCCGTCCGCACACCGCGACGGAGGAGACCCCGTGCCCGAGTACACCCTGCCCGACCTGCCCTACGACCACAGCGCGCTCGAGCCGCACATCAGCGGCCGGATCATGCAACTGCACCACGACAAGCACCACCAGACCTACGTCACCGGTGCCAACACCGCGCTGGAGAAGCTGGCCGAGGCGCGGGCCACGGGGAACTTCGACACGGTCAACCAGCAGGAGAAGAACCTCGCGTTCAACCTCGCCGGCCACGTCAACCACTCGGTGTTCTGGCCGAACATGACCCCCGACGGCGCCGGCCGCCCCGAGGGCGAGGTCGCCGCCGCCATCGACGACCAGTTCGGCGGGTTCGACGGGTTCCAGGGGCACTTCACGGCCACCGCGCTGGGCGTGCAGGGGTCCGGCTGGGCGGCGCTGACCTGGGACTCGGTGGGCCAGAAGCTGCTGGTCAACCAGTTCTACGACCACCAGGGCAACCTCGCGGCGGGGCTGGTGCCGCTGCTGCTGCTCGACATGTGGGAGCACTCGTTCTACCTGGACTACCAGAACGTGAAGGCCGACTACGTGACGGCGTGGTGGAACGTCGTCAACTGGGCCGACGTCGAGCAGCGCCTGGCCCGGGCCCGGACGGCGACCAGCGGGCTGATCGTCCCGGCGTGAAGTGAGCCTGTCCTGACCCCCGGGGGCCACAGGTCGGCCCGAGCGGCCCCCGCGGGTCGGGCAGGACAGGGGTGACCGCTCCTGCCCGACCGCCCCCCGCGAGGTCACCGTGTACCTGTCGAAGACCGAGGCCGCCGTCCTCACCAGCACGCTCCCCCGCACCGTCACCCGGCCGGCGCCGTCGCCGTCGAAGCGGCGGCTGTGGACCATGCTCGGACCGGCGTTCGTCGCCGCCGTCGCCTACGTCGACCCGGGCAACTTCGCGACCAACTTCTCCGGCGGCGCCTCGTTCGGCTACACGCTGCTGTGGGTGATCGTCGCGGCGAACCTGATGGCGATGCTCATCCAGTCGCTCACCGCGAAGCTGGGCCTGGCCACCGGGCGCGACCTGGCCACCAACTGCCGCGAGCGGCTCCCCCGGCCGGTCACCTGGGGCCTGTGGGCGCAGGCCGAGGCGGTCGCCATCGCCACCGACCTGGCCGAGATCGTCGGCGGCGCGGTGGCGCTGTACCTGCTCTTCGGCGTGCCGCTGCCGATCGGCGGGCTGATCACCGCCGTCGTCGCGTTCGTGCTGCTGGCGGCGCAGTCGCGAGGGCACCGCCCGTTCGAGCGGGTGATCACCGGGCTGCTGCTGGTCATCGGCGGCGGGTTCGCGTACACGCTGGTGGGCTCCGGGGTCGACATGGGCGGGGTCGCCTCCGGGATGGTGCCGAGCTTCGCCGGCAGCGACAGCCTGCTGCTGGCCACCGGCATCCTCGGCGCCACGGTCATGCCGCACGTCATCTACGTGCACTCCGCGCTCACCCCCGGCCGGTACGGCGACGCCGTCACCGCCGGGAAGACGCACACCGGACGGCGCCGCCTGCTGCGCGCCCAGCGGCTCGACGTGCTGCTGGCGATGGGCCTGGCCGGGCTGGTCAACGCCGCGATGCTGGTCATCGCCGCGCAGCTGTTCACCGGCGACGCCTCGATGGACTCGCTGGAGGCCGTGCACGCCGGGCTCGGCGACCAGCTGGGCACCGGTGCCGCGCTGGCCTTCGCGCTGGCCCTGCTCGCGTCCGGGTTCGCCAGCTCCTCGGTCGGCACGCACGCCGGCCAGGTCGTGATGGCCGGGTTCCTGCGCAAGCACATCCCGGTGCTGGTGCGCCGGCTGGTCACCCTGGCCCCGGCGCTGCTGGTGCTGGGCCTGGGCGGCGACCCGACCACCGCGCTGGTCTGGTCCCAGGTGGTGCTCTGCTTCGGCATCCCGTTCGCGCTGGTGCCGCTGCTCTGGCTCACCTCACGCAAGGACCTGATGGGCGGGTGGGTGAACCGGCGGGTCACCACGCTCACCGGGTCGGTCGTCGCCGCCCTGATCATCGGGCTCAACGGCTACCTGCTGACCAGCACCTTCCTCGGCTGAGCGTCAGATCGGGACGACCGGGCCCTCCGCGCGGGGGAAGAGCGGGAAGCGGCTGACGATGCCGTGCCGGGCCAGCGCCTCGTGGAGCCCGCCCGCCGCCTCGACCACCTCCGGGTGGATCATCACGTCGATCCCGTCGTCGCGGGGCGACGTGCTGGTGACCGCGGGGTGCTCCGTCAGCAACCGGCCCGCCTCCTCGAACACCTCTCCCGGCGGGAACGGCACCGAGCGCACCTCGACGGTGAACGGGGCGCCGGCGTACCGGTCGACGACCGCTTGGACGGCCGCCGGAACCGGGCCGTGCCAGCGGAGGTACACCTGGGTGCGGTCCAGGCTGATCCCCGGCCCGCCCGAGTCCGGGGAGTCCCCCGCGGCGGCCCGCAGGCGGTCGACTGCCTCGATCATCGCCATGGTCACCGGCGGGGCCTCCAGGCTCTCCAGCAGCTCGTCAGGCAGCGGTCGGACCAGCTCCTCCGGGGCCCGCACCGGCTCCGAGGGCATCGGTCGCAGCTCGACGTACCGCGGGGTGCCCGCGGGGCCGCCGGGACGCTGCCCGGGCTGCTGCGCACACGCGGCCAGCCCCAGGAGGGCGGCGGACACCGCCGCGCAGCGCACCAGCCGGCTCGTCACGCCCGGGATGCTGCTGGTCAGGCCGTCGCCCGGCCACCGATCGGACGGATCCGTGACCGAACGGAGACCAGCGCACCGATGAGAAGCTGGCGCACCCGCCGTCTCAACGGGTGACCCCACCGGCACGGCCGGTCCTGACGCTGAGGAGCACTGCACATGGGCGCCATCAAGGTCCACGAGTTCACCACCGTCGACGGCGTGGTCGACGTCCCGATGTGGACGGTCGACTACGGCTTCCCCGACGACCTGTCCGCCTCGATCGGGCAGCTCACCGGGTCCTCGGCGGGCATCCTGCTCGGCCGCACCACCTTCGAGATGTTCGCGCCCGCCTGGTCGACCCGCACCGTCGAGGACGACCCGGGCGCACCGTTCTTCAACGACACCCGCAAGTACGTCGTCAGCTCGACCCTCACCGACGCCGAGTCCGTCTGGCGGAACTCCACCGTGCTCGGCGGCTACTCCGCCGACCGGGTCCGCGCGCTCAAGGGCGAGGTGGACGGCGACCTGTACGTCAGCGGCAGCGCCACGCTGGTGCGCGCCCTGCTGGCCGACGGGCTGGTCGACGAGCTGCACCTCTACGTCTACCCGCTCGCCACCGGGACGGGGATCCGGCTGTTCCCCGAGGGGACCGCGCAGCAGCTGTCCCTGGTGGGGGTGGAGAGCCTCAGCAACGGGGTGGCGCACCTGACCTACGGACCGGCCGCCGCCTGACGGCTCACTCCGGGGCGACCTCGGCGGACAGCGGGAAGGCGCTGGCCACCCCGGCCAGCGCCTGCTCCGCGCCGCCGGCCGCCCCGGCCACCGCCGGCGGCACCAGCACCTCGATGCCGTCCCCCTCCGGCCGGGCGGTGGCCGCCTGGACGACGTCCGGGTGCTCCCGCACCAGCCGCTCGGCCTCGGCGCGCAGGTCGCCGGGGCGGAAGGCGGTGGGCTGCACGGTCACCGTCACGCCCTCGGCCGAGTCGACGACCTGCCGGACGGCGGCCGGGAGCTCGCCGGACCAGCGGACGGTGAGCCGGCTGCGGTCCAGGCTCAGCCCCGGGGTGCCGAAGTCCGGCGAGTCGCCCGCGGCGGCCGACAGCCGCTCCAGCAGGTCGTAGACCTCCGCCCGGGTGCCCGGGTAGACGACGTACTCGCCGTGGCCCAGCCCCGGCGCGGCGGGCGCCGTCCTCTTCGCCGACCCCTTGCGCGCTGCCATGCCGCCATCATCCAGGCTGGGCGCCATGGAGATCGCAGGAGCACGGATCTGGGTCACCGGCGCCTCGACCGGGATCGGCGCGGCGCTGGCCCGCGAGCTGGCCGACCGCGGGGCGCGGGTGGCGATCAGCGCCCGCAGCGCCGACCAGCTCGCCGAGGTGGCCGGTGACCGGATGGCCGTCGTCCCGGTCGACGTCACCGACCGGGCGGCCACCGTGGCCGCGGGCCAGGCGGTGCGGGACGCGCTGGGCGGGCTGGACGTCGCGGTGCTCAACGCCGGCACCTGGTCGCAGTTCCACGTGGAACCGTGGGACTCCTCGCTGTTCGCCGACCACCTGCAGGTCAACCTGATGGGCGCGGTGCACACCATGGAGGCCGTCGTCCCGCGGATGCTGGCCGAGGGGCGCGGCCGGGTCGTCGGGATGGCCTCGGTCGCCGGCTACCGCGGGCTGCCGGGCTCGGAGGCCTACGGGGCCGGCAAGGCGGCGCTGCTCAACCTGCTCGAGGCGCTGCGCGGGTCGCTGGGGCCGCGCGGCGTCGTCGTCCAGACGCTGTCGCCGGGGTTCGTGCGCACCCGGATGACCGACCGCAACCGCTTCCCGATGCCGTTCATGGTCGAGCCGGAGGCCGCCGCCCGGACCATCGCCGACGGCATCGCCCGGGACAAGGCGGAGATCGTCTTCCCGGTGCCGATGATGCTGGTGATGAAGGCCGCCCGGCTGGTGCCGACCCGGGCCTGGACCGCGCTGACGGCGACGATGGCCCGCCGGGGCCTGCACGGCGGGCCGAGCCGCCGTGCAGACCCCAGGTGAGGCGCTGGACTGGCCCCCTCGCAGGGACCCGGCCCGAGCGGAGCGAGGGTCGGGGGGCGAGGGGGTCCTTCTTCAGTCGCGGGGGCCGCCGGCGACGTAGATGACCTGACCGGAGACGAAGCCGGCGCCCTCGCTGCAGAGGAACGACGCGGTGTGCGCGATGTCCTCGGGCTGGCCGACCCGGGCGACCGGGATCTGCTTGGCGGCCATCTCCTTGAACTGCTCGAACGGCACGCCCACCCGCTCGGCGGTCTGCGCGGTCATCTCGGTCTCGATGAAGCCCGGCGCGATCGCGTTCGCGGTGACGTTGTAGCGGCCCAGCTCGATGGCGAGGGTCTTGGTGAACCCCTGCATGCCGGCCTTGGCCGCGGAGTAGTTGACCTGGCCGCGGTTGCCCAGCGCCGAGACGCTGGACAGGTTCACGATCCGGCCGTACTCGGCCTGGACCATGTGCTTCTGGGCGGCCTTGGTCATCAGGAACGCGCCCCGCAGGTGCACGCCGAGCACGGCGTCCCAGTCCTCGACGCTCATCTTGAACAGCAGGTTGTCCCGGGTGATCCCGGCGTTGTTCACCAGCACGGTGGGGGCGCCGAGCTCCTGGGCGACCCGCTCCACGGCGGCGTTGACCGACTCCTCGTCGGCGACGTTCGCGCCCACGGCCAGCGCCTCGCCGCCGGCGGAGGTGATCGCCTCCACGGTGCCCGCGCAGGCCGCCTCGTCGAGGTCGAGCACCGCGACCTGCATCCCGTCCTGGGCGAACCGCCGTGCGACGGCCGCGCCGATCCCGCGTGCCGCTCCGGTGATGATCGCCGTCCGCTGCTCTGCCACTGCGTCTCCTCGTCGAGTTCGCCAGCGGGCCGCCGCGGATCCCCGCCGCGGCCCGTCTTCCTGGCTCACTGCATAGCACCAGGCGCCCGGACGGCGCGCACCCGGCCGGTCGGCGGCAGGATCGGCGCGTGGCCTACCTCCTGCTCGCCTGCGCCATCGCCACCGAGGTCGCGGCGACCTCGCTGCTGCCGAGGACGGCCGGGTTCACCGTGCTGCTGCCCAGCCTGGCGGTGGTGGCCGGCTACGCGCTGTCGTTCGTGCTGCTGTCCCAGGTGGTGAAGACGGTGCCGGTGGCGGTGGCGTACGCGATCTGGTCGGCAGCCGGCACCGCGGCCGTGGCGGCCATCGGCGCCACCTTCCTCGGCCAGCCGCTCAGCCCCTGGCAGGTGGCCGGCCTGGCGCTCGTCATCACCGGCGTCGTGCTGCTCCAGCTCGGCGGCGCCACCCACTGACCGGAGACACCGGTCGAGGATGAGGTGTGAGTCACAGGTTGGTCGAGGTTTGGCCCGCTCCTGCCGGGCCAAGACAGGGGTTCGCCGTTCGTCGGTCAGCGGCCAGAGTGCGAGGAGACGTGGTGACGGGCGAGTCGGCGGGCCTGGCGTGGCCGTCGTCCCCACCGCCGCCGGCGGTCGACGGCTGGAGCTGGGAGCTCGAGCACGTCGCGCAGCTGCCCGGGGTCCGCGCCCAGCTGCGCCGGGGCCTGGCCCAGCACTCCGCGGGCGACCCGGTCGCCACCGAGCGCGACGAGGCCGTCGTCCTGGCCTTCGACGAGATGGCCTCCAACGCCCTGCGGCACGGCGGTGGGGGTGTCCGCGCCCGCGTGCAGCAGACACCCGACGCGTGGCTGATCGAGGTCCGGGACTCCGCCCCGCAGACGCCGCCCCGGCCGGCGGTCGGCCGCGACCCCAGCCAGGGCGGCCTCGGGCTCTACCTGATCGCCGAGATGGCCCACGACCACGGCTGGCACCTCACCGAGGGCCAGAAGGGCGTCTGGGCGCTGCTCCCCCGCCGCTGACTCAGGGCGTCGGCGGCACGACCTCCGGCCCGGCCTCCGCCGGGCGCGGCCCGTCCTCCCAGTGCAACCGGACGGCGACCAGCGCGACGTCGTCCTCCGAGCCCCGCGGTCGCATCCGGGTCAGCACCTGGTCGCAGAGCTCCTCCAGCTCCAGCTCCCCGAGCTCGGCGAGCAGCTCGGCCAGCCGCGCGACGCCGTCGTCCAGCGGCAGGTCCGGCCCCTCGACCAGGCCGTCGGTGTACATCAGGACCGTCGCTCCCCGGCTCAGCACGACCACGTGCTCGCGGCGGACGGCGAGCGGGTCGACGCCGAGCATCAGGTCCGCCCGCTCGGTGGCGAGAACCTGCACGTGGCCGTCGGGGTGCAGCACCAGCAGCGGTGGGTGGCCGGCGTTCGACCAGCGCAGCCGGGTCTCCCCGCGCTCCCGGTCGACCGCCTCCTGCTCCAGCCGGGCCACCGCCGCGGTGGCCAGGGTGTGCACCTGCAGCCCCTCCATCGCCCGGTCCAGGGCCGCCAGGACGGCGGCCGGGCCGTTCCCGCCGCTGTAGGCGATCCCGCGCAGCAGGCTGCGCAGCTGGCCCATCGCGGCCGCGGCGACCGTGTCGTGGCCGACGACGTCGCCGATGGCCAGCACGGTGGCCCCGCCCGGCTGGAGGAACGCGTCGTACCAGTCGCCGCCGACCTGGGCGGCCTGGACGGCGGGGACGTAGCGCACCGCGACCTGCGAGTGGTCGGGCTCGGGCGGGTCGGTGAGCAGGCTGCGCTGCAGCTCCTCCGCCATCCGGCGCTGCTGCTCGTGCAGCGCGGCGCTGTCCAGGGCCAGGGCGGCCCGGTCGGCGACCTCGCGCAGGGTGGCCCGGTCGACGGCGTCCATCGGGTCGCGGCCCTTGTCCCGGTACAGGCTCATCGCGCCGAGCACCCGGCCGCGGGCGACCAGCGCCAGGGCGACCGCCGTCCCGGGGTCCAGCTGCCAGTAGACGTCGCGCGCCGGCCCGTCGGGCAGCCCCCGGCCGACCGCGGCGGCGACGTCGGGCACCACGACGACCTCGCCGGTGGCCAGCGCGTCGACGATCGGCGCCGTCGAGTTCAGCGCCCCCAGCCGGACCCGGGCGTACTCGGCCGCCACCGGCCGGAGCTCGGGGTCGGCGTGCCAGCTGCCGACGTCGTGCAGCCGGCCGTCCTCCCCCACCAGGCTGGCGATCGCCCAGTCGGCGAGCTCGGGGACGACGGCGTGCAGCAGCTCCTGCAGCGCCCCGTGCCCGCCGCGCCGGTCGATCAGCGCGGTGGAGAGGGTGTCGGAGACCCGGGCGATGAGCGCCAGCCGGCGGGCGTCCCGCCGGGCGGTCTCCTCCGCGCGCCGGCGCTCGGTGATGTCCAGGAAGTAGACCGACAGGCCGTCGGGGGCCGGCCACACCCGCAGCTCGTACCAGCCGTCCAGCGGCGGCGGGTAGTAGGCCTCGAACACGGTGGGCCGGCCGGTCTCCCGCGCGGCCCGGTAGTGCTCCTCGAACGGGCTGCCGACGGCGGCCGGGAACAGCTCCCAGATCGACCCGCCCAGCAGCTCTTCCCGGGACCGCCCCAGCAGCCGCTCGGCCTCGGCGTTGACGTAGCTGAAGGTCCAGTCCTCGGCGAGGGAGTAGAAGGCCGCCGACATCGACTCCAGCACCCGCGCCACCTGCGCCTCGCCCTCCCGGCGCCGGGTGGTGTCGTAGGCGGCGCCGAGCATCCGCACGCCGGCACCGCGCTCGTCGGGCAGCACCCGGCCCCGGCTGACCATCCAGCGGGTGCCGCCGGTGGGCAGCTGGACGCGGTACTCGACCTCGAAGTCGCCGCACCGGTCGATGGCGGCCTGCAGCACGTCGCCGACCCGGGTGGCGTCGTCGGGGTGCAGCCGGTCGGTGAAGGCGTCGATGCTCGCGGAGAAGCCGTCGGCCCCGTACCCGAACAGCTCCAGCAGCCGGTCGTCCCAGGCCAGCCGCCCGGAGACCAGGTCCCAGTCGAAGCTGCCGATGCCGGCCGCGTCGATGGCCAGGCCCCAGCGCAGCCGGCTGGCCTCGAACTCGGCGGTCAGCGCGGCCAGCTCCAGCTCGGTGGCCACCGGCATCGCCAGCTGGCCCAGCAGGACGACGTCGCCCTCGGTCCAGGTCCGGGGCTCGGGGCCGAAGACCGACAGGACGCCGATCACGTGGTCGCGGGCGGGGTCGACGAGCGGGACGCCGAGGAAGGCGACCGCGGCGCCCTCGCGGACCAGGGCCAGCTGCGCCGTCCGGGGGTCGGCGCGGGCGTCGCTGACGGCGAGGGGCGCCCGGTCGGCCGCGACCAGGCCGCTGAGGGTGTCGCCCGGGGGCAGCACGGTGCCGAGGGGACGCACGTGCGGCCCGGTGCCGCCGGCCATGGTCTGCACCTCGCCCACGACGGCGACCCCCGCCGACGGCATGCCCAGCAGGGCGGCTGCCAGGTCGGTCAGCCGCTGCAGGCCCGGGGAGCCGACCGCCGTCGTCGCGACCCGGCGGGCCGCGGCGAGCCGCTCGGGGTCCAGCCGCACCATGACCCCCTGCTCCCGTGGTCGTCCGGTGCGGGGGTCCTCCCCGCGCGTGCCGACCCGATCATGCCTGGTCCGGTCAGCGGCCGACGGCGTAGCCCTGCATCCCGCGCGGGTTGGCCGCGGCCCGCAGCACCCCGGTCTCCGGGTCGATCGACACCGCCGACAGCCGGCCGAGCGACCAGCCGTCGGAGACGGTGACGGTGTGCCCGCGGCGGCGGAGCTCGGCGATGGTCTGCTCGCCGAGCCGGTCCTCCACGACGATCTCGCCCGGCGTCATGTCCCTCGGGTAGAACGAGGACGGGAAGCTCGTCGTGTGCCAGGCCGGGGCGTCGATCGCCGCCTGCAGGTCCAGGCCGCCGAGCACGTGGGCCAGCCAGAAGCAGAGCTGCCACTGCTCCTGCTGGTCACCGCCGGGCGTGCCGAAGGCGAGGGTGGGGACGCCGCCGCGCAGCGCGAGCGACGGGGTGAGCGTGGTGCGCGGGCGCTTGCCCGGGAGCAGCGAGTTGGGCAGGCCCGGCTCGAGCCAGAACATCTGCGCCCGGGTGCCCAGCGCGAAGCCCAGCGACGGGATCACCGGCGAGCTCTGCAGCCAGCCGCCCGAGGGGGTGGCCGAGACGATGTTGCCCCAGCGGTCGACGACGTCGACGTGGCAGGTGTCGCCGCGGGTGGTGCCGCGGGTGTCGACCGTGGGCTCGCCGACCCCGGCGATCGTGCCGGCCGCGGGGCGGAGCCCGGCCGAGGCCTCCGTGACGAAGGCCGGCAACCGCGGCGGGCGCCCCCCTGGCGAGCCGGGCCGCAGCTCGGTGCTGGCCCGGTCGCTGATGAGCGCCCGCCGTTGCTCGGTGTAGGTGGCCGACAGCAGGTCGTCCACCGGTGCCGCTGCCGTGTCGCCGTACCAGGCCTCGCGGTCGGCCATCGCCAGCTTCACCGCCTCGGCGCTGGCGTGGACCAGGTCGGCGTCGGCGGTGCCCGACGCGTACCCGGACCCAGCACCCGCCGCCGGGTGGCCGTCCAGCATCGCGAGCGCCTGGAGCAGCGCCGGGCCCTGGGACCACGGCCCGGCCTTCGCGAGCGTCCACCCACGCCAGTCGAGGGTGACCGGCGGCTCGTACGTCGCCTGCCAGCTGGCCAGGTCCTCACCCGTGAGGAAGCCGCGGTGCGGGCGACCGGAGTCGTCCATGACCGGGGAACGGGAGAACTCGTCGATCGCCTCGGCGACGAACCCCGTGTACCAGGCCGCCAGGGCCGCGTCGATCTGCGCCTCTCGGGAGGGTCCGCGCGCTGCGTCGAGCAGTCGGCGGTAGGTCGAGGCGAGGACCGGGTTGCGGAACAGGCGGCCGGCGGTGGGGGGTGCTCCGTCGGGGGCGAGCCAGGTGGCGGCCGAGGTAGGCCAGTGGGTACGGAAGTGCTCGGAGACCGAGGCGACGGTCGCGGCGACCCGCGGGAGGAGCGGGTGGCCGTGCTCGGCGTACTCGATGGCGAAGCGGAGGACGGCGTCCAGCGGCAGGGTGCCGTGGTCGCGCAGGAGGGTCAGCCAGGCGCCGAGGGCGCCCGGCACGGTGGCGGCGAGGAGCCCGGTGCCCGGGACGAGGTCGAGCCCCAGCTGGCTGTAGGACTCGATCGTCGCTGCGGCGGGGGCGACCCCCTGACCGGACAGGACGACGGGGACCCCCGCACCGGTGGCTGCCCGCGGGCTCCGGGCGAAGAGGACGGGGACCTCGCCCCCGGGGCCGTTGAGGTGCGGTTCGACCACCTGCAGCGTGAGGCCCGCAGCGACCGCGGCATCGAAAGCGTTGCCACCGGCCTCGAGGGTCGCCATGCCCGCTGCGCTGGCGAGCCAGTGCGTCGAGGCGACCATCCCGAAGGTGCCGGCGAGTTCCGGGCGCGTGGTGAACACGAGGCCACCCTAGGGACAGCGCACGCCCCCAGCCCGAGGAGCGACCGGCGGTGCGCCCGCTGCCAGGACTGCTGGCGGGCCGGGCGGGGTGCCGTGGGCGTGCTGGGCAGCTCCCGCACCGGCACCGGCCCGTCGTCGTCCGGGGCTCTGTGCCGGAGGTCGATGTCCGAGTGCCGGAGGTCGGCGGCGCGGCGCGGCCGGTCCGCCGGCTCGGGCAGCGGCGGCAGCGTCAGCCCGTAGACCGTCGGCGCGACGGGCCGGTCCCAGCTCAGCCGGTCGCCGTGCGTGCCACCGCCCCAGCCCGCGGCCTGCCGGGCGAGACCGCGCAGCCCGGTGACCAGCGACCGCACCGGTGCGGTCAACCGCGGCGCCGGGGGAGCCAGCCGGGCCCGCGTGCGCAGCAGGTCGACGGAGAAGTCGGTGGCGAACTCGATCGCCGCCTCGAGCTCGTGGTCGACGGGACGGGCGGCGGCCCGGCCGGACGGCGCGACGGGCGCGGCCGGGACGGCGGGCCGGGCGGGGAGGGACGCCGGGGTGGACCGGTCCGCACCGCCGCCGAGCCGGTGGACCCGCAGCGGTGTCGCCCGCCAGGCCAGGTGGGCGCCGTCCGGGCCGGCACCCCAGGTGGCGATCCGGCGGCCCAGCTGCTGCCAGCGGGAGGGCGCGGGCGGCGCGGGGACGGCGGCCGGCGCGCGGGTCGCGGCCCGGGACGGCACGCTGCCCGGGTCGACGCCCAGCACCCCGACGGCCAGGCCGAACGCCAGGCCGCGAGCCAGGTCACCGGTGGTGTGCGCCTCGGCCGGCTGCACCGGTCCGGTGCCGAACAGGCCGGGGCGGCCGGCGGTGCGGGAGGCGGGCACGTCGGTACGCCCGACCGCTGCCGTCTGGATCGCCATGTTCCGCCCTCCCGGGAAGTAGTCGCCGCGGCCGGGGAAGGGACCGCGGGCAAGGAGAAACCTAGGGACGACGGCGCCTCCGGACCCGTTCCCGGGACGCTCCGGTCCGGCCGCGTGACCGAACCGTTGCCCGACCCCCTCGCAGCGGTCGACGACCCACCCGTCACACCGGTCACATGTCGACACCCACCGGGGAAACCGCAGGTCGCGCCCCTGGTCCGGGGTCGATGACCTCGGCGGACCGGGCGACGCACCGGCGTGTCGCGTGCGTCTGGTGGGATGTGGGCATGGCCGCCACCCCGCTGGTGATCGACACCGACCCCGGCATCGACGACGCGCTGGCCCTGCTGCTCGCCCTGGCCAGCCCCGAGGTCGACCTGCGCCTGGTGACCACCGTGCACGGCAACGTCGACCTGGCGCAGACCACGGAGAACGCGCTGCGGGTGCTGCACCTGGCCGGCCGCTCCGACGTGCCGGTGGCGGTCGGGGCGCGCAGCTCGCTCGTCGTCCCGCAGGCCGAGCGGGCCGGGCACGTGCACGGGACGGCCGGGCTGGGCGGCGTCGTCCTGCCGGCGTCACCGGCCGCCGTCGACCCGCGGCCGGCGGTCGTCGCGCTGGCCGAGCTGCTGCTGACCAGCGAGGAGCCGGTCACCGTGGCGGCGATCGGCCCGCTGACCAACATCGCCCTGCTGCTGGCGGTCTACCCCGACGCCGCGGCGCGGATCGGCCGGCTGGTGGTGATGGGCGGCTCCGCGGCCCGCGGCGGCAACGTCACCGGGGCCGCCGAGTTCAACGTCTGGGCCGACCCGGAGGCGGCGGCGGTGGTGTTCTCCTCCGGCCTGCGCACGGTGATGGTGGGCCTGGACGTCACGCTCCCGACCGTGCTGACCGCCGAGGGCATCGCCCGGTTCGCCACGGCGGGGCCGGTGGGGGCGCAGGCCGCGGCCGTCGTCGCGCAGTACGTCGACCACGCCCGCACCGCGTACGGCATCGACGGGGTCGCCGTCCACGACGCCCTGGCGCTCACCGAGGCGATCGTCCCGGGCACGCTGCGCACGGTCCGCCGCGACGTCGTCGTCGACACCGGGCACGGTGCCGGACGGGGGCAGACGCTGGTCGACCGGCGGGCCCCCTCGGACGCCGTCACCGCGGTCGAGGTGGCCGAGGGCGTCGACAGCGAGGCGGCCGTGGAGTTCCTGGTCAGCCGGCTCGCCGCGTTCGGCTCCGGGGCGGGCACGTCCGGGGGGCGGTGAACCGTCCCCCCATGGGAGGACGATCGACCAGGACGGGTTCCGGAACCGGACTCCGGGAACCGAGGATCGGCACGCAGGACCCGTCGAGCACACGGCGGGGACCAGGCCGGGTGGCGAGGACGCCCCCGCGAGGAGGACTCATCAACACGGTCAGGTCGGGAGACGACGCGGCACCGTTCCAGGTGACGCTGGTCGACGGGCCCGAGGAGGGCCAGGTCGTCGCGCAGGTGCGCGGCGAGCTCGACGCCGCCGGCAACCCGCTGCTCCAGCAGACGCTGCTCAAGGCGCTGCGCCGGGCCGGACGGCTGCTCACCCTCGACCTGTCCGGCGTGACCTTCTTCGGCTCGGCCGGCGTCACGGCGCTGGTCTGGCTCAGCCAGCACCCCGAGGCCGAGGGCAAGCACGTCAAGGTGGTCGCGACCAGCCGGATCGTCACCGGCCCGCTCGAGCTGACCGGCCTGCTGGACCGGCTCGACGTCCAGGGCATGCCCGGCGAGCCCCCGCGCCCCGGCGACCCGAGGACCCCCTCCGCCGGCTGAGCGACGGCGCCCCGATCGGACCCCCGTGGTGCACGAGACCGCGGTGTCGGCCACGATGGGTGCCGGCGGACACCCGGCGGGAGGAGGACCTCGATCGTGAGCGCACTGGTCTGGCCCTCGGCAGCGATCCCGCAGGAGGACGGCGACGTCTGGCGGTGGGAGCTGCCGACGGTGCACGACGCCTCCCGGGTGCGGATGGACCTGCGCGCGCGGCTGGCCCACCCCTCGCTCGCCTCACGGTCGACCGAGGACGCCCGCGAGGGGCTGCTGCTGGTCTTCGAGGAGCTGTCGTCCAACGCGCTGCGGCACGGCGGCGGGGCGGTCGAGGCGCTGATCGTCGCCGTCCCCACGGGCTGGCTGATCGTGCTCACCGACGGGGCGCCCGACGCGCCGCCCCGCCCGGCCGTCGACCGCGACCCCGCCTTCGGCGGGATGGGGCTGCCGATGGTCGCCCAGCTGTCGGTCGACTACGGCTGGTGCAGCGAGCCCGGCCGCAAGCACGTCTGGGCCCGGCTTCCCTCCGGGATGACCGTCGCCTCGGTGCCGCAGCCGCGGTCGTCGTCCGGCCCGGCCGCCTAGCGAAGGACCCGCCGGCGTGCACCGTCCACCTGCTCCACCTGCACGAAGCCCTCGGCGATGGACGGCGGGACCAGCCGGGCCGCGGTGCTGAACAGCCCGACGTCGGGCACCCTCGCGCGGCCGGTGCGGGCGTCGTTGCGACGCCGGCAGACCTCCAGCGGCGTGTCCAGGACGACCGCACGCACCGGGACGCCGGCCTCGCGGGCCAGCTCCACCAGCGGGGCGCGCTCTCCCGGAGCCGGGTTGGTGTTGTCGACGACGACGCTCCGGCCCGCGGCGAGCAGCTCGGCGACGACGCGGTGCTGCCGCTCCTCGCGACGCCGGGCGTTGGGCCAGTGGTCCTTGCTGACGACCACGTGCGTCCCGGCCAGGTGCTCGGCGACCCACGTCGACTTGCCCGACCCCTGCAGCCCGACCATCACGACGAGCTCCTGCACCGGCCGCGCGCCCACTCCTAGGCGGCGCGCACCGGGCGGACCGGCGCGCTGACCTCGTCATCCTCGGCCCGCCGGGGGGCGGGGTGCTCCACCAGCGCCAGCACCCGGCCGGCCATGAACCGGGCGGTGCGCACCGGTGTGCCGCCACGGGTCACCTCCGTGACCTCGACGACCCCGCGGCCGTGCGTCGTCTCCACCCGGCGGCCTGCCCGGGTGGCCTCGATCTCGTAGGTGCGGCTGCTGCCGCCGGCGTCCACGACGACCTCGACCCGATCACCCTTCACAGCGTCCTCCCCGTCCTCGTCCCCACCAGGTTGAACACCCCCTGGGGGTACCGGATTCCGCAGGTCAACGGTTCAGCGGGGGCCGGAGCGGGCACGGTGGAACAGTTGCCCGCGACCAGAGGAGGACCCCCGTGTTCCCGGCCGAGAACATCCGCGACTGGCGTCTGAAGGACGTCGTCGACCCCGACGGCAGCAAGATCGGGTCGCTGGAGTCGGTGTACGTGGACACCACCACCGACCAGCCGTTCTTCGCCGCCGTGACCACCGGCTTCATCGGCCGGCACAAGCTCACCTTCGTGCCGCTGACCAACGCCACCGTGGCCCCCGGCCACATCCGGGTGACGGTCAGCAAGGACCTCGCGAAGAACGCCCCGTCCATCGAGACCGACGGCGAGCTCTCGATCGAGGACGAGCCGGCCGTCTTCGAGCACTACGGGCTGCCGTACACCCCCGGCGTCCGGCGCCTCGCCCGCCGCTGACGCCCCCGTTCCGAGGATCACCGCGAGCCTGCGAGTGGTGAGGAGAACGGGGTCCGTCCTCAGTTCCTCCGGGCGGTGAACGCGCCGGCTGCGTCCCGCAGGCTCTTGGTGGGGCGCAGCCACGCGCCGTCGACCGGCAGGGCGTCGAGCCGGACGCGGTCCAGCGGCGCGGCGAACGCCCCGGGCACGTCCTCGATGTCGACGAACTGCAGCAGCTCGGAGCTGATCGCGTAGCCGGCGACCTCGCTGAACGCGACGACGACGACCTGGGTCCCGGCGCGGGCGAGGTCCTCCAGCGGCTCGGCGAAGTTGCGGCCGTCGCCGGAGAAGACCACCAGCCGGCGCAGCTCGTGGCTGTGCGCCCGCACGCTGATGTGGTCGAGCATCGACTGGTCGATGTCGTCGTCCGGCTGCAGCTTGGGCCGGGCGAAGACCGCGTAGCCGAAGCTGCGCAGCGCCTCCACCCAGCGCTGCAGCGAGGTGGCGTGCTGCGGCGGCACGTTGGCGAAGACGCAGGCCTCCACCTCCGGCTGCTGCGCCGCACCCGGTTCCTCGGCGCCGTCGACGAACCAGGCGGCGATGGCGTCGAAGCGCGGCCGCGAGGCGGCGGTCGGCCGGGCCCCGATCACGTTCGCCAGGGTCATGTCGATGTTGGGCGCGTCCCAGACCAGCAGGTCCAGCGCCTGCCGGGGAGCACCGTCGGCCGGGAACGCGCCCGCGTCGTACCCGTCGGTCGTCATCGTCTCCACGGCTGGGCTCTCGGTCACCGGGTCAGTGTGCCGGTCGGTCGGGGTGACCGCGGGACTGGTCGCCCGGCGGCGCCGTCGGCGGTCGGTCACCCGGCGCGCCCGGCCGGGACCACGGCGGCCCGGTCGACCAGCTGGGCCACCGGCGTCCCGGGCGGCAGCGTGCCCAGCACCGCGCCCCAGTCGCCGCCCAGCCGGGTGGCGCAGAAGGCGTCGGCGACGGCGGCCGGCGCGTGCTGCAGCAGCAGCGCGGCCTGCAGGCACAGCGCGAGCCGACCGGCGATCCGGCGGGCCCGCAGCGGGAGCTGGTCCGGGTCGCCGAGCTCGGCGGCGAGCTGTGCGAGCGCGGCGTCGTACCGCGGGTCGGCACCGCGGGCGAGGTCCAGCTCGGCGGTCACCGCGGCCAGTGACGCCGACCCGGACCCCAGCGCGCGGAGCACGTCCAGGGCGATGACGTTGCCCGAGCCCTCCCAGATGGAGTTGAGCGGCGCCTGGCGGTAGAGCCGCGGCATGCCCGACTCCTCCACGTAGCCGTTCCCGCCGAGCACCTCCAGCGCCTCGGCGACCGCGGTGGGGGTGCGCTTGCAGACCCAGAACTTCGCCACCGCGCCGGCCAGCCGCAGGTAGTCGCGCTCGCCGGCGTCCTGGGCGGCGGCCAGCCGGACGGCGAGCGCGGTCGCCGCCTCGCTCTCCAGCGCCAGGTCGGCCAGCACGTTCTGCATCAGCGGCTGGTCGGCGAGCAGGGCGCCGAAGGCCCGGCGGTGCCGGGCGTGGTGCACCGCCTGGGTGAGCGCCGCGCGCACGGTCGCCGCCGAGCCCAGCACGCAGTCCAGCCGGGTGGTGGCGACCATCTCGATGATCGCCGGGACGCCGCGGCCGGGCTCGCCCACCAGCCACCCCGTCGTCCGGTCGAACTCCACCTCGCTGGAGGCGTTGGACCGGTCGCCCAGCTTGTCCTTGAGCCGCTGCAGGGCCAGCGGGTTGCGCTCGCCGCCGGGCAGCACCCGCGGCACCAGGAAGCAGGAGACCCCCTCGGCGGTCTGCGCGAGCACCAGGAAGAGGTCGCTCATCGGCGCGGAGGTGAACCACTTGTGCCCGGTCAGCGACCAGCTGCCGTCACCGTTCGGCGTCGCCCGGGTGGTGTTGGCGCGGACGTCGGAGCCGCCCTGCTTCTCTGTCATGCCCATCCCGGCGACCAGGCCGCGCTTGGTCTGCGGGTCGGCCAGCCCGAACTGGTACTCCCGGCTGGTCAACCCGGGCTCGAGCGCCTCGGCCAGGTCGGGGGCGCGGCGCAGCGCGGGGACGACGGCGTAGGTCATCGTGACCGGGCAGCCGTGGCCCATCTCCACCTGCGTCCAGCCCAGGTAGCCCACCGCGCGCCGCACGTGCGCGTGCCGGTCCCCGGCCGCCTGGTCGGCCCACGGGACGCCGGCCAGCCCGTGCCCGACCGCGGTGCCCATCAGCTCGTGCCAGGCCGGGTGGAACTCCACCTCGTCGACCCGGTGCCCGTACCGGTCGTGGGTGCGCAGCCGCGGCGGGTTCTCGTTCGCCAGCCGGCCCCACTCCTGCGCCTGCTCGCTGCCGGCGAGCGCGCCCAGCTCCGCGAGCGAGGCGAGCGCGGCCGCGTCGGCGTGCCGCAGGCAGGCCTCGGACAGCGCGGCGTCCCCGGCGATCGGGTCGTGGCCCACGAGCGGCGGGGCCTGGTTGGTCACCTCGTGCGTGACGCTCATGGACGCACGGTACGAGACCCCGGTCAGCTCGCGGTGCGGACCGTGACCAGCCGCTTGAGCGCCAGCAGGGCCAGCGGGGCGTAGCCGACCACCAGCGGCCCGAAGCCGCTGATCCGGAGGCCGGCGGTGGTGCCGCCGTCCGGGGCCGGGCTCACCCAGTGCACCAGCCCGAGCCGGGTCGGGCCGACGACGACCTGCCAGACCCACCGGCGCTGCACCTCGGACACCTCGTCGACCACGAAGGGCACCGAGGTGCCGATCGGGTCGTACACCCGGCCGGTCACCCCCTGCTCGATCCGGTCGGCCGACGCCTCCACCCGCTTGATCTGCGGCGACCACCCGGACCATCGCGAGGGGTGCAGGTAGCGGTCCCACACCTCGGCCGGGTCGACCGGGCCGGTGGCGTGCAGCGTCAGGGAGGTCACCGGACGGGGGTGCCCGCCCGGGTGCCTCTCGACACCCGGGCGGGCGGGGAGCCGGGATCCGCCCCCGAGGATGACCCCGGCCGATGTGCGGTCGAGGCCCCGCCCCCCGTGCACGGGGCCCCGACCGGTACAGGGGTGGTCGACCGGGCCGAGGACGGTGCGTCGCTGCGGCCGGGACCACCGGTCTGGTGTTCCGGAGGTGGTGGCGACCCGCGCTGCCCGGGGGCGCGCAGGGGTCACCGCTCTCGCTGGTGCGAGAGGCAGGTGCGGCGGGGGCTCAGGCGCGCAGCGGCGCGCCGGCCGGGGCCGGACCTGCGGGAGGGGCCGTCAGGCGGGGGAGACGGAGGGCTCGGTGTCCGAGCCGTCCTGGAGGGTCTGGAGCGGGGCGCTCGAGACCAGGTCGGCCAGCGAGGGCTGGACCGGGGGTGCGGGGAGCGTGGCGAGCACCAGGGCGCCGCCCGAGCGGGAACCGTCGGACGGCGCGGCCGGAGCCGGGGGGACCGACACCGGCGTGACCAGCGGCCGGTCGGGCACCTGCGACGGCGCCGGGACGGACGATCCGGCCTGCACCGGCTCGGTCGGGGTCACGCCCGCGGCGGTGCCGGGGCGCGGGCCAGCGAGCTCGTGCGGCCGGGCGCCGGCCGGGGTCACCGGCCCGGTCGCCGTGACCGGGGAGGGGGCTGCGGTGAGGTCCGCGGGCCCGGCCGGGACGACGAGCGGCGGGACGGGCTGGGCAGCCGGGGCCGGCGCGGGCTCGACCGTGGTGCGGACGGGCTGGACCGCAGCCGGGACGACGGGGGTGCGGACGGCGCCCTGCACCGGGGCCAGGACGGCGACGGCGGGGGCCACGACCGGGTCCGGCGCGTGCGCGGCGGGCGCCAGGACCGGGCGCACGGCGTCGACCACCGGCGCGACGACGGGGGCTGCTGCCTCGGTCACGGGCGCCACGACCGGGGTCACGGCGACGACCACCGGGGCCACCGCGCCGGTGACCGGGGCGGCCACGGGTGCGACGGTCTCGACCACGGGCGCGACCACGTTCTCGGTGACCGGCGTGACCACCGGCGCCAGGGCCTCGACCACGGGTACGACGACCTGCTCGCTCACCGGCGCCACGACCGGGACGACCACCTCGGCCACCGGCACGACCACGTCGACCACGGGCGCGACCACGTTCTCGGTGACCGGCGCGACGACGGGGGCAACGACCTCGGCCACCGGCGCGACGACCTCGGCGACGGGCTCCACGACCGCTTCGACCACGGGTACGACGACCTGCTCGGTCACCGGTGCCACGACCGGTGCGACGACCTCGGCCACCGGCGCGACGACCTCGGCGACGGGCTCCACGACCGCTTCGACCACGGGCACGACGACCTGCTCGGTCACCGGTGCCACGACCGGTGCGACGACCTCGGCCACCGGCGCGACGACCTCGGCGACGGGCTCCACGACCGCTTCGACCACGGGCACGAGGACCTGCTCGGTCACCGGTGCCACGACCGGTGCGACGACCTCGGCCACCGGCGCGACGACCTCGGCGACGGGCTCCACGACCGCGTCGACCACGGGTACGACGACCTGCTCGGTCACCGGTGCCACGACCTGTGCGACGACCGCGGCCACCGGCGCGACGACCTCGGCCGCGGGCTCGACGACCACCTCGGTGACCGGCTCGGTGACCGGCTCGGTGACCGGGGCGATCTCCGTCACCGGCTCGACCACGGCCTCCACGACCGGAGCGACCTCGGCCGGGACGACCTCCTCGACGACCGGGGCGACCTCCTCGACGACCTCGGCCACGGGCTCGACGGCGTCCTCGACGACCGGCGCGACCTCCTCGGCCGGCACGACCTCGTCGACCGGTGCGACCTCGTCGACCACCTCGACGACCGGCTCCACCGTCTCCGCGACCGGCTCCACCGCCTCCGCGACCGGCTCGACGGCCTCGACGACGGGCTCCACGGCCTCGGCAGCGCCCTCGACCACCGGCTCGGCAGGTGCGGTGACGGTCGTGACGACGCCGTCCACCGGCGCCAGCAGGCCGGGCTCGGCCGCGGACGCCCCGCCGGCCGCGAGCCCGATCGCCAGGTAGCCACCGGCGGTGCAGCCCAGCGTCACCAGGACGCGACGGGGCCACGAGCCGGGGACCCAGCGGCGTGCCACACGGAGCCGGTTCCCACTCACACCCGTCCGCAATCACAGCCGGGTGGTTCTCGGTGCGCCGTCACCCTCCGCCAGGAGAGGTCGACGCACCGACCTGTTCCACGTGGAACCGGTCAGGCGGGCGGACCGCCCAGCAGCAGCTGCCGGAGCAGGTGGACGGCGTGCGCCGTCGTCCGCTGCCGGATCGAGTCCCGCGACCCCATCAGGACCACCGACTTCGCGACCTCGCCGTCCGGACCGACAGCGGCCAGGTGGACGGTGCCGACCGGCTTCTCGGCGGTGCCGCCGCCCGGTCCGGCGATGCCGGTCAGCCCGATTCCCACGTCGGAGCCGAACCGGCTGCGCGCACCCTCGGCCAGTGCGCGGGCGACCTCGGGGCTCACCGCACCGGCCTGGGCCAGCGTCGCGGCGGGCACGTCGAGCAGCTGCTCCTTGGCGCTGTTCGCGTAGGCCGCCACCCCGCCGAGCACCCACGCCGAGGAGCCCTCGACCGCGGTCAGCCGGGCGGTGAGCAGCCCGCCGGTGCACGACTCCCCCACCGCGACCGTCCAGCCGCGGTCCGCGAACGCGGTGGCGACCAGCGCGTCGGCGGTGGGCCCGTCGCTGAACAGCGTGTCCCCGAAGTCGGCGGTGACCGCCTGCTCCAGCCGCCCGTAGGCCGGCTCGGCGCCCGCGTCGTAGCGGGTGACGATCTCCAGCTCGCCGTCGCGGAGGCAGGTGGTGACCTCCAGCCCGGCCAGCTCGTCGTCGACCCGGCGCAGGGTGGCCGCGAGCTCCGACTCCGGGGTGCCCCACAGCCGCAGGGTCCGCTGCCGCAGCTCGGTGGCACCGGCCAGCGCTGCGCGCACCGGGGCGGAGTCGACGGCAGCGGGCCACATGCCCTGCAGCTCCGACGGCGGCCCGGGCAGCACCAGCACCGGCGGCCCGCTGCGCCCCTCGGCCACCGGCACGACCAGCCCCGGCGCCGTCCCGACCGGTTCCAGCACGGTCGCCCCGGCGGGCACCTGCGCCTGCTTGCGGACGCCGGCTGCGGTCGCTCCCGGGTCCATCCGCCAGCCGCGGCGGGCGGAGAGCCGGGCCACCACGGCTGCGATCCGCTCCTCCAGCGCCTCGTCGACGATCGAGGGCCGGCCCTGGAAGTCGCCGACGACGGCCGCGGTGAGGTCGTCGGCGGTCGGCCCGAGGCCCCCGCTGGTGATGACCAGGTCGACGCTGCCGGCCAGGAAGCCCAGCGCCGCGCGCAGGTCCTCCGGCCGGTCGCCGACCACGACGACCGACCCGACGTCGACCCCGCGGGCCCGGAGCGCCTCGGCCAGCCAGGGGCCGTTGCGGTCGCTCACCCGCCCGGTGAGCACCTCGGTACCGGTGACCACGATGCCCGCACGCACTGCCACGGACCGACCCTAGGGGGCGGCGCCGCTACGGTGGCATGCCCCTGCCTGCCGTCCGGACCCCCGGCATCCACTGCCGGGGCCGCACCCCGACGCCCGCCACCAGGAGGACAGATGAGCTCCCCGCACCCGCCGATCCCCGAGCCGCAGCCGCACACCGACGGCGACGACCCGCGGACCCAGTCGATTCTGCTCCCGCCCAGCCAGCGGCAGGAGACCCTGGACCCCTCGCCGGCGGAGGTGCCGGCCGGTGAGCCACCGACCCAGCCGGCGCCCGGGTGGACCCCGGCCGCCGCCCCCGGCCAGCCGCTGCCCGGCCAGCCCGGCCCGGGCGCCGGTCAGCACGAGCAGCCGACCGCCCACCAGCCGGGGTACTACGACCCCGCGTCGTCCACGCAGGTGACCGGGCCGGTCGACTTCGTGCCGGGGTTCACCCCGGAGGCCGCGCACGGCAGCAGCGCGGCGAGCCCGCCGCCGTCCCCGGGGCCGTCCACCTCCGTCGGCATGCCGGCGACCCCTCCTCCGGGGCAGCGCCGCTCACCGCTCGCCGCGCTGCAGGGCGCCGGCCGCCACGGCAGCGCGCTGCTGCCGCTGGGCCTGGGCGTGCTCGCGCTGGTGCTGCTGCAGGTGGGGCTGGCCCTCGACTTCGGCAACCAGTCGCTGTGGGAGGTCGTCCCGACCTGGTCGGCCTTCGCCACGCTGGGCGCGCTGCTGGTGCTGGTCCCGGCGGTCGCCGCGCTGACCGGCCGGCTGCCGGCCCGGACCGCCTGGCGGGCCGGTGCGGTCGGCCTGGCGGCGCTGGCCGCCGCGTGGGTGCTGGTGGCGCTGCCGCTGGCCGCCAGCGACCGCGGGTTCTGGCTGACGGCCGCCGTCGCGGCAGCCGGCGCCGCGCTGTGGCTGGCCCCCGGACGCGACGAGTGAGCGGCGGGCGCAGCTGGTTCCTCGGGGCCGCCGTGCTCGCCGTGGCCGCGCTCGGCCTGCCGTGGTCCGGTCAGCTGGCCGGCGCCGCGCACCCCGCTCGGGTCGCGGTCGTCGCGGGGCTGCTGCTCGCCGTGGTCGGCCTGCGCACCGGTCGGGAACGGCTGCTCGCCGCGGCCGCCGGTGCGGGCGCCGTCGGCGTGCTGCTCGGCGGGGTGGACGCGTCGCCGGGTCGGCTCGCGCTGGCCGGCGCCGTGGCGTGCCTGGCCCTCGGTTGCCGCGCCACCGGCCTGCCCCTGCTGCCGCGCCGGGCCGTCAGCCGCTGACCGCGCTGTGCCCGGCCGGCAGCCGGCTGCGGCCCGCCTCGGCGGGGCGCGGCCGGTCCTGCGGGTGGGCCCGGACGGCGAGCAGCGCGACGTCGTCCTCCACGGCCCCCTCCAGCGCGCCCAGCAGCCGGTCGCAGACCTCCTCCAGCGGCAGCCGGCCCACCCGGCCGACCTCGGCGACCAGCCAGGCGAGCCCGGCGTCCAGCGAGGACCCCCGCCGCTCGACCAGGCCGTCGGTGTAGAGCAGCACCGTCGCCCCGGCGCGCAGCTCGGCGACGTGGTCAGCGCGCGACGCCGAGGGGTCCAGGCCCAGCAGCAGGTCCGGCTCGTGCTCGAGCACGGACACCTCCCCCTCCGGCGAGACCAGCAGCGGTGGCGGGTGGCCGGCGTTGCTCCAGCGGAGCAGCCGCACCCCCCGGGCCTCCTCCGCCGGCCCCTGCTCGATCGTCGCCAGCACCGCGGTGGCCAGCGTGTCGACCGCGAGGTCGCACATCGCCCGGTCCAGCGCGGTCAGGACGGCGGCCGGTGGCTCCTGCAGGCTGTGCGCCACCCCGCGGAGCACGTTGCGCACCTGGGCCATCGCCGCCGCGGCGTGCCGGTCGTGCCCGGTGACGTCGCCGATGACCAGGGCGGTGCGGCCGTCGCCGAGCAGGAAGGCGTCGTACCAGTCGCCGCCGACCTGGGCCTGGGACGCCGCGGGGAGGTAGCGGACGGCGATCTCCAGGTGGTCGGGCTCCGGCGGCTCGGTGAGCAGGCTGCGCTGCAGCGCCTCGGCCATCCCCTGGACGGCGGCGTGCCGTTCCTGCTCGGCCTGCCGGGCCCGGATCCGCTCCAGCGCCTGGGCGCACTGCGCGGCCAGCGCGACCAGCAGCTCCAGCTCGCCCTCGTCCAGCGTCCGCGGCCGGTCCCAGGCGACGCTGAGCGAGCCGATCCGCCGCCCGCCGCTCTCCAGCGGCACCGCCGCCCAGGCCTGCCCGACCGTGTCGGCCATCAGCGCCGCCCACTCGGCGGAGAACGCGAGGCTGGCTGCGGTGTCCGGCAGCAGCACCCGCTGCCCGGTGCGGGCCGCCACGCAGCCGGGGTAGCCGGCCTCGAGGGGCAGCAGGGTGTCCGCACCCGCCTGGGCGGCACCCAGGTCCTCCGTCAGCACGATGCGCAGGTGGTCGCCCTCGCGGACGCCGACCGCCCCGCCGATCGCGCCGAGGCCCACCAGACCGCGGTGGGTGACCACCCGGGCCAGCTCGTCGAGCGTCTCCGCCTCGCCGAGGGCCAGGGCGACCGCGGAGAGGGCGGCCAGCCGGCGGGCGGTCTCGGCCTCCGCCTCCCGCGATGCCCGGAGCTCGGCGGCTCGGGCGAACAGGTCGCTCTCCACCTCGAGCACGCGGCGCCGCCACTTCTTGCCGGTGCCGCTCGGGTGCCCTGCCTGGGCCTGCTCGCGGACGTAGTCGGTGATGTCCTCGGCCCGCTGGAGCACGTACCGGCACCCGCCGGCCGCGTCGAGCACCGGGACGCTGATCAGGCTCCAGAAGCGCTTGACGAAGCCCCCGGCACGGTCCGGGATGTCGTACTGCTGCACCGGCATGGTGTGCGGCCGGCCGGTGTCCCTGGCCCGCAGGATCGCCGCGCGCACCTTGGCCGCCCCGCCGTCCGGCTCGTGGTCGTTGGGGTTGCCCGGGAAGGCGTCGAAGAGGTCCCGGCCGACGAGCTCGGCCAGCGCCCGGCCCGTGCTGGCCAGGAAGGCGTCGTTGGCGTCGGCGATCACCAGGTCGGGCGTCAGCACCAGGTAGGGCGTCGGCATCGCCCGGAAGACGGCGGTGTGGTCGATGCGGGCCGCGCTCGGGCCGGCTGCGTGCTCCGGCTCGTCCGCTCGCGTGACCACGGCCCCTCACGACCAGCGAGGTCCGCCGCCACGGTGCGGCGGCCCTGTCGGGCTGGACGATACCGGCGCGCGGGCCCGACGGGCCCGGCGAGCTCAGCGCAGCGTCGTCGCGGCGGTGCTGGTCGGCGTGGCCGTCGTGGTGGGGGCGGTGGTCACCGGGGTGCCGCCGTCCTCGTCGTCGTCGTCGTCCTCGTCCGGCTCGTCGGTCTCCACCGGCTCGGTCTCCACGGGCTCGGTGGTCACCGTGGGGGTCGGCGTGGCGGTCGGGCTGGGGGTCGGCGTGCTGGTGGTCGCCCGCGGCGTCGGGCTGGCCGACGGCGTCGCCTTCTCCGGGGACTGGACGACGGCCTCGGCCGGCGCGCGCGAGGAGCCGCCCGCGGAGCTGCTGCGCGGCTCGGCGGCGGCCGCGTAGCTGACCAGCACGGTCTGGCCGGGCTGCAGCCGGACCGACAGCGGCGCGACGTCGACGACGGTGCCCGGGGACACCTCGTCGGTCTCGACGGCCTCCAGCTGCACCTGGAGGTCCATCGCCTCCAGCTGGATGCGCACGGCGTCGACCGGGCGGCCCACGTAGTCGGCCCGCTCCAGCACCAGCTCGTCGGCCGCCGGGGACGCGGTCACCTGGAGCGTGGAGGCGGTGGTCGCCGGCGGCGCGGTCGGGGTCAGCGCCTGGAGCACGCCCGCGGCGAGCCCGGCGCCGACCAGCAGCGCCACGAGCGGCACCAGCAGCCGGCCGACCCGGCCCTGCGGCGCCGGGCGGGGCGGGCGCCGCGTCTCGCCGGTGGCCGGGGCCGCCCCGGCGAGCGCCGCGGCGTCGGGCAGCAGCCAGAAGCTCTGCGTGTCGGTGCGCTGCACCGGCGGCAGCTGCCGGCCGGCGAGCACCTCGTCAACGGCGGCCACGAACGCCGCGCCGTCCGGGTAGCGCTGCGCCGGGTCCTTGACCAGGGCGTGCTCGATGAGCGTGCGGATGCCGGCCGGGACCTCGTCGGGCAGCGGGTCGGGGGTGTCGCGCAGGTGCCGCAGCGCGATGGTGACCGAGTTGTCGCCGTCGAACGCCCGCCGACCGGCCAGGCACTCGTAGCCGACCATGCCCAGGGCGTAGACGTCGCTCGCCGGGGTGGCGTGCGCGCCGGCCGCCTGCTCCGGGGAGAGGTAGGAGGCGGTGCCGATCACCTGGCCGGTCTGGGTCAGCGGCACGCTGCCCGCCGACCACGCGATCCCGAAGTCGGTGATCTTGACGGTGCCGTCCCAGCGGACGAGCACGTTGCCCGGCTTCACGTCCCGGTGGACGACGCCGGCCTCGTGGGCGACGGCCAGCGCGGCGGCGGTCTGCCGGAGCAGGTCGAGCGTGCGGTCGGGGGTGAGCGCGCCGCCGCGGGCGAGCAGGGAGGACAGCGACTCGCCCTCGACCAGCTCCATGACCAGGTAGGCGAGGTGCTCGCCCGACCCGTCGATCGCCGGCTCCTCGCCGTAGTCGTAGACGGCGGCGATGTTCGGGTGGCCCAGCGCCGCGGCGTGCTGCGCCTCGGCCCGGAAGCGGGCCAGGAAGAGCTCGTCGCCGGTGTACTCGCTGCGCAGCACCTTGACCGCGACCGGGCGGCCGAGCAGCTGGTCGTGCGCCCGCCAGACCTGGCCCATGCCGCCGGCGGCGAGCAGGGCGCGCAGTTCGTAGCGGTCGGCGAGGATCTTCCTCGCTGGCTCCACCACGTCGCGCCGTCCCCTCGTCCTGCCTGCTCGTCCGGTGCACACCCGGGCCGGCCGGCGCTGGCTGGACGCTCCGCGTGGGTGATGCCCCGCGAGGGCGTTCGTACACATGCGTTCGGACGGCTGGGTGACCCTAGCCGCCAACGTCACCGTGTGACGGACTGTTCCCGCGCGAGCTGACGACCTGCCTCGGCGAGCCACCGCGCGGGCTCGGCCATCGCCGCCGGGACGTCCCCGGCCAGGTCGGTGAGGGAGACCGCCCGCTGCACCGGCAGCTCGCCGTCGGCGTCCACCCGGCCGGCGACGACGGTGACCGGCACCCCGGCGCGGCCGGCCCGCTCGACCAGCTCGCCGACGACCTTGCCGCGCAGCGACTGGGCGTCGAACTGCCCCTCCCCGGTGACCACCAGGGCAGCGCCGGCCAGCGCGTCGTCGAGCCCGGCGGCCGCGGCCACGGCGGCAGCCCCGCTGACGAAGTCGGCACCCCAGCAGGCGGCGAACCCGTACGCCGTCCCCCCGGCCGCACCCGCGCCGGGCGCCGCCCGGTCGCCGCCGAGCAGGTCGGCCAGCCGGGCGAGCGCAGCGTCGAGCTCGGCGACCTGCGCCGGGGAGGCGCCCTTCTGCGGTCCGAACTGGCCGGCCGCGCCCAGCGGGCCGAGCAGCGGTGCGGTGACGTCGACCAGGCACTGGACGCCGCCGGGCGGCGGCGGGGTGAGCCCGCCGAGGTCGACCCGGTGCAGCCGGGCCAGCGCACCGCCGCCGGGCGGCAGGTCGGCGCCGTCGGCGTCCAGGAAGCGGGCGCCCAGCGCGGCCAGCGCGCCGGTGCCGCCGTCGGTCGTGGCCGACCCGCCCAGCGTCAGCAGCACCCGGTCGACGCCCGCGGCGACGACGGCGGCCAGCAGCTCGCCCAGCCCCCGGGTGGTCGCGCCCAGCGGGTCGGGGCGCTCGAGCAGCGGCAGCCCGGCCGCCCGGGCCATCTCGACCACGGCGGTGCCGTCGGGCAGCAGCAGCCAGGCGGCCTCCATCGGCCGGCCGTCGGGACCTGTCACCTGCGCGCTCCGCCAGCACCCCGGTGGGAGGTCGTGCCCGAGCGCCTCGAGCGTGCCCTCGCCGCCGTCGGCCAGCGGGAGGGTGAGCACCTCGTCGTCCGGGCGCACCTCGCGCCAGCCGGCGGCCAGCGCGTCGGCGGCCTCGGCCGCCCCCAGCGTGCCCTTGAAGGAGTCCGGCGCGATGACCACGCGCATCGGCTGCTGGGCGTCGGCGACCATGGGCCGAACCCTAGGGCCGCGCCGTTCCGCCCGTCAGCCGGTGCGGGCCGGCCGGATCACCGCGACCAGCAGCGCACCGAGCAGGGTGAGCACCGCCCCGCCCAGCGCCGCCCGGTCCCAACCGGCCAGCAGCTCCACCGGGGTGCCCGAGCCGGCCACCAGGACGACGACGGTCACCCCGACCGCGGCGCCGAGGTAGCGCGCGGTGTTGTTGGCGCCGCTGCCCATCCCGGCCTGCGCGGGCGGCACGTGCGCCACCGCCTCCCGGCCCAGCGCGGCGTTGGCGGCCCCGTAGCCGACGCCCAGGACGACGAGCCCCGGCAGCAGCCGGGCGCCGGAGGAGCCCGCGTCGAGCACCGCGTACGCGCCCAGCCCCACCGCGCAGACGGCCAGGGCGATCGCCAGCAGCACCCGGCCGTCCAGCCCGGGCACCAGCCGGACGGCGAGCGCGGTGGCGGTGCTGACCGCCGACCACACCAGCACCAGCAGAGTGGCGCTGAGCAGGCTCTCGCCCAGGCCGCGCTGGAGCACCGTGGGCACGTAGGAGCTCAGGCCCACCACCGTCGCGCCGGTGACGAACGCCCCGACCGTGGCGGCCAGGAAGCCGGGGATGCGGAACAGCCGCAGGTCGATCATCGGCGCGGTCTGCCGCAGCTCGGCGGGGACGAAGGCAGCCAGCAGTGCGACGCCGAGCACGAGCAGGACGGCGACCGAGGGCTGCCCCCACCCGCCGCGGGACTGCACCAGGCCGGCGAGCAGGGCGCTCATCCCGCCGGCGAGCAGCACGATCCCGGCGAGGTCGACCCGCCGGTCGGCGCGGCCACCGGACTCGGCCAGCGTCCACCGCGCGACGCCGGCCAGCAGCACGGCCGCGGCGGCGGTCGCCCAGTACGTCGTCCGCCAGCCCTGCCCGTGGTCCAGCGCGACGGTGACCAGGCCGCCCAGCCCGGTGCCCGCCCCGACGCTGGCGCCCCAGACGGCGGCCGCCCGGCTGCGGGCGGGGCCCGGCGGGAACGCCGCCCCGATCAGGCCGAGGGCGCAGGCGAGCACCGCCGCGCCACCCACCCCCTGCAGCAGCCGGCCGGCGATGAAGACGCCCGGGGAGCCGGACACCGCGACGAGCACCGCACCCAGGCCGAGCACGACCAGCCCGGCGGTGAAGACCCGGCGCCGGCCGAGGTCGTCGGCGAGCACGCCGGCGGTGAGCAGCGCGGTGGCCAGGCCCACGCTCATCGCGCTGAGCAGCCACGCCTGGGCGCCCGGTCCGGCGTCCAGGGCCACCGTCGTCCGGACGGCGGTGGCCAGCGGCGTGACGAAGGTGATCAGCACCAGCAGCGTGGCCAGCGACGCCATGAGCAGGGTGCGGACCTGCTGCGGGGTGGCCCGCAGGACCGGCGTGGCAGCGGCGACGGCGCTGGGCATGGGTCCCCCGACGGGATGGTTTGACGATCGAACCGAGAGGCGGACGTTAGCGGTCGTCGGTTTGATGTGCAAACCTGGAGGTGTGACGCTGGTGTCGGAGCTGCCCGGACGCTTCTGCTCGATCGCCGCCGCCCTGGAGGTGGTCGGCGACCGCTGGTCGCTGCTCGCCGTCCGCGAGGTGTCGCTGGGCAACCACCGGTTCAGCGAGATCCTCGCCGGCACCGGCGCCCCCCGGGACCGGCTCTCCGCCCGGCTCAAGGCGCTGGTCGAGGCCGAGGTGCTGGAGCGGCGGCAGTACTCCGACGCGCCCCCGCGGTTCGACTACCACCTGACGCCGGCCGGCAAGGACCTCCTGCCGGTGCTCCGCTCGCTGATGGCCTGGGGCGACCGCTGGGCGGTGGAGACCCCGCCGGTGACGCTGCTGCACCACGACCACGAGCTGCAGGCGACGACCACCTGCGCGGCCTGCGGCGAGCGGGTCCGCGGCGCCGACGTGCACCGGCGGTCCAACACCGCCTGACCGGTCAGCTCGCCGGCGGCCCGTAGATCCCGGTGCCCTGAGCGGCGGCGAGCCGCGCGTCCTCCGGCCGGACGACGTCGAGCTGGGTGCTCTCCGGCGGCAGCACCGCCTGCCACAGCCAGTCGGTCGCCACCCGCAGCCGGTTGGCCATCGCCGGCAGGGCGTACAGGTGGTAGGCGCGGGTCACGAACTTGGCCAGCGGCCCGGTCAGCGGCACCCCGAGCGGCTTGGCGACGGCGTCCCGGCCGCCCAGGTCGGCGACCAGGCCGAGGTCGCGGTGCCGGTAGGGCCTCGCGGTGCCCACCCCCAGGCTGGCGGCGATGTTCCGGCCCAGCGCCGTGCCCTGCCGCTGGGCGTGCTGCGCGGTCGGCGGGGTGTCCGGCGGGGTCGCCGCGGGCAGCGCCGCGGCGAGGTCGGGCACGGCGGCGGCGTCGCCGGCCGCCCAGACGTGCGGCACCCCGGGCACCGAGAGGTCGGCGTCGACGACGACCCGGCCCTTGCGGGTGGGTAGGTCGAGCCCGGCGACCAGCGGGCTGGGCGCCACCCCGGCGCCCCACACCAGCGTCCGGGTGGCGACGACGGTGCCGTCGGTGAGGGTGACGCTGCGCGCGTCGGCCGACGCCACGCTCACCCCGAGCCGGACGTCGACGCCGCGGTCGTGCAGCAGGTCCAGGGCGAGGCGGCCGAGCTCCGGGCCGAGCTCGGGCAGCACCGTCGGGGCCACGTCGACCAGGATCCAGCGGATGTCCTCGGTGCCGGTGCGGTTCCAGCGGCGCTCGATCGTGCGCAGCCAGCGCTGGGTCTGGGCGACGAACTCCGTCCCGGTGTAGCCGGCCCCGACCGCGACGACGGTGAGCCGTTCCCGGCGCCGGGCGCGGCCCTCCTCGGTGTCCGGCTCGGCGTCGGCCGCGTCCAGCTGGTGCATCAGGTGGTCGCGCAGGTAGACCGCCTCGACCAGCGTCTTCAGCCCGCGGGCATGCTCGGCGACACCGGGGATGTCGAACTGCCGGGTGACCGAACCCGGCACCAGCACCAGCCGGTCCCAGTGCTCCTGGTGCACCTCCCGCGGGCCGGAGGCCGGCGCGGAGGTCACCGTCACGGTGCGGGCGGCCAGGTCGGCGCCGGTGACGTGGCCGAGCACCAGCCGCACCCGCGGCAGCGCGCGCCGCAGCGAGACGGCGATGTGCCGGGCCTCGATGACACCGGTCGCCACCTCGGGCAGCAGCGGGCTGTAGAGCAGGTAGTCGGTGGGGTTCACCAGCACCAGCTCGGCCTGCTCGGGCGCCAGGTGCCGGTGCAGGTGGCGCAGTGCGTAGAACCCGGCGAACCCGCCGCCGACGACCACGATGCGGGGAGTGCCCTCAGCCATGGTGACCAGCCTGGCCACCGGGCACCCGTCCCGTCCAGTCAGGAGAAGAGCGCGCGACCCCACCAGTCGTCGTCCCCGGTGACGCCCGGCGGGCAGGCGAACACCGCCGAGGAGGTGTGCTGGATGTACTCGTTCATCGCGTCCGTGCGCAGGTTCCGCTGCACCTGCACGAAGCCGGTCTCCGGGTTCCGCTGGTAGGCGATGAAGAACAGCCCGGCGGCCAGCCGGCCCAGCCCGTCGGAGCCGTCGACGAAGCTGTAGCCGCGCCGCAGGATCGCCGTCCCGGAGTTGGTCGGGTGGGCGAGGAAGACGTGCGAGGTGGGCGGGACGGCGAACTCGCCGTCGACCTGCTTGGTGAAGTCGACCGGGTCGAACTCCGCCCGCTGGCCCAGCGGCGCCCCCGCCTTCTTGGTGCGGCCGATGGTGGCCTCCTGCTCGGCCAGCGTCGAGGTGTCCCACGGCTCGATCCGCATCCGGATCTTGCGGGTCACCACGTAGGAACCGCCGGCCAGCCAGTCCGCGCCCGGGTCGCCGTCGGCCACCCAGACGAACTGGTCCAGCGCCTTCGGGCTCTCGGCCTTGAGGTTGTCGGTGCCGTCCTTGAAGCCGAACAGGTTCCGCGGGGTGGCCTGCGCGCTGGAGGTGGACGACGTCCGGCCGAAGCCCAGCTGCGACCAGCGGACGCTGACCACGCCCGCCCCCAGCCGGACCAGGTTGCGGATGGCGTGCACCGCGACCTGCGGGTCGTTGGCGCAGGCCTGCACGCACAGGTCGCCGCCGCTGATCGCCTCGTCGATGGCGTCGCCGGGGAAGCTCGGCAGCGGGGCCAGCGGCGCCGGCCGGCGCGCGGCCAGCCCGAAGCGGTCGACGCCGTCGGCGGTCGTGAACAGCGTCGGCCCGAAGCCGACGGTCAGGGTCAGCCCGCTGGCGGGCAGGCCCAGCGCCTCACCGGTGTCGTCGGGGACGTCGTACTGCCCGCCGCCGACCGCGCCGACCTCGCCGGCGTCCTGCCCCGCGGTCATCCGCCGGGCGGCCGCCGTCCACGCCTGCAGCACCTCGACCAGCTCGGCGCGGTCGTCGGTGATGACGTCGAAGGCGACGAAGTGCAGCCGGTCCTGCGCCGGGGTGACGATCCCGGCCTGGTGCGCGCCGGTGAACGGGACCGCGTCGTCGGCGGCGGCGCCGGCCGGGGCGGCCGGCTCCTCGGCCGTGGCCCGCCCGATGACCCCGCCGGCGGCACCGGCGGCGATGACGCCGGCGGTGCCGGCGCCGGCGAGGCCGAAGAAGCGGCGGCGGGACAGACCGTCAGTGCTCATGCAGGCTCAGGACTCACTCTCCGGCGACGACCGAGGCCACCTGGCTGACCGACTCGGTCAGGGCGGTGATGCTGTCGCTCAGGCCGCGCAGCTGCTCTTCGGTCAGCTGGTCGTAGAGGGTCCAACCGTCGCCCGATCGGTACTGTTCCAGCTCCGCCTCGGTCGCGGCGAACCGCTCGTCGATCTCGGCGACCAGGTCGGCGTCGTTCTCCTCCAGGTAGGGGCGGAGCGCCTGGACGGCGGCCTCGGAGCCCTCGAGGTTGGCGGCGAAGTCCCAGAGGTCGGTGTGCGAGTACCGGTCCTCCTCGCCGGTGATCTTCCCGGTGGCGATCTCGTCGAGCAGCGCCTTGGCACCGTTGGCCAGCTGCAGCGGGTCGAGGGTGACGTCGTTGGCCAGCGCCACGATCTCCTCGACGTCGGCCTTCAGCTGGTCGGCGTAGGGGCCCATGTCGGAGACGTCGCCGGTCTCCCACAGCGCCTTCTCGATCCGGTGGAACCCGGTGAAGTCCTCACCCTCGGCCTGGTCGCCCTCGCGGCCGTCGATGATCGGGTCGAGGTCGCCGAAGATCTCCGCGACCGGCTCGATCCGCTCCCAGTAGGTGCGCGAGACCGGGAAGAGCGCCTTGGCGCCCTCGATGTCGCCGGCCTTGACCGCGTCGGTGAAGGCGGTGGTCTGCTCCAGCAGCGCGCCGGTCTGCGACTGCACGTAGCGCTGGTAGTCGACCCCGGCCTGGGCGAGCGTCTCGTCCTCGGACAGCGTGGAGGCCTCGCCGGAGACGGTGAGGTCAGAGCGGATGCCGTCGCCGACCATGCCCGGCTTGCAGGCGGTCTCGTACTCGCCGGCCGGCAGCTCGACCCGCAGCTCGCGGGCGACGCCCGGGGCGATGTTCTCCACCTCGCCCATCACCCGGTCGCCGTCGGCGTAGACGTAGAACTCCGTCACCTTGCTGCCGGAGTTGGTGACGGTGAACTGGTGCACGCCGGCGTCCAGCTCGGTGGTGGCGACGTCGCAGGCGTCGTCGCTGGCGGCCACCGCGATGTCGTCGGCGGCAGCCGACGAGCCGCCGGAGGAGGGGTCGTCACCGCCGCAGGCGGCCAGGGTGACGGCGGTCAGCCCGGTGAGGGTGGCGAGGGCGAGGCGCTTACGCGCGGGCTTGGACATGCGGGGTGTTCTCCGAGACGACGTCAGGGGCCGGCGCCGGGGCGGCGGCCGGGGTCGAGCGGGTGCGGGCGGGGAGCAGGAACAGCACGAGCACCGGCACCAGGTACGCCAGCCAGGCGACCGTCTCCAGCACGCTGGGCTGCGGGGTGATGTTGAACAGCCCGGCGGCCAGCGCGCCGTACCAGCTGGTGGGGTCCAGCCAGCCGCTGGCGTCGAAGGCGAGGGTGGACAGGCCGGGCAGGACGCCGGCCTCCTGGAAGTCGTGCACCGCGTACTTGAAGATCCCGGCGGCGACCAGCACGAGCAGGGCGCCGCTGACCATGAAGAAGCGGGAGAGGTTGATCCGGATCGCCCCGGCGTACAGGCCGACGCCCACGACGACCGCGGTCAGCAGGCCGGCACCCAGCCCGAGCAGCGGGGAAGACGAGGTGGCGCCCTGGGCGGAGGCGAAGAAGAGCAGCGTCGTCTCCAGGCCCTCGCGGGCGACGGAGAGGAAGGCGATGCCGACGACCGCGCCGACCCCGAGGCCGATCGCGCCGTCCAGCCGGCCGCGCAGCTCACCGGAGAGCCGGCGGGCGGTGCGGCGCATCCAGAACACCATCCAGGTGACCAGCGCGACGGCGAGCACCGAGGTGATCGCGTCGAACAGCTCCTGGCCGGGGCCGCCGAGCACCGTCGTGGAGACGTAGCTGAGCGCCCAGCCGAACCCGATCGAGAGCGCGGCGGCCGCGCCCACACCGGCCCAGACCGGCAGCAGGTGCTGGCGGCGGCCGGTCTTCACCAGGTAGGCCACGAGCACGCTGACGATGAGGACCATCTCCAGGCCCTCACGCAGACCGATGAGGTAGCTGGCGGTGAACACCGGCCCCATGGCTGCACCTCCGGACACAGCAGGATCCCTGCGTCCGGTGACGAAGGGCAGGCTCACCTTAGGCGCGCGATCCGGTTGCGTACACACCGGGTGACCGGGACCACTCATCGGTCCCCGGCCCGCGCTCCGGCGCCGGCCCCTGCTCGGCATGATGGCGGCAGGTCCGGCGGGCGACGGTGCCCGGCGGGGAACCGAGGAGACGATGAGATGAGCGACGTCCCGGACCGGGTGGGGGTCATCGGCGGCGGCCGGATGGGCGCCGGCATCGCGCAGGCCTTCCTCCTCGCCGGCGCCCGGGTGGAGGTCGTCGAGGCCGGCGACGAGGCCGCGGAGGCCGCCCGCGGCCGGGTGGCCGAGGGCCTCGAGGAGTCCGCCCGACGCGGGAAGCTCACCGGCGACGTCGCCGACGTGCTGGCCCGGCTCTCGCTGGTCGACTCCCCGGCGCAGCTGGCCGGCGGCACCGGCCTGGTGGTCGAGGCCGTGCCGGAGTGGGCCGACCTGAAGGTCGCCGTGCTCACCGCCGCCGAGGCGGTGCTGGGGCCGGACGCCGTGCTGGCGACGAACACCTCGTCGCTGTCGATCACCGAGCTCGCGGCGGCGCTGCAGCGGCCGGCCCGGTTCCTCGGCATGCACTTCTTCAACCCGGTGCCGGCGTCGAAGCTGGTCGAGGTGGTGGTCGCCCCGGAGACCGCCGAGGACGTCGTCACGGCCACCCGGGGCTGGGTGCGCGCGCTGGGCAAGACCGACGTCGTGGTGCGCGACTCCCCCGGCTTCGCCTCCTCCCGGCTGGGCGTGCTGCTCGGCCTGGAGGCGATCCGGATGCTCGAGGAGGGCGTCGCCGACGCCGAGGCGATCGACGCGGCGATGGAGCTGGGCTACCGGCACCCGATGGGCCCGCTGCGCTCCACCGACCTGGTCGGGCTGGACGTGCGGCTGGCCATCGCCGAGCACCTGGCCGGCACGCTGGGCGAACGGTTCAGCCCACCGCAGCTGCTGCGTGACAAGGTGGCGGCCGGGGAGCTGGGCCGCAAGACCGGCCGCGGCTTCCACGACTACGCCCAGGACTGAGAGGACGACGATGTCCGAGCCCACCGTCACCCGCAGCGACGCCGGCGGGGTCGCGACGCTGACCCTGCAGCGCCCCGCGCTCTCCCACCAGCTGCGCACCGAGCTGATGGACCACGTGCAGGCGGTGGCCGCGGACGGGTCGGTGCGCGCCGTGCTGCTCACCGGCAGCGGCCGGGCCTTCTGCGTGGGGCAGGACCTCGCCGAGCACGTCGAGGTGCTCCGCGGGAACGCGGAGAGCTCCCTGTCGGTGGTCGAGGCCGAGTACAACCCGCTGATCCGGGCGCTGGCCGCGCTCCGGGTGCCGCTCGTGGTCGGCATCAACGGCGCCTGCGCCGGCGCCGGGATGGGCATCGCGCTCGCCGGTGACCTGCGGGTGGCGGCGGCCGGGGCGAAGTTCACCACCGCGTTCGCCGGCATCGGGCTGTCCAGCGACTCGGCGCTGGCCTCCCGGCTGGTGCACTGCGTCGGCGGGTCGCGGGCCACCGAGCTGCTGCTGTTCCCCGAGCCGTTCACCGCCGAGATGGCCGGCCACTGGGGGCTGGTGCACCGGGTGGTGCCGCCGGAGCAGGTGCTGGCCGAGTCGCAGGCGCTGGCCGCCCGGCTCGCGACCGGACCGACGCTGGCCTACCGGGCGATCAAGACCGTGCTGGCCACCGCCGCGACCGACTCGCTGGAGGACACCCTGGCGCTGGAGGCGAGCCTGCAGACCGAGCTGGGTGGGAGCGCCGACCACCGCGAGGCGGTGGAGGCGTTCCTGGCCAAGCGCCCCGCGGAGTTCACCGGCAGGTGACGCCCGGCGTTCCACGTGGAACGCCGGGCGGTCGGCTCAGAGCTGGCCGGGCACGAGGGCGATGTCGCTCACCTGCCGGTCGCGCGGGAAGGTGCCCTCCGGCGTGACCCGGCCGGTCAGCAGGGAGACCTCGTAGAGGCCGTAGCGACCACCCACCTGCAGCACCAGGTAGGGGAAGAGCTCGACCGCGCTGCCCCGGCGGACCTCGCTGTAGATGTCGAAGCCGGCGTCACCGGTGGCGTCCACGCCGAGCTTGCCGGTGGCGGCGAGCAGGCCGGCGTTGGCCGGGGACTGGATCACGACCTGGTCCAGCACCGTGTCGACGTCGAAGAGGGTCGTGGCCGTGGCCGGGTCCGCGTCGTTGTTGGTGTACGCGGCACCGGTGACCCCGGTGGCCGTCGTCGGCGTGGTGGCCGGCGGGGCAGCCGGGTAGCTCAGCACGCCGTCGGTCGACGTGCCGCCCTGCGCGCCCACGTCGTGCCGCAGGTTCTGGCCGGCGTCGCTGACGATCCGCAGCCGGTCGACGACCGGGTTGAAGTCGATGTCGAAGGCGGTGCCGGAGAGCGCGACGCTGAGCTGGGAGACCTTGGTGGCCGTGGCCCCGGCGATCGTGTAGACCCCGCCCTTGTCGCCGACGCCGTAGAGCAGGCCGTTGGCCGGGCGGTGGTCGATGCCGACGAGCCGGCCGTCACCGACCAGGCCCTGCACGACGCCCAGGTCGCGGGCCCGCTCCGGGCGATCGGTGTCGAAGGAGACGAGCCGCTTCCCGTCGGGGGTCAGGCCGATCGCGGCCAGGTTCTCCCCGTCGTGCCGGCCGTCCGAGGACTGCCCCCCACGCGGGGCGTCGCCGTCGGCGAGGGCCGCCGGGGCGGTGGCCGCCATGAACCCGAGCACGGCTGCTCCGGCGATGATGCGGGTGCGCTTCGAGGACATGGCTGACTCCGTCGTCTGGCAGGTGCCGGAGGTGGACGCTGCGTCCGTCCGGCGCGGGGCCGGGAGGGCCCTGCGACGAGGAGTACGGGGCTCCGCCGCCCGGCGTTCACACCGGGCGGCGGGTCCGTCTCAGTCCCCGGTCAGCGGGCCTGGGTGGTGCAGGCCGGGCAGACGTCGGTGCCGGTGGCCGGCCACGCCCGCTCGGTGCTGACGCGGGCCAGCGACCCGCAGACGGTGAGCTCGCAGGCGCCGTCCAGGTCGGCGACGGTCCGGTGCACCTCGACGGCGTGCCACAGGGCAGCCGTCGGGCCGTGCGCGCGGCTGCGGGCGGCGACGAAGGTGGTGGTGGTCGTGGTCACACCCTGGTTGTCGGCACCGCCGGCGTGCCTGGACAGCCGTCCGGCAGTGCCTCACCCGTCCGGGTCACGCCCCCGGGTCCACCCGCATCCCCGCCGCCGTGGCACCGTGCCGGTGTCGTCCCGCTCCCCGAGGAGGCCCCGGTGCAGCTCACCAAGCACGGCCACGCCTGTGTCGTCCTGTCCGACGGAGACCGCCGGCTGGTGGTCGACCCCGGCGCCTTCACCGCCGACGACGCCTGGGCCGGCGCCACGGCCCTGCTGGTCACCCACGAGCACGTCGACCACTTCGTCCCGGACAAGGTGCGCGCCGCGCTCTTCGCCGACCCCGCGCTGGAGCTGTGGACGAACAGCTCGGTGGCCGAGCAGCTCGCCGGCCTGGGCTCCCGGGTGCACGTGGTCGGCGACGGCGACCGCTTCACCGCCGCCGGGTTCGACGTCACGGTGCACGGCGAGTGGCACGCGGTCATCCACCCGGAGATCCCGCGGGTGCGCAACGTCGGCTTCCTGGTCGAGGGGCGGGTCTTCCACCCGGGCGACGCCCTCACGGTGCCCGACGTCGCCGTCCCGACCCTGCTGCTGCCCGCGCACGCGCCGTGGTCGAAGACCGGCGAGCTGATCGACTACCTGCGGGCGGTGGAGGCCCAGCGGGCGGTGGCGGTGCACGACGGCCTGCTCAACGACACCGGCCTGACGCTGCTCCGGGGGCTGTTCGGCGAGCGCGGCCCCGGGCAGCCCACCCCCTACGCGCGCCTGGCCCCCGGGGAGTCGATCGACGTCTGACCCCGGTGGCCGTCGGCGGTGCGCCGGGTCCCCAGCTCGGCCAGCCGCGCCTCGTAGTCGCGGCAGCGGTCCCGCTCGGTGGCCAGCGCCCGCTCCGCCTCGACCCGCGCCGAGACGTCGGTCTGGATGCCGATGTACTGGACGACGGCGCCCGAGGCGTCGGTGACCGGGGTGAGCGAGCAGTCGTTCCACCAGGTGCTGCCCTCGGCCCGCAGGTTGAGCAGCACCTCCTGGACCGGCTCCCCCGCCGCGACGGCCGCCCGGATCCGCCCGACGGCAGCGGGGTCGGTGTCGGCGCCCTGCAGGAAGCGGCAGTTGCGGCCGAGCACCTCGCGCGCCCGGAAGCCGGACAGCTGCTCGAACGCCGGGTTGACGTAGACCAGCGGCTGGTCGGGCAGCCGCAGGTCGACGATGGTGACGCCCGACCCCACGGCGGCCAGCGCCCGTTCCAGCAGCGCCTCGCCGGGGTGGCCGGCCCCGCTGCCGGCGAGCAGCTGCCGCGCGGCGGCGACCGCCGGGGCCGAGGACGGCGCGGCTCCCGCCTCGGCGCCGCTGCGCGGGGCGACCCGGGACAGCAGCGCGTGCGCGGCCCGGACGACGGTGTCCCGCTCGTAGGTCAGCGCGAAGGCGAACCGGCGGTCCATGTCCGGGCCGTCGTCACCGAGGTCGCGGGCCAGCAGCGCCGCGCTGAAGTGCGGGCTCAGCACGACGATGTCCCACTCGCCGCGCACCGGGTCGTCGGGCGCGAGGTGGGCGCCGCGGAGCCCGGGCAGCGGCTCGACCGGCAGGTCCTCACCCAGGGCGGCGACGAAGCCGACCCGCTCGACCAGGTCGCGGTAGCGCTGCCGGGTCGCCGGGGTGACGTGCCGCGCCTCCTGGAAGGCGGCGGCGACGACGCAGGTCTCGCCCAGCCGCATGGCCTGGCGCTCCAGCTGCTTGCTCAGCTCGATCAGCAGCGCCTTGGGCGCCTCCCGCACCGCCACCTCAGACGGCAGGCAGGCGAACGGCGAGATCATCGCCGCGTCGGCGTCCGACGGCCGGGCGTCGGGCAGCCGCAGCGCGCCGGTCCGCTGGCCGGGGACCGCGCCCGGGCCGGGGCGGCCGAACAGCCAGCCCTGGCCGAGGGTAGCGCCCAGCGCCCGCGCCATCGTCAGGTGCCGGCCGTCCTCGATGCCCGCGGCGAGCACCACGGCACCGGTCGACTCCGCGTAGGCGTTGACCGCGTTCATGATCTCGGCGATGGCCGGACCGGGGCGTTCCTGCACCAGCCGCAGGTCGAGCTTCACCACGTCGGGGCGCAGCAGCGGCATGAAGGCCAGCGACAGCGACTCGGCGCCCACGTCGTCCAGCGCGACGGCCCAGCCCAGCTCGCGCACCCGGGCCACCGTGCGCAGCAGCTCGGCCGGCCGGGCGGCCAGCGCCCGTTCGGTGATCTCCAGGACCACCTGCAGGCCGTCGGGGAAGCGGTCGGCGGGGTCGAACATCGCCGCCAGCGGGGCGTCGTCCAGCGCGTCGGGCTCGACGTTGACGAAGACGGTGAGCGGGGCGAGCAGGCCCTGGTCGACGGCGCCACGCAGCGCGGCGGCCCGGCAGGCCTGGTCCAGCTCGGTCAGGCAGCCCTCGGCGCGGGCGGCGGCGAACAGCGCGTCGGGCGAGCGCAACACGCCCTCGGGCCCCCGCGCGAGGGCCTCGTAGGCGACCACCCGGCCGCTGTCCAGCTCGACGATCGGCTGGAACACGCTGGTCACCGCGCCGTCCCGGATCGCGGTGCGGGCCGCCGACGCGGGTGCGTCCTGGATCTCCTCCACGTCGCCCCCATCGGACCCGGGCACCCCGCTCTGGAGTCTGACAGCATCCAGGTGACACCAACGGGTGAACGCCCGCGAGCGGAGCCCCCGCGGCGCCCACCGCACGAGCACGGACTGGGGGCGACGACCATGCAGAGCACCGGCTGGGAGCTGCCCACCTGGGCCCCGCTGCCGGCGCGCCCGGACCCGGACTTCGACGAGCTGGCGCGGCGGCTGGCCGCCGAGCTGCAGGTCCACCGCGCGCTCGTGGTGCTCGTGTCCAAGGGCGGCCAGGTGTACCCGGGCGCGTACGGGCTGCCCGAGCCCTGGGAGTCCCGCCGGTCGATGCCGCTCGCCCAGTCGATGAGCCTGCGGGTCGTCGCCTCCGGCACGCCGTTGGTGCTGCGCGACGCCCGGCTGGACCCCGATCTCGCCGACCGCGTGGGGGTCCGCGAGCTGGCTGTGGTCGCCTACGCCGCCGTGCCGCTCACCGACGTCCACGGCCACCCGATCGGCGTCCTCTCGGTCTCCGACGAGCGGCCCCGCGACTGGACGGCGGCCGAGCTGGCCGCGCTGCGGCTGGCGGCCGCCGAGGCCAGCCGGCGGCTGCAGTTCCGGGCGCTGGAGCTGGCCGAGCGCGAGGCGGCCGCCGCCGCGGCACGGGCCGACGATGCAGCGCGCAAGGCAGCCGCCGCCGCGCAGCGGGCCTTCGTCGAGGCCGAGGCGGCCGCCGACCGGGCGCGGGTGGTGGCCCGGCTCAGCCAGGAGCTGGTGCCCGCCGAGAGCCTGCTGGACGTGCTGCGGGCCGTCGACCGGTTCCTGCGGTCGCCGCTGGGCGCGGTGGTCGCGCTGCTCGGGGTCTCCGAGGCCGGCTGCGACGACCTGCAGGTCTGGGCGCTGGCGGCGGGCGCCCCGCCGTCCAACACGCCGCGGGCCGGCCTGCAGCTCACCGACGCGCACCCGCTGGCCGCGGCCGTGCGGGAGCGCCGGCCGGTGCCGGTGACCAGCCGCGCCGCGGGCGAGGCGGAGTACGCGGGCCTGGTGCGGGCACCGACGGGTGGTGCGCAGACCTCGCTGTCGGTGCCGATGGTGCTGGGTCAGCACAGCGCGTCCGGCGGCCTGCTGGTGGGCTGGGGGCTGCCCCGGGAGGTCGACGCGCCGCTCGAGGAGGTCGTCGTCGACCTGGCCCGGCACGTGGGTCACGCGCTGGACCGGGTGCTGCTGCGCGACCAGCGCCTCGCCCTGGGGGCGCCCTCGGCACCGCTGTCGGTGCCGGCCTGACCGGTGGGGTCAGCGACCGCCGACGGAGACCTCGAACTCGACCTGGCTGACGTCGGGCCGCAGCCGGGAGAAGCTGTGCACCAGCGGGTGGCCGGCGCTGTCGCGCACCGTCGTCCGGACGACCAGCAGCGGCGACCCGGCGATGACGTCGAGGATCTCCGCCTCGTCGGCGGCCGCCGTGCCGACGTCGACGACCAGCCGGGCGTGGGCGAGGTCGGCCTGGTACTCGCGGCGGAGGAACTCGTACAGCGACCCGTGGCCGAAGTCCTCGGTGGCCGCCTTCGGGTACCGGTCGGCGGCGAGGAAGCTGCGCACCACGTGGTTGGGCAGGCCGTCGACGCTGCGCAGCCGGACCAGCTCGACCACGTCGTCGGCGGTGCCGATGGTCAGCTCGGCGGCGATCGGCGGCGCGGCCGGGACGACGCGCTGGGCGAGCACCGTGGTGCCGACCTGGGCGCCCTGCTCGGTCATCACCGAGTGGAACCCGGCGATCCGGTGCACGAAGCTCTCGCGGTACTCGTGGCGGATGCCCGGGCGGCTGACGAACGTGCCACGGCCCTGCTCGCGGACCAGGTGACCGTCGGCGACCAGCCCGTCGACCGCCCGGCGCAGGGTGATCCGGCTGACGCCGTACTCGGCGCACAGCACCGGTTCCGGGGGGAGGAGGGTGTGCTCGGGCAGCGCGGACGCGCGACGCCGCAGCGCCTCACGGACGGCGAGGTACTTGGGCCCCGCCTCGACAGTCGCCACGCCCAGAAAGGTACTGCACCAGGAGACGTCTATACGTCATGACGTACGGTTCAGCTGCCCGACCCCCCTTTCGGAGGAGAGCACGTGCACATCGGAGTGCTGACCGGCGGCGGCGACTGCCCCGGCCTCAACGCCGTCCTGCGGGCCGTCGTCCGCACCGCGGAGAAGGAGTACGGCAGCACCGTCGTCGGCTTCCGGAACGGCTGGCGCGGCCTGCTCGAGGACGACGCCATGGTGCTCGACCGGCCCGTGGTCAACGGGCTGCTGACCCGCGGCGGCACCGTGCTGGGCTCGGCCCGGGTGGCGCCGCAGAAGCTGCGGGACGGGCTGGGCCGGATGCGCGAGGTGCTCGACGCCCACGGGGTCGACGCGCTGCTGCCCATCGGCGGCGAGGGGACGCTGACCGCAGCGGCCTGGCTGGCGTCGGAGGGCGTGCCGGTGATCGGCATCCCGAAGACCATCGACAACGACATCCACGGCACCGACCTGACCTTCGGCTTCGACACCGCGGTCAGCATCGCGACCGACCTGATCGACCGGCTGCACACCACCGCCGAGTCGCACCAGCGGGTGCTGCTGGTCGAGGTCATGGGCCGGCACGCCGGCTGGATCGCGCTGAACGCCGGGCTCGCCTCCGGGGCGCACCTGACCATCACCCCCGAGGAGCCCTTCGACATCGAGGAGGTGTGCCGGCTGGTGACCGCCCGGTTCGACCGGGGCCACCGGCACGTCATCGGGGTGGTCAGCGAGGGCGCCACGCCCAAGCCCGGCACCATGCCGCTGCGCGACGGCGGGCTGGACGAGTTCGGCCACCGGCGGTTCACCGGCGTCGCCCAGCAGCTGGGCGAGGAGCTGGAGCGGCGCACCGGCAAGGAGGTGCGGACGACGGTGCTCGGCCACGTGCAGCGCGGCGGCACCCCGACCTCCTTCGACCGGGTGCTGGCCACCCGGTTCGGCCTGCACGCGGCGATCGCCGCCCACGAGGGCCGGTTCGGTCAGATGGTGGCCCTGCACGGCACCGAGATCGGGCTGGTGCCGCTCGCCGACGCCGTCGCCGAGCTGAAGACGGTGCCCAAGACCCGGCTCGCGGAGACCACCGCCTTCACCGGCTGACGAAGGACCCCCTTGCCCCCCACCACTCGCAAGCTCGCGGCGGGGCCCTGCAAGGGGGCCGGGACGGGGGCCGTCAGCGGCGGGGGCGGACCGGGTCGCCGGGCTGGAGCTCGATGACGGTGACCTCCGGGCGCGCGCCCACCCGCATCGGCGGCCCCCAGTAGCCGGCGCCGGCGGTGACGTAGAGCTGGGTGTCGCCCTGCTGCGACCAGCCCTCGACGGCCGGCTGGTCGAGCAGCACGGCGTAGTCGAAGGGCCACAGCTGCCCGCCGTGGGTGTGCCCCGACAGCTGGAGGTCGACCCCGGCCGCCCGGGCCTGCTCGACCTGCACCGGCTGGTGGGCCAGCAGGACGACGGGGACGTCGTCGTCCCGGCCGTCCAGCGCGGCGTCCAGGTCGGCGCCGTGCCCGGGCAGGCCGGAGGCGGCGGCGGTGCGGTCGTCGATGCCGGCCAGGTCGAACGACGCCCCACCCCGGCGGATCGGCACCCGCTCGTTGCGCAGCACGTCGATGCCCAGGGTCGGCAGGTGCGCCAGCCACCCCGCGGTGTCGACGAAGTACTCGTGGTTGCCGGTGACGAAGAAGACGCCCTGGTCGCTGACCAGGTCGGCCAGCGGGGCAGCGTCCTCGCGCAGCTCCTCGACGTCGCCGTCGACCAGGTCGCCGACGATCGCGACCACGTCGGGCCGCTGGGCGTTCACCGTCTCGACCAGCCGCTCGAACCGGCGGCCGCCGTAGGTGGCCGACAGGTGCCCGTCGGAGAAGGTGACGATCCGCAGCCCGGCCAGCGCCGGGTCCAGCCGGGGGATCCGGATGGGCACCCGGCGGACCACCGGCGCGGAGTTGGCCAGCGCCACGCCGGTGCCCGCCACCCCCACGGCCACCACGCCCGCCCCCAGCGCGAGGAAGCGCCGCCGGGAGAGCTGGGTCTCGGCCGCCCGGGCCGCACCCGCCTCCCGGCTGCGGCGGAACAGGCGCAGCGCCACCCGGATCGGCTCGGTCGCCAGCACCGCGAGGAAGAGGTAGAACGCCAGCCCGAGCCAGGTGTAGCCGACCCAGTCCAGCGGCGCGGCGACGCCCATCGGCACCCGGCCCCGCAGCACCACCGCCAGCGTGGGCAGCAGGGCCAGCACGGCGGTGAGCAGGGTCAGGCGCCGCCGGGTGCGGCCGGGCCGGGTGGTGCCGCGGACCAGCCGCCACCACAGGTAGCCGTGCAGCAGCGCCATCGCCAGCAGCACGACGACACCGAAGCCGAGCACCTCGATGAGGGTCACCGGCTGCTCCGCGGGCTCCCTCCGCCTACTTCGTCGACGTCCGGAGCACCGGGCGCAGCTGCGGCCAGCGCAACCAGAACTCGCGCTCGGCCTGCTCGCCCCGGGCCTGCTCCAGGGCGTGCAGCCGGCCCCAGGTCCAGGCGTTCTCCCCGGCGGCGAAGGCCTGCAGCCCCAGCTGGGTGCACAGCGGGCGGGTGACGAACGTGTCCTGCCGGTCGCCGAGCACCTCCTGCACGCCCTTCAGCGCGCTGACCAGCTCCGCGACCGGCCGGCCGAGCACCGGCACGGCCGCCTCGGCGGTGTAGCGCACCCGCTTGGCGGCCTTGCGCACCTCGTGCAGCGCCTCGGGGTCGTCGCTGTCCTGGGCGGCGTCGACCGCGTGCCGCAGCCGCTTGGCGGTGTGCGCCACGACCTCGCGCAGCACCTCGTCGGCGGGCCGGACGGCGTCCTCGGTGAGCGGCGGCTCGGCGACCAGCGCGTCCAGGTCGTCGCGCAGCTGCAGGTACTCCGGGGAGCTGAGCGCCTTGCGCGCCCGCACGTCACCGGCCTGCTCGTCCTTGAGCGCGGCCTGCTGCAGCCGGGCGGCGACCGGGCCGAGCACCAGCTCGACCGGCTGGGCGGCGACCAGCTCGCGCAGGTGGGCCAGCGCGACCTCGGCGTCCCGGGCCGGGGACAGCGCGGTGCCGACCGCGGCCAGCTCCTCGCGCAGCGGGTCGGTCTGCGAGCGGTCGAGCACCGGCCGGAAGGCGGCCAGCGTGCTGCGCAGCCGGCGGCAGGCGACCCGCACCTGGTGCACGCCGTCGGCCTGCCCGGTGCGCACCATCAGGTCGGCGTCCTGCAGCGCCCGCACCTGCAGCTGCAGCGCGGCGCGCACCACCTCGCCGGCCGGCGCGCTGGAGGTCCGGCCCTGCTCGGCCTTCCGCTTCTTGCCCTTCTTCGCCTTCTTGCCCTTCTTCGCGCCCTGCTCCTCGCGGGCCGCGGCCGGCGGGAGCTCGGGGCCGACCACGGCGGCCAGCCGGTCGGCGAGCACCCGGGTCAGCTTGGACGGCGCGTCGGCGGGCTGGGCGCCGGCCGCGACCACGGTCGTCGCCAGCGCGGCCAGCACCTCGTCGTCGCCGTCGACCAGCTCCACCTCGACCTCGCGCCAGACGGTGACGACGGCGGCCTCGCCCGGCTCGGCCGGAAGTGCCGTGCCGGTCACGTGGTCGTCGGCGACCTCGGCCAGCACGCGGCCCTCGGCGTCGACGAGCTCGGTGACCACCCGGCGGGTGCGCAGCAGCGCCACCTGCCCGGTGGGCGCGCGGCGCACGATGCCCAGCACCGGCTCCAGGACCGCCTTCGGCGGGGTCTTCGCGGCCCGGCCCAGCGGGGAGTGCAGCTCCCGGCGGGCACCGGCCACCGGTGGCAGCTTCACGTGCCACCCGGCGTCGGCGCCCCCGGTGCGGCGCCGCAGCGTCACCTTGGCGCGGGCCAGCCGCAGGTCGGCGGTGTCGTAGTAGGCGGCCTCCAGCTGGTGCTCGACCGGCTCGCGGACCTCCGCCACGCCCGGCACCCCGGTCAGGTCGGGGAGCACGAACGTCTCGTCGACGTCGAACTTCCGCTCGATCTCCAGATGCTGCACAGCCACGCGTCCACTCCTCGTCCATGGGCCGTTCACCTCAGCCCGTCGGTCCAGGGTCTACCCGACGGAGATGAACAGCCACGTGGGAGCGCGCGTCGCGGGCCGCACAGCCGGGGTCGGCAGGATGGCGGCGTGCTCCTCTCCCGTCGCGCTGCCCTGGCCCTCGCCCTCCCCTGGGCCGGCTGGGCGGCCGCCCGCGCGGCCGGTGCCGACCGCGGCTTCCCGCTGGTGCCGGCGATGGCGTTCACCCGGTACGCGGCCGGCACCAGCGTCCTGCCGGTGGCCGTCGCGGCGCTGACCCGCTCCCGGGCCGCGGCGCTGGTCGGCGGCGGAGCAGCGGCCGTGCTGGCCGGGTCCGTCCTCGGGCCCACCGTGCTCGCCGGCACCCGCCGGACCGTGGACGCCGGACCGCAGGGCCGCCCGCTGCGCGTGGTGACGCTCAACATGCTGCACGGGCGGGCCGACCCGGCCGCCGTCGTCGCGCTCGCCCGCGGCACGGACGCCGACGTGCTGGCCCTCTCCGAGGTCACCCCGGACGCGGTCACCGCGCTGCTGGGCACCGGCGTCGCCGACCTGCTCCCGCACGCCCACGTCGTGCCGGCCGCGGAGGGCCGACCGCCGGGCGGGGGCGGCGCGCTGTGGACCCGGCTGGAGGTGCTGTCCCGCAGCGTGGTGCCCGGCCGCTTCGGGCAGCCCGCCGTCCGGCTGGCGGTGCCCGGTGGAGCCGACGTCGAGGTGACCGCCGTGCACACCCACCCGCCGTCCCGGTCGACCCGCCACGTCCTCCGCTGGGAGGAGGACCTGCGGCTGCTCCCGGAGCCCGAGGACGACGTGCTCCGGGTGCTGGCCGGCGACTACAACGCGACCCCGGACCACACGGCGTTCCGGCGGCTGCTCCGCCGGGGCTGGGTGGACGCCGCCGCGGCCACCGGGCAGGCGCTGCGCCCGACCTGGTCGCTGGAGCACGCCCGGCTGCCCCGGTTGAGCCTGGACCACGTGCTCGTGGACCCGCGGATCGGCGTGGCCGGCTTCCAGGTGGTGCACGTGCCCGGGAGCGACCACCGGGCCCTCGTCGCCGACCTGCGGCTGCCACCGGGCTGAGCCGGGGAGGAGAGCCCCGGGCGGCGGGTTCCGCACCACCGCCGCCCGGGCCCCTCGGGCATGCCCGCATCGACGCGATGTGCACGCAGGGCGTGTTACGTCTCTGTGAACCGGCGTGTCGCCGCGCGCGGGGTCACGTTCTGCGAACGGGTCCGGACAGCGCGTCGGGTCAGTCGACCCGGACGTCCTCCTGGCCGACCACCGAGACGACGTCACCGCGGTGCAGCTGCCGGCCGCGGCGCTCCTCGGGCTCGCCGTTCACGGTGACGTCGCCGGAGGCGAGGACGTCCTTCACCTGGGCGCCGGAGGGCACGGCGTCGACCAGCTTCAGCAGCTGGCCCAGCCGGATGGACTCCTCGCCGGGACGGATCTCGATGGTGCGCACGTCGTCGATCCTCCCCCGGTCAGGCCGGGGCGACGACGTCGCCCACGGCGAGCTCCCCCGGCCGGGCGACCAGCGCGCCGACCGCCAGCGCCCCGCCGAGCTCCCGGTGGATGGTCTTGAGCACCCCGGTGTCCCGGCCGATGCCGCCGGCCTGCGGCCGGGTGGTCATCACGCAGCGCGGCACCCGCCGGACGACGTCCAGCTCGGCGGTGCCCGCCCGCACCCGGGAGCCGACCAGCGCGTCCTCCCCGGCACCGGCCAGCAGCACGTTGGCCCGGAAGCGCCGCCGGTCCCAGCTGCCCAGCGACCCGGTCGACAGCAGGGTCACCCGGGCGTCGGCGTTGTCGTGGAAGGCGCCGTCGGCTCCGGCGAAGGGGTTCCACCGGCCGCCCTCACCCTGCTCGTCGTCGGCCGGGTCCTCGTAGCGCCGGGCGCCGGAGACCTCGGCGGCCGGGCGCAACGCCACCGGCCGGCCGGCCCAGCCGGAGAGCACCGCGTCGTCGCGGGTGACCGTGCCGTCGGGGAGCACGACCTCGGCCCGCCCGTCGGCCCGCAGCCGGCCGGTCGCGAACAGCAGGTCCGGCACCCGCCGGGCGGTCAGCCCGAAGCCGGTCGCCACGTCGAACAGCGCCCAGCCGCGGTCGCCGGCGATCCCCTCCGGACCCAGCTCGGCGCGGTCCAGGCGCTCGCCCTGCAGCGACTTCACCGGGAACCGCCACAGCTCCAGCACCCGCAGCTCCGCGGTCACGCCGGCGTCCACCCCAGGGTCCAGGTGCCCGACCAGGTCTCCCCCGGCTCCAGCACGACCAGGTCGGCGCCGTCGGCCAGCGCGTTCGGCGGGCAGGTCATCGGCTCGACCGCCAGGCTCCGCCGCTGCTGCCCGGCCGGCAGGGTGTCGCCGGAGAAGACCTGCAGCCACGACCACGACCCGTCGACGGCGAGCTCCAGCGCCCCGGCCGGGCCGCTGAGCCGCACCCTGGCCCAGCCGTCGTCGTCCCGGACCAGGTCGGTCACCGGGTCGTCGAGCCGGCGGTCGCCGATCCGGCCGACGGCGCCGTCGAACGGCCGGTTCTCGCCGGTCGGCAGGCCGCCGTCCACGACCATCGCCGTCCGCGCCGGGACGGTCAGCGACGCGTCGGCCAGCCCGCCGTCGGCGTCGGCGCCCACGTGCAGGTAGGGGTGCATGCCCACGCCGAACGGGGCCGCGGCGTCACCGGCGTTGCGCACCCGCACCGTGACCGTGAGGCGCCCGGGCGCGAGGTCGTAGTCCAGCGCGGCCGCGAGCCGGAACGGGTAGCCGGCCCGGGGCTCGACGACGGCGCCGACGGTCACCCCGGCCGGCCGCTCCGCGAGCACCGCGAACGGCTGCGCCGAGACCAGCCCGTGCACCGCGTTCGGGGAGGCCGGGCTGACCACGTCGAGCTGCAGGTCGCGGCCCGCCCACCGCCAGCTCCCGCCGCGCAGCCGGTTGGGCCAGGGCAGCAGCACGCCACCCCGCCGTCCGGCCGGCACGGTGCCCGAGGCGTAGCCGTCGAGCACGTGCCAGTCGCCGGTGACCAGCTCCCGCAGACCGCCGCCGCGCAGGTCGACGGCGAGCCGGGTGTTCCCCAGCGACACCTCGGCGTCCCGGGGCTCGGTGGGCGGGAAGGGCGGGTCCAGCGGCATGGGTCCTCCTCGGCAGGCTCGCGGACAGCTCACCACAGCGGCCCGCCGCGCGTTCCACGTGGAACCTGGCGAACTGGTGACAGACGTCAGTGGTCCGCGGGGTCCGGCGGCGCCAGACTGGTGCCAGCGACCGACCGAGGAGTCCGGAATGCCCGAGTCCCACCTGCGCGCCTCCGATGCCGACCGTGCCGCGGTCGCCGACGTCCTGGGCGGCCACATGTCCGCCGGCCGGCTCACCGTCGCCGAGTACGACGAGCGGCTGGCCCGCGCCTACGCCGCCCGGACCTACGGGGAGCTGGCCGAGCTGACCGCCGACCTGCCCGCTCCCGCGCCGACGGCCCCGGCGCAGGAGACCGCCCCGGCTCCCGCCCCGGGGGCCTGCGGCGGCCAGGACTGGTCGCGGTACTGGGCGCACGGCTGGTCCGGCGGCTGGACGGGCGGCTGGGCCGGGAGCACCGGCCTGCGCGCCGCCTGGGCCAGCTGGCTGACCACCGCGGTGATCGTGGTGGGCATCTGGGCGCTCAGCTCGGCGGCGTCCGGCGACCTCCTCTACCCCTGGCCGGTCTGGGTGATCGGGCCGTGGGGCGTCGTGCTGCTCGCCCAGTCCCTGGGTGCGGGCCCCGGCCGCGACCGGCAGCCGGCGCTGCACGGCGGGGCACCGCACCGGGACCGATGACCGAGGGCTCCCGGGCCGCGGAGTTCCTGGGGCTGTTCAACGAGGTCGAGCAGCACCTGCGCAGCTCGCTCGGGCGGGCCGACCACGAGTCGTTCAGCAGCCTGGCCAGCGCCTACGCCGAGCGCACCCGCCTGCCGCGCAGCGTGCTGCGCGACCTGGGCACCTTCGCCGAGCTGCGCAACGTGATCAGCCACCAGCGCTACTACGACGGCCGGCCGATCGCCGACCCGGCGCCCGGGGTGCTCGAGCACCTGGGCCAGGTGCGCGACCTGCTGCTGCGGCCGCCGACCGTGCTCAGCGTGCTGGCCGGCCGGGCGGTGGTGTCGGTGCGGGCCGACGACCCGGTCCGCGCGGTGCTGCACCAGGTGCGCACCCTGGACTACTCGCAGTTCCCGGTCTACGACGACGCCGGCTGGGCCGGGCTGGTCACCACCAACGCGATCGCCCGCTGGTTCGCCCGGCAGGTGGACGACGACGAGGTGACCACCGGCGAGGAGCCGGTGGCCGCGGTGCTGGCCTGCGCCGAGGACCAGGACGCCGCCCTGCACGTGCCGCGGACCACCACCGCCGCGGAGGCGATCGAGCTGCTCGGCCGGCCGCTGGCCCACGGGCCCCGGCCGCGGGCGCTGGTGGTCACCGACTCCGGCCGGGAGGGCCAGGCGCCGCTCGGGGTGGTCGTGGACGAGGACCTGTCCGCGCTGCACCGGGCGCTGGACGTCCCCGCCGCGCCGGGCCGCCGGCGCTGAGCCACCGAGCCCGACGGCCGCGCCCGGGACCGACCCCGGACGCGCGAGAGCGCCGGGACCCTGGGGGTCACCGGCGCTCTGGAGCCCTCCGGGGAGGGGACCGCGGGTGGGCAAGGGGGGAGTTGAACCCCCACGTCCTCTCGGACACACGGACCTGAACCGTGCGCGTCTGCCATTCCGCCACTTGCCCTGGCGAGGAAGAACAGTAGCAGCCGGCAACCGGCACCCTGCCCCCACCCCCGCCCCCCGCTCCGGCGCGCCCCGCCACCGCCGGCGCTCCCGCTGGTAGACAGTGCCCGGGACGCCGGACGGACGAAAGTCGTCCGGGGCGTCCTGCGCTTCCCGACCGGTCCGGCGACCCTCCCCCGGTTACGATCAGCGCTCAAGGCAGTGGGAGGTCAGCCGAAACGCGAGGGAGCGACTGTGGGTGTGCTGCAGCGCTTCGAGCGACGCCTCGAGGGCATGGTCGGTCTGGCGTTCGCCCGGGTCTTCAAGGGCAAGGTCCACCCGGCCGAGATCGCGCACGCCCTGCAGCGCGAGGCCGACGAGCAGCGCTCCGTGCTCAGCGGCGGCCGCGTGCTCTCCCCCAACCTGTTCGTGGTGAGCCTCGGCCCGGTCGACTTCGACAACCTGGCCGAGTGGTCCGAGCAGCTGGCCGGCGAGCTCGCCGACATGGTCGCCGAGCACATCGAGGCCGAGGGCTACCAGACCTTCGGCGACATCGAGGTACGCCTGGAGCGCGACGAGGAGCTGCGCACCGGCGTGTTCGAGGTCGCCTCGCACGTGGCCGGCGCCGGGGCCCCGCACCGCGCCGAGCCCGCCGCCCCGCCCGTACCCCCGGCCCCGCCCGGCCTGCCCCCGCTCCCGCCGCTGGCCGGGATGCGCGCGCACGCCACCGACACCGGCGCCCAGGACCCGCCCGTCGTCGGCCGGCCCGGCCAGCGGGTGTCCCACGTCCTGGTCGTCGACGGCCCGGGCACCAAGCACGTCCTGGAGCCGGGCAGCAACGTGCTCGGCCGCGGCACCGAGGCCGACATCCGGCTGCCCGACACCGGGGTGAGCCGCAAGCACGCCGACGTCCAGCTGCACGGCGGCACGGTCACCGTCGAGGACCTGGGCTCCACCAACGGCACGCTGGTCAACGGCCGCCGGGTGGCCAGCCAGGACCTCGCGGACGGCGACGTCATCAGGATCGGCCACTCCGTGCTGGTCTACCGGCAGGACGGCTCGTGATCGAGGCCGCACAGCAGCCGGGGGTGGTCGGCTGATGGCGGAGATCGTCGTCCAGGCCTTCCGCTTCGGGTTCCTGCTGCTGCTGTGGCTGTTCATCTTCGCGGCGTTCCGCGTGGTCCGCGCCGACCTGTTCGGCGGTCGCGCCGGCCGGGTCGCCTCCGTCCCGCCCCGGGCCGCCGCGGCCGGCCGCAAGCGCGGCGCACGCGGCCCCCGCCACCTGGTCGTCACCGCGGGCCCGCTCTCGGGCACCCGCATCACCCTCGGGGAGCAGGCGATCCTGATCGGCCGTGCCGACGACTCCACGCTCGTGCTCACCGACGACTTCGCCTCGTCGCGGCACGCGCGCCTGACCAACCGCACCGGCCAGTGGTACGTCGAGGACCTCGGCTCCACCAACGGCACCTACCTCGACCAGCAGCGCGTGCAGGGCCCGCTGCTGGTCGCCCCCGGCCAGCCGATCCGGATCGGGCAGACCGTGCTGGAGCTGCGCTCATGACACTCGTCCTGCGCTACGCCGCGCGCTCCGACCGCGGCCTCATCCGCGGCACCAACCAGGACTCCGTCTACGCCGGCCCTCGACTGCTCGCCGTCGCCGACGGGATGGGCGGCCACGCCGCCGGCGACGTCGCCAGCAAGGTGGTCATCGCCGCGCTGGAGCACCTGGACGACGACGCCCCCTCCGGCGACCTGCTGCAGGCGCTGCGCCAGGCGGTCTTCGACGGCAGTGAGCACCTGCGCGAGGTCATCCGGGAGGCGCCGCACCTGGAGGGCATGGGTACGACGCTCACCGCCGTCCTCTTCGCCGGCGGCCGGCTGGGGCTGTGCCACGTCGGCGACTCCCGCGCCTACCTGATGCGCGACGGCGAGCTCGCCCAGATCACCCACGACGACACCTTCGTGCAGACGCTGATCGACGACGGCCGGATCACCGAGGAGGAGGCGAACAGCCACCCGCAGCGCTCGCTGCTGCTGCGCGCCCTCAACGGCCAGGACGTCGAGCCCGACCTGTCGATGCGCGACGCCCGCGCCGGCGACCGCTACCTGCTCTGCTCCGACGGTCTCTCCGGCGTCGTGACCTTCGAGACGCTGGCCTCGGCGATGCGCGACCCCGACCCGCAGGCCACCGCCGACCGGCTGATCGAGCTGGCGCTGCGCAGCGGCGGGCCGGACAACATCACCTGCATCGTCGCCGACGTCGTCGAGGACGACGGCCGGGGCGCCCTGATCGAACCGGTGGTCGACGGTGCTGCCGGTGACAACCGCGGCCAGCGGGACGTCGACCCGCGCTCGGCGGCCGGCCGGGCCGCGCTGGCCGACCCGCAGCCGGCGCAGCAGAGCTCGCCGGCGGCCAGCAGCTCCCCGCCGCCGCGCCGTCGCCGGCCGGCCCGCACCGCGCTGATCGCGCTGGCCACCGTCGTCGTCCTGGGCGCCGCCGCGATCGGCACCTACCTGTTCGTGATGGACCACTGGTTCGTCGGGGTGGCCGAGACCGCCGACGGCGACGAGGTCGCGGTGTTCCAGGGGGTCGACGCCTCCATCGTCGGCATCGACCTGTACCGGCTGGACCGGTCCACCGGGCTGGCGACCAGCGACCTCACCCAGGCCGCGCGCAGCCGGGTCTCCGGCGGGATCGACGCCAGCGACCGCGCGGACGCCGAGCGCATCCTGGCCAACCTGCGCGAGCAGCAGCTCGAGCCGTGCCGGCCCGCGTCGAGCACCGCCGCCAGCACGACCTCCGCCGCCCCCTCGGGCGCGACCACCCCGGCACCGGCCCCCGGCGCACCGACCACCGCCGCCGACCCGGCCGCCACCGGTGCCCCCACCCCTCCCGCACCGACGACGACGGGCTCGACGACGAGCACGGGGCGGTCCAGCTCCGGTGAGCCGGGAGTGGACTGCCGGGAGGCCGACTGATGGCCGGCCGCCTGATGACCCCCCGAGCAACCGGTCGAGCGACCGGGCGGACCCGACGGTGACCGGTCCCGGGACCGACCCGCGGGCGGCCGCCGCCGGCACCACGCCCGTCCCGACCAAGCGCGGCACCGAGCTGCTGCTGCTGGGCTTCGCGGTGCTCATCACCCTCGCCGCCCAGTGCATCGTCGACCTCACCGTGACCGGCTCGCTGAGCCCGGAGCTGGCCACCTTCGGCACCTGGTTCACCGCGCTGTGGGCGATCGCGCACGTCGTCGTCCGCCGGTTCGCGCCCTACGCCGACCCGCTGCTGCTGCCCTGCGTGGCGGTGCTGATGGGCCTGGGGCTGACGATGATCCACCGGCTGGACATCGCCGGTGACCAGCTCGGCGGCAACAGCAGCGGCGAGGACGCCCCGGTCCAGCTGCTGTGGGCCACGGTCGGCCTGGTGCTCTTCGTGGCCGTCGTGGTCGTCGTCCGCGACCACCGGGTGCTCGCCCGGTTCGCCTACACGCTGGCGCTGATCGGCCTGGTCCTGCTGGCCATCCCGGCGGTGCTGCCCAACTCCGAGATCAACGGCGCGAAGCTGTGGATCCGGGTCGCCGGCTTCTCCATCCAGCCCGGCGAGTTCGCCAAGATCTGCCTGGTCGTCTTCTTCGCCGCCTACCTCGTCGACAAGCGCGACGTGCTGGCGCTGGCCAGCCGCCGGGTGCTGCGGCTCGAGCTGCCCCGCGGGCGCGACCTCGGGCCGGTGCTGCTCGCCTGGGTGGCCTCGATCCTGGTGCTGGTCTTCGAGCGCGACCTGGGCAGCTCGCTGCTGCTGTTCGGGATCTTCGTGGTGATGCTCTACATCGCCACCGAGCGGGCCAGCTGGCTGGTCATCGGCGTGCTGCTCTTCGCCGGCGGCGCGTTCGTCGCCTACCAGGCGTTCAGCCACGTGCGGGTGCGCGTGGACACCTGGCTGGACCCCTTCGCCTACGTCGACACCGGCGGCTACCAGATCGTCCAGTCGCTGTTCAGCCTCGGCACCGGCGGGCTGTTCGGCGCCGGCCTCGGCGGCGGGCGCCCGGACCAGGTCCCGGTGGCCAAGAGCGACTTCATCGCCTCGGCGATCGGCGAGGAGCTGGGCCTGTTCGGCCTGGTCGCGGTGATCGTGCTCTACCTGGTGCTGGTCGAGCGCGGGCTGCGCACCTCGCTGGTGGTGCGCGACGGCTTCGGCAAGCTGCTGGCCGCCGGGCTCTCCTTCGCCGTCGCCTGGCAGGTGTTCGTCGTCCTCGGCGGTGTCACCGGCCTGCTGCCGCTGACCGGCCTGACCACCCCGTTCCTCGCCTACGGAGGCTCGTCGCTGGTCGCCAACTTCGGGCTCGTCGCGCTGCTCGTGCGGATCAGCGACGCCGCCCGCCGCCCGGCCGCCGTTCCCCAACCGACCCCACCCAAGCTGGTCGACGCCCCGACCGAGGTGGTCCGGCCGTGAACGCCCCGCTGCGCAAGGTCGCCATCAGCGTGCTGGTGCTGTTCACCCTGCTCATCGTCAACGTGAACGTCATCCAGGTGGTGCGCGCCGAGTCGCTGCGCGAGAACCCGCGCAACACCCGGGTGCTCACCGAGGAGTACGACCGCGAGCGCGGTGCGATCGTCGTCGCCGGCAACGAGATCGCCTCCTCGGTCGAGACCGACGACGCGCTGACCTACCTGCGGCAGTACGCCGACGGCCCGCTGTACGCGCCGGTGACCGGCTACTACTCGGTGATCTTCGGCAAGCGCGGCATGGAGGACGCCGAGAACGACGTGCTCGCCGGCACCGACGACCGGCTGGCGCTGCGCCGGCTCGGCGACCTGTTCACCGGCCGCGACCCCTCCGGCGGCAACGTCGAGCTGACCCTGGACCCGGCCGTGCAGCAGGCGGCGATGGAGGGCCTGGGCGACGCGACCGGTGCCGTCGTCGCGCTGGACCCCTCGACCGGCGCCGTCCTGGCCCTGGCCAGCACGCCGACCTACGACCCCAACCAGCTGTCCAGCCACGACCCGGCGGCGATGCGCGACTACCAGGCGTCGATCACCCCCGCGGAGGGCTCCGGCGACGCCGACCCCACGGTCAACCAGGCGACCTCCCAGCGCTACCCGGCGGGCTCGATCTTCAAGGTGGTGGTCTCCGCGGCGGCGCTGGCCAGCGGCGACTACACCCCTGAGTCGGTGCTGGCCGCCCCGCAGCGGCTCACCCTGCCGGGCACGAGCACCGAGCTGCGGAACTTCGGCGACGACCCCTGCAGCTCCTCCGGTGAGCAGTCGCTGATCGACGCGCTGACGATCTCCTGCAACACCGCCTTCGCCCAGCTGGGCATCGACCTCGGCGAGGACGCCGTGCGGGACATGGCCGCCGGCTTCGGCATCGACGGCGAGGGCTTCGACATCCCGCTGCCGGTGGCCGGCAGCCAGATCGGCGACATCGCCAACGACGCCGAGCTGGGCGTCACCTCGATCGGCCAGCAGGACGTCGCGCTCACCCCGCTGCAGGCGGCGATGATCGCCTCCGCGGTGGCCAACGACGGCCGGCTGATGAAGCCCCGCCTGGTCGACTCCATCCAGGCGCCCGACCTCACCGTGGTCGACCAGACCGACCCCGAGGAGCTCGGCCGGCCGTTCTCCGCCGAGGTGGCCGACGACCTGACCGAGATGATGACCAGCGTCGTCGAGAACGGCAGCGGCCGCCGGGCCCAGATCAGCGGCGTCACGGTCGCCGGCAAGACCGGGACGGCGGAGACCGGCACCGACGCGCCGGACCACAACTGGTTCATCGGCTTCGCACCCGCCGACGACCCGCAGATCGCCGTCGCCGTCTTCGTCAAGAACGGCGGCGGCACCGGTGGCGACACCTCGGCCCCGATCGCCCGGTCCGTCATCCAGGCCTTCCTCGACAGCCAGGGAGCCGGGGGCTGATGGCCGTCCACGTGGGCAGCGTGCTGGCCGGCCGCTACGAGATCACCGCGCCCATCGCCACCGGTGGCATGGGCGAGGTCTGGAAGGCCCGGGACCGCACGCTGGGCCGCACCATCGCGGTCAAGGTGCTCAAGAGCGAGTACACCGGCGACTCCAGCTTCCTCATCCGCTTCCGCAACGAGGCCCGGCACACCGCGGCGCTGTCGCACCCCAACATCGCCTCGGTCTACGACTACGGCGAGACGACCGTCGAGGGCCAGCGGCTGGCCTACCTGATCATGGAGTTCGTCGAGGGCAAGCCGCTGGTGACGATCCTGGCCGAGCGCGGCCGGCTCACCCCCGAGCAGACCCTCGACGTCCTCGGCCAGGCCGGTGACGGCCTCTCCGCCGCGCACGCCGCCGGGATGGTGCACCGCGACATCAAGCCGGGCAACCTGCTGGTGCGCCCGGACGGCGTGGTGAAGCTGACCGACTTCGGCATCGCCTACGCCCGGGACGCCGCACCCCTGACCCGCACCGGCATGGTCGTCGGCACTGCCCAGTACCTCTCCCCGGAGCAGGCCCAGGGGCACGTGGTCACCGCCGCCTCCGACGTCTACTCCCTCGGCGTGCTGGGCTACGAGTGCGTCGCCGGCGTGCGGCCCTTCGACGGCGAGTCGCAGGTCGCCATCGCGCTCGCCCAGATCAACCGGCCCCCGCCGCCGCTGCCCGCCGACGTCCCCCGGCAGGTGCGGGCGCTGATCGAGCGGGCGCTGGCCAAGGACCCGGCAGCCCGGTTCCCCGACGGCGGCGAGTTCGCCGACGCCGTCCGGGCGGTCGCGGCCGGTGGGCTCGTCCCCCCGCCGACCGCGATGACCACGGTGATCGGTGGCGACGACACCGCCACCTCGATGATCCCGGCGACCGGCGGGCCGGCCACGGCACCGCGGACGATGCCCCCGCTGCACGGCCCCCCGGTCGACGGCGACGATGGCGACCGCAGCTGGGACGACGACCCGGCCGGCGACCCGCGCACGCGCCGGCGCACCCGGCTGGTCTGGGCCGCGGCCGCGCTCACCCTGCTCCTGCTCGTGGCCGGCGGCATCGCGGTCGCGCTCTCCGGGGGCGACGACGACCGCGGCGGCACGGCGTCGCCCAGCGCCTCGACCTCCGCGCCCTCGGTGGCCCCGGCGACCACGAACGCGACCGGCGGCATCGACTTCGACGTCCGGGCCTACGTCGGCCGGGACGCCGATGAGGTGGCGCTGGAGCTCGAGGGGCTGCAGCTGGTGGTCCTGCGCGAGGAGGCGGACGACGAGCAGCTGGTGGCCGCCGCGCAGCAGCTCGACGAGAACACCGTCGTGACCGCCGACCCCGCGCAGGGCACGTTCGCGCCGGGCACGGAGATCACCCTGTTCGTCACCGGCGCCCCGTACACCCCCGAGGACGGGGAGGACGGCGAGGACGGCGAGGACGGCGGGACCGAGCCCACCGAGGGCGAGACCGGTGCCCCGACCTCCGCGGCACCGACCGGTGGCGGGGGCGGCGGCGGTGGCGCCCCGGCCCCCAGCAGCACCTCGACGTCGCGGACGTCCACGGTGCCGTCGTCGCCCGTCGTGACGACGCCCACCACCCCGCCGCCCGCGACGACGACGGTCAGCACTCCGCCTCCGGAGACCACGACAGCGGCTCCGCCGTCGGACCCCGACCCGAACGCCAGCGTGGGCTCGGGGACCCTGCAGAACGGGTCGACGCAGCTCGTGGGCACCGAGTGACACACCCGCCCCGCGCACCCCGCGTCGCGCCCGGGAGGCGCCGTGCCAGCGATTAGGCTCCCGGACGGCGTGGCCCAGCCCACCCCAGCCGACCGTCGCACAGCCCGAGAGGACCCCCGATGACCACGCCCTCAGTGCTCGGTGAGCGCTACGAGATCGGCGGGGTGCTCGGCCGTGGGGGGATGGCGGAGGTGCACCGCGGGCGGGATCTGCGGCTGGGCCGGGAGGTCGCGGTCAAGGTGCTGCGCCAAGACCTCGCCCGCGACCCGTCGTCCCAGGTCCGGTTCCGCCGCGAGGCGCAGGCCGCGGCCTCGCTGAACCACCCGGCGATCGTCGCCGTCTACGACACCGGCGAGGACCGCACCGCCAACGGCGCCACCCCCTACATCGTCATGGAGTACGTCGAGGGCGAGACGCTGCGCGACGTGCTGCGCCGCGAGGGGCGGCTGTCCCCCGACCGCGCCATGTCGCTCACCGCCGACATCTGCGCTGCGCTGGACTTCAGCCACCGCAACGGCATCGTGCACCGGGACGTGAAGCCCGGGAACGTGATGATCACCCCGCAGGGCACCGTCAAGGTGATGGACTTCGGCATCGCCCGCGCGGTCTCCGACTCGGCCGCCACGATGACCTCGACGGCCGCCGTCATCGGCACCGCCCAGTACCTCTCCCCCGAGCAGGCCCGCGGCGAGGGCGTCGACGCGCGCTCCGACGTCTACTCCGCCGGCTGCCTGCTCTACGAGCTCGTCACCGGGACCCCGCCGTTCACCGGTGACTCCCCGGTCGCGGTGGCCTACCAGCACGTGCGCGAGGACCCCCGGACGCCGTCGTCGATCAACCCGGAGATCCCGCCGGAGCTCGACGCGATCCTGCTCAAGGCGATGAGCAAGAACCCGGCCAACCGCTACCAGTCGGCCGCGGACATGCGGGCCGACCTGCTCCGCGCCGTCGCCGGCCAGCGGGTCGAGGCGACGCCGGTGATGAGCGACGCCGAGAAGACCACGATCATCGGCGCGACCCCCGGCGGGTACGGCTACGCCGAGGACTGGGACGACGACGAGCAGGCCGCCCGGAAGAAGAAGCGGAACCGGGTCATCGCGCTGGTGGTGGGCGCGCTGGTGCTCATCGGCGGCGCCGTGGGCATCGCGCTGGCCCTCAGCCAGGGTGACGACGACCCGCCGCCGGTCACCCAGGTGGCCGTGCCGGTCATCGCCAACAGCACCCAGGACGAGGCGCGGGCCGCCCTCGCCCGCGTGGGGCTGGAGGTCGGCACCGTCTCCACCGAGGCCAGCTCGACGGTCCCGGTGGACCGGGTCATCAGCTCCGACCCGGCCGCCGGCACCGAGGTCGACGAGGGCACCACCGTCGACCTGGTCGTCAGCGCCGGCCCGAACACCATCAACGTCCCGCAGGTCGTCGGGCTCACCCGCGACCGCGCGGTGAGCAACCTGCAGAACGCCGGGTTCACCGGTTCGATCAGCTCCGAGCAGGTCGACTCCCTCGAGCCCGAGGGCCAGGTCGTGTCGATCGACCCGGGCGAGGGCACCGCGGCCGCGCCGGACGCCAGCTTCACGCTGGGCGTCTCCACCGGCACCGTGAGCATCCCGGCCGACCTGGTGGGCAAGTCCCCGGTCGAGGCCCGCGCCCAGCTGGTCGCCCTCGGCATCGCCTCCAGCGACATCACCGAGGTGAACGCCGAGACCGCCGACGTGGCGCCCGGCCTGGTCGCGGGCACCCAGCCCGGTGCCCGGTCCTCGGTCGCCGCGGGCGACGAGGTCACCCTGCTGGTGGCCGTGGCGGTGCCCGTCGACACCCCGACGACGTCCGCGCCGTCCACGCCGCCCTCGTCGTCCGCGCCGCCCGCCCCGTCGAGCAGCCCGACGACGACCACCGGCTGACACCGCACACGACGACGAGGGCCCCTCCCGGGCGTACCGGGAGGGGCCCTCGTCGTCGTGTGCGGGGCTACACCGTGGCGACAGTCAGCCGGCGGGCGGACGCGGCGGCCGCCTCGACCAGGGCCGGGTCCGGGGCGAGCCCGCAGCTGGTCAGCCAGTTGGCGAGCAGCTGGTGGCCGCCCTCGGTGAGCACCGACTCGGGGTGGAACTGGACGCCCTCGATCGGCAGCTCGCGGTGCCGCAGCGCCATGACGATCCCCGACGGGGTCCGGCCGGTCACCTCGAGCTCGGCGGGGACGGTGTCGGACTCCACCGCCAGCGAGTGGTAGCGGGTGGCCGTGAACGGCGAGTCGAGGCCGGCGAGCACGCCGACGCCGTCGTGGACGACCTGGCTGGTCTTCCCGTGCAGCAGCTCCGGCGCGCGGCCCACGACGCCCCCGAAGGCCTCGGCGATGGCCTGGTGGCCCAGGCACACGCCCAGCACCGGCAGCCCGGCCTCAGCCGCGGCCCGCACCATCGGGACCGTCACGCCGGCGTCCACGGGCGTTCCCGGGCCGGGGGAGAGCAGCACCCCGGCCACGTCGAGGTCGGCCAGCTCGTCGATCGTCACGGCGTCGTTGCGCCGCACCAGGCTGGGCACGCCGAGCTGGCCCAGGTACTGGACGAGGTTGTAGACGAAGCTGTCGAAGTTGTCGACGACGAGCACCGGTCGCGGGGCGTCGGGGAGGGCCACGTGTCAGGTGTACACGGCCGCCCGCCGTTACGTCACACACACCTCCCCGTCCGGGGTCTGCAGGGGAGAGCGTCGCTCGCCCGTCGGTGCTGCCAACAACGACCGTCTCGATCCCGCGGCTCAGCACCCCGACCGGACAGCGCACGAGCGGCGGATCTCCCGACCATCGTCACCGCCCACCCTTGACTGGGTCGCTCAAGGACACGGCCGCCGCAAGCGCACAGAGGACGACGCTAGATCGTTAAGAGTCCCGCGCCTTGCGCAGCGCGGACCACCTCACACCAACGACCAACAGCCCTCCCATGGCGAGGCCGCCCAGCGCGGCGACAAGGGCTGGGCGCGCGTCGACGACGATGGCGACGGCCGCGGCGACCGCAAACACCAGCGATCCGCCTGCACGCAAGCGCAGGTCGACCATCGGGTCCTCAGGCCTCCACCAGCTCATGGCCGGTCACCTTAGGTTGCCTGCACTCCGCCCGACCCATCGTGGCGTGCGCAGGGCACGTGGGCCGACCAGTGAGCCCCGTCAGGCTGGATGGCGACGTGCGCTCCGGGGACAGCGCCTACCACCGCTGCGACGAGCGAGTCGGCTTTCAGGCGGGATCTGCCCGCCCGCCGTTCCGTCACACACACCTCCCCGTCGGGGTCCTCAGCCGGCGCGACCGGCGTACTGCATCTCCAGGGTGCCCTCGTAGGCCGGCAGGTCGACCTCGCGCTCGTCGGCGACCTCGTAGGTGAGCCCGTACAGCTGGACGTACTGCTTGAGCAGCTGGACCTCCGCGGAGGCGGCGAGCTGCCGGCGCATCTCGTCGGCGTCACCGACCGCGGTGACGACGAACGGCGGGGAGTACTTGCGGCCCTGCAGCAGCAGGGTGTTGCCCACGCAGATCACCGCGCTGGTGCTGATCAGGCGCTGGCCCATGATCGCCACCCCGTCGGCCCCGGCCGCCCACATCGCGTTGACCACGCCCTGGACGTCGGACTGGTGGATGACCAGGTCGTCACCGGTCGCGCCGGAGGGCAGGTCGGCGCCGTCGCCCTGCGGTGCGTCGTCCAGCCGGACCGTGAGACCCGGGCCGCTGACCGGGGTGAGCCCGGCGGAGGCGAGCCCGACGGCGCCCTCGGCCGACGCCTCGGCGACCGCGCCGTTGCGGCTGGCCGCCTGGTCGGTGAGCTCCTGGACCTGCTGCTGGAGGAGGGCCAGCTCGTCCTGCTGCCGGGCGACCGCGTCGTCGCGCTGCTCGATGAGCCCGGACAGCTGGGAGCTCTCCCCGGCCCGCAGGTCGGTGCCGAGCGCGGTGCGGCTCGAGGTGGCGAAGAGCAGGCCGGCCACCAGGGCCACCACGGGGACGAGCACCGACCAGAGCGACGGGCGCTGCAGGCGTGGGGTCCGCGGCATGGTCACCTCCTGGCTGGCGTCCGCGGCGGGCGCGTGCACACCCGGCCCCGGAGGGTGACGCGCGGCTGCCACGGGGCAGGTCTGCCCGGCCTGCAGCTTAGGCTGGTGGCAGTTCACGCCGGGGCGACAGGCCACCGGCCCGGGAGGGAGTCCGCACGGTGCCCAAGTCGAAGGTGCGCAAGAAGTCGGTGTACACACCGCCGGAGGGCGTCCTGCCCTCGCGCGCGGCCCGCGCCAAGGCTGCGGAGCCGAGCCCCCGCTGGTACGCCGCCCTGATGGTCGCGCTGATGCTCATCGGGCTGCTGTGGATCGTCGTCTACTACGTGGCCGGCGACCGGATCGGCTTCATGGTGTCGCTGGGCGCCTGGAACTTCGCCATCGGCTTCGGCGCGATGGTCGCCGGACTGGTGATGTCGATGCGCTGGCGCTGACCGCGCCGGCACGACCCGTTCGTCCACAGGCCCCTGTCCCGCTCCGGGACGGGGGCCTGTGTCGTCCCCGGGGACGTGCGGTGACTCCCGGCCGCCCACGGTCACCGACCGGACGAGTCGACAAGGGGTCAACGTGCAGGTCAGCGCTGCGACCGGCACCGAGGGCGAAGATCGACTGTGCACAGCGCCCGCGTCCGTCCACAGGCCGCTGGATCGGCCGTCCTCAGGGTTGTCCACGACATGTGGAGTGCGGCGGGTGGTCGTCACCGCTCTGACCTGCACGGACACCCCGCGTGTGACCACTGTGGCGGGAACGGCACAGCGGTAACTACATCGCTGGAACTTCGTCCCCAGCTGTGTACACACCTGTGGGTAAACGTGGACGGCGAAGCCCCGCCAGAGCCCCTTACTACCCCCCGGCCCGGAGCGCAAACGGCCAGCGTGACGGGCCGGTCCGGCGCGTTCCCGGGCGTGTTGTCGACATCGGGCACGGGTCGTCGACGACCCGGACATGCCACAGCCCCCGTCGGTGGGGACGGGGGCTGTGGACGGACGCACGTCAGGAGGAGACGAGCTCCAGCAGGGTCGCGTTGGCCATCCCGCCGCCCTCGCACATCGTCTGCAGCCCGTAGCGGGTCCCCGACGCCTGCATGTGGTGCACGAGCGTGGTCGCGATCCGGGCACCCGAGGCGCCGAGGGGGTGTCCGAGCGCGATCGCGCCGCCGAGCGGGTTGACCCGGTCGAGGTCGGCCCCGAGGTCGTGCTGCCAGGCCAGCGGCACCGGGGCGAAGGCCTCGTTCACCTCGAGGACGCCGATGTCGGCCAGTGGCACCCCGGACCGCTCCAGCAGCTTCCGGGTGGCCGGGATGGGCGCGGTGAGCATGATGACCGGGTCGTCACCGGCCACCACCGTGGTGTGCACCCGCACGATCGGCGTCAGGCCGAGCTCGCGCGCCTTCTCGGAGGTGGTGACCAGCAGCGCGGCCGCCCCGTCGGAGATCTGGCTGGCGTTGCCGGCGCTGATCACGCCGTCGGCCTGGAACGGCGTCTTCAGGCCGGCCAGCTTCTCCAGGGTGCCCCCGGCGCGGATCCCCTCGTCGGCGGTGACGACGCCGTCCGGGGTGCTCACCGGGACGATCTGCTCGTCGAAGGCGCCGTCGGCCTGCGCCTTGGCCGCGCGCTCGTGCGAGCGCAGCGCGAACTCGTCGAGCTGCGTGCGGGAGAAGCCCCAGCGGACCGCGATCATCTCGGCGCCGACGCCCTGGTTGGGGGCGACGCCGTCGTAGCGGTCCAGGAAGCGGGGACCCAGCGGGCGCCCGGCCGACCCGTCGCCGACGGAGGAGCCCATCGGCACCCGGCTCATCGACTCCACGCCGCCGGCGACCACGACGTCGGCCTGGCCGCTGACCACCATCGCCGCGGCGAAGGCCAGCGCCTGCTGGGACGAGCCGCACTGCCGGTCGATCGTCGTGCCCGGCACCGACTCGGGCCAGCCGGCGGCGAGCACCGCGACCCGGCCGATGTTGTACGTCTGCTCCCCGACCTGGCTCACGCAGCCCCACAGGACGTCGTCGACGTCGGCCGGGTCCAGCCCGGTGCGCTCGACCAGCGCGGTGAGCACCGTGGCGGACAGGTCGGCGGCGTGGACGCCGGACAGGCCCCCGCCGCGCCTGCCCACCGGGGTGCGGACGGCGGCACAGATGACGGCATCACGCATGGACCCACTCCTCGCTCGGCGGCACTGCCTGTGCCGCGATGCTAGGCGCCGCGGCCGGGTCCACCAGGGGGTGCTGACAAGCTGGGCGGGTGCAGTGGTCGCCCCGGTCCGGCGAGGTGGTCGCGACCGCGGTCGTGGGCCTCGGTCTGGCGCTCGCCGTCGTGCTGGTCGACCCGGTCGGCCGGGTGCTGCTCGGTGGGGCCGCGCTGCTGCTGCTCGGGCTCGCCGCGCACGACGCCCTGCTGCGCCCGCGGGTGCGGGCCGACGGTGCCGGGGTGACGGTGCGGGGGCTCACCCGCGCCACCACGATCCCGTGGCCGCGCCTGCGGGCCCGGCTGCGCACCCAGCGGCGGTGGGGCGTCCGCACCCGCACGCTGGAGCTGGAGGACGCCGCGGACGACACCGTCCTGCTGGTGCTGGGCCGCCGCGAGCTGGGCACCGACCCGGAGGTCGTCGTCGAGGCGCTGCACGCCGCCGGCGCAGGCGGCTGACGTTCAGCCGATCCCGGCGAAGACCAGCACGAGCAGGACGGCGGTGAGGGCGGCCGTCCCGCCGATGGCCGCCGGCCGGGACCGCCGGGTGAGCACCAGCACCGTGGCTGCCGCAGCGCCGCCCACCAGCCCGCCGAGGTGGCCGATCAGCGAGACCCCGGGCAGGAAGCTGATCACCAGGTTGATGCCGAGCAGCGTCAGCAGCCCGCGGAGGTCCTGCTTCTGGTGCAGCAGGACGACGCCGAAGGCGCCCATCAGGCCGTAGATGGCGGTCGAGGCCCCGGCGACCTGGCCGAACGGCTGGCCCAGCAACTGGATCGCGGCGGCGCCGCCGACGACGGCCACCAGGTAGACGGTCAGGTAGCGGACCCGGCCCATCAGCCGCTCCAGCTCCGACCCGAAGATCAGCAGGGACACCATGTTCAGCGCCAGGTGGAACACCCCGTAGTGCAGGAAGGCGGCGGTGAACGGCCGCCACCAGTCGCCCATCTCGACGAACACGGGCACCTGGGCGAGCCGCTGGAACAGCTCGGCCCGGTAGTTCTGCAGCGGGTCCTGGCCACCGATGCCGGTGAGCACGGCGGTGAGCAGGAACATCGCCACGTTGATCCCGATGAGGGTCAGCGTGACGGGCCCCCAGCGCCGCCCGGCCAGCCGCAGGCCGGTCGTGCGGCGGGGCTGGCGGACCCCGGCGTTGCCGGCGGAGACGTCGTCGGGGCACTGGAAGCCGACGGAGGCCGGTGTCATGCACTCCGGGCAGATCGGCCGTCCGCAGCGGACGCAGCGGATCCCGGTCGGCCGGTCGGGGTGCCGGTAGCAGGTGGCCGGAGGTGCCGGCTGCGGTCCACCCGCGCCGGCACCCCCGGTGCCCTCCGTCCCGTCAGGTGCGGTCAGCTGCGCTGCACCTCGACGGAGGTGATCACGACGTCCTCGACCGGGCGGTCGCCCCGGGCGGTCGGGGTGGTGGCGATCGCGTCGACGACCTGGCGGCTGGCGTCGTCGGCCACCTCACCGAAGATCGTGTGCTTGTTGTTCAGGTGCGGGGTGCTGGTGACGGTGATGAAGAACTGGGAGCCGTTGGTGCCGGGGCCGGCGTTGGCCATCGCCAGCAGGTAGGGGCGGTTGAAGGCCAGGTCGGGGTGGAACTCGTCGCCGAAGCGGTAGCCCGGGCCGCCGGTGCCCTGACCGAGCGGGTCGCCGCCCTGGATCATGAAGCCGTCGATGACCCGGTGGAAGACGGTGCCGTCGTAGAGCTTGGCGGTGGTCTTCTCGCGGGTGCGCGGGTCGACCCACTCGCGGGTGCCCTCGGCCAGCTCGGCGAAGTTGGCGACCGTCTTGGGGGCGTGGTCGGGGAACAGGTCGACGGTGATGTCGCCGCGGTTGGTGTGCAGGACGGCGCGCCGTGCGGCAGGAGTCTGTTCAGTCACGGGCACCACTCTCCCACTCGCCGGCCGGGGAGGTGCCGGGCACCCGGTGGGCGGGCGCTGCGCGGTGCGTGGAGACGAGGGGAATCGAACCCCTAACCCCCGCCTTGCAAAGGCGGTGCTCTGCCAATTGAGCTACGTCCCCGGGGGTGGCGCGGTCCGGCCGCGCCGCCGGTTCAGGAGGAGCGCGGGGTGCTGACCGCTCCCGGGCCGCGGGTGGCCTCGGCCCAGAGGTCGGCCTCGCCCTTGCCCGCCCCGCGCTTGCGGACGGCGACCACGGCACTGGCAGCGAGCGCTGCCACCGCCAGCTTCTTCAGCACGCGGGACCTCCTCCATCGGTGGTGGTCACCGCGGCTCCGGTGACCGCTGCGGGCGACCGGGGAGCGGGAGACCGGGCCCCGGAGGGCGCCGGTCGTCCCGCCGTCGGTGCACGGGTGGGCCTGGGAGGACTTGAACCTCCGGCCTCATCCTTATCAGGGATGCGCTCTAACCGCCTGAGCTACAGGCCCGTGGACCGAGGAAGAGCTTACCTGGCCCCTTCCCACCCCCCGACGCGGGGGGAGGCGACGTGCTGGAACGGCCCCGCTGCAGGGGCCCGCCGCGAGCTCGCGAGCAGTGGGGGGCAGCGGGGTCCTTCGTCAGTCGCGCTCGGCGAGGGTGACCTCGAGGCCACCGACGAGGTCCGAGCAGAGGTTGTAGACGAACGCGCTGACAGTCGACAGCGCCGTCAGCAGCACGATGTTCACCGCGCCGATGACCGCGGCGCCGCCGAGCACGATCTTGGCGTTGATGACGTCACCGGTGGTGGCCTCCTCGCCCGACGAGCTGCCCAGCTGCCCGATCAGGTCGTTGAGGGTGTCGAAGACGCCGAGCTGGCCCAGCACGCCGTAGAGGATTCCGACGGCGACCATCCACACGCAGAAGAGCGCGATGGACAGCACCAGCGAGATCTTCAGCGCCGACCAGGTGTCGATGTGCCGGAGCTGCAGGCGGGCCCGCCGCGGGCCCTTCCCGGCGCCGCGCACCTTGCCCGGGCGGGCGGCGGCGTCCGCCGCGGGGCGGGCACCGGCCGCCGTGCGGGACCCGGCCTCGGTGGCCCGGGCCGCCGCGGGGCGGGACGGCTGGTCGGCCGGGCGCGCGCCGGCCGGGGGGAGGGTGACCGCCTGGGTCTGGTCGACGGGCAGCTGGCCGGCCTCCGCCGCGCTGCTGCGCGACCCCACGGCCCGGCCGACCCCGGTGGAGGGCGGCACGGGCGGAGCGGGGCTGGTGACCGGGCGGGCGCCGTCGTCGGCCGGGCGGGACGCCGGCCGGGGGGCCGCGCCGGTGGGACCGAGGGGGGTGACCGGGTGCGCTGCCGGCGGCGCCGGGGCGGCGGCCGCCTGGGTCATCTCGGCCGGGGACGGCTCGGCAGCCTTGGTCGGGGCGGCCTTGGCCACCACCGGCTTGCCGGCGGCGGGCTGGACGTCCGCGACGTCCGCGGTCGGCTCGGCTGCTGCCCGGGACGACGAGCGCTTCCCGGCCGGCGCCGGCTCGGCCGCCGCCGGGGTGGCACCCGCTCCGGACGGCGTGCCGCGGGGGGCGGTCGCAGAACCGCTGGCCGTGGCCCCGGCGCCCGCGTCGTCCACCGGGCCGGCGGCCTCCGGCACCCCGTCGGACGTCCCGGACCCGTCACGGGTCCCGGTACGCACCGAACTGCGCGCCCGGTCGCTCATCCCAGTCTCCTGTCCCCCAGCGGCCCTCGCCGCGTCGCTGCACCCACCGGACCGCCGTCGCTCGAGGCGACGGGGGTCCGGTCACTGCCGTGATCGTCGCGCAGACCCGGGCGGGGACGGCGTCGTCCGCTGCCCTGGTCTGGCATCCGCCCCACCCTAGGCGTCGGGCTCGTCGTTGTCCGTCGTACGCGCGATAGCCACGATGGACACGTCCTCCGGCAAGTTCATGAGCTTGACGCCCATGGTGGCCCGGTCGCGGGTGTGCCGCACGCCGTTCACCGGGGTGCGGATGACGCCGCCTCCGGAGGTGATCGCGTAGAGCTCGTCGCCGAGCACGACCGCGAGCGCCCCGACCAGCGCGCCCTTGCGCGCCTTCGGGTCGGCGGTGAGCACGCCCTTGCCGCCGCGGTTCTGCTCGGGGTAGTGCTCGATGCCGGTGCGCTTGGCGTAGCCGCCCTCGGTCGCGACCAGGACGTCGACGCCCTCGGTGACGACGATCATCGACAGCAGCTGGTCGTCGTCGGAGAGCGAGATGCCGCGGACGCCCTCGGTGGCCCGGCCCATCGGGCGCAGCTGCGCGTCGTCGGCCTTGAAGCAGATCGACATCGCCTTGCGGGTGACCAGCAGCAGGTTCTGCTCGGGGCTGATCAGCGCCGCGCCCACCAGCTCGTCGTTCTCCCGCAGGTTGATGGCGATGACGCCGCCGCTGCGGGGGGAGTCGAAGTCGGTGAGCCGGGTCTTCTTCACCTGACCGCGGGCGGTGGCCAGCACCAGGTACGGCGCCACCGAGTAGTCCTTGATCTGGATGACCTGGGCGATCTTCTCGTCCGGCTGGAAGGCCAGGATGTTGGCCACGTGGGCGCCGCGCGCCGTGCGGGCCGCCTCGGGGAGCTCGTAGGCCTTGGCCCGGTAGACCCGGCCCTTGTTGGTGAAGAAGAGGATCCAGTCGTGGGTGGAGCCCACGAAGAACTGCTGGACCAGGTCGTCCTGCTTGAGCTGGGCCCCCATGACGCCCTTGCCGCCGCGCCGCTGCGACCGGTACAGGTCGGCCTTGGTGCGCTTGGCGTAGCCGGTGCGGGTGATCGTGACGACCACCTGCTCCTCGGCGATGAGGTCCTCCATCGAGACGTCACCGTCGTTGGCCACGAACTGGGTGCGCCGGTCGTCGCCGTACTTCTCGACGATCTCGGCCAGCTCGTCGTGGACGATCTGCCGCTGCCGCTCGGGGGAGTCGAGGATGGCCTGCAGCTCGGCGATGCGGGCCTCGATCTCGGCCAGCTCGTCGAGGATCCGCTGCCGCTCCAGGGCCGCGAGCCGGCGCAGCTGCAGGTCCAGGATCGCGACGGCCTGGATCTCGTCGACGTCCAGCAGCTCCATCAGCCCGGTGCGGGCGGCCTCGGCCGACTCGCTGCGGCGGATGAGCGCGATGACCTCGTCGAGGTGGTCCAGGGCCTTGGCGTAGCCGCGCAGGATGTGCGCGCGCTCCTCGGCCTTGCGCAGCCGGTAGCGGGTGCGCCGGACGATGACCTCGATCTGGTGGGTCACCCACAGCCGGATGAGCTCGTCGAGGCGCAGCGTGCGGGGCACCCCGTCGACGATCGAGAGCATGTTGCAGCCGAACGTCGTCTGCAGCTGGGTGTGCTTGTAGAGGTTGTTCAGCACGACCTTGGCGACGGCGTCGCGGCGCAGCGTGATGACCAGCCGGCGGCCGACCCGGTCGGAGGACTCGTCGGCGATCTCGCTGATGCCCTGGAGCCGGCCGTCCTTGACCGCCTCGGCGATCGACTCGGCCAGGTTGTCCGGGTTGACCTGGTAGGGCAGCTCCGTGACGACGAGCTGCACCCGGCCCCGGCTGTCCTCCTCCACGGTGACGACGGCGCGCATGCGCACCGAGCCGCGGCCGGTGCGGTAGGCGTCCTCGATGCCCTCGCGGCCGACGATCAGGCCGTGGGTCGGGAAGTCCGGGCCCTTGACCCGCTCCATGCACGCGGTGAGCGCCTCCTCGGGCTCGGCGTCCGGGTGCTCGAGCACCCAGAAGACGGCCGCGGCGACCTCGCGCAGGTTGTGCGGGGGCATGTTCGTGGCCATGCCGACGGCGATGCCGGCCGAGCCGTTGATCAGCAGGTTCGGGATGCGCGCCGGCAGGACCAGCGGCTCCTGGTTCTTGCCGTCGTAGTTGGGCTGGAAGTCGACGGTCTCCTCGTCGATGTCCCGGAGCATCTCCATGGCCAGCGGGGTGAGCCGGGCCTCGGTGTACCGCATGGCCGCGGCCGGGTCGTTGCCCGGCGAGCCGAAGTTGCCCTGGCCGTCGATCAGCGGGTAGCGCATCGACCAGGGCTGGGCCAGCCGCACGAGGGCGTCGTAGATCGACGAGTCACCGTGCGGGTGGTAGTTGCCCATGACCTCGCCGACCACGCGGGCGCACTTGACGGTGGCCCGGTCGGGGCGGAAGCCCTGGTCGAACATCGCGTACAGCACCCGGCGGTGGACCGGCTTGAGGCCGTCCCGCACGTCGGGCAGCGCGCGGCCGACGATGACCGACATCGCGTAGTCGATGTAGCTGCGCTGCATCTCCTGCTGGAGGTCGACCGGCTCGACGCGGTCGCGGCTCGGTGTCTCTGTCACGTCTGGTTCTCCACAAGTCGATGCACAGCGGTGGGTAACGGACCCCCGTGCCCCCCACCGCTCGCGAACTCGCGGCGGGCCCCGGCACGGGGGCCGCCGGGCGGGGGGCGCGGAGTCCCTCTTACACGTCGAGGAAGCGGACGTCCTTGGCGTTGCGGGTGATGAAGCTGCGGCGGGCGACGACGTCCTCGCCCATCAGGATGCTGAACAGCTCGTCGGCCGCGGCGGCGTCCTCGATGGTCACCTGCTGCAGGATCCGGGTCGCCGGGTCCATGGTCGTCTCCCACAGCTCCTTGGCGTCCATCTCGCCCAGGCCCTTGAAGCGCTGGATGGCGTCGTCCTTGAGCTTGCGGCCGTTCTCGGCCCCGAGCTTGAGGGCGCCTTCCTTCTCCTTGTCGGTGTAGACGTACTCGTCACCGATCTTGCCGCCCCACTTGATCTTGTACAGCGGGGGCATGGCCAGGTAGACGTAGCCGCCTTCGACCAGCGGGCGCATGAAGCGGAACAGCAGCGTGAGCAGCAGCGTGCGGATGTGCTGGCCGTCGACGTCGGCGTCGGCCATCAGCACGATCTTGTGGTACCGGAGCTTGGTGACGTCGAACTCGTCGTGGATGCCGGTGCCGAAGGCGGTGATCATCGACTGGACCTCGGTGTTCTTGAGGACCCGGTCGATGCGCGCCTTCTCGACGTTGATGATCTTGCCGCGGATCGGCAGGATCGCCTGGAACATCGAGTCGCGGCCGGACTTGGCCGAACCGCCGGCCGAGTCGCCCTCGACGATGTAGACCTCGGAGTTGCGCGGGTCGGTCGAACGGCAGTCGGCCAGCTTGCCCGGCAGGCCGCTCACCGACAGCAGGTTCTTGCGGGCCAGCTTGCGAGCGTCCTGCGCGGCACGGCGGGCGCGGGCGGCGGAGGCGGCCTTGGTGATGATGGTCTTGGCCTCGGCCGGGTTGGCCTCGAACCAGTGCCCGATCTGGTCGTTGCAGACCTTCTGCACGAAGCCCTTGACCTCGGTGTTGCCGAGCTTGGTCTTCGTCTGGCCCTCGAACTGCGGGTCGCCCAGCTTCACCGAGATGATGGCCGCCAGGCCCTCCCGGATGTCGTCGCCGGTGAGCTTCTCGTCCTTCTCCTTGAGCAGCTTCTTGTCGACCGCGTACTTGTTCACGATCGAGGTCAGCGCGGCCCGGAAGCCCTCCTCGTGCGTGCCGCCCTCGTGGGTGTTGATGATGTTGGCGAAGGTGTGCACCGACTCGGAGTAGGCGTCGGACCACTGCATCGCGACCTCGACCGACATGGCGGTGTCGTTCTTGCCGACGCCGTCGGCGCTGAAGCCGATGACCGAGCGGTGGATCGCGGTCTTGCGGCGGTTCAGGTAGGTGACGTAGTCGACCAGGCCCTGCTCGTACCGGTAGGTGACCTCGGTGGGCTCGAACGCCTCGTCCTCGTGGCCCGCGGTCGGCGCCGCCTCGGCCAGCGACGCCTCGTCGCCCAGGCCGGTCTCGGCCTTGCTCTGCCCGGGGCGCTCGTCGCGCAGGATGATGGTCAGGCCCTTGTTGAGGAAGGCCATCTCCTGCAGCCGGCGGTTGATCGTGTCGAACGAGTAGTGCGTCGTCTCGAAGATGCCGCCGTCGGCCCAGAAGGTGATCGACGTGCCGCGCTTGTCGGTGGTGCCGACCTGCTCGAGCGGGCCGGGCTTGGCCTCGTTGTACGTCTGGTGCCACTCGTTGCCGTTGAGCCAGATCGTGACGTCGAGCCGGGTGGACAGCGCGTTCACCACGGTGACGCCGACGCCGTGCAGACCGCCGGAGACGCCGTAGCTCTTGCCGTCGAACTTCCCGCCCGCGTGCAGGACGGTCATGATCACCTCGACGGTGGGCCGCTTCTGCACCGGGTGCATGTCGACCGGGATGCCACGGCCGTTGTCCTCGACCCGGACGCCGCCATCGGCCAGCAGGGTCACCTTGACGGTGTCGCAGTAGCCGGCCAGCGCCTCGTCGACGGCGTTGTCCACGACCTCCCACACCATGTGGTGCAGGCCGCGCTCGCCAGTGGAGCCGATGTACATGCCGGGGCGCTTGCGCACCGCCTCGAGGCCCTCGAGGACGGTGATGGAACTGCCGGAGTAGGCGTTCTCGGTCTGGGGCGCAGCGACCACGTGGGGCCCTTCTCTTGCGCAGCCGGCGAGCCGGGCGACCACGTCGACGACAGCGTCGACCGGCGCAGGACGGCTCTCAGGGGGCTGCTGGCGGTGTGTCCCCTCCAGAGTACCGGGTCCGTACAGCCTGGGGCCGCCGTCCACGCCCTGACGCGGCGCGAGAGCCCCTCCCGGCACACGCGCCACCACCCGTGTTGCCCCCCGGGTCGACACGCCGTCCTCGGGCCGCTGACGGTGGCCCCGTCCAGGGGGCGAGGGGGCCCTCCGTCAGTTGACCGGGCCGCCCGAGGTGAAGCGCTCCGGGTCGAGCGCCGGGACGCCGGGACCGGTCCGCCGGTTCACCAGCACCGTGACCACCCACAGCAGGACGCCGATCGCCAGCAGGATGCCCGCGATGCGGTACTGCTCGGAGGGCCGGCCGGCCCACGGCGTGGCGAGGAACGCGCAGGCCAGCGCCCCGACCACCGGCAGCACCGTGGGGGTGCGGAAGTGGTCGGCGTCGACGGGGTCGCGGCGCAGCACCAGCACCGCGGCGTTCACGACGGTGAAGACCAACAGCAGCAGGAGCGCGGTCGTGCCGCCGAGTGCGGGGACCGCGCCGACGAAGGTGATCAGCCCGAAGGCCAGCGCGGTGGTGAACAGGATCGCCGTCGTCGGGGTGCGCCGCTTCGGGTGCACCCGGCCCAGCAGCGGCGGCAGCACGTGCTGGTTGCTCATGCCGTAGACCAGCCGGCTGGCCATCAGCATGTTGATCAGCGCCGAGTTGGCGACGGCGAACATGGTGATGACGCCGAACAGGCCGATCGGGAAGCCGGGGGCGCCGGCCTCGACCACCTGGAGCAGCGGGGTGTCGCCCTGGCTGAGCGCGTCGGCGGGCACCAGCGCGATCGCCGAGATGGACACGAGCACGTAGATGAGGCCGGTGGCCAGCAGCCCGGCCAGCAGCACCTTGGGGAAGATCCGCCGCGGCTCCTTGCACTCCTCGGCCATGTTGACCGAGTCCTCGAAGCCGACCATCGCGAAGAACGCCAGGCCGGTGGCGGCGATGACCCCGCCGACCAGCGAGCGCTCACCGGTCTCGAACTCCGTCACCCGGGAGAAGTCGCCCTCCCCGCCGCCCAGCGCCCAGACGCCGACCCCGATGACGATCAGCAGGCCGGTGAGCTCGACGCAGGTGAGCACCACGTTGGCCTTGACGCTCTCGCCGACGCCGCGGTGGTTGACCAGCGCGACCAGGGCCATGAAGCCCAGCGCGATCAGCGTGATGCCGATGCCCTCGGAGAAGCCGAGGCCGAGCACCTCCGCGGCGTTGGCGCTGAACGCCCGGGCCGCGGTGGACGCCGAGGTGATGCCCGAGCTCATCACGGTGAAGGCGACCAGGAACGTGACGAAGTGGATGCCGAAGGCCTTGTGCGTGTACAGCGCCGCGCCCGCGGCCTGCGGGTACTTGGTGACCAGCTCCAGGTAGCTGAACGCCGTCACCAGGGCCACCAGGAAGGCGACCAGGAAGGGCAGCCAGACGACGCCGCCGACCTGCGCGGCCACCTGGCCGGTCAGCGCGTAGATGCCGGTGCCCAGGATGTCGCCGACGATGAAGAGCAGCAGCAGCCCCGGGCCCATCACCCGCTTGAGGCTCGGCTGGCCGGTGCTGGACTCCTCGTCGGTGCGCACGCTCTCGGCCATCGCACTGCCTCCCGGGTCTGTGGTGGCAGTGATCGTGCTGCGTCCGGGTCCGGCTGTCGACCTGAGTGACGACCACGTTCCACGTGGAACGCCGGCACGTGACGGTCTGGAACGGCGCCGCTGCAGGGGCCCGCCGCGAGCCTGCGAGCGGTGGGGGGCAGCGGGGTCCTTCAGACCAGCAGCTGGGCGGTGGCGAGCTCGCGGTACAGCGGGTCGGTGTCGACCAGCTCGGCGTGGGTGCCGACCGCGACGACCCGGCCGCCGTCCAGCACCACGATCTGGTCGCTGTCGATCACGGTGGACAGCCGGTGCGCGACGACCAGCAGCGCCCGGTCGGCGGCGGCCGCGGCCAGGGTGTCGCGCAGCAGCTGCTCGTTGCGGGCGTCGAGGCTGGCGGTCGGCTCGTCGAGCAGCAGCAGCGCGGGGCGGGACAGCAGCGACCGGGCGATGGCCAGCCGCTGCCGCTCCCCGCCGGACAGCAGCACGCCGTCGTCGCCGACGGGGACGTCGAGCCCCAGCGGCGAGCGCGCGACGACCGCGGTGAGCCCGACGTCGGCCAGCGCCTGCCACAGCTGGGCGTCGTCGGCGTCCGGGGTGGCCAGCAGCAGGTTCTCCCGCACGGTGCCGGCGAGCACCGGTGCCTCCTGCTCGACGTAGCCCATCCGGGCCCGCAGCGCCGCCCGCGGCAGCTCACGCACGTCGGTGCCGGCCCAGCGGACGGCGCCCGACGTCAGCGGGTAGAAGCCCTCCACCAGGGCGAGCACGGTCGACTTCCCGGCTCCCGACGGGCCGACCAGCGCGGTGCGGCTGCCGGCCGGCACGGTGAAGGAGACCCCGTCCAGCACCGGTGTGCCGTCCGGGTAGCCGAACCCGACGCCGTCCAGCTCGAGCAGCGGCACCGGGTCGCCGGCCCGCGGCACCCGCAGCACCGCGCCGGCGGCGGGGCGCTCGGCGACCTCGTCGTGCTCGGGGTCGAGGGCCAGCACCTCCTGCACCCGGGCCAGCGCACCGAGCCCGGTCTGCAGCTGGGTGTAGGAGCCGATCACCTGCCCCAGCGGCATGACCAGCAGGAACAGGTACAGGATGAACGAGACCAGGTCGGCGACGGCGATCGAGCCGGTGGCGACCCGGTAGCCGCCCAGCCCGAGGACGGCGAGGAACGCGCCCTGCACGGCGATCGAGCCGGCGGGGGAGACCAGCGCCTCCAGCCGGGCGACCTGCACGCCGGCGCGGTACGCGCGGTCGGCGCTCACGCCGACCGTCTCGACCTCGCGCGCGGTGGCACCGCTGGCCCGGATGGTGCGCACCGCCGACAGCGCCCGCTCCACCGCGGCGCTCATCGCACCGACCTGCTCCTGGGCCTGCCGGGACAGCCCGCGCACCCGGCGGGCGGCCAGCACCGCCGTCGTCACGCCCACGCTCACCGCCGCCACGGTGACCAGCAGCAGCCAGACGTCGACCAGGGCCATCGCCACCAGCGCCCCGACGCCGACGACCAGCGAGCCGGCCAGGTCGACCACCCCGCTGGTGACCGTGGCGCGCAGCAGGGTGGTGTCCGAGCCGACCCGGGACATCAGGTCCCCGGTCCGCCGCCGGTCGTACTCGGCGACCGGCAGCCGGAGCAGCCGGTCGGTGAGCAGCCGGCGGGTGCTGAGCACCACGCCCTCCGCCGTCCGCTGGAGCAGGTACTGCTGGCCGGCGCCGAGGAACGCGCCGGCGACCAGGACGACGACGAGCAGCAGCACCCCGGGCAGGACGGCCCCACCGGAGCCCACCGCGCCGATCACCCGGCCCACGAGCGCGGGCTGCGCCAGCGCGGCGGCGGCGGAGACCAGGGAGAGGAGCGCGGCCGCGGCGAGCGCCCGGCGGTGCGGGCGCAGCAGCGGCAGCAGCTCCCGCAGCCCCGCCGACGGCGCCTCGGCCTCGGTGCTCAGGACGTGCCTGCCCGGCGGCCGGTCAGGGCGCCGCGGCCAGCGCGGCGACCACCCCGGCCAGCAGCCGGGCGTGGTGCTCGACCAGCTGCGGCCGGTTGCCGTCGGGCCGGATCGCGGCGACGAAGCCCGCGGCCGACCACAGCTCGTCGCCGTCGTCGGTGCCCAGCAGCGACTGGCGGACCACCGGGTCCTCGACCAGCCGGCGCACCTGCGGTCCGTCCTCGGCGGCCAGCAGCACCCAGCGGCGGTCGAACTCCGGGTCCGGGCTCGGGATCTGCAGCAGCCCGCCGGTGCCGTGCCGCCACATCCGCGCCGGGGAGAGCCGGAAGCCGGGCACCGCCCCGAGCACCGGGGCGGCGGTGATCGCGTGCGTGCTGAGCCAGGAGCGGCCCATCGGGGAGGCGACGTCGAAGGCGACCAGCTCCAGGCCGTTGCCGCGGCCGCGCATCACCCGGCTCGGGCGGTCCTCCTTGCCCGGCCGGACCGGTGCGCTCTGCAGCAGCGGCAGCAGCGCCTCGTCCTCGGGGGCCGTGCCGTCCGACAGCACCCAGCCGACCTGCTGCGCCCAGGCCTGGGTGGAGAACGGGTCGGCCGGCGGGACGGCGATCGTCTCGTGCTCCGGCCGGATCCCGCTCCAGTCGACCGACGACTGCGACGTCGTCGGCCGCTGCTGCGGGGGCTGCTCGCCGGGCTGCTGCTCGGGACCGGCCGGCGGGCGGGAGCCGAAGAGGCCGCCCAGCCCGCGCCGCGGCGGCGCCGCCTGCTCCGGCGGGACGTCGGACTGGCGCTGCTCGGCGACCGGCGGCTGCCACGGCGCCGGGGCCTGCGCAGCGGGCGGGGCCGGCCGCTCGGGCTCCACGGCCGGCAGGTCCCAGCCCGGCGGTTGCCAGGCGTCCGGGGTGCTCGCCCCGGCCGCCGGGGGTCCGGCCGGCGGGTCGGCCGGCGGGGTGTCGCTGCCGCCGCCCAGGTGGGCCGGCTCCTGCCAGCCCGACTGCCCGTCGGCCCGGCCGTCGTCGAAGCCGTCTCCGTCGCGGTCGCGCGGGGTGCTCATCGCCCGGTGCTCCTCATCGTCCTGTCGCTGCTCGGTCAGCCGTAGGTGTCGCGCGGTCCGCGGCCGCGGACCGTGCGCGGGCCCTTCTTCCAGCTGGGGGCCGTCGGACCGACAACGCGCAGCTTGGTCACGACGTCCCCGCCCACCCCGGCGCGCAGCCGGCCCAGGATGCTCGGTGCCAGCAGCCGCAGCTGGGTGGCCCAGGCCGTGGACTCGGCGACGACCAGCAGCTCGCCCTCGTTGAGCGACTCCGGCCGGCAGTGCGCGGCGATGTCCGGGCCGACCAGGGTGTCCCAGCGGCCGAAGACCGCGCCCACCTTGGTCCGCGCCGTCCAGTCCTGCTGGGTGACCAGGGCGTCGACCAGCGACCCGAACAGCTGCGGGTCGTCGGCGCCGGGGCCCGGCCCGGTCCAGCGGCGGCGCGGGCCGGCGACCCGGCGCCGGGTGGGCTGCGGCCGGGCAGCCGACGCGGCCCGGGCGGCCTCCAGCGCCGCTCGGGCGATGTCCGAGGGTCGAGCCGGCCGTTCCTCAGCCACCGTCCACCTCCGTGCTCCCGTCGTCCCCGTCGCCGCCGTCGCGGGGCAGGACCGCCAGCGTCCCAGCTGCGACCTGCACGCGGGTGCCGCGCAACGCCGCGGGGACGTCCTCAGCGACGGCGGCGGTGATCAGGGTCTGCTCGGCGCTGCCGGCGACCTCGGCCAGCGCCGAGCGGCGGCCGGCGTCCAGCTCGGCGAAGACGTCGTCCAGCACCAGGATCGGGTCGTCGCCCTCGTTGCGGAGCAGCGCGAAGCAGGCCAGCTTCACCGCGAGGGCGAACGACCACGACTCCCCGTGGCTGGCGTAGCCCTTGGCCGGGGCCGGCCCCAGGTGCAGCACGAGGTCGTCGCGGTGCGGGCCGACCAGGGTGATCCCGCGGTCGACCTCGTCCTTGCGCCGCTCGGCGACCCGGTCGCGCAGCGCGGCGGCCAGCTCGGCCGCACCGGGCAGCGGCCGGGCCGGGTCGATCGGCGCGCCGTCACCGGCCAGCGGCACCGTCGAGCTGTAGCCGAGCGCCGCCCGGTCCGCGCCGGGGCCGGCGACCGAGGCGTAGGAGTCCGCGACGTAGGGCGCGAGGTCGGCGACCAGCCGCAGCCGGGCCTCGAGCAGCTGCCCGCCGAGCTCGGTGAGGTGGCCGTCCCAGACGTCCAGCGTGGCCAGCGCGTTGCCGCGGGCCAGCTTCGCCGTCTTGAGCAGGGCGTTGCGCTGCTTGAGCACCCGGTCGTAGTCGCTGCGCACCCCGGCCAGCCGCGGCGTGCGGCTGACCAGCAGGTCGTCGAGGAACCGCCGGCGCTCGGCCGGGTCGCCGCGCACCAGGGCGAGGTCCTCGGGGGCGAAGAGCACGGTCTTCACCAGCCCGAGCAGCTCGCGCGGCCGGGTCAGCGGCGCCCGGTTCACCCGCACCCGGTTGGCCCGGCCGGGGTTGATCTCCACCTCGACGAGCAGCTCGCGCTCGTCCTTGCGCAGCGCGGCCCGCACCACGGCCTGGGTCGCGCCGTGGCGCACCAGCGGGGCGTCCGCGGAGACCCGGTGGCTGCCCAGCGTGGCAAGGTAGCCGACCGCCTCGACCAGGTTGGTCTTGCCCTGCCCGTTGCGGCCGACCAGCACCGTCGGGCCGGGCGTCAGCGCCAGGTCGGCCAGCTCCCAGCTGCGGAACTGGCCGACCTGCAGGTGCCGGAGGTACACCGCTCAGCGCGCCGGCGTCATGCGGGCTTCTCGGCCTCCTGGGCCTGGATGGCGTGCACGGCGTGACCGCCGAACTGGTTCCGCAGCGCGGCGACGGCCTTCATCGTCGGGGAGTCGTCCTGGCGGGAGACGAACCGGGCGAACAGCGAGGCGGAGATCGCCGGCATCGGGACGGCGTTGTCGATGGCCGCCTCGACGGTCCACCGGCCCTCGCCGGAGTCCTCGGCGTAGCCGGTGATCCGGTCCAGGCCCGGGTCCTCCTGCAGCGCGCGGACCAGCAGGTCCAGCAGCCAGGAGCGGATGACGGTGCCCTGGGTCCAGGAGGCGACGACGCCGGGGACGTCCTCGATGAGGTCGACCTTCTCGAGCAGCTCGTAGCCCTCGCCGTAGGCCTGCATCATCGCGTACTCGATGCCGTTGTGGACCATCTTGGCGAAGTGGCCGGCGCCGACCGGGCCGGCGTGCACGAAGCCGGCGCCGGGGTCGGCCGGGCTGCCCTCGGCCACCTCGGCCGGCGGCTTGAGCGCGTCGAACACCGGCTGGACCTTGGCGACGTCCTCGGCGGACCCGCCGACCATCAGCGCGTAGCCGTTCTGCAGGCCCCACACGCCGCCGGAGACGCCGGCGTCGACGTAGCCGATGCCCTTGGCGGCCAGCTCGTCGGCGTGGACCTTGTCGTCGGTGTACTTGGAGTTGCCGCCGTCGACGACCACGTCGCCGGGGCTCAGCAGCTCGCCCAGCTCCCGCACGGTGGCCCGGGTCGGGTCGCCCGCGGGCACCATCACCCACACCACGCGGGGGGCCTGCAGCGCCTCGACGAGCCCCTGCAGGCTGTCGACGTCCCGCTTGCCCGGCGAGTGGTCGTAGCCGACCACCTCGTGCCCGGCGCGGCGGATCCGCTCGGCCATGTTGCCGCCCATCTTGCCCAGCCCGACCAGCCCCAGCTGCACGTCCGCTCCCTCAGCTCTCGATGTCTCGCTCGTGTGCCGCGGTCGTCCGCGGCAGGTCTCGGTGGGGGCGCGCTGCGCTGCGGGGCCCCGGTGGACCCGGTTCCCCGGGCCACTCGCCGGCCACCATCGTGCTCGCCCGGTTCTCGACCCGCACCATCGGCCCCGCTGCAAGGGCCCGCGCCGAGCCCGGTGACGTGCTGGGTCCTCGATCAGCCGGGGAGGCGCACCGGCATGATCAGGTAGCGGTAGCTGCCGGCCCGCTCGGCCGGCCGTCCGCCGTCGCCCTCGTCACCCGAGGGCTCCTCGACGCCGGAGAGCACCGCGGGCTTGAGCGCGGTGGTGAAGTCCATCCGGGCCCGGTCGGTGTGCACCGCGGCCAGCCCGTCGAGCAGGAACGTCGGGTTGAAGCCGATGGTCAGCGGGTCGCCGTCGAACTCGACGTCGCAGCGCTCCTCCGCCTGGCCCTCGTCGTCGGTGCCACCGGCGCGCAGCGTCACCTGGCCGGAGGTGAACTCGCAGCGCAGCGGGGTGCCCCGCTCGGCGACCAGGGCCACGCGCTTGGCGGCGTCGGTGAACAGGCCCACCGGCAGCGTGGCGAAGGACGAGGACTCGCTCGGCATGATCGCGCGGTACTTGACGAACTCGGCGTCCAGCAGCCGGGTGGTGGTCTGCCGGTCCTTGCCGGACAGCCCCAGGATCCCCTCGCCCGAGCCGCCCGACGAGAGCGACAGCGTCACCTCGGGGCCGCTGGTCAGCGTCTTGGCGGCGTCGGCCAGCGTGCGGGCCGGCACCAGGACGGCGGCGGACAGGCCCGGGGTCTCCGGGCGCCAGGCGAACTCGCGGACGGCGAGCCGGTAGCGGTCGGTGGCGGCCAGGGTGACCAGGTCGTCCTCGATCTCCAGCCGGACGCCGGTGAGCATCGGCAGGGTGTCGTCGCGCCCGGCGGCGACCGCGACCTGGCTGACCGCCTCGGCGAACGCGTCGCTGTCGACGGTGCCGGCGGTGGAGGGCAGCGAGGGCAGCGACGGGTAGTCCTCGACCGGCAGCGTCGGCAGGCTGAACTTGGCGTTTCCGCAGCTGATCGCCAGCCGGGCGCCCTCGGCGACGACGTCGACCGGGTGCGGCGGCAGGGCCCGGGTGATCTCGGCGAGCAGGCGTCCGGGCACCAGCGTCCGGCCGCTCTCGGTCGACTGGACGTCGACCTCCGAGCGCGCCGACACCTCGTAGTCGAAGCCGGACACCGACAGCTGGTTGCCCTCGACCTCCAGCAGGATCCCGGCGAGCACCGGCACCGACGGCCGCGGCGGCAGGCTGCGCGCCGTCCACGCCACGGCCTCGGCGAGCACCTCACGTGCCACCCGGAACTTCATCTCGTACCCACCCTGTGCTCGTCTGCGCCGGCTCGTCCGGTGCGGTGTGCGGCGCCCATCCTCTCCCGAGGGACCCCCTGCCTGACCAGCCCCATCTGCGAGAGCACTGCTCTGTCGCAGCGTCCCCACCCAGAGTGTGGTTCGAGAACACCCTGGGAGAAGTACTTCATCTTCCTCATCACGGCTGTGGGTTCTGGGGAACGGACCACTTCCTGCAGGTCAGTCCCCGGATGGCCCTGTTGGCCCGCTGTGGGCCGCTGACCCTCCGCCTGTGTCGACACGTGGACAACTCGACCGCCGTGCACCGTCACCGTGCTGTCTCCACCTGCCATCCCCCCTCCACTCGCAGGCTCGTCCCCACACCGTGCGCAGCGAGCCGGTCGTCCACCGTCATCGGTGGGCGACTTGTGGACACGGCGGGGACGGCGGTGGGCGGACGCGGGCCCGGGGCCTGCGCCGTCCCGTCGACGTGCGGCTGAGCTGCCGGTCGGCCCTGCGGACAGCCGCACGGACCGGTAGTCCCCAACCTGTGCACAGAACTGGGGACAAGGCGACAATCGAGGGACCCCGTCGCCCGCCCACCAATTGCGCGCCCGCGGCCGGCCCCTGCGGCGGGGGCCGAGGCGGACCTACGACCGGGCGCGGCTCTTGATCCGGGCGGTCAGCTCGGTGACCTGCGTGTACGTCGCCCGGCGCTCGCTCATCAGCCCGGTGATCTTCTTGACCGCGTGCATGACCGTGGTGTGGTCCTTGCCGCCGAAGGAGGCCCCGATCCGGGGCAGCGACAGCTCGGTGAGCTCCCGGCACAGGTACATGGCGATCTGCCGGGCGTTGACCAGCGTGCGGCTGCGGTTGCTGCCCTGCAGCTCCTCCATCGTCACGGAGAAGTACTCCGCGGTGGCGGCCATGATGATCGCCGCGGTGATCTGCGGGCCCTGCTCGTCGCTGATCAGGTCCTTGAGCACCAGCTCGGCCAGCGCGAGATCGACCGGCTGCTTGTTCAGGCTGGCGAAGGCGGTGACCCGGATCAGCGCGCCCTCGAGCTCGCGGATGTTGGTCTGCACCTTGCTGGCGATGAACTCGAGCACGGCGTCGGGCGCCTGCAGCCGCTCGCCCCACGCCTTCTTCCGCAGGATCGCGATGCGGGTCTCGAGGTCCGGCGCCTGGACGTCGGTGATGAGCCCCCACTCGAAGCGGGTGCGCAGCCGGTCCTCCAGCGTCGTGAGCTTCTTCGGCGCCCGGTCGGAGGTGATGACGATCTGCTTGCTGGCGTTGTGCAGCGTGTTGAAGGTGTGGAAGAACTCCTCCTGGGTGCGCTCGGCGCGCTCCAGGAACTGGATGTCGTCGATCAGCAGGAAGTCGATGTCCCGGTAGCGACGGCGGAAGTCCTCGGCCCGGCCGGAGTGCACCAGGTTGATGAACTCGTTGGTGAACTCCTCGGTGCTCACGTACCGCACCCGCACGTTGGGGAACATCCGGGCCGCGTAGTGCCCGATGGCGTGCAGCAGGTGGGTCTTGCCCAGCCCGGAGTCGCCGTAGATGAACAGCGGGTTGTAGGCGCGCGCCGGCGCCTCGGCCACCGCGACCGCGGCCGCGTGGGCGAACCGGTTGCTGTTGCCGATGACGAAGCTGTCGAAGACGTACTTGGCGTTCAGCCCCGGGTCGAGCCCGGCCGGCCGCCGGTCGGCGAACAGCGGGACGGCGCCCTGGCCGCGCCCCTGCCGGTCGGCCGGACGTCGGTCGTCGGCGGGCCCGCGGCCGGGCTCCCCGGCGTCGTCGGACTCCCGGTCCCACGGGGCCAGCCGCGGCTGGACACCGACCCCGGCGCCGCTGTCGGACCCCGACCACTCCCCCGGGCCGTCCGCGGAGGCCTGCCCGCGGGACCAGTCGCGCCCGTCGCCGGACTCCGGCAGCCAGGCCTCGGCGCGGGCGGCGTCGGCACGCACCCCGAAGGCGCTGCGCCCATCGTCCACCCGGTCGCGATCGGCGCGGTCCTCGGCGGCCCGGTCGTGCGCGGCACGCTCGCGGGCGGCGAGCTCCTGAGAGGCGCGGTCGTGGTCGATGCGGTCCTGGGCGAGCCGGTCCTGGGCGCCGCGCTCGTCGGCCGTCCAGTCCGGGGACTGGCCGACCGGGCCCGGGCGCTCGCGGTCGAGCGGGGCCCAGCGGCGGTCGTCGGCGTCCTCGACCCGGCGCGGCGGGGTGACCGGGGCCGGGTCCGGCTGCGCCGGGACGTCCTCGAGCTGGACGGCGACGCGGATGGCGCGGCCGAACTCGGCAGACAGCGCCTCGGCCAGCTGCATCCGCATCCGCGACTCGAGCACGGTCTGGGTGAACTCGTTCGGCGCGGCCAGCACGGCGGTGTCCTCGACCAGGCCCAGCGGGCGGGTCAGGTTCAGCAGCGCGTTCTGCTGCGGGGACAGGCTGGTGGCGAGCCGCTCGCGGATCTGGTCCCAGACCGTCGCCAGGTCGACCGTGGAGTCGGCCATCGACTGTGTCCCTTCCCGTGCCTTCTCATCAGTGCTCCGCAGCTGCCGTCCACAGGTGGGGACGGGTGCGCAGGCCCCGCTGGATCCCCCGTCCGGTCCCCAGCTGTGGACCGCCGTGGGCAGGTGTGTCCACAAGAGTGTCCACAGTCTGTGCACGCCCGGCGACACGTGGTCCGGCTGCCGGGGGTGCCGGCCGCCGGATCGGGCGTCGTCGCTGGTCGGCGCCCTGTGCGGACGTCGGGGGAAGGAGTGCTGGACCGCCGGGACGACGGGCGGACCGGACGAACAGGCCACCAGGAGTCCAACGCGGAGCGACGGGGACGCTAACAGCTCCATCCACAGCCCGGCAACGACGCCGACCAGCGGGGCCGCACCGGCCGCGGCGTGTCCCTCCGGAGAGCGGTGGGGAGAGGGTGCACCATGGACGGTCCGGCCAGTGCCGCCGGCGCCGCCGCGGCCCGCCGCAGTCCTCCGTGCGTCTCGGCTATGCTGGTCGGAGTCTGTGCACAGGTCCTGGTGGACTCCCCCGCTCCGTGGGGTGCCACCCCGGGCCCGGGCACGGCAGACCAGCCTCGGGTACGGGTGCCGGTCGGGAGGCCCTCGAACGCCGGGCCGACGACCTGCCCGTCCCCGCGTGTGCGGTGCCCGCCCGGGTCCGCGCCGCACCGACGTCGTCAGCAGTGGGAGTCCCTCGTGAGCAAGCGCACGTTCCAGCCGAACAACCGTCGCCGGTCCAAGACCCACGGCTTCCGGCTGCGGATGCGCACCCGTGCCGGTCGCGCCATCCTCGCCGGCCGCCGGCGCAAGGGTCGCGACAAGCTCTCCGCCTGAGGTGCTGCCCGCGCAGGCACGCCTGCGCCGGCGGCCGGAGTTCACCGCGGTGGTGCGGTCCGGCCGGCGTGCCGGGCGTCCGACCCTGGTGCTGCACTACCTCCCCGAACGGCCCGTCGCCCGGTCCGGGGGTCCGCTGGACCCCGAGGCCGGGCCGCGGGCCGGTTTCGTGGTCGGCCGGTCGGTCGGCAACAGCGTCTGCCGGCACCGGGTGACCCGTCAGCTGCGCCACCTCGTGGGTGCGCAGCTGCACCGGCTCCCCCCGACGGCCGACCTCGTGGTCCGGGCCCGTCCCGAGGCCGCCGATGCCGGCTCCGCCGTGCTCGGCCGCGACCTGGACAAGGGCCTGGACCGGCTGCTCGGCGACCGCGCCCCCCGGGCACCCCGGCCGTGAGCGCCTCCCCCGCCCGCGCGCTGCTGGCCGCCGTCCGCTTCTACCAGCGGGCGATCAGCCCGGCGTTCCCGCCGCGGTGCCGGTTCCAGCCCAGCTGCAGCGCCTACGCCGCCGAGGCGATCGAGGTCCACGGTGCGGGGCGGGGCAGCTGGCTGGCCGTACGCCGGCTGGCCAAGTGCGCACCCTGGCACCCGGGCGGGGTCGACCTGGTCCCGCCGCGGGCGGGCACCGCCGGTCCCACCGGAACCGCAGAGCAGACCCACTCGTCGTGCACAGCGGCGCCGGGCCCGAACCCCCCACCGGTGCCGGCGGGAGACGACGACCGTCGTCCCCACCGTGCCACCCCGCCGGCCCCGCGCCGGTCAGCGCAGCAGGAGGCTGGCGTTGCTTGACTGGATGTACACCGCGATCGCGTGGGTGATGAAGCAGTGGCACGCGCTGTTCAGCACCTTCCTGGACCCGGCCGGGGGCATCACCTGGGCGCTGTCGATCGTCTTCCTGGTCATCACCATCCGCATCCTGCTGTTCCGGCTGTTCGTCAAGCAGGTCAAGTCGCAGCGGGCGATGCAGGAGATCCAGCCGGAGATCCAGAAGCTGCGCAAGCAGTACGGCGCTGACAAGCAGGGCTTCAGCCAGGCGATGATGGCGCTGCAGAAGGAGCGCGGGGTCAACCCGCTGGCCGGCTGCCTGCCGCTGCTCCCGCAGATCCCGGTGTTCATCGCGCTGTTCCACGTGCTGCGCCGCCTCGCCCCGGGCAAGGACGGCCTCTACAGCTGGGACGACGCCCTCACCGACCAGGCGTCCAAGGCCGACCTGTTCGGTGCGCCGATCTCCTCGTCGTTCAACATGACGGGCGAGAAGGCCGACGCCATCCTCGCGCTGCCGGGCGTCACCACCACCAGCATCCGGATCGTCGCCTTCGCGCTGATCGTGATCATGTGCGCGACGACCTTCTTCACCCAGAAGCAGATCCAGAAGCGCTCCGGCCCGGTCGAGGGCCAGGCAGCCATGGTGCAGAAGCTGCTGCTCTACGGCATGCCGCTGAGCCTCTTCGTCTCCGGCTTCTTCTTCCCGATCGGCGTGCTGCTCTACTGGTTCACCAACAACCTGTGGACCCTGGGCCAGCAGTTCTACATCCTGAAGAAGCTGCCGCCGCCCGGGTCGCCGGCTGCCCTGGCCAAGGCCGGCGCCGACAAGCCGCAGATCGACCCCAAGACGCTCGCGCCCAAGCCCGGCGCCAAGCCGGTGCGCCCCAAGCCCGGCCGTCCGGCCACCGCCGCCCCCACCTCAACGGTGAGCACCGACGGTTCAGCGGTCGACGCCCCGTCGGTCGACGGCACGCCGGGTGACGGCGTCGTGGGCGCGACCGAGGGCGCTGCCGGTGGCTCGGCCAACGGCCGCCCGGCCGGCGGGGGCAACCGGCCGCGCACCGGGTCGACGGGCAGCCGTTCGGCGCCCGGCCCGGCCAACCGCGGCAAGCGCAAGCGCCGCTGACCGGCGCGGGCACCCGGGCAGCGCCCGCGGCGTGCCCGCCCCTCGACCACCGGGCACACCCCGGCCGCCTGCACGACTTGGAGGACCCCGTGACTGCACCCAACGACCACACCGACACCGTGGCGACGGCTGAGGCCACCTCGGACGCGGTGCTGCCGCAGACCGGTGGGACGGGCGACCCCGCCCTGCCCGATGCCGACCCGGCCTCGTCCGACGCCGTCGTCGAGCCGGTCGACCTCGAGGACGAGGACGACGAGGAGGACGACGACGCCGAGGAGGGTGAGGGCCTGCTCGTCCGCGAGGGCGACGTCGCCGGCGACTACCTCGAGCGGCTGCTCGACATCCTGGACGTCGACGGGGACATCGACCTCGACGTCGAGGGCGACCGCGCGTCGGTCGCCGTGGTCGGCGGCCAGCTCAAGACGCTGATCGGACCGGACGGCGCCACGCTGGAGGCGCTGCAGGAGCTCACCCGGCTCGCGGTGGCCCAGTCCACCGGGGTGCGCAGCCGGCTGATGCTGGACATCGGCGGGTTCCGCGCCAAGCGCCGGGCCGACCTGACCAGCCTGGCCTCCGCCGCCGCCGAGCGGGTGGCCGAGAGCCGCCAGCCCGAACGGCTGTCGGCGATGAACCCCTTCGAGCGCAAGGTCGTGCACGACGTCATCGCCGCGGCGTCCGGCGTGCACAGCGAGTCGGAGGGCGAGGAGCCGAACCGCCGCGTCGTGGTCCTGCCGGACGCGTGACGCCGCCGGTCCCGCCCGAGGGCGAGGCAGTTCCGGAGGTTGTCGTTCCGGAAGTGCCCGCCCTGGCGTCCGCCGTCTTCGGCGAGGCCACCGAGGCCGTCGCCCGGTACGTGGCCATGCTCGCCGGTGACGGCGTCGTGCGCGGGCTGATCGGCCCGCGGGAGGTCCCGCGGCTGTGGGACCGGCACGTGCTGAACAGCGCTGCCCTGGCCGAGGCGGTACCGCAGGGTGCCCGGGTGGTCGACGTCGGCAGTGGCGCCGGCCTGCCCGGCATCCCGCTGGGGCTTGCCCGGCCGGACCTCACGCTCACCATGGTCGAGCCGATGGCCCGGCGGGTGGAGTTCCTGCAGGACGTCGTAGAGGCGCTGGAGGCTCCGTGGCGGATCGTTCGCGGGCGGGCGGAGGAGCGCTCCGTCGTCCGTGCGGTCGGACCGGTCGACGTCGTCACCGCTCGGGCGGTCGCCCCGCTGCCCCGCCTCGTCGGCTGGTGCCGCGGGCTGCTCGCTCCCGGGGCGCAGCTGATCGCCCTCGTCGGGGCCAAGGCGGCCGCTGAGGTGCCCTCCCTGGTGCCCGAACTGGAGGCGGCCGGCATGCGCGACGTCCACACCCGGGCTGTCGGTGTCGAGCTCGGTGCGGCAGCCACTACCGTGGTGGTCATGACGCGCGGAGGAACACCACGACCTGCGCGCTCGGCGGGTTGAGCGGTCGCGTTCCACGTGGAACACAGGCACCGTTCCACGTGGAACAGACCGTGAGGAGGAAGCACCGATGACGGACCCGGGCGAGCGGCTGCGCAACAGCCTCGCCGCCGACCAGGCAGTCACTGCTGACTTCGACAGCCCGATCGCCATGGAGGCGATGCGGGCGACCCGCGTCCTGCACGCGGCGGACCAGGACCCCTTCCCCGCCCCCGGGCGCATCCGGGTGGTCACCATCGCCAACCAGAAGGGCGGCGTCGGCAAGACCACCTCGACCGTCAACCTGGGGGTGGCGCTGGCGATGTACGGCCTGCGCACCCTGGTGATCGACCTGGACCCCCAGGGGAACGCGAGCACCGCCCTCGGGGTCGAGCACACGGTGCGGACGCCGTCGATCTACGACGCCCTGGTCGGCGACAACACGCTGGCCGAGGTCACCCACCCGACGACTGCCAGCCCCAACCTGTTCTGCGTGCCGGCGACCATCGACCTGGCCGGCGCGGAGATCGAGCTCGTCTCCGTCGTGGCGCGCGAGCACCGTCTCCGCCGCTCGATCGAGGCGTACCTGCACGAGCTCCCCGCCGAGGAGCGCCCGCACTACGTCCTCATCGACTGCCCGCCGTCGCTGGGTCTGCTGACGCTGAACGCGCTGGTGGCCGGTGACGAGGTGCTCATCCCCATCCAGTGCGAGTACTACGCGCTGGAGGGCCTCGGGCAGCTGCTCTCCAACATCGACCTCGTCCGGCAGCACCTCAACCCGGGCATCTCGGTGAGCACCATCCTGCTCACCATGTACGACGGGCGCACCAAGCTCGCCGACCAGGTCGCCGACGAGGTGCGCAACCACTTCGGCGAGCTCGTCCTGAAGGCCGTCATCCCGCGGAACGTCCGGGTGAGCGAGGCGCCGGGCTACGGCCAGTCGGTGCTCACCTACGACCCGGGTTCCCGGGGGTCGACCAGCTACGTCGAGGCCGCCCGCGAGTTCGCCCACCGGGGTGTCGGCCTGCCCCAGGTGGTCGCACCCCCGAAGGCCGCCCCGCCACCGCCGGTGGCCGCTCCCCCGCCCGCCATGGGCCCGCCGTCCGTCGCCGCCCTGGTACTCGGCGAGCCGGTCGCCGGCCCGGCCCAGCGCGGACGGCACGCGACGTGACCGTCGTCCGCACCCTGACCACCGCCCGGCCGCACCTGCGGTCCCCGGGCACCTGCGAGGAGGACCAGTGACGAAGCGCGGCGGTCTCGGCCGGGGCCTGGCGGCCCTCATCCCCACCAGTGCACCCGCTCCGACGGCGACCCCGGCGGCGCGTGCCGCTGAGGCTGCTGAGGCGGCTGGTGCTGCTGCGGTCGAGCAGACCGGGGCAGCGCCGCCGGCCACCGACGCCGGCCGCACGGCGTCGGTGCACGAGCTCCCCGCGCGGGTGCTCGAGGAGGTCGCGGGCGTGCCCGGCGCGCAGCTGCGCGAGGTCCCGGTGGGCGACGTCGTCCCCAACCCGAAGCAGCCCCGGCAGGTCTTCGACGACGAGGCGCTGGAGGAGCTCACCCACTCGGTGCGCGAGTTCGGGTTGCTCCAGCCGATCGTCGTCCGCGAGGCCGCGGACGGTACGTACGAGCTGATCATGGGCGAGCGCCGGCTGCGCGCCTCCCGGGCCGCGGGCCTGGCGACGGTGCCGGCGATCGTCCGGGACACCACCGACGACGCCATGCTCCGCGACGCGCTGCTGGAGAACATCCACCGCGTCCAGCTCAACCCGCTGGAGGAGGCCGCCGCCTACCAGCAGCTGCTGGAGGAGTTCGGCGCCACCCACGAGGAGCTGGCCAGCAAGATCGGCCGCAGCCGCTCCCAGGTCACCAACACCATCCGGCTGATGAAGCTGCCGGTGAAGGTGCAGACCCGGGTCGCCGCCGGCGTCATCTCCGCCGGCCACGCCCGTGCGCTGCTCGGCCTGCCCGACGCCGAGGCCCAGGACGCGCTGGCGACCCGGATCGTCGCCGAGGGCATGTCGGTGCGGGCCACCGAGGAGGCGGTCGCGATGGCGGTCGCGGAGAGCCCGACGGCTGCCCGCCGGTCGTCCCGCAAGATCACCGCGCCGGGGGTCGAGGACCTGGCCGGCCGGCTGTCCGACGTCTTCGAGACGAAGGTCAAGGTGCAGATCGGCCGCGCCAAGGGGCGCATCGTCGTCGAGTTCGGCTCGGTCGACGACCTGCAGCGGATCGTCGGGATGATGGCCCCGGACATCACCGGGCGCTCCACGCCCTCCTGAGCAAGGGCCTACCGCCCGTTCCGTCACTGACGGAACGGGCGGCTCACTCGCCGGGGTGCGCGGCGCGGGTGAGCAGCCGGCCGAGGACGTCCCCGAGTCGGTAGCCGGCGGCCTCGACGGCCATCGGGAACATCGAGGTCTCGGTCAGGCCCGGGGAGACGTTCACCTCGAGGAAGTGCACCTCGCCGTCCGGCGTGACGATGGCGTCGGTGCGGGACAGGCCGGCGAGCCCCAGCACCTCGTGCACCCGCAGCGCCACCTCGCTCGCCCGCGCGGCCACCTCGTCGGAGACCCGGGCCGGCGAGTGGTACTCGGTGAGCCCCGGGGTGTACCGCGAGGTGTAGTCGAAGACGCCGGACTCCGGCGCGATCTCCACGGCCGGCAGCGCCTCCGGGCCCTCGCCCAGGTCGATGACCGACAGCGCGAGCTCCACCCCGTCGACGAAGCGCTCGACCATGACCGTGTCGCCGTAGGCGAAGCAGCTGACCATCGCGGCCGGGAGGTCCTCGACCCGGCTGATCTTCTGCACGCCGAGGGACGAGCCGCCGGAGGCGGGCTTGACCATCAGCGGCAGCCCCAGCCGGGCGACGATGAGGTCCAGCACCGCACCGGCGCCCAGCTCGCGGAAGGTGCTGTGCGGCAGCGCGACCCAGTCCGGCGTCGACACCCCGGCGGTCCGGACCACCGACTTCGCCGCAGGCTTGTCCCAGGCGAGCCGGCAGGCCGCGGCGGGCGAGCCGACGTAGGGCACGCCGGCCAGGTCGAGCACCGCGCGCAGCGCGCCGTCCTCGCCGGTGGCCCCGTGCAGGGCGATGAAGACGGCGTCGACCGGAGCCGCGGACAGCCCGGGCAGCAGCTCGGCGTCGGCGTCGTGCAGCTCGGCCTCGAGGCCCGCACGGGTGAGCGCCTCGACGACCTGGCCACCGGAGTTGATGCTCACCTCGCGCTCGAAGGTCAGCCCGCCGGCGAGCACCAGGGCGCGCAGCGGCTCCTTGCGGGGGGTGTCCACCGGTGCGGCGGCCGGCTCGCTCATGGCTGCTGGTCCTCGTCTGCGTGCGGCGGGGTGCCGCTGTTGGCCGGCCCGATGACCGGTGCGGAGTAGGGGGCGGGCGGCACCGGGCGGGCCGGGACCGCCCGGAACGTGCCGGTGTCGACCGCGTCGAAGGTGGAGTGCAGGTCGAGCTCGGCCTCGATCACCCGGGCCAGCCGGCGCACGCCCTCCCGGATCCGGTCCGGCTCGGGGTAGCAGTAGGAGAGCCGCATGTACTCGCGGCCCTGCCCGTCGGCGTAGAAGCCGATGCCGGGCACGTAGGCGACGTGGGCGGCGACCGCGCGCGGCTGCATGAGCTTGGCGTCCAGCCCGTGCGGCAGCTTCAGCCACACGTAGAACCCGCCGTCCGGCCGGGTCCAGGTGGTGCCGGGCGGCATCAGCGCGGTGAGCGACTCCAGGGTGGCGTCCCGGCGCTCCCGGTACAGCTCGGTGAAGACCTTGATCTGCTCGCGCCAGGGCTGGGTGTCCAGGTACCGGGCGACGGCGTACTGGGTCAGCGACGGCGGGCAGAGCACCTGCGCCTCGGTGGCGAGCACCAGCTTCTCGCGCACGGCCAGCGGCGCCAGCACCCAGCCGACCCGCAGCCCGGGCGAGAACGTCTTGGAGAACGAGCCCAGGTAGATGACCCGTTCCTCGTTGCGGGCCCGCAGCGCGCGCATCGGCTCGTGGTCGAAGCCGAGCAGGCCGTACGGGTTGTCCTCGATCACCAGCAGGTCGTACTGGTCGGCGATCGCGATGATCGCGTCGCGCCGCGGCTCGGACAGCGTGACGCCGGCCGGGTTGTGGAAGTTGGGCACCGTGTAGAGGAACTTGACCCGGTCGCCGCGGGCGCGGCACTCCAGCAGCGCCTGCTCCAGCGCCTCGGGCACCAGCCCGTGCTCGTCCATGGCCACGTGCCGGACCTGCGCCTGCGCGGCCTGGAACACCCCGAGCGCGCCCACGTAGGACGGCGCTTCGGCGAGGATGACGTCGCCGGGGTCGACGAAGACGCGGGTGACCAGGTCCAGGCCCTGCTGCGAGCCGACGGTGACGACGACCTCGCTGGCGCGGGCGTCGGTGATCCCCTCGAGGGCCATGACGTCGCAGATCCGCTCCCGGAGGCGGGGGTCGCCCTGCCCCGATCCGTACTGCAGGGTCTGCGCGCCCATCCCGGAGACGAGCTCGCCGATCATCGAGCCGACCGCGTCCAGCGGCAGCGCGGTCACCGCGGGCATGCCGCCGGCGAGCGAGACGACCTCCGGGCGGCTCACCACCGAGAACAGCGCCCGGATCTCCGAGCTCTTCATCCCGTGCGTGCGTGCTGCGTACCGGTCTGCCAGGGGGTCCAGCCGCGGGTGCCGCGGGGAGACGTGCGGGGACGCACTGGAGGAGTACGCCCCGGCCTGACCGGTTCCGACCGCGGGGTCGGGCACAGGAGGGGTCACCCCGGGGAGTCTACGGCGCATCCCGCCCGGTGGTCCCGCTCAGCCGGTGGGCGAGCTCAACCGGGGCGGCAGCAGGAAGGTGCCGGTCGGCGGGTCCGCCTCGGCGGGCAGGAACAGCCGCTGGACGGCCGCGACGACCGCCTGGGCGACCGTGCTGCGCAGCCGGGCGTCGAGCAGCAGCAGCCGGTCGACCGGGTGCGAGAGGTACCCGCAGTCGATCCGGACGGCGGGCATCCGGGTCATCCGCAGGATGTCCCACGTCTTGGGGTGCGACCCGCAGTCGAGCATGCCGGTGCGCGCGATGACCTCGCGGCGGACCAGGTTGGCGAACTGCTCGCCGACCGTGGAGCTCGCCCCGGAGCCGGTGCCGTAGTAGTAGCTGGCCACGCCCCGGGCGTGCGCCGAGCCGTGCGCCTCCATGTGCAGGGAGAGGAACAGGTCGGCGCGGGTCTCGTTGGCGAACGCGGTGCGCTCCCCGACGACCGGGTCGCCGGTGCGGCCGCGGGTCAGGTAGACGGTGGCACCGGCCGCGGCCAGCCGCCCCTCGATCCGGGAGGCGAGGTCGAAGACCAGGTCGGACTCGGTGGTCTCCCCCGCGGTGTACCCGGTGTCCTCGCCGCCGTGGCCGGGGTCGATGACGATGACCCGGCCGATCAGGTGCGAGCCGGACTCGACCATCGACGCGCTCTGCCGGAGCAGCTGCGGGCGGCCACCGGTGACCCGCCGGCCCAGCTGCTTGAGCGCCCGGAGGGTCGCCGGGCCGCAGGTGCCGTCGGCGGTCAGCCCGTAGTCGCGCTGGAAGTTGCGCAGCCCCTGCTCGGTCTCCGCGCCCAGGATGCCGTCGGCCCGACCGGCGTCGTAGCCCAGCTCGAGCAGCAGCTCCTGCAGCCGGCGGACGTCGTCACCGCGCGCCGGGCGCTCGGGGTCGTAGCGGAGCAGCCGGTCGCCGAGCGACCACCGCGCCTCGTGCAGCGCGCGGTAGGTCTCGTCGCCGACCCGGCCGTCGACCGAGAGCCCCCGCACCTGCTGGAAGTGCCGGACGGCGAGCTCGGTGGGCTGGTCGAACTCCGCCGCGGGTGCGGCCGGCTGCGCCGGGTCGCCGTCGAGGAGGCCGAGGGAGCGCAGCACCGCCTGCACCTCGGCCACGGCGGGGCCGGTGCTGCCGGGTCGCAGGACGTCCATGCGGAGGTGATCGCTCCTGTCGTCTCGGTCGGGTGACGGGTGTCGCTCACCGACGATTGTGGCTGGTGTGCGCCAGTGGTGCGCGCACCGGGTGACCGGAGGCCCGTCAGCGGGCGGGGACGACGAAGCCCGCCGGTCCGGCAGGACGGGCGGGCCTCATCGATCACGTACCTCGGGGGAGCGGCCGGCGGTCGGCCGGCCGGTCGCTCAGAGGTAGTCGGACAGGTCGGACAGGATGGCGCCCTTGGGCTTGGCGCCGATGATGCTCTTGACCGGCTTGCCGCCCTGGAACACCGTCATGGTCGGGATCGACATGACCTGGTAGTCGCGGGCGATCTGCGGGTTCTCGTCGATGTTCAGCTTCGCGATGGTGAGCTTGTCCTTGTGCTCGGCCGCGATCTCCTCGAGCACCGGGGCGACCATCTTGCACGGCCCGCACCACTCGGCCCAGAAGTCGACCAGCACGGGCTTGTCGCTGCCCAGGACGTCACTGGCGAAGCTGGCGTCGGTCACGGTCACGGTGTTGCCTGCCATGGAGTGCTCCCTGTGGTTGCTCGGTGGTCCGCCTGGAGAACAGGCGGGGAGGTGGATCTATGCCGCGTGCGGGCGCGGCGGCCGGGTGGTGCTCAGCGCTCGTCGAAGGTCTCGGCGAGCCAGCGCTCGGCGTCGATCGCGGCGGCCGCACCGGTGCCGGCCGAGGTGATCGCCTGCCGGTAGATGTGGTCGACGACGTCACCGCAGGCGAAGACGCCCTCGATGTTCGTGCGCGTGGTCGGGTGGTCGACGACGACGTAGCCCTCGTCGTCCAGCTTCAGCTGGCCGACGAACAGCTCCGTGCGCGGGTCGTGCCCGATCGCGACGAACAGCCCGGTGACCGGCAGCTGCTCGGTCGCGCCGGTGGCGACGTCGGTCAGCTCGACCGCCGCCACGGTCTGCTCGCCGTGGACGTCGGTGACCTGCTTGCCCAGCGCCCAGCGGATCTTCTCGTTGTCCAGAGCGCGCTTCTGCATGATCTTCGAGGCGCGCAGCTCGGGACGGCGGTGCACCACGGTGACCGACTTGGCGAAGCGGGTCAGGAAGGTGGCCTCCTCCATCGCGGAGTCGCCACCGCCGACGACCACGATGTCCTGGTCGCGGAAGAAGAAGCCGTCGCAGGTGGCGCAGGCCGACACCCCGCGGCCGAGCAGGCGCTGCTCGTTGTCCAGGCCGAGGTAGCGGTACTTGGAGCCGGTGGCGACGATGACCGCGTGCGCGAGGTGCACCTCGTCGCCGACCTTGACCACCTTGGGGTCGGCCGTCAGGTCGACCTCGGTGACGTCACGGGCGACGAGCTCGGCACCGAAGCGCTCGGCCTGGGTGCGCATGTCGTCCATGAGCTGGGGGCCCTGGATGCCCTCGGGGAACCCGGGGAAGTTCTCCACCTCGGTGGTGGTCATCAGCGCGCCGCCGAACTGCGAGCCCTCGAACACCAGCGGGTGCAGGTTCGCGCGGGCGGCGTAGGTCGCGGCCGTGTACCCGGCCGGACCGGACCCGATGATGATCAGGTCGCGGATCCCGTCGTGCTCCGCCGGCGGGATGGCGGGCGGGCCGTCGGTCGAGACCGCGGGGCCGGGAGTGGGCTGGTCGTTCGTCACAGGCGGCACAACCGACAGGGTAGGGGCGCTATTCCACGGTGTCCCACGGGTCGCCCGTGAGCCGGAAGGCCGGGATCAGCCCGCTGCGGTGACCGTGACCTCGGCCAGGTCGGCGCCGAAGCCGTCGTCGTTGGCGACCAGCCCGGTCACCCACACCAGCACGTAGCGGGTGGAGACCGGCTCGGCGAAGGTGAGCTCGTCGGTGCCGCTGAGCTCGGCGTCGGTGGCGACGGTGAACGCGTCCAGGTCGCCGTCGGGCGTGCCGCCGGTGCGCACCTCGACCGTGGCGCCGGGGGTGGTGGTGGTCAGGGTGACGCCGGCCAGCGACTGCTCGCTGCCCAGGTCGTAGACGATGCCCACGCCGGGCTTGAGGTTCCCGAAGTCGGCCGAGCCCCGGTAGTTCAGCGTCGACCAGGTGGTCGTCGGGTCGCCGTCGAAGGTCAGCGGGACCTCGTCGTCGTTCTCCGGCTCGCCGTCGCCGAACGGGTCGAACACGCCGGCCGAGGCGATGGTGGCCGGCGCACCGGCCGCCGGGGCCGAGCTGGACGCCGGACCGCCGGTCGTCGCGCTGCCGGACGGCGGGGTGGAGCCGGCGCCGTCCTGGTCGACGTTGCCGGCGACCGAGAGCACGTTGTTGCCGAACCAGAGGGCGGCCGCGATGACCAGGGCCAGCGCCATGACCAGCACCCCGGCGACGGCGAACCGGCGGCGGGCGGTGGTCGGCGGCCCGTCGTCGTCGGCCGGGTCGTCCTCGGCGGCGAAGGTCTCGCCCCAGTCGAGGTCGTCGTCCTCGTCGGCGGGGGCCGGGGGGCGGGCCGAGAGCGGGCGGGCCAGCCCCGCGCCGGGGACCGGCGGCAGGGTGTTGCGGTCCAGCCGCACGGGCTGCTCGCCGTCGGGGTCGTCGCGCCGGGCCTCCTCGGCGTCGACGAGGTCGCGGCGGTCGCGCAGCCGCCGCATCCAGCCGCTGTCGGTGAAGCCGTCGGGCCGCACGGCGTCCTGCGGGCCGGTGCCCGCGCCGGCACCGGGCCGGGGGCGCTCGGCCAGCAGCGAGGCCATGGTGCTGACGTTGGACAACCCGGTGGCCGGGTCGGTGGAGCGGGCCCGGCGGACCAGGGCGGCCAGGTCGGGGGAGCTGATCACGGTGGGGCGCGCGCCGGGGAGGTCGGACCGCTCGCCGGTGAGGCACAGCTCCAGCAGCGCCCCCAGGGCGGCGATGTCGCCCTTCTCGGTGCCGCTGGCCGCCGGCACGGACAGCAGGCCGACCAGCCCGCCCGGGCGCAGCACGACGTGCTCGGGGGTCAGGCCGCCGACGGCGAGCCCCACCCGGTGGGCCTCGGCGACGCCCTCGGCGAGCCGGCGCACCAGGGCCCGGGCCTCGCGCTCGGGCAGCGGGCCCTCGGTGGCGAGCCGGTCGGAGAGCCGGGTGCCCTCGATCCACTCGTTGACCACGTAGGCGGCGCCACCGGGCTCGGTGCCACCGGTGCCCTCGGCGGCGTCGTAGACCATCGAGAGGGCCGGGGTGGCCAGCCCGCCGGCGGTCAGGGCGCGGGTGATCCACTCCCGGGCGGCCGGACCGCCGGGGGTGTGCACGCGCAGCGCCACGTCACGGTTGAGCACCCGGTCGCGGGCGCGCCAGGAGCGGATGACGCCGGTCGGCGTCTCCTCGTCGGGGGCGACCTGGTCCAGCGGGCGGTAGCGGTCGGGCAGCCCGGTTGTCGTCGACGTCACGGACGCTGCCGACCCCCTGCTCGCTCACTGCCGGGGACGGCGTCCCCGGGTCAGGCGGCGCACGCCCCGGTCACCGTGACCGCCCGAGCCGCGCCCGGACGCCGGTCAGCGCGGCCCGGACCTCCGGGACGCCGACCACCACGGCACCCGCGACCACCGCGCTGCCGATGACCACGGTACCGAGGAGGACCGTCCCGAGCGAGCCCGGTACCGACGTCCCCAGGGAGCGGCCGGCCAGCGACACCGCGGCCCACCCCAGCACGGCCGCCACCGCGGACACCAGCGCCATCCGCGCGACCGTCCGGCCGGCGTCCGGACCGCTGCGCACGCCCAGCTTGCGGCGCAGCGCGATGCTGCCGGCCAGCCAGCCCATCAGGTAGGTCGTGCTGGTGGCGATCATCAGCCCGGCGACGACGTCCTCGGGCCCGACCAGCGCCGGGACGAGCAGCAGCAGCGGCACCCGGACGGCGACCATCGCCAGCTGGATGAAGGTGGGGGTGCGGGCGTCCTTCATGGCGTAGAACACCCGCAGCTGCAGCAGGGTGACCGCCATCGGCAGCAGCCCGAACGCGCCCCAGGCCAGGGCGACGCCGATCGCGCGCGCCTGGTCGACGCTGGTGTTGCCGTAGCCGAAGGCCACCGTGGCGACCGCCGGGCCCAGCACGACCAGCAGCGCGGTGACCGGGAGCAGGCCGGTCGCCGAGAGGCGGGTGCCCAGGGTCAGGTCGGCGACCACGCCGTCCAGGTCGTGCCGGGCGGCCGCGCGGCTCATCCGCGGCAGCAGGGCGGTGAGCAGCGCGACGCCGATGATCCCGTAGGGCATCTGGAACAGCAGGCTGGCGATCGCGAAGGCGGCCGAGCCCAGCCCCTCCGCGCGGCCGGCGGCGTTGGCCACCCGCATGGCGACGATGACGCCCACCTGGCTGATCGCGGCGTAGGCGACCACCCAGAGGCCCAGCGAGCCGACCTCGGCCAGCCCGGTGCCGCGCAGCGCGAACCGCGGGCGCAGCGGCACCCCGGCCTTGCGCATCAGCGGCAGCAGCACGATCGACTGGACGGCGATCCCCGCCGTGGTGCCGATGCCCAGCAGCCAGACCTGGTACTCGCTGATCGTGACCTCGGTCAGCTCGCCCGGCCCGCTGGCGGCGATGAACAGCAGGCCGGTGGCGATGACGACCACGTTGTTGAGCACCGGGGCCCAGGCGGGGGCGCCGAAGACGCCGCGCGAGTTGAGCACCGCGGTGACCAGCGCGCCCAGGCCGTAGAAGACGATCTCGACCAGCAGCAGCCGGGCCAGCCAGTTGGCCAGCGCCACCTGCTCGGCGTTCCCGGAGATGTCCGACAGCCGGGTCAGCAGCGGGGCGGCCAGCACGGCGAGCCCGGTGATCACCAGCAGCCCGGCGGTGGCGACGGTCATCAGCCGCTGCGCGTAGCCGACGCCGCCGTCCCGGTCGCGTTCCTGGGCCTGCACCAGCAGCGGGACGACGACGGAGGACAGCACCCCGCCCAGCAGCAGCTCGTAGACCAGGTTGGGCAGCGTGTTCGCGGTGTTGTACGCGTCGTTGACCAGGCCGACGCCGAGCGCCGCGGCGATCACCACGGTGCGCAGCAGCCCGGTGAGCCGGCTGACCAAGGTGGCCACGGCCATGGTCCCGGCCGCGCGCAGGATGCCGCCGCTCGCGCCGGGGGCGCCCTCGCGGAGCTCGGTGGCCGCCTCGTCCTCGTCCTCGGCCGGCTGGACGACCGGGAACGCCGGGATCAGCTGGGTGTCGTCGGGGCCCGGCACGAACCGGCGCACCCGGGTGGGCGGGGGCACCGGTGGCAGCACGGTGCGCCGCCGGGGGGCCTCGGCGACGACGGGAGGGGCGACGAGAGGGGCGACGGGAGGGGCGACGGGTGGCGCGACCGGGGGTGCGACGGGGGGCGCGGCCGGGGGGGCCGGGACCACCGCGGGCCGGGAGCCGGTCGGCGGGGGCACCGGCGGCAGCGGGCGGGGCCGGGCAGCCGGCACCGCGGGCCGGGCGCCGGTCGCCGGCCGCGAGGCGGGGGGCACCGGCGGGCGCCCGGCGGCGGGTGGCGCGGGCACGTTCTTGTACGGCGGCGGGGGCAGCGGCACCGCAGGCCGCGGCCGCCCGCGTGGCGGGTCGGCCTGCTGGTCCTCGCGCGCGCCGGCCCCGGGGCCGCCGGTCACACCGGGCTCCGGGTGGGCGGCACCGCGGAGACGCCGTCGAGCAGCGGGTCGGCCTCGGGCTCGCCGCGGCGGCGCTTGAGCACGAACCGGACCGCGCGGCGCAGGAAGAGCAGGCCGAGCAGCGCGGCCGCGCCGATGGTGATGCCGAGGGTGATCGGCCCGTAGGCGGTGCTCTTGACCTGCATCTGCACGTCGTCGCCCAGCGGCTCTCCGCCGGGCGTCGTCAGCCGGGCGGTGACGGCGAAGCCACCGGACTGCCGGACGTGCGCGGGCACCTGCAGGGTGGTCCGGGAGGAGGGCTCCAGGGTGGTGACGCCGATGTCGTCGGTGGTGAGCCCGACGTTGCCGCGCGCCTGCAGCTCCAGCCGCACGTCGACGGCGAAGGGCAGGTCGTTCTGCACGGTCAGCACCAGCGGGGCGTCGCTGGAGGCCAGGCTGTACGTGCCGTCGACCGGCGCGAGCAGGGTCACCTGGTCGCGCAGCTGCGCCACGGTGTCCCGCAGGTCGGCGGCGGAGGCGGCGAAGCCCTCGGGGTCGGTGCGCCACTGCGCCGAGCCGGCCCGGGCGATGGCGGCGTCGTAGCCGGCCAGCACCGCGTCGGTGTCGCCGACGACGGCGTCGGCGAAGTCGTCGCGCACCCGCATGGTCTCGGTGATGCCGGCCAGCCCGTCGGCCGGCAGCCGGGCCCCGGTGCTGTCGCCGGCAGCCAGGTCACCGGCGGCGACCGACGGCCCGTCGGCCAGCGCGTCCAGCGAGCCGGCGGCCAGCCAGGGCTGGGTCGCGGTGTCGGAGATCATCGCCGCCACGGTCGCCGGGTCGGGGTCGACCCGGCGGGGCGGGGTGACCAGCACGGTCTGCGGGGTGCCGGGCTCGCGCGCGGCGAGCTGACCGGTCAGCGCCGCCAGCTCGGCCAGGTAGCGCTGCTCGACCAGCCGGCCGTCGCCGGACCCGGGCGTCGCGTCCGCCACGACGTCGGTGAGCCGGCTGTCGGCGACCAGCACCGAGATGTCGCCGCCGGCGGTGGTCAGCGTGCTGCGTGCGGCGGCCGGCTCGCCCCCGCCGCCGACGGCGAGGTCGCCGTCGGTCAGCGCGGTGTCGGGCAGCACCACGGTCTCGACGCCGCCGGCCTGCAGCGTGTCCAGCGTGGGTGCGGACACGGTCGTGCCCGCCGGCCAGGCGAGGTCGGTGCGCGGGTCGACGCCGAGGACCTCGCGGACGACCGCGGCCCCGGCGCCCGGGCCGCCCTCGGCACCGGCCGGTGCGCCCTCGCCCGCCGGGGTGCCGGCGTCGTCGCCGTCCGCCGGCTGGCGCGCGGTGCCCGTCGGGAGGCTGCGGGTGACCGCGGCGGCCTGGCCGGCGGTGACCAGGGCGTCGGCGTCGACGTCGGCGTAGCCGAGCGCGACCACCGGCAGCTCCCCGGCGAGCCGGCGCAGCCGGTCCAGCAGGTCCGCGGCGTCCTCGGTGCCGGAGCCGTCGCCGCCGCCGGCGCGGTAGGGGCCGGCGGCCATGACCGACAGCTCCTCCAGCAGTGCCGGGTCGACGGCCAGGGTCACCGGGACGGCGGGGTCGCCGTCGGCCGGTGCGGCGCCACCGGTGCGCGGCAGCTGCTCGAGCACCTCGACGGCCCGGTCCAGCCGGCCGCCGTCGGTGACCTCGTCGGCCAGCTCGTCGTCGGTGAAGGCGCCGGTGGCGTCCCGGTGCGGCCGGTCGGTGATCGGCCACAGCCAGGCGACCGTGGTGCGGGCGGCCGGGATCGGCTGCTCGAGGACCAGGTGGGTGGACTGCTGCCCGACGCGCTCGGGGGTGCCGCCGGTCGGGGTGCCGTTGAGGTTCACCAGCAGCGGGTAGACGCCGTCGGCGGTGAGCTGCAGGACGTCGGCGGTGGTCGTGTACGTGAAGGTCACCGAGTCGCCGGGCTCGAGCTCGCCGGGCACCTCCTGGAACTCGGTGGTGGCCACCGAGGCGTCGCCGGGGTCGGTGAGGTCGTCGACGAACTGCCGGCGGCTGGTCAGCACCTCACCGCGCTGCACCCGCACGGCCAGGTCGGAGTAGGTCTCCGTGCTGTCGTTGACCAGCGTGACGCCGACCTCGATCGGCGAGCCCGGGGTGACCGTGCGCGGTTCGAGCCGGTTCACCGTGACCTGCACCGGCCGGCCGTCCGTGGAGCTGTCGACCGCGGGTGCGGCCTGCGCCGGTGCGGCCGGCAGGGCGCCGAGCAGCACGGTGCCGAGCACCAGCAGCGACGGGAGCACCCCGCCCCGGGCGGCGCAGGACGGCGGCGTCGCGGCGGAGGGGGTCCGGGGGCGGCCGTCGGCGCGGCCGGCGGCCCGCCGTGTCACGCGCTGTCGGCCAGCAGGCCCGGCGCGCGCTCCACCAACGCGCGCTCGTCGGCGTAGGCCAGCCGCCCACCCAGCTCGGTCAACGGGACCCAGGCGACCTCGGTGACCTCCACGTCGGCGTCGGAGAGCACGCCGCCGACGGCCCGCAGCAGGAAGTGGTGCACCGTCTTGTGCACCCGGCGCCCGTCCGCGACGAACCAGAAGTCGATGATCCCGAGCGGGGCGACGACCTCGCCGATGATCCCGGTCTCCTCCGCGACCTCGCGGACGGCGGTGTCCTCCGGCGTCTCGCCCTCCTCGATGTGCCCCTTGGGCAGGGACCAGAGCAGGCGGCCACGGCGGTCGGTGCGGCCGATCAGTGCGGCGCGGGGGCCGGTCCCGTCGTCGTCGGCGACCACCAGGCCGCCGGCGGAGGTCTCGTCGACCCGGCGCAGGCGGCGGCCGGGGCGCTGCCGCCCGCCCGTCCCAGCCATGCCAGGAGGGTAGCGCGCGCAACCGCACTACCCTCGACCGTCGTGTCCGTAGAGCCGCCGCGTCGTCCCCCCGCCCTGCCCGTCCCCCCGGCGGTGCAGCAGACGGTGCGCGAGCTCGTCGAGGTCTCCCCCGTGCTCGTCGAGCTGGGCGAGCGCTTCACCGCCGCCGGCTTCCAGGTGCACCTGGTCGGCGGGTCGGTGCGCGACGCCCTGCTGGCCGCCGGGTCGGCCGGGGCGGAGCCCGCCCGCCCGGTCGGCGACCTGGACCTGACCACCGACGCCCGCCCCGAGCAGACCCTCGAGGTGCTGCGCGGCTGGGCCAGTTCCACGTGGAACACCGGCATCGCCTTCGGCACCGTCGGCGCCGAGGTGCGCGGCGAGCGGGTGGAGATCACCACCTTCCGGGCCGACCGCTACGACCGGGAGTCGCGCAACCCCGAGGTGGCGTGGGGCAGCTCGCTCACCGAGGACCTGGCCCGCCGGGACTTCACGGTCAACGCGATGGCGGTCTCGCTGGGGCCCGACCGCGCGGTCACCGACCCCTTCGGTGGGCTCGGCGACCTGCTCGCCCGCCGGCTGCGCACCCCCGGGGCGGCCGTCGACTCCTTCGCCGACGACCCGCTGCGGATGCTGCGCGCGGTGCGCTTCGTCGCGCAGCTGGGGCTCACCCCGGACGACGAGGTGGTGGCGGCGATGACCTCGCTCGCGCCCGAGCTGGGCCGGATCACCGCGGAGCGGGTGCAGCACGAGTTCTCCCGGACGCTGCTCAACCCCTCCCCCCGCGCCGCGCTGGAGCTGTTCGTCTCGACCGGGCTGTCCGACGTCGTGCTGCCCGAGCTCTCCGCCCTGCGGATGGAGATCGACGAGCACCACCAGCACAAGGACGTCTACACGCACTCGCTGACAGTGCTCGACCAGGCGATCGAGCTCGAGCGCGCCGACCCCGAGGCACCCTCGCCGGACCTGGTGCTGCGGCTGGCCGCGCTGCTGCACGACATCGGGAAGCCGGCCACCCGCCGGCACGAGGCCCGCGGCCGGGTCTCCTTCCACCACCACGAGGTGGTCGGCGCCAAGCTGGTGCGCAAGCGGCTGGCCGCCCTGAAGTACCCCAAGGACGTCATCGAGGCGGTCTCCCGGCTCACCTTCCTGCACCTGCGCTTCCACGGCTACGGCCGCGGGGAGTGGACCGACTCGGCGGTGCGCCGCTACGTCACCGACGCCGGTGACCTGCTGCCCCGGCTGCACAAGCTGGTCCGGTCGGACTGCACCACCCGGAACCGGAAGCGCGCCGCGTCGCTGTCGGCGACCTACGACTCGCTCGAGGAGCGGATCGCCGAGCTGTCGCAGGCCGAGAACCTCTCCCGCATCCGGCCCGACCTCGACGGCAACCGGATCATGGAGCTGCTGGAGATCGGCCCGGGCCCGGAGGTCGGTCAGGCCTGGCGGTTCCTCAAGGACCTGCGGTTGGAGCGGGGGCCCTTGGCGCCCGAGGAGGCCGAGGCCGAGCTGCTCACCTGGTGGCGCGGCCGCTCCTGAGGGGCCGGCGGGGGTGCCGGTGCGGGCTCGGCGGCGTGCGGTGACTCCAGGGAGTGGCCGGGCCGCCGGCTCCAGCGGGTGAAGGCGACGGCGGTGAGCAGGTAGCCCCCGCCGATCGCCACCAGCAGCGCCAGGCTCACCCCGGACTCGGGCAGCAGCAGCGCACCGGCCAGCAGCGACGCCACGAAGGTGACGTTGAACAGGGTGTCGTAGACGGAGAAGACCCGGCCGCGGAAGTCGTCGTCCACCGACTCCTGCAACGTGGTGTCCACGCAGATCTTGATGCCCTGGGCGACGAAGCCGAGGGTCAGGACGGCGGCGACGACGGCCGGCGGCTCGAACAGCCCGCCGAGCACCAGCTGGCCCACCCCGGCGAGCACCAGCAGCCCGGTCACCCACGGCGCCTTGCCCCAGCGGCGCACCGCCCACGGGGTGACCGCGGCGGCCAGTAGCGTGCCGGTGGCGCCGGCGGCCAGCACCTCGCCCAGCCCGGCGAGGCCGCCCCGGAAGAGGCCGGTGCTGCCGGTGAAGGTGTTCCGGTACAGCAGCAGGGTCATCAGCGTCAGCACGCCGTAGAACAGCCGGTGGGCGGCCATCACGGTGAGCACCGCGGTGGCCGGACGGTGCTGCACCATGTGCCGGGCGCCGGCGACCATCCCGTGCAGGACGTCGCGGGCGCTCACCGTGGCCGCCAGGGTGAGGTGGTCGGGGCCCAGGTACGGGCGGGAGAACCCGGAGACGACCCAGGCCGCCGCCAGGTAGGGCAGCGCCGAGCCCAGCGCCAGCGCGGCGTACCCCCCGGAGCTGGAGTCGGCCAGGCCGGTGACGCCGATGGAGACGCCGCCCCCGAGCACGGCGGCCACCGCGCCGGCCGTCGTCGACAGCGCGTTCGCCGACACCAGCGACGGCTCGTCGGTGACGTGCGGCAGGCCGGCCGACAGCGCGGAGAGCACGAACCGGGTGACCGAGAAGACGGCGAGCCCGGCGACGTAGAACATCGTGCCCTGGACGCCGCCGAGCACCAGCGCGGCGACGACGGCGACCAGCACCGCCCGCACCACGTTGGCGACCAGCAGCACCTGCCGGCGGCTCCACCGGTCCAGCCACACCCCGGCGAACGGGCCGACCAGCGAGTACGGCAGCAGCAGGACGGCGAAGCCCGCCGCGACGCCCATCGGGTCGGCGGCCTGCTGGGGGTTGAACAGCACCGTCCCGGCCAGCGCGGCCTGGAAGACGCCGTCGCCGAACTGGGAGGCCAGACGGGTCAGCAGCAGCCTCCTGAAGTCCCTGCGGACCAGGAGGTGGCGCACGGTCGTGGGCGCCTGCTGCACCCCAGCCACACTACGAGCCGGGCCGCGCCGTCGCCCCTCCGCTCCGGACCTGATGCACACTGGAGGCGATGAACCCGGTGCCCTCGTCACCCGACCCCGAGCGTCGGCCCGCAGCCGGACAGGCCGCAGGCCGAGGCCGGCGGAACGCCGTCCCGGCCCTCTCGGTCGGGTGCCTCGACGACGTCCGGCCCGGGTCGCTGCTGGTCGCGATGCCGAGCCTCACCGACCCGACCTTCGCCGGGGCGGTCGTCTACGTGCTCGACCACTCCGGCACCGGCACGATCGGCGTCGTGCTGGGTCGGCCGAGCGAGGTGCGGATCGGCGACGTCCTGCCCGGGTGGTCCGAGCTGGCCGTCGAGCCGGGCGTCTTCCACGTCGGCGGGCCCTGCGAGACCGACACCGCGCTGTGCCTGGCGACCCGCGCCGGTGACGGCCCGCTGGACCCGGACAGCGGGCTCCGGCCGGTGGCCGGCCGGGTGCACCTGGTCGACCTGGACGGCGACCCGGAGCTGCTGGACGGCGAGATCGAGGGCCTGCGGGTCTTCGCCGGGTACGCCGGCTGGTCGGCCGGGCAGCTGGCCGGTGAGCTCGCCGAGGGCGCCTGGGCCTGCGTCACCGGCGACCCCGCGGACGTGCTCGCCGCCGCGGACGGGCCCCAGCTGTGGCGCTCGGTGCTGCGCCGCCAGTCCGGCCGGCTCGCGGTGCTGTCGACCGCACCGGCCGACCCCTCCGCCAACTGACCGGACCGGCCCGCGTGTCGCTGGTCGGCAGCCCCGGGAGCTGGTAGGAAAGAGCCTGCAGGAGGGGGCGACCTGGGGAAGAGGCCGCCCCCTCCTGTGCTCATCTCACAGCCCCAGCGCGGCGGCGATCTCCGGGTGCGCGGCGAGGTCGACGGCGTCGGTGTCGGCCGGCAGGGTGATCTCCCGCTGGCCGTGGTCGTCGAGGGTGATGGTCACCCGGAAGTCCTGCAGCGTGGTCGCGTACTGCACCAGCAGCCGGCTGTCCGCGGCCACCGTGACCTCCGCGCCGGTCCCGCTGCGGAAGACCGACGCCAGCTGGCCGTTCACCGACTGGGTGCCGCCCCAGGTGTAGGCCTCGAAGGACCGCGGGTCGTCCGCGGAGCGGGCCGACAGCCGGGTCACCATCTGCACCAGCACGTCCAGCAGCGACGCGGTGCCCGTGGCGTCCGTCGCCGCGATCGGCCGGCGCGCGTAGCCGGCCGCCGGCAGCCCCGCCGCCGTGACGGCCTCGGCCAGACCCGGCACGTCGCCCTGCCACAGCTCGCTCTCGGTGAAGAACAGCGTGCGGGTCTCCTCGGGCTGCCCGTCGCTGTAGGTGGTGACGGCCTGGGCGCGGCCGGTGGACCGGCTGAAGTCGACCTCGCCGGTCAGGGTCAGCAGGGCGCCCTCGGCGAAGGGGGCGCTGACCTCGAAGTCGGCGCCGCCCTCCTGGAGGTCGTTGTAGAGCACCTCGGCCAGGACGGCCGCCTCCTCGGAGGTGACCGCGTCCCCGGGCCGGCGCTCGGTGGGCTCGTCGCCGCTGCAGCCGGCGAGGACCGCGACCAGGGCGGCGACGGCGGAGAGCACGACCAGCCGCAGCGGACCGGGACGGCGGGAGGAGCGCATGCCCAGAGCGTAGGAGGCGCGGCCTCCCGGGCCGGGACGCACGACGGCCCGCCGCCCTGCCGGAGCAGGGAGGCGGGCCGTCGTCCTCGTTCAGCGCTCCAGGTCGCCCCGGATGAACGCCTCGACGGCGTCGCGCGCCTCGCTGTCGCTGTACTGCTCCGGCGGGCTCTTCATGAAGTAGGAGGACGCCGAGAGGATCGGGCCGCCGATGCCGCGGTCCTTGGCGATCTTCGCGGCGCGGACGGCGTCGATGATGATGCCGGCCGAGTTCGGGGAGTCCCAGACCTCGAGCTTGTACTCGAGGTTCAGCGGCACGTCACCGAACGCGCGACCCTCCAGGCGGACGTAGGCCCACTTGCGGTCCGAGAGCCACGGCACGTGGTCCGACGGGCCGATGTGCACGTTGCCCTTGCCCATGTCGCGGTCGACCTGGCTGGTCACCGACTGGGTCTTGGAGATCTTCTTGGACTCCAGGCGCTCGCGCTCGAGCATGTTCTTGAAGTCCATGTTGCCGCCGACGTTGAGCTGCATGGTGCGGTCCAGCTGCACCCCGCGGTCCTCGAAGAGCTTGGCCAGCACCCGGTGGGTGATGGTGGCGCCGACCTGGCTCTTGATGTCGTCGCCGACGATCGGCACACCGGCGTCGGTGAACTTCTGCGCCCACGCGGGCGTGCCGGCGATGAAGACCGGGAGGGCGTTGACGAAGGCGACCTTGGCGTCGATGGCGGCCTGCGCGTAGAACTCCGCGGCCTGCTGGGAGCCGACGGGCAGGTAGCAGACCAGGACGTCGGCGCCGGACTCGCGCAGCGCCGTCACCATGTCCACCGGGGAGTCGTCGGACTCCTCGACGATCTCGCGGTAGTACTTGCCGAGCCCGTCGAGGGTGGTGCCGCGCTGGACGGTGACGCCGAGCGGCGGCACGTCAGCGATCTTGATGGTGTTGTTCTCGCTCGCGACGATGGCCTCGGAGAGGTCGCGGCCGACCTTCTTGGCGTCGACGTCGAAGGCGGCGACGAACTCGATGTCGGACACGTGGTACTCGCCGAAGCGGACGTGCATCAGCCCGGGGACCGATGCCGACTCGTCGGCGTCCCGGTAGTACTCGACCCCCTGGACGAGCGAGGCGGCGCAGTTGCCGACGCCGACGATGGCGACCTTGACCTTGGGCATGGACTGTCTCCCTCCGGCGGACCCGTGGGCCCGGACGATGTGTGCGATCACGTGCGGGTGGTGCTGTTCAGGTGGTGCTGGTCTCGCTCGGTGGTGCGGTCGGTGGGGGCGTCTGCTCCGCCCGGGCGGCTGCGGCGCGGGCGTCGTCCCGCTCGCTGTCGATCAGCTCGGTGAGCCAGCGGACCTCGCGGTCGACGGAGTCCAGACCGTGGCGCTGCAGCTCGAGGGTGTAGCGGTCGAGCTTCTCCTGGGTGCGGCGCAGCGAGTCCATCAGCCGGTCGCGCTGCCGCTCGACGGTGCGCCGCCGGCCCTCGAGGATGCGCAGCCGCACGTCGGCCGCGGTGTGCCGGAAGAAGGCCAGGTGGACGCCGAAGCGGCCCTCGTCGTCGTAGGCCTCCGGGCCGGTGTCGCTGACCAGGTCGTGGAAGCGCTCCTTGCCCTCGGCGGTGATCGTGTAGACGACCTTGCCGCGCCGGCCGGTCAGCGCCGGGGCGTCGGCCGGGAGCAGCGACCGCGGGGTCGGGTCGTCGCTGGCGATCAGCCCGGCGGCCTGCAGCCGCTTGAGCGCCGGGTAGAGCGACCCGTAGGAGATCGAGCGGAGGCCGCCGAGCACCGCGGCGAGCTCCTTGCGCAGCTCGTAGCCGTGCATCGGCGACTGCTGCAGCAGCCCGAGGATGGCGAACTCGAGCACGTCGCCACCTCCTCGTTCGCCCGGCGTTCACCAGGTCGATGTATCGAGACGATACATCGGTGACGTGTCCGGACCGCAAGTCCGGCGGGCTGCCCAGCGGTCGCCCAGCGGGCGCACACCCGCCGTCCACCGGCCACCCAGCGGCCGGGACGGGTGCCGTGTCGACATCGGAGGAGGCCCAACGGGCGGCCTCCGGTGCGTACATTGGCGGCCGTGCCCGGACGACGGTCGGTGGTGGACTACGCGCTGCAGCGGCGCGCACTCATCGCCGAGGTGCACGCGGGGCGGACCGGTCTGCTCGAGGTCTGCGATGCGAGCCCCTACCTGTCCCGGGCGGCGAAGTACCACGGGGAGCCGACCGACTCGCCGTGCCCGATCTGCCGCCGGGAGAGGCTGACGCTGGTCAGCTACGTCTACGGCGACGGGCTGGGCCCGGTGTCCGGGCAGGCGAAGACCGGGCCGGAGCTGGCCCGGATGGACGCTGCGCAGGACGAGTTCTCCGTGTACACGGTCGAGGTGTGCCGCGGCTGCGGCTGGAACCACCTCGTCACCTCCTACGTGCTGGGCGCCGAGCTGGTGCCCGGCCGGGCACCACGCAAGACCCGCCGCCGGGCGGCGACCGAGTAGTCGCCGTCGGACCGGCTCCTGCCGGACCGCGATGCCGCCTGCCCGCCGCGGCGCACAGCTGAAGACGTCACCCTGGGTGCACCGGACGCGCGACCACGCTGCTGCCCGACCACCCACGACCTGCAGGAAGGGGCCACCGAGTGCCTCCCCACGACGAGACCGCCCGGGTCGGCTCCGCCGGCTCGGTGCGCCGCCCACCGGCCGCCCGCGCCACGAGCAGCGGCGGTGCGGGCGGCGCCCGCCGGCCGACCGTCAGCGGCAAGGCCCGCAGCTCGGCGTCCGCGCCGGGCCGCGCGCCGGCCCGCTCCGGTGGGGGCGGCGGCGGCCGACCGCCGGTGAAGCCGCCCACGGGCGGCAGCCGGCCGGGGGGCAGCGGAAAGGGCCGCCCGCCCGGTGGTGGCGGTGGCGGCAAGAAGAAGCGCACCGCGAAGCAGAAGCGGCGCCGCTGGCTGAAGATCATCTCCGGGACGATCGTGGGCCTGATGGTGATGCTCGGCGTCTTCGTCGGCGTCGTCTACGCCTCGACCGAGGTGCCGTCGCCGGACTCGATCACCAACAAGCAGACGACGATCATCTACTACGCCGACGGCGTCACCGAGATGGCGCGGCTCTCCGACGAGAACCGGATCAACGTCCCGCTCTCCCAGGTCTCCGAGCCGGCCCGCAACGCGATCCTGGCCGCGGAGAACCGGAACTTCTACAACGACCCGGGCATCTCCTTCACCGGCATCGTCCGGGCCGCCTGGAACAACCTGACCGGCGGCTCGACGCAGGGTGGCTCGACGATCACCCAGCAGTACGTGAAGAACGCCTTCCTGAGCTCGGACCAGACGTTCAGCCGCAAGTTCAAGGAGCTCTTCCTCGCGATCAAGCTCGACAACGAGTACACGAAGGACGAGATCCTCGAGAACTACCTGAACACCATCTACTTCGGCCGCGGCGCCTACGGCATCGAGGCGGCGGCCGGCACGTACTTCGGGGTCAAGGCGGCCGACCTGACCGCCGAGCAGGGCGCCGTCCTGGCGGTGCTGGTGCGCAGCCCCAGCTACTACGACCCGGCGAACAACCCCGAGGAGGCCGCCGACCGCTGGGGCCTGGTGCTGGACGCCATGGTCGGCGAGGGCTGGCTGGACTCCGCGGCCCGCGCCCCGATGGTGTACCCCGGCGTGCTGCCCAACACCGGCAACACCAACGGCACGCCGCCCGGGCCGGAGGGCTTCATCGTCAACCTGGTGAAGAAGGAGATGCGCGAGCACGGCTACGACGACATCGAGGCCGCCGGGCTGCGCATCACCACCACGGTCAACAAGGGCTACCAGGACGCCGCCGTCGCCGCGGTGAACGACGTGATGACCGGCGAGAACGAGGACGGCACGCTGCGCCAGGCGCTGGTCTCGGTCGACCCGAAGACCGGTGGCGTGCTCGCCTACTACGGCAACGCGCAGAGCAGCAGCCAGGACCCCGCCGTCGACACGACCGACTACGCGCAGGCGCTCAAGCAGCCGGGCTCGTCGTTCAAGCCGTACACGCTGGCGACCGCGCTGCAGAACGGCTACAGCGTCGACACCCGGCGGGACGGCACCTCGCCGCAGGAGTTCCCCGACCGCGAGCAGCCGGTGCGCAACTCCGGCAACGCGCAGTGCGCCAACTGCACGCTCAAGGAGGCGATCACCCGGTCGCTGAACACCACCTTCTACGGCCTCGCCTACGAGGTGGGCGCGGAGAACGTGGCCGCGACGGCGCGGGCGGCGGCCGGCATCCCCGAGGTGTGGCCCGCCGACGACCCGACGGCTCCCGTGGGGGTCGCCGGCTTCGAGTCGCTGAGCATCCCGACGACCAACGACACCGGTGGGGCGATCGGCATCGGCGAGTACCCGGTGCGGCCGATCCAGCAGGCGGTCGGCTTCGCCACCTTCGCCGCCGGCGGGGTCTACCACCCGGCGCACTTCGTCGCGACCATCGCCGACAGCGCGGGCACCGTGCTCAAGACGATCGACGGCAGCGCCGGCGCGAACCAGGTGATCCCGGCCGACGTCGCCAGCGACGTCACCTTCGCCATGGAGGACGTCGCCTCGACGTCCAAGCGCGCGCTCGACGGCAACCGCCCGGTGGCCAGCAAGACCGGCACCCAGGGCATCGACGCGGTGAACAACTCCGACGCCTGGATGGTCGGGTACACGCCGTCGATCTCCACCGCGGTGTGGATGGGCACCCAGGGCATCGCGCCGATCGAGAACGCCGCGGGCGGGATCATCTACGGCTCGGGGCTGCCCGGTGCGATCTGGCAGCAGTACATGGACGCCGTGCTGGCCGGCACCCCCGAGGAGCCGCTGCCCAGCAAGGCGCTGATCAAGGGCGACCCGGAGCTGAGCGTCCCGGAGGAGACGGAGGAGGCGCCGGCAACCACCTCCGAGGCGCCGGCGCCGGTCACCAGCCGGGCTCCCGCGCCGACCAGCCAGGCCCCGGCCACCACCAGCGAGGTGCCGGTTGAGACGACCGAGACGGTGCCGGTGACGCCGACCGTGCCGGTGCCCTCGCCGTCGACCGCGGCGGGCCGGCCGACGTTCAGCATCCCGGTACCGGGAGGACCGCCGAACGGCTGAGGCCAGCAGGCAGACTGACCGCGTGAGCGGAACACCGACGGGCCCGTCCGTCCCGGCCGACCGGCCGGGGGGCGGGCCCGCGGTGTCCGCGCCGGCGCGGCGGCCGGTCACGGAGGTGCCCCAGGTCGCGGCTCCGCCGTGGCCGGACCGGGTGGTGCCCAGCTGGACCGACCCGGTGGTGGTGCAGGCCAGCGAGGCCGTCGGTGGCCCGTGGGGCCGGCACGCGGTCACCGGCCGGGCGCTGTTCTGGACGCCGCTGCGGGTGTGCCTGCTGTTCACCGTGCTGGTGCTCAGCCTCGCCTGGACCAAGCAGGCGCCGTGCTCCGACGGCAACTGGACGGGCTCCAAGCAGTACACGCACCTCTGCTACAACGACGCCGTCCCGCTGTTCGGCATCCACGGCCTCTCCACCGGCGACGTCCCCTACCTGGACTCCCCCGTCGAGTACCCGGTGCTCACCGGCGGGCTGATGCAGCTGTCCGCGGTGATCGCCCGCGGCTACGACTCCCTGGCCGCGGGCATCGGGCCGCTGCCGGACGCGGTGCCGGTGCAGACCTACTACGTGGTCACCTGCCTGCTGCTCTCGGCGCTGGCCCTGCTGGTCACCCGCGGCGTGCTCGGGCTGACCGGCCGGCGGCCGTGGGACGCCGCGATGATCGGCCTGTCCCCCGTCCTGCTGGTGCACGCCTTCACCAACTGGGACCTGCTGGCCGTCGCGCTGACCACGCTGGGCATGTGGGCCTGGGCGCGCCGGCACCCGGCGGTCGCCGGCGTGCTGCTGGGGCTGGGCATCGCGGCGAAGCTCTACCCGGTGATGGTCGTCGGCGTGCTGTTCGCGCTGTGCCTGCGGGCCGGGCAGCTGCGGCCCTGGCTGACCACGGCGCTCACCGCAGGCCTGGCCTGGCTGGTGGTCGACCTGCCGATCGCCGTCCTGGCGCCGGAGAACTGGGCGCGGTTCTTCACCCTCAACGACACCCGCCCGGCCAACCCGGAGAGCATCTGGGCGATCGTGCTGCACTGGTGGCCCGGCTTCCTGGACGGGCCGCTGGCCGAGGGCGAGAGCCCCACGGTGCTCAACGCGACCGTCGCCGTCCTGCTGGTGCTGGCCGCGGCCGGGGTGGTCTGGCTGGCGCTGGCCGCACCGCTGCGCCCGCGGGTGCCGCAGCTGGCGTTCCTGCTGATCGCGGCGTTCCTGCTGCTCAACAAGGTCTACAGCCCGCAGTACGCGCTCTGGCTGCTGCCGCTCGCGGTGCTCGCCCGGCCGCGCTGGCGCTCGCTGCTGCTCTGGCAGGCCACCGAGGCCCTGGTCTGGGCGCTGACGATGCTCTACTACCTGGGCGGGGACAACCGCGGCGTCGACGTCGAGTGGTTCTACCTCGCCGTCGGGCTGCGCGACGTCGCCCTCGTCGTCCTGATGGCGCTGGTCGTGCGGGACGTCTGGCAGCCCGACGCCGACCTGGTGCGGCGCAGCTGGCCGGGCACCGACGACCCCGCGGGTGGCTTCCTGGACGGCGCCCGGGACGTGCGCACCCTGCGGCGGCGGGCTCAGCCGGCGAGGGCCTCGCGCAGCAGGGAGATCTCCTCGGCGTGACCGGCGGCGTCGCCCGGGGTCTCCAGGACGACGGGGGCACCGGCCGCGCGGGCGACGCCGACCAGCAGCTCCAGCGGGATCTCCCCCGAGGTCAGCGGCGCGTGCCGGTCCCGCCCCGAGCCCGCCGGGTCGCGGCTGTTGTTCAGGTGCACCAGGTCGATCCGACCGGTGACCGCCCGGACGTCGTCGACCACCCGGGCGAGGTCCCAGCCGGCGGCCCAGGCGTGGCAGGTGTCGAGCACGAAGCCGGCGCCGAACTCGCCCACCGCCTCCCACAGCCGCGCGACGGCGTCCAGCTCGCGGGCCATCGCGTTGTCGCCGCCCGCGGTGTTCTCGATCAGCACGGGGATGCCGAACCCGCCGTCCTCGGCCTGCCGGGCGAAGGTCTTGCGCCAGTTGTCGACGCCGGCCGCGGGATCGTCCTTGGCCAGCACGTGACCGCCGTGCACGACCATGCCGCGCGCGCCGACCGCCGCCGACGCCGCGGCGTGCTGGCCCAGCAGCTTGCGGCTGGGGATCCGGATCCGGTTGTTGGTCGAGGCCACGTTCAGCACGTACGGGGCGTGCACGAACACCGCGACGTCGGAGGCGAGCAGCGGCTCGGCGTCCGGGCGGGGCCTGGGCGCCTTCCAGCCCTGCGGGTCGGCGAGGAACACCTGGACGGCGTCGGCGTCCATCTCCGCCGCGCGGGCCAGCGGGCCGCCGTCCAGCAGCTCGTTGTCCTCGGTCAGACCCGGTCCGACGTGCACGCCGATCAGCTGCTCAGCCACCCCGGCGACCCTAGTCGGGCGCACCTCCCCGCCGGGCGGGCGTATCGCGGAGCGCCTAGGGTCGTTGACCCCGTGACGGGGAGCACGTCCGGCGGGTGACCGGCGGGCGCGAGCGGGAGGGGTGGGCGTGCAGGGTCGCATGCGCAGCGGTGGGGTCGGCCGGACGGCACGGCGGGCGGTCGCGGTGGCCGTGCTCGGCGCGCTGGCGGTGCTGACCGGCTCCGTGTTGTCCGCTCCGGTCGCCGGCGCGGCGCCGACCGCCACCGTCGAGGTCAGGGACCTGACCCCGCCCCTGGTGAGCATCGACCCGGGCGGCACGGTCACCTTCGTCAACCTGGTCCAGGACAAGACCGTCCAGGTCGGCGGCGGCGGGCTGCTCCCCTCGCTGGTGACCGTCGTGGTGCACACCGACGTCGCGCTCACCCTCCCCTCCGGCCAGCACCCGCTGAAGCCGGGCGAGTCCTGGGCCGAGCGGTTCGACCGCAGCTGCCTGGTCGGCTGCGCCATCACCTACACCTACCGGGCCGAGGTGCCGGGCAGCTCGGTCGTCGGCTCGCTGCTGAGCACCGTGACCGGCAAGGCGCTCGCGACGCTGCCGCAGAGCCAGGTGGTCGGCTACGACGGCCAGCAGACCACCGTCACCCTCGGCGTCCCGACGCCCTTCCTGGTCAACACGATCGTGCCGCTGCCCAACCTGCCCTCGGTCGACCTGCCGCAGCTGCCCGCGGTGACGGTCCCGGTCCCCGGCGCACCCGTCCCCGGCGTCCCGGCGCCGGAGCTGCCGGCCACCGAGCAGCCCGCCGGTGGGGGCACCGAGCAGCCGGCCGCCGTCCTGCCGCCCCCGGTGGGCGGCACGGGGTACGCCTACGGCACCCCGAGCGGCGCCGCCCAGCTGTCGCCGACCTCGGCCGCCGGCACGGCGTTCGACCCGTCCCGTCTCGGGGTGCCCGGCTCGGTGGCCGGCGCGGGCCCGGCGTCCGCCAGCGGGGGCTCCGGCAGCGGGGGCCTGGCCGGTGGACCGGACGGCTCCGGTGCGCCGACGTACGGTGCGCTGGCCGGTCTGGGCAACCCGCTGGACGAGAGCGGCGAGGACGTCTCGGTCGCCTCGGACGACGCGGCGCTGCCGGCCCCCGGGCTGAGCGTCCCGGCGCTGCTGGCGGTCATCGCGCTGGCCGGCACCTCGTCGGCGCTGGTCAAGGTCCGCCGCGCCCGGCGTCCCTGAGAGCCGCGCTGGTAGCCTGTGCGGTGCGCGTCCCGACCGATGCCCGCTCCTGCGGGTCACCGACGGGACGTGCGACGCGTGTACGACCCTCCTGCTGCAGATGTACTGCGGCCGCTGAGACCAGAGGAGGTGGGGTTCTCCGTGCGTCACTACGAACTGATGATCATCCTCGACCCCGAGCTCGAGGAGCGGACCATCGCTCCCAGCCTGGACCGGTTCCTGACCGTCGTCACCAACTCCGGTGGCACCGTCAAGACCGAGATCTGGGGCCGCCGTCGGCTGTCCTACGAGATCAAGAAGAACGTCGAGGGCATCTACGCCATCGTCGACATCCAGGCCGAGCCCGCCGCCGTGGCCGAGCTGGACCGCCAGCTCAACCTCAACGAGTCGGTGCTCCGGACCAAGCTGATGCGCCCCGAGGCCCACTGACCATGGCCGGCGAGACCGTCATCACCGTCATCGGGAACCTGACGGCCGACCCGGAGCTGCGGTTCACGCCGTCCGGCGCCGCCGTCGCCAACTTCACCGTCGCCTCGACCCCCCGCACCTTCGACCGCCAGTCGCAGGAGTGGAAGGACGGCGAGGCGCTGTTCCTGAGGTGCAACGTCTGGCGCCAGGCCGCCGAGAACGTCGCGGAGTCGCTGACCCGCGGTTCGCGGGTCATCGTGTCCGGTCGCCTCAAGCAGCGTTCCTTCGACACGAAGGAAGGCGAGAAGCGCACCGTCATCGAGCTCGAGGTCGACGAGATCGGCCCCTCGCTCCGCTACGCCACGGCCAAGGTCACCCGCGCTGCCCGCTCCGAGGGCGGCGGCGGCGGTGGCTTCGGTGGCGGTGGCGGCGGCAACAGCGGCGGTGGCAGCTTCTCCGGTGGCGGTGCCAGCGACCCCTGGTCGACCCCGCCGGCGTCCTCCGACGAGCCCCCCTTCTGATCCACCTCCCTGTACTGATCTCTGGAGAACCCAGTGCCCAAGCCCCCCGTTCGCAAGCCCAAGAAGAAGGTCTGCCAGTTCTGCAAGGACAAGGCGACCGGCGTCGACTACAAGGACACGACCCTGCTGCGGAAGTTCATCTCCGACCGCGGCAAGATCCGTGCCCGCCGCGTCAGCGGCAACTGCAGCCAGCACCAGCGTGACGTCGCCGTGGCCGTGAAGAACAGCCGCGAGATGGCCCTGCTGCCCTACACCTCCACGGCGCGCTGACATGAGCGCGACGAAGCTGATCCTGACCCAGGAGGTCAACGGCCTCGGCTCTGCCGGGGACACCGTCGAGGTGAAGGGCGGGTACGCCCGCAACTACCTCCTGCCCCGCGGGCTGGCCATCGTGGCCACCCGGGGTGCCGAGAAGCAGGTCGAGAGCCTGCGCCGGGCGCGTGCCGCCCGGGACGTCCGGACCCTCGAGGAGGCCCAGGCGGTCGCCGCGCGGCTGTCCGGGCTCACCGTCACGCTGCCGGCCCGCTCCGGAGACGGTGGCCGGCTCTTCGGCCGGATCACCACCGCCGACGTCGCCGCTGCGGTCACCGCCGCTGGTGGCCCGGAGCTCGACCGCCGCCGGATCGAGCTGCCCAGCAGCATCAAGAGCGTGGGCACCCACACCGTCACGGTGCGGGTCCACCCGGAGGTCAACGTCCCGGTCACCCTGGACGTGGTCGCCGGCTGACAGCGCCAGCACTGCCCACGAGGGGCGTCGGACTCCGGTCCGGCGCCCCTCGTGGCGTTCCCGGGACCGTCCGCCGCCACCGGCGGCCACCGGCCGTCCACAGCCCTCGCGGGTCGTCTGCCCGCTGACCGGGCCGCCGGTCGACATGTCCACAGGCTGTGCAGATCGACGTGCACAGCGGCGGTGGACGGCGGCCGGGCCGGGGGGCCGCCGGCGCGGTGCGTGGGGCCGGTGGGACGACACGACACGCCCGGGCGCAGGCGACACGGGGGCAATCCAGGACTTTCCCGCGTCCACAGGGTGGGAGTGGTCGCCGCGCAGGTGGAGGCCGGGTTGCCGGGAGGTGTCCGGCGTCCGTCCCCCCGGCCCTCCACACGGTCACCGTGCTCGTCCACCGACATGTCCACATGTTGTGCAGAACCCTGCGCACAGGCGGTGTTGGACCTGGCCGCAGAAGCTTCCTAACGTCCACCCCGCTGCCACCGGGCGCGAACTGTCGGCGCCCGGTGGTAGGTACACGTCGAACAGTTGTTCGACAGGGACATGCGCCCACCCGGCCGGCACACCCGCCGGGTCCTGGGCGAAGAGGGAGGAACGTCAGTGGCGGTCGTCGACGACATCAGCAGGCCGAGGGCCGCGGCTCCGGAGTACGACCGCCAGCCCCCTCAGGACGTCGCAGCCGAGCAGTCGGTGCTGGGCGGCATGCTGATGTCCAAGGACGCCATCGCCGACGTGGTGGAGGTCCTGCACGGCGCCGACTTCTACCGCCCGGCCCACCAGGTCGTCTTCGACGTGATCCTCGACCTCTACGGGCGCGGTGAGCCGGCCGACGCGATCACCGTCGCCGCCGAGCTGAACCGCACCGACCAGCTGTCGAAGATGGGCGGTGCGGTCTACCTGCACACGCTGATCGCCTCCACCCCCACCGCGGCCAACGCCGGCTACTACGCCGCGATCGTCGCCGAGCAGGCCGTGCTGCGCCGGCTGGTCGAGGCCGGCACCCGGGTGGTCCAGCTGGGCTACGGCGCGGCCGGCGGCAAGGGCGACGTCGACGACATCGTCGACCGGGCGCAGCAGGAGATCTACGACGTCACCGAGAAGCGGATGAGCGAGGACTACTCCCGGCTGGCCGACGTCCTGCAGCCCACGATGGACGAGCTGGACGCGATCGCCTCCCGCGGTGGCGTCAGCCGCGGTGTCCCGACCGGCATCCGCGACCTCGACGAGCTGACCAACGGCCTGCAGGCCGGCCAGATGGTCGTCATCGCCGCCCGTCCCGGTGTCGGCAAGAGCACCCTGGGGCTGGACATCGCCCGCTCCGCGACGGTGAAGCACCACCTGCCGGCGGCGATCTTCTCGCTCGAGATGAGCAAGCACGAGATCACCATGCGCCTGCTGTCGGCGGAGGCGAAGGTGCCGCTGCACCACATGCGCGCCGGCACGCTGTCCGACGAGGACTGGTCGAAGCTGGCCCGTCGGATGGGCGAGATCGCCGACGCCCCGCTCTACATCGACGACTCGCCGAACATGACGATGATGGAGATCCGGGCCAAGGCGCGGCGGCTCAAGCAGCGCAACGACCTCAAGCTCATCGTCATCGACTACCTCCAGCTGATGACCTCGGGCAAGAAGGTCGAGAGCCGCCAGCAGGAGGTCTCGGAGTTCTCCCGTGCGCTGAAGCTGCTGGCCAAGGAGCTGGAGCTGCCGGTCATCGCGATGAGCCAGCTGAACCGCGGGTCCGAGCAGCGTCAGGACAAGAAGCCGATGCTGTCCGACCTCCGCGAGTCCGGCTCGATCGAGCAGGACGCCGACATGGTGATGATGATCCACCGCGAGGACATGTACGAGAAGGAGTCCCCGCGGGCCGGCGAGGCCGACATCATGCTGGTCAAGCACCGCAACGGCCCGACCGCGAACGTCACCGTCGCCTTCCAGGGCCACTACTCGCGCTTCGTCGACATGGCCAACTGACCGGCCCGTCCACCCGACCGCCGCGCGACACGGCCGTCCGAGGTCCCCGGGGAGCGCCGCTCGCGCGCCTAGCGTCGAGAGCCGACCGACTCCCCGGGGGCTCCACGTGAAACAGCGCTACGCCGCGCTCGCCGTCCTGGCGGTGCTGGCCACCGCCGGCTGCCAGCCCGGCGAGGTGGGCGCCACCCCGCCGGCTCCCGACGCGGTGTCCGAGGCCGCCGAGCAGGCCTCGGCGAGCGCCCCGGTCGCCGGGCAGGCCGCCACCGACGTCCTCGCGACGCTTGCGGTCAAGGGCCGCGCGCCGAAGACCGGCTACGACCGCGACCAGTTCGGCCCGCAGTGGGCCGACGTCGACCGCAACGGCTGCGACACCCGCAACGACGTGCTGGCCCGCGACCTGACCGCCGAGGCGTTCAAGCCCGGCACCCGGGACTGCGTGGTGCTCAGCGGCACCCTGGCCGACCCGTACACCGGCACCACCATCGCCTTCGAGCGAGGCGACGGCAGCAGCGTGGACATCGACCACGTGGTGGCGCTCAGCGACGCCTGGCAGACCGGCGCCTTCGGGTGGGACGAGGCCCGGCGGACTGCCTTCGCCAACGACTCGCTCAACCTGCTGGCCGTCGACTACTCGGCCAACCGGCAGAAGGGCGACGGCGACGCCGCGACCTGGCTGCCCGGCAACCGCGGCTACCGGTGCGCCTACGTCGCGCGCCAGGTGGCGGTCAAGGCCGCCTACGAGCTGTGGGTGACCCCGGCCGAGCACGACGCCATCGCCCGGGTGCTGGGGGACTGCCCCGGTGAGCCGGTGCCCGCGCCGACCACGCCGGCCCCGGCCCCGGCCCCGGCGGACGTTCCCGCGGGAACGCCGGCCCAGCCCTTCGAGAACTGCGCCGCCGCCCGCGCAGCGGGTGCGGCACCGCTGCACCGCGGCGACCCCGGCTGGTCCGACGGCATGGACGGCGACGGGGACGGCGTCGCCTGCGAGTGAGGCCAGGCGGCGCGAGTGGCTCAGTCGTGCAGGTTGAGCTGGTCGTGCTGCAGCGCGAACGCGTCGATCTCCGCGGTGGTCGGCGTCCGGCCGTCCGCGTGGAGCTCCAGCAGCCCGGTGAAGTACTCCTCCCGCGGGATCCCCGGGGTGAACAGGATGAGGAAGCGAGCCCCGACGTCCGGCCCGGCCGAACGGAACGCGTGCACCCCGGACCGGGGCACGTAGACGAGGTCGCCCGCGTGCGCCGTCGTCCACCCGTCGTCGGCCAGCACGTCCAACGAGCCCTCGAGCACGTGGAAGGACTCGCTGAACGTGCGGTGCAGGTGCGGGCCCGGGCCGCTGCCGCCGGGGGCCATGGTGACCTCGAACAGGCCGTAGTCGCCGCGGGTCTGGCTGCCGGTGGCGACGAACCGGGTGCGGCCGGCCGAGGGCTGGTCCGCGCGCCGGGAGAAGGTCGCCGGGTCGGGGAGGAACGTCATGCCAGGTGCCTACACCCGGCGGAGCACCGCCACCAGGAAGTCCCCGTCCGGGGCGTAGGGCCGCAGGTCCCAGGTCGACAGCAGGACGTCGGGCACCAGCCCACCGGCGCGGGCGTCGTCCAGGAACTCCTCGAACGGGTACCCGCGCCCGGCGCCGAAGCCGATCGCCGCCCGCCCGTCGGGGACCAGGTGCGCCGCGAACCGCCGCAGCACCTCCCGCCGGGTGCTGGGGGCCAGGAACGCCATCACGTTGCCGGCGCAGACGATGCCGTCGAACTGCTCGCCGAGGTCGAGCTCGGCCAGGTCGCCGACGATCCACCGCGGTCCGGGGTGGTCCTCCTCCGCGGCGGCGATCAGCACCGGGTCGCCGTCGACGCCCACCACGGTGTGCCCGGCGTCGGCCAGGACCGCCCCGACCCGGCCGGGCCCGCAGCCGGCGTCCAGCACCCGGGCGCCGCGCGGCAGCAGGGCGTCGACCAGCCGGGCCTCACCGGCCAGGTCGGCGCCCTGGGCGGCCAGCGTGCGGAACCGCTGGACGTAGGCGGCCGAGTGCCCGGGGTCGGCCTGGGTGATCTGCGTCCACGCGCTGGGTTCCGTCACGGGTCCATCCTCGCCTGCGCGCTCCCGTTGTACCGGCGGGGCATCATCGAGGGTCGGGTCCGGCGACGGCGGGACGGGTGACGGCGGGGAGGTGGGGACGGCGTGCGGCGCGAGCCGAGCATCATGCACCTCGACCTCGACGCCTTCTTCGCCGCCGTCGAGCAGCGCGACAAGCCCTCGCTGCGCGGCCGGCCGGTGGTCGTCGGCGGCACCGGCGGTCGCGGCGTGGTCTCCACCGCCTCCTACGAGGCCCGCGCGTTCGGGGCCCGCAGCGCCATGCCCACCGCCGAGGCCCGGCGGATCTGCCCACCCGGCACCGCCTTCCTCGGGCCGCGGTTCGCCGCGTACAAGCGCACCTCGGACGTCGTCATGACGATGCTGCGCGAGCTGTCCCCGCTGGTCGAGCCGGTCTCCATCGACGAGGCCTACGTCGACCTGGCCGCCGGCGACCACGACCTGTCCGTGGCCGGGGTGACCGCGCTGGCCGAGGACCTCAAGGCGCGGCTGGCCGTGGCCACCGGCGGGGTCACCGGGTCGGTGGGCATCGGCACCTCCAAGTCGCTGGCGAAGATCGGCTCGGAACTGGACAAGCCCGACGGGCTGACCGTCGTCCCGGCCGGCAGCGAGCTCGACGTGCTGCACCCGCTGCCGGTGCGCAGCCTCGGCGGGGTCGGCCCGGCGACCGCCGAGCGGCTCGCGCAGGTGAAGGTGAAGACCGTCGGCGACCTGCACCGGATGACGCTGGTCGACCTCACCACCCTGGTCGGCCAGGCGCACGGTGCCGGCCTGTACCGGCTGGCCCGGGCCGACGACGACCGCCCGGTGATCACCGACCGGGAGGCGAAGTCGGTCAGCGCGGAGGAGACGTTCGCCCGCGACCTCACCGACCCGGCCCGGCTGACCGCTGAGATCGACGCGCTGGCCGAGCGGGTGGGCTCGCGGCTGCAGCGGTCGGGCACCTCCGGGCGCACGGTCACGCTCAAGGTCCGCCGCTACGACTTCACCACGCTCACCCGCTCGCTCACCCTGCCCCAGCCCGTCGACGACCCCCGGCAGATCGCCGAGGTGGCCCGCCGGCTGCTGGCGGCGGTCGACCGCAGCGGTGGCCTGCGGCTGCTCGGCGTCGGCGTCTCCGGGCTCTCCCCGTACGCCCAGGGCGACCTGTTCGCCGAGGCGGTGGAGCAGGCGGAGGAGACCACCGAGCTGCCGGCCGAGCCGGTGCCCGCCGACCCGGCGCCGGGGCCCGCGGTCGTGGCCTGGTACCCCGGCCAGGACGTCGTCCACCCCGACCACGGTGCGGGCTGGGTGTGGGGCAGCGGGCTGAACCGGGTCACCGTGCGGTTCGAGGGTCCGCGGACGCCGCCGGGCCGGGTGCGCACCCTCGCCGCCGACGACCCGGACCTCCAGCCGGCCGACCCACCCGACTGGACCACCCCTGTCGGGGGGTGACCCCCCTCAGGTCGTGGGCGGACGCCCCTCGGCACGGCAGACTCCCTGCCGTGCCCGCACCCCGAGACGACGACGACCTGGACGTCGACGCACTGATCGACCGCGGGTGCGAGCTGGCCGACCTCGGCGAGCACGAGCAGGCCGTCGTCCTCTTCCGCCGCGCGGCGGTGGGCGGCGACCCGGTGGCCCTGTTCGACCTCGGCAACAGCCTGAGCGCCCTGGGCCGCTGGGCGGAGGCCGTGGAGGTGCACCGGGAGGCCGCCGACGCCGGTGAGGACGACGCCTGGCTGAACCTGGCCCACGACCTGCGCCGGCTCGGCCGCTGGGCGGAGGCCGAGCACGCGGCCCGCCAGGCGGTCGACTGCGGCGACCCGAACGGCTGGGCGGTGCTGGCCGACACCCTGCGGGTGCAGCGCGGCGCCGCGGAGGCCGAGCGCCAGCTCCGCGGGGCCGCCGGTCGCGGGAACGCCTCGGCGGCCCTGGAGCTGGCCTACGACCTGCGCGAGTCCGGGCGCCAGCTGGAGGCCTGGCACTGGGTGCAGGTGGCGGCGGACGCCGGTGACGACGTCGCGGCGGCCACCCTGGCCTGCTGGCGCTGGGACGAGACCCGCGACCCCTCGCTGGAGCCGCTGCTGCGCGCCGGCGTCGCCGTCTACGAGCACGCCCGCACCAGCCTGTCCCACCTGCTCCGCGGCACCGACCGCGTCGAGGAGGCCCGGGCGCTGCTCGAGGAGGGCGCGCTGCACGGCGAGGTCGCCAGCTGGCTGCCGCTGGGCAACCTCTACCGCGACGAGCTGGACGACGACATCGCCGCCGAGGCCGCCTACCGGGCCGGCATCGAGGGCGGTGACCTGCACTCCCACCACAACCTGGGCGTGCTGCTGCTCGACGCCGGTGACGTCGACGGCGCCATCGAGCACTTCTCCATCGCCGCCGCAGGCGGCGACGACCTGGCCGCCCGGGTGCTGCGCGAGGTCCTGGCCGAAGAGGACTAGCGCCTCAGGCCGGCCACCAGCCGGCGAAGTGGTGCACCGGGCCGTGCCCGGACCCCACCTCCAGCGCTGCGCCGGCGACCAGCGCGGCCTGCAGGTAGTCGCGGGCGCCCTCGACCAGCGGCGCCCACTCGGTCGGCTGGTCCGGCGCGGCCAGCCGGGTGCGGGCGGCCAGCGCCGCCAGCGCCGAGGAGAGCGTGCAGCCGGTGCCGTGGGTCGACGTGGTGTCCACCCGCGGCCGGCGGGTCTGCAGCACCCCGTCGGTGGTGACCAGCACGTCGACGCTCTCCGCGCCGCCGAGGTGCCCGCCCTTGAGGAGCACCGCGCCCGGGCCGAGGGCCAGCAGCGCCTGGGCCTGGGGCGCCAGCTCCTCGACCGTCGTCGCCGGCGCCACGTCCAGCAGCGCGGCGGCCTCCGGCACGTTCGGCGTGATCAGGTCGGTGACCGGCAGCAGCACCGTGCGGACGGCGTCGACCGCGTCCTCGGAGATCAGCCGGTCGCCGCTGGTGGCCACCATGACCGGGTCGCAGACCACCGGGCCGGACGGGCGGTCGGCGAGCACCGCGGCCACCTCGCGCACGACCTCCGCCGTCCCGAGCATGCCGAGCTTGGTGGCGTGCACGGTGACGTCGGCCAGCAGCGTGCGCAGCTGCTCCCCCACGAACTCCGCCGGGACGGCGTGCACCCCGGTGACGCCGCGGGTGTTCTGCGCGGTCAGCGCGGTGAGCACCGCGGTGCCGTAGGCGCCCAGCGCGCTGAAGGTCTTCAGGTCGGCCTGGACCCCGGCCCCGCCGCTGGGGTCGCTGCCGGCCACGGTGAGCGCGACGGCCGCCGTCACGCCGGCACCCGCTCCCCGGCGAGCGCGGCGCGCAGCGTGCGGGCGGCGGCCGCGGGGTCGGCGGCCGCGCAGACGTCGGAGACCACGCAGATGCCGTCGACCCCGGTCGCGGCGACCGCGGCGGCGGTGTCCGCGTGGATGCCGCCGATCGCCACCGACGTCAGCCCGCCGGCCCGGGCCCGGGCGGCGAGCGCGCGGGTGCCCTCCAGGCCCAGCGCCGCCCCGGTGTCGGGCTTGGTGGGCGTCGACCACACCGGGCTCAGGCCGACCAGGTCGACGGTGCCCGCGGGGAGCGCCAGCACGTCGTCCAGCTCGGCCGCCGAGCCCACCGACACCCCGATCAGCGCGTTCGGCCCGAGCAGGTCCCGCACCTCGGGCGCGGGCAGGTCGTCCTGGCCGACGTGCACGCCGTCCGCGCCGGTCAGCAGCGCGACGTCCACGGCGTCGTTGACGATCAAGCGCACCGACGGCGTCGCCGCGAGCACCGCCTGCACCGCGCGGGTGAGCGCCAGCAGCTCGCGGCGGCTCGCCGTCTTGTCCCGCACCTGGACGGCGGTCACCCCGCCGGCCACCGCAGCGGCCACCACCTCCGGCACCGACCGGGGCGCGCACAGCGCGGTGTCGGTGACCAGGTAGAGCGTCGGGTCGAACGGGCGGGACATCAGGACAGCTGGGCGCGGAGCAGGGTCTCGCCGTCCACGGCGTCCAGCGCGTCCAGCCAGCGGATCGCGAACGTGCCCGGCCCGTCGGCGAGCGCGGCCGCGGCCTCGGCCGCCAGCGCGACGTGCGCGTGGGCGGCGACCGTGGCGGTCACCAGGTCACCGGCGGTGGCGACGTAGGCGGCGACGATCGCGCCGAGCGCGCAGCCGGCGCCGGTGGTGCGGGTCAGCAGCGGCGAACCGCCGCCCACCCGGACGACGGTGTCCCCGTCGGTGACGACGTCGACCGGACCGCTGACCGCGACCACCCCGCGGGTGCGCCGGGCCAGCTCGCCGGCGGCCTCCAGCGCGTCGTCCGGGTCGGCGGTGCTGTCGACGCCCCGCCCGCCCTTGCCGGCACCGGCCAGCGCCAGCACCTCCGAGGCGTTGCCGCGGACGACCGTGGGGCGCAGCTCGACCAGGTCGGCGGCGAGCTCGGTGCGGAAGGTCAGCCCGCCGACCGCGACCGGGTCGAGCACCCAGGGGGTGCCGGCCTCGTTGGCCGCCCGCGCGGCCAGCCGCATCGCCTCGGCGGTGCGCTGCTGCACGGTGCCCACGTTCACCAGCACCGCGGAGGCGATGGCGGCGAACTCCCCGGCCTCGGCCGGGTCGTCGACCATGGCCGGCGCGGCCCCGATGGCCAGCAGCGCGTTGGCGGTGATGGTCTGCACCACCGTGTTGGTCAGGCAGTGCACCAGGGGTGCGGAGTCGCGCAGCGCCGTGGAGGCAGCACGCAGAGAGGTGGCGTCCATCGCCGGGCCATCCCTTCGCCAGTGTCAGCTGGAGCAGGTTCGACGGGTGTGATCTCAGTCCCCGGTGGGACACCCCGTGCCGGCCAGCGACGCTAGCACCGCTCGCCGTCACCCGGTCGGGTGATGCCCGGGCTCAACGTCGCGCCCCGACCGGTCGATGGGTGGGCGTGAGGTCCCGTCTGCGCCGCCACCGGCGGCCGCGCTCTGCGCGCACCGCGGCAGCCGTCGCCGCGGGCAGCTCGCTCGTGCTCGCCGCGGGGCTGGTCTGGCACTCCGCCTACGCCGGCTTCAGCGACTCGACCACGCCCAAGGCGCTGCCCACGGTCAGCACCGGCACCCTGACCCTCACCGACGACGACTCCGCGGTGCGGATGTTTACCGCCACCGGCCTCAAGCCCGGCGCCACGGCCACCGAGTGCATCGCCGTCACCGCCAGCGGGTCGCCGTCCACCGTGCGGCTCTACGGCACCGGCCGGAGCACCACCAACGGGCTGGCCGGCCAGCTGGCCCTCACCGTGGCCGTCGGCACCGGCGGCAGCAGCAGCACCTGCGCCGGCTTCACCACCTCCGGCGCGGCCGCCTACACGGGCACCGTGGCCGCCTTCCCGACCGACAGCTGGGCGGTCGGCGTCGGCAGCTGGACGACGACCGGCGGCGCCCCGACCACCCGCGTCTACCGGATCAGCTACACGCTGCCGGCGTCCACGCCGAACAGCGTGCAGAGCGGTACCGCCACGCTCACCTTCGTCTGGGAGGCCCGGACCCGGTGACCGCTCCCCTGCCCCCGACCTGGCGCGCCTCCCGTGCCGCCCTCGTGCTCAGCACGGTGGCCCGCGCGCTGCTGGGCACGCTGGCGTTGCTGCTGCTCGCCTCCGTCGCGCCCACCGCCGTCGGCTGGGAGACCAGCGTCGTGCTCTCCGGCTCGATGGAGCCAGGCGTCTCCCCCGGTGACGTCGCCGTCGTCCGGCCGGTGGCCGCCGCGGAGCTGGCGGTCGGCCAGGTGCTGCTCGTCGACGACCCGGCCGCGCCCGGCCAGCTGCGGCTGCACCGGCTCGTCGGCATCGAGGACGGCGGCCTGCAGCTGCAGGGCGACGCCAACGCGTCCCCGGACCCGCAGCTCGTCGACCCCTCCGCCGTCCACGGGGTCGGGGCCCTGCGGCTGCCCGCTCTCGGCCTGCCGGTGCTGTGGGCCACCGAGGGGCAGCTGCTGCCGCTGGCCGGCAGCGCCGCCGTCCTGGCCGCGCTCGTCGCCCTGGCCCTGCTGCACCGGGCACCCGAGGACCCCGACCGCCCGGCTCCCCCGGCACCCCGCGGTCGCCGGCGGCTCGGCCGGGCCGGCCGCGTCGTGGTGCCGGCGACGGCGCTGGGGCTCACCGCACTGCTGGGCGTGCTGCCCGGGCTCTCCGCCGCCGGGGCGACGTTCACCGCGACCACCGCCAACGACGCGAACACCTGGGCCGCCGCCCGGTACTTCAGCTGCACCTCCGCCGGCGCCAGCGCGCCCGCCTACCTGGCCCTGCAGGAGTCCGCCGGGCCGACCGCGGTCAACAGCGGGATCTACGCCGGGTCGGTGAACGGCTTCTACAGCAGCACCGGGGTGACCTACCGGGTGCCCGGGCCGGTCTGCGGTGGCGACGGCAAGGCGGTCCGGCTCAACGGCAGCTCCGGGTACGTGTACTCGACGTCGGCCGTCTCCAACCCGCAGGTGTTCAGCGTCCAGCTGTGGTTCGCCACCTCCACGACCAGCGGCGGCAAGCTCATCGGCTTCGGCAACGGCACCAACGGCGCGGCGTCCAGCCAGTACGACCGGCACGTCTACATGACCAACTCCGGCAAGCTGACCTTCGGCGTGTACGACGGCGACCACGAGACGACGACGTCGCCGGGCTCGTACAACAACGGCGCCTGGCACCAGATGACGGCGACCTTCTCCCCCGACACCGGGCTGCGGCTCTACGTGGACGGCGCCCTGGTGGCCTCCCGCCGGCAGGCGACCAGCGCCGAGGTCTTCACCGGGTTCTGGCGGGTCGGCTACGACACGATCGGCACCAACTGGGCGGGCACGCCGGACAGCCCGTACTTCGCCGGCTCGGTCGCGCACGTGGGCGTCTGGACGACGGTGCTCACCGCCGACGACATCGCCGCCCAGTACGCCGCGGTCGGCTGAGTTCCCGCCGTCGGCTGACGTCCCCGCGGTCGGCTGACGGTCCCGCGGTCGGCTGACGTTCCCGCGGGAACGCCCGGCGCCCCGCTGACCAGCGGTCCTGTCGCACCCCGGTCCTAGCGTCGGGCCATGGGAGCAGTCATGGCGTTCGACGGAGCACCGGCCGTGCGGTCGGTCGAGGAGCTGGGCCGGGAGATCAGGTCCGGTGCCGTGCGGCTGGCGGCGGCGACCGCAGCCTGGTTGGAGCTGGTCGCCGAGTTCGACGAGCGCGAGGGCTGGGGCGAGGTCGGCGTCCAGAGCTGCGCGCACTGGCTGGCCTGGCAGTGCGGGATGAGCCCGGGCGCCGCACGGGAGCACGTCCGGGTGGCCCGCTCGCTCCGCGGGCTGCCGGTCACCGCGGCAGCGTTCTCGGCGGGCCGGCTCTCCTACTCCAAGGTCCGGGCGATCACCCGGGTCGCCGATGCGGGCACCGAGATCGAGCTGGTCGAGCTGGCCACGCACGCCACGGCCTCCCAGGTGGAGCGGGTGGTCCGGGCCTGGCGCCGCTCCGACGAGGTGGACGAGGGCCGGGTCGCCGAGAAGCGGTCCTTCCAGTGGCACTGGGACGCCGACGGCATGCTGACCCTGCAGGTCCGGATGGACGGAGAGTCGGGTGCTGCGCTGCTGGCGGCGGTCGAGTCGCTGGCCGAACGGGACGCCCGCCGGGAACGGGCGGCTGCGACGCGGGCGGCGGCAACGGACCAGGCGCCGGTCGACGACTGCCCCGCCGACCCGGACGCGTTCCCGCGGGAACGGATGAGCGCCCGGCGCTGCCGGGCGCTGGGCCAGCTGGCCGAGGCCGCCGCCGACGCCGACCGGCGGGCGGGCGACCCGCCGCGCCGGGAGGTCGTGGTGCACGTGGACGCCGACGTGCTGGCCGACGACGCCGCCGCGGGGCGGGCCCACCTGGAGGGCGGTCCGGCGCTGGCGCCGGCCCAGGTGCGGCGGATGGTGTGCGAGGCGGCCCTGACGGTGATCGTCGAGCGGGACGGCCAGCCGCTCGCGCTGGGCCGGCGCCGCCGGCTGGCCACCAGGGCGCAGCGCCGCGCGCTGCTGGCGCGTGACGGCGGCTGCGCCCGCCCGGGCTGCACCGAGACCCGGATCGAGCGGTTGCACGCCCACCACCTGCGGCCCTGGCGGCTGGGTGGCCGCACGGACGTCTCGGGGATGGTGCTGCTGTGCGACGTCGACCACGGCCTGGTGCACGACGAGGAGCTGGTGATGACCCGCCGGGGCCGCGAGCTGGTGGTGCACGACCGCACCGGTCGGCGGGTCTGGGCACCGGCCGACACGGCCTTCCTCGACGGGGTCCCGGCAGCGGCGCGGGGTGCAGGCCCGCTGCTGACCCTGGTCCCGGGCCCGGCGAGCGGGACGGAGATGCCGGCCGGCGGGGAGCGGATAGACCTGCAGCACGTCGTCTGGGCGCTGCTGGTCCACCGGGACCACCTCCGGCGAACGGCTGCCTGAGGCTTGCGACGATGGGCGGGTGACCGCTGCACCCCTCCTGCGCGAGGCGCCCTTCACCGAGCTGACCCCGACCGAGCTCTACGGCATCCTGCGGCTGCGGGTCGACGTCTTCGTGGTCGAGCAGAACTGCCCGTACCCCGAGCTCGACGGGCGGGACACCGAGCCCACCACCGTGCACCTGTGGCACGAGGCGGCCGACGGCACGGTGCTGTCCACGATCCGGGTGCTGGTCAACGGCGAGGACCGGGCGATCGGCCGGGTCGCCACCGCCGAGAGCGCCCGCGGCCAGGGCCTCTCCGCCCAGCTCGTACAGCGGGGCATCGAGCTGTGCGCCGGCCGGACCATCGACATCGGCGCCCAGGCGTACCTGGAGCGCTGGTACGAGCGGTTCGGCTTCCGCCGCTCCGGCCCGGACTACGTCGAGGACGGGATCCCGCACCTGCCGATGCGGCTGGCCGGCGCCGCCCGCTGACGGCTCCGTCGCCCCCGCTGGCCGCTCAGTCGCTGCCGGTGAGCGACGTCGCCGGCAGCCAGTCAGCCTCGAGCAGCTCGGCGATCTGCTGCAGCCCGGCGGTGTCGCCGCCGGCGGTCGACCCGGTGACCGCCAGCCGCTCCACCATCACCCGGGCGACGTCCTCCTCGACCGTGTCGGAGGCGAAGGCGACCCGCCACGGGGACACCTGGTGGTCGCGGTGGGTGCGGCCGGTGACCTGGCGCGCGGCGATCCCGGAGAACCGCGGCTGGTGGAACAGCCCCACCCGCGGGGTGGTCGACGCGGTCTGCCCGCCGGGCAGCAGCTCGCCGGCGTGCAGGCTGATCGAGGCGGTCACCGTGAAGACGCAGACCGGCGCCTCGCCGGTCTGGAACCGCAGCCGCTCGGCCTCCACGTCGAAGCGGTCCCGGCCGTAGATGCCGGCCACCGCGATGCCGCCGTCCAGCAGCGCCTCGCGGATCGGGTCGGCCGCCGTCTCCACGAACTCCACCGAGACCGCCACCTGCCGATCGGCCTCCACCTGCGCCTTCACCCAGTCGACGGTGGCCGCCGCCCGGATCAGCCCGGCCTTCTGCCGGAACCGCAGCAGCGCTGCGCGGCCGCGGGCGGTCTCCCGCTTGCGCCGGGCCAGCTGCATCTCGGCGCGGAACTCCGACCACTCCGCCTCGTACTGCGCGCGCTCGGCCGGGGTCAGCTCGACCGGGGTGCCGGTGACGCTCACCGGTCCCCACGGCGCCGGCCGGTGCAGGGTCGCCGGCGGGTCGGTGTCGGCGAGCCAGCGGCGCAGCGTGGCCAGGTCGGCCCGGCGCTCGTCGGCGTCCTCGGTCCAGCTCCACCCGTAGCGCGCACGTTCCACGTGGAACCCGTGCGCGGCCAGCCGGGTGGGCAGGTCCGACCACTCCTTCAGAGGCTCGCCGTGCACGGCCGCGAAGTGTGGCGCCAGGTAGGGCAGCTCCAGCGGGGTGTGCGCCGGGGTCGCCGTGGCGAGCAGGACGAACGGGGCGTCCTTCACCCGGCCGGCCCCGGACACCGCCTTCCAGTGCTTCCAGCGCTGCGTCGTCGTGTGCCGCACCATGTGCGCCTCGTCGGCGATCACCACGTCGAACCGGGTGCCGGTCGCCTTCATCAGCCCGGCCACCTTGCCCAGCCGGTCCCAGGTGGTCACGCACCAGCGCAGCCCGCCGTCCCCGAACGCGGCGATCGAGCGCGCCCAGTGCGGCACGGTGATCGCCGCCGGGCGGTCGGCCACCACGAGCACGGAGCGCACCGGGCGCTGGTCGGCGACCTGCTGCACCGCGAGCACCGCGGTGCCGGTCTTGCCCACGCCCGGGTCGTCGCCGAGCAGGAACATCCGCCCCCCGGCGGCGGCGTGTGCGGCGATCACCCGCGCACCGGTCACCTGCTCGGCCCGGGGGGTCATCGGGCGGGCCGGCGGAACCGGGCGCGGCTCGGCGTTGAGCTCGTCCTCGACGAACCGCTCGTAGGAGTACGGGCCGGGGTCGTAGGGCGCCAGCGCGGCCGGCAGGGACGGGCCGACGTACACGTGCGCGGACAGCCCGGCGTGCCAGCTCGCGCCCGGCGCCGGGGCGCGGAACGGGACGGCGAGCACCCACACCCGCTCCCCCGCCCGGGCGACCGGCAGCTCGGCGCCCGGCTTGGCGGTGGGCTTGGCGGTGGGCTTGGTGGTGGGCTTGGTGGCGGCCTTGGTGGCCGGCTTGGCGGCCGCCCGGGTCCGAGGAGCAGCCTTCTTCGGTGCGGCCTTCTTCGCGGTGGCCGTGGTCGAGGCAGCGGACCGGGTGGTGCGGGACGAGCTGGACGAGCGCCGGCGGCGTCCGGGCACAGAGGTCTCCAGGGGAAGTCGGCGGCGTACCGGGAGGAGGCTAGGCGTGCCCACCGACGATCCCGGGGAGCGACATCGGCAGCGGCCGCGCGTCTGGTGGGATGAGGGCATGACCGACCCCATCCGGCTGGCGGCCCGCACGCTCGGCGACTCCGGGCCGCGGGTCGTCTTCGTGCACGGGCTGTTCGGTCAGGGCAGGAACTGGACGACGATCGCCCGACGGCTGGCCGAGGACGGCCACCGGGTCACCCTGCTGGACCTGCCCAACCACGGGCACTCGCCGTGGACCGACCGGGTCGACTACGGCGACATGGCCGAGTATGTCGCCGCCGAGCTGGCGGTGCTCGGTGACCCGGTGACGCTGGTCGGGCACTCGATGGGCGGCAAGGTCGCGATGCAGCTGGCGCTGCGCCGTCCGGAGCTGCTGCGCGCGCTGGTCGTCGTCGACATCGCCCCGGTCGACTACCCGGAGACCGGTGGCCGCACCGACGACCCGGACGAGGAGGCCTCGCCCTTCGCCGCGTTCATCGCCGCGATGCAGGCGGTGGACCTCGACCAGTTGCAGACCCGGGAGGAGGCCGACGCCGCGCTGCGCGACGCCGTCCCGAGCACGATGGTCCGGTCCTTCCTGCTGCAGAGCCTGGTGCGTGACGGCGTGGGGGCCGACGGCGGCTGGCGGTGGCGGCTGAACCTGGAGACCCTCGCCCGCGACCTGGGCGAGCTGCGCCGCTGGCCCGACCCGCCGCCCGGTGCGACCTTCGAGGGCCCGGTGCTGTGGATCGCCGGCGCCGGCTCCACCTACGTGCTCGACGAGGACCGGCCGCGGATGGACGCGCTGTTCCCGTCGACCCGGCTGGTGCGGGTCAAGCACGCCGGGCACTGGGTGCACTCCGAGCAGCCCGAGGTGTTCCTGGAGGCGGTCCGGCGGTTCCTCGCCCAGGTCGAGGGGTGACCTGGCCCCGGCCGGTCCCGCTCATCGGCGACGGCACCGCGGCCTCCGAGCGGGCCGCCGACCCGGCCGGCTGGGCGCTCCCCGAGGCCGACCGGGCGGGCCTCTACCGGGCGATCGGCGCGCGCCGGGACGTCCGCCGGTACCGCCCCGACCCGGTGCCCGACGAGGTGCTCACCCGGGTGCTCGCCGCCGCCCACCAGGCGCCGTCGGTGGGGCACAGCCAGCCGTGGCGCTTCGTCGTCGTCCGGGACGCCGCGCTGCGCGACCGGGCCGCCGTGCTCACCGACCGGGAGCGGCTGCGCCAGGCCGCCCAGCTGGAGCCGGAGGCCGGCGCGCGGCTGCTGGACCTGCAGCTGGAGGGCGTCCGCGAGGCGCCGCTGGGCGTCGTCGTCTGCTGCGACCGCCGGACGCCGGCGACCGGGGTGCTCGGCCGGGCGACCTTCCCCGACGCGGACCTGTGGAGCTGCGCCGCCGCGATCCAGAACCTCTGGCTGGCGGCCCGCGCCGAGGGGCTGGGTCTGGGCTGGGTGACCCTGTTCCGCCCCGACGAGCTCGCCGAGCTGCTCGGCCTGCCGGACGGCGTGGTCACCCTCGGCTGGCTGTGCCTGGGCTGGCCCGACGAGCGCCCGCCCGCGCCCGGGCTGGAGCGCGCGGCGTGGTCCCGGCGGCTCCCGCTCGCCGACGTCGTCCTGGCCGACCGCTGGCCGGCGGACGACGTCCCGGCTCCCCCGTCGCGGCTCCGGGCACCGGACCAGGCCAACGTGGTCGGCGCCCGGGACGACGCCGACCGGCTGCTCACCCCGCCGGGCTCGCTCGGTGTGCTGGACCGCGCCGTCGACCGGGCGGTCGCGCTCGGCCGGGCCGACCTGACCGGGGGCGTGCTGGTGCTGGCCGGTGCCGACCACCCGGTCGCCGCCGCCGGCGTCTCCGCCTACCCCGCCTCGACCACCCGGGACGTCGTGACCGCGGCCGTGGCGGGCGTGGCGCTGGGCGCGACGGCGGCCCGCTCGGCGGGGCTGGACCTGGTCGTGGTGGACGCCGGGGTGCTCGGCGGGCCGGTGCCCGGTGCGGTCGCGGCCCGCCCGCGGGACCCGCGCGGCGACCTGGCCGGCGCCCCGGCGATGACGGCGGCGGACGTCACCCGGCTGGTCGAGGCCGGGCGGCGGCTGGGCGTGGAGCACGGCGCCCGGGGGCTGGTGGCGCTCGGCGAGGTCGGCGTCGGCAACACCACCGTGGCGGCGGCGCTGGCCTGCGCGCTGTTGCACGTGGAACCAGCCGACGTCACCGGGCTCGGGGCCGGCGCGGACGCCGCGATGCTGGCCCGCAAGCTGCAGGTGGTGGCCGCCGCGGTGCACCGGGCGGGCACCGGGCTCGACCCGCGCACCGCCCTCGCCGAGCTCGGCGGCCCGGAGCTGGCCGTGCTGGCCGGGGTCGCGCTGGGTGCCGCGGAGGCCCGGGCGGTGGTCGTGGTCGACGGCTTCGCCACCTCGGTGGCCGCGCTGGTCGCCGTCCAGCTCGAACCAGCCGTGCAGTCCTCTCTGGTCGCCGGTCAGCGCAGCCGGGAGCGCGGGCACGACGCCGTCCTGCAGGCGCTGGGCTGCGAGCCGCTGCTGGACCTGCGGCTGCGGGCCGGGGAGGGCGTCGGCGCCGTGCTGGCCGCGAGCCTGCTGCTGCAGGGCCTCGCGCTGCGCCGCGGGACGGCCAGGGTCGACCGCTGACCCGCCCCAGGTCACCGGGTCGGGACGGATCCGCCAGGGGTCCATCGCCCGTAGCATGATCCGCGTGACCACGGACGAGGCAGGCGTGGTGCCGACCGACACCCGTCCGCTCCCGGTCATCACCCCGCTCCCGGCGGTCCCCGACCCCGCGTTCGAGCGCTTCGTCCGGCTGGTCCGCCGCCAGCTCGGCGTCCCGGTCGCGCTGGTGAGCCTGGTCGACGCCCAGGAGCAGGTGTTCCCCGGTGCCGCCGGGCTGCCCGAGCCGTACGCGTCCAGCCGGCGCACGCCGCTGACGCACTCGTTCTGCCAGCACGTGGTGACCGCGGGCGAGCCGCTGGTGGTCGAGGACGCCCGGGTGCACCCGCTGGTCCGGGACAACCTGGCCATCCGCGACCTCGCGGTGGTGGCCTACGCCGGGATGCCCCTGGTCGACGCGGACGGCGTCGTCGTCGGGTCGCTGTGCGCGATCCACGACCGGCCGCACCGGTGGTCGACCGACGAGCTCGCGGTGCTGGCCGACCTGGCCGACGCGTGCTCCTCGGAGCTGCAGCTGCGCACCATGCGCGACCGCGCCGACCAGGCCGCCCGCCGGGCCGCGGAGCAGTTCCGCCGCACGCAGGAGCTGCTCGAGGAGCGGTCCGGCGTCGCGGAGCAGCTGCAGCGGGCGATGCTCACCCGGCTGCCGCAGGGCGACGGGACGGCACTGGCCGCGCGGTACGTGCCCGCGCACTCCGGGGACGCCGTGGGCGGTGACTGGTACGACGCCTTCGGGACGGCGGACGGCGCGCTGGTGGTCGCGGTCGGCGACACGTCCGGGCACGACATCACCGCGGCGTCGGACATGGGCCAGCTGCGCACCCTGCTGCGCGGGTACGCCGTCGACCGCGACGAGCCGCCGTCGGAGACCGTCCGCCGGCTGGACCGAGCCATGGCGACGCTGTCGGTCGACACCCTGGCCACCGTCGTGCTGGGCCGCATCGAGCACCGCCCGGCCGGCGGTCACGTGCTGCGCTGGACGAACGCCGGGCACCCGCCGCCGCTGCTGCTGCACGCCGACGGGCGGGTCGACGTGCTCGGCACCCGGCCGGAGCTGCTCGTCGGCGTCCTCCCGGAAGCTGCCCGGACCGACCACCTGGCCGAGCTGCCGGCCGGCAGCACGCTGCTGTTCTACAGCGACGGCCTGATCGAGCAGCGCGCCGCCGGCCGGGACATCGACGCGGGCACCGCGCAGCTGGTGGAGGCGCTCGGCGGGCAGTCGCAGCTGCCCCTCGACGCGCTGCTGGACCGGGTGCTGGCGCGGGTCGTCGAGCCCCGGGACGACGACATCGTCGTCCTCGCCGTCCGGACCGACCCGCTGGCCTGACCCCGTGGGCAGCGAGTGGGTGGAGCACCGGGTGCACCCAGCGCTGCGCCGGTACGTCGCCACCGCCGTGGGCTACCGGCAGGAGGGGCTGGCGCCGGGGGTGCACCGCGGGCTGCCCTCGCCGCACCTGACCTTCGTGGTGACCTTGGACGAGCCGCTGGTGGTGGCCGCCCACCCCGATCCGCAGCAGGCGCCCGGCCGCTACGACGGCCTGGTCGGCGGGCTGCACACCCGGCCGGCGCTGATCGTCCACCCCGGCCGGCAGGTCGGCCTGCAGCTCGCGCTCACCCCGCTGGGTGCCCGGGCGCTGCTCGGCGTCCCGGCCGGTGCGCTGGCCGGCCTGGACGTCGCGGTCCCCGACCTGCTGGGCGCGAGGGGGGCCGAGCTCGTCGACCGGGTGCGGGCGGCGACGGACTGGCCGGGCCGGTTCGCCGCCGTCGAGCAGGTGCTGCTGCGCGGCGCTCACCCCCACGCCGCGCCCGCCCCCGAGGTCGCCGAGGCGTGGCGGCTCACCACGGCGGCCGGCGGCCGGCTGCGGGTCCGCGAGGTGGCCGACCGGGTCGGCTGGTCCGACCGGCACCTGGGCGAGCGCTTCCGGGCCGAGACCGGGCTGACCCCCAAGGCGGCCGCCCGGGTGGTCCGCTTCGACCGCGCCCGGCGGGCGCTGGCGGCCCGGGCCGGCGCCGGCCGAGCGCTGGACCTCGCCGGGTTGGCCGTGGCCGCCGGGTACGCCGACCAGGCGCACCTGACCCGCGAGTGGCGGGCGCTGAGCGGGCTGCCGCCGACCGGGTGGCTGGCCGCCGAGCTCGGGTTCGTCCAAGACGGGACGGCGGCCGGGGCGGCAGGGTCGGGCCATGACCACCTCTGATGCACCGCCGCCCACCGTCTGGCCCGCGTTCCGCGCCCGGGACGCCCGCGCGCTGATCCGGTTCCTCGTCGACGCGTTCGGGTTCGAGGAGACCGCCGTGTACGGCGAGGGTGACGCCGTGGCCCACGCCGAGCTGTCCTGGCCGCTGGGCGGCGGGGTGATGCTCGGGTCGGTGCGGGACGACGGCGCCCAGGGGTGGCACGTGCAACCGGGCAGCACCGGCTGCTACGTGGTCACCGACGACCCGGACGCGCTGTTCGCCCGGGCGGTGGCCGCCGGCGCGGAGGTGCTCCGGCCGCTGGAGGACACCGACCACGGCTCGCGGGAGTTCGCCGTCCGGGACCCCGAGGGCAACCTGTGGAGCTTCGGCACCTACCGCGGCGAGCCGAGGCGGGTCAGCTGAACAGGCCGCGGACGTCGTCGGCGGTCAGCGCACCGGAGGCCAGCGCACCGTCGCCGACGACCCGGGAGAACAGCGCCTGCTTGCGGGCCTTGAGCTCCATCACCTTCTCCTCGATGGTGCCGGCGGCCACCAGCCGGTAGACGATCACCGTCTTGTCCTGGCCGATCCGGTGCGCCCGGTCGACGGCCTGCGCCTCGCTCGCCGGGTTCCACCAGGGGTCGAGCACGAAGACGTAGTCGGCCTCGGTGAGGGTCAGCCCGAAGCCACCGGCCTTGAGGCTGATCAGGAACACCGGGGCGGTGCCGGTGCGGAACTCCTCGATCCGGGCGTCCCGGTCACGGGTGCGCCCGTCCAGGTACACCCAGTCGACGCCCTCGGCGGTCAGCCGGTCGCGGATGCTGCCCAGGAACCGGGTGAACTGGCTGAACACCAGCACCCGGTGGCCCTCGGCGACCACCTCGCGCAGCTGCTCCAGGAAGGCGTCGGCCTTGCTGGACCGGACGTCGGCGTAGGCCGGGTCGACGAGGGCCGGGTCGAGGCTCAGCTGCCGCAGCAGGGTGAGCGACCGGAAGATCGTCATCCGGTTCTTCGACATGTCCTCGACCAGGCCCAGGACCTTGGACCGCTCGCGCTGCAGGTGGGTCTGGTAGAGCTTCTCGTGCCGCGGGTTGAGCACCACCTCGAGCACCTGCTCCTGCTTGGGCGGCAGCTCGGCGGCCACCAGCTCCTTGGTCCGCCGGAGCATCAGCGGGCGGATCCGACGGCGCAGCACGGCGAGCTTCTCGGCGTCGCCGTCCCGCTCGATCGGGACCCGGTAGAACTCGGTGAACCGCTCGGGGTCGGGGAACAGGCCGGGGGCGACGATCGACATCAGCGCCCACAGGTCCATCACGCTGTTCTCCAGCGGGGTTCCGGTCAGCGCGAACTTCACCGGCGCCCGGAGCTGCCGCGCGCACTGGTAGGTGCGGGCCTGGTGGTTCTTCACGAACTGCGCCTCGTCGAGCACCAGCCCGCGCCACGGCAGCCCGGCCCACGCCTCGGAGTCGATCCGGAACAGCGCGTAGGAGGTGACGACGACGTGCGCGCCGGTCACCTCGCGGGCCAGCCGGGTGCCGCGCTTCCGCTCGGTCTCGGCCACGGTGACCACCCGCATCCCGGGGGCGAAGCGCGCGGCCTCCCGGGCCCAGGTCGACACCACGCTGGTCGGCGCGACCACCAGCACCGGGGCGTCGTCCAGCTCGCCGGCCTCGTGCGCCCGGCAGAGCAGGGCCAGCGTCTGCAGCGTCTTGCCCAGCCCCATGTCGTCGGCGAGCACCCCGCCCAGCCGGTGGTCCCAGAGGAAGGACAGCCAGCCGTAGCCCTCGCGCTGGTAGGGGCGCAGCTCGGCGGTGAGCCCGGCCGGCAGCGGGGGCGGCTCGGCGTGCTCGGCGTCGATCAGCCCGCGGACCTCGCGGGTCCAGCGCTCGCTCTGCTCCTCGACCACCCCGAGGCCGAGCAGCTGCTCCCACAGCCCGGCCTGGAAGCGGCTGACCTTGACGCCGTCGCCGGGGACGTCCTGGAGCGCCCGGGCCTCCTCGATCAGCAGCCGCAGCTGCTCGAACTCCGGCCGCTGCAGCGAGAAGTACGTGCCCGACAGCAGCACCAGCCGGGTGCGCCCTGCGGCGAGGGCCTGGAACAGCGTGGCGAACGGGACGTGCTGGCCGTCCATCGTCACGCTGACGCCCAGGTCGAACCAGTCGGACTCCCGGCTGTCGCGGGCGGTGAAGGAGATCTGCGGCGCCGAGGTGGTGTGCCGGTAGGCCGTCGGGGTGCCCACCACGGTGACGTCGACGTCCGGGTCGGCGTGCAGCGCGGGCAGCACCTCGGTGGTGAGGTCCATCGCCTCCGTGCCGGTCAGCTCGACGGTCGCGGCGAGCCGGCGCTCGGCCGTCCAGAGCTCGGGCAGCCCGCCGACCGGGCCGGGCAGCGCCTCGACCAGCTGCTGCTCGGCGGCGGCGTCGCGGCCGGGACCGGGTGCGGTGTCCAGCGCGAACACCCGGTCGGGGCCGTAGCGCACCGACCAGCTCAGGCAGACCGTGGCGTCGCCCGGGTAGCGCACCTCGACGGCCAGCCGCGGCGGCACGACCTCCGGCAGCTCCATCGAGCCGTCGGCGGAGATCACCGGCACCGCCTGCCGCAGCCCGGGGTACCAGTCGCGCAGGAACCGGTCGACGTCGCCGGCCGGGATGCCGATGGCCTCGCCGCGCGCCACCAGCCCGGCCAGCACCGGCGGCACCGGCCGGCTGAGCCGGGCGAGCACCAGGCCGGGCGCGCCGTCGGGCGCCTCGTCGCGGTCCGGCCCGTCGATCGTGACCCCGTGCGGGGGCACGCCGAGGAAGGAGAGCGCGGCCGGGTCGACCGCGCGGCCGCCGAGCCGCAGCACGGCGTGCAGGGCGGTGGAGCGGCCGTCGCGGCGCAGGTCGACGGCCACGTCCGCGTCGCCCTCGGCGAGCAGCACCGGCCGGGGAGCCCGGTCGGCGGTCATCAGCGGGACGCCGTCGGCCACTGCCTCGGCCAGCAGCCGCCACAGCCCCGGGCCGAACTCGTGCAGGTACACGTCGACCGGGGCGTACGAGTAGTACTGGTTGCGGGCGGCCTGGTGGGTGGCGTGCAGCGCGCGCATCGCGGCCAGGTGCAGCGGGTCCCAGGTGGCGCGGCTGGTGTCGTACTGCAGCTGCCGCCAGGAGACGCCGGTGCGCACCCACCGGCCCTGCCGGCCGGGGACGACCGGCCGGAGCCGGACCAGCCGCTGCCGCGTGCCCGGGGCACCGATCGACGCGCGCCCCCGCCCCGGCTCGGGCTCGACCAGCTCGAACTGCAGGCCGATCGGCACCGCGGCGCTCGTGGCACCGCCGGTGGCCGCGCTCACCAGCTCCTCGAGCTGCTCCTCCCAGCCGGGGGCCGCCGCGTGGCCCCGGAGGCGACCGCCGGGCGCGGCCAGCACCGACGGGCGCAGCGAGAGCAGCACGGCGACGGCGTGCTCGCAGTCGTCGCCGACCGGGCAGGTGCAGGCGCCGGCCCAGCCGACCCGGCCGCCGTCGGTGCGCACCACGATGGTCCGGTACGGCTCGGGGCCCTCGCCCTGCACCAGGCCGGTGAGCCGGCGGGCGTCCTCCGCCAGCCGGACGTCGAGCACGCTGCGCGCGACGAGGGGCCGGGCGCGGGCGAGCACCTCGGGCCCGACGGCGGCGGTCAACGCGGCGTCGGTGACCATCTCCCGCCAGTCCCCGAGCACCGGCCCAGGCTACGGCGGGGCACCGACAGACCGGCCCGGGTCGCGTCCAGCGGGGCGTCGGCGCGAAGATCAGCTCATGAGCTCCGATCGCGCCGGCCAGCCCGCCCAGCCCAGCGACCTGGTCGACGTCCCGCACCTGCTGACCGCGTACTACACGGTGCAGCCGGACCCGGCCGACGTCGCGCAGCAGGTCGTCTTCGGCACCTCCGGGCACCGCGGCTCGTCGCTGGACGGCGCGTTCAACGAGGCGCACATCCTCGCCACCACCCAGGCGATCTGCGAGTACCGGGCCGGCCAGGGCTACGACGGGCCGCTGTTCATCGGCCGGGACACCCACGGGCTGTCCGAGCCGGCCTGGGCCAGCGCGCTGGAGGTGCTCGCCGCCAACGACGTCACGGTGCTGGTCGACTCCCGCGACGGGTACACGCCCACCCCGGCGGTCAGCCACGCCATCCTCACCGCCAACCGCGGGAAGACCAGCGGGCTGGCCGACGGCATCGTGGTCACCCCGTCGCACAACCCGCCCCGGGACGGCGGCTTCAAGTACAACCCGCCCTCGGGCGGGCCGGCCGACACCGACGCCACCGGCTGGATCGCCCGCCGTGCCAACGAGCTGCTCGCCGCCGACCTGGACGGCGTCCGGCGGGTGCCCTTCACCCGGGCCCGCGCCGCCGCCGGCAGCTACGACTTCCTGGGCAGCTACGTCGACGACCTGCCGAACGTGCTGGACCTGGCCGCGGTGAAGAGCGCCGGCGTGCACATCGGCGCGGACCCGCTCGGCGGCGCCAGCGTCGCCTACTGGGGCGAGATCGCCGAACGGCACGGGCTGGACCTCACCGTGGTGAACCCGCTGGTCGACCCCACCTGGCGGTTCATGACGCTGGACTGGGACGGCAAGATCCGGATGGACTGCTCCTCCCCCAGCGCGATGGCCTCGCTCATCGGCCGCAAGGACGAGTTCGCCATCGCCACCGGCAACGACGCCGACGCCGACCGGCACGGGATCGTCACCCCCGACGGCGGGCTGATGAACCCCAACCACTTCCTCGCCGTGGCGATCTCCTACCTGTTCTCCCACCGCGACGGCTGGGACGCCGGCACCGCCGTGGGCAAGACGCTGGTCTCCTCCAGCCTCATCGACCGGGTGGTCGCCGACCTGGGTCGCCGGCTGGTCGAGGTGCCGGTCGGCTTCAAGTGGTTCGTGCCCGGCCTGCTCGACGGGTCGGTCGGCTTCGGCGGCGAGGAGTCCGCGGGCGCCTCGTTCCTCCGCCGCGACGGCGGGGTGTGGACGACGGACAAGGACGGCATCCTGCTCGCGCTGCTGGCCAGCGAGATCCAGGCGGTCACCGGGTCCTCGCCGTCCCAGCTGCATGCGTCGCTGACGGAACGCTTCGGGTCCTCCGCCTACGCCCGGATCGACGCCGCGGCCACCCGCGAGCAGAAGGCTGCGCTGGGCAAGCTCTCCCCCGAGGCGGTCACCGCCACCGAGCTGGCCGGCGAGCCGATCACCGCCAAGCTCACCCGGGCGCCGGGCAACGACGCCGCCATCGGCGGGTTGAAGGTCACCACCGAGAACGCCTGGTTCGCCGCGCGCCCCTCCGGCACCGAGGACGTCTACAAGGTCTACGCCGAGTCGTTCCTCGGGCCCGAGCACCTGGCCCGGGTGCAGGCCGAGGCGCAGGAGGTGGTCAGCGCTGCCCTGCAGGGGTGAGCCCGGCGGCCTGTCGGGTGTCTCCGCCGTCCACCGGTTGGCAGACTCCCGGCCGTGACCGAAGGCGGGCAGTGGCAGCAGGGGCAACCCCCGGAGTGGCAGCCGGCGCAGCCGCAGTACGCGCAGCCGCAGTACGGCCAGCCGCCGTACGGGCAGCCGGGGTACGGCTACGCCCCGGCGTACGCACCGGGCTGGCCGCAGCAGCCGCCGGTGTGGCCGCACGGCCCGGGCCGGCCGGGCCTGGCCACCGCCTCGGCGGTGCTCGGCATCGTCACCGGCTCGCTCACCGTGCTGGGCGGGCTGGTCTTCCTCGTCGCCGGCCTCACCGACGACGGCGACCCGTCGACCTGGCTGCTCTCCCTCGGCGTGCCGGTCGGGGTCGCCCTGCTGGTCGGCGGCATCGGGCTGCTCGGACGGCGGCGGGCGGCGCTGGTGCTGTGGTCGGCGGTGGCCGCCGCGGTGCTGCTGCTGGCCAGCCTGGTGGCGGGGCTCGCCTGGTACTCCGACGACGAGGACGCCGTCCAGGCGCTGCTGGGGTTCACGGTCTTCGCCTGGGTGCTGCCGGTCGTCACCGCGTCGCTCGCCGCGCAGCGGGTCGTCCGGGAGTGGGCGGCGAGCGACCCGGCACCTCGCTGGTGATCATCGGCGTGTGACCGGCTCCGCCGGCGTGGCGGGCAGCCCCACGCCGATGATCAGCGCAGCGTGGGCTCAGCTGACGTCGTCGTCGACCCAGTCCAGCGACTTGGTGACGGCCTTCTGCCAGTTGCGGTAGTACCGCTCGCGCTCGTCGGACGCCATGGTCGGCTCCCAGCGCTTGTCCTCGGCCCACTTGGCGGTCAGCTCGTCCAGGTCGGACCAGAAGCCGACGGCCAGGCCGGCCGCGTACGCCGCGCCCAGCGCCGTCGTCTCGGCGATCTTCGGCCGGATGACCGGGACGTCGAGCAGGTCGGCCTGGAACTGCATGAGCAGCTCGTTGCCGACCATCCCGCCGTCGACGCGCAGCTCGGTCAGGTCGACGCCGGAGTCGGCGTTCATCGCGTCGAGCACCTCGCGGGTCTGGTAGGCGGTCGCCTCCAGCACGGCCCGGGCGAGGTGGCCCTTGTTGACGAACCGGGTGAGCCCGACGACGGCGCCGCGGGCGTCCGAGCGCCAGTGCGGGGCGAACAGCCCGGAGAACGCCGGCACGAAGTAGGCACCGCCGTTGTCGTCGACCGACTTCGCCAGGTCCTCGATCTCCGGCGCGTTCTTGATCATGCCGAGGTTGTCCCGCACCCACTGCACCAGCGAGCCGGTGACGGCGATCGAGCCCTCGAGGGCGTACACCGGCTTGGCGTCGCCGAGCTGGTAGCACAGCGTCGTGAGCAGGCCGTTCTTCGACGGGACGGCTTCCTCGCCGGTGTTGAGCAGCATGAAGTTGCCGGTGCCGTAGGTGTTCTTGGCCATGCCCTTGGTGAAGCAGACCTGGCCGAAGGTGGCCGCCTGCTGGTCGCCGAGCGACCCGGCGATCGGCACGCCGGCGAGGAAGCCGGACTTGCGGCCGACGCCGTACTCCTCGGAGTTGGAGCGGATCTCCGGCAGCATCGAGACCGGGATCTTCATCTCCTCGGCGATGCTCTCGTCCCAGGCGAGCTTCCGGTAGTCCATCAGCATCGTCCGGGAGGCGTTGGAGACGTCGGTGAGGTGCTTGCCGCCGTCGGTGCCGCCGGTCATGTTCCAGATCAGCCAGGAGTCGATGGTGCCCATGACCAGGTCACCGGCCTCGGCCTTCTCCCGGGCGCCCTCGACGTTGTCCAGGATCCACCGGACCTTGGGGCCGGCGAAGTAGGTGGCCAGCGGCAGCCCGACCCGGTCCTTGTACCGGTCGGCCCCGCCGCCCAGGGCGCCGAGCTCCTCGCAGATCTTCCCGGTGCGGGTGTCCTGCCAGACGATCGCGTTGTAGACCGGCTCGCCGGTGGTCCGGTCCCAGACCACCGTCGTCTCGCGCTGGTTGGTGATGCCGACGGCGACGATGTCGGCGTTGTTGGCGTTGCCCCGGGCCAGCGCCTGGGCGACGACCTCGCGGGTGTTCCCCCAGATCTCCATCGGGTCGTGCTCGACCCAGCCGGCCCGCGGGAAGATCTGCGCGTGCTCCTTCTGGCCGACCGACACGACGGCCCCGTCGTGGTCGAACAGCATGCAGCGGGTGCTCGTGGTGCCCTGGTCGATGGCTGCGACGTACTTCGACATCGGAGTTCCTCTCGGTTCGGTGCGGTCAGAGGGAGACGTGGGAGAACGCGCCGGCCAGCACGGCGCCGATGATCGGTCCGACGATCGGGACCCAGGCGTAGCCCCAGTTGCTGCCGCCCTTGCCGCGGATGGGCAGGACGGCGTGCGCGATGCGGGGGCCGAGGTCGCGGGCCGGGTTGATGGCGTAGCCGGTGGGGCCACCGAGGGAGGCGCCGATGCCGACGACGAGCAGCGCGACGGCCAGCGGGCCGATCTCGCTCGGCGTGTCACCGAACCGCAGGATGATGTAGACCAGCACGAACGTGCCGATCGCCTCGGTGACCAGGTTGTCGACCGTGCTCTTGATGGCCGGGCCGGTGGAGAAGGTGCCCAGCTGCGTGCCGGCCGCCTCGGGGTCGTTGTAGTGCGCGCGGTAGGCGGCCCAGGCGAGCACGGCGCCCAGGAAGGCGCCGACCAGCTCGCCAGCGAAGTAGACCAGCGTGCTGCCGAGGGTGACGTCGACGCCCGGTGCGTACTCGTCGGCCCCGCTCACCAGCAGGCCGACGGTGACCGCCGGGTTCAGGTGGGCCCCGGACGACGCGGCGGCGTACACGCCGGCGAAGACCGCCAGCCCCCAGCCGAAGATGATGACGATCCAACCGCCACCGTTGCCGAAGTTCTTCGGCAGCGCGACGTTCGCGACGACCCCGACCCCCAGCAGGATCAGGATGCCGGTGCCGGTCACTTCGCTGAAGAAGACGGTCCAGAGACTCGTCGTGTCCACGTGTGGTGCTCCTCCGGGAGGGGCCCGCTGCTCTGCGGGCCGTTCGTGCGGACCGTAGGAGCCCCGGTGTGACCCGGACAACACACGCGGTGCGACATGGTCGGACTCGGGGTCAGGGCGCCCCCCAGGCGATGCTGAGCTGCACCGCCCGCTCCCACTTGGGGTACTCGTCGGACAGCGCCCGCGCCCGGGCCGGGGTCGGCGTCCACTGGGCGGCCCGGTGCCAGTTGCGCCGCAGCGCCTCGATGTCGCTCCACACGCCGACGGCCAGCCCGGCGGCGTAGGCCGCACCCAGCGAGACCGTCTCCCCGACCATCGGGCGGACCACCGGGGTGTCCAGGGCGTCGGCGATGAACTGCATGAGCAGGTTGTTGGTGGTCATCCCGCCGTCGACCCGCAGCGCGGGCAGCGACAACCCGGAGTCCGCGGCCATCGCCCGGACGACGTCCCGGGTCTGCCAGCCGGTCGCCTCCAGCACCGCCCGGGCCAGGTGCCCCTTGGTGACGTAGGAGGTGAGCCCGGCGACCAGCCCGCGCGCCTCGCCCCGCCAGTGCGGCGCGAGCAGGCCGGAGAAGGCCGGGACGACGTAGCAGCCGCCGTTGTCGCCGACCGTGCGGGCCAGCGTCTCCACCTCGGCCGCGGACCCGATCAGCCCCAGCCCGTCGCGCAGCCACTGCACCAGCGCGCCGGCGACGGCGACCGACCCCTCCAGCGCGTAGTGCACCGGCTCGCCGGCGAGCTGGTAGGCCACCGTGCTGATCGAGCCCGACCGGGTGTGCACCAGCTCCTCGCCGGTGTTCTGCAACAGGAAGCTGCCGGTGCCGTAGGTGCACTTGGCCTCGCCGGGGGCGAAGCAGGCCTGCCCGAACAGCGCCGCCTGCTGGTCGCCGAGCGCGCCGGTGATCGGGATGGCCGGTGACAGCGCGGTGGCGACCCCGAGCAGGCCGACCGAGGGGCGGATCTCCGGCAGCATCGCGGCCGGGATGCCGAAGAAGGCGAGCAGGTCGGGGTCCCAGCGGCAGGTCCGCACGTCCATCAGCAGGGTGCGGCTGGCGTTGGTGACGTCGGTGACGTGCACGCCGCCGTCCGGGCCCCCGGTGAGGTTCCAGATCAGCCAGGTCTCCATGGTGCCGAACAGCAGCTCACCGCGTTCGGCCCGCTCGCGGGCGCGGGGCACCGAGTCGAGGATCCAGCGCAGCCGCGGCCCGGAGAAGTAGCCGGCGATCGCCATCCCGCTGCGCTCCTCGACCAGCGCGGCGTCGGGCCGGGCGGCGAGCTCGGTGACCAGGTCGGCGGTGCGGGTGTCCTGCCAGACCAGCGCGCGCAGCACCGGCCGGCCGGTCTCCCGGTCCCAGACGACGGTGGTCTCCCGCTGGTTGGCGATGCCCAGCGCGACGACGTCGCCGGCCGAGCCGATGTCGCCCAGCACCTGCGCGGCCGTCCGCTGGGTGTTCGCCCAGATCTCCATCGGGTCGTGCTCGACCCAGCCCGGCCGCGGGAAGTACTGCCGGTGCTCGCGCTGCCGCACGGCCACCATCCGGCCGCCGCGGTCGAAGACCAGCGAGCGGGTCGACGTCGTCCCCTGGTCGACGGCGAGCACGTACCGGTCAGCCACCGCCGTGCCCCAGCTCCCGGGAGACGGCGTGCGCCGCGTCGGTGACCATCGCCAGCACCAGGCTGCGGGGCACCCCCTTGGGGTCCAGCAGGGCGCTCTGCGGGCCGCTGATGCCCAGGGCGGCGACCACCAGCCCGCCGGCGCCGCGCACCGGGGCGGCGATGCCGGCCATCCCCGGCTCGACCTCGCCACGGGCGGTCGCCCAGCCGCGGGCGCGCACCTCGGCCAGCTCGGCGGCGGCCAGCGTCGGGCGGTGCCCGGAGCGGTGCCCGGTGTGCGGGTGGCTGTGCGCGAACAGCACCTTGCCCAGCGCGCTGGCCGGGCTCAGCGCGGTGCCGACGTCCAGCGTCTGCGCCGAGTCGTCGGGCCGGAAGACGTGGTGGACGACGACGACCTCCTCGCCGGTGAGGGTGGCCAGCCGCACCGCGTGGCCGCTGCGGGCGGCCAGCGCGTCGGCCCAGTTCGAGGCGCGCGCCCGCAGCTCGTTGACGTCGAGGTGGGAGCCCAGCCGGAGCAGCCCGGAGCCGAGCGCGTAGCGGCCGGTGGCCCGGTCCTGCTCCACGAACCCGACCAGCAGGAGGGTGCGCAGCAGGCTGTGCGTCGTGGTCTTGGCCAGCCCGACGGCCTCGGCGATGTCGGTGACGCCGAGGGTCCCGCCGGAGCCGGCGACCACCTGGAGGATGGCCGCCGCCCGCTCGATGGACTGCACGCTGCCCGGCACGGCGCGACCGTAGGCCATCCGCGGGCCCAGCGGAGATCCCCCGGCTGTGCGACATGGTCGGACGGCGCACCTCGTCGGGGACCCCGCACCCGACCTACCGTGGAGTCCAGAGGCCACATCGAGGTGCGCCGGCCCGGCGCGAGGAGTCCACCCATGACCGCAGTACGCCCGCTCGGACCCGCGCAGCGCGCCCAGGCCTGGGCAGACCTGGCCGCCGGTGAGTACGAGGTCCTCGTCGTCGGCGGTGGGGTCACCGGTGCCGGCGTCGCCCTCGACGCGGCGACCCGCGGCCTGAAGACCGCGCTGGTCGAGGCGCGCGACTTCGCCAGCGGCACCTCCTCCCGCTCCTCCAAGCTCTTCCACGGCGGGCTGCGGTACCTCGAGCAGTTCGACTTCGGGCTGGTCCGCGAGGCGCTGCACGAGCGCGACCTCTCGGTGAACCGGATCGCGCCGCACCTGGTCAAGCCGGTGCCGTTCCTCTACCCGCTGACCCACCACGTCTGGGAGCGGCCCTACGTCACCGCCGGGCTGGCGCTCTACGACGGCCTCGCCCGGCTGGGCGCGCTGTCCGAGCCGATGCCCGGGCAGAAGCACCTCACCCGCACCGGCGCCCGGCGGCTGTTCCCTGCGCTGAGGCCCGACGCGCTGGTCGGCGCCGTCCGCTACTACGACGCCCAGGCCGACGACGCCCGGCACACGCTCACCGTGGCGCTCACCGCCGCCGCCTACGGCGCGACCGTGCTCAACTCCGCCGAGGTCGTCTCCTTCACCCACGCCGGCGGCCGCGTGGTCGGCGCCCGGGTGCGCGACGTGGAGACCGGGCAGGAGGTCGACGTCCGCAGCGAGGTGGTGGTCAACGCGACCGGCGTCTGGACCGACGACGTGCAGACCCTGGTCGGCGGCCGCGGCCGGTTCCACGTGCGGGCCAGCAAGGGCGTGCACATCGTCGTCCCGCGCGACCGGATCAACGGCGAGACCGGCCTGATCCTGCGCACCGAGAAGTCGGTGCTCTTCGTCATCCCGTGGGGCAGCCACTGGATCGTCGGCACCACCGACACCGACTGGGCGTTGGACAAGGCGCACCCGGCGGCCAGCAAGGCCGACATCGACTACATCCTCGAGCACGTCAACCGGGTGCTCTCGGTGCCGCTGACCCACGACGACATCACCGGCGTCTACGCCGGGCTGCGCCCGCTGCTCTCCGGCGAGGAGGAGTCGACCAGCCAGCTGTCCCGGGAGCACGCCGTCGCCCGGCCGATGCCCGGCGTGATCGCGGTGGCCGGCGGCAAGTACACGACCTACCGGCCGATGGCCGCCGACGCGGTGGACGCCGTGGCCGAGGACGTCACCCGGACCGTGCCGCCCAGCGTCACCGAGAACATCCCGCTGGTCGGCGCCGAGGGCTACGCGGCGATGGTCAACTCCCTCGACGGGCTCTCCGAGCGCTGGGGCATCCCGCGGTTCCGCGCCGAGCACCTGCTCAACCGGTTCGGCTCGCAGACCCCCGAGGTGCTCGCGCTCGCCGCCGATGACCCGGCGCTGCTCCAGCCGGTGCCCGGCGCCGAGGAGTACCTGATGGTGGAGATGGTCTGGTCGGCCACCAACGAGGGCGCCCTGCACCTGGACGACCTGCTCGCCCGGCGCACCCGGATCTCCATCGAGACCGCGCACCGCGGCGTCGACTCCGCCGAGGCCGTCGCCCGGGTGGTCGCGCCGGTGCTGGGCTGGGACGCCGAGCGCACCGCCAGCGAGGTCGACAGCTACCGCGCCCGGGTGGAGGCGGAGCGGCGGTCGCAGGAGGCCGCCGACGACCAGGAGGCCGACGCCGCCCGGGTCGCCGCCCCCGACACGCGCGCGGTCGCCGTGGGGCGCGCCCTGCAGTAGCGGTCCCGATGCAGGGCTGCATCCAATACAGTCCTGCATCGTGACCGACGTCGACCTCGAGCGGCCGAAACGGCGGCGCGAGGTCACGGTCGAGCGGCTGCTGGACGCCGCGCTGGAGACCTTCGCCGAGCAGGGCTTCGCCGCGGCGAGCATCGAGGACGTCTGCAGCCGCGGGGGCTTCACCCGCGGCGCGTTCTACTCCAGCTTCGCCAGCAAGGACCAGCTGTTCGCCGCCCTCTACACCCGCGAGGCCGGCCGCGACCTGGCCCGGGTCGAGGAGCTGGTGGCCGGTCTCGCCGCCGAGCCCGACCCGCTGGCCTTCGTCGTCGAGCGGTGCATCGCGCTGTTCCGGCACGACCGCGCCTGGTCGATCGTCGCTGCGGAGTACGCCCTGCACGCCGCCCGGCACCCGGCCGCCGCCGAGCTGCTGCGCCGGCACCAGAGCGGGTTCCAGGCCCACCTGGTCACGTTGATCGAGCGTGCCGTCGCCGACACCGGGCTGCAGCTGGCGGTCACGCCGGCCCAGCTGGCGCGTGCCCTGTGCGCCCAGCACGACGGGGTCACCCTGCGCGGGCTGACCGACCCCGCGCACGCCGACGACCTCGAGCGCTCGGCCCTCCGCCTGCTGCTCAACGGTGCGGTCGCCGGCCGCGCCGCCGACTGACGCCTCCTGGAGCACCCCGATGTCGACCCTGCTCCACCGGATGGGCCGCGCCGCCTACCGCCACCGGGTGGCCGTCTCGGCGGCGTGGGTCGCGGTGCTGGCGCTCGTCGTCGTGCTCTTCGTGACCGTCGGCGGCGAGTTCGACGACGAGTTCACCATCCCGGGGTCGGAGTCCCAGGCGGCGCTCGACCAGCTGCGCGAGGCCTCCCCGGCCGCCGCCGGGGCCGGCGCCGACCTGGTGTTCATCGCGCCCGACGGCTCCGCGGTCACCGAGCCGCAGTACGCCGCGGCGATCGGGGACGTCGTCGCGGCGGCGGGCCGGGTCGACCAGGTCGCCGCCGTGCAGGACCCGTTCACCACCCAGCAGGTCAGTCCCGACGGCCGGGCCGCGCTGGCCACCGTGCAGTACGGCGTGCCGGCCGAGCAGCTGGACGCCGACGCCCTGGAGACCCTGCAGGCCGCCACCACCGCGGCCGCGGACGCCGGGCTGCGGGTCGAGGTGGGCGGCGGCGCGTTCGCCACCGGCGCGGTCACCGTGGGCCCGACCGAGCTCGTCGGCGTCGTCGTCGCGGTGCTGGTGCTCGTGCTGACCTTCGGCTCGCTGCTGGCCGCCGGGATGAACCTGCTGGTGGCGCTGGTCGGCGTGGCCATCGGGCTGGTCGGGCTGCTCGCGCTCTCCGGGGCGATCACGCTGTCCTCGACCGCGCCCACGCTGGCGCTGATGATCGGCCTGGCCGTCGGCATCGACTACACGCTGTTCATCCTGTCCCGGCACCGCTCCCAGCTGGCCGCCGGCATGGCGCCGGAGGAGTCGGCCGGCCGGGCCACCGGCACCGCCGGGTCCGCCGTGGTCTTCGCCGGGCTCACCGTGGTGATCGCGCTGTCCGGCCTCTCCGTCGTCGGCATCCCGTTCCTGACCGTGATGGGCCTCGGTGCCGCCGGCACCGTGCTGGTCGCCGTGCTCGTCGCGCTCACCCTGGTGCCGGCGCTGATGGGCTTCGCCGGTGCCCGGCTGGTGCCCGCCCCGGGCTCGCGCGCCGCCCGCCGCGAGCAGGCGCTGGCCGAGCACGCCGGGGCACCGGCCCGAACCGGCGGCGCCCGCTGGGCCGCGCTGGTGACCCGCCGCCCGGCGCTCACCGTCGCCCTCACCCTCGTGGCGCTGCTCGTGGTGTCGATCCCGGCGCTGCAGCTGCGGCTGGCACTGCCCGACGCCGGCACCGCCGCCGAGGACAGCACCGAGCGGCAGGCCTACGACGCGGTCAGCGAGTTCTTCGGCCCCGGCGTCAACGGGCCACTCGTGGTCCTCGTCGACGGGCTCGACCCGGCCACCGCCGAGCAGACCGCCGGCGCGGTCGCCGCCGCGATCGGCGAGGTGGACGACGTCGTCTACGCGGTGCCCCAGCTGCTGGCCGACGGCAGCTCGGCGATCGTGCAGGTGGTGCCGGAGAGCGGCCCGCAGGACGAGGCCACCAGCACCCTCGTCGGCGACCTCCGCGACCTCGCGCCCGACCTCGAGCGGCAGACCGGCGTCGCGGAGATCGCGGTGACCGGGCAGACCGCGGTGGCCATCGACGTCTCCGACCGGCTGGCCGGCGCGTTGCTGCCGTTCGCGCTGGTCGTCGTGGGGCTCGCGCTGGTCCTGCTGCTGCTGGTGTTCCGCTCGGTCCTGGTGCCGGTGAAGGCCGCGCTGGGCTTCCTGCTGTCGGTCGGGGCCAGCTTCGGCGCCGTCGTCGCGGTGTTCCAGTGGGGCTGGCTGATGGACGTCCTCGGCGTGCCGGCCACCGGCCCGGTCATCAGCTTCATGCCGATCCTGCTGATGGCGGTGCTGTTCGGCCTGGCGATGGACTACGAGGTCTTCCTGGTCTCCCGGATGCGCGAGGAGCACGTGCACGGCGGCGCCCCGCGGGCCTCGGTGGTCGCCGGCATGCGGCACGCCTCGCGGGTGGTCGTCGCCGCGGCGCTGATCATGTTCGCGGTCTTCGCCAGCTTCGTGCACATCGAGGACGTCACGGTGAAGGCGATCGCGTTCGGGCTGGCGGTCGGCGTCCTGGTCGACGCCTTCGTCGTCCGGATGACCCTGGTGCCCGCGGTGCTCGCGCTGCTCGGCCGGTCGGCGTGGTGGCTGCCGCGGTGGCTGGACCGGCTGCTGCCCGACCTGGACGTCGAGGGCGCGAAGCTCACCCCGCCGGCGCCCGCCGGGCGGACGCTGGAGGCGGCCGGGCAGAGCTGAGCGCGTTCCACGTGGAACCAGGGGGATGATGCGGGCATGAACGAGTTCGACCTGGTGCTGCCCACGGCGGTCGACGTCCGTGAGGTCGGGATGCGTGACGGGCTGCAGCTGGAGGACCCGCTGCCGCTGGCCGTCAAGCTGGGGATGCTGGAGGCGCTGGTCGCCACCGGTGTCCGGCGGATCGAGGTCACCTCCTTCGTCTCCCCCAAGGCGGTCCCCGCCCTCGCCGACGCCGACCAGGTCGCCGCCGAGCTGCACCGCTTCGACGGCGTGCACTTCTCCGCGCTGGTCGCCAACCCCCGGGGCGCGGTCCGCGCGGTCGACGCCGGCATCGCCTCCCTGGAGTACGTGGTGTCGGCGTCGGACTCGCACAGCCGGGCCAACGCCGGGCGCTCCACCGCCGAGGCGGTCGCCGCCGTCGGTGAGATCGCCGAGCTCGCCCACGGCGCCGGCGGCTCGCTCGAGGTGATCGTCGCGACCGCGTGGGACTGCCCGTTCGACGGCCGCACCCCGATCGCCCGCACCGTCGACGTCACGCGGGCCGCCGTCACCGCCGGGGCCGACCAGCTGTGCCTGGGCGACACCATCGGCACGACCACGCCGGTGCGGGTGGTGCGGCTGCTGGACGCCGTCCGCCGGGCCACCCCGGGCGTGCCGCTCGGCGTGCACTTCCACGACACCCGCGGCACCGGCCAGGCCAACGCGCTGGCCGCGCTCCAGGCCGGGGTCACCCAGCTCGACGCCTCGGTCGGCGGGCTCGGCGGCTGCCCGTTCGCCCCCGGCGCCAGCGGCAACATCGCCACCGAGGAGCTCGTCTACTGGCTCGCCGACGCCGAGGTCGCCACCGGCATCGACCTGGACGCCGTGCTGGCCGCCGCCGCGGTCACCGAGCGGGCCGTCGGCCACGAGCTGCCCAGCTCGCTGCACCGGGCCGGGGGCCGCAACGTGCCGCGCGGGGCCGTGATGGGATCGGCGGTGTGAGCGCAGGAGCACCCGACGTCCCACCGCAGGTCGTCGACCCCCGGGTCATGCGCGACGTCCTGGGCCACTTCGTCTCCGGCGTCACCGTGGTGACCGCGATGGGCGCCGACGGCCCGGCGGGCTTCACCTGCCAGTCGTTCAGCTCGCTGTCGCTGGACCCGCCGCTGGTCGCCTTCGCGCCGTCCCGCACCTCGACCACCTGGCCGCGGCTGCGCGAGGCCGGCCGGTTCTGCGTCAACGTGCTCGCCGAGGACCAGCACGGCCTGTCCGGGCAGTTCGCCCGCTCGGGCACCGACAAGTTCGCCGGGGTCGGCTGGGCGCCCAGCCCGCACGGCTCGCCGATGCTCGACGGCGGCGTGGCCTGGATCGACAGCGAGCTGTGGGCCGAGTACGACGGCGGTGACCACACCATCGTCGTCGCCCGGGTGCTCGACCTGGGCGCCGACGCCGCCCGCTCGCCGTTGCTGTTCCACCGCGGCGGCTACGGCCTCCGGGCCGCGGGCTAGCCGAAGCGGAGCGCGATGACCGCGACGTCGTCGCGGCGGTCGGGGTCCGAGCCCACCGCGTGCACGCAGAGGTCGGCCGGCGTGGCGTCGACCGGGGCGCTCTCCAGCCGGGCCGCCAGCGAGGCGATCCCGGAGTCCAGGTCCTCCCCCGGCCGCTCGATCAGCCCGTCGGTGTAGGCGACCAGCGTCGACCCGGCCGGCAGCTCGACGGTGACCGACGCCCGGCGGTGCAGCGCGTCGACGCCGATGAGCAGGCCGGTGACGCCGTCCAGCAGCTGGACCGAGCCGTCGACGCCGCGCAGCAGCAGCGGGGGGTGCCCGGCGTTGCCCAGGGTCAGCCGCCACGGCCCGCCCTCGGCCGCGGGGCGCTCGGCCCGGCCGTAGACCATCGTCGCCATCGGGGCGACGTGCAGCCCCTGCACCAGCCGGTCGACCCGGCCGAGGACCTCGCCCGGGTCGTTGTCGGGGGCGTCCCAGGCGCAGGCGCGCAGCAGGCCGCGCAGGTGCCCCATCGCGGCGGCCGCCGCGACGTCGTGACCCACCACGTCGCCGATCGCCAGCCCCACGGCGCCGTCGGGGAGGTGCAGCAGGTCGTAGAAGTCGCCGCCGACCTCGGCCGCGGTGGACGCGCTGAGGTAGTGCGCGGCAGCGGTGATGCCCGGGATCTCCGGCAGGTCGGGCAGCAGCGAGCGCTGCAGCGTCTCCGCGACCGTGTGCTCCTGCTGGTACAGCCGCACGTTGTCCATCGCCATCGCCGCCCGGCGGGAGAGGTCCCGGGCCAGGTCGACGTCGTCGGTGGTGAACCGGCGGCGCTCGTCGGTCATCACCAGGGCCATCGCCCCGAGCGTCCGGCGGCGGGCCACCAGCGGCACGGTGATCGCCGACGCCCCGCCGAGCGACCGGAAGAGCTCGGCGGTCGCCGGCAGCGGGAACACCCGGTCGATGTCCTCCGGGGTCAGCTCCGCCATCAGCACCGGCTCGCTGGTGGTCAGCGAGCGACGGGTGGGCGAGCCCTCGGGCAGGTTGGCCGCGTGCAGCACGGCGAGCTCGGCCAGCTCCTCCTCGCGGCCGTCCTTGTGCCGGTGCGCGGTGTCGTGCACGACGCCGTTCTCGTCGACCAGGGTGAGGAACACCCAGTCGGCCAGCAGCGGCACGCACAGCGAGGCGAGCCGGTCGAACAGGTCGGACATGTCCAGCGTGGCGCTCAGCGTGCTGGTGGCCTCGGCCATCAGCGCCAGCCGGCTCTGCGCCCGCTCGGCCTCGACCCGGGCGGCGTCGGCGGCGGCGTGCGCCTCCTCGGCGTCCCGGCGCGCGGCCTGCTCGGCGGCGAAGGCGGCCTTCCGGTCCTCCTCCACCCGCACCCGCTCGGTGACGTCGGTCTGCACGCCGACGAAGCTGACCAGCTCGCCCGCGCCGTCGAAGACCGGCGTGACGGACAGCTGGTTCCAGAAGGCGGTGCCGTCCTTGCGGTAGTTCAGCAGCGTCGTGGTGACCGGCCGCCGGTCCTGGAGCGCCTGCCGCAGGTCCGCGACGGCCTTCTGCTCGGTGGCCGGCCCCTGCAGGAACCGGCAGTTGCGCCCGACGCTCTCCTCGTAGGGGTACCCGGTGATCCGCGTGAAGGAGGGGTTGACCCAGACCAGCGGGTCGTCCTCCTGGCGCGGGTCGGTGATGGTGAAGGCGATGTCGGTGGCCACCACGGCCCGCTCGCGCAGCGCCTGCAGCTGCGCCTCGGGGTCGACCTCGGCGCCCGGCTTGTCCAGCTCCAGGAACACCACGAGGGACAACCGCTCGGGCCCGCCGTCCTGGGAGAGCGGGAAGCCGGTCACCCACAGCACCTGGTCCGACCCCGGGTCGGCGTCCGCGGCGCGCAGCTCGTCGGAGCTGCGCCGCGGCTGCAGCCGCACCGCCTCGCCGGCCACCGGCCGCCCCTGGGCGACCAGCGACAGGGGGCTGGAGGTCCGCGCCAGCGGGGCGTTGTTCAGGTCGGTCAGCCCGGCCGCGGCGCCCCAGGTGTCGACCGGCACCGGGAGCCGGACGTTGCCGGCGAGCTCGATGGCGGCGGTGTTCGCGTAGGTGACCGTGCCGGCGGCCTGGTCGATGACCAGGACGGCGACCGGGACGTCGGACAGGACGCCGGGCAGCGCGGCGCGCGCGCCGCGCTCGTCGGTGCCGGAGACGACGGCCTCGGCGGCGCCGACGATGTTCGCCTGCCGCTGGACGGTCGCGGGCTCGTGGTCGACGGTCACCTGACCCCCGGCGAGGGCTGCGGTGGCCTCGGACGGGACGGTGGCCACAGGCGTCTCACCTGGGTGTCGCTGGGACGGCACCCCGACGATCTTACCGGCCGGTTCGGTTGCGCACCATCGAGAGGGGGTGGCGCGGCCTCCGCGCCGGTGCGTCGGCGCTCCCGCGGCGGGGTAGGGGCAGGGACGTCGCCACGAGAGAGGACGCGCCATGGGACTGCTGAGCCGGCTCTTCGGCCGTGACCGCGGGCAGCGCTCGCCGTACGGCCCCGGGTACACCGACCCCTACGCCGACCAGGGCTACGGCTACGCGGCGCGCCCGGAGCCCGCTCCCCGGGCGGCCCGGCCCGCGCAGAGCGAGGACGAGCGCGCCATCGAGCGGTACCGCTACCTGCTGCGCACCGCTCCCCCGGACCAGGTCGAGGCGGCGCACGCCGAGGCCTTCGGCAAGCTGACCCCGGAGCAGCGGCGGCAGGTGCTCGAGCAGTTGTCGGCAGCGGTCCCGGCCGGTGAGCGACCGCGCGGCGACGACCCGCAGAGCCTGGCCCGGGCCGCGACCCGCGCCGAGTTCCGGCAGCCGGGCTTCCTGGAGCGCACCTTCAGCGGCGGCGGCACCGGCGGCGGGTACGGCGGCGGCTACGGGCCCGGGGGCTACGGCCGCGGCGGGGGCGGCTTCGGCATGGGCGGCGGCATGGGGATGGGCAGCATGATCGGCGGCAGCCTGCTGGGCACGGTCGCCGGCGTGGTGGTCGGCTCCGCCGTCGCCGACGCCCTCTTCGACACCGGCATGGGCGACGGCGGCCTGTTCGGTGGCGGTGACGAGGAGGCCTACGCCGAGGGCTACCAGGACGGCGCGCAGGACGACGCCGGTGGTGACGCCGGTGGTGACGCCGGTGGTGACGCCGGTGGTGACTACGACGCGGGCGGCTACGACGGCGGGGGCTTCGACGGCGGGGGCTTCGACGGCGGCGGGTTCGACGGCGGGGGCTTCGACGGCGGCGGGGACTTCGGCGGGGAGTTCTAGCCCCTCCGGTCGGCCACCTCGGACTGGTGCCGCAGCCACAGCAGGCCCAGCACCGGCAGGGCGAGCGGGATGAACCCGTAGCCCTGCCCGTAGCCCGACCACACGGTGTCGTCGGGGAAGGCGGCGGGGTCGGCCAGGCTCAGCGTGCCGACCACCAGCACGCCGGCCAGCTCCACCGCGCAGGCCACCAGCGCCGTGCGGCGGCCGCCCCGGCCGCCGCGGGCCAGCCCGATCGTCGCCGCCACGTAGACGACGGCGGCCAGCGCGGAGAGGAGGTAGGCCAGCGGCGCCTCGTCGAACTGCACGGCCAGCTGGACGGCGGCCCGGGCGCCGGCGGCCAGAGCGAACACCCCGTAGACCGCGACCAGCACCCGGCCCGGCCCCCGGGCGGTGTCCGCGGTGGCGCTGGTCGGCTCCGGCGGCGGGCCGCCCAGCGCGTCCTGGTCAGGCACCGGTGACCTCCCACAGGTCGAGCAGCCGCCACAGCATCACCGCGACGGCCAGCCCGGCGACGCCCACCACCGTGCCCGCCCAGCGGGTCGGCTCGGTGCGGGCCCACAGCAGGCCGGCGACCGGCAGCAGCACCACGCTGACCAGGTAGGCGAGGAACGTCGCCAGCTCGGCGGGGCGGTGCCCGCCGGCCATCGCGACGACCGTGACGACGGCCTGGGCCACCAGCAGCAGCTCCAGCAGGCCGACCCCGGCCAGGTGGGCCGTGCCGATCCGCCGGCGCAGCGCCGTGCTCAGGCCGCCGAGCACGGCCAGCGCGACGGCGACGACGGTCGCCGCGACGACGAGCGGGGTGCTCACCCCTGGGAGGGTAGTGAGCGGCTCACCGGTGCACGGAGGACATGTCCGGGTAGCGGTCGCCGACCGCGGCCCCGGCCGGTGCGGCCTCGTCCAGCGCGCGCAGGTCGTCGTCGGTCAACTCGACGTCGGCGGCGCCGGCGTTCTCCTCGAGGTAGCTGACCCGCTTGGTGCCCGGGATGGGCACGATCGACGGGTTGCCCGCCCGGCCGGACTGCGCCATCACCCAGGCCAGCGCCAGCTGGGTGGCGGTCACGCCCTTGCCCTCCGCCAGCTCGCGCACCCGGTCGACCAGCTCGAGGTTCTTGCCGAAGGCCTCGCCCTGGAACCGGGGGTTGTGCCGGCGGAAGTCGTCCGGGGCGAGGTCGTCCACCGAGCGGATCTGCCCGGAGAGGAAGCCGCGGCCGATCGGTGAGTACGCGACGAAGCCGATGCCCAGCTCCGCGCAGGTGGCCAGCACCCCGTCGTCCTCGGGGTCGCGGGTCCACAGCGAGTACTCGGTCTGCACCGCCGTCACCGGCTGGACGGCGTGCGCCCGGCGGATGGTGTCGGGGGCGGCCTCGGAGATCCCGGCGTGCCGGATCTTGCCGGCGTCCACCAGCTCCCTGAGCGCGCCCCAGGTCTCCTCGACCGGCACCGCGGTGTCGACCCGGTGCTGGTAGTAGAGGTCGATGACGTCGACCCCGAGCCGCTGGAGCGAGGCGTCGCAGGCGCGGTGCACGTACTCCGGCCGGCCGTTGATGCCCAGGAACGAGCCGTCCTCGCCCCGCTCGTTGCCGAACTTGGTGGCCAGCGTGACCTCGTCGCGACGGCCGGCGATGGCCTGCCCGACGAGCCGCTCGTTGGTGAACGGGCCGTACATGTCGGCGGTGTCCAGGAAGGTGACGCCGAGGTCCAGGGCGCGCTGGATCGTCCGCTCGGCCTCGGCCTGGTCGCCGGTGCCGTAGAACTCGCTCATCCCCATGCAGCCCAGGCCCTGGGCGGAGACGGTCAGGTCGCGCAGCGTGCGTGTGTCCATGCCCCTCCCCTGCCCGGGGCTGCTCCCGGTCAACCGGGGTGGTGGCCGGCCACCCGGCGCACCGGGCAGACGACGGGCGTCCCGGTGGTCGGGTCCGCCAGCACGACGGCCTCGACGCCGTACAGCTCGCGGACCAGCTCGGCGGTGACCACCTCGGCGGGTGTCCCCTCCGCGACGACCCGGCCGTCGCGCATCGCGACGAGGTGGTCGGCGTGCCGGCAGGCGGTGGAGAGGTCGTGCAGCACCAGGACGACGGTGCGGCCCTGCGCCGCGAGGTCGTGCACCAGGTCCAGCACCTCCAGCTGGTGGCCGAGGTCCAGGGCCGACGTCGGCTCGTCGAGGAGCACCACCGCCGTCTCCTGGGCGACGACCATCGCGATCCAGGCGCGCTGGCGCTGGCCGCCGGAGAGGGTGTCCAGCGGCCGGTCGGCGAGGGCGTGCAGGTCGGCGGCGGCCAGCGCCCGGTGCACCGCGGCGGCGTCCTCGGGCGACCACTGCCGCAGCAGTCCCTGGTGGGGGTGCCGGCCGTAGCGGACCAGGTCGCGGACGGTCAGCCCGTCGGGCGCCTCCGCCTGCTGCGGCAGCAGGCCGATCCGGCGGGCGGCGTCCCGGGTGCGCATCGTGGCGAGGTCGCGGCCGTCGAGCAGCACCGCGCCGCCCTCCGGCTGGTGCACCCGGGCCAGCGCGCCGAGCAGCGTCGACTTGCCGCAGCCGTTGGGCCCGACGACGGCCGTCACCCGGCCCGGCGGCAGGCGCAGGTCCAGGCCGTGCACGACCCGGGTGCCGTCGTAGCCGAGGTCCAGCCGCTCGGTGGCGAGGTCCGCCGGGTCGGCGGGGCGCTGCTCCCGGGTCGGCGGGGGTGCGTCCACGGTGCTCACGGGATCCTCCTGGTCCGGGTGGTCAGCAGCAGCCAGAGCAGGTACGGGCCGCCCACGACCGCGGTGACCAGGCCCGCGGGCAGCTCCAGCGGGGCGGCGACGGTGCGCCCCAGCAGGTCGGCGAGGAGCACGACCAGGGCGCCGGCCAGCGCCGAGCCGACCACCGGGACACCGCGGGGGCCGGCGGCCCTGCGGGCGATCTCGGGAGCCAGCAGCGCGACCAGCCCGAGCGGGCCGGCCACCGCGACGGCGAGCCCGGCGGTGACGACGGCGGTCGCGATCACCGCGAGGCGGACCCGCCCGACCCGCGAACCCAGCCCGATCACCACGGCGTCGGCGAGCCGGAGCAGCCGCAGCTGCCGGCCGAGGACGACGGCCACCGGGAGGGCGACCGCCAGCCCGACGGCGAGCACGGCGACCGACGTCCCGGAGCGGCTGTTGAGGCTGCCGATGGTCCAGGGGAACGCCCGGTTCGCGCTGTCGATGTCGGCCCGGGCCAGCATCAGCTGGGTGAGCGCGCCGAGGGCCGCGCCGACGCCGAGGCCGACGACGAGGAAGCGGTGACCCTGCCGGCCGGCGCCCCCGGCCAGGCCGAGGGCGAGCGCGGCCGCGGTGGCCGAGCCGACCAGCGCGAAGGCCGACGGGGTGACGGTGGTGGACACCGCCACGACGCTGGCCACCGCGAAGGCGGTCGCACCGTCGTTGAGGCCGATCGTGTCCGGGGTGGCCAGCCGGTTGCGGGCCAGGGTCTGCAGCAGCACACCGGAGACGCCCAGCGCCGCGCCGACGGCGAGCCCGGCGGCCACCCGCGGCAGCCGCAGCTGCTGCACCAGCAGGACGTCGCGGGGCTCGCCGTCGCCGAGCACCGCGGGCAGGGTGTCGGCGAGCGGGAGCGGGATGGTGCCGACGGAGAGGCTGACCGCGACCGCGAGGAGCACCAGCGCGCCGAGCACGCCGGCGGCCAGCACCGCCCGGCGGTCGAGCAGCAGCGAGCGGCCGAGCAGCGCCGGCCGCCAGGTGCCCGGTGGCGCCGGCGCGGTGCCCGGGGCCGGAGCCGGGAGAGCCGGGTGCGCGGTGGCGGTCACAGCGCGGGCAGCCGGTTCGAGCGGACCACCGCGACCAGCACCGGCGCGCCGATCAGCGCGGTGACGACGCCCAGCGGCATCTCGTAGGGCCGCACCAGCAGCCGGGAGGCGACGTCGGCGAGCAGCACCACCGCCGGCCCGAGCACCAGCGCGACGGCCAGCACCCGGCGGAGGTCCGGGCCCACCAGCGCGCGGGCGACGAACGGCACCACCAGCCCGACGAAGGCGATCGGCCCGGCGGCGGCGACCGCGCCGCCGACCAGCAGGGCGACCGCGGTCATCGCGGCGGCCCGGGACCGGGCGGGGCGGTGGCCCAGGCCGACCGCGACGGTGTCGCCGAGGGCGAGGGCCGACAACGGGCGGCTGGCGAGCACCGCCACCAGGAGGCCTGCCGCGAGCACCGGCCCGACCTGGCCGAGGGTCGCGACGTCCCGGCCGGCCACCGAGCCGACCGTCCAGAACCGCACCTCGTCGGCGGTCCGCTGGTCCAGCAGCAGGACGACGGAGGTCGCCGCACCGAGCAGCCCGGACAGCGCCGCGCCGGCGAGCACCAGCCGGACCGGGTCGTCACCGGTGCCGCGCAGCCGGGCGGCACCCAGGGCCAGCGCGCACCCGGCGCCGGCGCCCAGCACGGCGGCCCACGGGCCGAGGGTGGCCGCGCTCGCGCCGGAGGCGATGACCAGGACGACGGCGAAGGACGCGCCCGCGCTCACCCCGAGCAGCCCCGGCTCGGCCAGCGGGTTGCGCGCGGCCGTCTGCAGCACGGCCCCGGCGACCCCGAGCGCGATGCCCACGGCGACGGCGACCACGGTGCGCGGCAGCCGCAGGTCCAGCACGGCGAAGCGCGCGTCGGCGTCCCCACCGCCGGCCAGCACCGGCAGCGCGCGGGCCGGACCCACCTCGCCGGCCCCGAGCACCAGGCTGAGCAGGACGGCGACCGCGAGGACCGCTCCTGCCGGCACGAGACCGCGCAGCAGCACCTGGCGCACGGACGTCCTCCCCCACCGCGGGCCCTCGGCAGGCCCTCGTCGACCACGAGTCAGGTGAGGCTAACCTACCCTCCCGGCACCGACGGACGGTGCCGTTCCTGATCTTCCCGGAGGACCTCCGTGACCCATCTCCCCGCGCTGCGCCGGCGCCCGGTCCTGTCGACCGCCACGGTCGCCGCCGTCGCCCTCGTGCTGACCGCCTGCGGTGGCGGGAGCGACGACTCCACCGCGGATCAGCCCTCGGCGGGAGCTGCCGAGGAGGTCACGGTCAGCACCGCCTACGGCGACGTGACCGTGCCGGCCGACCCGGAGCGGGTGGTGACGCTGGCCGAGAACGCCCTGGACGTCGCCCTCTCGGTCGGCGTCACCCCCGTGGGGACGACGGCCAGCCGCGGCGGCAACGCCGCCCCGGCCTACCTGGGCGACGCCGCCGCGGGCATCCCGGTCGTCGCCACCGTGGCCGAGCCCAACCTGGAGGCGGTCCTGCAGGCCGAGCCGGACCTGATCCTGGCCGCCGCCGGGCTGGAGCAGGACCAGTACGACCAGCTGGCGGCGATCGCGCCGACGGTCGTCCCGGACACGACGACGGGCGGGGACTGGCAGGAGCCGCTGCACGTCTACGCCCAGGCGCTGGGCGCGGACGACGAGCTGACCGAGGAGCTCGACTCGATCACCGACCGCGCGACCGCGCTCGCCGACCAGGGCGCCCTCGACGGCTCCGCGGCGGTGCTCCGCTGGATGGCCAACGGTCCCCTGGTGATGAACTCCGCCCTCATGCCGGGCGCGCTGCTGCAGGCCGCCGGCGCCGACCCGGTGCCCGCCGCCGACCTCGGCGGCAAGCCGCACAGCGACCCGCTGTCCCTGGAGAACCTCGCCCAGGTCGACGCCGACCGGTTGTTCGTCGCCGCGTTCGGGGCCGACGGCACGGGGGCGCTGGCCGCGGCCCGGACCCAGCCGGCCTTCACCCAGCTGACCGCGGTGCAGAGCGGGACGACGACCGAGGTCGACGGCTCGGTGTGGAGCAGCGCCTCCGGCCCGATCGCGGCCGACCTGGTGATGGACGACATCGAGGCCGCCGTCTCCTGACCACCCGTCCACGGGCCGGCCGGTTCCACGTGGAACCGGCCGGCCTCGCCCTGACCGGGACGCCCGCGCGCCGGACACCGGCATGGAGCGCGGAGACCCCGCCCCGACGGGGCGCTGCGCGCCCTGGGCTGACCCGGTCGGGCATGCTCGCCGCGTGCCGCTGCCGAGCCGGGCCCTCCCCTACGCCGCCGCCGCGGCCGGCGGGGTGGTCGGCGCGCTGGCCCGCTGGGGCGTGGCCGAGGCCCTCCCCTCCCCCGCCGGGGGCTGGCCGTGGGCCACGCTGCTGGTCAACGTCACCGGCTGCGCGCTGATCGGGGTGCTGGTCGCGGTGCTGCTGGCCCGCGCACCGACCCACCCGTGGCTGCGCCCCTTCCTGGTCACCGGCGTGCTCGGGGGGTACACCACCTACTCCACCTTCACCGTCGACGTCGTCCGGCTGGTCGACGCCGGCGCCGTGGCGACGGCGGTCGGCTACCTGCTGGCCTCCGTGCTGGGTGGCCTGCTCGCGGTCGTCGCCGGGCTGGCCGCCGGGCGCGCCCTCGTGCGCCGGCCCGGGGCGGCACGGTGACGGCGCTGTGGGTGGCGCTCGGCGCGCTGGTCGGCGCACCGCTGCGGCTGCTGGCCGACCGCACCGCGGCCGCGCGCCGGGGCCCGGGCAGCGTGCTCGGCACGCTGGCGGTCAACGTCGCCGGCAGCGCCGTCCTCGGGGTGCTGCTCGGCCTGGGTGACGCCTCCCCCGCCGTGCTCGCCCTGGTCGGCACCGGCTTCTGCGGCACGCTGACCACCTTCTCCACCTTCGGCTGGGACGTCGTCCGGCTGGTCGAGGAGCGGGCGGTGGGCCGCGCGGCGGCCTACCTGACCGGCAGCCTGGTGCTCGGGCTGGCGGCCGCGGCCGGAGGCTGGCTGGCCGTCCGCTGAGCAGCGGGTGAGCGCAGCGGGGCCGCCGTCGCCTAGGGTCGGGGAGCAACGGACGACGTCGACGGCGACTGGAGGTCATCAGGTGGGGGCGGACAGCCCGGTGGTGGTGGTCGCCAACCGGCTCCCGGTCGACCAGGTGACTGAGCCCGACGGCACGACCCGGTACCAGCGCAGCCCCGGCGGGCTGGTCACCGCGCTCGAGCCGTTCGTGGCCGGCCGCGGCGGCGCGTGGGTGGGCTGGTCCGGCGCGGCGGGCGATGCGCCCGAGCCCTTCGAGTCCGGCGGGATGCACCTGGTCCCGGTGGCGCTCTCGGAGGAGGAGGTGGACCGCTACTACGAGGGGTTCTCCAACGCCTCGCTGTGGCCGCTCTACCACGACGTCGTCGAGAAGCCGGAGTACCACCGCACCTGGTGGGACACCTACGTCCAGGTCAACAAGCGCTTCGCCGACCGGGCCGCCGAGGTCGCCGGCGAGGGCGCCATCGTGTGGGTGCACGACTACCAGCTGCAGCTGGTGCCGGCGATGCTCCGCCAGCGCCGTCCCGACCTGACCATCGGCTTCTTCCTGCACATCCCGTTCCCGCCCTACGAGCTGTTCACCCAGCTGCCCTGGCGCTCGGCGATCATCGAGGGCCTGCTGGGCGCCGACCTCATCGGCTTCCAGCAGCCCGCCGGCGCGACCAACTTCGTCAACCTGGCCCGCCGGCTGCACGAGCTGCCGACCAAGGGCAGCACGGTCAGCTACGAGGGCCGCACCGTCACCGCCAAGGCGTTCCCGATCTCGATCGACGTCGCCGCCTTCGACGAGCTCGCCCGGTCGCCCGAGGTGCTCGCCCGCGCCGCGGAGATCCGCCAGGAGCTGGGCGAGCCGGAGAAGATCGTGCTCGGCGTCGACCGGCTCGACTACACCAAGGGCATCGGCGTGCGGCTGGAGGCCTTCCAGGAGCTGCTGGAGGACGGCGCGCTCGAGGCCCCCTCGACCGTGCTGGTGCAGGTGGCCACGCCCAGCCGCGAGCGGGTCGAGCACTACGTGACCATGCGCGAGACGATCGAGCAGCAGGTCGGCCACATCAACGGCGTCTACGGCTCGATCGCCGGCCCCGCGGTGCAGTACTTCAACCAGTCGATGCCGCGCGAGGAGCTGGCCGCGCTGTACCGGGCGGCCGACGTCATGCTGGTGACCCCGTACCGCGACGGCATGAACCTGGTCGCCAAGGAGTACGTCGCCGCGCGCGGCGACCTCGGCGGGGTGCTGGTGCTCAGCGAGTTCGCCGGCGCAGCCGCCGAGCTGAAGCAGGCGCTGCTGGTCAACCCGCACGACATCGCCGGGGTGAAGTCGCAGCTGCTGCGGGCGCTGCGGATGGACCCGGCCGAGGGGGCCAGGCGGATGCGGGCGATGCGCCGGCACATCACCAAGCACGACCTCGACCACTGGGCCACGTCGTTCTTCGACTCCCTGCAGCAGCAGGTCTGAGCGTGCTCGACGAGGCGCTCGCCGCGGCGCTCGACGAGCTGGCCGCGCACCGGCCGCTGCTGCTGGCCAGCGACTACGACGGCGTGCTGGCCCGGCTGCGCGACGACCCGGCCGCCGCCGTCCTGGAGCCCGGCACCGCCGAGCTGCTCGGCCGGCTGGCCGCGGTCGACGGCGTGACCGTCGCCCTGGTCAGCGGCCGCGGGGTCGACGACCTGCAGCGCACCAGCGGGCTGAGCGGGCCGTTCCGCTGGGTCGGCAGCCACGGCGCGGAGTTCGACGGGCCGCTCAGCGGTGAGCTCGCCGTCCGCCGCGACCAGCTGGCGGCCGCGCTGGCCCCGCTCGTCGACGCCGTCCCCGGTGCCCGGCTGGAGGTCAAGCCGGCCAGCGCGGCGGTGCACGTGCGCACCGTCGCCGACCGCGCTGCGGCGCAGCGGCTGCTGGACGACGCCGCCGCCGGCCCCGGCGCCGCCGCCGACCTGACGGCCAAGCCGGGAAAGGACGTGCTGGAGCTGGCGGTCACCGACGCGGACAAGGGGTCGGCGCTGGTCCGGCTGCGCGACGAGCTCGGCGCCCGCGCGGTGCTCTACCTGGGCGACGACGTGACCGACGAGGACGGCTTCCGGGCGCTCGGACCCGGCGACGTCACCGTGAAGGTCGGCGACGGCGAGACCGCCGCGGCCCACCGGCTGGCCGACCTGACCGGCGTCCGCGAGCTCCTCGACCGGCTGGCCACCACGCTCTCCCGCTGACCTGACCTGACCGGTCACCGGTTCCGTCGCTGACGGAACCCGCGTCGACCCCTCGCTGCACGGCCGCACCCCGCGCCCCCGCCGACCTCATCCGTCGCAGGCGCCCCACCAGCGCGTTCGCCTCACTCACCCCCCACTCCCCCGGCGGGCCGCCGTCACGGTGCCCGGAGCCGCTGCCGATCACCTGCTCACACCGGTGCCTCGGGCCCTGTCCCGAGCCGGCGGTGGCGACGAGGAATTGTCGACATGTGCATGAAGAACCATTTATCGCACATGGCCGACAATTCCAAGAATTGTCGGCGCGCATCGTTTGTTCACCTGCAGTGGTGCGAGACGGTGCCGAAGAACCAATCGCTGTGCGGGGCAGGCCCGTCACGGCATCAAGGGGATGAGGCAGGCGTGGAAGGTCTGGACGACATCGTCGAGGAGTTCCTCGTGGAGAGCCACGAGAACCTCGACCAGCTGGACCAGGACCTGGTGGCCCTGGAGCAGGACCCGCGGTCGCGGGAACGGCTCTCGAGCATCTTCCGGACCATCCACACGATCAAGGGCACCAGCGGCTTCCTCGCCTTCAACAAGCTGGAGGAGGTCGCGCACGTCGGGGAGAACCTCCTCTCCCGGCTGCGCGACGGCGCCCTGGACCTGACCCCCTCGCGCACGAGCGCGCTGCTGCTGATGACCGACACGATCCGGGCACTGCTCGCCGAGATCGAGGCCAGCGGTGGCGAGGGCTCGACCCCGGTGGCCGACACGGTCGTGGTGCTCAGCGCCGCGCTCGAGGACGCCCCGGCCGAGGCGGCCGTCGAGGCCGCCGCAGCCGTGGTCGAGGCAGCCGAGGCGGTCGTCGAGGCCGAGGCCGAGGTCGTCGCCGAGGCGCAGGCCGCCGCGCCGGCGCCGGTGAAGAAGGCCGCGGCCAAGAAGCCGCCGGCGAAGCGCGCCTCCCGCGCCAAGACCCCCGTGCCGGCACCGGCCCCGGTGCCCGCCGTCGAGAACGTCCCCGTGCCGTCGCCGCCGGTCGCCGCCCCGGCGCCCGTCGCCGAGCTCCCGCAGGAGGTCCCCGTGCCCGAGGTCCCCGCCGCCCCGGCCGCGCTCGCCCCCGAGCCCGGCACGCCGGAGGCCCAGCCGAAGGGCCGCGGCGTCGCCGACAGCACCATCCGGGTCGACGTCGACCTGCTGGACAACCTGATGCTGCTGGTCGGCGAGCTGGTGCTGACCCGCAACCAGATCGTCCAGTACGTCGGCCGGCAGAACGACCAGGACCTGATCCGCGCGTCCCAGCGGCTCAACCTGATCGCCAGCGAGCTGCAGGAGAGCGCGATGAAGACGCGCATGCAGCCCATCGACCACATCTGGTCCAAGCTCCCCCGCGTCGTCCGCGACCTGGGCCTGCAGTGCGGCAAGGCCGTGCGGCTGGAGATGGAGGGCAAGGACACCGAGCTGGACAAGACCCTGCTCGAGGCGGTCAAGGACCCGCTGACCCACCTGGTCCGCAACTCCGTCGACCACGGCATCGAGGACACCGCCGGCCGCGCGGCCGCCGGCAAGCCCGCCGAGGGCGTGCTCACGCTGCGCTCCCGGCACGAGAGCGGCCAGGTCGTGGTCGAGGTCGCCGACGACGGCGCGGGCATCGACCCGGCCAAGATCGGCCGCAAGGCGGTCGAGAAGGGCCTCATCACCGCCGACGCGCTCAGCCGGATGAGCCCCCAGGACCTGCTGCAGCTGATCTTCCTGCCCGGCTTCTCCACCGCCGCCGCGGTCACCAACGTCTCCGGGCGCGGTGTCGGCATGGACGTGGTCAAGACCAACATCGAGGGCATCGGCGGCACCATCGAGGTCGAGTCGGTCGCCGGTCGCGGCACCTGCATGCGGCTGCGCATCCCGCTGACCCTCGCGATCGTCCCGGCGCTCACCATCGAGTGCGCCGGCGACCGCTACGCCATCCCGCAGATCAGCCTGCAGGAGCTCGTGGCGCTGGACGCCGAGAAGGCCGCCGCGGCGGTCGAGGACGTCGGCGGCGCCTCGGTCTACCGGCTGCGCGGCGAGCTGCTGCCGCTGGTGCACCTGGCCGACGTGCTCGGCCTCACCTCCGACCGGCACGACGGCCACGTGGTCATCGCCGTGCTGAGCTCCGAGGGGCGCCGGTTCGGCCTGGTGGTCGACCGGGTCATCAACACCGAGGAGATCGTCGTCAAGGCGGTCAGCGGCCAGCTCAAGCAGATCGGGCTGTACTCCGGCGCGACCGTGCTCGGCGACGGTGCGGTGGCGCTGATCCTCGACGTCCAGGCGCTGGCCCGCCGCGCCCTGCGCACCGAGACCACCGACCGCCAGGAGCACCGCCTCGCCGCGGCCGCGGCGGCCGCCTCGGTCTCCGAGCGCCAGCGGATGCTGCTCGCCGCGATCGGCGGCGGCCGGCGGGTCGCGATCCCGCTGGACACCGTCACCCGCCTGGAGCAGGTGCGCAGCGACACCGTCGAGCGGGTCGGCTCCCGGGAGGTCGTGCAGTACCGCGGCGCGATCCTGCCGATCGTCCGGCTCGACCGGCACCTGGGCGCCTTCGGCGACTCCGACCGCGAGGTGCTCGAGGTCATCGTCTACGCCGACCACGGCCGCAGCGTCGCGATCGTCGTCGAGGAGATCCTCGACATCGTCGACGGCGAGGCCGCGGTGCAGAGCGACATCGACGACCTGGGCCTGCTCGGCTCCGCCGTCATCGGCGACCGGGTCACCGAGCTGCTGGACGTCCGCGCGGCCATCCTCGCCGCCGACCCGGCGTTCTACTCCCCCGCGCCGGGCGCCCTGCCCGGCGGCCTCGGCTCGATGCCCGACATCGACACCAGCGCCTTCGGCTTCGAGGGCACCTCTTCCCCCCTGATGGAGGTCTGACGTGAGCAGCGCCACCGCCACCGCCACCCGCACCATGCCGGCGACCAGCCAGCTCGCCACCTTCTGGCTGGACGGCGACCTGTTCGGCGTCGAGGTCGAGCACGTCCAGGAGGTGCTGCGCAGCCAGAGCATCACCCGGGTGCCGCTGGCCCCGCCGGCGGTCGCCGGCCTGATCAACCTCCGCGGCCAGGTCGTCACCGCGATCGAGCTCCGCGAGCGGCTCGGCCGCAAGCCGCGCCCGGAGGGGCAGGAGGCGGTCGTCATCGTCGTCCGGCTGCACGGGGAGGCCGTGAGCCTGCTCGTCGACAGCATCGCCGACGTCGTCGACGTCGACGTCCGCGACTTCGAGGCCCCGCCGGACACCCTGGACGGCGTCGGCCGCGACCTGATCCGCGGCGCCTACAAGCTCTCCGGCCAGCTGCTGCTCGCCCTCGACGTCAACCGCGCCGTCGGCACCTGAGCACGACCCGGTCACCCCCGACCCCGGTGACCGGCCGCACCCCCACGACCACCGCCCCGGTACCGCCCCTCCCCTGGAGACCTTGACCATGAGCAGCACCGCACTCCCCTCCCGGCGGCTCGGGTGGTTCACCGACCGGCCCATCGGCGTGAAGATCGGCGCGGCCATCGCCCTGCTGGTCATCGTGGTCGCCGGCACCAACGTGCTGTCGATCAGCCGGATGCGCGACATGCGCGCGGTCCAGGAGCAGATCTACACCGAGAACCTCAAGCCGCTGAACTCGCTGGCCGCCATCCAGCGGGCCGTGGCCGCCTACCGGTCGCGGGTGCTGCAGTACCCCGTCTACTCCGTCGCCGACCGCCCGGAGATCCTCGCTCAGGCGCAGGAGAAGCTGGCCGACCTGCAGGCCGCCTCGGACGAGTACGAGCCCTACGTGGTGAACCAGGCGGCCGTCGACACCTTCGAGGCGTCCTTCGCCCAGCTCGTCCAGCTCAACGAGACCCGGATGGTGCCGGCCGCCGACGCCGGCGACCTGACCACCTTCGGCCTGCTCTACAAGGACACCGCCGCCGAGATCATCAGCACCTTCTCGCAGGCGATGGAGGACGAGGGGCTCGCGCAGTCGGAGGTCGCCGCTGCCCGCAACGCCGAGGCAGCCGCAGCCGTCGACCGCGCCGTCACGACCCTCCTCGTCTCCGCCCTGCTCGGCATCCTGGTCGCCGGCGGCCTGGCCTTCCTGGTCGTCCGCCGGGTGCTGGCCACCGTCCGCTCGGTCCAGACCTCCGTGCAGGCGATGGCCGACGGCGACCTGACCGTGCTGCCCACGGTCCGCGACCGCGACGAGATCGGCCAGATGGCCGAGTCGCTCGCCGCCGCCCAGACCAACCTGCGCTCCGTGATGGCCTCCGTGGTCGCCTCGTCCGACGCGGTGGCGGCTGCCTCGGAGGAGCTGTCGGCGTCCTCGGCGCAGATCTCGGCCTCGGCCGAGGAGACCTCCGCGCAGTCCGGTGTCGTCTCTGCTGCTGCGGAGGAGGTCTCCCGCAACGTGGCCACCGTCGCCGCGGGTGCGGAGGAGATGGGTGCCTCGATCCGGGAGATCAGCCAGAACGCCAACGAGGCCGCCCGGGTCGCCGCCCAGGCCGTCGCCGAGGCCGAGACCACCAACGCCACCGTGGTGAAGCTGGGCGACTCCTCGCGGGAGATCGGCAACGTGGTCAAGGTGATCACCTCGATCGCCGAGCAGACCAACCTGCTGGCGCTCAACGCCACCATCGAGGCGGCCCGGGCCGGCGAGGCGGGCAAGGGCTTCGCCGTCGTCGCCAACGAGGTCAAGGAGCTCGCCCAGGAGACGGCGCGGGCCACCGAGGACATCGCCCGCCGGGTCGAGGCGATCCAGGGCGACACCTCCGGTGCCGTCGACGCCATCGGCCGCATCTCGGAGATCATCGGCTCGATCAACGACTTCCAGCTGACCATCGCCTCGGCGGTGGAGGAGCAGACGGCCACCACGAACGAGATGTCCCGCTCGGTCCAGGAGGCCGCCGGCGGCTCCACCGAGATCGCCACCAACATCACCGGGGTCTCGACCGCGGCGTCCTCGACGACCCAGGCGCTGGGCCAGACCCGGCAGGCCGTCGACGAGCTGTCCCGGATGGCCAGCGACCTGCGCACCACGGTGGCCCGCTTCTCCTACTGAGAGGACCCCCTCGCCCCCCACGCCTCGCTCCGCTCGACGCGGGACCCTGCGAGGGGGCCGTTCCAGCCAGTCACCATCGACCCCCACGGCCGCTGCCTCGTCCCCTTCCCCGGGCGAGGTGGCGGCCGTGGTCGTTTTCCCGGGCCATTCCCGCCGCCCTATCAGCGTCCTTTCTGGTACCGATTGCACGACACGCCGCGAAAAGCGGTAATCGCAGTTTCCGCAACCCCCACCATGACTCCTGCACCACCGGTGCCACGCCATTCCGGCAGGCGCCGGCAGGGCGACCCAGGCCACTCCGCGAAACCGTCGTCGTCGACTCGGGGAATGGTCACCACCCCCCGTTCCGCACCCACCGGCGATCCGCTGATCGACCGCCCTGCCCGACCCGCCGCCTCCCAGGAGACCCGCCATGCGCTCCCCCGCCTCGACCCGCCGCTCCGGCTGGTTCGCCGACCGGCCCCTCGCCGTCAAGTTCGGTCTGCTCGTCGGCGTCGTCGTGCTGACGTTCGCGGTCCTGCTCGGCACCCTGCTCAGCTCCAACGCCGACGTGCACGAGGCGGAGGTGGACAGCGGGCACCTGAACCAGGCGCAGAACCTGGCGCTCCAGCTCGACACCCGGGCCAGCGAGTTCAAGGTCGACGCGTTCCGCGCGCTGGTCCGCCCCGACCCGGCCGCCGAGCTGCCCAACCTGGCCGACGACGTGGCGACCGCGCAGGGCCTGCTCGACGAGCTCGCCGCCGTCCCGCTCACCGGGGAGTCGGCGGTCGCGGTGGCCGCGCTGCAGGACAGCTTCGCCACCTACACCGACTCCATCGCGGGCATCGTGAACGCGGCCGTGGGCAACCAGCTCCAGGCCCGGGCGTCCTACGAGACGATCCAGACCGCGAACGACGTCACCGACGCCGCGGTCAGCGAGGCCAAGGACGCCCTGGCGGCCGACTACGCGGCGGCCGACGAGCGGATGGAGTCCGCGATCAGCCGGGCGAACACCCTCGGCACGGTCGTGGTGGTCGTGGGCCTGCTGCTCATCGTCGGGATCAGCCTGCTCACCCTCCGCTCGCTGCGCGGGCCGATCACCCGGGTGAAGGCGTCGCTCGAGGCGATGGCCCGCGGCGACCTCACCGTCGACTCGGCCGTCACCGCCCGGGACGAGGTCGGCCAGATGGCCACCGCCCTGGGCACCGCCCAGCAGCACCTGCGCACCGTGGTGGCGGGGGTGGCGGCGTCCGCCGACGCGGTGGCCGCGGCGTCGGAGGAGCTCTCGGCGTCCTCCGCGCAGATCTCCTCCTCGGCGCAGGAGACGTCGGCGCAGTCCGGGGTGGTCTCCGCCGCCGCCGAGGAGGTCTCCCGCAGCGTGGCGACCGTCGCCGCCGGCGCCGACGAGATGACCGGGGCCATCCGGGAGATCTCGCAGAGCGCCAACGAGGCCGCCCGGGTGGCCGCCCAGGCGGTCACCGAGGCGCAGGCGACGACCACGACGATCACCAAGCTGGGCACGTCGTCGCAGGAGATCGGCGCCGTGGTGAAGGCGATCACCAGCATCGCCGAGCAGACCAACCTGCTGGCGCTGAACGCGACCATCGAGGCGGCCCGGGCGGGGGAGGCCGGCAAGGGCTTCGCCGTGGTCGCGAACGAGGTCAAGGAGCTGGCCCAGGAGACGGCGCGGGCCACCGAGGACATCGCCCGCCGGGTGGAGGCCATCCAGGGCGACACAGCGGGCGCCGTCGACGCCATCGGCCGGATCAGCGAGATCATCGGCTCGATCAACGACTACCAGCTGACCATCGCCTCCGCGGTGGAGGAGCAGACGGCGACGACGAACGAGATGTCCCGGTCGGTCCAGGAGGCCGCCAGCGGGTCGACGGAGATCGCCACGAACATCACCGGCGTCTCCACGGCCGCCGCCTCGACCACCCAGTCGCTGGACCAGACCCGCCAGGCCGTCGACGAGCTGTCCCGGATGGCCAGCGACCTGCGGGGGAGCGTCGCCACCTTCACCTACTGACCTGCGCCCGGCCCGACGGCCGCCACACCTCCGACGACCGGGGGAGTGGCGGCCGTCGCCATGTCCGGTCGCCATTCCGGCGGCCATTCTCGGTGTCCGGCAGAAATGGTCGCGATGTCGACATGCGGACTCCGGGAAACGGTAGTCCGACGTTTTGGGACCGATTCCAGCGACACGCAGGTGATGTGGTACCCGCCGCTTCCGGAACCACTCACCATTGCCCTGCACCGGGACGCTGGAACAGCACCGGTCGCCCTCCGCTCCACCATTCCTCCCGCTCGTCACACCCTGGAGAACGACCATGGCACGTACCGCCGCTCCCGCCCGGCCCACCGCGTGGTGGGGAGACCGCAGCGTGCGGGTCAAGGTGCTCACGACCGCCGGGATCGCCGGGGCGGTGGCGGCCGGCATCGGCGTGCTGGGCCTCACCGCGCTCAGCGACGCGGCCGGCTCGGCCGACGCGCTGTACGAGAAGAACCTCATCGGGGTGGCCGCGGCCGCCGACATGGACGGGCTGCTCGGCGACATCCGGGTCAACGTCCGCGACACCATCCTGGGTGCCGACCCGGCCGCCGCCGCGGCCGCGGAGGAGACCCTCGCCGCCGACATGGCCGACGCCATCGCGGTCTACGCCGACGGTGGGCTGGAGCCGGAGAAGCAGGCGATCGTCGACGACATCGAGACGCAGCTGGCCGACTACGTCGCCTTCCAGCAGCAGGTGCTGCTGCCGCTGTCGGCGAAGGCGGACTACGGCACCTGGATCACCCAGAACGCGACCACCGGCGCGCCGCTGGCCACCGCGATCAGCGACGGCATCCAGCAGCTGCGCGACATGGAGGCCGCCGAGGCCGAGGCGGCCGCCGCGCAGATCCGCGGCGACTACGAGTCCCAGCGCACCACCTCGCTGCTGATCATGCTGGTCGGGATCGCGGTCGCGCTCGGGCTCGGCTGGCTGGTCGCCTCCGGGATCGCCCGGTCGACGGCCAAGGTCAAGGCGGTGGCCGAGGGGCTCGCCGAGGGCGACCTGACCCGCACCTCCGGGCTCACCAGCCAGGACGAGCTCGGCCAGATGGGCCAGGCGCTCGACTCCGCGGTCGTCGGCCTCCGCTCGGTGATGGCCTCCGTGGTCGCCTCGTCCGACGCGGTGGCGGCTGCCTCGGAGGAGCTGTCGGCGTCCTCGGCGCAGATCTCGGCCTCGGCCGAGGAGACCTCCGCGCAGTCCGGTGTCGTCTCCGCCGCTGCGGAGGAGGTCTCCCGCAACGTGGCCACCGTCGCCGCGGGTGCGGAGGAGATGGGTGCCTCGATCCGGGAGATCAGCCAGAACGCCAACGAGGCCGCCCGGGTCGCCGCCCAGGCGGTGGGGGAGGCGGAGGCCACCACCCAGACGATCACCAAGCTCGGCGTCTCCTCGCAGGAGATCGGCAACGTGGTCAAGGTGATCACCTCGATCGCCGAGCAGACCAACCTGCTGGCCCTCAACGCCACCATCGAGGCGGCCCGGGCCGGCGAGGCGGGCAAGGGCTTCGCCGTCGTCGCCAACGAGGTCAAGGAGCTCGCCCAGGAGACGGCGCGGGCCACCGAGGACATCGCCCGCCGGGTGGAGGCCATCCAGGGTGACACCGGCGGCGCCGTGTCGGCCATCGGCCGGATCAGCGAGATCATCGGCTCGATCAACGACTTCCAGCTGACCATCGCCAGCGCGGTGGAGGAGCAGACCGCGACCACCAACGAGATGTCCCGCTCGGTCCAGGAGGCCGCCGGCGGCTCCACCGAGATCGCCGCCAACATCACCGGCGTCTCCTCGGCGGCCAGCAGCACCACGCAGGCGCTGGGCCAGACCCGGCAGGCCGTCGACGAGCTGTCCCGGATGGCCAGCGACCTGCGGGGGAGCGTGGCCCGCTTCACCTTCTGACCCCAGCAGCACGACCCAGCAGCACGACCCAGCAGCACGACCGAGCCGCGCGGACCCCTGGTCCGCGCGGCTCCGTCGTTCCCGGGCCGGTGACCGCCCTTGTCGACACGTCGCCAGCTGCGCGCGGTCACCGGTGTTTCTGCAGGTGGGAGGCGCGACACGCCTTGCGCCTGCGCGTCGGGGAGCCGGCGGCTGCCGCACGATCTGTGCCACCACGCCGGTCCCACCGGCCCCAGCAGTCCCAGGAGGCACGTCCCGTGAGCGCACCATCCGTCGTCGCCCGGTTCCGCGACCGCGGCATCATGGCCAAGATCGTCGCGGCCGTCCTGGTGGCCGTCCTGGTGGCCGTGGGCGTCGGGCTGGTGGGCCTGCGCAGCCTCGGCAGCTCGGCCGCGGCGACCGAGAGCATGTACACCGACGAGCTGGTCGGCACCGTCGACGTCGAGGCCGTCCGCGCCGAGCTCTACGCGCTCCGGCTGTCGTCGGTGAACTACGCCGTGGCCACCGAGCAGTCGGCCAAGCAGTCCTACATGGGCGACCGCCAGGAGGCCTACGAGGGCCTGGCCAAGGCCGCCTCGCACTACCTGGCCACCCACCCCACCGCGGAGAGCCGGGAGCTGATCGACCACGCGCTGGGGCAGGTCAACCACTACAAGCAGGCGATGCCCGCCCTCGACGAGCTGGCCGACGCCGGCGACCTGACCGCCTGGTCGGAGATGCGCGAGACCGTCGTCGCACCGATCGCCGCCTCGATCATCTCCGACCTCGACCGGCTCGCCACGCTGCGCCAGGAGGCCGCCGCCGGCAGCGCCGACGAGGCCAGCGCCTCCTACGACCGCACCCGCTGGGTGCTGATCGCCGTGATCGCCGCCGGCGCGCTGGCGGCGCTGGGCTTCGGGGTGCTGGTGGCCCGCCGGATCACCGGCGCGCTGCGCCGGGTGCAGTCGGCGGCCGAGGGGCTCGCCGAGGGCGACCTCACCCGCACGGCCGGCGTCACCACCCGCGACGAGGTGGGCCGCACGGGTGCCGCGCTGGACGGCGCGATGGCCGAGCTGCGGGCGGTGATGAGCTCGGTCGTCGCCTCGGCCGACGCCGTCGCCGCCTCGTCGGGGCAGCTGTCGGCCTCGGCGGCGGAGATCTCCACCTCGGCGGAGGAGACCGCGGTGCAGTCCGGCGTCGTCTCCGCGGCCGCCGGGGAGGTGTCGCGGAACGTGGCCACCGTGGCGGCCGGCGCGGAGGAGATGGGCGCCTCGATCCGGGAGATCAGCCAGAACGCCAACGACGCCGCCCAGGTCGCGGCCCGGGCGGTCACCGAGGCCGAGCAGACGACCGCCACGATCACCCAGCTGGGCGTCTCCTCCCGGGAGATCGGGGCGGTGGTCAAGACCATCACCAGCATCGCCGAGCAGACCAACCTGCTGGCGCTGAACGCCACCATCGAGGCGGCGCGGGCGGGGGAGGCCGGCAAGGGCTTCGCGGTCGTCGCCAACGAGGTCAAGGAGCTGGCCCAGGAGACGGCGCGGGCGACCGAGGACATCGCTCGCCGGGTCGAGGCGATCCAGGGCGACACCACGCGGGCGGTGCAGGCGATCACCGGGATCTCCACCGTCATCGGCTCGATCAACGACATCCAGCTGACCATCGCCAGCGCGGTGGAGGAGCAGACGGCGACGACGAGCGAGATGTCCCGGTCGGTGCAGGAGGCCGCCAGCGGCTCGACGGAGATCGCCACGAGCATCACCGGCGTCTCGACGGCCGCGGCGTCCACCACCCGGTCGCTGGGGCAGACCCGCCAGGCCGTCGACGAGCTGTCCCGGATGGCCGGCGACCTGCGCGGCAGCGTCGCCCGCTTCACCTTCTGAGTGACCCGGTTTCGACTCTGGGTAGTCGGGTACTGACGCTGTGATCTGAACACGCGTCCGTCGTCCGTTCGCTGTCCTGCGAGCGGGTGACGGCCGCGTGGCACATGGTGGTCGGTGCGCCCACGATTGCCTGACCACTTCCCTGGAGGCGACGTGCCCTACTCCCTGGTCAGCGCAGCGACGCTCGGCTTCGACCTGGTCCGCCTGCCCGCGGGGCGGCAGGTCGCCGACGTGCTGCTCACCGGACTCGGTGCCGACGCCCCGACCCTGCACCGCCTGGCCGCCGGCCACCCCGCCGCCGGCCGCTCGGCCACCGAGCGCGCGGCGCACGCCCTCCGCGCCCGCCGGGCCCACGAGCTGGCCGCCGCCGGGGTCCCGCAGCTGCGGGACATGTCCGACGCCGGGAGCGAGGGCGAGGGCGAGGACCGCTCCGCCCGGCTGGTCGCCCTCCTCGAGCGCGGCACGATCGGCAGCACCCCGGCCCTCGAGCGGCTGGTGCGCGACGACGTCCTGGGCCCCGAGCACCCCGTCGTGGCCGACCTCGACCCGGCCGTCGCGACGCTCGCCGCCGACGTGCTGGCCGATGCCGCCACCGGCTGGTGGGCCGCCGAGGCGCTGACCGACCCGGTGCGCACCGAGCTGACCGGGCCGTACGCGACCGTCGCCGCCTGGGAGCCCCTCGCCGGCCCCGACCTCGGACCGGCCGCCCCCGCCCTGGACGAGCTGCTCGGTGAGCTGCGCGGGCTGGAGGAGGCCGGTCGCCGCCGCTGGCGGCTGGCGGTCGACGCCACCCGCGCCCAGCGCCGCCCGTGGGCGGCGGCCATGCACGGTGCTGCCTGGGCAGCGCACGTCTCCGGCCGCACCCGGACGCTGGCCGCGGCGCAGCTGATGGCGGTCCAGGCCTTCGCCGACAGCGGGTTCTCCTCCCGCGACGGCGCGGAGGGCGTCTGGAACGCGCTGGCCGGCTGCGTGCAGGGCCTGGCGATGAGCGACCTGCTCGACGAGGAGTCGCTGACCGTCCTGGGCACCCCTTGGCAGATGGTGACGGGCAGGTCGCTCCCGCTCGTGCGGTGATGCCCACTGATCCACCGCGATAGCGCTCAACTTGTCCTCGGCGGATGCCGATGAGGTTGTGAGCGGCCCAACCGGCCGGACCATCGGCTGCGGGGGAACGCGTGGAACAGATCAAGGTGATGGTCGTCGACGACTCCGTCGTCGTCCGCAAGATCGTGACCGACGTCCTCTCCGAGGACCCGATGATCACCGTCGTCGGCACGGCGCCCAACGGCCGGCTGGCCGTGACCAAGCTCGAGCAGCTCAAGCCCGACCTGGTCACGATGGACATCGAGATGCCGGACATGAACGGCATCGAGGCGGTGCGCGCCATCCGCGCCACCCGCAGCCGCGTGCCGATCATCATGTTCAGCACGCTGACCGAGCGCGGGGCGTCCGCCACCCTGGACGCGCTGTCGGCCGGCGCCAACGACTACGTGACCAAGCCGGCCAACGTCGGCAGCGTCGCCCAGTCGATGGAGAGCGTGCGCCAGCAGCTCGTCCCCAAGATCAAGGCCCTCACCGGCCGCCCGATCAGCAGCGGCCCCGCGGCCGCCCCGGTCGCGGCCCCGGTCGCCGTCCGCCCCCCGGTGGCGCGCACGGGCCCGGCCAAGGAGCCGGCCGTGCTCGTCATCGGCTCGTCCACCGGCGGGCCCGAGGCGCTGACCAAGGTGCTGCCGCTGCTGCCGGCCTCGCTGCCGGTGCCGGTCCTGCTCGTCCAGCACATGCCGCCCGTCTTCACCCGCCAGTTCGCCCAGCGGCTGGACCGGCTGTGTCCGCTCACCGTGGTCGAGGCCGGTGACGGCACCCCGCTCGCGCCCGGCACGGTGCACATCGCCCCCGGCGACTTCCACCTGACCATCGGCACCAGCGGTGCCGCCCGGCGGACGGCGCTGAACCAGGCCCCGCCGGAGAACTTCTGCCGCCCCGCCGTCGACGTGCTCTTCCGCTCCGCCGTCGCCGCCTACGGCGGTGCCGTGCTGGGCGTCGTCCTCACCGGCATGGGCTCCGACGGGCGCATCGGCGCCGGCCAGATCCGCGAGGCCGGCGGCACCGTCATCGCCCAGGACCAGGCGACCTCCGTCGTCTGGGGCATGCCCGGGGCGGTCACCCAGGCCGGCTTCGCCGACGAGGTCCTCCCGCTGGGCCGGGTCGCCGAGGCGATCATCCGGCTCCTGCCCACCCCCCGTCCCGCGGCCGCCTTCGCCGCAGCCCGCACCGGCGCCGCAGCCGGAATCGGAGGCACCCGGTGACCCTCACCGCCACGAGCTTCGACTGGGTGCGCCAGCTGGTGCACCGCGAGAGCGCGATCGTCCTGCAGCCCGGCAAGGAGTACCTGGTCGAGGCCCGGCTGCTGCCGATGGCCCAGCAGCTGGGCTGCGCCGGCGTCAGCGAGCTCGTCGAGTCCGTCCGCAGCCACCCCGACCCGGCCAAGACCCGGCGGATCGTCGAGGCGCTGACCACCAACGAGACGTCGTGGTTCCGCGACGGCGACCCGTTCACCGCCTTCACCGGCACGGTGCTGCCGCAGCTGCTGGCCGCCCGCCGCCCGGACGAGCGGCTGCAGATCTGGTCGGCCGCCTGCTCCAGCGGGCAGGAGGCGTACACGATCGCGATGCTGCTGTCCGACGCGCTGCCGAACGCCGCGACCCGGGTGTCGATCACCGCCACCGACCTGTCGCGGCAGATGGTCGAGCGCACCCGGGCCGGCCGGTTCAGCCAGCTCGAGGTCAACCGGGGCCTGCCGGCCTCGATGCTCGTGCGGCACTTCACCCGCGCCGGCAACGAGTGGGAGATCTCGCCCACGCTGCGCCGGATGGTCACCGCCAGCGAGTGCAACCTCGCCGCACCGCTGCCGCGGCTGGGCCCGTTCGACGTGGTCTACCTGCGCAACGTGCTCATCTACTTCGACCTGCCCACCAAGCAGCAGATCCTGACGCGCGTGCGCCAGATCATGCGCCCTGACGGGTGGCTGTTCCTGGGCGCTGCCGAGACCACGCTCGGGGTCGACGACAACTGGGAGCGGGTCGTCCTCGGCCGCGGCTCCGCGTACCGCCCACGGAAGGGAGCCTGACGATGAGAGCTCTGGTGATCGACGACTCCCGTGCCATGAGGCGCATCGTCGGCACGATCCTCAAGGACTTCGGATACGAGGTGCGTGAGGCCGGCGACGGCCGCCAGGCCCTCGACGTGCTGGAGGAGGGGTACGTCCCCGACCTCTGCTGCATCGACTGGAACATGCCGGTGATGGACGGCCTGCAGTTCGTCTTCGCCGTCCGCGCCAACCCGGCCTACCGGCAGGTGACGCTGATGATGGTCACCACCGAGAGCGAGACCGGCCAGATCGTCAAGGCCCTGGCCGCCGGCGCGCACGAGTACCTGATCAAGCCCTTCACCGCCGACGCGCTGCGCGACAAGCTGGCGCTGCTCGGCCTTCTCCCCGAGGAGGTGACCGCGTGACCCTGTCCCCCGCCCAGCCCATCACCGAGCTGCTCGACGCCGAGACGGTGCAGAGCATCGCCGACGAGGTGTGGCCGTCCTTGGTCGGCGACGGCGAGGCGTTCGTGCCCGTCCCGGTGCCGCCGCCGGCCGACGTCGTGAGCGCGTGGGTCGACATCGTCGGCCCCTGGACCGGCTCCGTCGTCCTCACCTGCGCCCCGGCCACGGCCGAGGCGCTCACCGAGAGCGTCCTCATGACCCGGCCGCCGACGGTCGTGGACGACGAGGACGTCGCCGACGCGCTGGGCGAGCTCGCCAACGTGCTCGGCGGCAACATCAAGAGCGTCCTGCCGGGTGAGTCCAAGCTCGGCCTGCCGCAGATCGGGGCGGCCCCGCCCCGGGGGCGGCTGGACGACGTCCGTTCCCTCGTCGGCCAGTGGCGAGGGAACTTCCTGACCATCACCGTGCAGGGTGCCGCTCCGGCACCGCACGCCGAGCGGAACGAGGTGCCGCTGTGAAGATCCTGGTTACCGACGACAGCCGTGTCATGCGGCAGATCGTCATCCGCACCCTGCGCCAGGCAGGCTACGACGACCACGACATCATCCAGGCCGAGAACGGCCGCGAGGCCTTCGAGATGGTCGGTGCCGAGAAGCCCGACCTGGTCCTCTCGGACTGGAACATGCCCGAGATGAGCGGCATCGAGTGCCTCGAGGCGCTGCGGGCGTCGGGCCAGCAGGTGCCCTTCGGCTTCGTGACCTCGGAGGGCTCCCCGGAGATGCGGGAGAAGGCGGCCAACGCCGGCGCGCTGTTCCTCATCGCCAAGCCGTTCAACGAGGACACCTTCAAGGACGCCCTGGACGGGGTGATCGCGTGACCTCCGTGCTGCCGGCGCTGCTGCCGACCGCCAAGGACGTCCGGGACATGCTCGAGGGCCTGTTCGGCAAGGACGTCACCGTCTCCCCGGGTGACCCGGTCTCGCTCAACGACAAGCCGGCCGTGGCCGTCTACGTCGACCCGACGATGGCCACCACCGCGCTGTGCCTGCTCGACATCCGGCTGGCCGCCTGGTTCGCCGGCGCGCTGGCGCTGCTCCCCAAGGGCGGGCTGGAGGACGCCATCGACGAGGGCGAGCTCTACCCGATGCACCTGGAGGCCGTCTACGAGGTGGTCAACATCGCCGCCTCGATGTTCAACGGCGAGGGCCGCAACCACTCGAAGCTGCACGCGCTGCACGCTCCGGGCGAGGCCGTCCCCGGCGACATCGCCGGCCTGGCCGCCGCCTTCAACCGGATCGACCTGGTGGTCGACGTCGACGGCTACGGCAAGGGCAACCTGTCGATCGTGATGGCGCACTGAGCACCAGCTGACAGCAGCACCCGGACGGGGGAGGAGGACCGCAGCGCGGTCCTGCTCCCCCGTCCGTCGTCCCGGGCCCGCCGGCTCACCCCGCAGGGGGACGCCGACCGGCCGGCCGGCCGACGGTCGGCGGGGATGCGCCGGGCATGCGGCAGAGTGGGGGCATGACCCCGGACGGCGCGGCGCCGCCTGCCGACCTGCTGGTGCAGGCCGTGCAGGGCATGGCGCGACCGCTGTTCGTCCTGGACGGGGAGTGGCGGTTCAGCTACATCAACCCGGCCGGTGCCGCGGTGCTGGGGCGGACCGTCGACGGCCTGCTCGGCCGGGGCATCTGGGCCGAGTTCCCCGAGGCGGTCGGCACGCCGTTCAGCGAGCACTACGAGGCCGTCGCCGCGACCGGTGAGCCGGCGGTCTTCGAGGCCTGGTTCGAGCCGCTGCAGACCTGGTTCCAGGTGCACGCCTTCCGCACCGGGGCCGGGCTGGTCGTCACCTACGACGACGTCACCGAGCGCCGGCGGGTGGAGCAGGCCCGCACCGAGGCGGTCGCCGCCCGCGAGGAGGCCGCCGAGCGCGCCGCGGCCGCCGCCGGCGCCGCTGAGCTGGCCGGGCGGCACCTGATGCTGCTGGGCGACATCAGCCAGGCGATGACCTCCACCCTGGACCCCGACGAGGCGGTGCAGCGGTTCGCCCAGCTCGTCGTGCCGCAGCTGGCCGACTGGTGCCTGGTCAGCGTGGTGGAGCACGGCCGGCGCCGGGACGTCGGCCGCGCCCACCGGGACCCGGAGATGGTGGCGGCGATGCACCGCTACGCGGACCTGCGGGCCACCACCAACCAGTCGACCGCCCCGGTGCCGACCGCGCTGCGGGAGGGTCGGCCCGTGGTGATCCAGTCGCTCACCGCCGAGCAGGTCGAGGCGATGACCACGCCGGAGGCGCGCGCCGCGCTGGAGCCGCTGCGGCCGACCGCGGTCGCCACCTTCCCGCTGCTGGCCCGCGGCGAGCTGTTCGGGGCCATCACCCTGGTCACCGGACCCGACCGGGGGCCGTTCACCGACGCCGAGCTGCGCACCGCGGACATCGCGTCCCGGCGGGCGGCGCTGGCGATGGACAACGCCCGGCTGGTGAGCGCGCAGAGCCGGGTCGCCGAGCGGCTGCAGCGCAGCCTGCTGTCGGCCCCGGTGCAGCCGGACAACCTCGAGCTGGCCGTGCGCTACCGGCCGGCCACCCAGGACGTCTCCATCGGCGGCGACTGGTACGACGCCTTCCTCCAGCCCGACGGCTCGACCGTGCTGGTCATCGGCGACGTGATGGGCCACGACCTCGAGGCCGCCGCGGTCATGGGGCAGCTGAAGACGCTGGTCCGGGCGATCGCCTACGACCGGCAGGACGCGCCGGCCGACGTCATGCGCCGGGTCGACCTCGCCGTCGTCGGGCTGGACGTCGCCACCCTGGCCACCGCGCTGGTCGCCCGGATCGAGCAGGACGACGACGACCGGGTCGCGGGGCTGCGCCGGCTCCGCTGGGCCTCGGCCGGGCACCCGATGCCGATGCTGCTGCAGGCCGACGGCAAGGTGGTCGACCTGGAGTCGCCGGTCGGGCCGCCGCTGGGCATCGGCTGGTCGGGGTTCCGCTCGGACGGGGTGGCGGTCATCCCGCCGGACAGCACGCTGCTGCTGTTCACCGACGGGCTCTTCGAGCGGCGCACCGGCGACCTGGACACCGGCCGCGAGGCGCTGCGGGCCGTCGTGGCCGACCTGGCGGGGGAGTCGCTGGAGGAGCTGTGCGACGGGCTCCTGGCGGCGCTGCTGGCCGACGGGGCCGAGGACGACGTCGCGGTGCTCGCCGTCCGGGCGCACCCGGTGGACGCGCCCCGGCCGCTCGCGGCGGGGCCGCGCTCGCTGCCGCCGGCCCTGCCCAGCCTCGGCTGAGCCTCACCGGGACCGCTCGGCGGCCTCCCGGACGGCGGCGGTGACCGCCTGCACGCCCTGGTCGGACCAGAGGATCGACCAGTGGTCGGTGCCGGGCACCTCGCGGGCGGTGACGTGCGCGTCCTGCAGGCCCATCCCGGCCAGCCGCACCTCGTCGTAGAGGCCGGGCACCTGGCCCTGCATGCCCCGGGTCGCCCACAGCAGGGTCGCCGGCACCGGCAGGTCGGTGGTGGCCTCCAGCACGGCCTCGTTGCGCAGCATGTCCGCGCCGTCGACCCGGACCGCCTCGTACACCACCGCGCTGCGCAGCTCGGGCGCCTCGCCGGTCAGGTCGCGGGCGAGGAAGGCGGCGACCGCCGGGTGGTCGACCCAGGGCCCGACCGCGGGGTGCCCGGACCAGAAGGACCGCACCGCCGGCAGGTCCGGGAAGGTCAGGTCCAGCCGCTCCAGCGACGGGCCGAGGAAGACGGCGAGCATGTCGTCGGTGTCGGCCGCCGGGGGGACGGCGAAGGGCAGGCCGCCGTCGACCAGGACCAGCCCGTGCACCAGGTCGCGGGCGCTGCCCGCCGCGGCCAGGGCGGTGACGAACCCGCCCATCGAGTGCCCGACCAGCACTGTGGCGTCCGCGCCGCCCTCCGCGTCGGCGCCGAACCGCTCCAGCAGGGCGGTCAGGTCGGCGGCGTGCGCGGACAGCCCGTAGGGGCCGGGCAGGCCCGCGCTGCGCGCCCGCCCGCGCAGGTCGGGGGCGACCACCTCGCACCCGCCGGCCAGCGCCGCGGCGATCGGCGCCCAGGCCATCGCGTTGCCGGTGATCCCGTGCACCAGGACGACGAGCGGGGCGGCCGGGGCGTCGGCGGCCCAGTACAGCGCGGCCAGCTCACCTCCCTCGACCGGGATGCGGATCTCCTCGGGGGTCACGACGTCCTCGGCGGGGCTCACGCCGCCACCCTGCCCCGGGACGCGCGACGTTGCACGTGGAACACCGTCGGCGGGCGGCTGACGTGCGTGCGTCCGCCGGGCGGCTGGTCCCCGGTTGACCAGCGTCCGCGTTGCACGCTCTTCGTTCCCGTTGCTCGCGCTGCAGCGCGGGCGGTGCGCACGAAGGACGTGCAATGCAGCAGCGTCGACGGCGACCGAGCTACTCCGTGGCGTGCCGCAGCAGGTAGCGCCCGAAGTGCGGCACGGTGAAGGCGATCTGGCCGCGCTCGGCGGAGTAGACCAGCCCCTTCTTGATCAGCGAGTCGCGGGCGGGGGAGAGCGAGGCGGGCTTGCGGCCCAGCGAGACGGCGACGTCGGAGGTGCCCACCGCCGCGCCGGCCGGGCCGCCCAGCTCGGCCATGGCGTGCATGTACTCCCGCTCGGCCGGGGTGGCGCGGTCGTAGCGCGAGCCGAAGAAGCCGACGGCGAGCTCGGCCTCGGCGGCCGGGGCGGCCATCGCGACGTCGGCGGCGGTGATGGGGGAGGAGGCGGCGACGTCCCAGGTGACCTTGCCGTAGGCCTGCACGAAGTAGGGGTAGCCGTCGGCGGCCTCGTACAGCGCATCGAGCGCGTCGGTGTGGAACTCGACGTCCTCCCGCTCGGCGGGGGCCAGCAGCGCCCGGTCGGCGGCGGCCCGGTCCAGCCGGTCGATCCGCAGGTAGCGGAAGAGCCGCTCGGAGTAGCTCTTGGAGGCGCTGAGCACCGCGGGGAGGTGGGGGAGGCCGGCGCCGACCACGATCAGCGGCGCGCCCTGCTGGGAGAGCTCGTGGCAGGCGGCGCAGATGGCGGAGACGTCGTCGGCCTGCACGTCCTGCATCTCGTCGATGAACAGCGCCACGCCCTTGCCGACGTCGGCGGCGATGCCGGCCACGTCGGTGAGCAGCTCGACGAGGTCGATCTCCATGTCACCGGAGTCGGCCCGGCCGGTGGTGGCCGGCACGTCGATGCCCGGCTGCCAGCGGTCGCGGACCTTCGCGTCCGCGGGCGCCTGGCGCTGGGCGAAGGCCTTGAGCGTGCCGAGGACCGCGTCGGTGGACTCCTGGTCGGGGTGCCGCAGCTCGCGCAGCGCCATGTGCAGCGCGGCCGACAGCGGCCGGCGCAGCGACTGGTCGGGCCGCGCCTCGATCTTCCCGGTGCCCCAGCCGCGGCTGATCGCCGCCGAGCGCAGCTGGTTGAGCAGCACGGTCTTGCCGACGCCGCGCAGCCCGGTGAGCACCAGCGAGCGCTCGGGTCGGCCGCGGGCGATGCGCTCGAGCACCACGTCGAAGGCGGAGAGCTCCGTGTCCCGGCCGGCGAGCTCGGGCGGGCGCTGACCGGCGCCGGGGGCGTACGGGTTCCGCACGGGGTCCATGTCGAGCAGGTTATGCGCTCGTCTAGCTCCGGCGATAGACATGCGTAGACCGAGGCATGGAGCCGCGACTCGACCCTGGTCTCAGGCTGTCTAGCCACAGCACTAGACAGCGGCAGACTCTCTCAGAGGAGTAGCTGGGCCTCCCTGGTCGACGTCGTCCACGCTAGCACAGCAGTCGAACACGTGTTCGAACAACCGCCTGGCCGCGGACAGCGCAGCGCCCCGTCGGGAGATCGTCCCGGCGGGGCGCGCGATGGCCGGCCCGGCAGCCGCCTCTCGGCGAGTGGTCGCTCGGAGCGACGAAGGGGTGGAGCCCGGGGGTCTGTCCGGGCCGGCATGCTCTACAAGCACCGTAGCCCCGCGGTTGTTCCCGGAGGGTCAGCCGGCGAGCTGCTCCAGCGCGCCGGGCAGCTCGGTCCGGCTGTTGATGCCCAGCTTGCTGAACGCCGACTGCAGGTAGCTCTCCACGGTGCGCACCGACAGGTGCAACGCGGCCGCGATCTCGGCGTTCGACTGGCGCTGCGCCGCCCGCTCGGCCACCTCGCGCTCGCGCCGGGTGAGCGGCCCGGCGGCTGCGTCACCGGCGCCGGGCGCGGTGGGTCCGGCGAGCTGCCGCCGGGCGAGGTGCAGCACCTTGGCGGCGCTGCGCACCGTCTCCCGGCCCGCGTCCGGGACGTCCAGCGCGGCCGTCGCGGCGTCGACGGCGAACCCGGCGTCTCCGGCGGCCAGCAGCCCGTGCGCCGTGCGCGCCAGCAGGTCGGCGTCCCCGGTGGCGACCCCCTCGGCGTGGTCGCGGGCGGCGCGCATCCACGGGCCGGGGGAGTGCATCGGCATGCTGCGCAGCAGCGCCACGGCGTCGGCGGAGCCGTGCCGGGCGGCCTGGGAGAGCACGACGGCGGCGTTGCCCAGGTGCCCCCGCTCCAGCAGCACGCGCCCGCGGGCCACCACCTCCTCCCGCACGTCGTCACCGAGCGCGAGCCGGGCGCCGGAGAGGCTCAGCTGCGGGGTCACCGGGCCGTCGTAGTCCAGCCACATCGTGGGGGCGTAGCGCGAGAGCTCGGCGCGGGCGGCCGCGGTGTCGCCGGCCAGCGCCTCGGCCCAGGCCAGTGCCGCGCGGGCGAGGCCCTCGAGCCGGTGCGGGTCGCGCAGCACGAAGCCGGCCAGTGCCGAGCGGAGCAGCGGCCGGGCGCGGTGCCCGTTCCCGCAGAGCACGTGCACCAGCCCGAGCCCGAAGTCGTCGGAGGTGCCGTTGCGGGCGTCGCGGTGCGGCCCCGGGAGCGCGAGCTGGTCGCGCACCACCGCCCACTCGCCGCAGGTCAGCAGGGCGACGTTCAACCCGGAGAGCACGACCATGCTGAGGTCCGGCGGCAGCTGCCCCTGGTGCCACACCTCCGCGACGTCGGCAGCCACCGCCCGTGCCTCCTGCTGGCTGCCGAGCGCCGCCAGGGCCGCCGCCAGCAGGGAGCCGCTGACCGCCCACCGCTCGACGCCGGCCGACGTGCCGGCCCCGTGCACCGGGCGCAGCCGCTCGACGAGCTCGGCGTACCGGCCGCCGGAGAAGGCGAGCGAGGCCCAGGCGATGTCGAGCATCGCCTCCGGGTCGGCGTCCGTCACCGGGCCGTCGGTGCGCAGGGAGTCCAGCACCTCCAGGGCCGTCTCGCGGACCGGCGTCGGGGCGTAGCGGGCGGTGTCGGCCCGCTCGATCGCCCAGAGCACGCGCTCGCCGGCGGGCATGGCCGGCCAGCGGCGGGCGCGCAGCTCCTCGAGGACGGCCACCGCGTCGTCGGTCCGGCCGAGCATCCGCAGCGCCTGGGAGCGCAGCACCGTCGCCAGCGCCTCGTGGTCGCCGGCCGGGACCGCCTCGGCCAGCCGCAGGGCCAGCGGGGCGTCCTGCTGCAGGAGGGCGGTGCCGGCGGCGCGCAGCGCCAGCGCCGGGTCCAGCACGGCGCCGGTGTCCAGGGTGAGCGCCGCCAGCCCCAGCTCCTGCGCCGCGCTCGGGTCGCCGTCCCCCACGCCGAGCTCGACCGCCGTCTGCAGCACCGCCCGCCGCCGGGCCCAGGGCACCTGCTGGCCGATGGCCCGGGCCAGCGCCGGGCTGGCCAGCCGCGCGGTGGGCGGACCGGCGACGCCCCCGGCGCGACCGGGCTCGACCACCACGACCCCGGCCCGCTGCAACGCCTCCAGCTGGTCGGGCGGCAGCAGCCGGTCGACCGCGGTCAGCGGCACGTGGTCGGTCAGCGCGACCAGCTCCAGCAGCCGCCGCTGCGCCGCCGTCCAGCGGGCCAGCGGCGCGTCGAGCAGCCCGCCGGCCTCGGGGGCGGACCAGCGGAAGGCGTCGACGGTCCAGCTGCCGTGCGAGCGCACCAGCCCGCCGCTGTGCACGCCGAGCTCGAGCAGGTGCCGCAGCAGCATCGGGTTGCCGTCGCTGGACTCCCGCAGGTGCCGGCGCACCCCGGCGCTCACCTGCCCCCCGAGCCGGGCCTGGACAGCGGCGTCCACCTCCTCGTCGCTCCAGGGGTGGACGACGACGGCGCCGAGCAGCCCGTCGCGCCAGAGGTCGACGATCGCGTCCGGGCCGGTCGTGACGTCGTCGGCCACCACCAGCAGGCGCAGCGCGCCGGACCCGGCCAGCGCGCCGAGCACGCCCGCGCTGTGCTCGTCCACCAGGTCGACGTTGTCGACCACGACGAGCGGGGCGGTCGCACCGCCGAGGCCGCGCAGGCGCTGCTGCAGCACCCGGGTGACGACGAGCGGACCGGGCGGCCCGTCGCCGAGGTCGTCGGGCAGCCCGTCGAGGTAGGGCGACAGCGCGCCGTAGGGGTGCGGGGCGGCCAGCGCCGTCCCGCGGACCAGCAGCACGGCGCTCCGTGCGCCCACGGCGACGCCGACGTGGGTGGCCAGCGTCGTCTTGCCCGAGCCGGCCTCGCCGGTGACGGCGATGCCGACCACCCCGGGGCGGGCCAGCTCGGCGAGCGCCTGGGCCACCAGGCCGGCGCGGGGCCGGACCACCCACTCACCCTGGGGCACGCCGCGGAGCGTAGGGCAGCTGCCACCCCTCAGCCAGCCCCGCGGAGCCGCAGCCCGGAGGCGAGCGCCAGCCCCGTGCCCAGCAGCTCGGTCACCGCGCCGAGGGAGGGTGGGCGGTCCCGCAGGACCCAGACGCCGAGCGCCTCCCCGCGCACCGCGTACCGCATCGGCACCGGGCTGCCGGTCAGCCGCACCCCGCCGGGCGGGGTGGGGGCGTACGGCCCGCCCACCAGCAGCGCCGTCCGGCCACCCCCGGCGGGCAGCGGCGCGTCGGTGTGCAGGGCGATCCGGGCGGTGCTGGTGGCCGGACCCACCGGCAGGGCGCCGCGCAGCACCGCCCAGGCGCGGCCGGGCACCGGGGTCGTGGGGAAGGTCCGGTGGTAGGCGTCGGGGTCCTCCAGCTGCATGTCCAGCCGTCGGCTGAGCCGGTGCACCTCCTCCAGCAGCGGTGAGGGGGGCCACGGGCACCCGGTCGCGGTCTCGGTGGTCGGCCAGGCCACCGCCGGCAGCGGCCGGGCGAACGGCGCGGGGGTGTGCAGCGGCGCGCAGACCTCGGCGAGCGCCGCCGCGCAGACGTCGAGCGCCGCCAGCAGCTCGTCCACCCCGGCCGGACCCGCGTAGCCGTTGCGGCGCAGCACCAGGACGCCGTGCCCCCAGGCCAGCTCGAAGAGCGCGAACCGGGACCCGGCCGCCACGACCGCACCGAGCGGGCCGGCCAGCAGGCGGGGGAGCAGCCCCGGGACCGGCTGGGCGGCAGGGGCATCGGGGTCAGGGGCGCCGAGCGTGAAGGGCGCCAGCAGGGCCGCCTCCGGGACGGCGACCGCCGCGGCGGTGACCGGCACCCCGACGAAGCGCCGCCCGCCGGCCCGGGGCAGGCCGCGCAGCGGGGACTGCACGGTGAGGTCGTGGTGCGGGCGGCCGCGCAGCGTGGGGCCCTGCGGTCCGTCCGCCACCGGCACCGGCTCCCGCCAGTGCCACAGGCAGCAGTCCCAGCCGCCGGGGGTGGTGCCCCGCACCACGTTGGCCTGCAGCTCCGGCTCGCCGGGCAGCACCCCCGCCCAGCCGCCGGCGTTCGCGCTGCCGTGGGCGTCGAAGCCGCGGTCGGCGGCCCAGGCCGTCAGGTCGACGTCGGGACGCCGCCGACGGGCATCGGCGACGTCCCGGACGTCCCAGGCGGCCCAGCCGACCACCGCGCGGGCGGTCCCTGGCGTGCCCATGGCAGCGCGGTCAGCCGAGGAGGGTCGGCAGCAGCACCGCGAGCGCGGCACCGCCGGCGAGCACCACCCCACCGAGCAGACCGGCGGGGGTCGGCCCGCGCAGCCCCAGGCCCGGTCGCGGGGCCGCCGTCCGGAGGGGCACCCGGTCCAGCGGCGGCAGCGCCCCCTCGCCGGGTTCGTGCCGGGCCTCGGCCCGGGCGGCGGCCAGCGCGTCGGCCGGTGGCGTCGCCACCACCACGACGTCGGGCTGGGCCGGGTCGGGCTGCGACACGACGATCACCGAGCCGGGCTGGAAGGACGGGAGGGTGACCACGTCGAGGACGGCGCGGGTGGTGGTGGCGTAGGCCGGCCCGGTGCCCTGGCGGAGGGTGCCCGGACCGACGACCACGGTGAGCTCGCACTGCGGTTGGTCGTTGACCTCGAGGCCGGTCCGGGCGATCGACTCCACCCGGGCGAGGGCCAGCCGGCCTCCCGGCGGCGGGGCACCGGGCAGCGCCCGGTGGACCGCCCCGAGGACGCGGGCCAGGGTGACCAGCAGCCAGAGCGTGAAGCCGACGCAGAAGGCGACCACGTACCAGCCGCGCGGGTCGGCCAGCATCCCGGCGAACCCGCCGGCCGCGGCACCCGCCCCGGACCAGTGCAGGGCCCGGCCGAACGGGGTGGCTCTGCCGGCCGGGGTCGGCGGCCGCTCGCCGAGGGCCGGGGCGGGGGTGACCGTGGCGCTCACTCCGCCACGCCCTCGAGCGAACCGGTCAGCGGCTCCATCGTCCGGCCGGTGGCGTAGCAGAGCGCGGTGCGGTCGCCGTCGGCCCAGCTCTCCTCGGTGGGGTACACGACGGAGAACATGTTCACCGACTGGTCGACCGGGATGCCGACGAAGTCCTCGAAGCCGGTCGTGCAGTCCCGCTTGGTGTGGTCCTGCATCTCGGACGTGCCCGGGAAGGACGGGCCCAGCTCGTCCAGCGGCACGGCCAGGTAGACCTCCGCGTCGTGCTCCTCGTCGCAGTCGATGGAGGGGAGGCCGGCGGCGGGCGTCTCGTACCAGATCGTCTCGGCGCAGTCCCCGACGGCCAGCGGCTCGTCGGGCGCGTCCGGCTTGCCGGACACGCTCTCGGCCCACTCCTCGACGGCGGCCTCGACGTCCTCGTCGCTGGTGCCGACGGCGTCCTCCACGGCTGCGGCGACGGCGTCCTCGTCCGGCACGTCCGAGCCGCTGCCGCCGCAGGCGGCCAGGGTCAGGGCGAGCCCGGCGGCGGCCACGAGGCCGGAGACGGTGGACGCGGGACGGCGGGGCGGACGCGGGGCGCGGTGCTTGCCACGGCGGCGGGTCAGGGTGGTCACGGGGTGCTCCAGATCAGTGCGGCCGGGGTCGTCCCCGGCTCCAGCAGGACGAGGTCAATGCTGGAGACGCGCTGGTCGGGCGGGCACCGTACCGGCTACGGGATTGCGGCCGCGCACTACGGCACCCCGCTACGGCACCGCGGTACGGGAACGCCGGGCAGCACTCTCTAGGCCTGTCTGCCGACGACGCGAGAGCGGGTTAGACGACGCGAGCCACGTGCTGCTGATCTTCGGGCGCTAGCCTCCGCGCCGTGGCCACGATCGGGAAGTTCGCCGTACGCGTCGTCGTGCTGGCGGTGATCATCTACGCCGTCACCCGGCTGGTCGACGGGATCAGCGTCGACACCGCGGGCGGCCGGTACGGCGAGGCGGGCACCTACCTCTGGGTGGCGCTGCTGTTCGCGCTGGTGAACTCGATCGTCGGACCGGTCGTGCGGCTGCTCGCGCTGCCGTTCGTCGTCCTCACGCTCGGGTTGTTCCTGCTGGTGATCAACGCGGCCATGCTCGGCCTGACCGCCGCGCTGTCGGACCGGTTCTCCGTCGACGGCTTCGTGCCGGCGGTGCTGGGCGGCCTGCTGATCGCCGTCTTCAGCTGGATCGCCGAGCTGCTGCTGCCGCTGAAGGTCCGCGCCTGACCTGCTGACCGCGGCGTGCCCCCGACGGCGCGCCGATGTACGTGCGGGGCGGCACCCGGGTGACTAGCGTGGCCGGACATGGTCGGCACGGAAACCCTCTCGGACCGCATGCTCGACCGGGCGGCTGACGTCCCGGTGGACATGGCCTCGCTGGAGGCCGCGCAGGACGAGAAGCGCCGCCTGCTGGACGACGCCGCCGCGGCCGCCGGCGGGCTGATGACCGGCGGCGCCGCCCTGCCCGCGGGGGTCCGTGCCGAGGACGGCGCCGCGCTGATGCACCGGTTCTACGCCGGCGAGCCGGCCGCCGAGGTGGTCGGCCACGAGCCCGCCGAGCTGGCCGCCCTGGCCCTGGACCACCTGCGGCTGGCCGCCCGCCGCCGGCCCGGCACCCCGGTGGTCGACGTGCACCGGGGCGAGGGTGGGCGCGCGGTGCTGCGCGTGGTCGTCGACGACATGCCGTTCCTGGTCGACTCGGTCACCGCCGAGGTGGTCCGGCAGGGGATCGTCGCCCAGCACGTCGTCCACCCGATCGTCGTGGTCCGCCGGGACGCCGAGGGCGAGCTGATCGCCTTCTGCGACAGCGCGGACGCCGCCGCCTGCGGCGCCGACGCGCTGGCCGAGTCCTGGATGGCCGTCGTGCTGGCCGGTGCGGTCGACGACGAGGCCGCCGAGGACCTGGTCGCGGGGTTGGCCACCGTGCTCGCCGACGTCCGGCGCACCCACGAGGACGCCGACGCCCTCACCGCCCGCGCCCGGGAGGTGGCCGACGCGCTGGACCGGGAGCCCGCCGCGGCGGACGCCGGTGAGCACGCCGCCGACGACCCGGCCGAGGCGGCGGCGCTGCTGCGCTGGCTGGCCGACGGGAACTTCCTCTTCCTCGGCGCGCGCACGGTCGAGCTGGTCGGCGACACCGCCGACCCCTCCGTGGTCGAGGGCTCCGAGCTGGGCCTGCTGCGCGGTTCGCCGCAGCGCACCACCTCCGTCGCCCCGGCCGCGCTCGCCGCCCCCGGCGCGGTGGGCAGCCGCCGGGTGCTGGTCACCAAGGGCGACGCCCGCTCCACCGTGCAGCGCCCGGCCTGGCTGGACCTGGTCGTCGTCGACCTGCCCAGCGACGTCCCGGGCAGCCGCGGCCGGCAGCACCTGCTGGTCGGGCTCTTCCCGAACGAGGCGTACACCAGCAGCGTCCGCGACGTGCCGCTCGTCCGGCGGACGGCCGACGCGGTGCTGGAGCGCTCCGGGGTGCCGGCCGACAGCCACTCGGGCAAGGAGCTGCTCGACGTCCTGGAGACCTACCCGCGCGACGAGCTCCTCCAGGTCGACGTCGACGAGCTGCTGCCGGTCGCGCTGGCCGTGCTGCACCTGCGCGAGCGCCGGCAGACGCGGCTCTTCCTGCGCCGCGACCCCTTCGGCCGGTTCTTCTCCGCGCTGGTCTACCTGCCCCGGGACCGGTACACGACCCAGGTCCGGCTGGCGATGCAGCGGCTGCTGCTGGAGCAGCTCGGCGGCACGAACGTCGAGTTCACCGTCCGGTCGAGCGAGTCGGTGCTGTCCCGGCTGCACTTCGTGGTGCGGGTGCCGGTCAGCCGGCGCAGCGGCGCGACGCTGCCCGAGGTCGACGTCCCGGCGCTGGAGGCCTCGCTCGCCGCCGCCGCGCGCAGCTGGACCGACGACCTCGCCGACGCCCTGGCCGCCCGGTACGGCGACGACGCCGCCCGGATGCTGGCCCGGGTCGCCGACGCGTTCCCGGCCGCCTACCAGGAGGACTTCCCCGCCGCGCTCGCCGTCGAGGACCTGGCCCGGCTGGACCGGCTCACCCCCGGCGGGATGGACCTGCGGCTGTGGGCCACGGCCCAGGGCCCGGAGGGCGAGCGCCGGCTGACGATCTACCGGGTGGGGGAGCGGCTGCTGCTCTCCGACGTGCTGCCGGTGCTGCAGCACATGGGCGTCGACGTCCTGGACGAGCGGCCCTACGAGATCGATCGGATCGGCGCGCCGATGGCGTGGGTCTACGACTTCGGGCTGGCCTCGCCGACCGGCGAGGTGCCCTTCGCCGGCACCCTGCCCGAGCGGTTCACCGACGCCATCACCGCGGTGTGGGCCGGCCGCGCGGAGGACGACGCGCTCAACTCGCTGGTGCTGCTGGCCGGGCTGACCTGGCGGCAGGTGGCGGTGCTGCGGGCCTACGTGCAGTGGCTGCGGCAGGGCGGGCTGCCCTTCGGCGAGGGCTACGTGCAGGAGACGCTGGCCGCGCACCCCGGCATCGTCGCCCGGCTGGTGGCGCTGTTCGAGACCCGGTTCCACCCCGACCGCCAGGCCGGCCGGGAGGCCCGCACCACCGCGCTGGTCGCCTCCCTGGTCGAGGCGATCGGGTCGGTGGAGTCGCTGGACGCCGACCGGGTGCTCACCTCGCTGCTCGCCGCCGTCCAGGCCACCCTGCGGACGACGGCCTACACCGCGGGGGTCTTCACCGGCGGCGCCCCGCTGGCGATCAAGCTCGACCCGCACGCCGTCCCGGACCTGCCCGAGCCCCGGCCCGCCCGCGAGGTCTGGGTGAGCTCGCCGCGGGTGATGGGCGTGCACCTGCGGTTCGGCGCGGTCGCCCGGGGTGGGTTGCGCTGGAGCGACCGCCGGGAGGACCTGCGCACCGAGGTGCTCGGCCTGGTCAAGGCGCAGACGGTGAAGAACACCGTGATCGTGCCGACCGGTGCCAAGGGCGGGTTCGTGGTGCTCCGCGGGCCGGGGGAGGGGGCCTCCCGCGATGAGTTGCTGGCCGAGGGGAAGGCCTGCTACACGCTGTTCATCGGGGCGCTGCTCGCGCTCACCGACAACCTGGTCGAGGGTGCCGTCGTCCCGCCCGAGCGGGTGGTGCGCCACGACGGCGACGACACCTACCTGGTGGTCGCGGCGGACAAGGGGACGGCGACCTTCTCCGACCTGGCCAACTCCGTGGCGATCGAGCGCGGGTTCTGGCTCGGCGACGCCTTCGCCTCCGGCGGCTCGGTGGGCTACGACCACAAGGCGATGGGCATCACCGCCCGCGGCGCCTGGGAGTCGGTGACCCGGCACTTCCGCGAGCTCGGCGTCGACGTGCAGAGCCAGGAGGTCACCGTCGTCGGCATCGGCGACATGTCCGGCGACGTCTTCGGCAACGGGATGCTGCTGTCGGAGCACCTGCAGCTGGTGGCCGCCTTCGACCACCGGCACGTCTTCGTCGACCCGACCCCGGACGCCGCCGTCTCCTTCGCCGAGCGCCGCCGGCTGTTCGAGCTGCCGCGCTCCTCGTGGGCCGACTACGACCGGTCGCTGATCAGCGCCGGGGGCGGGGTGTGGCCGCGGACGGCGAAGTCGGTGCCGGTCTCCGAGCCGATGCGGGTCGCGCTCGGCCTGGCCGAGGACGTCGACGCGCTCAGCCCGGCGGAGCTGGTCCGGGCGGTGCTGCTGGCCCCGGTCGACCTGCTGTTCAACGGCGGGATCGGCACCTACGTCAAGGCGTCGTCGGAGAGCGCGCTGGACGTCGGCGACAAGGCCAACGACGCGGTGCGGGTCGACGGCGAGCAGCTGCGGGTGCGGGTGGTCGGCGAGGGCGGCAACCTGGGGCTGACCCAGCGCGGCCGGATCGAGTACGCGCTGGCCGGCGGCCGGGTGAACACCGACGCGATCGACAACTCCGCCGGCGTGGACACCTCCGACCACGAGGTCAACATCAAGATCGCGCTGAACCGGGTTGTCGACGAGGGGCGGCTGGACACCGGCGGCCGGGCGCGGTTGCTGGTCGAGATGACCGACGAGGTGGCCGCCGACGTGCTGTCCGACAACTACGCGCAGAACGCCACGCTGGCGTCCGAGTCCTCCGCCGCCCGCGGCCTGCTGGACGCCCACCAGCGCTACCTGCGGTCGCTGGAGCGGGCCGGCCGGCTGGACCGCGCGGTCGAGGCGCTGCCCGACGACCGGGCGCTCGGCGAACGGCGCCGGGACGGGCAGGGGCTGACCAACCCCGAGCTCAGCGTGCTGCTCGCCTACGCCAAGATCGAGGCCAGCGACGCCGTGCTGCACTCCGGGCTGCCCGACGACCCGGCGCTGGCCGGGTTGCTGCAGGACTACTTCCCCGCCGCGCTCCGCCGCCGGTTCCCGACCGCGCTGACCAGCCACCCGCTGCGCCGGGAGATCGTCGCGACCGCGCTGACCAACCGGGCGGTGAACGTCGCCGGGGTCACCGGGTTGTTCCGGCTGGCCGAGGAGACCGGCGCCCCGCTGGCCGCGGTGGTGCGGGCGCACGCGGTGGCCCGGGCGGCGTTCGACGTCGACCGGCTCTGGGACGCCGCGCGCGAGCTGGACAACCGGGTGCCGGCCGCGGTGCAGGTGCACCTGCGCACCGAGGCGACCCGGCTGGCCGAGCGGGCCACCCGCTGGCTGCTGCGGGTGCCCGAGCTCACCGCGGAGCCGGCGGCCACGCTGGGCGCCGTGACGGAGCGGTTCGCCGCACCGGTGGCGACGGTCCGGGCGGGGCTGCCCGGCTGGCTGCTGGGTGCCGACGCCGAGGCCTACGCCGACCGGTCCGCGGAGCTGCGCTCGGCGGGGGTGCCGCCGGAGCTGGCCGCCGAGGTCGCGGCCGCGCCGCTGCTGCCGACCGCCCTCGACCTCACCGTGGTCGCCGAGCGCACCGGTGCGCCGATCGCGCTGGCCGGCCAGGTGTCGCAGTGCCTGGCCGAGCGGCTGGGGCTGGTGCCGCTGCGCGAGCTGGTCACCGGCCTGCCGCGGGACCGGCGCTGGCCGTCGATGGCCCGGGCGACGCTCCGCGACGACCTGGCCACCGAGCAGGCGACGCTGACCGCGGACGTGCTCGGCCTGCGCAGCTCCGACGAGGAGACCGCCGGTGAGCTGGTGGCCCGCTGGGTCGACGCGTGGGACCTGTCCCAGCAGCGGTCGGCGGCCCAGCTGGCCGAGCTGGCCGGTGGTGACCGGCACGAGCTGGCCGAGCTGCTGGTCGCCGTCCGCACCCTGCGGGGGCTGCGCTCGCGCCGCTAGCCCTGCTGCCAGCGGACCTGGGCCAGGGTGCGGAGCCGGGCCCAGCCCGACGGCACCCCGGGTCCGCCGGCGTCCGCCCCGACGGTGGCCGGCAGCCGGTCGACGGCGGCGAGCTGGTCCAGGTCCAGGCCGGTGAGCGCGGCGACGTCGGCGACCGGCACCTGGAAGGTGCGGAACGGCCCGAGCGGCGGGGCGTCGTCGGTGGCGGCCGTGCCGGGCAGCTCGCCGACCAGCGGCGTCTGGTCGAGCAGGTAGCCGGTGGCGGCCAGCTCGCCGCGGTGCACGAACGCCGCCACCTTGACGAACCGCAGCGGGACGCGGATGCCGCGGTAGGGCGGGTCGGCCGGGTCGAGCACCGGCGCGGTGAGGACGACGAGCTTCCGCTGGGCCGTGGCGGCGTTGGTCAGCAGGTACTCCTCCAGGCCGAGCCACAGCTGCTCGCCCTGGTTGAACGAGGCGGCCTGCGGCGCGGCGTTGGTGTAGTGGAAGGTGTCCTCGTTGCCCTGCTGCGCCTCGGCGAGGGTGGTGCCCCAGACGGCGTCGGCCCGGCGGACGAGGTGGCCGCGGTCCAGGTCGTTGCGGGTGTAGACCTCCGGCCCGGTCTGCTGGCCGGCGGGCAGCCGCGGGTCCAGCCGCCACTCGATGCCCTCGCGCGGCAGGTCCTGCAGCAGCGCCCCGTCGATGCCCACCCCGGTGACCGCGGCCAGCCGACGGTCCGGGCGGTGCAGCACGCTGAAGTGCGTGTAGTCGAGCCGGACCGTCGCCGGCCCGTCCCGCAGGGCCGGGAGCCGGACCGGGACGCCGAGCAGCTCCTCGTCCAGCCCGGTCCGGCCGGCCAGGTCGTCAGCGGGGGTCGTCATGCCCCCATGCTGCGGGGAGGGTCCGACGATCGCCCCGCCACGCCCGTACCGCGTGGTTCCGCATGGGCGACCACCCGGCGGGGCACAACGGGTCCATGAAGACCGTCGCCATCGCCGTTCTCGGCGGCCTGCTCACCCTCGCCGGCATCGGGCTGCTCGTCCTGCCCGGCCCCGGCTTCATCGTCATCTTCGCCGGTCTCGCCGTGCTGGCCACCCGCTTCAGCTGGGCGAAGAAGCCGCTCGACTACGCCCAGGACAAGGCGCAGCAGGGGATCGAGGAGGTCGGCAAGAGCCCGCTGCGGGCTGCCGGGGCGCTGCTGGCCGCGCTGGCCCTCATCGCGGTGGGCGTGCTCACCCTGGCCGGGCTGGACCTGCCGTTCCTCAACGCCTTCACCGCGGTCATCCTGATCCTGTCCGGCCTGTTCCTGGTCGGCAGCGTCGTCATGGCCCGCCGCCAGGAGAAGCGCGAGGAGGCCCGGGCGCACCTGCCCGCCGCCACGCCGGGCACCGCCGGCGCGTACCGCGTCGCCGGCCCCGAGGCCGACTGACCCTCAGCCGAGGTCGGGCCGGCGCCGGCCGAAGCCGGTGGCCTGCTCGAACGCGTGCCCGACCTCCAGCACCCGCCGGTCGGCCCGGGGCGCCGCGACGACCTGGAGCCCCACCGGCAGCCCGTCGGGGGTGAACCCGCCGGGCACCGACAGCGCCGGGCAACCGGTCGCCGAGACCAGCGTGCAGGAGCGCATCCAGCCCAGGTAGTCGTCGAACTCGACGTCACCCACCGAGGTCGGGTACTCCTGCTCGACCGGGAACGGCAGCACCTGCGTGGTCGGCGCCAGCAGCACGTCGAAGCGGTCGAAGAAGGCGACCACCCGCTCGTACAGCGCCGTGTGCGCCACCTCGGCCCGGCCGACGTCCGCGCCGGTGAGCTCGGCGCCGCGGGCGGCGTTCCACCGGATCGTCTCCTTGACCCGGTCGGGGTTGCGCCGCACCAAGTCGCCATAGCTGGCCTCGAACAGCCACGCCCGCAGGACGCCGAACGCCTCGTCGGCGCCGGTCAGGTCGGGGCAGTCCTCCTCGACGGTGGCGCCCAGGTCGGTGAAGACACCCAGGGAGGCCTCGAGGACGGCGGTGATCGCCGGGTCGACCGGCACCCGCCCGCCCAGCGTGGGGGCCCAGGCCACCCGCAGCCCGGTGAGCTCGGTGGGCAGCGGAGCGGCGAAGGGCGCACCGGGGTCGCCGAGCGAGATGGGCACCCGGGGGTCGGGGCCGGCGAGCGCGGACAGGCCGAGCGCGACGTCGGCGACCGTGCGGCCCATCGGGCCCTGCACCGACAGCTGCGACCAGCCGATCGCGGCGGGGTGGGTGGGCACCCGGCCGGGCGTGGGCCGCAGGCCGACGACGTTGCAGAACGCGGCCGGGTTGCGCAGCGAGCCGCCCATGTCGCTGCCCTCGGCGATCGGCACCAGACCGGCGGCCAGCGCGGCGGCGGCACCCCCGGAGGAGCCGCCGGCGGACAGCCCGTGCCGGTAGGGGTTGTGGGTGGCGCCAAACAGGGTGTTGAAGGTGTGCGAGCCGGCCGCGAACTCCGGCACGTTGGTCTTGCCGAGCCGGATCGCCCCCGCGGCGCGCAGCCGGGCGACCACCAGCTCGTCGTGCGCCGGCACGGTGTCGGCGTGCAGCGGCGAGCCCCACGTCGTCCGCATGCCGCCGGTGGCATGGGTGTCCTTGTGCGCGATCGGCAGGCCGTGCAGCGGTCCGACCGGCTCGCCGGCGGCCAGCCGGGCGTCGGCGGCGTCGGCCTCGGCCCGGGCGCCCTCGGCGTCCAGCGTGACGATGGCGTTGAGCGCCGGGTTCAGCCGCTCGATCCGGTCGAGGTGGGCGTCCACCAGCTCGCGGGCCGACACCTCGCGGTCGCGCACCAGCGCAGCCAGCTCGGTCGCCGGGCGGGTGCACAGGTCGTCGTCCACACCGCGACCGTAACGGCTGTCTCAGCGCTGAGGTATCGCGGCGGCCGGGACGACGAGGGTCAGCTCGGTGCCGCCGGCATGTTCCACGTGCAACCCCGCCCGCCGAAGCAGCGCCCGCAGCCGGACGACGGAGTCCGGCTCACCGGTGGTGGTCGCCAGCAGCCGGGCCAGCCGACCCTTGTGCGCCTTGTTGAAGTGCGACACCACCGCCCGCGTCCCGTCCGGCCGCTCGCTGAGCACCTGCACGGTCACCGCACCGGGCACCGGGGCCAGCTCGGCGTACGCGCCCGACCGCAGGTCCACGACCAGGTCGTCGATACCGGCCAGCACGTCGGTGAGCACCGGCTTCCACAGCGACCGCAGGGTGGGCAGCCCGGGCAGCGTGCTGCCCGCCGACAGCCGGTAGCCCGGGACGGCGTCGTCCGCGCGCAGCACGCCGAACAGCGCCGAGCCGACCGCCAGCCGCTGGTCGGCCCGGCGCCGCTGGGCACGGGTCAGCGACCGGACGTCGAGGGCGTCGTAGAGGACGCCGGTGTACCGCTCGATCGCCGGCATCGTCGGGCTGGTGCGCAGCGCGGCGTTGCGGGCGATCTCGTCGTCCTGCTTCGGCGACAGGTCCAGCGCGGCACGGGCCGCGGGGACGTCGGCGGACAGCGACACCACGGCGTCCACCAGCTGCTCGCGCAGCGGGGTCAGCTCGGGTGCCGCGAGGGTGGTCAGGTCGAGCGGGGCGCCGTCGCCGCCGGGGTGCTTGGTCTCCGAGGGGGGCAGCAGCACGAGCACGACAGGGCACGGTACGTGCTTCCTCATCTGCCCCATCCGGCACGTCTCGGGACCGTTCGGGAGCACCGCGCAGCCGCGTCATCTACCGTCCCCTGGATCGGTGCACACGCGCACCGGCGGTGGGGTCAGGAGGTGGGAACGGTGTTGGTGCTCGACAGCGCGGCCGTCTCCACCCGCGGACCGCGCCCGGACAACCAGGACTCCGCGGTCGGCGGACCGCTGCTGATCGCCATCGCCGACGGCGTCGGCGGCAACGTCGGCGGGGCCGTGGCCTCGTCGCTGGTGGTCAACTGGCTGGCCCCGCTGGCCTCCGGCAGCCTCGGCGACGGCGCCGACGACCCGGTGCGGGTGGTGGCCAGCGCGAACGAGCGGATCCGCGCGGCCTACACCGAGCGGCCCCGGCTGCGCACGATGGCGACCACGCTGTCGGCGTTCCACGTCGACGCCGAGGGCATCGCGCTGCTGCACATCGGCGACTCGCGCGCCTACCTGCTGGCCGGTGACGAGCTGACCCAGATCAGCACCGACCACACGCTGGTGCAGGCGCTGATCGACGCCGGCTCGCTGACCCCGGCCGAGGCCCGGGTGCACCCGCAGCGCTCGGCGGTCTACGCCGCCCTGCACGGTGCGGACGACGACGTCGCGGCGCTGGACGTCATCCGGCTGGACGCCCGCCCCGGCGACCGGCTCATGGTCTGCTCCGACGGGCTGTCCGACGTGGTGCCGCCCAGCGTGATCCGCGACCTGCTCGTCGCCGGCCCGCCGGCCCAGGCCGCCGCGGCGCTGCGGGACGCCGCCCTCGCCGGGCCGCCGACCGACAACATCACCGTCGTGGTGGCCGACGTCCGGGAGACCACCCGCGAGGACACCCCGGCGCGGATCTCCACGGTGGGCGCCGCGGGGGAGCTGCGCGAGGAGACCGCCGAGGCGCTGGAGGCCGTCTGGCCCGGGCCCGTGCCGGTCGGCCTGGTGCAGCACCGCCCGCGCTGAGCCCTACGTCCAGTAGAGGACCCGCGCGGTGGGCAGCCGATCGGCGAGCGCCGTCTCGAACCAGCCGCGCAGCTCGGCCATCGTCTCCCTGGGGTAGACGTGCTTGACCGAGCCGAACTTGCCGCGCTTGGTCGTGCGCGCCGCCTCGTCCATCTCCAGCTTGGTGCGCGGGTACCAGTCGGTGAGCGTCGCCTTGCTGCCCGGGGTGAAGCGGTGGGTGATGCACTCGACGGTGAGGTCGGCGCCCGGCGGCAGGGCCGCGGCCACGGCGTCCAGCAGCTCGCCGTACTCCTCCCGCCACCCGTCGGTCGGCATGATCGGCGCGATGGTCAGCCCCACCGGGTAGCCGGCGGCGGCCACCGCGGCCAGCGCGGCGACCCGGCCGGCGACCGGTGAGGTGGCGCCCTCGAACCGGCGGGCCACCGAGGCGGCGTTGACCGAGAAGCGGAGCCGGGTGCGACCGCCGTGCGGCAGGTCGAGCAGGCCGGCGACGTCGTCGAACTTGGTCGTCGCGCGCAGCTGCACCGGCCCGGGCCAGGCGTGCGTGCCGAAGAACTGCACCGCGGTCGCCAGCCCGCCGGTGAGGTGCTCGAGGGCGAGCGGGTCGGTGTAGCAGGACGCCTCGAACGTCGTCCCCTCGTCGCCGCGGGCGGCCGTGCCGGAGGTGACGGCGCCGCGGCCGACGTAGCCGGCCAGGTCACCGAGCACCTCGTCCAGGTCGGCGAAGACCCGGGTGATCGGCGGGCCGGACAGCGACCCGGCGAGGTAGCAGTACTGGCAGTGCGCGGGGCACCCCTCGGCGAGGTCGAAGCGCCAGTCGGCGGACGGCGGGATCGGCTGCAGGCGGCGCTTGGACGGCGGGGGGACGACGACGGCCAGCGTCTGCTTGGCGGCCATGAACGCCGCCCGGTCGCCGTCTCCGCGCAGGTTGGGCAGCCGGTCGCCCGGCAGCAGCTCGACGGCGTCCACCCCGGCGGCCTCGAGACGGGCCAGGATGCGCTGCCCGTGCGGGCGCTCGGCGGCGGAGCGGGTGACGAGGACGCGGGACGGGGTCCAGAGGCGGGTGGGTGCGGGGACGGCGGGTGCGACGGCGGCGAGCGCGGTGGTCATCGCCTGGTGCAACGACCCCGGCTGCGCCGTCCTTCCGGCTCGTGCGCGCGTCGGGGAGCTAGTCGGCCAGCTCGACGACGACCGGGGCGTGGTCGCTGGCGCCCTTGCCCTTGCGCTCCTCGCGGTCGATCGAGGCACCGGTGACCCGGCGGGCCAGGGCGGGGGAGCAGAGCGCGAAGTCGATGCGCATGCCCTCGCGCCGGGGGAACCGCAGCTGGGTGTAGTCCCAGTAGGTGTAGACGCCGGGTCCCGGCGTGTAGGGCCGGACGACGTCGGTGAACCCCGCCTCGACGACGCCCCGGAACGCGGCCCGCTCGGGCTCGGAGACGTGCGTGGAGTGGCTGAACACCGACATGTCCCAGACGTCGTCGTCCTGGGGTGCGATGTTCCAGTCGCCGACCAGGGCCACCGGCGCCTCGGCGTCCTCGGTCAGCCAGCCGGCGGCGCTCACCCGCAGCGCCTCGAGCCACTCCAGCTTGTACTGCAGGTGCGGGTCGGTGAGCGTGCGGCCGTTGGGCACGTAGAGGCTCCACACCCGCACACCGCCGCAGGTCGCGCCCAGCGCACGGGCCTCGGGGGCGGGCTCCACGCCCTCCTTCGACGACCAGGAGGGCATGCCGGGGAAGCCCACCTGGACGTCGGTGAGCCCCACCCGGGAGAGCAGCGCCACGCCGTTCCACTGCGAGTGGCCGACGTGCACGACGTCGTAGCCCAGCGCCCGGAAGCGCTCCTCCGGGAACTGCTCGTCCTTGCACTTGGTCTCCTGCAGCGCCAGGACGTCGACGTCGCTGCGCTGCAGCCAGGCCTCCACCCGGTCGGCTCGGCTGCGGATGGAGTTGACGTTCCAGGTGGCCAGGCGCACGACTGCGACCCTACGAGCGTGCTGGAACGGCCATCCTGCAGGGGCCCGCCCCGAGCTTGCGAGGGTCGGGGGGCAGGGTGGTCCTTCTACTGCGGGAGCGGCGTCAGCTTCTCGTCCATCCGGGCCTGCATGCGGGCGCGCATCCGGTCGCGGCTCTCCACGAACTTGGTCGCCTGCGCGTCCAGGCCCACCATGAACTGGGCCAGCTCCTCCCGTGCCTTCTCGCCCTCCGGGCCGAGGTCCGTGCGCTCGAACACCTTCCAGGCACGCAGCACCGGCGAGATCACGTCGTCGTGGTGCAGCCGCAGGTCGTAGATGCCGGCCTTGGCGATGATCACGGAGTTCTTGCGGAAACCGGCCATCGAGGCGCCGGGCATCTCGAACCGCATGACCTCGTCGGCGACGGCGCGCATGGTGGCGTCCGGCTCGATCTCGAAGGCCGCCGAGACGATGTTCCGGTAGAAGACCATGTGCAGGTTCTCGTCCTTGGCGATCCGGGTGAGGAGCTTGTCCGCGATCGGGTCGCCGGTGGCCTTGCCGGTGTTGCGGTGGCTGACCCGGGTCGCCAGCTCCTGGAAGGAGACGTAGGCGACCGCCTCGAGCGGCGTCTTGTCCCCCGAGTCGTAGCCCTCGATCATGTAGTCCATCCGGGCCCGCTCGAGCTCGACCGGGTCGACGCCGCGGGTGACCACGAGGTAGTCGCGCAGCGCGATGCCGTGCCGGTTCTCCTCCGCCGTCCAGCGGCCGACCCAGGTGCCCCACGCGCCGTCCCGGCCGAACCGGGTGGCGATCTCCCGGTGGTAGCTGGGCAGGTTGTCCTCGGTCAGCAGGTTGGTGAACATCGCCGCCTTGGCGGTCTCGTCCAGCCGGGACTGCTCCGGGGACCAGTCCTCACCGCCGAGGAAGGCGAAGTCGCGCCCCTCCGACCACGGGACGTAGTCGTGCGGGTGCCACTCCTGGGCGAGCTTGATGTGGCGGTCGAGGTTCTCGGCCACGACCGGCTCGAGCTCGGTCAGCAGCGCTGCCTCCAGCGGCGTCCGGGACACGATGGCTCCTCTGTTCGGTACCTACGGTGTCGTAACCTACGGTGCCCTGACCCACGGGCCGTGGCAACGGCGCTGCCGGACGGCGGTTCCGGGTCGCCCGCCGGTCAGGACGCCGTCAGGGGTGGCTCCCCCGTCGGGTACCCAGCAGGTGCGGGTCCAGTCGCCCGGAGGTGACCCGGGTCACGAACTGCCGAGCCGGTCCGGCTGTGGCAGGCTGGTCGTGACGGTCAGAGTCACGACACGTTCGCACGGTGACCACCGCCCGTGGGTGGCGTACGGCCCGATCAGTGCGATCATGGCCTGATGACCGGCTTCCGGGACCGAGCGTCCGCCGCGTGAGCGACGGACGCACGCCTGGGCAGGGTCGGCACGTGTGGTCCCCGGGCGACACGGAGTGGATCGACCCGACCGCCGTCCGTGACTACACCGGTCTCCCGCTGGCGGGGGAGTCCCGCGGGAGCCGCCGCACCTACGGCCGGCACGCGGCCCCGGGCTTCGGCTCGGCCCTCGGCTACACCGTGCTGGGGGCGCTGCTGCCCGGCACGGCCTTCCTGGCCAGTGGCCGCCGCCGGCTGGGTGCCGTCGTCCTCACCGTCTTCCTGCTCCTCCTGGCCGGAGGGGTCTGGCTGGCCACGGCCGGCCGGGGCGAGGCCATCCGGCTCGCCGTCGACTCGACCGCGCTGGTGGTCGCCATCGGCGGGGTCGTCCTGCTGGCGCTGGCCTGGCTGGTCGTCGTGGTCGGCGGCTACCGGGCGGTGCTCCCCCGCGGTGCCCGCGGCTGGCAGCACGCGCTCGGCGTGCTGGTCGTGCTCCTGCTCTGCGCCGGCGTGGTGGCCCCCGCCGCGAAGGTGGTGCAGATCGCCTCCGCCCAGCGCGACCTGGTCGACACCGTCTTCGCCGACGAGGACAGCGCCACCGTCACCGCACCGGTCGACGAGTCGCGCCCCTTCGGCGACAAGGAGGAGGTCAACATCCTCCTGCTCGGCGGCGACGGCGGGTCCGACCGCGAGGGCGTGCGCACCGACACGGTCATCGTCGCCAACGTGCAGACCGACACCGGCGCCACCACGCTGTTCAGCCTGCCCCGCAACCTCGAGGACCTCCCCTTCCCGGCCGACAGCCCGCTCGCCGCGGTGTACCCCGACGGGTTCGACGCCGGCAGCGAGAGCGAGAGCCTCCTCAACGCGGTGTACCGCAACGGCCCGGCCGCGCACCCGGACATCCTCGGCCCCACCGCCGACCCGGGCGCCGACTTCCTCAAGCTCGGCGTCGGCGAGGCCCTCGGCCTGCACATCGACTACTACGTGCTGGTCAACCTCGACGGCTTCAGCCGGCTCGTCGACGCGCTCGGCGGCATCACGGTCAACGTGAACTACTACGTGCCGATCGGCGGCGAGCCCACCCTCGGCACGCTGCCCGACGACTACATCGCGCCGGGGCCCGACCAGCGGATGGACGGCCCGACGGCGCTGGCGTACTCCCGGGGCCGGTTCGGCCTCACCGACTACCAGCGGATGGACCGCCAGCGCTGCGTGCTCAACGCCATCGTGAAGGCGGCGAACCCGGTGACGCTGCTGACCCGGTTCCAGGAGCTGGCCGCCACCACCCAGGACATCGTCTCCACCGACGTCCCGCAGGACCTGCTGGGCGACGTCGTCGACGTGGCGATGAAGGTGAAGGACAACGCGATCCGCAGCGTCGTCTTCGACGACACGGTGATCCGCCCCGCCTACCCGGACTACGGCCTGATCCGCACGCTGGTGCAGCAGGCGCTGGCCCCGGCCACGGACACCGGGAGCACGGCGTCCGCGCCGGCGCCGTCCTCCTCGTCGGCGGCCCCCGCGCCGCCCGCGCCGAGCACGCCGGCCGGCAACACCGCGGCGGGTTCGGCCGACACCGTCACCGACGCGTGCGCCTACGACCCGGTGCAGGCCCAGGCAGCGCTCGCGGCGGGCGAGCCCCCGACCCGCTGATGCTCCCCGGCGCGGGGTGACCCGTCAGCCGGCCAGCACGACCACGAGGGTGCGGGGCCCGTGCACGCCCTCGACCCGCTGCAGCTCGATGTCGCTGGTCGCCGACGGCCCGCTGACCATGGTCAGCGGGCGCAGCGGGTCGAGCCGGGCCAGGCCCTCGGGCACGCTGCCCACCACCTGGTCGGCGGTGACCACGCAGACGAGGCAGTCCGGCAGCAACGACAGCGCCCGCCGTCCGCAGGCCGCGGAGCCGTCCAGCACGAGCGTGCCGGTCTCGGCGATGCCGACCGCGACCGCGGTCACCGAGGCGGCGCGGTCGGCCAGCTGCACCGCCGGGCGGTCGTCGTCCACGTCGCAGCCCGCCGGGCGCCACGCCTCGGCCAGCCCGGGGGCGACGACGACGTCGCCGGCCGTCCAGCCCGCGCCGAGCCCCTGGTCCAGCGCGGCGCGGACGGTGGCGCCGATCGCCGCGGGCGAGCAGCGCAGCACGGTGGCCCGGTAGTCCTCGACCCGGTCGACGAGCAGCTCCAGCAGCGCCGGGTCACCCGCGGGCCGGCCGTCGGTGAGCCGGTAGTCGCGGGTCACCTCGGCCGGGGTGGCCCGCTCCGGCCCGAGCGCCTGGCGGATCCGGCCGAGGACGTCGTCCCGGGCGCTCACCGCCGGCCACCGCGGTCGCACGTGGGACCTCGCCCGGTCACGACCGGCCCCCGCGGTGCTCCCGCGTCCACTGCTCGACGAACGTCTCCCGCGGCGGGGTGGGCAGGTCGCGGCTGCGGGTCCAGGCCGAGACCGGCGGCGGCAGCGCGTTGGGCAGCGTCGGCCTGCCCCGGGACAGCAGCCGGCCGAGCTTCCCCGCCCGCTGCGCGAGGTGCCAGAGCCGCGGGTTCGACATCGCCCGGGCCAGCGCCTTGAACGCCACGCCCTCCGCCGTCGGCCGCTGCTGGGCCTCGACGTGCTCGGCGCGCAGGTGGACCAGGATCGAGGGGATGTCGATGGCCACCGGGCAGACGTCGTAGCAGGCGCCACAGAGGGAGGAGGCGTAGGGCAGCGAGGCGTTGTCCTCGACCCCGGTCAGCTGCGGGGAGAGGATCGCGCCGATCGGGCCGGGGTAGACCGAGCCGTAGGAGTGGCCGCCGGCGCGCTCGTAGACCGGGCAGACGTTGAGGCAGGCCGAGCAGCGGATGCAGTGCAGCGCCTCCCGGCCCACCTCGTCGGCGAGCACCGCCGTCCGGCCGTTGTCCAGCAGCACCAGGTGGAACTCCTGCGGCCCGTCGCCGGGTGTGACCCCGGCCCAGGTCGACGTGTAGGGGTTCATCCGCTCGCCGGTGGAGGAGCGGGGGAGCAGCTGCAGGAAGACCTCGAGGTCGCGCCAGGTCGGCACCACCTTCTCGATGCCCATCACGGTGATCAGCGTCTCGGGCAGCGTGAGGCACATCCGGCCGTTGCCCTCGCTCTCGACCACGGTGAGCGTGCCGGTCTCGGCGACGGCGAAGTTCGCCCCGCTGACCGCCACCCGCGCGCGCAGGAACCGCTCGCGCAGGTGGGTGCGGGCGGCCATCGCGAGCTTGCGCGGGTCGTCGGTGAGGCCGGGGTCGACGCCGGGGATGGTGCGGGCGAAGATCTCCCGGATCTCGGCCCGGTTCTTGTGGATCGCCGGCACCAGGATGTGGCTCGGCTGGTCGTCGCCCAGCTGCACGATCAGCTCGGCCAGGTCGGTCTCGAAGACGTCGAGCCCGGCGGCCTCCAGCGCCTCGTTCAGCCCGATCTCCTGGGTGGCCATCGACTTGACCTTGACCACCTCGGACGCGCCGGTGGCCAGCACCAGCCGGGTGACGATCTCGTTGGCCTCGTTGGCGTCCCGGGCCCAGTGGACGACGCCGCCGCGGGCGGTCACCTGGCGCTCGAGCTCCTCCAGGTGGTCGTCCAGCCGGGCCATCGTGGCGGCCTTGAGCGCCCGGCCGGCCTCGCGCAGCTGCGCCCAGTCGGGCAGCTCGGCGACCACCCGGGCGCGCTTGCCGCGGATCGTGCTGGTCGCGTGGCCCAGGTTGGCCCGCAGCTGGCCGTCGCGCAGCGCGCCCCGGGCGGCGTCCGGGAAGGACTGGTCGCCGCGCAGGTGGCCGACGCCCCGGGGTGCGGTCGGCAGGCCCAGGAAGGTCGGTGCCTTCGGGGGCACGGTCGCGGTCATGCGGTCACCGCCGGCTTCGTGGACTGCTGGGGGGTCACGGCTTCCTCCGTGGAGGCGAGGATCTCGGCCAGGTGGACCGTGCGGGTGCCGGCGCGCAGCCGGGAGAGGCCGCCGCCGATGTGCATCAGGCAGGACGCGTCGCCGGCGGTGCACACCTCGGCGTGCGTCGACAGCACGTTGGCCATCTTGTCGGTGAGCATCGCCGTCGAGGTGTCGGCGTTCTTCACCGCGAAGGTGCCGCCGAAGCCGCAGCACTGCTCGGCCCCGGGCAGCTCGACCAGCTCCAGCCCGCGCACCGCCCGCAGCAGCTGGTACGGCCGGTCGCCCACCTGCAGCAGCCGCAGCGAGTGGCAGGTCGGGTGGTAGGTGACCCGGTGCGGGTAGTAGGCGCCGACGTCGGTGACGCCCAGGACGTCGACCAGGAGCTGGGACAGCTCGTAGGTGCGCCCGGCCAGCTCCTCGGCCGCCCGGGCCAGCCCCTCGTCGCCCGCCCGGCGGGCCACGGCGGCCTGCTGGTGGTGGATCGAGGCGACGCACGAGCCGGACGGCGCGACGATCGCCTCCGCGCCCTCGAAGGCCCGCACGTGGTTGGCCACGATGGACACGGCCTCCCGGCGGTAGCCGGTGTTGACGTGCATCTGCCCGCAGCAGGCCTGCCCGCGGGGCACCACGACCTCGTGCCCCAGCCGCTGCAGCAGCGAGGCGGTGGCGTGGGCCACCGACGGGGTCAGGGTGTCCACCAGGCAGGTGGCGAACAGCGAGACGCGCATCACGCCATCTTGCTCCTCCCACCGGCCGGGGGCAGGCGGGACGGTTGCCGGTCAGCCGGCGGTCACATGGCGACGAGCTGGATCAGGTTCCCGCAGGTGTCGTCCAGGACGGCGGTGGTGACCGGGCCCATCGCGACCGGCGGCTGGGTGAAGGCCACGCCTGCCGCGGTCAGCCGCTCGTACTCGGCCTGCACGTCGTCGACGGCGAACGCGGTGAACGGGATCCCGTCGGCGACCAGCGCCTCCGTGTACGGCCGGACCGCGGGGTGCCCGGCGGGCTCGAGCACCAGCTCCACGCCGTCGGGCGCCTCCGGGGAGACGACGGTGATCCACCGGTGCTCGCCCATCGGGATGTCGTGCTTGGTCACGAAGCCGAGCACGTCGGTGTAGAACCGCAGCGCCCTGTCCTGGTCGTCCACGTGGATGCTGGTCATGGCGATCTTCACGGCGGGCCCTCCGGGGGCGTCGGGGGCCAGCGCTCGGCGATGGCCCGCAGGGGTGTGGTGTCCAGGTGCAGGAACGTGAATCGGCCCTCCCGGCGGCGGTGCACCAGGCCGGCGTCCTCGAGCACGTCCAGGTGCTGGGAGACGGCCTGACGGCTCGAGCTCAGCCCGTGCCGGCTGGCCAGCCGGGCGCAGAGCTCGAACAACGTCTGGCCGTCCCGTTCCTGGAGCTCGTCGAGGACGGTCCGCCGGGTCGGGTCGGCGAGGGCCTTGAACACGTCGCCCACGCCGCCACCATAGGCAAGTGGTCACTTGCCTGACAAGGGGGCAAGACCATTGACAACATTTCTTGTCAATGCCACCGTGGGCCCATGCAGGACGTCGAGGTCATCGAGGACGCGGGAGCGGCCGCCGCCGCGCTGGACCCGGTCCGGGCCCGGCTGCTCGGCGAGCTGGCCGTCCCGGCCTCCGCCGCCGGGCTCGCCGCCCGGGTCGGGATCCCCCGCCAGAAGGTCAACTACCACCTCAAGGCGCTCGAGGCGCACGGCCTGGTGGAGCTGGCCGAGGAGCGCCGGCACGGGGGGATCACCGAGCGGGTGCTGCAGGCGTCGGCGGCGTCGTACGTCGTCTCCCCGGCCGTCGTCAGCGCGTCCGCGGCCGACCCGGGCGCCACGGCCGACCACCTGTCGGCGGGCTACCTCGTCGCGCTGGCCGGCCGGCTGGTGCGCGAGGTCGGTGCGCTCGCCCGCCGCGCCGGCGCGTCCGGCGGGCGCCTGCCGACGCTGACCATCGACACGCAGATCGGCTTCCGGTCGGCCGCCGACCGGGCCGCCTTCGCCGACGACCTGACCGCCGCGGTGCTCGACCTGGCCGCTCGGTACCACCACGACGACGGGCGCCCGCACCGGCTCGTCGTCGCCGCCCACCCCCTTCCCGAGGAGAAGCCATGAGCACGACCACCGACGTCCCCTACCGCCTCGAGTTCAGCGTCGAGGTCCCCGGCACCCCGGAGCAGGTCTGGCAGGCCATCGCCACCGCCCGGGGCATGAGCGCCTGGTTCCTGCCGACCGAGCTGGAGGAGCGCGAGGGCGGGGCCCTGCGCTTCAGCATGGGCCCCGAGATGGGCTCGGACGGCCGGGTCGTCCGGTGGGACCCGCCGCGGCGCATCGTCTACCAGGAGGACTGGGCCGCCCTGATGGGCAAGGACCCGGCCGAGCTGAGCTCGCTGACCTCGGAGTTCGTCGTCGAGGCGCGGTCCGGCGGCACCTGCGTCGTGCGGGTCACCAGCAGCGGCTTCGGCACCGGTGCCGCCTGGGAGCGGGAGTGGTGGGAAAGCATGGGCCCGAACTGGATGCCGTACTTCGACAACCTGCGCGTGTACCTCTCGCACTTCCCCGGTCAGCAGGCCACGCAGCTGGAGGCCACCGCCTCGCACGCCGTCGACGCGAAGGTGGTCTGGTCGGCCCTGCACGACGCGCTCGGGCTGGGCGACGAGGGCTCGACGGTCGAGGTGCGCGGCGCCGCCGGGACGGTCGAGCGCGTCGGCGAGCGGCAGGCGCTGGTCCGGCTCACCGCGCCGGTGCCCGGGATGCTCACCGCCTTCACCTACGGCGAGGACGAGGGCATGGACGAGGGCACGGCGACGGCCGGCGTCCGGGCGTACCTGTTCTCCGCCGACGCGGCCGGCTACGTGCAGCGCGAGCAGCCGGCCTGGCAGGCCTGGCTGCAGGAGCTCTCGCTCCCCGCCTGACGTCGGCCCGGTCAGGCGGTCTCGCGCAGCACCAGCTCGGACGGGAACAGCGTCCGGGCGCCCGGGACGACGCCCAGCGCGATCCGGGTCGCGGCCGTCGCGATCTGCTCGACGGGGTGGGTCGCGGTGGTGAGCCCCGGGCCGCTGAACTCGGCGGCCGGGATGTCGTCGAACCCCATGACGGCGACGTCGCCGGGCACCTGCCGCCCCGCCGCGCGCAGCGTCTGCAGCGCGCCGAGCGCCACCTCGTCGCAGATCCCGTAGACCGCGTCGGTGTCCGGCCAGCGGCGGAGCACCTCGGCGGCGCCGGCGCGCCCGTGCCGGGCGCTGAAGTCGCCCGGGACGACGTGCGCGGGCAGGCCGGCGGCCCGCATCGCAGCGCGGTAGGCGGCCACCGGGCGCTGGGCGCAGGGCATCCAGGCGGGTCCGGCGAGCAGCGCCACCCGCCGCCGGCCGGTGGTGAGCAGGTGCTCGGTGATCCGCCGGGCGACGGTCAGCGTGTCGACGTCGACCTCCGGCACCCCCGGACCGCCCACCCCGATCGACGCCACCCGGCCGGCGAGGTCGCGCGGCAGCAGCTGGAGGGTCAGCTCCGTGGTGTTGACCAGCAGGACGCCGGCCACCGACCGGTCGCGGGCCAGGTCGTCGAGCACCGCGCCAGGGCTGTCGACCGGCACCCAGCGGAGCGCCACCCCCAGGCCCTCGGCGGCGCACACCTGCGCGGCCGCGGAGACCACCCGGGACGTGTACGCGCAGTGCTCCACGTCGTCGGGGCACTGCGCCGAGGCGGCCACCACGAGCCGGGTGCCGCGCCCGCTGACCAGCGCGCGGGCCACCGGGTCGGCCACGTACCCGAGCTGGACGGCGGCCTCGAGCACCTGCCGGCGGGCCCGCTCGCTGGCCACGCCGGAGCCGGTGAGGACCCGGGACGCCGTCGCCCGGGAGACGCCGGCGGCCAGCGCCACGTGCTCGAGGGTCACCGCCGGTCGGCTGCGCATGGGCACCGTCCTACCACCGGAGGACCGTCCCTGGGCGCCTGCGCACCACTGGAACCGCTCCCAGTGCGCCGTCGTAGGGTCGCCGCATGCCCTCACCCGAGCCCGGCAGCCCCCTGGCCCGCCGCGAGCGGCTGGTCGGCCTGCTCGTGCTGGGCATCGCCGTCGTCCTGCTGCTGTCGTCGGTGACCTGGTTCGGCAGCGACCGCAGCGGTGTCGGCATCGGCCAGGTCGCGCTCGGCCTGGTGCTCGCGGCGGTCGGCGGCTTCCTGGTGCGCCGGGCGCAACCGCGCTGACCTCCGCCCTCCTCGCGCCTCGGCCGCGAGCTGCCGCATCGCGGTCACCGACGCCGGCTCGACGGTCACGAGCCGAGCTCGCGGACCCCGACCTCGGCCAGCACGGTTCCGTCGGCACCGCGGAACCGTGCGGCGGTCGCCGTCGACCCCGTGGTGCCCACGCCCGAGCCCGCGCTGAGCGGCACCGTGGCCAGCGGCGCGCCGTCGGCACCCAGCAGTTCGGCAGACACCGCGTCCGCGGGGCCGCTGAGGGCGACGCGCCCGCCGAGCGGGACGGCCAGCACCTGGTCGGGCAGCGGCGTCCCCGCGGGCTGGGTGCCCGTGTGGGTGCTGACGCTCGACTGGTCCGACGTGACCGCCGAGCTGCCCACCGACAGGAGCGTTGCGCCCGAGGGGAAGGTCAGCCCGACCAGCACGGTCCCGCCCTGCCCGTCGCTGGACGGCGCGGCGGCGAGCAGCACGGGCGTCGACACGTCGGTGTCGATCCCGTAGAGGCTGACCGCACTCCGGAGGGTGGACTGCAGCAGCTCCTCGGAGACGCGCCCACGCAGCCCGCGCGGATCGGCGAGCGGCTCGACGGGGGCCTGGACGAACGCCTCGGCGCGGTCGGTGAGCGCGTAGCTCATCGAGCTGAGCTCCTGACCGCCCCGGAGGACGGCGACGCGCGGCCGGCCCGCCAGGGCGCGCGGGTCGCCGATCGCACCGGCCGCCGCGCCGTCCGCCCCGGGCAGCTGCCGCCGGTCCACCTGCTCCGTGCCCGCCGCGGTGACGGTGGTGCCGGCCACGTACTCGACGGTGTCACCGGGCAGGCCGACGACGACGAGGAGGCCGGACGCTCCGCCGTCCGGGGCGTCGACCAGCGTCAGCGGCTGGTTGCGCAGGACGCGGTACGCGCCGGTCGCCTGGGTCATCCCGCCCGGCTCGGCACCGGCGGGGCCGGTGAACCACGTGCCGCTGAGCCGGCCGTCCTGGTCGCCCAGCACCAGTGCGACCCTGCTCCCGGCCACGTCGCCGGCCCAGGTCACCCGGTGGCTCCCGACCGGCGGGGAGGTGCCCTCCTCCAGCTCGTCGGCCCGCCACGGGAGGGCGGCGACGCCCTGCAGCCAGGCCGCGTCACCGGCCAGCGACCCCCGGGTGGGCAGCTCGTACAGGCTCTGCGTCGCCACCCGCGGCGGAGCTGCGGCGTCGTCCGCCGTCCCGACGTCGGGCAGGGCGGCGCGCAGCACCGGCACCGACCCGAAGAGCAGGGCGACGGCGAGGCCTGCCCCCGCGACGGCGGCCTGGTGCCGGCGGCGGCGCCGGTGCAGCACCCGGGTGCGCTCCACCAGGCCCTCCGGCGCGCGCGGCGCCGGGCGGGTGGTCAGGTGCGAGCGCAGTTCGCTCTCGACGTCGAGCAGGTCCATGTCAGTGCTCCTCGAACGCGGGGGAGGGCAGGGTGTCGCGCAGCCGGGCGAGGCCGCGGGTGGTCTGGCTCTTGACGGTGTTCACCGAGCAGCCGAGGACCGCGGCGGTCGCGGCCTCGCCGAGGTCCTCGCCGTAGCGCAGCACCAGGACGGCGCGCATCCGCGGCGGCAGGGTGGCCAGCGCGGTCGCCATCCGGTCGCGTTCGGCGAACACGTCGGTCTGGTCGGGCTCGGGGGAGTCGTGCGGCGGGAGGGCGACGATCTCCTGCGTCGTCCGGCGGCGCCGCCAGCTGGCCGCGCTGGTGACCAGCACCTTCCGGACGTAGGGGTACGGGTCGTCGCCGGAGATGCGGCCCCAGTGGCGGTAGGCCTTCAGCAGGGCGGTCTGCAGCAGGTCCTCGGCGTGGCCGCGGTCGCCGCTGAGCAGGAAGGCCACCCGCAGCAGGTCGTCGGAGCGCGCAGCGACGAACGCCTCGAACGCCGCTTCGTGCGCTGCTCTCACCGGTCGCTCCCCGTCACACCCTCTATGACGCGGTGGCCCGCCCGGGAGGGGTGCGTCCGTGACCGGATCGAGATCTCTGGCGCTGACCGGGGCGAACGGGCACTGTGACCGCCAGCACACCGAGGTCGGGAGGGACCGTGCACATCGAGCGCGCGAAGCTGGTGCAGCTGCTGCACACCGAGGGCGACAACGCCACGGCCGAGAAGGTCGAGGCGCAGCTGCCCGAGCAGATCGACACCGACCGGGACGGCGACGCGCTGGCCGCCGTCGGCCTGGACCGCACCCAGCTGATGGCGAAGCTGGCCGGCGGCTCCTTCGGGGGCACGCTCACCCCCTGACCGAGCCGCCGGCCGGTGCTCAGCCGGCGAAGGGGCGCTCCCGCGCCAGCTCCTCCTTGGCGACCCCGCGGATGTGCACCGCGTCGGGGCCGTCGACGATGCGCAGGGTGCGCGCGCTGGCGTAGAAGCGGGCCAGCACGGTGTCGCCGCTGACGCCGGCGCCGCCGTGCAGCTGGATGGCCCGGTCGATGACGTCGAGCGCCACCCGCGGGGCGGCGACCTTGATCGCGGAGATCTCGGTCTTGGCGCCCTTGGCGCCGAACCGGTCGATCAGGTCGGCGGTCTGCAGGACGTAGAGCCGGGCCTGGTCGATCTCGATCCGGGACAGCGCGATCGACTCCCGCACCGTGCCCTGCTCGGCCAGCGGCCGGCCGAAGGCGACCCGCGACTTGGCCCGCTCCACCATCAGCGCGAGCGCCCGCTCGGCCATCCCGATGGCGCGCATGCAGTGGTGGATGCGGCCGGGGCCCAGCCGGGCCTGGGCGATCATGAAGCCGTCGCCCTCGCCGGAGAGGATGTTGGACACCGGCACCCGGACGTCGGTGAAGCGCAGCTCGGAGTGCCCGTGCTGGTCCTGGTACCCGAACACCGGCAGGTGCCGGACGATCTCCAGGCCGGGGGTGTCGCGGGGCACCAGCACCATCGACTGCTGCCGGTGCGGCGGGCCGTCGGGGTCGGTCTTGCCCATCACGATGAAGATCTCGCAGCGCTCGTCGGCGGCACCGCTGGTCCACCACTTGCGGCCGTTGATGACGTACTCGTCGCCGTCCCGCACGATCGAGGTCTGGATGTTGCGGGCGTCGGAGCTGGCGACGTCCGGCTCGGTCATGGCGAAGCCGGAGCGGATCTCGCCCTCCAGTAGCGGCTCCAGCCAGCGGGCCTTCTGCTCCTCGGTGCCGAAGAGCATCAGGGTCTCCATGTTCCCGGTGTCCGGGGCCCCGCAGTTGGTCACCTCCGGCGCGATCGTCGGCGACCAGCCCATGATCTCGGCGATCGAGGCGTACTCGAGGTTCGTCATCCCGCCGAGCTCGTGGTGGAAGAGGTTCCACAGGCCGCGCCGGCGCGCCTCGGCCTTGAGGTCCTCCAGCACGGGCGGGTGGGCGTGGTCGTCGTGGCCGCGCGCGGCGCGCCACTCCTCGTACACGGGCTCAGCGGGGAAGACCTGCTCCCGCATGAAGTCCCACATCCGGCCACTGACGTCCTCGGCCTTGGCGGAGAGGGTGAAGTCCATGTCCGGACGTTAGCGCCGGACGTGACCTGCACCGCACCGGGGTGCGGACGTGCGACCGCCCCGGACGCCAGGGGCGTCCGGGGCGGTCGGTGGTGCAGGGACCAGCGGTGCGGGGTGGGTCAGCCGTTGCGCAGCGAGACGTCGGGGCCGCGGCCCGTGGCGACGGTCTTCACCGGGCCGAAGGCGATCGCCGCACCGACGATGGCCGTGACCAGGTGCAGGATGTTGTCCGCCCAGTTCAGGTTGAGGAAGTCCCACTCCTCGTCGATGGCGATCAGGCCGTAGACGAAGGCCGCGCCGTAGCCCACGAGCAGCAGCAGGCCGTAGGTGCGGGCGCCCTTGAGGGTGCGGGACAACGCGATGCCGGCCGCGCCGATGAGGATGTGCACCACGTTGTGCATCGGGTTGATCATGAACCCGAGCAGGGTCTCGTCGTGCTCCATCGGCATGCCGTTCGCGTTGCCGAAGAAGTCACCGAACCCGGTGATGAAGAACCCGATGATGCCGATCAGCAGGTACACGACGCCGAAGACGAGGGCGAGGAGCTGAGGCCAGCCGCGCTTGCCGGCGCCGGGGAGATCTGCAGTGGACACGTTCGTGCCTCCATGTCGTTCGTGCTCGCTGTTGTCTCAGCGGCAGCGCATGGATTGCCCACAACCGGACGACGGAAACGCCCCGTCACCCTCTCGGGTGACGGGGCGTCCCGTGGTCCGGCTGCCCGGGCTCGGCTCAGGCCGGGCGCGGTGTCGCCTTCGGCCGGCGGACGACGAACGGGCCGATGGCCAGCAGGTCGACCGGTGCCGACCCGAAGCACTCCAGCGCGTCCCGGGGGTCGTCGACCATCGGCCGGCCGGCGGTGTTGAGGCTGGTGTTGACCACGACCGGCAGGCCGGTGCGCCGCTCGAAGGCGGAGATCATCCGGTGCACCAGCGGCTGGGTGTCCGGGTCGATGGTCTGGATCCGCGCCGTCCCGTCGACGTGCGTGACGGTCGGGATGCGCTCCTTCCACTCCGGGGCGACGTCGTGGACGAAGAGCATGTACGGCGAGGGGATCGGCCCGCGGCTGAAGATCTCCGGCGCCTTCTCCAGCAGCACCATCGGGGCCACCGGGCGGAACTGCTCGCGGCCCTTCACGTCGTTCATCCGCTCGAGGTTGGCCTCGAACCCGGGGTGCGCCATCAGCGAGCGGTGGCCCAGCGCGCGGGGGCCGTACTCGCTGCGCCCCTGGAACCACGCGACGATGCCGTTGTCGGCCAGCACCTCGGCGACCGCCTCCGCGACGTCGTCCGGGCGCTCGTAGTCGATGGCCGCGGTGACCAGGACCTGCTCGATCTCGTCGTCGCTCCAGCCGCGGCCCAGCGCCGCACCGGGCATCGGCTGGGTGTCCTCGCCGAGCTCGCGGGCCACGTGCAGGGCGGCACCGAGCGCCGTCCCGGCGTCACCGGCGGCGGGCTGCACCCAGACCTGCTCGAACGGGCTCTCGGCCAGGATCCGGGTGTTCGCGACGCAGTTGAGCGCGGTGCCGCCGGCCAGGGTCAGCACCTTGTCGCCGGTCTGCTCGTGCACCCAGCGGGCGAGGTCGATGAGCACCTCCTCCAGCCGCTGCTGGACGCTGGCGGCCAGGTCGGCGTGGTCGGAGGTCCAGTTGTCGCCCTTGCCGAGGCGGGGGGCGAACTCGGTGAAGTCGATCTTCTCCGTGCGGAAGCCGCCGTCGTCGGTCGCCCGGATGAGCTCGGTCAGGTCGCCGACGAAGCGCGGCTTGCCGTAGGAGGCCATCGCCATGACCTTGAACTCGTCGGAGCTGCGCAGGAACCCCAGGTGGTCGGTGAGGTCCTCGTAGAGCAGGCCGAGGGAGTGCGGCAGCGCCTGCCCGGCGAGCACCTCGAGCTGGCCGTCGACGTAGCGGCCGGCGAGGTGGCTGTGCGCCTCGCCGCGGCCGTCGAGGACCAGGACGGAGTTGTCCCGCCGGCCCGCGTGACCCGGGGCGGCCAGGCCGGCCGAGGCGGCGTGCGCGACGTGGTGCTTGACGAAGCGGACCTTCGCCGGGTCGAGCCCGGGGAGCGCGTGGGCCAGGAAGTCCGGCGCCATCTCGGCGTACTTCTTGCGCATGACGTCGCCGTCGTCGAACAGCCCGGACTCCTCCGGGGTGCCCATCAGCGCCGGGTCGAAGGAGTAGGCGACCGCGTCCAGCTCCTCCGGGCGGATGCCGGCCTCCCTGAGGCACCACGCGGCGGACAGCTCCGGCAGCTCCCAGGCGCTCCACGGCAGCGGGCGCTTGCCGTGCTTGCGCCGGCTGAACCGCTCCTCCTCGGCCGCGGCCACGACCGTGCCGTCGACGATCAGCGCCGCCGCCGGGTCGTGGTAGATGGCGTTGATGCCCAGGACCTTCACGTGCGCACTCCTCCCGGCCGGGCTCCAGTGGCCCGGTCCACAGTCGATGATCAAGCCTCTTCGGCGCTCCCGCACGGCGAGTCGGACGTCGTGGTGCCGGGTCACACCCCGCGGGGACCCGGCCCGCGGGCGCGTCAGGGAGCCGGACCGAGCAGGACCTCGGTGCCGTCGGGTCGCCAGGTGCGCCATCGACCGCCGGGATCTCGTTCGATGCGGAACCCGTGGTGCACCTTCGTGTGGTGGCGTTCGCACAGGAGCCCGGAGTTGCCCAGGCTGGTCTCCCCGCCGTGCAGCCAGTGGACGAGGTGGTGGACGTCGCACCACCAGTGCGGGGCGTCGCAGCCGGCGAACACGCACGCCCGGTCCCGGCGCACGACGGCCTTGCGCAGGCCCGGGGTGACCACCCGGTGGTCCCGGCCGAGCTCCAGCGGGACTCCGTCGGGGCCCATCACGATCCGGGAGATGCTGGCGTCGCAGGCCAGCCAGCGGGCGCGGGCGGCGGAGATCTGCGCGCCGAACCCGGTCTGCGCCGCGCCGGGACCGGTGGCCGGGTCGACCACGTCGTCGAGGTCGACGCCGAGGACCACGTGCGGCTTGACCGTGCGCAGCGTGGGCAGGGTGCCGGCGGCGAGCTGGTTGTCGCACAGCTGCACCAGCGCGTCCGCGTTCTGCTGCCCGCGGGTCCGCTCGTCACCCTTCGGGCGGGAGGCCTGCACGATCGACTCGATCGCCGCCTGCACCTTCTCCCCACCCACCGCGTCCAAGTCGAAGCGTCCGGTCACCGAGCCGTCGGCGTGCCGGGCGATCGACAACCGCCGGCCCTCGGTGGGATCCGGCTCCACGCCATCGGGGTCCAGCGCGGCCTCGAACGCCTGCACGGCGGTGATCAACGTCGAGTGCGGTGACTCGACAGCGACCGCCGTCCAGGCCTCGTCGAACGGCGCCAGCTCTACGCCCTGCTCCGCCGCCTGCGCCCGTTCGCGCTCGCCCACCGCGCCGGCGACGACGTCGAACTGTGCCGCGGTGACCGCACCCTCGGCGAACCCGGCGGCCAGCGCCGGGAAGTGCTCCAGCGCCCGACCCGACCGCACCACCCGCGACGCGTCGGCCGGGGCCAGCCGGGCATGGCCGATCAGCCACGACCGCATCGACGTCAGCCCGTCGTGCTCCGCGGCCTGCCGGACATCGGCATGCCGCACGGTCCGGGTCAGCTCGGCAGCGACCCGGTTGCCCACCGCCACCAGCAGGGCGACCCGCTCCAACACCTCACCGTCGGCCAGCTCGTGCAGGTCGGCGCCAGCGAGCGCATCCAGGACCGACCGCAGCTCGCTCACGACACCTCCCGACCGACCCGAACAGGTGTACGAAGTCTAGCCGAGCAGGAGTGTCACGACCACCCGTATCCCCAGGTCAGAGCCCTGTCCACAGATGGGCGGCAGGCCTTGACGTGGCGTCAGCCGGCGCGCTCGCGGAGCAGGTCGTGATCGATGACCGCCTGCAGGCCGAGGGTCTTGTAGCCGACCTCCTCGAACAGCACGACGATCCGGTCCTCCTCGTGGCGCATGACTATCCCCAGGCCCCACTCGGTGTGCTCGACGGCGGTGTCAACGGCGAACGGGTGGTCGCCGTCGACGACCGGTGCGGCGTGCTCGTAGGCCGACCCAGAGGTGCAGGTGTCGCAGTTGCCGCAGGGCTCGTCCAGCTGCTCGCCGAAGTAGCCGAGCAGGAACTGGCGGCGGCAGCCGGTGGTCTCGGCGTAGCCGCGCATCATCTCGATCCGGCTCTCGTCGACCTTGGTGTGGTGCTCGGCCAGCTCGCGGGCGGCCGCGGCGGCCTCCCCAGGGGCGGGGCCATCCGGTGCGGGGGCGGCCGCGCCCTCGTCGTCCAGCACGACGGCGCCCGCCTGCTCCAGCAGGTTCAGGTCGCGGACCAGCGGCGTGGCGGCCAGGCCGGTCTCCTCGCGCAGCTCCCTCACGTCCACGCCGTCCATGCCGGCGGCGGCACCGGCGCGCACCAGCCCGGCCACCTGCTGCAGCTCCTCCTCGGCCGGCGCCCCGGCGGCGAAGAACTTGCGGATGCCGAGGTCCTCGGGCCGGTAGACCAGCACGGCGATGGCCGGCTCGCCGTCCCGGCCGGCGCGGCCGATCTCCTGGTAGTAGCTGTCGACGGAGTCGGCGGGCTCGGCGTGCACGACGAACCGGGTCTGCGGCTTGTCGATGCCCATGCCGAACGCGGTGGTCGCGACGACGACGTCCAGCTCGTCGTCCATGTACGCCCGCTGCACCTCCTCGCGGTCGCTCTTCCGCAGCCCCGCGTGGTACGCCCGGGCCCGCAGCCCGCGCTCGGTGAGCGCCGCGGCGAACTCCTCGGTGCCCTTGCGCGTCGCGCTGTAGAGGATGCCGATGCCGTCGGCGGTCAGCGCGGTGACCCGGTCCAGGACGGCGGTGTGCTTGCCGTGCGCGTCCGCGTGCTGCTCGACCTCCAGCCGGATCTCCGGCCGGTCGAAGCCGGCGACGATCACCGCCGGGTCGGTCATCTCCAGCCGCTCGACGATCTCGGCGCGCACCGGGGGAGCGGCGGTGGCGGTCAGCGCGAGCACCGTCGGGTGGCCGAGCTGCTGCACGACCCCGCCCAGCCGCAGGTAGTCCGGCCGGAAGTCGTGGCCCCAGGCGGACACGCAGTGCGCCTCGTCGACGACGAACAGCGCCGGTGCCGACGTCCGGATGGCCTCGACGACCTCGGTCTTGGCCAGCTGCTCGGGCGCGAGGAAGCAGAAGCGGACCGTTCCGTCACGCATGCCGTCCAGCACTGCCTGGTGCTCGAGCACCGACAGGCTGGAGTTGAGCACCGCGGCCCGGCCGACGGCGTCCTCACCGAGCTCCTCCAGGCGCTGCACCTGGTCGCGCTGCAGGGCGATGAGCGGCGAGACGATGACGACCGGACCGTCCAGCAGCAGCCCGGCGACGGTGTAGACGGCGGACTTCCCGGCGCCCGAGGGCAGCACGGCCAGGGTGTCCCGGCCGGCGGCGACGGACTTCATCGCCTCCTCCTGGCCGGGCCGGAACTCGGTGTACCCGAGGACGTCGCGGGCCGTCTCGCGGATGCGCCTGGTGCGCACGGACGCCGAGCCGCCCGCCTTCGTGGTGGGGTCGGCAGGGCGCTGGTCGGTCGCGGTCACCGACGCCGTCTGCCCGGGCCCCGAGATCGGCAAACGACCCACGGGGTCGGGTCGCCCACCCCGTGCCGGGTACGTATGGTGCACAACCTGGTGCGTGCGCCGAGCCGCATCTGCGGGACCCGAGCCCGTTGATCCTCCGCACCTGCGGCCGTACGGTGCCCCTCGTGCCCACCTCCTACCGGATCGCCGAGGCCGCTGCGCTGCTCGGCGTGAGCGACGACACGGTCCGCCGCTGGATCGACAGCGACCGGCTGCCGGCCACCCGGGAGGCCGGACCGGCGCAGGTCGACGGCGTCGACCTGGCCCGGGTCGCCACCGAGCTGCACCCGGCGCCGCAGCCGGGCACCACGCGCTCGTCCTCGGCCCGCAACCGGCTGACCGGCATCGTCACCCGGGTCGTCCGGGACACGGTGATGGCCCAGGTCGAGCTGCAGGCCGGGCCCTTCCGGCTGGTCTCGCTGATGTCCCGGGAGGCCGCCGACGAGCTGGGGCTGGAGCCGGGCGTCCGCGCCGTCGCCACGGTCAAGGCCACCCAGGTCAGCGTGGACATCTCGTGAGGCGGCTGGTCGCTGCCGCGGCGGTGCTCGCCCTCGCCGGCTGCGGAGCCTCCGACGACGGCGGATCGGGCGACGAGCTGAGCGGCACGGTCACCGTCTTCGCGGCCGCCTCCCTCACCGACGTCTTCACCGAGCTCGGCGCGCGGCTGGAGGCCGAGCACCCCGGCCTGACCGTGCAGTTCAACTTCGCCGGCAGCTCCGCGCTGGCCACCCAGCTGACCCAGGGCGCGCCCGCCGACGTCTTCGCCCCCGCCGACACCGACCAGATGGACGTCGTCACGAACAACGGCATCGTGTCCCGGGCGCCGGTGCTGTTCGCCACCAACCAGCTGCAGATCGCCGTCCCGCCGGGCAACCCCGGGGGCATCACCGGCCTGGCCGACCTCGCGGACCCGGACAAGACCATCGCGCTCTGCGCCCCGGAGGTGCCCTGCGGCGCCGCGGCGGAGGAGGCGTTCGACGCCGCCGGGCTGACCGCCGCGCCGGACACCCTGGAGGAGGACGTCAAGGCGGCGCTGACCAAGGTGCAGCTCGGCGAGGTCGACGCGGCGCTGGTCTACGTCACCGACGTCCGGGCCGCCGGTGACGCGGTGGAGGGCATCGCGTTCCCCGAGGCCGCCGAGGCGGTGAACGGCTACCCGATCTGCACGCTGACCGACGCCCCCAACCCGGCCGGCGCCCTCGCCTTCGCCCAGCTCGTCACCTCCGAGGAGGGCCGCGAGGTCCTCGACGCCGCCGGTTTCACCAGCCCGTGAGGCGCCGGGACGCCGGGGTGCCCGCGCCGCTGCTGGTCCCGGCGCTGCTGGCCGTCGCCTTCCTGGTCCTGCCGCTGGTCGGGCTGGTCGTCCGGGCGCCGTGGGGCGACCTCGGCCCGCAGCTGAGCCGGCCCGGGGTGGGGGACGCGCTGCGGCTGTCGCTGGTCTCGGCGACCCTGGCCACGCTGGTCTCGCTGCTGCTCGGCGTCCCGCTGGCCTGGGTGCTCGCCCGCTCGCGGGTCCGCGGCCGGTCGGTGCTCCGGGCGCTGGTGACCGTCCCGCTGGTGCTGCCGCCGGTGGTCGGCGGCGTCGCGCTGTTCCTGGTGCTGGGCCGGCAGGGGCTGGTCGGCGAGTGGCTGTACGAGACCACCGGCTTCGCGCTGCCCTTCACCACCGCCGCGGTGGTGGTGGCCGAGACGTTCGTGGCCATGCCGTTCCTGGTGATCAGCGTCGAGGGCGCGCTGCGCGCGGCGGACGCCCGCTTCGAGGACGCCGCGGCCACCCTGGGCGCCGACCGGTGGACGACGTTCCGCCGGGTCACCCTCCCGCTGGTGGCCCCTGGGATCGCCGCCGGCGCGGTGCTCTGCTGGGCCCGCGCGCTGGGGGAGTTCGGCGCCACGATCACCTTCGCCGGCAACTTCCCGGGGACGACGCAGACCATGCCGCTCGCCGTCTACCTGGCCCTGCAGCGCGACCCGGACGCCGCGATCGTGCTCAGCCTGGTGCTGCTCGCGGTCTCGCTGGCCACCCTGCTGCTGCTCCGCGGCCGGTGGCTGGGGCAGCGCGGGGTCGCGGCGTGAGCCTGGACGCGCACGTCGTCGTCCAGCGCGGGTCGCTGGCGGTCGACGTCCGGCTGGCCGTGGGCGATGGCGAGGTGCTCGCCGTGCTCGGCCCGAACGGCGCCGGCAAGTCCACGGTCTTGCGGGTGCTGGCCGGCCTGCTCGCCCCGGATGCCGGGCAGGTAGTCGTGGACGGCGGCGAGGTCTGGGACTCCGCCGACCGGCACGTGCCCGCCCACCAGCGGGCCCTGGGCATGGTCTTCCAGGACCACCTGCTCTTCCCGCACCTGTCGGTCACCGAGAACGTCGCCTTCGGGCTGCGCACCCGCGGGATGAGGCGGCCCGCGGCCCGGGCGGCCGCGGGGCAGTGGCTGGACCGGGTCGGGCTGGCCGGGCTGGGCGACCGGCGCCCCGGCGAGCTCTCCGGCGGCCAGGCGCAGCGCGCGGCGCTGGCCCGCGCGCTGGTCGGCGACCCGCGGGTGCTGCTGCTCGACGAGCCGCTCTCGTCGCTGGACGCCCGCACCCGGCTCACCGTCCGGGCCGAGCTGCACCGGCACCTCGCCGACTACGCCGGCAGCGCCGTGCTGGTGACCCACGACCCGATCGACGCGATGGCACTGGCCGACCGGGTGGTCGTCGTCGAGGACGGGCAGGTCGTGCAGTCGGGCACCGCGGCCGAGGTCGCCCGGCGGCCGCGCACCGACTACGTCGCCCGGCTGGTCGGCCTGGTGCTGCTGCCCGGCACGGGAGCTGGGCAGCAGGTCGCGCTGGACGGCGGCGGGGTGGTCGCGGTCGCCGAGGAGGCCGCCGGGCCGGTGTTCGTCGCCGTCCGGCCCGAGTCGGTCTCGCTGTACCTCGAGCGCCCGGCGGGCAGCCCGCGCAACGTCTGGCCGCTGCGGCTGGTGGCGGCGACCCCGCACGGGTCGGTGGTGCGCTGCGACCTCGCCGGGGAGGTGCCGCTGACCGCCGACGTCACCGCCACCGCCTTCGCCGAGCTGGGGCTGGCCCCCGGCGCAGCGGTCTGGGCGTCGGTGAAGGCGTCGGAGATCGCCGTCTACACCCGCTGAGGCCGCACCCCGTCAGACCCCCGGCCGGGTCGGGCGGCGGGTGTGCAGCGCGCGGCGCAGCGGCCAGCGGAACGGCGGCGTGCCGGCCTCCACCGCCTCGCCGGGCTCGGGCCGGGCGGCCCCGGGTGGACGTCGGGTCCCTCGTTCGGGCTCGGTCATCGCGATCCCCTCTCCTGTGCTGGTGTGCCGCTGACCGTACTAACTTGCGTGCGTGCACGCAAGCAAGTTGCCCCAGGGCCGGTGGCACAGTGACCCCGTGGCGGAGCAGGACGGACGGCGGACGCAGCTCGAGCGGCGCACCGAGGCCGAGCGGCGGGTCATCGACGCCGCGGTCCGGTTGATCGCCCGGAAGGGGTCGCGGGCGGTCACCCTCGGCGAGGTGGGCCGGGAGGCGGGCTACAGCCGCGGCATCGTGCACCACCACTTCGGCAGCCGGGAGCAGCTGCTGGACGCCGTCGTCCGGCACGCCCAGCGCTTCGACGTCCCGGCCACCGAGGGCACCGCGCTGGACCGGCTGACCGCGGTGGTGCGCGCATACCTCGACATGGCCATGAGCCGCACGCCGGCGACCGGGGCGTTCCTGCTGCTCTGGGCCGAGTCGGTCGCCGCCGACCCGGTGCTCGAGCCGCTGTTCGCCGAGCGCGACACCGCGTTCCGCGCCGACCTGGCCGACGTCGTGGCGCAGGGCGTCGCCGACGGGTCGATCCGCGCCGACGCCGACCCGACCGCCACCGGCGCCATGCTGGTGGGCCTGCTCCGGGGGCTGGGCATGCAGCTGCTGTCGTCCACGGGGACGTCGTTCGACGACGGTCTCGCCGACCGGACGGCGGCCTTCGTCCGGGCCGCGCTGGCCGGCCCGACCCCGCCCGGTGGCAGGGTGGCGCCGTGACGTCGGACGCCCCGGTCGCCGGGCTGGTGCTCGCTGCCGGAGGGGGTCGCCGCTACGGCATGCCGAAGGCGCTGGTCGAGTTCGAGGGGAGCCTGCTGGTCGAGCGGGCGGTGCGGACGGCGGCCGCGGTCTGCGACCCGGTGCTCGTCGTGCTCGGTGCCCAGGCGGTCGAGGTGTGGCGCAGCGCCGACCTGTCCGAAGCTGTCGTCCTGGCCAACGCCGACTGGGAGACCGGGATGGCCTCCAGCCTGCGCACCGGCCTCGACGGGCTGCGCGGCTGGCCGGGCCGGGTCGACGCGGTGCTGGTGCAGCTGGTCGACATGCCGGGCATGACGCCGGCCGCGCTGGCCCGGATGGCCGAGCACGCCGCCCCCGACGCGCTCGCCGTGGCCGCCTACGACGGCGTCCGCGGGCACCCGGTGCTGCTCGGCCGCGAGCACTGGGCCGGGGTGGCGGCGACGGCCACCGGTGACGAGGGCGCCCGGCGCTACCTCGCCGACCACGACGTCCTGGAGGTCGACTGCACCGGGCTCGCCGACCCGACCGACCTGGACGTCCCGCCGGCCGGGTGAGCGCGCGTACCTTCACCGCCGTGGACACGCTCTTGGCCCGGGTCACCGAGGAGCCGCTGTCGGTCGCCGAGCACGAGGCCGCTGTCGCCGACAAGGCGGCCGGGGCGGTCGTCTCCTTCTCCGGGGTCGTCCGCGACCACGACGGCGGGCGCTCGGTCACCGAGCTGGAGTACGTCGGCCACCCCACGGCGCCGGACCTGATCGCCGAGATCGCCGCCGAGTTCGCCGCCCGGCCGGACGTGCAGTCGGTCGCCATCTCGCACCGGGTCGGGCTGCTGGGCATCGGCGACGTCGCGCTGGCCTGCGCGGTCAGCGCCGCGCACCGCGGCCAGGCGTTCACCGTCTGCGCCGAGCTCGTCGACGAGGTCAAGGCCCGGCTGCCGATCTGGAAGCGCCAGGTCTTCGCCGACGGCGAGGAGGAGTGGGTCGCCTGCCCGTGACCTGTGGGTCCGCTGTGACCACGGTCCTTGCCTCGGCTCACCACCCGTGGCATAACTGAACCGGCTCGACTCCAGAACCGGGGCGAGCGCTCCTCCGGTGTGCCCGCGGTGAGCGATGGCGACGGGAGCCCGCGACGTGCCGGACGACCACCTGTTCGACTCGGTCCCGATCGGCGTGCTGAAGGTGGACGCCGACTGGCGGGTCAGCTACCTGAACCCGGCCGGTGCGGCGGTCGTCGGCTACACCGCCGAGCAGCTGGTGGGCCGGGACTACTGGACTGCGTTCCCGGCCAACGCCACGAACGAGTTCGGCCGCGCCTACCGCGACGCCGTGGCCACCGGACGGCCGTGCACGCTCGAGGGCTTCTACCCGGCCCCGCTCAACGCCTGGTTCGAGGTGCAGGCCGTCCCGGAGGGCGGCGGCCTGGCGATGTACTTCTCCGACGTCACCGAGCGCCGCACCGCCCAGGAGCGGCTGGCGATGCTCGCCCGGGTGAGCGCCGAGCTGGCCGGCACGCTGGACGTCGACACGGCCGCCACCCGGGTGCCGCGGCTGATCGTGCCGGTGATGGCCGACTGGTGCATCCTCACCGTCCTGGACGACGAGGGCCGCCCCGCCGACGTCGGCTGGTGGCACACCGACCCCACCCGCCGCGCGCTGGTCGAGCGCTACGCCGGCGTGCGGCTGGACGCGATGCCGGTGACGTCGCCGGTGGTGCGGGCGCTGCTGGGCGAGACGGTCGCCGCGGACACCGCCGAGGTGCTCACCGTGATGGCCGTCGGCGAGGCCCGCGAGCTCCTCGAGCTGCTGCACCCCACCGCCGCGATCACCATGCCGCTGCGCGGCCGGGGCCGGACGCTGGGTGCGCTGACGCTGTACTTCGAGGGCGACCGGTGCCTGAACGAGGCCGAGCAGGCCACCGCGCAGGAGATCGCCGACCGGGCCGGCCTGGCCCTGGACAACGCACGGCTGTTCTCCCAGCAGCGCCAGCTCGCCGAGGAGCTGCAGCGCAGCCTGCTCACCGGTGCCTTCACCCACGACCACGCCGAGGTCGTCGTCCGCTACACCCCGGCGGCCGAGGCGGCCCGGGTCGGCGGCGACTGGTACGACTCGTTCACGCAGCCCTCCGGTTCGACCATGCTGGTCATCGGCGACGTGGTCGGTCACGACACCGCGGCGGCCGCCGCGATGGGCCAGCTCCGCTCGCTGCTGCGCGGGATCGCGTCCTACAGCGACGGGGGACCGGCCGAGGTGCTCCGCGGGTTGGACGCCGCGATGCACCAGCTCGAGGTGGGCACCTACGCGACCGCGGCGGTGGCTCGGTTCGAGCAGACCCACGAGGAGCGCAGCCGGGGGGTCACCCGGATGCGGTGGAGCAACGCCGGGCACCTGCCGCCGCTGGTGATCAACCCCGACGGCTCGCTGGCGGCGCTGGCCGACTGGCGGGGCGAGCTGCTGCTCGGCGTCGACCCGGCCACCCCGCGGGGCGAGCAGGTGGTCGTGCTGGACCGCGGGACGACGGTGCTGCTGTACACCGACGGCCTCATCGAGCGCCGCGGCGGTGACCTCGACGAGGGGATGGCCCGGCTGCGCCAGGCCGCCTCCGAGCTGGCTGGCCTGCCGCTGGGCGAGCTGTGCGACCAGCTGGTCGACCGGCTGGTGCACGGCCAGCCCGAGGACGACGTCGCCCTGGTCGCGATCCGCCTGCTGCCGCAGGGCTGACCGCGGGCGGTCGGCAGGGGCGGTCAGCCGGTCGGGTCAGCGGGCGCCGGCCAGCCCGTCGTCGTCGGGGTGCCGCTCGGCGCGCTCGGCCTGCTCCTCCTCGGCCTCGCCCTCCAGCCGGCGGGCCTCGCCGTCCAGCGTCGCCGCGGCGTCGCCGTGCGACTGTCCGTAGACCTCCTCGGCGTGGCCGAGCAGCTCCTCCGCCTTGGCCTTGGCCTTCCCGAACAGGCTCATCGTGCTCTCCTCATCCGCCGTGCACTGGGTCGGCTTCCGCGCCCCGGTCCGCTCCTCGCTCGTTCCTCGCTGCGATGCTCCCGGGGCTGTCAGCCTCCGGCGAAGGGCGGCAGGACGTCCACCACCGCGCCGGGCGCCAGCACCAACGCGCGGTCGCGGGTCGTGGTTCCATCCACCAGGAACGAGCAGGCGGTGAGCACCCGCTCCAGGCGGTCGCCGTGGGCGTCGACGAGCTGGCCGACGAGCTCCTCGAGGCTGCCGGCCTCGCGGGTCTCGGTGTCGACGCCGACCGCGGCGCGGGCGCCGGCGAAGTACCGCACGGTGACCGTCGGGGTGGCGGGCTGGGTGGACGACACCGTCAGCCCCCGATCGCGGACATCGGCCGGGACGGCTGCAGGAAGCTCGGGTCGTCGATGCCGTGCCCGGGCAGCTTGTTCAGCGTGGCGATCCGCCAGCGGTCGGCGATCTCCTGGTCGGTGGCGCCCTCGCGCAGCGCCGTCCGCAGGTCGGACTCCTCGCGGGCGAACAGGCAGTTGCGGATCTGCCCGTCGGCCGTCAGCCGGGTGCGGTCGCAGGCACCGCAGAACGAGCGGGTCACCGACGCGATGACGCCGACGGTCAGGCCGGTGCCGTCGACCAGCCAGCGCTCCGCCGGGGCGGCACCGCGCTCCTCGACGTCCGGCACGAGCGTGTGGGCGGCGGTCAGCCGGGCCAGGATGTCCTCGGCGGTGACCATCTCGCCGCGGGTCCAGGCGTGGTGGGCGTCCAGCGGCATCTGCTCGATGAAGCGCAGCTCGTAGCCGTGCTCCAGGCAGTACTCCAGCAGCGGGACGGCGTCGTCCTCGTTGATCCCGCGGAGCAGCACGGCGTTGACCTTGACCGGGGTGAGGCCGGCGTCCTTGGCCGCCTGCAGCCCGGCGAGCACGTCGGGCAGCCGGTCCCGGTGCGTCAGCTGCTGGAAGCGCTCGCGGTCCAGGGTGTCCAGGCTGACGTTGATCCGGTCCAGGCCGGCCGCGGCCAGCGCCGGGGCCATCCGGGACAGCCCGATGGCGTTGGTGGTGAGCGAGACCTCCGGCCGGGGGCGCAGGGCGGTCGTCGCCGCGACGATGCCGGGCAGCCCGGGGCGCAGCAGCGGCTCGCCGCCGGTGAACCGGACCTCCTGGATGCCCAGGTGCTCGACGCCGATCCGGACCAGCCGGACGACCTCCTCGTCGGTGAGCTGCTCGACCTTGGGCAGCCACTGCAGGCCCTCGGGCGGCATGCAGTAGGTGCAGCGCAGGTTGCAGCGGTCGGTCAGCGACACCCGCAGGTCGGTCGCGACCCGGCCGTGCCGGTCGACCAGCCCGCCGGAGCCCGGGCTCACGGCGCCCACCTGCGGGCGGACCGTGGGGTCGGGCAGCGGGCTCGGAGTCGTCACAGCCCGAATGTAGTGCGCGATCGCCCCCGGCGGCCCGACACCGGACGCAGCGAGGGGGCGACCGGGGCTCCGGTCGCCCCCTCGCGGTGGGCAGGTCAGCCGATCGGCGTCGGGGACGTCGGGTCCGGCGGCACCGGCAGCGAGCCCTGCACCCGGTTGCGGGCCTGGCAGTCGCTGGTGCAGTTGGTCGCCCCGGCGGAGAGCTCGATCGCGTCCTCGCCGAGCACGCCGCCCATCCGGCCGACGGAGGTGACCGTCCAGCGGGTGACCGTGGCGGTCTGCTGGGTCCTGGTGGCGACCTGCGGGCTGTCCTTGCCCAGCAGCATCTGGTGCGTGGCGTCGCCGGCCACCCCGTTGCCGAAGTTCACCTTCCCGGTGAACTCGTTGACGAAGTAGAAGAGGCCGGCGCCGAGGGTGTGCACGAACTCGACCGGGCCGCCGAACTCCTGCTCCATCTGGAAGATCCCGCCCTGCGGTGCGTCCTTGGACTGCACCTTGAGCGTGCCGGCGGCGGTGCTGAAGGTGACCACGAGCGTGTCGTCGCGCAGCCGCAGCTCGCTGATCCGCACCCCGGAGAGCTGGGCGGGGGTGAGCACCGGCACCTTGGAGGCGAAGACGACGGTCGGCGCGGTGACCATCCGCTGCGCGTCCGGCGCGCCGGACAGCGTGTAGTCGTAGACGCCCAGCGTGGTCGGGTCGATGCGGTAGCTCACGTGCCGGCCGGTGACGACGACCGGGGACGTCGGGGTGATGTCCTGCACCCGGTGGTCCTTGCCCGGCGCCGGGTTCGAGGTGCGGCCGTTGACCGTGACGGCGAAGTCGCCGCTGACCGAGCCGCCGCCACCGCCGTCCTCGACGGTGCCGCCGTCGTCGCCACCGCCCTTGGCCTGGGCGAGGCCGGGGACCAGCAGGACGGCGGTGCCGAGCGCGAGGGCGGCGAGGAGCCGGCGCGGGGTGCGGTGGGACACGGGGTGGGCCTCCGGGGTCAATCTGATCACCGTGCGTGTGCAGCGGCTCACACATTGATCCATGAAAGTTCATGCAAGTCCAGCCGAAATGCGCGTGGCGGAGCCCGGCCCGGCTGTTACCGTCGCCGTGCCACCCGAGGGTCCGGCGGGCATCCCCGCACTCGCCTGTGGCCAGGAAGCGCGAGAAGCAGCTGTGTCACCCCGCACCGTCCTCACCCCGTACACCGATCTCTTCGCCGTCCCGGGCGCCCGCGCCTTCTCCTCCGCGGGCCTGCTGGCCCGGGTGCCGATGTCGACCGCCGGGCTCGGCTCGGTGCTGCTCGTCGAGGGCGAGAGCGGCAGCTACGCCCTGGCCGGCGCCGTCGCCGGCACCAACGCCCTCTCCTTCGCCATCGGCAGCCCGCAGTGGGCCCGGGCGATGGACCGGGTGGGCCAGAGCCGGGTGCTGCGGGCCACCGCGGTGCTCTCCCTCGTCGTGGGCCTGGCCTTCGTCGCCGCGGTCGTCTCCGGCGCGCCGCACTGGACCTGGTTCGCCCTGGCCGCGCTCGCCGGCGGGACGGCGGCCAACGTGGGCTCGGTCGTGCGCAGCCGGTGGGCCAACGTGCTGCCCGAGCAGGGTCAGCGGCAGACGGCGTTCGCGTTCGAGTCGGTCGCCGACGAGGTGGTCTTCGTCGTCGCGCCTCCGGCGGTCACCTTCCTGGCCGCGCTGATCGCCCCGCCGCTGGGCTTCCTCACCGGCATGCTGATCGGCGTCGTCGGCGCGCTGGTGCTCTCCCGCCAGGAGGCCACCGCCCCGCCGGTGGCTCCCCGGGTCGCCGGCCAGCCGCGCACCCGCTCCCGGGTGCTCACCCCCGGGCTGGTCGCCATCGGCATCACCTACCTGGCGGTGGGCACGGTCTTCGGTGCCGTGGACGTCGTGGTTGTCGGGTTCGCCGAGGACGAGGGCGCTCCCGCCGCGGCGGGCATCGCGCTGTCGGCCTACGCCGCCGGCAGCCTGCTCGCCGGGCTCGCCTACGGCATCGTGAAGCTGCCGGGCACCCTGGTCACCCGGTTCCTGGGGGCGGCCCTGCTCTTCGCCGCGGCCGCCCAGACGCTGCACCTGGTCGGCTCGCTGACGACGCTGGTCGGGTTCGCCTTCCTGGCCGGGCTGGCGATCGCGCCGGTGCTGATCGCCGGGATGTCGGTGGTGGAGTCCCGGGTGCCGCGCGCCTCGCTGACCGAGGGCCTGACCTGGACCTCCACCGGCCTCACCGTGGGCCTGACCGCAGGCTCCGCGCTGGCCGGCATCGCGGTCGACCACTGGGGTGCCGAGTCCGCGTTCGCCGTCCCGGCCCTCGGGGCCGCTCTCGCCGGGCTGCTCGCCGTCGCCGCCTGGCTGGTGCTCCGGCGCACGCCCGCCCCCGCCGGCTCGCCGGCCGAGGCCGAGGTGGACGCCGGGGCCGACGCCGGGGCCCCCGCGTGACCCTGACGGTGCGCGCCCTGGCCACCGACGAGCTGGCCGGGGCCTGGGAGCTGGGCCGGCTGGCGTTCGGCGGCCCCGCCGAGGCGCCGGCGTCCGCGCTGCGCGACGTCCCCGGCGTCACCCGGTTCGGCGCCTTCGACGACGCCGGCCGGCTGATCGGCAAGATCACCGACCTGCCGCACGAGCACTGGTGGGGCGGCCGGCGGGTGGTGTCCGCCGGCGTCAGCGGGGTCGCCGTCCGGCCGGAGAGCCGCGGCGGCGGCGTGGCCCGCACGCTGCTCGGCGCGCTGCTGGCGCACGCCCGCGAGCGCGGCGCCGCGATCAGCACGCTGCACCCGACCGTCTCCGACGTCTACCGCGCCGCGGGCTGGGAGGTCGCCGGCACGCTGGACGCCGTCGACCTGGACACCGCCGGGCTGCCCCGCCCCCGGGGCGACGGGGCGGTCGACCTGACCCCGGGCGGGCCGGCCGACCTGCCGCGGGTCACCGACCTCTACCAGCAGGTGGCTCGGGTGCACGACGGGCTGCTGACCCGGCGGGGCGGCTTCTTCGACGAGCCGCACGAGGGCCCGCTGCCGCGCGACGTCGACGCCGTGACCCTGGCTGAGGTCGAGGGCGAGCTCACCGGCGCGCTGCTGCTGGGGCGAGGCCGCGGCTACGGCACCGACGCCCGGCTCGACGTCCACACCCTGCTGGCCCGCGACCCGGCCACCGCCCGGGCCCTGGTCGGCGTGCTCGCCGGCTGGCGCACGGTCACCCGCACCGTCCGGGTGCCGCTGCTGGCCGGCGACGCGTTCTCCGCCGTCCTGCCGCTGGAGCGGGCCGACGCCCGCTCCGGGCAGCCGTGGATGCACCGGCCGGTCGACGTGGTGCGGGCGGTCGGCACCCGCGGCTGGCCGGCGCACGTGCGCGGCCGGGTGGCGTTCCGGCTCACCGACGCGCTGGCCCCGTGGAACGACGGCGCCTGGGAGCTGACCGTCGAGGACGGCGCGGGCACGCTGGCCCGGGCGGCCGCCGAGCCCGACCTCACCCTCGACGTCCGCGGCTTCGCCGTCCTGTACTGCGGGGCGGCCACCGGCCGGGCGGCCGCGCAGGCCGGGCTGGCGGGAGGAAACGGCGACCCGGCGGCGTTGGACCTGCTGGCGAGCGGGCCCCCGGCCCGGTTGCTCGACTACTTCTGACCGATCCCCGCCGTACAGTCGCGGGGTACACCGGTCCCACCCGAGGAGATCCCGCACGTCCATGAGCAGCCCTTCGAGCACCGTCTCCGCCGTCGCGGCCGAGGTGCTCCCGCAGGCGGCGCGGCGGCGCACCTTCGCCGTCATCAGCCACCCGGACGCCGGCAAGTCGACCCTCACCGAGGCCCTGGCGCTGCACGCGCGGGTCATCGGGCAGGCCGGCGCGGTGCACGGCAAGGCCGGCCGCCGCGGCACGGTGTCGGACTGGATGGACATGGAGAAGGCCCGCGGCATCTCCATCACCTCCGCGGCGCTGCAGTTCGAGTACCGCGACGCGGTGGTCAACCTGCTCGACACCCCCGGGCACGCGGACTTCTCCGAGGACACCTACCGGGTGCTCACCGCCGTCGACGCCGCGGTGATGCTGATCGACGCCGCCAAGGGGCTCGAGGCGCAGACCATGAAGCTCTTCGCGGTCTGCCGGCACCGCGGCATCCCGGTGATCACCGTGGTCAACAAGTGGGACCGCCCGGGCAAGGACGCCCTGGAGCTGATGGACGAGGTCAGCGAGCGCACCGGGCTGGTGCCCACCCCGCTGACCTGGCCGGTCGGCATCGCCGGCGACTTCCGGGGCGTGCTGGACCGCCGCGACGGCAGCTACCACCGGTTCACCCGCACCGCCGGCGGCGCGACCATCGCCCCCGAGGAGGTCCTGCCGGCGACGGCGGCCGCCGCGCGCGAGGGCGACGTCTGGGGCCAGGCGGTCGAGGAGTCCGAGCTGCTGGACGCCACCGAGGCCGACCACGACCAGGAGCGCTTCCTGGCCGGTGAGACGACGCCGGTCATCTTCGCCTCGGCCGTCTCGAACTTCGGCGTCGGCGCGCTGCTCGACGTGCTGGTCGACCTGGCGCCCGCGCCGTCCGGCCGGCCCGACGCCGACGGCGCCGTGCGCAAGCTCGACGACCCGTTCAGCGCCTTCGTGTTCAAGGTCCAGTCCGGCATGGACGCCGCGCACCGCGACCGGCTCGCCTACATCCGGATCTGCTCCGGGGTGTTCGAGCGCGGCATGGTCGTCACCCACTCGACCTCCGGGCGGCCGTTCGCCACCAAGTACGCCCAGCACGTGTTCGGCCGCGACCGGGAGAGCGTCGACGTCGCCTACCCCGGCGACGTCGTCGGCCTGGTCAACGCCAACGCGCTCAGCGTCGGGGACTCGCTCTACGTCGAGTCCAAGGTGGCCTTCCCGCCGCTGACGACGTTCGCGCCCGAGCACTTCGCGGTGATGCGGGCCCGCTCGACCGCCACGTTCAAGCAGTTCCGCCGGGGCATCGGCCAGCTGGGCTCCGAGGGCGTGGCGCAGATCCTGCGCTCGGACCGCCGGGGCGACCAGGCCCCGGTGCTCGCCGTGGTCGGGCCGATGCAGTTCGAGGTCGCCCAGCACCGGATGGAGAACGAGTTCGGCGCGCCGGTGGAGCTGGACCACCTCTCGTACACGATCGCGGTGCGCACCGACGCCGCCTCGGCGCCGGCGGTCGGCGCGGCCCGCGGGGTGGAGGTCATGGAGCGCGAGGACGGCGAGCTGCTGGCGCTGTTCCGCGACAAGTGGGACCTGCGCACGCTGCAGCAGCGCAGCCCCGAGCTCACCCTCGAGCCGCTGGTGGCCGCCCAGCTCTGAGCCCCCGGTCGATGTCGGCCAGGTGGTGCCGGCCCTCGTGCGCGGCGTTGCGCAGCAGCCAGCGCACGGTGCGCTCCTCACCGGGCAGCCGGGCGACGCGGCGGTCCCAGCCGTCGGGCTCGGTCCGGCGCACCTCGTCGGCGACCCCGCCGACCGCCGCCGCCAGCTCGTCCAGCACGGCCGCGACGTCGCAGTCGGCGTAGCGGAAGCGGCGGGCCCGCAGGTCGTTGAGCATCGGCTCGACCACCGGCAGCTCCTCGGTGCGCGCCCGGTGCAGCCGGATCGTGGTGGTCACCTGCACGTCGCGCAGGTGGCAGAGGTACTCGACCGCGGACCAGGTGCCCGGCTCGGGACGGCGGCGCAGCGCGGCGTCCGGCCGGCCGGCGACCGCGGCCCGGGCCAGCCCGGGCACCGCGGTGACGAGCGCGGCCGCCGTCGCGACCGGCAGGGCGGCGTAGGCCAGCCCGCACGGCGGGCAGACGTGGTCCTCGGCCGGCAGCGCCGGGACGGCTCGGGCCATCCCGGCATCTTCCACCCGGTGCGCCGTCGGGCAGCATGAGGCCATGGGCAACGGGGAGATGGAGCTGTACGACCTGCGGGTGGTCGTCGACTCGATCGGCGGCCGCTCGGTGTGCGGGCTCGCCGTCGGCGACTCCTTCGAGCTGGTGAACTCCGCCGAGCTGCGGATCCCCGACGGCAAGCACTTCTGCGTCTACGCGCTGCAGTCGGTGCTGCCGCTGCTGCCGGCCAAGCAGCGCCGGCTGGCGGCCACCGACTGGCTGGAGCGGGACAACCTGGTCGCCTGCCCGGACCCGGAGGAGCGGCTGGTCATGCGGATCGAGCGCACCCGGACGGTCCGGCTCGACCCGGAGGACCTCACGTGAGGACCGAGATCGGCCTGGGCCTGCAGTCGGACAAGGCGCCCGGCGACTACGCCCGGCTGGCCGCGGCCGCCGAGGAGCACGGCGTCGACGTCCTGTCGGTCTTCGGCGACCTGCTCTACCAGCCGCCGGTCGTGCCGCTGCTGGAGATGGCGCGGGCGACCTCGCGGGTGCGGCTGGGTGCGGCCTGCTGGAACCCGTACACCACCCACCCCTACGAGCTGGCCGGGCAGTTCGCCGCCCTCGACCGGGCCTCGAGCGGCCGGGCCTACCTGGGGCTGGCCCGCGGCACCTGGCTGGGCGCGCTCGGCGTCGCCCAGCCGCGGCCGGTGGCGCACCTGCGCGAGGCGGTGGCGCTGGTCTGCGCGCTGCTGGCCGGCGACACCGGCGGGCTGGACGGCGAGCTCTACCCGCTCGCGCCGGGGACCGCGCTGCGCTACCCGCTCCCCGAGCAGCCGCCCCGGGTGCTGCTGGGCACCTGGGGCCCGACGACCGCCGCGCTGGCCGGCGAGGTGGCCGACGAGCTGAAGGTCGGCGGCTCGGCGAACCCGGCGATGGTCGCCGTCATGCAGGAGTGGACGGCGGTCGGCGCGCGGCGGGCGGGCCGGCCCGAGGACGCCGTCGGGATCGTCGTCGGCGCGGTCACCGTGGTGGACGAGGACGGCGACGCCGCCCGGGCGCGGGCCCGCACCGAGGTGGCGATGTACCTGGCGGTGGTGGCCGGGCTGGACCCGACGGTGACGCTGCCCGAGGGCCTGCTCGACGAGGTCGCGGCCCGGGTCGCCGCCGGCGACGACGCCGGCGCGGGCCGGGCGGTGCCCGACGACGTGCTGGACCTGTTCGCCTTCTCCGGCACCCCGGAGCAGGTCGCCGCCCAGGCGCAGCTGCTGGTCGACGCGGGCGCCGCCCGGGTCGAGTTCGGCACGCCGCACGGTCTGACCGACGCCCGCGGCGTGGAGCTGATCGGCACGCGCGTGCTGCCGTTGATCGACAGGGAGCCGACGCCGTGACCACCCGCCGCCTGCCGAACGCCCGCCCCGAGCCGCCCGCGGCGATCCGGCCGGCCGCTGCTCCTGCTCCGCTGGACGCCGGCACCCGTGCCGAGCGCGCCGCGGCCAACGAGGGGCTGCCCACGGTCGAGTTCGCCGAGGCCACGCCCTACGAGCAGTACGTGGGCGTGCGGCAGCTGCAGGCGCTGGTGCGCCCGGTGACCGACCACCCGGCCGAGCCGGCGTTCCTGGTGGTCACCCAGGTCATGGAGCTGTGGTTCACCCTGCTGCGGCGGGAGTGGGAGCTGGCCCAGCAGCAGCTGCGCGCCGACGACCTGGACGGCGCGGTGGCCTCGGTCCGCCGGTCGGTGCACCACCTGCGCTCCCTGGACGCCAGCTGGGGCTCGCTGCTCTGGCTGACCCCGGCGGAGTTCAACGGCTTCCGCGACTCCCTGGGGGAGGCGTCGGGTTTCCAGTCCTACGAGTACCGGCACGTGGAGTTCCTGCTCGGGCTCAAGGCGGAGTCCGTCGTCCGGCCGCACCGGGGCCTGCCGGTGGTGCACGCCGACCTGCAGCGGGCGCTCGCCGGGCCCTCGCTGGAGGACGACGTGCTGGCGTACCTGGCCCGGCGCGGCCTGCCGGTGCCGGCGGCCGTGCTGGACCGGGACCGGTCCGTCACGCACGAGGCCGATCCCACCGTGACGGAGATCTGGGCAGCGGTCTACCGCGACCCGCGGCCGGGGAACGAGCTGTTCGGCCTCGGTGAGGCGCTCACCGACGTCGCCGAGGTGTACACCACCTGGCGCCAGCGGCACGTGCTCGCCGTCCGGCGCTCGATGGGCGCCAAGCCCGGCAGCGGCGGCTCCGCCGGGCTGGCCTGGCTGGAGCGCAGCGCCGCCCGCGTCGTCTTCCCCGACCTGTGGGCCGCGCGCACCGTGCTCTGACCGGTCAGCGGCTGCCGGCCGCCACGGCGCGCAGGGCCAGCACCAGCACCGCCACCGAGCCGAGCCCGGCCAGCACCAGCAGCCAGCCGCCGGCCCCGACCGAGGAGCGGCCGTCCTCCTGGGTCACCGCGCTCACCACGTCGGCGACCAGGTACACCGCCGAGCCCAGCACCATGCCCGCGCCGGTGGCGAGCAGCGCCGCGCCCACCGGCCTGCCCCGGCCGGCGAGCAGCACGACCGCACCGGCCACCAGCACCCCGCAGGCGAGCAGCAGCGCCAGCCCGTGTGCGAGGAAGAGGGAGTCGCCGCCGAAGTCGGGCCCGGTGAAGCGCTGCTGCCAGCCGGAGTACTCCAGGAAGCTGCCGTCGGTGATCTCGACCCGGTAGAAGGGCAGCAGGGAGGCGACCAGCGCGACCAGGGCGACGGAGGCGCCGAGCACCGGCAGCACCGGGCTGCGCCGTCCGACGGGAGCCGCGCCCGGGCCCGGTGACCAGCCCGGCTGGGGCGCCCAGCCGGGCGGCGGGGCTCCCCACGGCTGCTGCGGCGGGCCGGCCTGGGGTGGCCGGGCCTCCCAGTCGGTCCCGTTCCACGACGGCTGCTGACCGGTGCTCCACGGCTGGTTCGGGTTGCCCACGGCGACAGTCTGCGGCACTCAGAGGCGGGGGAGGACCTGCTCGCCGAGCACGGTCACCGCGGCGACCGGGTCCGGGCCCAGCGGCGGGCCGAAGGAGAGGTGGGTGGCGCCCTGCTCCTGCAGCCACCGGCAGCGGCGGACCACCTCGTCGGCGTCCCCGGCGATGCCGAGCTGCAGCATGGCGGGGGTGACCAGGTCGGTGGCGCGCTCGGGCTCCCCGGCGGCGAGCGCGGCCTGGATGCCGGCGAAGTCCTCGACCGCCAGCCCGGCGCGGGACAGCAGGTAGGGGGAGAACGAGGCGCCGTAGTAGGCGATCTTCTCCGCCAGCGCCCGCTCGGCGCGGGCCGGGTCGTCGTCCACCGAGACCCAGAAGGCGGCCGCGACGTCGACGTCGGCGGGTGACCGGCCGGCGGCGCGGGCACCGTCGTGCACCAGGTCGCGGGCGACCGGGAAGTGCTCGGGCGGGTAGAGCAGCGGCAGCACGCCCTCGGCCTCCGCGCCGGCCATGGCCAGCATCTTCGGGCTCATCGCGCCGACGTACACCGGTGCCGGCGCCCCGCCCGGGAAGCGCAGGTGCCCCTCGGGCAGCCAGCCCTCGCCGGCCCCGGGGACGTCGGCCGGGCGGTCGCCGCGCACCAGCGCCCGGACCGCCCGCACGGCCTCGCGGGTGCGGGTCAGCGGCAGCGGCCGGGGGATGCCCGCCCAGCCGAGGAACTCCTCCGCGCCGGCTGCGACCCCGAGCAGGAACCGCCCGCCGGAGAGCTCCTGCAGGGTGGCCGCGAGCATCGCCAGCTCGGCCGGGTGCACCGAGTACGGGTTCATGATCCCGATGCCCAGCCCGATCCGGGTGGTGCGCACCGCGGCGGCGGTGACCATGACCGGCGCCGAGCGCAGGAACAGGTCGTCGGAGACCCACACCTGGTCGAAGCCCAGCGCCTCGGCGGTGACCACCAGGTCGACGTACTGGGCCACGGTGAGGTCGTTGTTCAGCCGAAGGCTCGTCGTCACGACGTGGCCCCGGTGCAGGCGTCCAGCTCGACCTCGACCAGGAAGCCCTCGCCGACCAGGCCGGCCACGAACAGCGTGGTGTTCGCCGGGGCCACCTCGCCCAGCACCTCGGCGTGGGCGCGCGCCGCGCCGCGCCAGTCGGCGCCGGGCGCCAGCAGCAGCCGGGTGCGCAGCACCTGGTCCGGCCGGGCGCCGAGCGTGCCGGCCGCGGTCAGCGCCCGCTCCAGGCAGGCCCGGGTCTGGGCGTGGGTGTCGCCGGGGTGCGCCGCGGCGCCGTCCGCCCCGGTGTCGGTGGTGCCGCTGACGGCGACGCAGCAACCCGAGCGGGCCGCCCGGCTGTAGCCCGCCTCGGCCTCCCAGCCGGTGCCGTCGACCACCCGTCGAGCAGCTGGCATGGGGTGCCTCCTGGGCCGGCGGGGGAGTGGGAATGGCTACCGTACTGGCGCCGGGGGGCACCCCCGGCGCCAGTACGGGGCGGAGCCCCGCCCGGCCCGTCCGCACGTCCCGCAGGAGGCCTCGATGAGCGCATGGGACGACGTGCAGGCGCTGGGCGCGGAGATCTGGGCCTGGCGGCGGCTGCAGGCACCGCGCTCGCGCGACGACATCCCGCGGATGGAGCGGCCCCCGTCCTGGGTGCCGCGGTTCGCCGCCGCCGATGTCGAGGCAGCCCGGGAGACCCGCGCCGGGTTCGCCGACCGGCTGGCGGCGCTGGACCTGGCCGGCGCGGACGTCGCCACCCGGGTCGACGCCGCGCTGCTGGGCTCGGTGCTGGCCCGGGTGCACTGGGAGCTGGACGTGCTGCGCTCGTGGCAGCGCGACCCGTCGTTCTGGGTCGACCAGACCCTCGGCACCGTCTTCGACGCGCTGGTGCAGCCGCCGCCGTTCGACGAGCCCCGGGTCGCGGCGCTGCGCACCCGGCTGGAGGCGATCCCGGGGCTGGTCGACACCGCGCGCGAGGTGCTCGCCGGGCACGCCGAGCGCGAGCTCGCCGGGGTCGCGGTGAGCATGCTCGGGGACGCCGGCGGCCGGCTGACCACCGCGATCGGCGCGCTGCCCGGGCCGGCCGCCGCGGCGCTCGGGCCCGCCGCCAGGGAGGCCGGTGCCGCGCTGGACCGGTTCACCGGGTGGCTGACCGCCGAGGGCCCGGGGATGCCGCCGTTCCGGCCGGTGGGCCGGGAGGCCTTCACCGCCTTCCTGCGTGAGGTGGCGCTGGCGCCGGAGCCGCTGGACTGGATGGTCGACGCCGGGCGCACCGAGTTCGCCCGCGCGGTGACCATGGAGGCGGTGGCGACGGCTGCCGCCGCGGGGGTGCCCGAGCCGCCGCTGCCGGCCACCGTGGCCGACCACGTCGCCGACGAGGTGCGCGCCGAGGCCGACGTCCGCGCCTGGTACGCCGAGCGCGGGCTGCTCCGGATCCCGGCCGGGCTGGGCGCCTACACCTTCGCGCCGCGCCCGCCCTGGCTGGCACCGCTGGTCGGGCTGGGCGTCACCGACGACCTGCTCTCGCCGTCCCGGGTCGGCGAGGACCCGGTCAGCTACGCCCCGGACCCGGCGCCGGACCTGCCGTTCTTCTACCGGGCCAACATGCTCGACCCGCGGCTGGGCGTGGCGCACGAGGGCGTGCACGCCGTCCAGCTGGCCTGGTCCTGGACCCACCCCGACCCGATCCGCCGGGAGTACGTCGACAGCCTCGCCAACGAGGGCCTGGCCTTCTACGACGAGGAGATGCTGCTGGACTCCGGGCTGTGGTCCGACGCGCCGCACAGCCGGGTGGTGATCGCCCGGTTCCTGCGGCTGCGCGCGCTGCGGGTCGAGGTCGACGTCCGGCTGGCGACCGGGGACATCTCCGTCGACGAGGCCGCGCAGCTGCTCGAGGAGCGGGTGCCGATGGACCGCGAGACGGCGCAGGAGGAGGCGGCGTTCTTCGCCGGCACGCCCGGCCAGGCGCTGACCTACCTGGTCGGGAAGCTGCAGATCCAGGCGCTGCTCGCCGACCTGGTGGCCGCCCAGGGCGAGGCGTTCGACCTGCGCGCCTTCCACGAGCGGCTGTGGCTGGAGGGCAACGTGCCGCTGGCCCTGCAGCGCTGGGAGCTGCTGGGCACCGAGCCGTCCTTCGTCGGCTGAGCGTGCCGCATTCCCATCAGCGCGGTGAGATCCCTCGCGGGTAGCACCGGGCCGGCCGGGGTAGGCCAGGGAGCAGGTCGGTCGCGCGCCGCTGCGCCGCGCGCCGCCTCCCATCCGTCCCACCCCCTGGAGGACCCCGCATGGCCACCGTGCCCACGATCACCCTGAACAACGGCATCGAGATCCCGCAGCTGGGGTTCGGCGTCTACCAGGTCAAGCCCGAGGAGACCGCCCAGGCGGTGCAGACCGCCCTCGAGGTCGGCTACCGGCACATCGACACCGCGGAGATGTACGGCAACGAGGCCGGCGTCGGCGAGGGGATCCGCAACTCCGGCATCCCGCGCGAGGAGGTCTTCGTGACCTCCAAGCTGAACAACGGCTTCCACGCCCATGACGACGCGCTGCGGGCCTTCGACGGCACGCTGGAGGCGCTCCAGTTCGACCACGTCGACCTGTTCCTCATCCACTGGCCGCTGCCGGGCATCGACGTCGACTTCGTCGAGACGTGGAAGGCGATGGAGGAGATCTACGCCTCCGGCCGCGCCAAGTCGATCGGCGTCTCCAACTTCAGCGCCCACCACCTGCGCAAGCTGCACGGCGAGACCCAGGTCATCCCGGCGGTGAACCAGATCGAGGTGCACCCCTACCTCGCCCAGGACGAGCTGCGCGCGTTCAACGCCCAGCACCAGATCGCCACCGAGGCCTGGTCGCCGATCGCGCAGGGCAAGGTGCTCGACGACCCGGCGATCCTGCGGGTGGCCCAGCGCGTCGGGAAGACCCCGGCCCAGGTCACGCTGCGCTGGCACGTCCAGCGGGGCGACATCGTCTTCCCGAAGTCGGTGACCCGCAGCCGGATCGAGGAGAACTTCGCGATCTTCGACTTCGAGCTCTCCGAGGACGACCTGCGCGAGATCACCGCGCTGGACCGCAACGAGCGCACCGGCCCCGACCCGGACACGTTCAACTACATCCCGAGCTGAGCAAGGACCCCCTCGCCCCCTGCGAGGGGGCCGTTGCACCACCTCGCGTGCGGCCGCCGTCCCCTCGGGGACGGCGGCCGCCGTCGTCCTAGGGCGCCTCGGTGACGAAGTCGATGAGCTCCTCCACCCGGCCGATGAGCGTCGGCTCCAGGTCGGTCCAGGTGGAGACCCGGGCGAGGATGCGCTGCGCCCAGACGTAGCCGGTGTCGTCCTCCCAGCCCAGCCGCCGGCAGACGCCGGTCTTCCAGTCCTCGCCCTTGGGCACGGTCGGCCAGGCCTTGATCCCGACGACCGAGGGCTTCACCGCCTGCCAGATGTCGATGAACGGGTGGCCGACGACGAGTGCGTGGGCGCCGGTCACCTGAGCGGCGATCCGGGTCTCCTTGGAGCCGGTGACCAGGTGGTCGACCAGGACGCCGAGGCGCCGGCCGGCCGAGGGGCGGAACTCGCGGACGATGCCGGGCAGGTCGTCGACACCGTGCAGCGGCTCGACGACGACGCCCTCGATCCGCAGGTCGTGGCCCCAGACCTTCTCGACCAGCTCGGCGTCGTGCTTGCCCTCGACGTAGATCCGGCCCTCGCGGGCGACCCGGGCGCGGGCGCCGACGACGTAGGTGGACCCGGAGGCGCTGCGCTGCGGGCCCGAGGGCGCGTTCTGCTTGGGTCGCACGAGCACCACCGGCCGGCCGTCGACCCAGAACCCGGGGCCCAGCGGGTAGGCGCGCACCTTCCCGAACCGGTCCTCCAGGTGGACGACGTCCTTCTCGCACCGGACCACGGCGCCGACGAACCCGCTGCTGGGGTCCTCGACGACGACGTCCTTGAGCGCCTCGACCTGCGGGCTCGGCTTCTTCTGGGTGCGCGGGTGGACCAGGTCGTCGTACGGCGAACGAGGAGGCACGCCTCCATGCTCGGCCGGACCGGCTCGCATCCCGGGATGCGACACGCCCGGGGTGCACAGGCTCCTGGCGGGCGCGGCGTGTCGTACCGGTCCGTCCCGGCGGCGTGTCCGGCACCGATCCCCGGTCTGACCTGCGAGGACGGAGAAGTCGATCTCCGCGCCCCCGACGGCGTCCATCACCGAGAGTCAGATCGATCATGAACTGCCCGTTTCCGGATGTGCGCGACGGGCATGTCCTGAGGCGAGCGACCTCACATCCCCCGAGCAGAGGAGCGCAACCATGATCGGCACCGACACCCTCGACCGCGTGATCGGCGCAGACGTCATCGACGCCGACGGCAACAAGATCGGCACGGCGTCCGAGGTGTTCCTGGACGACCAGTCCGGCAACCCCGAGTGGGTCACCGTGAAGACCGGTCTGTTCGGCACCAAGGAGACGTTCGTCCCGATCCGGGACGCGGACCTCACCGGCGATGGCCTGCGCGTACCCGTGAGCAAGGACGCCGTGAAGGACGCCCCGAAGATCGACAGCGACGGGCACCTCTCCCCGCAGGAGGAGCAGGAGCTCTACCGCTACTACAACATGGGCGGCACGACCGGTCAGACCTCCGACTACACCCGCACCGGCGTCGCCGAGACGACGACGAACACGGGCATGGGCGCCGGGATGACCGACACCACCGGTGACACCCAGGCGACCACCAACGCCGGCTACACCGACACCGACGTGAACCGTCACGGCACCAAGGGCCACGACACCTCCGGCCCGACGACCGACGACGCGATGACGCTCTCCGAGGAGCGCCTCAACGTCGGCACCCAGCAGGTCGAGGCCGGCCGGGCGCGGCTGCGCAAGTACGTCGTGACCGAGAACGTGACCCAGACCGTGCCCGTGTCGCACGAGGAGGTTCGGGTCACCCGCGAGCCGATCACCGAGGCCAACATGGGCAACGCCATGGACGGGCCGGCGATCTCCGAGGAGGAGCACGAGGTGACGCTGCACGCCGAGCGCGCCGTCGTGGAGAAGGAGGCCGTGCCGGTCGAGCGCGTGCGCCTGGACACCGAGACCGTCACCGAGCAGCAGCAGGTGACCGACACGGTCCGCAAGGAGCGCGTCGAGACCGACGGCGACGGGATCACCGACACGCGTCGCTGATCTCCGGAGCCCCGGCTCTCGCAGTCCCCACAGCACCCGCCCCGGCCGTTCGGGGCGGGTGCTGTGCTGTCCGGGGCCGTCGGTGAGGATCAGGGCATGGCTGCAGCGGGGGTCGTCGTCGTCGGTGCCGGGATCGTCGGGGCCACGGCGGCCTGGCAGCTGGCCCGCCGGGGCGTCGACGTCGTCCTGGTGGAGTCCGAGGAGCCGGGGCGGGCGACCTCGGCCGGCGCGGGCATCGTGCAGCCGTGGCGCCCGGCGGCCACCGGCCCGTGGGCGCGGTACAGCGACCTGGCCGGGGCCACGTACCCGCAGCTCGCCGGCCAGCTGGCCGAGGACTCCGGCCGCGACCCCAGCTACGCGACCGTCGGCGGCCTGACCGTCAGCCGCGACGTCACCGCCCTGCGGGCGATGGCCGCGGAGCTGGAGGCCGCCCGCACCGCCCGCGGCTGGACCGGCCTGGGCCCGGTGGAGCTGCTCGAGCCCGGCCGGGCGGCCGAGCGCTTCCCGGTGCTGGACGAGGGGTTCGGCGCGGTGTGGAGCGCCGGCGCCGGGCGGGTCGACGGGCGGCTGTTCCGCGACGCGGCCGTCGCCGCCGTCGAGCGGGCCGGGGCAGTGCGGCTGACCGGCCGGGCGGAGCTGGTCGCCGACGCCGGGCGGGTGCGCGGCGTCCGGGTGGCCGGGGAGCAGCTGGACGCCGAGGCCGTGGTGCTCGCCGCCGGTGCCTGGACCACCGCGCTCTGCGCGCCGCTGGGGCTGGCGCTCGACCTCGCCCCGATGCGCGGCCAGATCGTGCACCTCCAGCTGCCCGACGACGGCACGGCGGACTGGCCGACGGTGATGACCCTCGCCGAGGAGCACGGGCACCACTACCTGCTCGCCTTCCCCGGCGGCCGGGTCGTCGTCGGGGCCACCCGCGAGCCCGACGCCGGCTTCGACCACCGGGTCACCGCCGCCGGTCAGCGGCAGGTGCTCGACGCCGCGCTCACCCTCGCCCCCGGGCTGGCCGCGGCGACCGTGCTGGAGACCCGGGTCGGCTTCCGGCCGGTGACGCCGGACGGGTTCCCGCTGCTGGGCGCCGTCCCGGGCTGGGACGGGCTGGTGCTGGCCACCGGCCTGGGCGCCAACGGGCTGACCTACGGGCCGCTGATGGGCGTGCTGGCCGCGGGCCTCGCCCTCGGCGAGCCGGCCCCCTTCGACCTGACCCCCTTCGCCCCCACCCGCTGAGCCTGCGAAGCGTGGGGGGAACGACGTCCGGCGGGTTCAGGCCTCCAGGGGGAGGGTGTCGCCGGGGCGGGGCATGACCGGGGCACCGGCCTCCTCCTCGAGCACGTCGGCCGCGGAGCCGACGATCAGCGGGTCGGGGCGGCCGACGGCGTCGCGGTCCTTGTCCTCGTAGTCGAAGCGGTGCAGCACGTGCCGCATCGCCTCGAGCCGGGCGCGCTTCTTGTCGTTGCTCTTGATCACCGTCCACGGGGCGTGCCTGGTGTCGGTGTGCAGGAACATCGCCTCCTTGGCCTCGGTGTAGGCGTCCCACTTGTCCAGCGAGGCCAGGTCGGTGGGGGAGAGCTTCCACTGCCGCACCGGGTCGATCTGCCGCACGATGAACCGGCTGCGCTGCTCGCCCTTGGTCACCGAGAACCAGAACTTGACCAGGTGGATGCCGCTGTCGACGAGCATCCGCTCGAACTCCGGCGCCTGGCGCATGAACAGCAGGTACTCGTCGGCGGTGCAGTAGCCCATCACCCGCTCCACGCCGGCGCGGTTGTACCAGGACCGGTCGAACATGACGATCTCGCCGGCGGCCGGCAGGTGCTGCACGTAGCGCTGGAAGTACCACTGGGTCCTCTCGCGCTCCGACGGCTTGTCCAGCGCGATCGTCCGCGAGCCGCGCGGGTTCAGGTGCTCGGTGAACCGCTTGATGGTGCCGCCCTTGCCGGCGGCGTCGCGGCCCTCGAACACCAGCACCAGCTTCTGCCCGGTGCCCTTGACCCAGCCCTGCAGCTTGAGCAGCTCGATCTGCAGCTTCCGCTTCTCGATCTCGTACTCGCGCCGCTCCATCCGCTCGCTGTACGGGTAGCCCTCGCGCCAGGTGTCGACCCGGTTGCCCGCCGGGTCGAACAGCTCGCGGTCGTCGTCCCAGTCCTCGTCGGAGTTGGTGTCGGGCAGCGCGTTGAGCCGCCACTGGCTGAGGTCGAGGACGGGGGAGGGGGTGCCCTCGGGGGCTCGATCGCGCAGGTGCTGGGACACGTTCACTCCGGACGTCACAGGGGCTGCCGGGTCCGATCCTGCCGCCGCGCGGCCGACTCCGCCTCCTCCAGGCTGCCGCCGCGCTCGAGCACCTCGCGGCTGGCCGGGACGCCGCGGGAGTCGATGATCGACCCGGTGCCCGGTCGCATCGCGACCTCCAGCTCCTCGTCGTCGCCGGGCACCACGTCGGAGGCCTTCGGCGCCGAGCGCAGCGCCAGGCCGAGGAGCGCGACGAGGCCGAGCACGACCGCGGTCATGACGACGGCCGACACGGCCGTCGGCGGGGCGGTGGTGAGCAGGTAGGCGACCGCCGCGACGGCGGCGGCCGCCGGCAGGGTGACGACCCAGGCGACGGTCAGCCGGCCGAACACCCGCCAGTTCACGGTGGCGCCGCGGTTGGCGGCGCCCACGCCGGTGACGGCGCCGGCCACGGTGTGCGTGGTCGAGACCGGTGCCCCCAGGGCGGTCGAGCCGAACAGCGCCACGGCCGCGCTGGTCTCGGCGGCGAAGCCGCTCACCGGGCGCAGCTGGGTGATGCTCGAGCCCATCGTGCGCACCAGCCGCCACCCGCCGGACATCGTGCCGGCCGCGATCGCGACGTAGGCGCTGATCGCCACCCAGTCGGGGATGGGCAGGTCGCCGTCGATCGGGGCGTCCAGGTGCCCGGTGCTGACCAGCAGCGCGGCGATCACGCCCATCGTCTTCTGCGCGTCGTTCCCGCCGTGGCCCAGCGAGACGGCGGCCGAGGAGACCAGCTGCAGGGCGCGGAACCGGCGCTCGGTCCGCGGCACGTCGGCCCGGCGCAGCAGCACGCCGAGCAGCGCCATCACCAGCGAGCCGAGCAGCAGTCCGGCCACCGGGGAGACGACGATGAACAGCGCCGTCTTCTCCACGCTCTCGCCCTTGATCGCCGACAGCCCACCGGCGGTCAGCCCAGCCCCCACGAGCCCGCCGACCAGCGCGTGCGAGGAGGACGTGGGCAGCCCGAGGTGCCAGGAGGTGAAGTTCCAGACGACGGCACCGAGCAGCGCCGCGAAGACGACGGCCGGGCCGAAGTACTCGGTGTGCACGGTGGAGCCGACGGTGTTGGCGACCGCCGTCCCGACGAAGAAGAACGCGACGAAGTTCCACCCGGCCGCCCAGGCGACGGCCCAGCGGGGCCGCAGCACCCGGGTGGCCACCACGGTGGCGATCGCGTTGGCCGCGTCGTGGAAGCCGTTGGTGTAGTCGAACAGCAGCGCGAGCGCGATGAGCCCGACGAGGGTCAGGGTGGTGACGTCCACGGCGAGCACCGTTCCCCTTGCGGGAGGCAACCAGTTCGGCGTGCGGGTGAACGGTGCGTGAACTCAGGCGGGGACGGCGTGGCGCAGCCGCTGCAGGTGCCCGATCAGCTCGTCGCCGACCCGCCCCCACGTCCGGCTCTCCACCGAGGGCCGGGCCAGCGCCGCGGCGGCCCGCACCGCGGCCGGGTCGTCGCGCAGCCGGGCGACCGTGGCGGCGAGCACCTGCGGGTCGTCCCCGGCCCACAGCCAGCCGTTCTCGCGGTGCCGCACCAGGTCCAGCGGCCCGCCCGACGCGGCGACGACGGCCGGCACCCCGGCCGCCAGCGCCTCCTGCACCGCCTGGCAGAACGTCTCGTCGGCGCCCGGGTGCACGAACAGGTCCAGCGACGCCACGACGGCGCCGAGCTCGGTGCCGCCGAGCTGGCCGAGGAAGCGCGCCCGCGGCATCTCGCGGGTCAGCGCCCGGCGCTGCGGCCCGTCGCCCACGACGACCAGCTGGACGCCGGGCAGCTCGCTGAGCGGGGCGAGCAGCTCCAGCCGCTTCTCCACCGCCAGCCGGGCCACCACCCCGACCAGCAGCTCGCCGCCGGGGGCCAGCGCCGCGCGCAGGCCGTCGTCCCGGCGGCACGGCGCGAACTGCTCCAGGTCCACCCCGCGCGGCCAGAGCGCGACCGGGCCGATCCCGTGCCGGGCCAGCTGGGCGGCGCTGGCCGAGGACGGCGCCAGGGTGAGGTCCGCCGTCCCGTGCACCGTGCGCAGGTACCGCCACGCCGCGGCGGCGCCGCCGGGCAGCCGGTAGCGCTGGGCGTAGGCGGCCAGGTCGGTCTGGAAGACGGCGATCGACGGGATGCCGAGCGTGCGGGCGGCCCGCGCGGCGGCCAGCCCGAGCACGGCGGGCGAGGCCAGGTGCACGACGTCCGGGGCGAGCCGGCGCAGCACCGCGGTGAGGTCGCCGGCGGGCCGGGCGAGCGCGAGCTGCCGGTAGCGGGGCAGCCGCATCGCCGGCACGGTCACCACCTGGACCCGGGCTCCGCAGCGGGACTCGTAGTCGGCACCCGACGGCGCGACCACCACCGGGTCGTGACCCCGGACGGCGAGGTGGTCGACGAGCCGGAGCACCGAGCCGACCACGCCGTTGACCGCGGGCAGGAACGTCTCGGCGACGACCGCCACCCGCATCGGGCCGACCGGGTCAGGCAGCACGCGCAGCACGGTGACCGGTGACCGGCCGGCGGACCCGCACCGGGGCCGGGACCCGGGGGCGGCGGGGGTGGGCGGTGACCACCGGCGGCCGGGCCTCGGTGACCTCGGCGACCGCGTACTCGGCCAGCGCGGCCAGCTCGCGCCGGTCGGCGCCGGCGGGGTCCAGGGCGGGGAGCAGGTGCACCTCGACGACCAGCCCGCGGGCGGCCACGATCCGGGCCAGGGTGCGCGGCAGCGGCTCACCGCCGAGGTAGGCGGCCACGGCGCTGGCCGCGCCGCCGTCGACCCGGTAGCGCACGGCGACCGGGCAGACCGGGGCGGCGGCGTCCACGGCGGCCTGGAAGAAGGCGGGCCGGAACCGGCCGAGCTCGACGCCGCACGACGTCGTCCCCTCCGGGTGCACGGTGACCGGCGTGCCGGCCCGCAGCAGGTCGGCGACCTCGGCGACCGTGCCGGGCAGCGCCCGGAGGCGGCCGCGCTCGACCAGGACGACGCCGGTGCGGCGGAGCAGCCGGCCGACGACCGGCCAGTCACCGATCTCCCGCTTGGCCACCGGGACGCCGGGGACCACGGTGAGCAGCGCGAGCCCGTCGAGCCAGGAGACGTGGTTGGCCACCACCAGCGGCGCCGGCCCGGTGCGCGGCCAGGCGACCGGCGAGGCGTGCACCTCCACCCGGACGCCGGCCGCGGTGAGCAGCCGGGCCGCCGCGCAGACCACCAGCCGCCGCCGGCCGCGGGTGCCGGCCAGCGGGGCGCGCAGCGCGGCGACGCCCGCCCCGGCCAGCGCGCCGGTCAGCCGCCGCCAGCGGTGCCGCTGCAGGGTGGCGTCCACGGTCGGCACCGGGTCGGCGGTGCAGCGCGGCGTGCAGGCGGAGCGGGGGACCCACGGGCTGAGCGTCTGGGCAGCTGTCACGGCGACACCTCGGGTGTCGGGAGGCCCCTGGACGAGGCCCGGACGCTGCCAGGTTCGACCGGCGAGGTGGCCGTCCGGTGGCCGAGGACTGGCGCGTCCCCGTCGGGACGGCGAAACGTGACCCGGGTGTCGCCCGATCAGGCGGCGATGCGCCCGGCCAGCTCCTCGGCGTAGCTGCGCGCGGCGTCGGCCTCGGCGGCGGCCTGGCCGCGCAGGTCGGCCATCGCCGGCACCCGGTCGGCCAGGGTCAGCTGCAGGGTGATCACCGAGACCTGCATCCCGAACGACCGGCCGAGCACCAGCTCCAGGGGCGGCACGGTGTGGTCCCAGCTGGCCTGCTCGCCGCCGGAGTCGTAGCTCGCGCCGCGGCTGGAGACCACCACGGCGGGGCGGCCGGCCAGCGGCCGCGCCTCGAACTCGCCGAACGGGACGGTCGTGCCCAGCACGTGCACGTGGTCGACCCACGCCTTGAGCGTCGAGGGCAGCGACCAGTTGTACATCGGCGCGCCGAGCAGCAGGACGTCGGCGCCGAGCAGCTCGTCGAGGTAGCCCTGCTGCAGGGCGGCGGCGGCCGGGTCGACGGTCTCCGCGTCGGTACGCAGCCGGGGCGCCCAGTGCAGCGCGGCGTCGGGCAGGTGCGGCGGCGGGTCGGTGTGCAGGTCGCGGGAGGTGACCGTGAAGTCCGCGCCCCGCTCCTGCCACCCCCGCACGAACGCGGCGGTGACCTCGCGCGACGCGGAGGTGCGCGGATCGGCGGACGAGTCGAGGTGCAGCAGGTGCGGCATCGTGGGCCTCCCGGGTCGGGTGTGCGCGGGGTCACCGCACACCCCCACCCAAGCAGGGCGCCCCGAGCGGCCCGCCACCGGCCGTATCGTGCTCCGGTGATCACCCGGGACGACGTCCTCGCCGCGCAGCACCGCACCGCCGGCCACGTCCGGCGCACCCCGCTGCTCCAGGTCGGCGCGACGTCGTGGGTCAAGGCCGAGTTCCTGCAGCACACCGGGTCGTTCAAGGCCCGCGGCGCCTTCAACCGGCAGCTGGCCGCGGCCGAGCGCGGCGAGCTGGACCCGGCCGTCGGCGTGGTGGCGGCGTCCGGGGGCAACGCCGGCATGGCGCACGCCTTCGCCGCCCGGTCGATCGGCGTGCCGGCCACGGTGTTCGTCCCCGAGCCGACGCCCGCGGTGAAGGTCGACCGGCTGCACGCCTACGGCGCCGATGTCCGGCTGGTCGGCGCGGAGTACGCCGAGGCGTACGCGGCGGCGGTGGACTTCGCCGACGCGCGGGGGGCCGTCTTCTGCCACGCCTACGACCAGCCGGAGATCGCCGCGGGCGCCGGGGTGCTCGCCGAGGAGGTGCTCGCCGACCTGCCGGACGCCGACACCGTGGTGGTCGCGGTGGGCGGGGGTGGGCTGCTGGCCGGGGTGCTGGCCGCGCTCGACGGCCGGGCCCGGGTGGTCGCGGTCGAGCCCGTCGGGGCGCCGACGCTGCACGCGGCGCTGGCCGCCGGCGAACCGGTGGACGTCGAGGTCTCCGGGGTGGCCAAGGACTCCCTGGGCGCCCGGCGGATCGGCGCGATCGCCTTCGCCGCGGCGCAGGCCACGCCGGACCTGGTGAGCCTGCTGGTGACCGACGAGGAGATCGTCGCCGCCCGGGCGGAGCTGTGGAGCGAGGCCCGGATCGCCAGCGAGCACGGTGCCGCGACCGCCTGGGCGGCGCTGACCTCCGGCAGGTTCGTGCCGGCTCCCGGCGAGCGGGTCGTCACCGTGGTCTGCGGCGCCAACACCGACCCGGCCACGCTGGCCCCGGCCCCCGCCGAGCCCTGAGCCGATGTTCCACGTGGAGCATCTGCGTCAGGCCAGCGCGACGCCGTTCAGGTAGCGCCACTCGCCGTCCTCGCGGACGAAGCGGCTGTTCTCGTGCTGGGTGCCCGCCGCCCGGTCGACCACCGAGTGGGCGCGGAACTCCACGGTGCCGTCCGCGGCGAGCAGGCCGCCGCCGGTGGTCGCCAGCACCTCCAGGGCGGTCCAGCGGATCCGCGGGTCGAGGTCGACGTGCGCGGGGCGGGTCGTCGAGTGCCAGGTGCGCCGCAGGTAGGCGGGATCGCCGACGGCGAAGGCGCTGAACCGCGAGCGCATCAGCTGCTCGGCGGTGGCGGCGGTCGCCGTCCCGTCGTGCAGCCGGCCGCAGCACTCGGCGTACGGGAGACCGGTGCCGCACGGGCAGCGTCGGGGAGCCACCCGGCCAGTCTCCCAGGCAATCCAGTTGACCCCGGCTCGACGCTGGACGGGTGCGGATGACCTTCCGGCGGATGGCCGACCGGCGCCCGGTGGAGACCCGGGTGGAGCGCGACGACGGCGTGGTCTTCGAGATGCGCGGGGCCGGCGGCGGTGCCGACCTGCCGCACGACCTGGTGCACGCGCTGGTCGAGCAGCAGCTGCGCGTCCCCGACGGCATCTGGGGGTGCGTGGCCGACGGGGTCGTCTGGCAGAGCATGCGGCACGTCTCGGGCCGGCAGCCGCCGCACGCCGCCGAGCGCTCCGCCCGGCTCAAGCGCGAGCGGGCGGCGGAGATCCAGCAGGCCGAGGGGCTGGCCGACCTGGTGCGCCGGCTCTCGGTCGGGGCCGAGGTGCTGCCCGGCGAGGTCGCCGGCGCGGGTCACTCCTCGGAGCAGCTGCGGGCGGCGGCCGCCGAGCTCGCCCGGGCGGGACGCCGGTGGGCCGCGCTGGACCCGGGGGAGACCTGGGTGGTGGAGTGGGCCTCCCGGAGGGGGTCCCGGCGCTGACGACCCGCCTTTGCATGGTCATGCACAGACATGCATAATCGTCGTCGTGTCCAAGGTGCTCACCTCCCTGCCCGTCGGCGAACGCGTCGGCATCGCCTTCTCCGGGGGGCTCGACACCTCCGTGGCGGTCGCGTGGATGCGCGACAAGGGCGCGGTGCCCTGCACCTACACCGCCGACATCGGGCAGTACGACGAGCCCGACATCGGCTCGGTGCCCGGCCGGGCCACCGCCTACGGCGCGGAGATCGCCCGGCTGGTCGACTGCCGCGCGGCGCTGGTCGAGGAGGGCCTCGCGGCGCTCACCTGCGGGGCGTTCCACATCCGGTCCGGCGGTCGCAGCTACTTCAACACCACCCCGCTCGGCCGGGCCGTGACCGGCACGCTGCTGGTCCGCGCGATGCTGGAGGACGGCGTCCAGATCTGGGGCGACGGCTCCACCTACAAGGGCAACGACATCGAGCGGTTCTACCGCTACGGCCTGCTGGCCAACCCCTCGCTGCGCATCTACAAGCCCTGGCTGGACGCCGACTTCGTCACCGAGCTCGGCGGCCGCAAGGAGATGTCGGAGTGGCTGGTCGCCCACGGCCTGCCCTACCGGGACAGCGCGGAGAAGGCCTACTCCACCGACGCCAACATCTGGGGCGCCACGCACGAGGCGAAGGCGCTGGAGCACCTGGACGCCAGCGTGGAGATGGTGCAGCCGATCATGGGCGTCCGGTTCTGGGACCCCGAGGTGGAGATCGCTGCCGAGGACGTGACCATCGGGTTCGAGTACGGCCGGCCGGTGACGATCAACGGCAAGGAGTTCGCCTCGGCCGTCGACCTCGTGCTGGAGGCCAACGCGATCGGCGGCCGGCACGGGCTGGGCATGTCCGACCAGATCGAGAACCGGATCATCGAGGCCAAGAGCCGGGGCATCTACGAGGCGCCCGGCATGGCGCTGCTGCACGCCGCCTACGAGCGGCTGGTCAACGCGATCCACAACGAGGACACGCTGGCCAACTACCAGAACGAGGGCCGCCGGCTGGGCCGCCTCATGTACGAGGGCCGCTGGCTGGACCCGCAGGCGATGATGCTGCGCGAGTCGCTGCAGCGCTGGGTCGGCATGGCGGTCACCGGCGAGGTGACCCTGCGGCTGCGCCGCGGCGAGGACTACTCGCTGCTGGAGACCTCCGGCCCGGCGTTCAGCTACCACCCGGACAAGCTGTCGATGGAGCGCACCGCAGACTCCGCGTTCGGGCCGGTCGACCGGATCGGGCAGCTGACCATGCGCAACCTGGACATCGCCGACTCCCGCGCCAAGCTGGAGCAGTACGCGCGGATGGGCATGGTGGGCGGGGCGACCCCCACCTCCATCGGTGCAGCCCAGGCGGCCTCCACCGGCCTGATCGACGCCTCCCAGGCGGGCGGGGCCGAGGCCATCGCCTCCCGCGGCACGGTGTCGGCCACCGACGAGCTGCTCGACCGCGCCGCGATGGAGTCCGGCACGGACTGACCCCGCCGGTGCATCCGGAGCCGGGGGTGGCTGCGAAGAGAGTGCGTGGAGTCGCGCGCTCGGGAGCAGCAGCAGTGGGTGGTGCAGCCGTTGATCGAGGCGGGCGTGGAGCTCGACCAGGTCCGCGAGCTGGTCTTCCGGCTGGCCTTCGAGGACATCGTGAGCGAGGGCCGGGGCACCCTGGCCTGCGTCGCCGAGCTGGTCGCCGACCGGTCACCGGAGGTGCAGCAGGCGTGGGCGCAGACCATCGCCCGGATGCTCACCCTGGAGTTCCCGCCCTGACGCCCGTGGCTCCCTGAGCGCGCGCCGCGCTCAGCCGGCAGCGGGGCCGGCGGACCCCGCCGGGTAGTCCAACAGCGGCACCTCCCCGGCGGACCACGCCGCCAGGATCGGCTCGACGATCCGCCAGGACTCCTCGGCCTCGACGTCGCTGATCGACAGGGTGCGCTCGCCGCCGAGCATCTCCGCCAGCAGCAGCCCGTACGCCGACAGCGGGGTCGGCGGCAGGTCGATGTCCAGGGACCGGCGCTCCAGCTCGAACGGGTCGTCGGCGCCGTTGAGGTTGATCTCCAGGCTGATGTGGTCGGGGTCGAAGCGCATCCGCAGGACGTCGGGCTCGGCCTGGCCGCGGCTGCCGAAGGCCAGGTGCGGCACCGGCTTGAACCAGATGGCGATCTCCTGGCGGTCGGTGCCCAGCGCCTTGCCCGTGCGCAGCCGGAACGGGACGCCGGACCACCGCCAGTTGTCGATCGTCACCGTGTACTCGGCGTAGGTCTCGGTCTCCCGGGCCGGGTCGACGCCCTCCTCGCTCGTGTAGTCGGGCAGCGCGCGACCGTCGACCGTGCCGGCGGTGTAGCGGCCGCGCACGGTGTCGCGGGCCATGTCCGCCGGCGACCGCACCGCGCGCAGCACGTCGGCCTTGCGGGCGGAGAGGCTGGCGCCGTCGATGGCCTGCGGCGGCTCCATGGCGATGAGGGCCAGCTGCTGCAGCAGGTGGTTCTGCAGCATGTCGCGCAGCGCGCCCGCGGTGTCGTAGTAGCCGGCGCGCCCCTCCAGCCCGAGCGTCTCGTCGAACACGATCTCCACCCGCTCGATGTGCCCGGCGTTCCACACCGGCTCGAACAACCGGTTGGCGAAGCGGAGCCCGAGCAGGTTCAGCACGGTCTGCATGGCGAGGAAGTGGTCGGTGCGGAAGACCCGCTCCTCCGGGACCAGCCGGTGCAGCACGGCGTTGAGCTCGCGGGCGTCGGCCTGGTCGCGGCCGAAGGGCTTCTCCACCCCGATCGTCGTCCCCTCGGGGAGGTCCACCTCGGTCAGCGCCTGCAGGGTGCCCAGGAACACGGTGTTGGGCAGCGCGAGGTAGACGACCGGGCGGCCCGCGGCCCGGTCCAGCGCCTTGCGCAGGTCGGTGGCGGCGGTGACGTCGCCCTGCTGGTGGGCGAGCCGGCCGACCAGCGCGTCGCGGACGTCCTCGGCGACGTGCCCGGCGTGCTCGGCGAGCCGGGCGCGGGCCCAGTCGCGGTACTCCTCGTCGGACCAGTCCTGCTGGCTCACCGCGAGCAGTGCGACGTCGCCGTCCCGCGCGCGGGCGTCGGCGGTGAACAGCTCGGCCAGCCCCGGGAGCAGCAGGCGACCGGTGAGGTCACCCGTCCCGCCCAGCACCACGAAGGTCGTCTGCACAGTCGTCCGTCCCACCCGTCGGGCATGGAGCCCGGGTCTGGGGCGCCGCTCCGACGACCTGCCCACCGCTGCCCCGGCTCAACCCCCCGGCGGGTCGACCAGGGTGAAGACGGTGGTCAGGCCGGTGATCTGCAGCGGGCGGAGCACCGCCCGGGTGGTGCCACAGCGCATCCGCAGCACCCGGCCGGCGGCCTCGGCTGCCCGGTGGACGCCGACCAGCGCCGTGAGCCCGGCGGAGTCCAGGAACGTCACCTGCCGCAGGTCGAGCTCCACGGTCGTGGCGGCGGGGTCCTGCAGCAGCTCGCGCAGCCGGTCACCCAGCACCGGCGCGCTGCGGGTGTCGACCTCCCCGCTGACGACCACCGTGCACCCGTCGGAACCGGGCACGGTCCGGATGTCGAGGTCCCCGGCATCGGGGTCTACGGGCGGTGCGGTCATCGGGGTCTCCGGCGGTCGCCGTTCACGAGTCGAGCCGTTTACAGCGTAAACCACTTCCGATCTTGCTGGGCAGCCGGAGGCCACGCCGGCGCCCGCCGCCTACGGTGCACGGCGTGACCACCTCCGTCCCGGACACCGCTCTCGTCCTCGCCGGCGGGGGCGTCGCCGGCATCGCCTGGGAGCTCGGGGTGCTGCGCGGGCTCGCCGACGCCGATCCCGCGCTGGCCGACCGGGTGCTCGCCGCCGACCTCGTCGTCGGCACCTCGGCGGGCTCCGCGGTGGCCGCCCAGGTCACCAGCGGCGTGCCCCTCGACGAGCTCTACGCGGCCCAGCTGCGCCCGGAGACCGCCGAGATCGAGGTGGACGTCGACCTCCCCGCGCTCGTGGCGTCGATCAACGCGGCGATGGCCGGCGCCACCGGGCCCGAGGACGCCGGCCGCCGGATCGGTGCCCTCGCGCTGGCGGCACCGACGACCGACCCGGCCCCCCGGCTGGCCGCCATCGACGCCCGGCTCCCGGTGAAGACCTGGCCGGAGCGCCGGCTGCTCGTCGCCGCCGTGGACGCCCGCTCCGGGGAGCTCGCCGTCCTCACCCGCGACTCCGGGGTCGCCCTCGTCGACGCGGTGGCCGCGAGCTGCGCGGTGCCCGGGGTCTGGCCGCCGGTCGTGGTCGACGGGCGGCCGCTCATCGACGGCGGCACCCGCTCGATGGCCAACTCCGACCTCGCTTCCGGGGCCGGTCGCGTCCTCGTGGTGCTGCCCGCCCTGGAGGGCGCGCCCGCCCTGTGGGGCAGCAGCCTGGACGCCGAGCTCGCCGCCCTGGCGCCGTCCGCGGTGCACGTGGTGTACGCCGACCAGGCCTCGATCGACGCCTTCGGCACCAACGCGCTCTCCCCGGCGACCCGGGCGGCCTCGGCCCAGGCGGGCCGGGCGGTCGGCGCGGCGCACGCCGAGGCGGTCGCGGCGCTCTGGGGCTGACCTGCCGATGAGTTCTGCGGCCCGGCGGCGTCCTACCGCTGAGCCCACCGACCGGAGGAGTCAGACCAGATGTCGTTCCAGGCCTACCTCGACGCGATCGAGCAGAAGACCGGCAGGACGCCGCGCGAGCTGCTGGCCCTGGCCGCGGACCGCGGCTTCACCCCCGGGACCAAGGCCGGGGAGGTCGTGTCCTGGCTGGCGGAGGACTTCGGGCTGGGCCGCGGTCACGCGATGGCCCTCGTGCACGTGCTCAAGAACGGCCCGGAGATCAGCGACCGGCACGTCGGGACGACCGGCACCCACCGCGACGAGTCCATCGTGCTGCACCTGGACGGGAAGGCCGCCCGCGGCGAGGCGGGCTGACGTCAGTCGGTGAGGCAGGCGGTCAGCGCGTCGACCATCAGCGGGACGTCGAGCGCCGACGCCAGCTCCCGGCAGGAGTGCATCGCCAGCATCGGTGCGCCGACGTCGACCGTCGGGATGCCCAGCCGGGTCGCGGTCAGCGGGCCGATCGTGCTCCCCGACGGCAGGTCGGCGCGGGTGACGAACCACTGCACCGGCACGCCGGCCGCGGCGCACCGCTCGGCGAACCAGCCGCTGGAGGCCGCGTCGGTGGCGTAGGCCTGGTTGGCGTTCACCTTCAGCACCGGGCCGCCGCCCAACTGCGGCCGGTGGGCCGGCTCGTGCCGGTCGGACCGGGTCGGGTGGACGGCGTGCGCCATGTCCGCCGACACCAGCCGGGACTGCGCGATCGCCCGGGGCAGCGCCTGCGGGTCGCCGGCGTCGACGACCGCGACGAGCCGGCGGACGACGTCCTCGAGGAAGCTGCCGCGTGCACCCGACATCGAGCCGCTGCCGACCTCCTCGTGGTCGTTGCAGACCAGCACCTGGGTGCGCGGCCCGGCGGTCGCGGCGATCAGCGCCGTGAGCCCGGAGTGGCAGCACGCCTGGTCGTCCAGCCGTGACGCGGCCACCCAGCTGCCGTCGGCGCCGGCCCGGGCCGCGGGCTGGGTGTCGGCCAGCACGAGGTCGTGCCCGACGACGTCGTCCGGGCCCACCCCGGCCGCCTCGGCCAGCGCCGCGGTGAACCCGGGCTCGGAGTCGAGGTCGCGGGACCAGACCGGCACCAGCTCGCGCTGCGGGTCGAGCGTCAGCCCGTCGCGGACGCTGCGGTCCAGGTGGATGGCGAGCGACGGGAGCCGCAGCGGCGCCCCGGGCAGTTGGACGAGCTCCGTCGTCCCGCCCCGCAGCGCGACCCGGCCGGCCACCGTCAGCTCGCGGTCCAGCCAGGTGTGCCACAGCCCGCCGCCGTAGGGCTCGACGCCGATGAGCCGGTAGCCGGCCTGCCGGACGTCGGAGTGTGGGCGCACCTTGAACGTCGGGGAGTCGGTGTGCGCGCCGACCAGCCGCAGGCCCGCCTCGGCGAGCGGCGCGCTGCCCACCCGGAAGGCGATCAGGCTGCCGTGCCGGACGACGAAGTGCTGCCCGCCGGGCGTCAGCGACCAGGCGTCGGCCTCGGCGAGCTCGGTGAACCCCGCGGCGCGGAGCCGGCGGGCCAGCTCGGCGACGGCGTGGAACGGCGAGGGGGAGGCGTCGACGAACGCCCGCAGGTCGTCACCGAGGGAGAGGTCCGGCATGCCGCCATCCTCTCCCGCGGCCCCTCGGCCCGGCCCGCTCAGGTCTCCAGCCAGCGCATGCCCGAGGGCGAGTAGCGCTCGCCGGCGGTGATGCCGACCGGTCCGACCTCCTCGATCGCCGCCAGGTCCGCGGGCGTCAGCTCGACGTCCAGGGCGGAGACGTTCTCCTCCAGGTTGGCCACCCGCCGGGTGCCCGGGATGGGGACGACGTCCTCGCCCTGGGCGAGCACCCACGCGAGCGCCAGCTGGGTCGGTGTCACGCCCTTCGCCTCGGCCAGCGCGACGACCCGGTCGAGGACCTCGAGGTTCTTCGCGAAGTTCTCGCCCTGGAAGCGCGGCGAGCTGCGCCGGAAGTCGTCCTCGGCGAAGTCGTCGACCGAGCGGATCTTCCCGGAGAGGAACCCGCGGCCCAGCGGGGAGTAGGGCACGAAGCCGATGCCGAGCTCCCGCACCGTCGCCAGCACCCCGTTGTCCTCGACGTCCCGGGTGAACAGCGACCACTCGGTCTGCACGGCCGACAGCGGGTGGGTGGCGTGCGCCCGCCGGATGCTCGCCGGGGAGGCCTCGCTGATGCCCAGGAACCGGAGCTTGCCCTCGGCGACCAGCTCGCCCAGCGCCCCGAACGTCTCCTCCAGCGGCACGGCCGGGTCGACCCGGTGCTGGTAGTAGAGGTCGATCACGTCGGTGCCCAGGCGCTGCAGCGACCCGTCGACTGACGCCCGCACGTACTCCGGCGTCCCGTTGACCGCCCCGGTGCGCCGGCCCTCGGCGTCCAGCTCGTTGCCGAACTTGGTGGCCAGCACGACCTCGTCGCGGCGGGTGGCCAGCACCTGCCCCAGCAGCCGCTCGTTGGTCCAGGGTCCGTAGACGTCGGCGGTGTCCAGCAGCGTCACGCCCAGGTCGAGGGCCCGGTGCAGGGTCTGCAGGTTCTCCGTGTCGTCGAAGGCGCCGTAGTAGGAGCTCATGCCCATGCAGCCGAGCCCCTCCGCCGAGACGGTGAGGCCCTGCGCGCCGAGTGCTCGTGTCCGCATGACCTGATCCTGCGCCTCGCCGCAACAGCAACCGGTGGTTGCGCATCTGGCGTCGGCGCCCTACGGTCATCAGCAACCGACAGTTGCGCGTCCGGAGGAGTGGTCATGGAGCACGGCAGCATCGAGCGCGAGTTCACCGTCCAGGCCGCACCCGAGGTGGTGTTCGACGTGCTCAGCAGCCCTGAGCACATCGCCCGGTGGTGGGGCGCGGACGCGGTCCTCGACCCGACGCCCGGGGCGGTGGGCGAGCTCGCCTGGAACGACCGGGCGCACGTCACCCCGCTCACCGTCGTCGAGGCCGACCCGCCGCGGACCTTCTCCTTCCGCTGGGCCTACGACGACGAGAGCCCGAGCCCCACCAACTCCTTCTTGGTCACCTTCACGCTCCGGCCGACCGAGGGCGGGACCGTCGTCCGGCTGGTCGAGACGGGCTTCCGCGAGCGCGGCTGGGCCGACGCCGTGGCGCAGGCCCACCACGACGACCACGTCCAGGGCTGGGACCAGCACCTCGCCACCCTGCGCGGCTACGTGACCCGGCTGGCCACCGCCCGATGAGCGTCGCCGTCGACGACGACCTCTGGTCGGCGATCGGGGACCCGACCCGGCGGCGGCTGCTCGACCTGCTCCTCGCCGACGGCGACGGCACGGCGACCACGCTCAGCGAGCAGCTGCCGGTGACCCGCCAGGCGGTCGCCAAGCACCTCGGGGTGCTCGACCGGGTCGGGCTGGTGCACGGGACGCCGGCCGGGCGGGAGCGCCGGTACCGGGTGGACGACGCGCAGCTGGCCCGGGCCGTCGCGCAGCTCTCCGCCGTCGGGGCCACCTGGGACGCGCGGATCCGCCGGATCACCGAGCTCGCCGAGGCCGTCCAACGACGTCAGGAGCGGTGACCACCGTGGACACCGCCGCCCCGCGCGGCCCGGGCGTTCGACCCTGGGGCGCGCGGGTAGGTCGGGGGCATGGCCGACGACATCGAGATCGACGCGCAGGGCGAGAACACGTTCCTGGTGGTCCAGCCCAGCGAGCTGGAGGACGTCCGCACCTGGTTCACGGTGAGCCCCGAGGTCATGGACCGGCTGGGTGCCGACGACGAGGAGGACGTCGTCCGGCGCACCGTGCTCTTCCTCCGGAAGCACCAGGAGGTGGCCGACTTCCCCGAGACCGTCGACCTGGAGGACGTCGTCTCCAGCTACGACGACTACCTCGAGGCGATGGCCACCGACTGAGCTGACCGGGAGGTGGGATGCTGCAGACGTGAGCCAGCCCACCCTCCCCGCCGACCCGGCCGCACTCGGCACCGCGCTGGAGGGCACCGGGTACCTGCCCGACGAGGGCCTGGCCACCGCGGCCTACCTCGCGCTGGTCATGCACCGCCCGCTGTTCCTCGAGGGCGAGGCCGGCGTCGGGAAGACCGCGCTGGCCCGGGCGCTCGCCGAGGTCACCGGCCGGCCGCTGTACCGGCTGCAGTGCTACGAGGGCCTCGAGGCCAGCCACGCCCTCTACGACTGGGACTTCGGCCGCCAGCTGCTGCACCTGCGCGCCGCCGAGGCCGCCGGCACCGCCGAGCGCACCGAGGACCTGGAGGCCTCGCTGTACGACCGGCGGTTCCTGCTGGCCCGCCCGCTGCTGCAGGCGCTGGAGGACTCCCCGTCGGTGCTGCTGGTCGACGAGGTCGACCGGGCCGACGACGAGTTCGAGGCCTTCCTGCTCGAGGTGCTCAGCGACTTCACCATCTCCATCCCGGAGCTGGGCACGGTGCGCGCCGAGACGCCGCCGCTCGTCGTCCTCACCTCCAACCGCACCCGCGAGGTGCACGACGCGCTCAAGCGCCGCTGCCTCTACCACTGGCTGGAGCACCCCGACTTCGAGCGCGAGGTGGCCATCCTCCGGCGGCGGCTGCCCGACGTCACCGAGACCCTCGCCCGGCAGGTCGCCCGGGCGACCGCCCAGCTGCGCACCCTGGACCTGCTCAAGCCGCCCGGGGTGGCCGAGGCGATGGACTGGGCGACCGCGCTGCACGCCCTGGGCGCCCGCGAGCTCGACCCGGACGTCGCGGCCCGCACGCTGGGGGCGGTGCTGAAGTACCGCGAGGACACCGACCGGGTGCACGCGCTGGCCCGGGGGGCGCTCTTCGGTGGGTGACAACGGGGCAGCGCCGGGCACCCGGGACGTCGTCACGACGGTCCTCGGGTTCGCCCGCACGCTGCGGCACGCCGGCGTCGCCGCCTCCCCCGACCGGGTCGAGGCGATGCTGGACGCCGTCGGGCACCTCGACGTCCTCGACCCCAGCGCCGTCTACTGGGCCGGCCGGCTGACCCTGTGCGGCAGCCCGGACGACCTGGACCGGTACGACGCCGCCTTCGCCGCGTACTTCGGCGGCGAGGCGCCCCGGCCCCGCCGGGCGAGCGGGGCCGAGCAGCCGCGGGTCGCGCAGACCGCGTCGCTGGGCACCGGCGAGGGCAGCGAGGAGGGCGGCGAGCCCAGCGACCTGGCCACCCGGGCCAGCGGCGAGGAGGTGCTGCGGCACCGGGACGTCGCCGAGCTGACCCTCCCCGAGCGCGAGCAGCTGCGCCGGCTGTTCGCCCTGCTCGTCCCGGCCGCCCCGATGCGCGCCTCCCGCCGGCGCAGCCCGTCGGCGCACGGCTCGATCCACCGGGCCCGCACCGTGCGGCGGGCGCTGCGCGACGGCGGCGAGATCACCCGGCTGGCCCACCACCGGGCCCGCCCCCGGCCGCGCAAGGTCGTGCTGCTGGTCGACGTCTCCGGCTCGATGAGCCCCTACGCCGACGCGCTGCTCCGGTTCGCGCACGCCGCCGTCCGCGCCCGGCCGGCCAGCACCGAGGTCTTCACCATCGGCACCCGGCTGACCCGGGTCACCCGGGAGCTGCGGCTGCGCGACCCCGACCGGGCGCTGGCCGCCAGCGGCTCGGCGATCCCCGACTGGTCCGGCGGCACCCGGATCGGCGAGGTGCTCAAGGCGTTCCTGGACCGCTGGGGGCAGCGCGGCACCGCCCGCGGCGCGGTCGTCGTCGTCTGCAGCGACGGCTGGGAACGCGGCGGCGCGGACCTGCTGGCCGAGCAGATGGCCCGGCTGCAGCGGCTCGCGCACGCCGTCGTCTGGGTCAACCCGCACAAGGGCCGGGACGGCTACGAGCCGCTCACCGCGGGCATGGTCGCGGCGCTGCCCAGCGTCGACCACTTCGTCGCCGGGCACAGCCTGGCCGCGTTCGAGGAACTGGCAGGAGTGATGACGCGTGCATGAAGGACCCCGGTCCCCTCATCACTCGCCAGCTCGCGACGAGCCTCTGACCGGGGCCGGAGGAGGAGCAGTCGGATGAGAGATGTGCTGGACGACCTGGTCGGGTGGTGGCAGGCGGGGGAGACCGTCGGCGTGGGCACGGTGGTGGGCACCTGGCGCTCGGCGCCCCGCCCACCCGGCGCGTCCATGCTGGTGGGCCCGGACGGGACGGCGGTGGGCAGCGTCTCCGGCGGCTGCGTCGAGGGGGCGGTGTACGAGGAGGCCACGGACGTCGTGGCCAGCGGTGAGCCCACCCTGCAGCGCTACGGCGTGAGCGACGACGACGCCTTCGCCGTGGGCCTGACCTGCGGCGGGATCCTCGACGTCTACGTGGAGTCGATCTCCCGGGAGTCCTTCCCCGAGCTCGGCGAGGTGGCCGCGTCGGTCGGCGCGCACGAGCCGGTCGCCGTCGTCACCTGCGTGAAGGGCCCGGCCGACCGGCTGGGCCGGCGGATGGTGCTGTGGCCGGACCGCGCCTCGGGCTCCTTCGGCGAGCAGCACCTGGACGACGCGGTCGCCGACGACGCCCGCGGCATGCTGGCCGCCGGCCGCACGGCCACCCTCACCTACGGCCACGACGGCGAGCGCCGCGGCGACGACATCACGCTGTTCGTCTCCTCGTTCGCCCCGCCGGCCCGGATGGTCGTCTTCGGCGCGATCGACTTCGCCGCCGCGGTGGCCCGGGTCGGGTCGTTCCTCGGCTACCGGGTCACCGTCTGCGACGCCCGCCCGGTGTTCGCCACCGCCCGCCGCTTCCCCGACGCCGACGAGGTGGTCGTGGAGTGGCCGCACCGCTACCTGCAGGCCGAGGCCGACGCCGGGCGGGTCGACGAGCGCACGGTGCTCTGCGTGCTCACCCACGACCCGAAGTTCGACGTCCCGCTGCTGGAGGTGGCGCTGCGGCTGCCGGTGGCCTACGTCGGGGCGATGGGCTCGCGGCGCACCCACGACGAGCGGCTGGACCGGCTGCGCGAGGCCGGGCTCAAGGACGACGAGCTGGAGCGGCTGTCCTCGCCGATCGGGCTGGACCTGGGTGCCCGGACGCCGGAGGAGACCGCGGTGTCGATCGCCGCGGAGATCATCGCCGGCCGCTGGGGCGGCACCGGCGAGCGGCTGGCCGAGGTGGAGGGACCGATCCACCGCACCGCCGACCGCTGATCCCCACCCCGACCGCTGTTCCCCACCCCGGACCCCGGAGATGGCCATCTTCGGGGGTCAGGGGTGGGTGGGCCAAGGGGCGCCGGGTTCGCCGAGGTCCCACCACAGCCCGGCCATGAGCTGCAGCGACTCCCGCACCAGCGCGGTGGGCAGGTGCTCGTCGGGGGCGTGCTGGGCGCAGCCGGGGTAGGAGTGCGGCACCCACACGGTCGGCAGGCCCAGGGTGAGCGCGAACGGCTCGTTGGGCAGCGAGCCGCCGAGGTTGGGCAGCAGCGCGGGCGTCACCCCGGTGCTCCGCTCGAGCGACGCCAGGGTCCAGGCCACCCACGGGTCGTCCGGGTCGGTGCGGGTGGCGGCCATCGTGTGCTCGACCTCGACCTGCACCGACGGGAACCCGGCGGCGTCCAGGTGCGCGCGCAGCAGCTCCGGCACCCGGGCGTGGTCGGTGCCGACGACGAAGCGCAGCTGGCAGTGCGCCCGCGCGGACGGCGGGATGGCGTTGACCGGCGCGTCCGGGTCGCCGGCGGTCATCGCCAGCAGCTCCAGGGTGTTCCAGGCGTACAGCCGCTCGCTGGGCGACAGGCCCGGCTCGCCCCACCCCGGGTCGACGGCCGGGCTGTCCGGGCCCTGGTCGACGTCGATCCGGCGCAGCGCCGCCCGCACCGGCTCGGGCACCGGCGTCGGCCGCAGCCCCTCGACGAGCAGCCGCCCGGCGCCGTCGACGAGCGAGGACAGCGCGTTGACCAGCACGGTCGCCGGGTTGCTCAGCACCCCGCCCCAGTTGCCCGAGTGGTGGGCGGCCTCCCGGGCGGTGACCCGGAAGGTCAGGTTCATCGAGCCCCGGGAGCCGAGGAAGACCGTCGGCCGGTCAGCGGCGACCCGCGGCCCGTCGGACCCGATCAGCAGGTCCGCGGCGAGCTCGTCGGACGACGAGGCGCACAGCTCGGACAGTCCCGGCGAGCCGGACTCCTCGCCCATGTCCAGCAGCAGCGTGACGTCGTAGCCCAGCCGGCCGCCGCGGGCGGCGATCACCTGCTCGAGCGCGACCAGGTTCACGGTGTGCTGGCCCTTGTTGTCGGCCACCCCCCGGCCGTACCAGCGGTCGCCCTCGACGACGACGCGCCACGGGTCCAACCCGGCCCGCCACTGCTCTGGGTGGGCGGGCTGGACGTCGCCGTGCCCGTATGTGAGCACCCGCCGCCCCGCCCCCTCCGACCGGTGCGCGACGAGGAACGGGTGCCCGGGGGAGACCGGGTTCTCCACCACCCGCGCAGTGAAGCCCAGCCCCTCGACGTCAGGTACCAGCTCCGCGGTCAGGTACTCCCGCAGGTCGCCGGCGCGGCGGGGGTCGGCGCTCTCGGTGCGGTACGCCACCCGCCGGGCGAGCACCTCGAGGAACGCCCCCGAGTCGAACTGGGCGGTCGCGGCGTCGAGGGCGGTCTGGCGGTCCACGCCGTCCACCGTGCGGGGTCGGCCGCAGGCGGGCAAGCGCGCGGGATGATCGACCCGTGAGCGAGGACCTGCCGTACCGGTACGACGTCGAGGTCGTCGGCCTGCTCGCCTCGCCGGAGCACCGCTACGACGGCCGGCCGGACGACGCGGTGGCCGCGCTGCCGGTGGAGCGGCGTGACCGGGTCGAGGTGCGGGCCGGCCTGGGCATCGTCGGCGACCGCTACTTCGGCAGGCCGGCGCACCGGGACGCCTCGGTCACCGTGATCGCCGCCGAGGCGCTGGACGCCCTCGCCGCCGAGCTGGGCAGCGGGCCGCTGGACCCGCTGGCCACCCGGCGCAACGTCGTCCTGCGCGGGGCGGAGGTCGAGGCGCTGCGCGGGCAGCCGTTCAGCCTCGACGGCGTCGTGCTCGCCGGTGGGCGGCCGGCCAACCCGTGCGCCTGGCTGGACCTGGTGCTCGCCCCCGGCGCGCACCGGGGGATGCGCGGTCGGGGCGGCGTGCGCTGCGCGCCCCGCACCGACGGCGTCCTGCGGCTCGGGCCCGCGGTGCTGCGCTCGGCCGTCCCGCTGGACCCGGCGCGGGCCGGGGACGCCGTGACGCCGGTGCGGCGACCCCGCTAGTCGAGCAGGGCGCGGACGGCGGCCGGGGCCTGGGACGGCCGGTGCAGCGCCGCCGCGCGGCCACCGCCGGCCGCGGCCAGCGCGGTGCAGTTCTCGACCGACTCCGGCTCAGCGGACAGCCCGAGCACGTGCAGCCGGGCGCCGCTGCGGGCCAGCGCCGCGGCCGCCGGCCGGGGGTCGGCGCTGTCGGTGGGCATCCCGTCCGACAGCAGCAGCACGTCGCGGGCCGCGGTCCGGGCGCGGGCCAGCTGCTGCCCCGCGGTGCGGAGCGCCAGGTCCAGGTCGGTCGTGCCGCCGCCGCGCAGGTCGAACAGCCGGTCGACGACGACGTCCGGCCGGGTGCCCGCGCTCAGCGGCTGCAGCACCACCGCCGTCGACCAGAACGCGACCACGGCGAGCTCGTCGTCCGGCCGCATCCGCTGGGCCAGCGCGGACGCGGTGAGCACCGCGGCGGCCAGCTCGTCGCCGGCCACGGACCCGGAGGCGTCCACCACCAGCACGCAGGCCCGGCCGGTCGCCCGCCAGCCCCGGGTGTGCAGGTGCTCTGCCCGCCAGTGCGGCTCGGCGCCGCGGGCGGCCAGGGTGGCGTCCAGGTCGACGTCGGCGCCGGTGGGGTCGCGCCGGGTGACCACCCGGCGGCTCCCCGCCCGGTCGGGCACGCCGGTGCGCGGCACGGTCACCGGCAGCCGCGCGGCCAGCGCCCGGGCCGCGCGACGAAGCCCGGGGTCGAACGCACGCCCGAGCGCGGAGAGCAGCCGGGCCGCGGCGTCCGGGTCGCGGCCGGCCAGGTCGGCCAGCGCCTCCTCGTCCAGCTCACCCGGCTGCGGGCTGACCTGCTGGAACTCCGAGTGCGCGCGGCTCAGCTCGTCGCGCCCGGCGCGCCGGGCCTGCCGGTCGCGGAGCAGCTCGGCGACCTCGCCCGGCTCCTGCACCACCGACGGCGCCTGCGGCCGGCGGCCCGGTGGCTCGGCCAGCCCGCCGCCCGGTGGAGGGAGGCCCTGCTCACCCCGGGGCTCGTCGGCCTCGGGGGTCAGGGTTTTCCCAGCTCCTCACCCGCCCGCCGCCAGATGTCGGTGATCACGGCCTCGACCGGCCGGGTGAGTCCGTCGGCGACGGTGACCTTGCCGGTGAGCGCGGCCAGCGCGGCGTCACCGCCGGTGCGCTCGTCGACCTCGGCGGCGCCCCGGACGACGGCCAGCTCGGTGGCGATCAGCACCGTGTCGATGGCGCCGCGCACCGAGGCGCCGATCCGCAGCTCGGCGTGGTCCCGGGTGATCCGGACCGCGCGCACCGCGCGGTGCACCAGCCCCTCCGGGCCGCCGGTGGCCGCGGCGACCACCGCCCGCTCGGCGTCCTCGTCCTGGTAGCCCATCGCCACCCGGCAGGACCGGTCGTACAGCGCCGGGGTGATCCGCGCGGTGCCCACGGCGTCGAACGGGTTCATCGCCGCCACCAGCCGGAACGTCGGCCGGGCGGGCACCCGGCCGAAGCGCGGCACGTGCATCTCCCGCTCGGAGAGCACCCCGAGCAGCACGTTCATCGTCTCCTCGGGGACCCGGTTGAACTCCTCGACGTAGAGCAGCGCGCCCTCGGTCATCGCCCGGGTGAGCGGGCCGGGCACGAAGTTCTCCGGCCGGTAGTCCTCGGTGAGGACCCGGGAGGCGTCGTGGTGCCCGACCAGGCGGGTCGGGGTCAGCTCGGCGTTGCCCTCGACCAGCACCAGCGGGACGCCGGTGCCGTCGGCGAGCGCCCGCAGCAGCGTCGTCTTGCCGGTACCCGGCGGGCCCTCCAGGACGACGTTGCGGCCGGCCGACAGCGCCGCGGCCACCACCTCCGCCTCGCCCACCCGGGCGACGACCCGCTCGCGCGCGGTGCGGACCATCCCCACCGCGTCCAGCCGTGCGGCGTCCGGGCGGGCATGGCCCCCGTGCAGGGGCTCGGGGCGAGCCTGCGAGTCCAGGGGGGCACGGGGGTCCTTCGTCATCGGCTCCTCGTCGAGCAGGTGCGGACCCCGGGGGCCGGTCGGGTGACCGGCCCCCGGGGGGTGTGGCTCGCTGTCCCTCGGCCCCGTCCAGGGCCCCGCCCTGAGCTCGCGAAGGGTGGGGAGGACGGGGTCCTTCCTCAGTCGTAGACGATGACGCCGCGGATGTTCTTGCCCTCGTGCAGGTCCTCGTAGCCCTGGTTGATGTCGTCGAGCTTGTAGCGCGTGGTGATCAACTCGTCGAGCTTGATGGTGCCCTCCTGGTAGAGGCGCAGCATCTTCAGCATGTCCGAGCTGGGGTTCTGGTCGCCGAACAGGGCGCCGCGGATCTCCTTGGTGAACAGCGCCAGCATGCTGGGGTTGATCGGGATGCCGACGTCGGTGAGGTCGCCCAGGCCGGTGATCACCACCCGCCCGCCCTTGCCGATCGCGTCGAAGGCCTGGGCCACGTGCTCGCCCTTGAGCACCCCGACGGTGACCAGCGCCTTGTCGGCGCCCTGACCGTTGGTGACGCTGCGGGCGAAGTCGCCGGCCTCCTCGATGCTCGCGAAGCTGTGGGTCGCGCCGAGCTCCATCGCCTTCTCGCGCTTGAACGCCACCGGGTCGACGGCGATGACGTGGCTCGCGCCCGCGTTGGCCGCGCCCTGCACCGCGTTGATCCCGATGCCGCCGATGCCCATCACGATGACCGTGTCACCGGCGCGGACCTCGCCGGCCTGGACCGCCGTACCCCACCCGGTGCCGACGCCGCACCCGACGAGGCAGGCGACGTCCAGCGGGATGCTCTTGTCGATCTTCACGGTCGAGCGGACGTCGACCGTGGTGATCTCGGCGAAGGTGCCGAGCCCGCACATCTGCCCGACGTCCTCGCCGTCCGCGGTCTTGACCCGGAAGCTGGTGGCGTCGTCCCACCGCGAGCCGATGAGCAGGTTGGCGCCGGAGTCGCAGATGTACTGCTGGCCGTTGGCGCAGTACCGGCAGCGGCCGCAGCCGGGCAGGAACGAGAAGACGACGTGGTCGCCCTCCTCGAAGCCCGTCACGCCCGGGCCGACGGCGGTGACGACGCCGGCTCCCTCGTGGCCGCCGAGGAACGGGTACTTGCCGACCTGCATGTCGCCGGTGGCGATGTGGTCGTCGGAGTGGCACAGCCCGGAGGCGGCCAGCTTGACCTGGAGTTCGCCGGCCTGCGGGTCGTCGACGACGAGGTCGACGACCTCCCACGAACCGGGGGCCTGGCGCAGGATCGCGCCGCGGGTGTTGACGGGCACTGGGCTCCTCCTCCTCGCCCTCACCGTTGAGGGCATGGGTGGCGTGCGCTCGGACGCGCCCTGGCACCGTATGACACCGGTCACAGCGGCGGTAGGGGGCGATCCGGTACCGGGTGGCGGGCCGGGCGGGGCGCTGCTCGGATGGGTCGACCCGGTGGTGCACCGCCCGGCCGGGCCGTGACGAAGGAGTTCCATGCCGTCTCTCACCGCTGCCGTCGGCGCGGCCACCGCCGCGTACTCCGCCGCGCTCGTCGTCTCCCCGCGGATCCTGATCCGGCCGGTCGGGCTGGACGACTCCCCCGGCACCCGAGCGCTGGTCCGGTCCCTCGGCGCCCGGGACGCCGCCCTCGGGCTGGCGATGGTCGCTGCACCGGCCGGCCTGCTCCGCCGGTCCGCCGTCGCGGCGCGCGTGCTCGCGGACTGCACCGACGCCGCCTCCTTCAGGGTCGGGCTGGCCGGTCGCCCGAGCCGGGTGCCGGTCGCGGTGGGTGCTGCGGCCTGGGGTGCCCTGTCGCTGCTGGCCGGGGTCCTGGACGAGCGCGCCGGCCGCTGACCCGTCGGGTCACCGACGTGGCCCTGGTGCCGGTGATGGTCGGCGCGGTGCTCGACCGGGCCCGCGGGGTCGCCCCGGACGCCTGGCGCCGGGCGCTCACCGCCGTCCTCGACGGGTTCCGGCCCGCCGGGGCGGGCGCCCTGCCGGGTGCGCCGCTCACCCCGGACCAGCTCGAGCAGCTCATGGCCGCCGGTGGGCCGCGCCGCGCCCGGCAGGGCTGAGCTCAGCCGGGCAGCACGACGTCCAGCGTGAGCAGTTCGTGCGCGACGGTCCCGGTGCCGGTCAGGCCGGCGAGCTCCCCGGTGCCCGACCCGGCGACCACCCGGGCCCACTGGACCGTCGCCACGCCCTCGCCCATCGAGGCGCCGTGCTCGAGCACGAAGCTGCCGCGGCGCCCGGCGAGGGTGCCGGTGACCCGCTCCTGCGCCACGTACGAGGCGCCCCGCTCGCCCTGGCAGGTGAGCGCGTGCCCGGTGGCGGAGCCGCTGAGCGCCTCGCCGGTGTAGGTCTTGGCCAGCTCCACCCGGCCGGTCGGCGGGGCGCCGGGCTCGCTGGGCGCCGGGTCGGGGACGGCGTCCCAGGTGTCCAGGGTGAACGGGGCGTCGAGGTGCAGCTCCATGGCGGCATGCTGGCCTCCGGCGCCCGCGCGGTCTTGGACATCCGCGACAGGCAGACTCGACCGGTGACCGTCGTGGTGGTGGGGGCCGGGCCGGTCGGCGTGACCGCCGCGCTGCTGCTCGCCCGCCGGGGTCTGGACGTGCTGGTGGTCGACCGGCACCGGGCCGCCTACCCCCAGCCCCGAGCGGTGCACCTGGACGACGAGGCGCTGCGCGTGCTGCAGGCCGCCGGGGTCGCCGACCGGTTCGCCGCGGTCAGCCGGCCGATGGCCGGGCTCCGGCTGCTCGACGGCGCGCACCGCACGCTGGTCGAGTTCCCGCGTGGCGACGGTGCGCACGGGTGGCCGCAGGCGTCGATGTTCAGCCAGCCCGACCTGGAGCGGGTGCTGCGCGAGGCGGTCGCCGCCGAGCCGCGGGTCGAGCTGCGCGGCGGGGTCGAGCTGGTCGGGCTGGCCGACCGGGCCGGACCGGTCCGTCTCACCGTGCGGGACCGGGAGACCGGGGTCGAGGAGGAGCTGCTCGCCGACGCGGTGCTGGGCTGCGACGGCGCGAACAGCACGGTGCGGCGGCTGATCGGGGCCTGGATGCACGACCTGGGCCCGACCGAGCGCTGGCTGGTCGTCGACCTGGTGGCCGCCGTCCCGCTCGACGTCTGGCCCGGCGTGCACCAGGTCTGCGACCCCGAGCGGCCGGCCACGTTCATGCCGGTCGCCGGGTCGCGGTACCGGGCGGAGTTCCGGCTGCGCGACGGCGAGGGAGCCGCCGACCTCGACCTGCCCGCGCAGCTGGCCCGGTTCGGTGCCGCCGGGTGCACGGTCACCCGCGCCGCCGAGTACACCTTCGCCGCCCGGGTGACCGACCGGTGGCGCAGCGGGCGGGTGCTGCTCTGCGGCGACGCCGCCCACCTGACCCCGCCGTTCATCGGCCAGGGGCTGGGCCTGGGGCTGCGCGACGTGCACCAGCTGAGCTGGAAGCTCGCCGCGGTGCTGGCCGGGGCGGACGACGCCCTGCTCGACACCCACCAGGCCGAGCGGGCGCCGCACGCCCGGTCGCTGGTCCGGCTCGCCGTGCTGCTCGGCCGGCTGATGACCGGGGGCGGGGAGCGGGCCGCGCTGGTGCGCCGGGTGGTGCTCACCGGGGTGCGGCGGCTGCCCCGGCTGGCCGCCTTCGCCTCGTCCAGCCGCACCCCTCCGCTGCGGCCGGGGCCGCTGGTCCGGCGCTCGCGCTTCGCCGTCGGCTCCCCGGTGGGCGGGCTGCTGCCGCAGCCGCCGGTCGACCGGCCGGGCCGGCTGGACGACGTCCTCGGGCCGGGCTGGGCGGTGCTGACCACCGGCGGCCCGGTGCCCGCGGACTGGCCGGGCCCGGTGCTGCGGGCCGACCAGCTGGGCTCGCCTTGGCTGGTGCGCTGGCTGGCCGGCCGGTCGGTGCTGGTGCGCCCGGACCGGATCGTCGCCGCCGTCGCGCGGTAGCCGAGCCCCCGCCCTCGGCGATCATGGCGCCGGGACGCCGACGCGCCGGGGTGTCGCCGTCCGGGCGCCATGATCGTCGGGAGGGCGCGCCGAGTCCCCGCTAACGTCAGCCGGCGATGACTCTCGACGTCGCGGCCGTCCGCGCCTCCTTCCCCGCCCTGTCCGCCGGCGCCGCCCACTTCGACGGCCCGGGCGGCTCGCAGACACCCAGCGAGGTGGCCCAGGCGATGGCCGCGGTGCTGCTCGCGCCGATCGCCAACCGCGGGTCGGTCACCGAGGCCGAGCGCAACGCCGACGCCGTCGTCGTCGCCGCCCGGCAGGCCGTCGCGGACCTCACCGGCGGCGACCCGGGCGGGGTGGTGTTCGGCCGCAGCGCCACGGCGCTGACCTACGAGCTGTCCCGGGTGCTCTCGGCCGGCTGGGGGCCGGGCGACGAGGTGGTGGTCACCCGGCTCGACCACGACGCGAACATCCGCCCCTGGGTGCAGGCGGCCGAGGCGCGCGGCGCGACGGTGCGCTGGGCCGACTTCGACCCCGCGACCGGCGAGCTGGAGCCGGCCGTGGTCGGGGCGCTGCTGTCGCCGAGCACCCGGCTGGTCGCCGTCACCGGCGCCTCCAACCTGATCGGCACCCGGCCCGACGTCGCCGCGATCACCGCGCTGGCGCACCAGGCCGGAGCGCTGACCTGGGTCGACGGCGTGCACCTCACCGCGCACGCGCCGGTCGACGTCGCGGCGCTGGGCGCGGACTTCTACGTCTGCTCGCCCTACAAGTTCCTCGGCCCGCACTGCGGCTGCCTCGTCGCCGCGCCGGCCCTGCTGGAGACGCTGCACCCGGACAAGCTGCTGCCCTCGACGAACGCCGTCCCGGAGCGGTTCGAGCTGGGCACCCTGCCCTACGAGCAGCTCGCCGGCACCACCGCGGCGATCGACTTCCTGGCCGGCATCGCCGGGCCCGAGGGCGACCGGCGGACCCGGGTGACCGCCTCGATGGCCGCGCTGGAGGAGCACGAGGACCGGCTGCGCCAGCGGATCGAGGAGGGGCTGCGCGGCCTGCCCGGCGTCACCCTGTGGTCGCGGGCCGCCCGGCGCACGCCCACGCTGCTGCTCACCCTGGACGGGCGGGACGCCGCCGACGCCCACCGCTTCCTGGCGCAGCGCGGGGTCAACGCCCCGGCCGGCTCCTTCTACGCGCTCGAGGCCTCCCGGCACCTGGGGCTGGGCGACACCGGCGGCCTGCGGGTCGGGCTCGCCCCGTACAACGACGACACCGACGTCGACCGGCTGCTCGCCGGGCTGGCCGAGTTCCTGGGGCATCGACGGCCGTGACCGAGTGGGCCTGGGAGGAGTCCCGCCGGGCGTACGCCGACGCCGCCGGCTGGTTCGTGGGCACGGTCCGGGCCGTCGGTGACCGCTGGAGCGCCCCGGGGCTGGGCGAGTGGGACGTCCGGGCACTCGTCGGCCACACCGGCCGGGCGCTGCTCACGGTCGAGACCTACCTCGCGCGCCCGGCGTCCGAGGTGGCCGTCGGCTCCGCCGCCGAGTACTACCGGGCCACCCGGGCAGCCGCGGCCGACCCCGCGGTCACCGCGCGGGGCCGCGAGGCGGGGGTGGCGCTGGGAGGCGACCCGGCCGCGGCCGTCGCCGAGACCGCCGGACGGGTGCTGCGGCTCGTCGAGGGGTGCGACGGCTCGGAGCTGGTCAGCACCCTCGGCGGTGGCATGCGGCTGGCCGACTACCTGCCCACCCGCACCTTCGAGCTGGCCGTGCACACCGCCGACCTCGCCACCGCGCTCGGGCTGCCCGCCGACGTCCCGCCGACCACCGCCGCGCAGGCGCTCGGCCTGGTGGGCGACCTCGCGGTCGCGGGGGGCCTGGCCGGGGCGCTGCTGCTCGCCGCGACCGGCCGGGCCCCGCTGCCTCCGAGGTGGTCCGTGCTCTGACGAGGGCCTCAGCCGGCCTCGGCGATCCGCTTGATCGCCGCCAGCGTCGCCGGGATGCCCTCGCGGGCAGCCCGGGTCCGGTCGGCGACCTGGGCCTCGGCCTGGTCGCCGTAGCGCTCCCGGAAGACGTCGTGCCCGGCCGGGAGGAACTCCCAGCTCTCGGTCAGCCGGGTGCCGCCGGGCACCGGCTCCAGCGTGTAGCCCCACCGGACGACGCCCGCGCCGACCTGCCAGGCGAACTCGCGGCCGCGCTCGGCGGCCACCACCTGGCTACGGGTCTCCCAGGTGCGCGCCGGCGTCTCGTTGCGCCCGGTGAACCAGTCGCCGACCTGCCCCGACGCGCCCTCGTCCCACCAGCACGCCCGGCACACCGGGCTCCACTCGCCGGTGCGCGGCACGTCCGACACCAGGTCGTACAGCTCCTCCGGAGTCACCCGGACGACGATCGAGTCGGAGTGCGTGCGACTGCCCATGCAGAAGTCCTACCGCGTCGGGTCCAGCTCGACCGCGTAGGACGTGATCTCGGTCAGCACCCCGTCGGCGAAGCCGTAGACGTCGCACGAGGAGACGACGCTGACCTCGCCGTCCGTGGCGACGTACCGGGCGATGACGTCCACCGCGGCCGCGTCCCCGTCGGCGATAACGACGAACCGGGAGAACTCCACCGCCGTGCCGACCAGCTCGGCACGGGTGGCCTCGCAGGCGTCGACGACCGCCTGCCGGCCGGTGAGCGTCCCCTGCCCGGCGGTGGTCCACCGCACGTCAGGGGCGAGCGCCGGGTAGGCGTCCTCGAAGCGGTGGCCGGAGAAGGCCTCGGCGGTCTCTCGGGGGGTGAGCATGACGGGGTCCTCTCGCCGGCGGTGGCTCTCGGTGGAGCAAGGACCGACCGCCGGCTCGCTCCTCATCGCCGACGGAGCAGAAAGGAAGCGTGCGACGGAAACCGACGGGTACCGGAGGTCCAACGACCCCCGACCGCAGGAGCTCACTCATGGCCCGCAACACCGTCTCCCGTTCCCTCCACGACGTCGGCCTCGCCGCCTGGTTCGGTGGCACGCTCGCCAACGCCGTCTCCCTCAACGCAGCCGCGTCCGAGGCCGGCAGCGACAAGGCCACCGGCGCGGTGGCCAACGCCGGCTGGGACCGGTGGACGCCGGTCAACGCCGCCGCCATCGGTGCCCACCTGATCGGCAGCGTCGGCCAGCTCGGCGCCAACAAGGACCGCGTCGCCCAGCAGCAGGGTGTCGGTGCCATGTCGGCGGCCAAGACCGTGCTGACCGCGGCGGCCCTCGGCGTGACGGCGTACTCCCGGGTGCTCGGCAAGATCGTCTCCCAGGCCGGCGCCACCCCGTCGAAGCGGGGCACCAAGCCCTCGAAGCGCGCGCGGGCCGACATCGCCGCGGCCCAGACGCGGCTGGACCAGCTGCAGTGGGTCATCCCGGCGATCACCGGGACGCTCGTCGTGATCAGCTCCTACGCCGGCGAGCAGCAGCGCCCCGGCGAGGTGCTGCGCGGCACCACCGAGAAGAGCTCCACCGTCTGACCGGCAGGGACCGGACGTGGGGGTCGGGGCCTGCGGTGCGCAGGCCCCACGTCCGGTCCCCGGGTCAGCTGAACGCCGGCTGCCGGGGCGGCTGCGGCACCTCCGCCGGCCGGAACCCCTTGACGATCAGCCAGCCGGCCAGCGCCATCTCCCACGCGGCCACCGGCACCGCGGCCAGCCCGCCGAGCGCGGAGAGCTGCTCGTACGCGCCGAACAGCACGGCCGTCGACGAGGCGAAGACCAGCGGCCCGCCGACCAGCCCCAGGACGGCGATGGGCCGGGGCACCAGGCGGGACCGGTACACGAGCACCGCCAGCAGCAGGCTGTTCACCCCGATGACCAGGCCGGGGCCGACGAGGAACGTCCAGTCGTGCACGGCGACCAGCGCCCGCGCGGCGGTCACCAGCGCGTCGGCGTCCGCACCCGAGCCCGCCGCGGCGTCCTGGCGCAGGGTGACGACGGCCAGCAGGCTGACGATGCCCACCGCGATCACCGCGGCCTCCAGCGTGCGGCCGGCGGCATAGCCCAGGGCGAGGCCCGGCCCGTGCTCCCGGAGCACCGGGTACAGCGCCACGCCGGTGCCGATGACGCTCGCGACCAGCACGGCCTCGAAGAAGCCGCCCAGCAGGACCCGGGTGTCCGCACCGCCACCCAGGACGTACCCCGGGTCGTCGAGCACCGGCGCGTACAGCGCCAGGCCGATCACCGCAGCCACCGCGGCGACCACGAAGAACACCCCCGTGACCACTGCCGTCGTCCTCGTCGAGCGCATGACCGTCCACCTCTCCCACCGAGGTGTACGGCGTACACCTGTGGCCGAGGACGGTAGGTGTACGGTGTACACCTGTCAAGGAGGGACGATGACCGAGCGCGGACGACGGGTGCCGCTGAACCGCGACCGGGTGCTGCAGGCCGCGGTCGCCCTGGCCGACCAGGTGGGCGTCGAGGCGCTCAGCATGCGGCGGCTGGCCCAGGAGCTGGGCGTCGTCCCGATGGCGCTGTACAAGCACGTCGCGAGCAAGGACGAGCTGCTCGACGGGATGGTCGACGCCGTCCTGGGCGAGGTCGAGCCGGTCGACCCGGCGCTGGACTGGCAGGACGCCGTCCGCCGGCGCGTGCTGTCCGCCCGCCGCGCGGTCCTCCGGCACCCGTGGGCCCGCCGGGCGATCGAGTCGCGCACCCGCCGGACGCCCACCGTGCTGGGCTACATGGACGCGCTGGCCGGCGAGTTCCGGGCCGGCGGGTTCTCCGTGGACCTGACCCACCACGTCATGCACGCGCTGGGCAACCGGATGTGGGGGTTCAGCCCCGAGCTGTTCGAGGAGCCGCCGCGCGAGGACCCGGCGCCGGCCGACCCGGCGGAGCAGGAGGCGGTGGTGCGCGCCTTCGGGCAGCGGTACCCGCACGTCCTGGAGATCGCGACGGCCGCGACCGGGGGCGACCTCGGCCGGGTCGGCGAGGGGTGCGACGAGCAGTTCGAGTTCGAGTTCGCCCTCGACCTGCTGCTGGACGGCTTCGGCCGGCTCCAGCGGCAGGGGTGGGCGTCACGGGCTCAGCGCAGCGGCGCGACCAGCCCGGGGGCGTCTGCCTGACCCGGGAGCAGGTCGGCGAGGGTGAGCAGGGCGAAGAACGCGACGAGGACGACGACGGTGAGCACGGGGCACCTCCGGGTTGGGCGTGACCCCACCGTCGTCCCGGCGTCTGGACGCGGGCCGGGTCGTCGCTGTGAGCCTGCTGCGAGGGCGGCTCAGCCGGTGGCGGCGCGCTCGGCGTCGCTGCGCAGGAGGCAGAACTCGTTGCCCTCCGGGTCGGCGAGCACCACCCACCCGGTGCCGTCGGGACGGCGGAGGTCGTCGACCACCTGCGCCGCCAGTGCCAGCAGCCGCGCCAGCTCCTCGTCCCGGGTGCCCTCGGCGGGGACCAGGTCCAGGTGCAGCCGGTTCTTCACCGTCTTGGCCTCGGGCACCTCGATGAACAGCAGCCGCTGGTCGCCGGTGGGCGCGAGCAGCAGGCACTCCTCGTGGCCGGGCTCGTTCGGGTCGTCGGGGTCCTCGGCGTAGCCCAGCACCGCGGCCCACCACACCGACTGGGCGTGGGCGTCGCGGCTGTCCACGGTGGTCTGCCAGACCCGGGCCGTCATCCGGTCAGCCTCACCGCGCGCCGGCCGGGTGTCCACGGGTTTCCGCGGGGCGGTCAGCGCAGCGAGGGGAACCCGCCGGCCAGCTCGTCGAAGGCCTGGTGCAGCGCGGCCCCGAGGGTGATCCGGCCGTCGGCGAGCCACACCTCGAACGCGGTCGTGGCCGCCGCGCGGGTGCTGATCGCCACCAGCCGGGGCACCAGCGCGTCGGGCTGCACCCCCGTCCGCCGGGCCACGTGCGCGGCGACCACCCGGTCGACGGCGGCGTAGCGCACCTGCGAGTGCGCCTGCAGCGCCGGCTCGGTGAGGATCAGCCGCATCCGCTGCCGGAGCATCGGCAGGTCGGCCTCGGCGTAGTCGTTGACCTCCACGTAGGCGGCGCAGATGGAGGCGAGCACCGACTGGTCGCCCGCGGTGGCGGCCAGCATCGCCTCCAGCCGGAGCACGTGGCTGTCGAAGTCGCCCCAGACGGCGTCGGCCTTGCCGGTCACGTGGCGGAAGAACGTGCGCCGGCTGATGCCCGCGGCATCGGCGATCTCGTCGGTGGTCACCCGCTCGAAGCCGTGCTCGGTGAACAGGCCGAGGGCGGCGGCCTCGATCCGGGTGCGGGTGTCCTCGCGTGCCTCGGGGGAGACCACGGTCTGGGTCATGCCCCCATCCTGCCCTGCCCCGGGGGCATCCGGACCGGGATCGGCCGTCGACACCACCCGTCCTCGGGGTGTCCGGACCGGACGTGCGCAGCAGGGCTTGCCCGTGGCACTGAGTGCCACTAGCGTCCGGGTCGTTCCGTGACCCAGCTCACCCCGGAGGAAGCGTGCCCGAGACGACGCAGGACGAGGTCCAGGCCCCGGCGATCACGGAGGCCCCGGCCACCGAGGAGGCCCTCGTCGAGGAGTCCCTCGTGGAGGAGGTCTCCATCGACGGCATGTGCGGGGTGTACTGATCGACGCCCCGTCGATGGACCAGGCGCTCGTGACCGACTCCCCGGCCGGCAGCACGCCGGTCGCGGGGTCGGTCACCGTCCCCGCTGACGAGGCGCCCTTCGACCCGGGCGTCGGCTGGCGGAAGTCCCGCTCGGTCGCCCTGCGCCCCGAGCCGTTCGGCGCGCTGGTCTACCACTTCGGGAACCGCAAGCTGTCCTTCCTGAAGTCGATGCCGCTCGTCGCCGTCGTCAAGGCGCTCGAGGAGCACCCCGACGTCCCCAGCACCCTGGCCGCCTGCGACGTGCCCGCGTCGCAGCACCGTGCCTACGTGACCGCGCTGGCCACCCTCGCGCGCTCGCAGATGATCGAACGCCGCCCCGAGGAGTCCGCGTGACCGCAGTGCTGCCGTCCCGTCCCACCACCCAGCGCCCCACCGGTGGGCGGCTGATCGACCAGTTCGAGTACGGCCTGGACGCCCCCATCTGCCTGACCTGGGAGCTCACCTACGCCTGCAACCTGGCGTGCGTGCACTGCCTGTCCTCCTCCGGGCGGCGCGACCCGCGGGAGCTGTCCACCGCCGAGGCCGAGGCGGTCATCGACGAGCTGCAGCGGATGCAGGTCTTCTACGTCAACGTCGGCGGCGGCGAGCCCACCGTCCGCCCGGACTTCTGGCACCTGCTCGACTACGCCGTCGGCCACGACGTCGGCGTCAAGTTCTCCACGAACGGCATCAAGCTGGACAAGACCCGCGCCGCGCAGCTGGCCGCCACCGACTACGTCGACGTGCAGATCTCCCTGGACGGCGCCACGGCCGAGGTCAACGACGCCGTCCGCGGCACCGGCTCCTTCGCCACCGCCACCCGCGCGCTGGAGAACCTGGCCGAGGCCGGGATGAAGGACTTCAAGGTCTCCGTCGTCGTCACCCGGGAGAACGTCTCGCAGCTCGACGACTTCAAGGCGCTCACCGACCGCTACGGCGCCCAGCTGCGGATCACCCGGTTCCGCCCGTCCGGCCGCGGCGCCGACGTCTGGGACCAGCTGCACCCGACCCAGGCCCAGCAGCGGGAGCTGTACCAGTGGCTGCTGGCCAACGGCGACAACGTGCTCACCGGCGACTCGTTCTTCCACCTCTCCGCGTTCGGTGAGGCGCTGCCCGGGCTGAACCTCTGCGGTGCCGGCCGGGTCGTGTGCCTGATCGACCCGGTGGGCGACGTCTACGCCTGCCCGTTCGCCATCCACGAGAACTTCCTGGCCGGCAACGTGCGCTCGCCCGGTGGCTTCCAGCAGGTGTGGCAGCACAGCGAGCTGTTCGCCGACCTGCGCAACCCGCAGACCGGTGGCGCCTGCACCAAGTGCCAGCACTTCGACTCCTGCCGCGGTGGCTGCATGGCGGCCAAGTTCTTCACCGGCCTGCCGCTGGACGGCCCGGACCCGGAGTGCGTGCAGGGCTACGGCGAGACGGCGCTGGCCGCCCGCGACCAGGCGGCGGTCATGCCCAAGAGCCACCTCGACCACAGCCACAAGGGTCCGGTCCGCGGCCAGCCCACGCTGCTGGGCATGCCGGCCGTCCCGCCGGCGAAGATCTGCGACGAGTCCCCGCTGGCCGGCCTGCAGCTCGGCTGACCGCACGTCCACCGGCGCGACCAGGGAGGGGAGCACGTGACCGTCGTCGACTGCCGCCGACCGCTCCCCGCCCTGGCCTCCCTCCAGCTCTCCCGTCCCTGGTACCTGCGCGGCCCGGCGGCCTGGCACCCGCGAACCGGGCGGCCGGCGGCCGCCGCCCCGACCGGGGCCCGAGCGGTCTGACCCCCGGGGTCCGACCGCGTCCAGGTACGTCCACAGCGGGGGACCACAGGAGAGGAACAGCACCATGGGCAAGCTCGAGGGCAAGGTCGCCTTCATCACCGGTGCGGCGCGCGGTCAGGGCCGCAGCCACGCCGTCCGGCTGGCGCAGGAGGGCGCCGACGTCATCGCCGTCGACCTGCTCGACCAGGTCGGGTCGGTGGGGTACCCGCTGGCCACGCAGGAGGACATGGACGAGACCGTCCGGCTGGTCGAGGCGCTCGACCGGCGGATCGTCGCCAGCAGGGCCGACGTCCGGGACACCGCCGCGCTGAAGGCCGCCGTCGACGAGGGGGTCGCCCAGCTGGGTCGGCTCGACATCGTGCTGGCCAACGCCGGCATCGCCAGCTTCGCCCCGGTCGAGGACCTCACCGACGAGCTGTGGGACGACATGATCGCCATCAACCTCACCGGCGTGTTCAAGACGGTGCGGGCCGCCGTCCCGCACCTGCGGGCCGGTGGCAACGGCGGGGCGATCGTGATCACCAGCTCCACCGCCGGCATCAAGGGCATGGCCAACCTGGCCCACTACGTCGCCGCGAAGCACGGCGTCGTCGGGCTGATGAAGACGCTGGCCAACGAACTGGCGCCGGACATGATCCGGGTGAACACGGTGCACCCGACGTCGGTGGACACGATGATGATCCACAACGACCAGACCTACGGGGTCTTCCGGCCGGACAAGCCGGCCTCGGAGATCACCCGCGAGGACGTCGGCGAGGCCTTCCAGGGGCTGAACGCGCTGCCGGTCCAGTGGGTCGACCCGGTCGACATCAGCAACGCGATCCTGTTCCTGGTCAGCGACGACGGCCGGTACGTCACCGGCGTGCAGCTGCCCGTCGACGCGGGCTCGGTGATCAAGTGATGGCCGGTCGCGTCGAGGGCAAGGTCGCGTTCATCACCGGTGCCGCCCGCAGCCAGGGCCGCAGCCACGCGCTGCGGCTGGCCCAGGAGGGCGCGGACATCATCGCCGTCGACATCGCCGGCCCGGTGGAGTCGATCCAGATGTACCCGCCGGCCACCGACGAGGACCTCGCGGAGACGGTGCGCCAGGTCGAGGCGCTGGACCGGCGGATCGTCGCCACGAAGGCCGACGTCCGGGACACCGCGGCGCTCCGGGCGGCGGTGGACGACGGCGTCGCCCAGCTCGGCCGGCTGGACATCGTGCTGGCCAACGCCGGGGTCTTCGAGATCCAGCCGGCGCTGGAGGTCACCGACGACGCGTGGCGCGAGATGATCGACATCAACCTCACCGGCGTCTGGAACACCTGCAAGGTGGCCCTGCCACACCTGATCGAGGGCGGCCGGGGCGGGGCGATCGTGCTCACCAGCTCCACGGCGGGCCTCAAGGGGACGCCGAACACGATCCACTACACCGCCGCCAAGCACGGCGTCGTCGGGATCATGCGGACGCTGGCCAACGAGTTCGCCGCGCACTCGATCAGGGTCAACTCGGTGCACCCGACCGGGGTGGACACCGTGATGATCCAGAACGAGAAGACCTGGGGGCTGTTCGCGCCGGACGACCCGGCGCCCAGCCGGGAGAAGGCGGAGCCCATCTTCCAGTCGACGAACGCGCTGCCCGTGCCGTGGGTGGAGCCGGTCGACATCTCCAACGCGATCCTGTTCCTGGTCTCCGACGAGGCCCGCTACATCACCGGCGTGACCCTCCCGGTCGACGCCGGCTACACCGTCAAGTAGGCCGAGGCGCCCGGTGCCGGCTCCGGCACCGGGCGCCCCGATCGAGGAGTGCGCCATCAGCCAGGACGACGTCCGCGACAGCGACCCGCTGGTCACCGGCAGCCGGGTCACCGGCGACGACGGGGCCTCCGTGCGCGCCGTCCGCGGCCGGGTGGCCCGCCACCTGGTGGGCCGGGCCCGCGAGCTGGACCTGCTGCTGGCCGCGGTCGCCGCCGGCCGCGACGTCCTGCTCGAGGGGCCGCCGGGCACCTCGAAGTCGACCCTGCTGCGCTCGATCACCGCCGAGTGGGGCATCCCGCTGGTGTTCGTCGAGGGCAACGCCGACCTCACCCCCACCCGGCTGGTCGGTCACCACGACCCGGCCCGGGTGCTGCGCGAGGACTACTCGCCGGGCAACTTCGTCCCCGGTCCGCTGGTCGAGGCGATGCGCACCGGCGGCTTCCTCTACGTCGAGGAGTTCAACCGCGCGCCCGAGGACACCCTGAACACCCTGCTCACCGCGATGGCCGAGCGCCGGATGGCCATCCCCCGGGTCGGTGTGGTCGAGGCGCTGCCCAGCTTCCGGGTGATCGCCTCGATGAACCCCTACGACAACGTCGGCACCACCCGGCTGTCGACCTCGGTGCACGACCGGCTGTGCCGGCTGGCCATCGGCTACCAGGACGCCGAGGCCGAACGCGGCATCGTCGGCCGGCGCACCGGCGTGGAGTCACCGCGGCTGGTCGCCGACGCGGTGGCCCTCACCCGGGCCACCCGGGAGCGGGACGACGTCCGGCAGGGCAGCAGCGTCCGCGGTGCGATCGACACCGCCCTGGTGGCCGCCCAGCTGGCCGCCATGCGCGGGGTGCCGCTGCCCGACGAGCCGTCGGTCGCCCCGCCGCGCGGGCTGCCGGAGGAGTACACCGACGTCGTCCTGGACGCCGTCCTGCTGGCGCTGTCCGGCCGGATCTTCCTGGACGAGACGCTCGAGTCCACCCCCGAGGCGGTCCTCCGGCAGATCTGGGAGGACCACTTCCTGCTCCAGCCGGCGGCGGCCGAGCCGGGTTGAAGAGCCGTCGAGGCGGACTCGCCGGTCACCCGGCGGGACCGCCCGGGCGCCGTGCGGGGCATGCGCCCGCTGCGCCGCCGGCCCAAGCAGCTCACCGAGCAGCCGTCGCTCTACGAGCCCGCGCGCGGCGGGGGTGGGCTGGCGCTCTCCTCCGGTGACCGGCGGCGCGCCCGCGCGGCGGCGACCCGGGCCGGCGGCACGGCGTCCGGCACCACGGACGAGCCGGCCGACCTCGTCCCGCTGGCCGACCTCGCCACTGGGAGCGCGGCCGACCAGCTCACCCGGGCCCGCGCCCGGCAGATCGCCCGCCGGCTGGCGGTGCCGCGTCCGCAGCGCGACCGGCGGTCGCGGCGCGGGGCCGGTGAGCTGACCAGCACGCCGTGGAGCGGCGGGTCCGACGAGCTCGACCTGGAGCGGACCCTGGAGGCGATCGCCGGGGAGCCGTACCCTCAGGCGACCGACGTCGTCGTGCGCGAGCGGGTCCGGCAGCGGCGATCGGTGGTGCTGGTCGTCGACGTGTCCGGGTCGATGCGCGGTGAGCGGGTGCGCACCGCGGCCGCCACGGTCGGCGCGCTGGCCGGGGAGCTGGCCCGCGACCGGCTGGCCGTCGTCGCCTTCTGGTCCGACGCCGCCGTCCTGGTGCGGATGGGCGAGCAGGTGGCGCCGCTGGCCGTGCTGGACCTGCTGCTCCGGGTGCCCACCCAGGGGCTGACCAACGTGACCTTCGCCCTGGAGACGGCGGCGCGGCAGCTGGCCGGCGTCCCGGCCCGGGACGCCCGGGTGCTGCTGCTGTCCGACTGCGTGCACAACGCCGGGCCCGACCCGCGGCTGACCGCGGCCCGGTTGCCCCGGCTGGACGTGCTGCTGGACACCTCCGGCGAGGACGACGTCGAGCTCGGCCGCGACCTGGCCCGGGCCGGCCGCGGGCGGCTGCGGCTGGTGCGCGACCACCGCGACGTGGCGGCCGCGCTCAGCGCCGTCTTCGCCGGCTGAGGGTCAGCGCAGGTCGACCTCCTCGTTCTCGCTGCCGTCGTGGGCCGTGCACCGGCGGGCGGCACCCCGTCTGGCAGGGTCCCCGGGCGTGAGGTTGACCGACGCCACCTGGCCCGAGCTCGAGGGACGGGCGCCGCTGGTCGTCGTCCCGCTCGGCTCTGTCGAGCAGCACGGCCGGCACCTGCCGCTGACCACCGACACGGTGGTCGCCCAGGTGGTCGCCGAGGACGCCGTCGGCCGGCTGGACGGCGCGGTGCTCGCCCCGGCCCTGGCGTACGGCGCCAGCGGTGAGCACGAGGACTTCCCCGGCACCATCTCGATCGGCACCGAGGCGCTGACCGCGCTGCTGGTGGAGTACGGGCGGTCGGTCGGCCGCTGGGCCGGCCGGCTGCTGGTGGTCAACGGGCACGGCGGCAACATCGAGGCGCTGCGCACCGCGGTGCCCCGGCTGCGCGCCGAGGGGCGGGACGTCGCCTGGTTCCCGTGCGGGGTGCCGGGCGCCGACGCGCACGCCGGGCGCACCGAGACGTCGATGGTGTTGCACGTGGAACCAGCAGCCGTGCGCGAGGCGCTGGCGGCGGCCGGCGACACGACCCCGATCGGCCAGCTGCTGCCTCGCCTGCGGGCCGAGGGGGTGCGGGCGGTCAGCCCGGACGGCGTCCTCGGCGACCCGGCCGGCGCCTCCGCGGCGGAGGGGGCGGCCCTGCTGGCCGACCTCGGTGCCCGGCTGGTCGCCGCGGCCGGGGCCTGGGACGTCGACGCCGCCGGGCGGTTGCTGCCCTGAGGCAGCCCGCCCGGCGGCGCCGGGTGGTGCGTCGGCCGGGCGTGCCGGCCGGGGAGGTCAGCCGAGCGCGTCGGCGAACAGCGGGACGGCGTTCTCCAGGGCGTACTGGATGCCCTGCGGGGTGCCGATCGAGAACGCGCTGACCAGGGTCTCGTCCTCCAGCACGATCCCGTGGCCGGCCTGCACCGAGGGGATCGCCTGCCACAGCGGGTTGCTGGTGATCTCGCTGGCCTGGACGAAGATCGGGAAGGCGACCGTGAGGCCGGCGTCCAGCAGCGGCAGCTGCTCCTCGCTCACCGAGACGAAGAAGCTGTCGGTGGCCAGCTCCTGGATCGCGGGCTTCAGGGTGAAGCCGAGCTGCTCCATGAAGTCGACCCGGGCGTCACCGCGGACGTAGGCGCCGAAGCCCTCGGAGCTGTAGGCGGCCACGGCCACCTCGGTGCCCTCGAACGCCGGGTTCGCCGCGGCGGCGTCGGCGAAGGCCTGGTCGATCTCGGCCTGCAGGTCGGCGGCCTCGTCGGCCTTGCCCAGCGCCTGGCCGATCATCTCCAGCTGCTGCGCCGACCCGGTCAGGTACGGGTCGGCACCCTCGGGCTGGGCGATGGTCGGCGCGATGGCGCTGAGGGTGTCGTAGCGCTCCTGGGTGGCCGGCGACTTGGTGTCCAGGATCAGGTCGGGCTCCAGCGCGGCGATCGCCTCGTAGCTGGGCTCCAGGGTCTCGATGATCTCCGGCGCCTCGTCGTAGAGGCCCTCGGCCCACGGGCCGACGCCCTCGCCGCCGAAGGCGAGCCAGTCGCTGGCGCCGACCGGCTGGACGCCGAGGGCGAGCGCGGTCTCGGCGTCGCCCCAGCCGAGGGCGACCACCCGCACGGGCTCCTCCTCGACGGTGACGTCGCCGAAGGCGGTGGGCACGGTGACCGGGAAGGCGTCCGACGAGGCGCCGGAGGCCTCCCCGCCGCCACCGCTGCCGGCGGCGTCGTCGTCGGCGTCGGAGCCGCAGCTGGTGATCACGAGCGCGGCCGCGAGGAGGGCGGCGCCGCGGAGGGCGGGACGGGTGCGCATGGAGGACTCCTGGTCGGTTCTGGTGGGGGAGGGGGTCAGGCGGCCGCGGAGAGCGCGGTCAGGTACTCGTCCAGGCCCCAGGTCATCGAGAGCACGGTGGGCGGGGAGACGGCGGCGATCAGCTCGTCGCCGACCAGCACCGCGTGGTGGCCGGTGGCGACCTGCGGCATCGTCTGCGCGTACGGCTGGGCGGCGAAGGCGTCCGCCTCCTCCTGCGTGGAGGCGTAGCTGAGCAGGACGTCGCTGGTCAGCCCAGCGACCTGCTCGTAGCTCAGCGTGTAGTAGAAGGTCGACTCCCCGGTGGACAGCTGCTCGACGCTCGGCGCCACCTCCAGGCCCAGGTCGGTCAGGAACTCGACGCGGGGGTCGGCGGCCTCGTAGACGTAGAAGGTGCCGGCGGTGTCCCAGACGGCGGCGACGGTCTTCCCCTGCAGCTCGGGGTGCTCGGCGGCGGCGTCGGCGATCGTCTGCTCGGTGTCGGCGACCAGCTCCGCGGCCTCCTGCTCCTTGCCCAGCGCCTGGCCGACGGTGGTGACGACGTCGCGCCACGGGGTGGTCCACGCCTCGCCCGGGTAGGCCACGACCGGGGCGATCTGCGACAGCGTCTCGTAGTCCTCGGCGGTGATGCCCGAGTAGTTGGCCAGGATCACGTCCGGGTCGGCGGCGGCGATCGCCTCGAAGGGCACCTCGTCGCCCTCGGGGAGGACGGTCGGGGTCTCGACGCCCAGCTCGTCGAGCTCCTCGGCGATCCAGGGCAGCAGCCCCTCGTCGTCGCCGCCGTAGGCCTGGAACGGGATGGCGACCGGGACGACGCCGAGCGCGAGCGCGGCGTCGGTGCTGCCGAAGCCCCAGGTGACGACCTTCTCCGGCTCCTGCTCGATGGTCGTCTCGCCGAAGGTGTGCTCGATGGTCACCGGGAAGGCGTCGGACGAGCCGCCGGACGTCGCGGCGTCCGCGGTGTCCCCGTCGGGGTCCGAGCCGCAGCTGGTGATCACCAGCGCAGTGGCCAGCAGGGCGGCGCCACGCAGGGCAGGGCGGTACGGCACGTCAGCACTCCTCGGTCGGTCAGGTGAGGCTCACCTAACCATTGCGAGATCACGAAACGGTCACCGGGTCGGGCGACCGTGGTCACGCCGGTGGGCTCGGGAACAACGACGGCGTCGGTTTGTTGTCCGTACCGACGCGATCAGCCCGCCCCACTGGGGGTGGACGTCCCGCGCAGACCGAGAGGACCAGCCATGCGCACCGGAATCCACCCCGAGTACCGCACCGTCGTGTTCCAGGACACCTCGACGGGCGAGACCTTCCGGACCCGTTCGACCGTCCAGACCAGCCGCACGATCGAGCTGGACGGCGAGACGCTGCCCGTGGTCCCGGTCGAGATCAGCGCCTCCTCGCACCCGTTCTGGACCGGCAACCAGCGCGTGCTCGACACCGCCGGCCGGGTGGAGAAGTTCAACCAGCGCTACGGCGCCCGGAACCGCACCCGCTGAGCGCCCGCACCACCTGACCGCGCCGGTCGGTCCCCTCGGGGGCCGGCCGGCGTCGTCGTCCCCGGGTCAGGCCGGGCCGAGCAGGTCCCAGCGGTTGCCGGCCAGGTCGCGGAAGACGACGACCCGGCCGTAGGGCTCGGTCCGCGGCTCGGACACGAACTCCACGCCCGCCGCGACCATCCGGTCGTGGGTCGCGGCGAAGTCGTCGACCCGGAGGAAGAAGCCCACCCGGTCGGCCACCTGCTCCCCGACCACGTGCGCCTGGTGCAGGTCGGCGCGGGCCAGCAGCAGCCCGGTCTCCGCCCCGGGCGGCCGCACGACGACCCACCGCTCGGGCCGGCCGTCGTTGGTCGTGGACGGGGAGTCCTCGACCAGCTCGAAGCCGAGGACGTCGACGAAGAACCGGATCGCGGGGTCGTACTCGTCGACCACGAGGGTGACCAGCGGCAGGGGCACCCCGGCAGCCTGCCACCGTCCGGTCGGGCGCCGGCCCGGCGCACCACTAGGGTCCGGCACCGGGAGCGGGGCTCGAGCACCCCGCCGGCGAGGACGGAGCACGGCGATGGCGCACCAGGTGACCGGGGAGTCGGGCGCTCCGACGGGCGCCCCCACCCCGCGGGTGGCGGTGGAGACCAACGGCATCAACGTGATCGCCGAGGCCGAGCGCAAGGGCACCCCCCGGCAGCTGTTCTGGCCCTGGTTCGGCGCCAACGTCAGCGTGCTGGGCCTGGCCTACGGCGCCTTCGTGCTCGGGTTCGGCATCTCCTTCTGGCAGGCCGTGGTCGCCGGCGTGGTCGGGATCGTCGTCAGCTTCCTGCTCTGCGGGTTCGTCGCCATCGCCGGCAAGCGCGGCTCGGCGCCCACCCTGGTGCTCAGCCGGGCCGCCTTCGGCGTCACCGGTGGCCGGGTGCCCGCCGTGCTCTCCTGGGTGCTCACCGTCGGCTGGGAGACGGTGCTCACCTCGCTGGCCACCCTCGCCACGGCCACCGTCTTCACCGAGCTCGGCTGGGGCGGCGGCACGACCACCCAGGTCGTCGCGCTGCTGGTGGTCGCCTCGCTCGTGGTCGTCGGCGGCGTGCTGGGCTTCGACCTGATCATGCGGATGCAGGCGGTGATCACCGTCGTCACCGGCGTGCTGACCGTCGTCTACCTGGTGCTGGTCGCCGACGAGATCGACTGGTCGGTGGTCGCGGACCTGCCCGCGGGCTCCACCCAGGCGTTCATCGGGGCGCTCGTCTTCGTGATGACCGGCTACGGCTTCGGCTGGGTCAACGCGGCCGCCGACTACTCCCGCTACCTGCCGCGCACCTCCTCCACCCGCGGCGTGGTGGGCTGGACGACGTTCGGCTCCGCGCTGGCGCCCGTCGTCCTGCTGCTGGTCGGGCTGCTGCTGGCCGGCTCGTCGGGCGACCTGTCCGCCGCCATCGGCGCCGACCCGATCGGCGCGCTGTCCAGCCTGCTGCCGACCTGGTTCCTGGTGCCCTTCGCGCTGGTCGCGGTGCTCGGCCTGGTCGGCGGCGCGCTGCTGGACATCTACTCCTCGGGCCTGGCGCTGCTGGCCGCCGGCGTGCGCATCCCGCGCCCGGTCGCCGCCTCGATCGACGGCGTGCTGATGGTGCTCGGCGCCGTCTGGGTCGTCTTCCTGGCCGAGGGCGACTTCTTCGTCCAGTTCCAGGGCTTCCTGATCACCCTCGGGGTCCCGGTCGCGGCCTGGTGCGGGATCGTCCTGGCCGACCTGCTGCTCCGCCGCCGCGACTACGCCGAGGCCGACCTCTACGACCCGCGCGGCCGCTACGGCGCGGTGCCGCCGGTGCCGCTGCTGCTCCTCGCCGCCGGCACGCTGCTCGGCTGGGGGCTGGTCACCAACACCTACGCCAGCTGGCTGACCTGGCAGGGGTACCTGCTCGAGCCGCTCGGGCTGGGCGGCAAGGACGGCGACTGGGCGTTCGCGAACCTCGGCGTCCTGGTGGCCCTGGTCGTCGGCTTTGCCGGCACCCTGCTGCTCCGCCGGGGCGCGGTCCGGGCGCAGGAGGCCGGGTGACCGACGGGGTGCTCGTCGTCGTCGACGTGCAGCACGTCTTCGCCGACGCCGGGTCGCCGTGGTGCGTGCCCCGCTTCGCCGAGGTGCACCCGGCTATCCGGCGGCTGACGGCGGCCTTCGCCGGCCGCGTCGTGCACACCCGGTTCGTCGCGCCCACGGAGCCGGCCGGGGCGTGGGTGCCCTACTACGAGCAGTTCCCCTTCGCGCTGCAGCCCGCCGACGCCCCGCTGTACGAGCTGGTCGACGACCCGGGGAGCGACCCGGTGGTCACCGCGACGACGTTCGGCAAGTGGGGGCCGGAGCTGGCCGGGCTGGTCGGCGGCGGGCCGCTGGTGCTGGCCGGGGTCTCCACCGACTGCTGCGTGCTGTCCACCGCGCTCCCGGCCGCCGACGCCGGCGTGCCGGTGCACCTGGTCACCGACGCCTGCGCCGGGGCCACCGACGCCGACCACGAGCGGGCGCTGGCGGCGATGGCGCTCTACGCGCCGCTGATCACCCCCACCACCACCGACGCGGTGCTCGCCGGGCGATGAGGCTGCCCCCGCCACCGGCCGACCGGCTGCCCGACGGCTTCGTCGTCCGGCTCGCCCCGGGCACCCAGCGGCGGGACGGCGGGACGACGCTGCTCGGCGGTTCCCCGTTCCGGCAGCTCCGGCTCGCCCCGGCGGCCCGGCCGCTGCTGCGCGGCGACCGGCTGCAGGTCGACGGGCCCCGCAGCGCCGCGCTCGCCGCCCGGCTGCTGGACGCCGGGATCGCCGACCCCGAGGTGGCCCCGGCGCCCTTCCCCGAGGTCACGGTGGTCGTGCCGGTCAAGGACCGCACCGACGGCCTGGCCCGGTTGCTCGCCGCGCTGCGCGCCGACCCGGGGACGGCGGGCTGCCCGGTGGTCGTGGTCGACGACGGCTCGGCCGACCCCGCCGCGGTGGCCGAGGTCGCCGCCGGCGCGCGGCTGCTCCGGCACGAGCAGGCACAGGGCCCGGCCGCCGCCCGCAACGCCGGGCTCCGGCAGGCCGGCACCGACCTGGTCGCGTTCCTGGACTCCGACTGCGTGCCGGAGCCCGGCTGGCTGGAGCGGCTGGCCGGTCACCTCGCCGACCCCCGGGTGGCGCTGGTCGCCCCCCGGATCACCGCGCTGGCCGGCGGGGGCACGAGCTGGGTCGCCCGCTACGAGGCGGTCAGCAGCGCCCTGGACATGGGGCCCACCGCCGCCCGGGTCGCACCGCTGACCCTGGTCGCCTACGTGCCCAGCGCCGCGCTGCTGGCCCGCCGGGCCGCGCTCGGCGACGGCTTCGACGAGTCGATGCAGGTCGCCGAGGACGTCGACCTGGTCTGGCGGCTGGCGGCGGCCGGCTGGCGGGTGCGCTACGAGCCCACCGCCCGGGTCGCCCACGACCACCGGGTCGCGCCGGCCGACTGGCTGCGCCGCCGGGCCTTCTACGGCACCGGCGCGGCGCTGCTGGCCCAGCGGCACGGGCCGGCGATCGCCCCGGTCGTCGTCTCGCCGTGGTCGGCCGCGGCCTGGGCGCTCGCGCTCACCGGCCGGCCGCTCGGCGCGATCGCGGCCGCCGGGGTGCTGGGCACGGCGTCGGCGAAGCTCGCCGTCCGGCTCGCCGCCCCGGGCGCCCGGCCGCCCTACGCCCTCGCGACCGCCCTGGTGGTGCGCGGGTCGGCCGCCTCCGGGCGGACGCTGGCCCGCACGGTGACCCGGCACCACTGGCCGCTGGCCGTCGCCGCCGCGCTGGCGTCCCGGCGGGCGCGCCGGCTGGTCGCGGCGGTCGCGGTGGCCGACGCCGTCGACGGCTGGTGGCCGCACCGCCGGGAGCTCGACCTGCCCACCGCGGCGGCCGGCCGGCGGCTGGAGGACCTGGCCTACGGCGCCGGCCTGTGGCTCGGCGCGCTGCGCGCCGGCGACGCCCGGGCGCTGCTGCCCGCCGCCCCGCCCCCGATCACCCCGCCCGGGCCGACGTCGGGTCAGCCGCCGACGCGGTAGCGGACGTGGGTGACGCGCGGGGACGAGGTGACCGCCAGCTGGGTGAGCCCGGGGTCGCCGACGCCGTCGAAGAGGCGCTCCCCGCCGCCGAGCAGGACCGGCACGACGTCGAGCACCAGCTCGTCGACCACGCCGGCCGCCAGCGCCTGGCGCACCGTCGAGGCGCCGCCGGCCACGGTCACGTCCGCCCCGCCCGCCGCCGCCCGCGCCCGCGCGAACGCCGCGTCGAAGCCCTCGGTGACGAAGACGAACGTCGTCCCGCCGGCCATCTCGACCGGGTCGCGCGGGTGGTGGGTGAGCACGAACACCGGTGCGCGGTACGGCGGCTCGTCGCCCCACCAGCCGCGCCAGTCCTCGTCCCACCCGCCGCGCACCGGGCCGAACATGTTGCGGCCCATCACGAACGCGCCGCGGGGGCGCAGCAGGTCGGCGCGGGCGGCGGCGTCGGCCTCGGGCAGCGGCTCGTCGGCGAACAGCCACTCGTGCAGCCGCTCGCCGCCCGCCCCGAGCGGCTCGTCGCGCGTCTGGTCCGGGCCGGCGACGTGGCCGTCGAGGGAGATGGACACGTGGCAGGTCGTGCGGCTCATGAAGGCAGGACCCCCAGGGGCGGCGCCGCTCATCGGTCCCGCCCCAGGTGACCACCGGGTGAACTCCGGCACCGGGTGGAATGAGCAGGAGCCGTGCCGCCTTGTCCCTCCCCGTACCGCGGTAACGGCCAGCGTGGGCCCCGCACCACCGCTCCACCAAGGGGACCCATGACCGCCATCCAGGACAGGACCGCCCGCTCGGCCACCGTGTCGCCGACCGGGGTCTCGTTGCCCGACCCGCGGCCGGACCGGCCGCGGACCGCGCGCACCGCGCTCACGCTGGGCGCCTTCGTCGCGCTCGGCCCGCTCACCATCGACATGTACCTGCCGGCGCTGCCGACGATCACCACCGAGCTCGAGACGACGTCCGCCGCCGTCCAGCTGACCCTCACCGGCACGCTGGTCGGGCTGGCGCTCGGGCAGCTGGTGCTGGGGCCGCTGTCGGACACCTTCGGCCGCCGCCGCCCGCTCATCGCCGGCACCGCCCTGCACGTGGTCGCCTCGCTGCTCGTGCTGCTGGCCCCGAACATCGCCGTGCTCGGCGCGCTGCGCGTGCTGCAGGGCGTGGGCACCGCGGCGGGTGCGGTCATCGCCATCGCCGTCGTGCGCGACCTGTTCGACGGCCGCGCGGCCGCGACCATGCTCTCCCGGCTGTTCCTGGTCATCGGCGCCGCACCCGTGCTCGCGCCCACCATCGGCGGGGAGGTGCTCCGCTTCACCTCGTGGCGCGGGGTCTTCGTCGTGCTCGCGGCCTACGGGCTGGCGCTGCTGGCCGTCGGCTGGTTCCTGCTGCGCGAGACGCTGCCGCCCGAGCGCCGCAGCACCAGCGGCGTCGCCGGCACGCTGCGCGGCTACCGCGCGCTCTTCCGCGACCGGGCCTACGTCGGCCTCGTGCTGGTCGCCGGGCTGACCATGGCCGGCCTGTTCGCCTACGTCTCGGGTTCGTCGTTCGTGTACCAGGACGAGTTCGGCCTCGACGAGCAGCAGTTCGGCCTGCTGTTCGGCGCCGGCGCGTTCTGGCTGATCGCCGCCACCCAGCTCAACCCGGTGCTGCTGCGCTGGTTCTCCCCGGCCCAGCTGCTGGTCGCGGGCACCGTGGCCGGCGCGGCCTCCGGGGCGCTGCTGCTGGTGCTCGCCGTCACCGGCACCGGCGCCCTGCTCGCCGTCGCGCTGCCCCTGTGGGCAGTGCTGTTCGCCTGCGGCCTGGCGCTGCCCAACGCCCCGGCGCTCGCGCTGTCCCGGCACGGGAACGCGGCCGGCACCGCGGCCGCCCTGCTGGGCGCCGTGCAGTTCGGCGTCGGTGCCGCGGTCTCGCCGCTGGTCGGCCTGCTGGGCAACGACGCGGTCGCCATGGGCACCGTGATCGTGGGGTCGCTGACCCTGGCGATCGTCGTCCTGGTCACCGTCGTCCGGCCGTGGGAGCTGGCCGAGCCCGACCCCGAGGCCGCGCCGGTCGCCGTCCACTGACGCCCGTCAGGCCTGCCGGGCAGCCACCAGCGGTGCACCGGCGGGCGCGGGGGCCGGGCGTGGCCGGCGCCGGCCGCTGCTGAGCAGCACGCCGGCCACCACCACGGCGCCGCAGGCCAGCTCGACGAGGTAGACCCGCTCGCCGAAGGCCAGCCAGGACGCGCCGACCCCGACGACCGGCACCAGCATCGAGAACGGCGCGACCGTGCTCGACGGGTGCCGGCTCATCAGCGTCGTCCAGATGCCCGACCCGACCACGGTGGCCACGACCACGGTGAACGCCAGCCCGCCGAGGGCCAGTGCCCCGCGCGAGGTGCCCAGCGTGGTCAGCGAGGTGCCGATCCGGTCCGGGCCCTCGGTGAGCAGCGAGACCACCAGCATCGGCAGCGGCGGCACCACGGTCATCCACAGGGTGAGGCGCAGCGGCTGCGGTGCCCGGGCCTGCCGGCTGGCCAGGTTGCCCAGCGCCCAGCCCAGCCCGCCGCAGAGGGTGAGCACGACGGGCAGCAGGTAGGCGCCCTCGGCGAGACCGGCCCGGTGCACGGCGATGCCGCCCAGCCCGGCCACCGCGAGCGCGACGCCGAGGGCCTGCCGGCCGCTGAGCCGTTCGCGCAGCAGCGCCGCCGCCAGCACCACGGTGAACGGGGCGGAGGACTGCAGGACCAGCGAGGCGAGGCCGGCGGGCATCCCGGAGTCCATGGCCAGGTACAGGAAGAGGAACTGCAACACGCCGAAGCCGGCGCCGTAGCCCAGGACCCAGCGCCAGGGCACCCCGGGGCGCGGCACGAACAGCAGCGTCGGCACGGCCAGCAGCAGGAACCGCAGGGCCACCAGGAAGAACGGCGGGAACTGCTCCAGCGACAGGTGGATCGCCGGGAAGTTGAGGCCCCAGATGAGGGCGACGAGCCCGGCGAGCAGCCGGTCGCGGGGTGGCATGCCCTCACTCTGCGGTCGGTGACCGTCCAGCACCATCGATCTCTTGCACCATGACCTTGTAGCGTCGCTTCATGGACGTCCGCGCGCTGGAGACCCTGCGGGCCGTGCGACGCCAGGGCGGGGTGACGGCGGCCGCCGCGGTGCTGCACCTCACGCCGTCGGCGGTCTCCCAGCAGCTGGCCGCGCTGTCCCGGGAGATGGGCGTGCCGCTGACCGAGCGGGCCGGCCGCGGGCTCCGGCTGACCCCGGCCGGCGAGGCGCTGGCCGAGGCGGCCGTCGACGTCGCGGTGGCCGTCGAGCGCGCCCGGGCCGCCTGCGCGGCCTTCGCCGACCGGCCGGTCGGCACGGTCCGGGTCTCGGCCTTCCAGAGCGGGGCGCGGCTGCTGCTGCCCCGCCTGCTCGACCGGGTCGCCGGCCTGGACGGCGTCACCGTCGAGTGCTCCGACGAGGACGTCGCGCAGGCGGACTTCCCGGCGCTGACCGACCGCGTCGACGTCGTCATCGCCCACCGGCCCGACGACGACGCCGGCTGGCGGGACACCGGTCTGCGGGTGTTCCCGCTGCTCCGCGAGCCGCTGGACGTCGCCGTCCCCCCCGGGCACCGGCTGGCCGACCGGGCGGAGGTGCGCCCGGCCGACCTGGTCGACGAGGACTGGATCGCGGTCAAGGTCGGCTTCCCGGTCGCGCAGCTGCTGGACGCCGTCGCGGCCGGCTCCGGCACCGTGCCGCGGGTCGTGCACCGGATCAACGACTTCGGCGTCGTCGAGGCCCTGGTCGCCGCCGGGCACGGCATCTCCCTGCTCCCGCGGTACACCGCGGGGCGGCAGCCGGGGGTGCGGCTGGTGCCGCTGGCCGGGGTGCGGGCCGGCCGCCGGATCGACGCCCTGGTGCGCCCGGACCACGCCGAGCGGCTGGTGGTGCGCCGGGTGCTCGACGAGCTGGTCGACCTGGCCGCCGGCCTCTGACCTCCTGGCTGCCGGCTCAGCCGACGAGCACGGCCGCGGTGGTGCCCACCTGCACCAGCCGGGTCACCCCGGTGCTGGCGCTGGTCACCTCCTCCTCGAGCCAGAAGACGTAGTACGCGCCGGAGGTCAGCCCGGTGACCGTCACGCTCACCGGCACGCAGCCCTCGGGCTGGGCCGCCGCCTGCACGACGGGCGCCGGCTGCGCGCCCCCGACCAGCTGCTGGCTCACCGCCTGGACCCGGTAGCCGAGCACCTCGGGCCGGGCGTCGGCCATCCAGTCCAGCGTCGCCTGACCCCGGCCCGGGACGACGCCGGGCACCATCCGCCGCGGGGTGGTGCCCCCACCGCCGCAGGCGTCGGGGCGCTGGCGGTAGGTCGGCGGGGTGCCCACCGCGGCGTTCGGCATGATCGTGATCCGCCCGGGGCGCGGCGGCTGCGGCACGGCGAGCCCGCCCTGCTGGGCGACCGAGGCGCGGGAGGCCGCGACGTCGTCCAGGGTGTCCACCCCCTGGGCCTCGGCCAGCACGGGCGTCGGCTCGGCCGACGGGGTGGGCGTGGCCGGCTCCTGCGGCGCCGGCTCCTGGAGCGCCGGCGCGTCGGCCAGCGTCTCGGTGGCGGCGGTCGCGTCGACCACCACCGGGGTCAGCTGCGGCACCAGGACGACGGCGCCCGCGGTCGCCGCCAGCAGCGGCACCAGCCAGCGGGTGTGGTCGCGCCGGCGGCGGGCCGGGGCACGCCGAGGGACGGCGGGGCGGCTGCCCGTCGCGCGTCGTCCCTGCTGGGTCACGGCGGCCCCCTCCCCGGTCTCGGTGTCGGTCGCTCAGACACCATCGGCACCACCGGACCCGCACTGCAGCCGAACCCGCCCCCCGGGGGGAATGGTCCCGGGACGCAACGTCTTGGCTGTCGCTGTGAGTGCAGCCCCCGCGACGACGACCCCCGCCCCACCGGTCCCGGCCACCCGGACGGCGGTGCTGGCGATCGGCGCCCTGGCGCTGGGCGGGTTCGCGATCGGCACGACGGAGTTCGTGACGATGGGGCTGCTCCCCGACATCGCCGAGGGCATCGACGCGAGCATCCCCTCGGCCGGCCACCTCATCTCCGCCTACGCCCTGGGCGTCGTCGTCGGGGCGCCGGTGATCGCCGCGCTGAGCGCCCGGCTGCCGCGCCGGCCGCTGGCGATGGCCCTGATGACGGCGTTCGTCGTCGGCAACGCGCTGAGCGCGCTGGCCCCCGGCTACGGCACGCTGGTGCTGGCTCGCTTCGTGGCCGGGCTGCCGCACGGCGCCTACTTCGGGGTCGCCTCGCTGATCGCCGCCTCGCTCGTCCCCGACCGGCTGCGCGGGCGGGCGGTCAGCTCGGTGATGCTCGGGCTGGCGGTGGCCAACGTCGCCGGGGTGCCGGCCGCGACCTGGCTCGGGCAGCACCTGGGCTGGCGGTCGGCGTACTGGGCCGTCGTCGCGATCGGCGCGGTGACGGTGCTCGCCGTGCTCACCGTCGTCCCCGCCACGCCGGGCCGGTCGGAGGCGACGATCCGCTCCGAGCTCGGCGCGCTCAAGCGGCCGCAGGTGGTGCTCACCCTGCTGGTGGCCACCGTCGGCTTCGGCGGGATGTTCGCCATGTACAGCTACATCGCGCCGATCGTCACCGAGGAGGCCGGGCAGCCGGCGGGCTTCGTCCCGGTGGTCCTGCTCGCCTTCGGCGTCGGCGGCGTGCTCGGGACGGCGTTGGGCGGCCGGCTCGCCGACCGGGCGCTGTTCCGGTCGCTGGTGGGCGCGACGCTGGCGGTCGGGCTGCTGCTCGCCGTCATGCTGGTCGCGGCCGGCGACGTCGTCCCGCTCACCGCCACGGTCTTCCTGATCGCGGCGGCCGCCTCGACGATGGTCGTGCTGCTGCAGCTGCGGCTGATGGAGGTCGCCGGTGACGCGCAGATGCTCGGCGCCGCGCTCAACCACTCCGCGCTGAACGCCGCCAACGCCCTCGGCGCCTGGCTCGGCGGGCTGGTGATCGCCGCCGGCCTGGGCTACCGGGCGCCCAGCGCGGTGGGGGTCGGGCTCGCCGTCCTCGGGCTCGGTTTCCTGCTCGCCTCGGCTCTGCTGCGCCGGCGGGAGCTCGCCGCCGGCTGACCTGCGGTCGCCCGGCGGCAGTTCGAGCCCGCTGCCAGGAAACTCGGTGTGGCCAAACAGATGTGTCCGTTGACACACTCACGCCGAGGCCGGGGTGACCCCGGCCACACCTGCCCTGCAACGGAGCGGAGGACTCGGTGACCCAGATCAACGTGCGGGTCGACGGGGCGTCGTACAGCGACGACGTCGAACCACGGACCCTGCTGGTCCACTACCTGAGGGAGCAGCTCGGCAAGGTCGGCACGGTCGTCGGTTGCGACACCAGCAACTGCGGCGCGTGCACGGTCCACCTGGACGGCCAGGCGGTGAAGTCGTGCTCGGTCTTCGCGGTCCAGGCCGACGGCAGCCAGGTCACCACGATCGAGGGGATCGCCGGGGACGGCGTCGGCGGCGCGCTGCACCCGGTGCAGCGGGCCTTCCACGAGATGCACGGGCTGCAGTGCGGCTTCTGCACCCCGGGGATGATCATGGCCTCGATCGACTTGCTCAAGGAGAACCCGGACCCGACGGAGACCGAGGTCCGCGAGGGCATCGAGGGCAACCTCTGCCGCTGCACCGGCTACCAGAACATCGTCAAGGCGGTGCGGCACGCGGCCGCCGAGATGCGGGGCCAGGCACCCGGTGACCCGGAGGCCTCGCCGGCCGTCGTGGACACCGCCGCCGCGGAGCACGTGGTGGCGCAGTCATGACGGCCGTGGAGGACCCGGCCGCGCCGGAGACCCCGGTCGAGCCGGCCGCGGCCAAGGAGGTCGGTCAGGCCCGCCGTCGCAAGGAGGACGCCCGGCTGATCACCGGCGAGACGCAGTGGACCGACAACATCGTGCTGCCCGGCATGCTGCACATGGCGATGCTGCGCAGCCCGGTCGCGCACGGGCGGATCACCCACCTCGACGTCAGCGCCGCCAAGGAGCGCCCCGGCGTCGTCGCCGTCTACACGGGTGCGGACCTCGCCGAGGAGCAGGGCTCGCTGCCCTGCGCCTGGCCGGTCACCCCGGACATGGTCAACCCCGGGCACCCCTCGATCGCCGTCGAGCAGGTCAACCACGTCGGTGAGGCCGTGGCGATCGTCGTCGCCCGCAGCCGCACCGCCGCCGCCGACGCCCTCGAGGCCATCGACGTCGACTACGAGCCGCTGCCCGTCGTGCTGGACATGGAGCAGGCCGTCCAGGACGGCTCGCCCCTGGTCCACGACTCCACGAGCTCGAACACCAGCTACCACTTCGTCTTCGACGCCGGGGACGCCGGCACCGGGGCGGACACCGAGCAGGCCTTCACCGACGCCGAGGTCGTCGTCAGCCGCCGGTTCGTCCAGCAGCGGCTGATCCCGGCGTTCATGGAGCCCCGGTCGGTCGTCGTCCAGCCCTCACGGGACAACTACACGATGTGGTCGGCGACCCAGATCCCGCACATCCTGCGGGTGATGGCCGCGATGGTCACCGGCATCCCGGAGCACAAGCTCCGGGTCATCGCCCCCGACGTGGGCGGTGGGTTCGGCGGGAAGCTGCAGGTCAACCCGGAGGAGATCCTGGCCCTGCTGGTCGCCCGCCGGCTCGGCAAGCCGATCAAGTGGACCGAGACCCGCGGTGAGTCGCTGATGACCGCCCACCACGGCCGCGACCAGGTGCAGTTCATCGACGTCGCCGCCGACCGCGACGGCACGGTGCGCGGCCTGCGGGTGCGGCTGCTCGCGGACATGGGGGCCTACCTGCGGCTGATCACCCCCGGCGTCCCGGCGCTGGGCGCGTTCATGTTCCCGGGCATCTACAAGTTCCCGGCCTACCGGTTCGAGTGCGACGGCGTCTTCACCAACAAGGTGCCCACCGACGCCTACCGCGGGGCGGGCCGGCCGGAGGCGACGTTCGCGGTCGAGCGGATCATGGACGAGCTCGCCGTCGAGCTCGGCATGGACCCGCTGGAGCTGCGCCGGAAGAACTGGATCAACGCCGACGAGTTCCCGTTCACCACGGTGGCCGGTCTGCAGTACGACAGCGGCGACTACGCCCAGGCCACCGACCAGGCGCTGGAGCTGCTGGGCTACGACGAGCTGCGGGCCGAGCAGCAGCGGCGCCGGGAGACGAACGACCCCGTCCAGCTGGGCATCGGCTTCTCCACCTTCACCGAGATGTGCGGGCTGGCCCCCTCCCGGGTGCTCGGCTCGCTCGCCTTCGGTGCCGGTGGCTGGGAGCAGGCCTCCATCCGGATGCTGCCCACCGGCAAGGTCGAGGTGGTCACCGGCTCGACGCCGCACGGCCAGGGGCACGAGACGGCGTGGAGCCAGATCGTCGCCGACCAGCTGGGGGTCCCGTTCGAGGACGTCGAGGTGCTGCACGGCGACACCGCGATCTCCTCGCGCGGGCTGGACACCTACGGCTCCCGGTCGCTGGTCGTCGGCGGCACCGCGGTGGTCAAGGCCGCGGAGAAGGTCGTGCTGAAGGCGCGGAAGATCGCGGCCCACCTGCTGGAGGCCAGCGAGGACGACCTGGAGTTCGCCGGCGGGAAGTTCGCCGTCCGCGGGACGCCGGGCGCCTCGATCGGCATCCAGGAGGTCGCCCTGGCCATCTTCGCCGCGCACGACTACCCCGAGGGCATCGAGCCCTCGATCGACGCCGAGGCGACCTTCGACCCGGAGAACTTCTCCTTCCCGCACGGCACGCACATCTGCGCGATGGAGATCGACACCGAGACCGGGTTCGCCAAGATCCGCAAGTACGCCTGCGTGGACGACGTCGGGACGATCGTGAACCCGCTGATCGTCGAGGGGCAGGTGCACGGCGGCCTGGCCCAGGGCATCGCGCAGGCGATGTACGAGGAGGCGATCTACGACGCCGAGGGCAACCTGACCACCGGCAGCTTCGTCGACTACCTGGTGCCCGCCGCCTCGGACCTGCCGCACTTCGACACCGGCAACACCGTGCACGAGGCGACCAGCAACCCGCTGGGCGCCAAGGGCGTGGGGGAGGCCGGCTGCATCGCCAGCACCCCGGCGGTGGTCAACGCCGCGATCGACGCCGTCCGGCACCTGGGCGTCACCGAGCTGCGCATGCCGCTCACCCCGGAACGGGTGTGGCGGGCCATCCACCACGGCGGTGACGGCGGCGACCGGGCCGCGGCCGTGTCCAACGCCCAGGGCGTCACCTCCAGCGGCGCCGCCGACGCATCCACCGGAGGAGCCCAGTGATCCCCGCAGCGTTCGCCTACGCCCGGCCCAGCACGATCGACGAGGCGCTGCAGGCCATCGCCGACGGCGGGGACGACGTGAAGATCCTGGCCGGCGGTCAGTCGCTGATCCCGGTCATGCGGCTGCGGCTCGCCGCACCGGAGACGGTCGTCGACCTGACCCGGGTGGAGGGCCTGCGCGGCGTGCGGGAGGAGGGCGACCAGCTGGTCGTGGGGGCGATGACCACCCACGCCGACGTCCTGCACGACCCGCTGCTCGCGCAGTACGGGCAGCTGCTGGTCCAGGCGACGGAGACGGTGGCCGACCGGCAGGTGCGCCGCCGGGGGACCTTCGGCGGCGCGCTGGCGCACGCCGACCCGGCCGGCGACCTGCCGGCCGTGGCCCTGGCCCTGGACGCCGAGTTCGTGATCGCCGGGCCGTCGGGACGGCGGTCGGTGCCGGCGGCGGAGTTCTTCGTCGACTACCTGACCACCGCGCTGGAGGAGGGGGAGATCCTCGTCGAGATCCGCCTCCCGAAGCTGGCGGCGGCCGACGGCTGGGGTGTCCGCTACGAGAAGTTCAACCGGGTCGCGCAGGCCTGGTCGATCGTCGCGGTGGCCGCTGCGGTGCGGCGGGAGGACGGCCGGATCGCGGAGGCGCGGATCGGGCTGACCAACATGGGGCCGACCCCGCTGCGGGCCGGCGCCACCGAGGCCGCGCTCGTCGGTGTCGACGTCAGCCTGGAGACGGTCACCGCGGCCGCCGCCCAGGCGGCCGAGGGCACCAGCCCGAGCAACGACCTCAACGCCCAGGCCGACTACCGGCAGCACCTGGCCCAGGTGCTCACCCGGCGGGCGCTGGCGGCGGCGGCGGGTCTGTAGCGAGCCGGCACGCCGGACCGGTCCGTCACGGCCGGTCCGGCGCGCCGTGCCCCTCCCGCCTGCGCCACCGGCGCGGGCGTGATCGGATGTGCGTCGAGGGCAGTCGCGGCGCGGTAGCGTCGCCGCGACTGGCCAGATCACCGCACGTCCCGGCCCGGCTGAGCCGTCGGCGCCGCACCCCCTGGCGCGGCGCCCGGGTCGCACACACTCGGAGGTCCTGCAGTGCAGCTGGAGAACTCGTTCACCGTCCCGGTGCCCATCGATGAGGCCTGGCGGGTGCTCATGGACATCGAGCGGATCGCCCCCTGCATGCCGGGGGCGGCGCTGGACTCGGTGACCGGTGACGACTTCACCGGCCGGGTGAAGGTGAAGCTGGGCCCGATCAACCTGACCTACCAGGGCAAGGCGTCGTTCATCGAGCGCGACGAGGCCGCCCACAAGGCCGTCATCGACGCCCGCGGCAAGGACCAGCGCGGCAACGGCACCGCCGCCGCGATCGTGACCGCCACGCTGGCCAGCGAGGGCCAGGTCACCCGCGTCGACGTGCTCACCGACCTCAACATCACCGGCCGTCCGGCCCAGTTCGGCCGCGGGGTGATGACCGACGTCGGCAACAAGCTGCTCGGCCAGTTCGCCGACAAGCTCTCCGCCCAGCTGGCCAGCGGCGACGCCGGCGTGGCCCCCGGGCTGGTCGACTCCGCCGCCGCCGAGCAGTCGCAGGAGCCCACCGTGGCCGCGGCGGCCACCGGTGCGGCGGCCAAGGCCGCCGCGACGGCGGCCGGCGTCGTCGAGGAGGCCGCTGCCTCCCTGGACAGCGCACCCGAGCCGGTGAAGAAGGCGGCGGCGGCCGCGAAGAAGACCGCTGCGGCAGCAGCCGACAGCGCCGCCACCGTCGAGGCATCCGCGGCCACCGCGCCGGCCAAGGCCGCACCGGCCAAGGCCGCCAAGAAGGCCGCGCCGGCCAAGGCCGCCCCGGCTGCGGCGACCGTGCCGGACCCGACGGTGCCGCCCGCCAAGTCGGCCCCGGCCGCGGCGGACACCGCCCCCGCCACCGACACCGTCTCGATCGAGGCGCAGCCGGCCCGCGGGGCCACCGACACCGTGTCGATCGAGGCCCAGCCGGCGCCCTCCGCGGCCGACACCGCGCCCGCGGCCGAGAGCGCCGCCCCGGCGCCGACGCCGATCAGCGCGGCGAAGAAGGCCCCGAGCAAGCCGCCGACCGGCACCACCGCCCCGCCGAACCGCCCCGCGGGCGGGGGCCCGGCGAAGAGCACGCCGTCCTCGGCGCCGCGGCAGCTGAACCCGGTCGAGCCCGAGCCGATCGACCTGCTCGAGGTCGCCGGTGGTGCGGCGTTCACCCGCTACGCGGCCCCCGCGGCCGGGGCGGGCGTGCTCCTGCTGCTCATCGCACTGGTCGTCCGGCGCTTCCGGCGGTGACCTGCCGGACGTAGTGCTCTGCGTACCCGGGGTACGCAGAGCACTACGTCGCCCGGACCCCCTCCGGGAGCCGGCCCAACCACGACACGGTGGCGTCGGCGACGGCGGCCGGGTCCTTCTTCAGCGCGTGGTCGCCCGGGACGGCGGCGACCGCCCCGGCGTGCCCGGTCAGCGCCGCCCGCACCTCGGCCGGTCCGCCGAAGGCGTCGGTCTGCCCCTGCACGACCAGCAGCGGGGCCTCGACCAGGTGCAGCTCGGCGGCGCGGCTCTTCTCCGGCCGGCCCGGCGGGTGCAGCGGGAAGGCGAGCGCCAGCACGCCGGCCGCGCCCTGGGCGGTCGCCGTCCGGCAGGCCACCCGGGCGCCGGCGCTCCGGCCACCCAGCACCAGCGGGCCGGTGATCCAGTCGGAGCGCACGGCGTCGAGCACCGCCGTCCAGCCCTCGTCCAGTCGCGCGGGCGCCGGCGCGATCCGCCGGCCGGCCACCCGCCACGGCTGCTCGACCAGCAGCACCGCCCAGCCCGCTGCCGGCCCGGCCGCGGCGAGGGCGGACAGGTCGGCGGAGTCGACCCCGCCCCCGGCGCCGTGGCCGAGCACCAGCGTGCCGGCGACCGCCCCGTCGGGGGCGTGCCGGTGCACCCGGGCGGGGCCCAGCGGGGTGGCGACCTCCCGGGGGACCCCCGGGCTCACGCCTGCGGGGCCGGCGCCCGCTGCAGCGGCGGGAGGGCGAAGCCGTCGGCGACGGCGGCGGAGAGCTCCAGGTAGGCCCGGCGGGTGGTCGGCGCGATCCGCTCCAGGTCGATCAGCCCGCCGGTGACCAGGTGCGGGTCGTAGGGGATCTCGATGACCGCGCGGCAGCGGGCCGCGAAGTGGTCGCGCAGCACCTGCATGTCGACGTCGCCGGTGTTCGGCCGGACGCTGGAGATGACCGCGACCGAGCGGGCCACCAGCTCCTCGTGGCCGTGCGCGATGAGCCAGTCCAGCGTCTTGCTGGCCCGGCTCGCGCCGTCGACCGAGGGGGCACCGACGACGACGAGCGAGTCGGCGATGGCCAGGGTGCCCGACATCGCCGAGTGCAGCAGCCCGGTGCCCGAGTCGGTCAGGATGATGTTGAAGTAGCGGGCCAGGATGTCCGCGACGGTCGTGTACTCCTCCTCGCTGAAGGCCTCGGAGAGCGCCGGGTCCTGGTCGCTGGCGAGCACCTGCAGCCGACCGGCCAGCGAGGTGTACGCCGAGACGTCGGTGAACGAGCGGATCGAGCCGACGTTCGCGAGCAGGTCGCGGACGGTCACGTCGGTGACGTTGGTCAGCCGCTCGGCCAGCGTGCCGGCGTCGGGGTTGGCGTCGACGGCCACCACCCGGTCGCCTCGGTGGTGCGCGAGGGTGAGGCCCAGGCAGGACGTCGTGGTGGTCTTGCCGATGCCGCCCTTGAGCGAGACGACGGCGATGCGGTTGCTGCCGCGCACCGGGGTGGTCACCCGGGCCACCAGGGCGCGGTGCTCGACCTCGGCCTGGGACAGCCCCGGGTTGTAGGCGCCGCCGGTGGCCTTGTGCACGAACTTGCGCCAGCCGGTGCGCGGGACGTCGTCCTGCTGGCGGAGCAGCGTCTGGCTGGTGAGCGAGACCGGGCCGGCCGGGCGGCCGTTCTGCGGGCCGTAGGGGGACGGCGGCGGTGCCTGCTGCGGCCCCGCAGGGCCCTGCGGCTGACCCCAGGGCTGCTGCCCGCCGGCCGGGCCCGGCTCGGCCGGTCGCCAGCTGGGAGCGGGCTGGGCCGGAGCGGGCTGGGAGGGAGCGGGCTGGGAGGGGGCGGGCTGGGACGACGTCGGCGGGTCGGCCTGGCGGTGCGCCGGCTGGCGGTCGGCAGGCTGCTCCGGCGCCGGCGGGGCGCCCCAGGAGGGCTGCGCCGCGGAGGGCTGGGCGGCGGAGGGCTGCGGGGCCGGCGGGGACGCGGGCGGCGCCCACGGCTGGCCGCCGGTCGCCCAGCTCGGCTGCTGCCAGCTCTGCGCCGGCGGGGTCGCCGAGGTCGCGGTGGAGCCGGTGGGCGCGCCGTTCCCGGTGGGCTCCTGCGGCACCTCCCAGGACGGGCGCTGCCCGCCGTCGTCGTCGGCCTTCGGCGCACCGGCCGACCAGCTCTCGACGCTGGCGTCCCAGCGCTCGCCGTCGGTGCGGCGCACGGGCTCGGCCGACCACGGCGCGGCGGCGGAACCGTCGCCCTCGGGTCGCTGCTCGTCCTCGCGGTCGGACTGGCGGTCGGACACGGGATGGCCCCCATCTGGCTCGCGCGGCATCGGATCGCCGCCGGTCGGGCGATCACGCTAGTGCAGGGCGTGCGGCGCGGCCCGTCGGTTCACCCGTGCGGGGGCCCCGCGACCGGGGCAGCGACCACCGCGACGCGCGCCGGGGTCAGACCTCGTCGCGCTCGTCGACCGGCAGGTCGGCGCCGGCGTCCGCGGGCCGCCGGAACCCGCCGGTCAGCTTCTTGTAGAGGAACCAGCCGACGCCCAGCACGACCGCGGCCACGACGGCGTAGTCGAGGTAGTGCAGGTTCTGCTGGACGAAGTCGCCCGCCGCGACGCCCAGCCCGATCAGCACGCTGTTCCAGATCAGGCTGCCGGCCGTGGTGAAGAGCAGGAACTGCGGCAGCGGCATCTTCACCACGCCGGCGGGCACGGAGACGAAGCTGCGCACGATCGGCACCATCCGGCCGAAGAAGACCGCCGACCGGCCGTGCCGCTCGAACCAGGCGAACGTCCGGTCGACGTCCTCGGTGGCGACCAGCGGCAGCCGGTCGAGGAAGGCGTGCGAGCGGCGCGGGCCCAGCGCCCGGCCGACCCAGTAGAGGACCAGCGCCCCGACCACCGAGCCCAGGGTGGCGAACAGCACGACCGGGACCACGTCGAGCCGGCCGTCGTTGATCAGCACCCCGGCGGCGCCGAGGACCGCCTCGCTGGGGATCGGCGGGATGACGGTCTCGATCAGGATCGTCAGGCCGACGCCGACGGCGCCGAGCTTGTCGACCAGGTCGAGCAGGAAGCCGGTGATCCCGCCTTCGTCGGACGCAGCGGCGGCGAGGACGGACATGGCCCCACGGTATCGGCGCCGCCTGTGTGCCGCCCTGCTCCACGCCCGGGACGACCGTAGGGTCGCGGGCATGGTGCACCGCTTCACCGCCCGCGCCGCCGTGGTCGGGGACCGCGCCGGCACCGTCGTCCCCGATGCCGTGCTCGACGTCGAGGACGGCGTGATCAGCTGGGTCGGCCCGGCGGCGGACGCCCCGTCGCTCGCCGCGGACGCCGAGGTGACGCGGCTGCCGGGCGTGCTCACCCCCGGCATGGTCAACACCCACTCGCACGCGCCGATGGTGCTGTTCCGCGGCCAGGGCGAGGGGCTGCCGCTGGACCGCTGGCTGCGCGAGGTCATGTGGCCGCGGGAGGCCCGGCTCACCCCCGAGGACGTCGAGGTGGCGATGACCGCGGCGTCGGCGGAGATGCTGCGGCACGGGGTGACCACCAGCGTGGAGATGTACTTCCACCCCGACCGGATGGCCGCCGCCGTGCACCGGACCGGCGCACGCGGGCTGATCACCCACCCGCTGATCGAGCTGCCGGGCATGGGCACCTTCGACGAGCAGCTCGCCCGGGCGGTCGACTCGGCCGGCGCCGGCGACGACCAGGTCGAGTACGGCATCGGCCCGCACTCGGCGTACACGGTGCCGCTGCCGGTGCTCACCGCCGCGGCGCAGGCGGCCCGCGAGCACGACCTGCTGCTGACCGTGCACGTCGCGGAGACCGCCACCGAGGGCGACGAGCTGCTGGCCCAGCACGGCCTCAGCGTCCCGGCGCTGCTGGCGTCGCACGACGTGCTCGGCGGGCGGGTGCTGGGCGCCCACTGCGTGCACATGGACGACGGCGACCTCGAGCTGTGGCGGGAGTACGACGTCGCGGTGGCGCACTGCCCGGGCAGCAACACCAAGCTGGCCAGCGGCACCGCCCGGCTCCGCGACATGCTCGACCTGGGCATCCGGGTCGGCATGGGCACCGACGGCCCGGCGTCCAACGACAACCTCGACCTGTTCGAGGACCTCCGGCTGGCCGCCCAGCTGGCCCGGCTGCGCGAGCGGGACGCCACCGCGCTCACCGCGCCGGAGGCGTTCTGGCTGGCCACCGGGGGTGCGGCTGCGGCGATCGGGCGCGACGACCTCGGTCAGCTGACCGCCGGGCGCCGGGCGGACCTGGTGCACGTCGACACCGAGGACATCGCGTTCGTGCCGGTCGGCGACGTCACCGACCTGCTCACCCACCTGGTCTGGTCGGTGGGCTCGCGGCACGTGCGCGACACCTGGGTCGGTGGCCGGCAGGTGGTCGCCGCCGGGGCCTCCACCACGGTCGACGAGGCCGAGCTGCGGGCCGACGTGCAGACCCGGGCGATGCGGCTCGCTGGCCGTCGAATCAGCCTATAGCTCTGACCCACAAGGGCCCAGGGTGATGGACTCGTCGGCTTTCGGGGCGAGGACCGGATCCACCTGGCCAAGAGGCGACTGCTCCGAAGGCCAGATGGCCGCGCCGAGCCTGAGCTGATCAAATACCGTATCGACGGCATTAGGAGTGTCGGGTGCAAAAGCGGACCCGAGCTCAAGCATCCGCCTGGCCGCCCAGTGAACAGCCTGCTGGTAGCTCTGAGTAAAAGTCTGGTCGGACAGTCTCGAGCTCCTGCCGCCGTGAGCCACCGAGCTTCGGACCCCGTAAAGGTCCAAGTACTGCGCCCTGCGATCCAAGCGCTTGACGGGATCTCGCTCCAGTAGTGCAAATCTGTCCGCCATCGCGCCGCCGGGGACGGCGCTCCTTCCCGAAAGTAGGGCATCCATTGCGACACCCAGCGCAAGCGAGGAGTCGTCTGCCTCCGACGTAAAGAAGGCCTCACCAAACCATCGAGCCGATGTCCGTATGCGTGGTCCAATGACCCACGGTTTCATGGCCGTCTCAACGGCATTGAGGGTGTCACTAGACAGGAGTGCAGCGTCGAGAGGTAGTGGGTCTGCCGAGTACCAGTGTGTGGTTTGACTACTCGGATGCAGATCTGTGACCGTGAGCGGTTGTGCTACTAACTCCATGCGGCTCGAACCAGGAAGAAACTCGGTGACGGCTGACCGATCGAGCACGAGTCCACGAACACCCGGGCGGTTGACTTCAACGCTGCTAGCTCGGTAAGAGGATAGTTCGCGCGTCATGAGAAGGCATAGGTCCACCAGCTCCCCTGCCGCGCGCTGTGCCGCTCGGAACGCGCCGTCGTCCTGCCTGTGACTCCATGTGGCCACCGCAACTGGCGAAAGCCCGTCAACAGCGGGTCTGGCGAGCACGCGGTCTCGCAGCCAGGCTTCAGCGGCTTCACTTCCAACCGTGCACCGTTCGCCCGCCCGCCTGTTGACGAGCTCGAAGAAGTCCCGATCAGCTTTCCCAACCACGGCATCACCGATGGCAAGTGGTTCACTGTCCCATCTGACGTTGGCGAGGAGCACGATAGTGACCGCTTGTCGAGCGGACATCACCCTAGACAGTGCGCGTTCGATGAATTCGGAGACGTTCGCCGCTTCGGATGCCGCAACGGTCATGGTTGCGATCAGAGCCCACAGATTCTCCTCACTCCAGCGCGTCTTGATCTTCTGCTCGTGAAGTAGAGCTTCCATGGCGTCTTCGAGTGCATCAATGCCGTCGGGCGTAAAGGTCACCGAGCCTCTCGGACTCGGGAGGGAGGCCATGCCTGATCGACGGTACGACAGAACCGACCAGCCGTACACCCACGGTTCCTGCGCAGGGGAGGGGTGAACCGTGGATGCTGCGGTCACCAGTGAGCGGATTGCTTCGTTGAGACGTCGAGGCACCTCTCAAGCTTGCCCGTTACAGGCGACAGTTGCGATGGCAGTGAGTTCGGTCTGCCGATGAGACGTGCGGACCGTCACGAGGCGCCTGGACTGCTCCTGGGGTGAAAGTTGTCTCCCGTTGGTTAGTGACAGGAGCGATGTGCCGACCCGGGCGATGCGGCTCGCCGGCCGCTAGCCGCTCAGCCGGCCGCCTCGGCCTGCAGGTCGTCGGCGGTCCAGGTGTAGAGCTGGCCGTCCAGCACGACGGTGACCCACCCGTCGCACAGCTGGGCGGTGTCACCCAGGTCGGGCCACGAGCCACCGCCGTCGAACGGCATGCCCACGCTGGGCAGCGCGGTGCAGTCGGCCGGCGGGGTGGTGCCGGGCACCAGCTCCATCGTGGCGCGGACGCTGCCGCTGTCGTCGCCCGCGGCGTCCCCGGGGCGGACGACGGTGACGGCGGAGCCCACGTCGCGGGTCCAGTCCGGCACCAGCCCGGCGGGGGCGGCGTCGGCGGTGCGGTAGTCGCGGGTCTCGGTGTGCCCCTGCAGCTCGGCCAGCATCGCGCCGGGGCCGTCGACCCCCGACGGCATGGTGACCGCCACCCCCGCCGCGGCGGCCGCGGCGACCCCGGCCACCGCCGTCACGGTCCCGGCCACGACCTTCCTCGTGCTGACCACGCTGGTCCTCCCTCGTCCGGCCACCGGGCGGTGGCGGTACGAGCATCGGTCAGCGGGCCCTGCCCGGGCGTCGCCCGGCGGGACGATCTGCGCAGCTCAGCGGGTCATCCCCGGGGATGATCACGCGCGCAGCGAGACGGTCTGGCCCCGGCCGACGGTGCGGATCTCGCCGGGCGCGCGCCGCTTGGCCACCTCGGCCAGGAAGTCGCCGAGCGGGCTGCGGAAGACGGTGTAGTCGTCGTAGTGCACCGGCACGGTCACCGGCGGCCTGAGCAGCTCGACCAGGTCCGCGCCCTGCCGGCCGTCCATCGTCACCAGGATGCCGGGCGGGATGCGGGTGCCGCCGAGGTGCGGGATGAGCACGTCCAGCGGGCCGCAGCGCTCGAGCACCTCGCCGAGGGCCGGCCGGAACAGGGTGTCGCCGCTGATGAACCCGCGCCAGACCACCTCGCTGCCGGCCACGCCGCCGCGCACCAGCTCCAGCACGCTGCCCATCACCTGGGGCAGCAGCCGGGCCAGCGGGCCGGGCCCGTGGACGCCGGGCACGCTGGTCACCCGCAGCGTCGACGTGCCGCTGGTGAGCTCGTGGGTCTGCCAGGGCCGCAGGTCGGCGGTGCCGGTGAACCCCCGCTTGGCCAGGCACCGGGCGGCCTCCGGCGTCGTCACCACCGGGACGTCCTTGGGCATCGACCGGGTGGCGATCCGGTCCCAGTGGTCGCCGTGCATGTGCGACAGCAGGACGGCGTCCAGGGCCGGCAGCTGGGTCGGCTGCAGGGCCGGTTCGGTGAGCCGCTTGCTGCGCAACCCGTAGCCCAGGTGGGCGCGCTGGCCGCGGTGCAGGAAGTTCGGGTCGGTCAGCAGGGTGAACGGCCCCAGGCGGAGCAACGTCGTCGCGTTGCCGCCGAAGGTGAGCGTGACGTCGTCTGCGGTGTCGGGGCTGTCGCCGGCCATGCCTGCGGCTACCCCTCAGCTGCCGGTCTGCAACCCCGGCAGCCGGGTCTGCTCGGCGGGCCGCGGCAGGGTGCCGGTGGCCAGCACCTGCTCGTGCACCTGCTCCAGCGCGGTGCGCAGCGCGGGGAGCAGCGCCGGGTCCAGGCCGTCGAAGAACATCCGCCGGACCAGGGCGGCGTGGCCGGGCGTCGCGTCTCGCAGCGCGGTGAGCCCGGCGTCGGTCAGGACGGCGTCGGTCGCCCGCCGGTCGGACGCCGACGGGCTGCGCTCGACCAGCCCGCGGGCGTCCATCCGCTGCAGGTGGTGGCTGAGCCGGCTGCGCTCCCAGGCGAGCCGGGTGGCCAGCGTGGTGAGCTGCAGCCGGTGGCCGGGGGAGTCGGCCAGCGCGTTGAGGACGTCGTAGTCCGGGAGGGACAGGTCGCTGTCGGTCTGCAGCTGCCGGTTCATCTCGTAGCCGAGCCGCAGCATCACGCGCATGTAGGCGAACCAGGTCTCCTGCTGCTCACCGGTCAGCACCGGTTCGCCCGCTGAATCACGTGACATGTCATGTAACTTCCTGTCCGACGGCCTGGTCAGTGTCGACGCCCGGGTCGCCGCCGTCGAACACAGTCGAGAGGAACCACCGTGACCGAGCCCGTGCAGCCCGTGCTGGAGCCCACCGCCCAGGCGTTCGCCGACGCGAACTCCACCCCGCCCTTCCTGTACCAGCTCTCCCCGGAGGAGGGCCGGAAGATCGTCGACGGCGTGCAGTCCGACCCGCCGCCGGTCCTGCTGGACGCCGACGTCTCCGACCTCACCATCGACGGTGGCCCCACGGGATCGGTCCGGGTGCGCATCGTGCGCCCGGCCGGTGCCACCGGCGTGCTCCCGGTGGTCCTGTACGTGCACGGCCTGGGCTGGGTCTTCGGCGGCCCGCAGACCCACGACCGGCTGGTGCGCGAGCTCGCCGTGGGGGCGCAGGCCGCCGTCGTCTTCCCCGACTACGACCTGGCGCCCGAGCACCAGTACCCGACGCAGATCGAGCAGGTGTACGCCGTCGCCGACTGGATCGCGATGAACGGCGCCGACGAGCGGCTGGACACCAGTCGGATCGCCATCGCCGGGGACTCGGTGGGCGGGAACATGGCCGCCGTCACCACGATCCTGGCCAAGCAGCGGGGCGGGGTCTCCTTCGCCGGCCAGCTGCTCTTCTACCCGGTCACCGACGCCTCGTTCGACACCGGCTCCTACCACCAGTTCGCCACCGGCTACTTCCTCGAGCGGGCCGGCATGCAGTGGTTCTGGGACCAGTACACGACCGACCCGGCCCAGCGCGCGGAGATCACCGCCTCCCCGCTGCGCGCCTCGCTCGACGAGCTCGCCGACCTGCCCCAGGCGCTGGTCATCGTGGGCGAGGCCGACGTGCTGCGCGACGAGGGCGAGGCCTACGCGGCCAAGCTCCGCGCGGCCGGCGTCCCGGTCACCGCGGTGCGCTACGGCGGGATCGTGCACGACTTCGTCGGGCTGAACCCGCTGCGGCACACCTACGCCGCCGAGGCCGCCGTCAACCAGGCCGTCGCGTTCCTGCGCGGCGTGCTCGGCACGGACTGACCGCCGTGCCCACGGTGGCCGAGCTCCTGGAGCGGATGCTCGACGGCGTCTTCAACGAGCCGGACCCGCAGCGGCGGGCGGCGGTGATCGCCGAGGTGTTCAGCGAGGACGTGGTCTTCGTCGACGACGAGCAGGCGGTGACCGGCCGGGACGCGCTGGCGGCCACGGTGACCGGCCTGCTGGCCCAGGGCCCGGGCTTCGTCTTCACCCCGGCCGGCCCGTTCCGCGGGGTGGGCGACCTCGGCATGCGGCCGTGGTCGCTCGGGCCTCCGGGAGCCGCGCCGGTGCTCGGCGGGCTGGACGTGGCGCAGGTCGTCGACGGCCGGATCGCCCGGCTCTGGACGGTGCTCGACCGGTGAGACCGCGGGGCGGGGACGGCGGCGCGCGTCCCCGCCCCGACGCGGTGGTGTCGACGGAATACGTGACTTGTCACGCTGTTCTCCGACCGAGCGGTGCACCGGGCGCCGCCGGTCAAGAGAGGCACGACGATGGGACAGCTCGACGGCAAGACGGCCCTGGTCACCGGAGCGACGTCCGGGATCGGTCTGGCGGCGGCCCAGCGGTTCGCCGCGGAGGGGGCGCACGTCTTCGTGACCGGCCGCCGCCAGGACGCGCTGGACGAGGCGGTCGCCTCGATCGGCCACGAGGCGGTGGGCGTGCAGGGCGACGTCGGCGAGCTGGCCGACCTGGACCGGCTGGTCGAGGTGGTCGGTGCGGCCGGGCGGGGGCTGGACGTGCTGTTCGCCAACGCCGGCGGCGGTGAGTTCGCCGCCCTCGGCGAGATCACCCTCGAGCACTACACCGGCACCTTCGACCGCAACGTCCGGGGCACCCTGTTCACCGTGCAGAAGGCGCTGCCGCTGCTCAACGCCGGGGCGTCGGTCGTGCTGGCGGGCTCGACGGCCACCCTGCACGGCACGCCGGCCTTCGGTGTCTACGCCGCCTCCAAGGCCGCGCTGCACTCGTTCGCGAAGACCTGGGCCGTCGAGCTGGCCGACCGGGGCATCCGGGTGAACACCCTGGTGCCCGGCAGCACCGCGACCCCCGGCCTGGTGGGGCTGGCCCCCGACGCCGAGGCCGCCCAGCAGATGCTGCACGGCATGGCGGCGGGCATCCCGCTGCGGCGGGTCGCCCGCCCGGAGGAGATCGCCGGCGGCGCGCTGTTCCTGGCCTCGGACCAGAGCAGCTTCATGACCGGCAACGAGCTGGTGCTGGACGGCGGCCAGGACCAGGTCTGACCGGCGCCCGTGCGCTGCGCGCGGGGGTGCGCAGCGCACGAGCTTCCCGCCGGCGCACCCGCTGGCGCAGACTTCACGGCGGCCACCGACCCACGAGGAGCACCCATGGACCAGATCGACCCGAGCGTCCCGCCGAGCGGCACCGGCTGCGTCGAGTGCGACGCGAGCGGCAGCTGGTGGCTGCACCTGCGCCGCTGCGCGGCCTGCGGGCACGTCGGCTGCTGCGACTCCTCGCCGAACCAGCACGCCACCGCCCACGCGACGTCGAGCGGCCACCGCGTCGTGCAGAGCTTCGAGCCCGGCGAGGGCTGGTTCTGGGACTACGTCGAGGGCGAGTTCGCCGAGGGCCCCGAGCTCGCGGCCCCGCACGCCCACCCGGCCACCCAGCCGGTGCCCGGTCCCGCGGGCCGGGTGCCCGCCGACTGGATGAAGCACCTCCACTGACCGGACGTCGCACCGTGGAGGACCGACCGTGGAACTGACCGCGGAACTGGTCGCCCTGGTCATCGCGGTCGGCGTCGTCGCCGGCCTGTGCAACCGGTTCGGCCTGCCCACCCCGCTCGTGCTGGTGGTCGTCGGGGCGGGCGCGTCCTTCCTGCCGTACGTGCCCGAGGTGCAGCTGGACCCGGACGTCGTCCTGTTCGCCCTGCTGCCGCCGCTGCTCTACGCCACCACCGCGCGGACGTCGCTGTTCGACTTCCGGCACAACAAGGCCAGCATCGTCGCGATGTCGGTGGTGCTGATCTTCTTCACCGCCCTGGTCGTCGGCTGGGTCACCTGGTTGCTGCTGCCCGGCGTGGCCTTCGCGGCCGCGGTGGCGCTGGGCGCGGTGGTCGCACCCCCGGACGCCATCGCCGCCTCGGCCCTCGGACGGCGGCTGGGGCTGCCCCGGCGGGTGGCCACCCTGCTCGAGCACGAGAGCCTGGTCAACGACGCCGCAGCGCTGATCGCGCTGAGCGTGGCGGTCTCGGCGCTGACCACCGAGCCCTCGCCGTTCGAGGTCGCCGGCGACTTCGCCTGGGCGGTGGTGGGCGCGGTGCTCGTCGGCGGGGTGGTCGCCGCGGTGCTCGCCGTCGTCCGGGCCCGGGTGCAGGACCCGGTGCTGGACACCCTGGTCTCCTTCGTCGCCCCCTACCTGGCCTTCCTGGCCGCGGAGGAGGTGCACGCCTCGGGCGTGCTGTCCACCGTCGTCACCGGGCTGGCGCTGGCCCACGTGTCCCCGAAGGTGCAGACGGCGACCGCGCGGGTGACCGAGGCGATCACCTGGCGCACGGTCGCGTTCGTGCTGGAGAACGGCGTCTTCCTGCTCATCGGCATGCAGCTGCCCGGGCTGCTGTCCGGCGCCGCCGACAGCGGTCTCGGCGCCGGCCGGGTCGCCCTGGTCTGCGCCGGGGTGCTGGTCACCACGATCGTGGCGCGCTTCGTCTTCGTGTTCGGCCTCGCCGGGCTGCTCACGGTCGGGACGCCGGGCATGCGCCGACTGGCGTGGAGCCCCGGGGTCGCCGGGCTGGTCTCCTGGGCGGGCATGCGCGGGGTGGTCACGCTGGCCGCGGCCCAGGTGCTGCCCGAGGACCTGCCCGACCGCGAGGTGCTGCTGCTGGCGGCGTTCACCGTCGTCGTCGGCAGCCTGCTGGTGCAGGGCTCGACCCTGCCGTGGCTGGTGCGCAAGGTCGGCCTGCCGGCCCCCGACCCGGCCGAGGACGCGCTGCAGGCCGCGGTGATCGGCGACGCCGCCAACGCCGCGGGCCTCCAGCGGCTCGCCGAGCTGACCACCGGCGAGGAGCCCGAGGGCGTCGTCGACCGGCTGCGCGACCGGTCGATCGCGCGGTCGCACGCGACGTGGGAGCGGCTGGGCCGTCCGTTGGCCGACCAGCAGACGCCCTCCAGCATCTACGCCCGGCTGCGGATGGCGATGCTCGACGCCGAGCGGGACGTCGTGGTGCGCGCCCGCGACGCCGGCACCGCCCCGGCCGAGGTGCTGGAGGCCGCGCTCAACGCCATCGACGTCGAGGAGTCGCTGCTCGACCGGCACGAGGAGCTGGAGTCGCTGGACCGCGAGCGCCCGCTGGCCCCCCGGCCCAGCGACGAGCACTGCGCGCACCTGCGGCTGGCGCCGGTGGGCGTCGCGCACCCGGAGTCGGCGTGCGAGGACTGCCTGCGCGAGGGGACGACGTGGGTGCACCTGCGCACCTGCATGACCTGCGGGCACGTGGGCTGCTGCGACTCCTCGCCCCGGCGGCACTCCCGCGCGCACTTCGGCGCCGAGGGGCACCCGGTCGTCGTCAGCGCCGAGCCGGACGAGGCGTGGCGCTGGTGCTGGATCGACAGCGAGCTCGGCTAGGCCCCACCCCACGATCGCGCCCTGGAGCACCTGTCCGGCCCGGGACGGGTGCTCCTCGGCGCGATCGCGGGGCGTCGGGGGCGGCTGGTAGACACGACCCGTGGCACAGACCCGTTCCGTCGACGAGTCCTTCCTCGCCCTCCCGCTGTCCGCGCTCGCCGAGGCCGCGCTGACCCGGGCGGTCGACCTCGGCTGCGAGCACGCCGACCTGCGGGTCGAGCGGATCCGCACCCAGTCCATCCGGCTGCGCGACGCCCGGCTCGAGGCGCTCGGCGACGGGGAGGACCTGGGGCTCGCCGTCCGCGTCGTGCACGAGGGCACCTGGGGCTTCGCCGCCGGCGTGGTGCTCACCGCGGCCGAGGCGGTCCGGCTCGCCGAGGAGGCCGTCGCCGTCGCGCAGGTCTCCGCGGCGATGAACACCGACCGGGTCGAGCTGGCCCCCGAGCCGACGTACCCCGACGGGGAGTGGGTCTCGGCCTACGAGGTCGACCCGTTCGCCGTCCCGGACGCCGAGAAGACCGCGCTGCTCACCGAGCTGTCCGAGCGGCTGCTGGCCGCCGACGGCGTGGAGCACGTGAGCAGCAGCGTCATGCAGGTCAAGGAGCAGAAGTTCTACGCCGACACGGCCGGCACCCGCACCCGCCAGCAGCGGGTCCGGGTGCACCCGGAGTTCACCGCGCTCACCGTCGACCGGGCCACCGGCACCTTCGAGTCGATGCGCACGCTGGCCCCGCCGGTGGGCCGCGGCTGGGAGTTCGTGGCCGGCGACGGCTGGGACTGGCGAGGTGAGCTCGCGGAGATCCCGGAGCTGCTGCGGGAGAAGGTCAAGGCACCCTCGGTCGACCCCGGCCGCTACGACCTGGTCGTCGACCCGTCGAACCTGTGGCTGACCATCCACGAGTCGATCGGCCACGCCACCGAGCTCGACCGCGCGCTCGGCTACGAGGCCGCCTACGCCGGCACCTCGTTCGCCACCGTCGACAAGCTGGGCACCCTGCAGTACGGCTCGCCGCTGATGAACGTCACCGGCGACCGCACCGCCGAGCACGGGCTGTCGACCGTCGGCTGGGACGACGAGGGCGTGGCCGGCCAGCAGTGGGACCTGATCCGGGACGGCGTGCTGGTCGGCTACCAGGTCGACCGGAACATGGCCCGTCTGCGCGGGATGGAGCGCTCCAACGGCTGCGCCTTCGCCGACTCCGCCGCGCACGTGCCGGTGCAGCGGATGGCGAACGTCTCGCTCCGGCCGGCGCCCGACGGGCCCTCGACCGAGGAGATCATCGGCGGGGTCGAGCGCGGCATCTACGTGCTCGGCGACAACAGCTGGTCGATCGACATGCAGCGCTACAACTTCCAGTTCACCGGTCAGCGCTTCTACAAGATCGAGAACGGGCGGCTCGCCGGGCAGCTCCGCGACGTGGCCTACCAGGCGACGACGACGGACTTCTGGGGCTCGATGACCGCGGTCGGCGGCCCGCAGACCTACGTGCTGGGCGGTGCCTTCAACTGCGGCAAGGCCCAGCCCGGGCAGGTCGCGCCGGTCAGCCACGGCTGCCCGACGGCGCTGTTCGAGCAGACGAACATCCTCAACACGAAGCAGGAGGGCGGGCGGTGAGCACCGTGACCCCGCAGGAACTGGTCGAGCGGGCGCTGGCCGCCTCGACGGTCGACGGCCAGATCACCTACGTCACCGAGAGCTCGGAGGCCAACCTCCGCTGGGCCAGCAACAGCCTGACCACCAACGGGGCGATGCGGTCCCGGCAGGTCGTCGTCATCTCCTTCGTCGACGGCGGCGCGGGCATGGCCACCGGCACGGTGGCGCGCACCGGCTCCCCCGACATCGCCGAGCTGGTGGCCAGGAGCGAGCAGGCCGCTCGTGACGCCGGCCCGGCCGAGGACGCCGTGCCGCTGATCAGCGAGGCGCCGGCCGGCTCGGGGAACTGGGACGCCGAGGCCGCCGAGACCTCGATCGGCGTCTTCGCCGACTTCGCGCCGGCCCTCGGAGAGGCGTTCCAGGCCGCCCGCGGTCGCGACGAGCTGCTCTTCGGGTTCGCCGAGCACCAGCTGGCCACCACCTACCTGGGCAGCTCGACCGGGCTGCGGCTGAGGCACGACCAGCCCACCGGCCGGGTCGAGCTGAACGGCAAGAGCACCGACTTCGGCCGCTCCGTCTGGGCCGGGGTGGGCACCCGCGACTTCACCGACGTCTCGGTGGCCGACCTCGCCGCCGAGGTGCAGCAGAAGATGGCCTGGTCGCAGCGGCGCATCGAGCTGCCGGCGGGGCGCTACGAGACGCTGCTCCCGCCGTCCACCGTCAGCGACCTGATGATCGTCGCCTACTGGTCGATGGAGGCCCGGGACGCCGACGAGGGCCGCAGCGTCTACGCCCGGCAGGGCGGGGGCAACCGGATCGGCGACCGGCTGGCCGCCCTGCCGCTGGACCTGCGCAGCGACCCGAACGCCCCCGGCCTGGAGACCTCCCCGTTCCAGGTCGTCGGTGGCTCCTCGGGCAGCGCGTCGGTGTTCGACAACGGGATGCCCACACCGGCGGTCGACTGGATCTCCGGCGGCGTGCTGACCAACCTCGTGCGGCCGCGGGCCTGGGCGCTGAAGACGACCGCGCCCGCGACGGCCGCCGTGGACAACCTGGTGCTGGAGGACCCGAACGCCACCGCGTCCCCGGCCGAGATGATCGCCGGCACCGAGCGCGGGCTGCTGCTCACGACGCTCTGGTACATCCGCGAGGTCGACCCGCAGACCCTGCTGGTCACCGGGCTCACCCGCGACGGGGTCTTCCTGGTGGAGGGCGGCGAGGTGACCGGTGCGGTGAACAACTTCCGGTTCAACGAGTCGCCGGTCGACCTGCTGGCCCGCGCCACCCAGGCCAGCCGCACGGAGCGGACGCTGCCCCGGGAGTGGAACGACTGGTTCACCCGCGCGGCGATGCCGATGCTGCGGGTGCCGGACTTCAACATGAGCTCGGTGTCGCCCGCGAGCTGACGCCCCCGGGAGCATCGACCGAGCTCTGCGAGGGAGGAGCGGACCGGGGGCGGAAGCCGCGGAGCGGTGTCGCGAGCTGACGCCGCGGATCGGCATCGCGAGCTGACGACGCCGGGTGGGGACGCGGCCGTGCCGCCTGCCCCGGGAGGGGCAGGCGGCACGACCTCCGGTGGAACGGCTCGCCGCCTCGGGTCAGGCGACGGCGAGCCGGGACTCAGACCTCCTGCAGCTCGCGGCGGCGACCGGCGACCATGAGGCCGGCCCCCGCAGCGAGGACGACCAGGCCGAGGGCGGCCGGGACGCGGACGTCGCTACCGGTGTAGGCCAGCTCCTGCGAACCGCTGGAGGCGGCGACGGTGCTGTGGTGGCTGGCCGGGGTGTAGCTGCTGGCCGGGGAGACCGCCGCCGCGTGGACGGGGGCCGAGGCCGGGGCGGTCACGACGACCACGGTGTGGACGACCGGGGCCTGCGCCGCCGGAGCGGTGCCGGCCGGGGCAGCCGGGGCAGCCGGGGCAGCCGGCTTCACCGGGTGGGTCGGCTGGACGGGGTGCTCGGCCTTCGTGCAGTCCTCGCCGTGGTGGTGCCCACCGTTGCCGCTGCCGGGGGTCTGGCCGTGGTGCCCGCCGTGGTGCCCGCCGTTGTTCCCGCCGTTGTTCCCGCCGTTGTTCCCGCCGGGGGTCTGGCCGTGGTGGCCACCGGTGTTGCTGCCGTTGCCGGAGTTGGCGCCGGTGTTGGAGCCGACGTTGCCGCCGGTGCCGGTGCTGTTGCCGCCGGTGGCGTTGCCGCCGGTGGGGTTGCCGCTGTCGATCACGTTGCCGCCGTTGGCGCTGCCGGTGTTGGTGACGTTGCCGGTGGTGGTGGTGGCCGAGCAGTTCACGTCGCCCTTGACCGAGAAGCAGAAGACGTAGGTGACGTTGCCGCCGGTGTTCCCGCCCTGCTTGATCGTGCCGCCGTTGCCGCCGAGGACGGCACTGTTGCCGGCGGAGCCCCCGGTGGTGGTGGTGTCGCCGCCGGTGCCGCTGCTGGAGTTGCTGCTGCCAGCGTTGGCGTTGCCGGAGGCGATCGCGGCGTAGACGGCGCTCCACCAGGCGGGGCTGCCCACGCTGGTGTCGACCTGGTTGCCGGAGTTGGCGCCGGTGTTGGAGCCGACGTTGCCGCCCGTGCCGGTGCTGTTGCCGCCGGTGGCGTTGCCGCCGGTGGGGTTGCCGCTGTCGACCACGTTGCCGCCGTTGGCGCTGCCGGTGTTGGTGACGTTGCCGGTGGTGGTGGTGGCCGAGCAGTTCACGTCGCCCTTGACCGAGAAGCAGAAGACGTAGGTGACGTTGCCACCGGTGTTGCCGCCCTGCTCGACGGTGCCGCCGTTGCCGCCGGCGACGATGCCGTTGCCGGCGGAGCCCCCGGTGGTGGTGGTGTTGCCGCCGGTGCCGGTGGAGGTGTTGTCGCTGTCCGCGTCCGCGTCACCGGACTCGGTCTCGCTCTCGGCGACACCCGAGCCCGAGCCGGAGCCGGAGGTCGTGCCGACCCGGTTGCCGGAGTTGGCGCCGGTGTTGGAGCCGATGGTGCCGCCGGTGCCGGTGCTGTTGCCGCCGGTGGCGTTGCCGCCGGTGGGGTTGCCGCTGTCGATCACGTTGCCGCCGTTGGCGCTGCCGTCGTTGGTGACGTCGCCGGTGTCGGTGGTCGCGTCGCCGTCGGCGTCGCCGAGCACGCTGCCCGAGCCGCTGCCGGTCTCGTTGCCACCGGTGTTGCCGCCCTGCTCGACGGTGCCGCCGTTGCCGCCGAGCACGGCGCCGTTGCCGGCCGAGCCCCCGGTGGTGGTGGTGTCGCCGCCGGCGCCGGTGGAGGTGTTGTCGCTGTCGGCGTCCGCGTCCCCGCTGGTGACGTCGGAGCCGGCGTAGGAGACCGACGGGCCGGAGCCCGAGCCGGAGCCCGAGCCGCTGGTCGTGGTCACGTGGTTGCCGGAGTTGGCGCCGGTGTTGGAGGTGATGTTCCCGCCGGTGCCGGTGCTGTCGCCGCCGGTGGCGTTGCCGCCGGTGGGGTTGGCGCTGTCGATCACGCTGCCGCCGTTGACGCTGCCGGTGTTGCTGACGTTCCCGGTCGAGGTGGTCGCGGTGGCGGACGAGTCGCCGAGCAGGCTGCCCGAGCCGCTGCTGGTCTCGTTGTGGCCGGTGTTGCCGCCCTGCTCGACGGTGCCGCCGCTGCCGCCGGCGACGACGCCGTTGCCGGCCGACCCGCCGGTGGTGGTGGTGTCGCCGCCGGTGCCGGTGGAGGTGTTGGTGCTGGTCGCCGTCGCCTCGCCGGACTCGACCGCGCTGCCGGCGTAGGACACCGAGGGGGCGCTGCCGGAGCTGGAGCCCGAGCTGCTGGAGGTGTCGGTGGCGTTGCCCGAGTTGGCGCCGGTGTTGGAGGTGATGTTCCCGCCGGTGCCGGTGCTGTCGCCGCCGGAGGCGTTGCCACCGGTGGGGTTGGCGCTGCCGGTCACGCTGCCGCCGTTGGCGCTGCCGGTGTTGCTGACGTTCCCGGTCGTCGTGTCCGCGGAGGCCGACGAGTCGCCGAGCACGCTGCCCGAGGAGGCCGTCGTCGTGTTGCCGCCGGTGTTGCCGCCCTGCTCGACGGTGCCGCCGCTGCCGCCGGCGACGACGCCGTTGCCGGCCGACCCGCCGGTGGTGGTGGTGTCGCCGCCGGTGCCGGTGGAGGTGTTGGTGCTGGTCGCCGTCGCGTCGTCGGAGGTGACCTCACTGCCTGCTGCGCTCACCGCGGGAGCCGCCTGGGTGGTGTCGGCGTTGGCCGCCGTCTGCCCCAGGAGCCACATGCCCCCGGACATCGCCACGATGGCGAGTCCGTTCCTCACAGAACTTCTCATCACTGGGTTCCCTGTCTGCTGTGCGCGTCATCGCGCTGGGAGAGATGGACTGACTGACCTGCGGGGCGGCCGCGCTGCTCGGTGTGCCCCCCGTGGCACACCAGGGGCTGCGACGGACCGCGAGCGGCCGGATCAGTCGGGTCGGGAACCCGGGTCGCTCGTCGTGCTCACGACGAGCTCAGCGCCCGGGCGCAGCAGCGCCTCGGACGTCGGTGCCGCGTCGACCCGGAGGTCGGCGCAGAGGACGGCAGCGGGGGAGCCGGCGGAGCCGGACGCCGTGCCGAAGCTGATGCCGCAGGAGCCGACGGGCACGACCACCGTCAGCGGCTGGACGGGGGCCGGGAAGCCGGGGAAGCCGGGGAAGGTCGGCGCGGGGGACGTGCCGGGTGCACCGGCGGCGTCGGCCGCGCCCGAGGTGGCGGCGAGGGCGACCGGGTCGCCGACGGCCGCCGGGGCGGCCCGCTGGGCGGTGCCGCGGGCGCCGTGGCCGCGGGAGGCGGTGCCCGACCGGTCGTCGCCGGCGTCGACCCGGTCGAGGACCTGGAGCGCGCCGCACGCCTGGAGTGCCGGGGCGAGCGTGGCGGAGTCGGTGCTCGCCGGGCCGATCTGGGTGCCGGCGGTGAGGGCGGGCGTCGCGGCGGACGCGGTCGCCGTGCCGGTCGCCGCTGCCTCGGCCGCGCTCGCGGCGTCGTTCGCGGACGGCGTGGTCGTCGAGGTGGTCGTCGAGGTGGTCGCCGGCGTGGAGCCGGTGGTGGTCCCGGGACCGTCGGTGCCCTCGGCGTCGGTGCCGTCGGGGTCCTCGGTGCCGCCGGTCGGGGGAGCCGGGTCGCTGCCGGGAGCGGGGGTGCCGGTGCCCGTCGTGGCGCCGCCGGTGCCCGTGCCCGTGGTCCCGCCGGAGGTGCTGCCGGAGCCGCCCGTCGTCCCCCCGCTGGTCCCGCCGCTCGCCCCTGCAGAGCCCTCGGTCGCCGGCTCCGGTGTGGTGGCGGGCGGTTCCGGCGTCGGCTCCTGGGCCGGTGGCTCCGCCGGCGGAGGCGGCTCGGTGACGTCGTCGACGGCCGTCGTGACCGCCTCGACGACGGGTTCCCCCACGGGGTCCACGACGGCTTCCACGACGGCTTCCACGACGGGCTCGACCACGGGTTCGACGACGGCCGTCACCTCGCTGAGGAGGGTCTCGGCGACCACCGGTTCGGCCGGCGCGTCCTCTGCCCGGGCGACGTCCGCGGTGATCAGCAGACCGGCGTAGACGCCGACCCCGAGGAGCACCGTCCGGAGCCCGCGGCTCACCCGCTGACGGCCTGCCGCAGGCGGCTGGCCGCCCTCGACGTGACCGGCGGTGAACACGGAGCGAAAGCTAGGAACGTCTTGTGTCCCAGGCCACACCCGGTCCAGAACCGGGGCAGAATGGCGGCGTGTCGGGGTTCCGGCTCAACGGGCGGCGCTCGTGGGAACACGGAGCGTCACCAGAGCCGGCACCGAAGTGTTCTTGGTATCAGCGTGATACCGACCCGAGGGGTTGGGCAGATGGCAATGACGCTGCGCCTGACGGCGAGCGAGACCGAGGCCCTGCGCCGGCGTGCCCGGGCCGAGCACCGCTCCATGCAGGAGGTGGCCAAGCGCGCGCTGGACGAGTACATGGACGCGCACGACCCGTCGGCGCCGCTCGACGTCCTGCTCGACTGGCAGCTCACCCGGTACGCGGGGGCCCTCGAGCAGCTCGGGCGATGGCGGGACTGACGCCGGAGGACCTGGTCCACGTCGCCCGCCGCTCGGTGGGGGACGACGTGAGCGTCCGGGACCCGGGGCTGCTCGCCGCCGCGCTGGCCAGGGTCGAGGCGTGCGTCTTCGGCCAGGAGGTCTACCCGACGGTCCGGGAGAAGGCGGCCGCGCTGCTGCACTCCCTGGTGACCACCGCGCCGCTGCGCGAGGGCAACCGGCCGTTCGCCCTCGCCACCACGCTGGTCTTCCTCGCCCAGCACGACGAGCAGCTGACGCTGTCCGACGCCGACGCGGTGGCGGTCGTGACCGCGATCGTCACCGGCCGGCTCGAGTCGGTGCACGAGATCGCCCTCGCGCTGGAGCACGGCCTCGGCTGAGCCCCCGCGGGGGCGTCAGCGCTGGTCGCGGCCGGTCTGCCCCGGGTCGGGGGTCGAGGTGGCGATCGCCGGGTCGACCGGGTCGCCGGTCGGCTCCGGGCCCACCTGGGTCGGGTCCGGGGTGCGGAACGGGGGGTCGGCGTCCGGTGCCCCGCCGGAGCCCTCCCCGGTCTCCTCGGGGCGGTCCGGCTCCTCCCCGCCGACGCCGAACCCCTCGGCGGGCGGCGGGGCGCCGGTGCCGGCGTCGGCGGCGGGGATGCCGTCGTCCTGGGTGGGCTGGACCGGGTCGAACGGTGCGCTCATGGACATGAGGGGTCCGGTACCCCGCCCGGCGACGTCCGCACCTCGCGCAGGTGACCGCCCGGTGATCAGCCGTCGACGACCTCGGTGTTCTGCGCCGCGACCAGCAGCCAGCGGCCGTCCTCCTTGGCCATCACGTAGGTCGGGCTGCCCGGGTTCACGCCCGGGAGCGGGACGCCGTCCCGGCCGACCGGCGTCTGGCGCACCTTCACCGCGACGACGTCCGGCCGGATGAACACCACGTGCTCGACCTCGTAGGTGGCGGTCGAGGCCGCCATCGCCCCCGGCAGCACCTGGTGGGTGAACGCCGAGATCGCGTCGCGACCGAGGAGCCGCCGGCCACCGCCGGTCGTCCAGATCGCGTCGTGCCGGAAGAGCCCGGCGAACTCGTCGGGCAGCTCGTTCTGCTGGGCGTGCTCCAGGGTGGCGACCACCGCGGAGATCGCGCGCAGCTCGTCGGTGAGGTCGTCGGCCGGCATCAGGGTGTCCATGCCCGGCACCCTGGCGGCTGCAGTGGACTGGAGGTCAAGGGGTCGCACAGCGGCCCGTCCGGTCGCTACCCTCTGCCCGGGCCGTGACTGGCGCATCGCAGGTGGACGACCACCGGGGAGCGGCCCCGTCGACCCGACGTCCGCCGCGCGCCTGGGCTCCCGTTCGACCGAGGAGCGCCCGTGACCAGCACCGTCAGCCGCGAGTCCACCGCCTTCACCAGCGCGCTGGACGTCATCGCCCGGGTCGAGCCGCGGGTGGCCGCCGCGATCGGGCAGGAGCTCACCGACCAGCGGGAGAGCCTCAAGCTGATCGCGAGCGAGAACTACGCCTCGCCCGCCGTGCTGCTGGCGATGGGCAACTGGTTCAGCGACAAGTACGCCGAGGGCACCCCGGGCCGGCGGTTCTACGCCGCCTGCCAGAACGTCGACACCGTCGAGCGGCTGGCCGCCGAGCACGCCCGCGAGCTCTTCGGCGCCGACCACGCCTACGTCCAGCCGCACTCGGGCATCGACGCCAACCTGGTCGCCTTCTGGTCGATCCTGGCCGCGAGGGTGGAGGCCCCCGCGCTGGCGGCGGCCGGGGTGGCGAACGTCGACGCGCTCGGCGAGGACGACTGGGCCCGGGTGCGCCGCGCGCTGGGCGACCAGCGGATGCTCGGCATGTCGCTGGACGCCGGCGGCCACCTCACCCACGGCTTCCGGCCCAACATCTCCGGCAAGATGTTCGAGCAGTCCAGCTACGGCACCGACCCGGAGACCGGGCTGATCGACTACGCCGCGCTTCGCGCCCGGGCCCGCGAGTTCCGCCCGCTCGTGCTGGTGGCCGGCTACTCCGCCTACCCGCGGCTGGTCGACTTCGCCGCGATGCGGGAGATCGCCGACGAGGTCGGCGCCACGCTGATGGTCGACATGGCGCACTTCGCCGGGCTGGTGGCCGGCAAGGTGCTCACCGGCGACCTCGACCCGGTGCCGCACGCCGACGTCGTGACCACCACCACGCACAAGTCGCTGCGCGGGCCGCGCGGCGGGATGGTGCTGTGCACCGACGAGTTCGCGCCGTTCGTCGACCGCGGCTGCCCGATGGTGCTCGGCGGCCCGCTGCCGCACGTGATGGCCGCCAAGGCCGTCGCGCTCGCCGAGGCCCGCCGTCCGGAGTTCGCCGGCTACGCGCAGCAGATCGTGGCCAACGCCCGCGCCCTGGCCGACGGCCTGCTGCGCCGGGGAGCCCGGCTGGTCACCGGCGGCACCGACAACCACCTGGTGCTGGTCGACGTCAGCAGCTTCGGGCTGACCGGCCGACAGGCCGAGGCCGCGCTGCTGGACGCCGGCCTGGTCACCAACCGGAACTCCGTGCCGGCCGACCCGAACGGGCCCTGGTACACCTCCGGCATCCGGCTGGGCACCCCCGCGCTGACCACCCGCGGGCTGCGCGAGGCCGAGCTCGCCGAGGTCGGCGACCTGCTCGTCGACGTGCTGAGCAGCACCCAGCCCGACGGTGACTCGAAGGCCCGCTACCGGCTGGACCCGGCGGTGGCCGAGCGGGTGCGGGCCCGGGCGGCCGAGCTGGTCGGCGCCCACCCGCTCTACCCCGAGGTTGACCTCTCCGGCCAGGGCTGACCCCCTCGGCTCCGCCGTTGCGCACTCGTCGGGGCACCGCCCCCGCGGGAGACCCCGACGAGTGCGCACCGGGCAGTGCGGAGTCGGGCACGCGGCGGTAACCGGGCGCGGTCGCGGTGCGGTCTTCGTAACGACAACTCGTTCCGGGCGTCACCACGGGGAAACCGCCGGCGACGAGCGTTCTCGCCATGACGACGAGCGCTCCGGGGCGGGTGCACGACGCGCACCGGCACCTCGGGGTGCTGCCCGCCCACCCCTTCTACGGCGGCCCGCCGGTCAACCCGGACACCACCGCCCGGGCCACGATCGACCAGCTCGTCGCCGACCTGGACCGCGAGGGCACCGAGCGCGCGCTGGTCATCCCGAACTACGGCGTCCCCGACCCGACGGCGTCCTTCGCGCTCAACGAGCTGGTCGTCGAGGCGGCCCAGCGCGACGACCGGATCCGGGCCGGCCTGTGGACCAGCCCGCGCCCGCAGGACGCCGTCGCCACGGAGGAGGCGCTGGCCCTCGCCGGTGAGGACGGCGTCGCCGCGCTGAAGCTGTCCTTCCTGCTCGGCGGCGGGGTCGACGACCCGGCGTGCCGGCCGCAGCTCGACGCGGTCTTCGCCGCGGCCCGGCAGCACGACCTCGTCGTGCACGTGCACACCAGCCCCGGCGCGGCCAGCGACCTCGACCAGGTCGGCCGGCTCGTCGACCGGTACGCCGACGACGTCGCCGTCCACCTGGTGCACATGGGCGGCGGGATGAGCGGCCACATCAAGCTCATCGGCTCGCGGTTCTTCGACTGGGTCGCCGCCGGCAAGCGCGTCTACACCGACACCAGCTGGGCGATCGGCTTCGCCCCGCGCTGGTTCGCCACCGAGATCGAGCGGCGCGGCACCGGCGCCGACCGCGTGCTGTTCGCCTCCGACCAGCCCTGGGGCGACTTCGAGGGCGAGTACGCCCGGCTGCTCGCCGCGACCGGCGGGGGCGAGCTCGCCGACCTGTTCTTCCGCCGCAACTTCGAGTCCCTGCACGGTTCCTGACACCGATCGAGAGGCACTGAGATGACCCAGACCCTGCCCGCCACCACCGGCACCCCGCTGATCAGCGACGCGGACCTCAAGGCCGCCCAGGACACCAGCCGCGGCGAGATCCAGCACCCCTCGCTGCCCAAGGGCAGCAACCTCTACGGCTCGACCAAGATCTTCCCGGACTACCAGGCCGGCGAGGGCGAGAGCTACTTCACCCTGGTGCACGGGATCGCCCACGAGTCCTCGGTCGCCTTCGTCGCGTGCCTGCAGGCGCTGCGCGCGCTGCGCAAGGGCTACGAGTCGGTCCTCTACTTCTACGGCCCGGGCGCGATGAACGCGATGGCCACCCGCGGCTTCCCGACCACCGGCGACAACGGCTTCCCGGGCGAGCAGAACATCAACAGCCAGATCGAGCGGTTCATCGAGGAGGGCGGCACGGTCTACGTCTGCCGCTTCGGCCTCTCGCTGCACGGGCTCCGCGAGGAGGACCTGATCGCCGGCACGATCCCCTGCCACCCCCTGGACGTGCAGGACGCGCTGATCCACTACGCCCGCAAGGGCGCGATCATCAACTCCACCTACAACCTCTGAGGCCGGGGTCGTGACCTCCGCTCCGACGAGGGCCTCGACCCGGGTGGACGTCGCGATCCTCGGCGTCCGGGTCGACGCCCAGGTCACCCGGCGGGCCGGGGCGGGCCCCAGCGACGACGGGCACGTGCTGCTCGGCGGGCACGGGGCCGCCCTGCCGCTCAACCCCGACTCGCCGTACTCGATCAGCGGCGGCCGGCTGCTGCTGGACGGCGCCGACCTGGGGCTGGACGCCGAGGCGGTCGAGCGGCCGCGGTTCTACGACCTGAGCACCGCGGACGGCGTGCCCTACGAGAAGCTCGCCCGGCTGCACGGCCGGGACGTGCTGGCCACCACGGTGGTGCAGACCTGCGTCCGGTACGCCGAGGCCGAGCGCTGCCGGTTCTGCGCGATCGAGGCCTCGCTGGCGGCCGGGGCGACCACCGCGGTGAAGAGCCCGGCGCAGCTGGCCGAGGTCGCCGAGGCGGCGGTCCGGCTCGACGGCGTGCGGCAGATGGTGATGACCACCGGGACGACGAACGGCCGCGACCGCGGCGCACGGCACCTCGCCCGGTGCGTGCGCGCGGTCACCGAGGCGGTGCCCGGGCTCCCGGTGCAGGTGCAGTGCGAGCCCCCGGCGCCGGAGGACCTGGCCGCGATCGGCGAGCTGAAGGCCGCCGGAGCCACCGCGATCGGGATCCACGTCGAGTCGCTGGACGACGACGTCCGGGCCCGCTGGATGCCGGGCAAGGCCACGGTGCCGCTGGCCCAGTACCGCGCGGCGTGGGCCGAGGCGGTGCGGGTGTTCGGCCGGAACCGGGTGTCCACCTACCTGCTGGTCGGGCTGGGCGAGGACCCCGACGAGCTGGTCGCCGGTGCCCTCGAGCTGGCCGAGGCCGGGGTCTACCCGTTCGTCGTCCCGTACCGGCCGCTGGCCGGGACGCTGGCGATGGCGGATGGGGTCGGGGCCCCCGACCCGGCGGTGCTGCAGGACGTCACCGACCGGGTGGCGGCCGGCCTGCGCCGGCTGGGCATGCGCGGTGCCGACCAGGGCGCCGGCTGCGCGGCGTGCGGCGCCTGCAGCGCCCTCCAGGCGGCCGGCGGATGAGGGCCCCCACCCCCGAGATGGCCATCTCCGGGCTCCAGAACCCCCAGAAGATGGCCATCTTCGGGGGACCGGACGCCCCGGAGATGGCCATGTCCGCGGAGGCGGAGCGGGCGAGCCTGGACCGGAACGTGCTGCTCGTCGACTTCCGGACGCCGCCGACCACGGGCTCCTGGCAGGTCGAGGAGGCCGACGCCGCCGGGGCGGCTGCCCACCGCGCGCTGCGGCAGGCGGCGTTCGTCGAGGCCCAGGGCCTGTTCGCCGGCACCGACCTGGACGCCACCGACGACGACCCCCGCGCCGTGACCCTTGTTGCACGTGGAACATCTGGGGCGGTCCTCGGCGGCGTCCGCCTCGCCCCGGCCGATCCTGGTGGCCCGGACGTCGGCTGGTGGACCGGTTCCCGGCTGGTCGTCACCCCCGACGCACCCCGCGGCCTCGGTGCGGCCCTGGTCACCGCCGCCTGCGCCCGCGCCGAGCAGGCCGGCGTCCTCCGCTTCGACGCCACCGTGCAGCAGCGCTACGCCGGGCTGTTCGGCCGGCTGGGCTGGCAGCCGACCGGGACGGCGGAGATCGGCGGCCGCCCGCACACCACGATGACCTGGCCGATCGGCCGCATCGCCGCCCTCGCCGCGGCCACCAAGCAGCCGCTCGGCGACCTGCTCGGCGGGTTCCACCTCGGCGGCGCGGGCTATGTCGGCGATGACGGCGCCCCGGTGCCCGGCACCGACGTGATCGCCGCCTGCGACGCGATCCTGCCCTCGATGGTCGAGCGCGACCCCGGGTGGGCGGGCTGGTGCGGCGTGCTGGTCAACGTCAACGACCTGTCGGCGATGGGAGCGGCGCCGCTCGGGCTGCTGGACGCGGTCGGTGCCCGGGACGCCTCCTTCGCCGCCCGGGTGCTCGCCGGGCTGCGGGAGGCCAGCCGGGCCTGGGGCGTGCCGGTGCTCGGCGGGCACACCCAGCTCGGCGTCCCGGCCTCCCTCAGCGTCACCGCGCTCGGCCGCACCGACCGGCCGGTCCCCGCCGGCGGCGGTCGCCCCGGCCAGCACGTCTCGCTCACCGCCGACCTCGGCGGGGGGTGGCGGCGCGGGCACACCGGCCGGCAGTGGGACTCGACCAGCACCCGGACGACGGCGGAGCTGCAGCTGATGGGCTCGGTCGTCGCCCGCACCGCCCCGGCCGCGGCCAAGGACGTGAGCATGGCCGGCCTCGTCGGCACGCTCGGGATGCTCGCGGAGGCCAGCGGCTGCGGCGCCGTGCTCGACGTCGCCGCCGTCCCCCGGCCCCCGGCGGCCAGCGTCGGCGACTGGGCCACCTGCTTCCCCGGCACCGCGTTCCTCACCACCGACGCCCCCGGCCGCGCCGTCGCCCCCGCCGGGCCGGCCACCAGCGCCGTCTGCGGCGAGCTCGTCGCCGGCTCCGGCGTGCAGCTGCGCTGGCCCGACGGCTCGCTCACCCCCGCCGTCCCCGGGCCGGTCACCGGCCTGGGGTGCGCCGACACCCCTGGAGTGACCCGATGACCATCTCCGTCGCCGCCGTCGCGGCCCCCTTCGGCCGCGACCTGGAGGCATCGTTCGCGCTGATCGCCGACCTGGTCGAGCGCGCCCGCGCCCAGGGCGTGCGGCTGCTCGCCCTGCCCGAGGCCGCGCTCGGCGGCTACCTCGCCGACCTCAGCGGCGAGGGGGCGCCCGACCTCCCGCCGGCGCTGGACGTCGACGGCCCCGAGGTCGCCCGGCTGGCCGCGATCGCCGGCGACCTGGTGGTGACCGCCGGGCTGTGCGAGTCCGACGGCGCCCGGCGCTACAACACCGCCGTCGCGGTCACCGGGGACGGCGTCCTGGGCGTCCACCGCAAGGTCCACCAGCCGCTCGGCGAGCACCACTCCTACGCCGCGGGTGACGGGTTCCGCGCCTTCGACTCACCGATCGGGCGGATGGGCATGATGATCTGCTACGACAAGGCCTTCCCCGAGGCGGCCCGCACGCTGGCCATGGACGGCGCCGAGGTCATCGCCTGCATGTCCGCCTGGCCCGCGGCCCGCACGCAGAGCTCGCCGGACCTCGCCGAGGACCGCTGGACCCGCCGCTTCGACCTGTTCGACCAGGCCCGGGCGCTGGAGAACCAGGTGGTCTGGCTCTCGGCCAACCAGAGCGGCACGTTCGGGCAGCTCCGCTTCGTCTGCAGCGCCAAGGTCGTCGGCCCCGGCGGCGAGGTGCTCGCGACGACGGGGGTCGAGCCCGGGATGGCGGTGGCCCGGGTCGACGTCCGGGAGCTGCTGGACGGCGCCCGGCGGTCGATGGCGCACCTGCGCGACCGCCGGCCGGACTCCTACGGCGTCCTCGCGGGGGTCTGACCGTGACGACCGCCCAGACCGACCGCCCGGTGACCACCCGCGCGCTGCCCGAGCGGGTGGCGGTCGCCGTCGTCGGCGGTGGCCAGGCCGGGCTGTCGATCTCCTGGCACCTGGTGCAGCAGGGCATCGAGCACGTCGTGCTGGAGCGGGACACCATCGCCCACGAGTGGGCCGACGCCCGCTGGGACACCTTCTGCCTGGTCACCCCCAACTGGCAGTGCCAGCTGCCGGGGTGGCCCTACCGCGGCGAGGACCCCGACGGCTTCATGCTCCGCGACGAGATCGTCGAGTACGTGCGCGGGTACGCGGCCTCCTTCGGCCCGCCGGTGCACGAGGGCGTCGCCGTCACCCGGCTCGCGCCGGCGCCGGACGGCGGCTACCTGCTGACCACCAGCGCGGGGGAGGTCGCCGCCGAGCAGGTCGTGCTGGCGGTCGGCGGGTACCACCTGCCCGTCGTCCCGGCCTACGCCGGCGGGCTGCCGGCCGACGTCGTCCAGCTGCACTCCCAGCAGTACCGCAACCCCGACCAGCTTTCCGCCGGTGACGTGCTGGTGGTCGGCACCGGGCAGTCCGGGGCGCAGATCGCCGAGGACCTGCACCTGGCCGGCCGCCGGGTGCACCTGGCCGTGGGCAGCGCGCCGCGGATCGCTCGCCGCTACCGGGGCCGGGACGTCGTCGCCTGGCTGCACGACATGGGCCACTACGACATGCCGGTCGAGCAGCACCGCGACGGCGAGGCCGCCCGGATGGGCACCAACCACTACGTCACCGGTCGGGACGGCGGGCACGACATCGACCTGCGCCGCTTCGCCCTCGAGGGGATGCAGCTCTACGGCTCGCTCACCGGGCTCGCCGACGGGCGGTTCAGCTTCGCGCCGAACCTGACCGAGCACCTCGACGCCGCCGACCGGGTCAGCGAGAACTGCAAGGACCTCATCGACGCGCACGTCGAGCGGGCCGGCATGGACGCCCCGGTGGAGCCGCGGTACACCCCGGTCTGGACGCCGGACGCCGAGCCGGCCTCGCTGGACGCGGCCGCGATCGGCAGCGTCGTGTGGGCGACCGGGTTCCGCGCCGACTGGAGCTGGGTGCGGGTGCCGGTGTTCGACGGCGCGGGCTACCCGACGCACTCCCGCGGGGTGACGGCCGCGCCGGGGCTCTACGTGCTGGGCCTGCCGTGGCTGCACACCTGGGGCTCGGGCCGGTTCTCCGGGATCGCCCGGGACGCGGCGTACCTGGCCGAGCGGATCGCCGAGCTGGCCGGGGCGCCGACCGGGCTGGGCCGCTCGCTGGCGGTGGCCGCTGCGTCGTCCGCGGCGCGCATGGCGTGACCACCCGACCGCTCGCACCAGCTCTCGGCGCCGAATGCTGGTCGTCGGGGCGGGGCGCGTGAGGATCGCGGCCGTCTCGGCGCACTTCGGCCGGGACGTCGAGCAGTGCCTGGCCAAGATCGAGGGGATCGTCGCCGACGCGCGCGCGCAGGACGTGCGGCTGCTGGTCTTCCCGGACGCGACGATCGGCGGCTACCTCGGCGACCTGGGCCGCGGCGACGACACCGGGCTGCCACCGGCGCTGGACGCCGGGTCGCCGGAGCTCGCCCGGGTCGCGGCCGCCGCCGGGGACATGGTCGTCTGCGTCGGCTACCGGGAGAGCGCGGGCGGCCGGCACCACAACAGCGCCGTCTGCGTCACCGGGGACGGCGTGCTGGGCCGGCACCGCAAGGTGCACCAGCCGGTCGGCGAGCTGCCGGCCTACGCCGCGGGCGACGCCTTCACCGCCTTCGACACCCCGGTCGGCCGGATGGGCATGCTCATCGACTACGACAAGACCTTCCCCGAGGCCGCCCGCACGCTGGCCGGCCGCGGCGCGCAGCTGGTCGCCTGCCTCTCCGCGTGGCCGGCCAGCCTGACCAACCGGGCCCCGCGGCTGGTGCAGGACCGCCAGTCGCGGCTGTTCGACCTCTACGACTGCGCCCGGGCCGCGGAGAACCAGGTGGTCTGGGTGTCGGCCAACCAGACCGGGACGATGGGCCGGCTGCGCTTCCTCGGCCAGTCCAAGGTCGTCGGCCCGGGCGGTGACGTGCTGGCCCGCACCTGGGCGAAGGCCGGCCTGGCCCTCGCCGAGCTCGACGTGCCGGCCGAGGTCAGCCGCGCCCGGCTGGTGCTGGACCACCTGCGCGAGCTCAAGCCGGAGGCGTACGCGTGAGGGTCGCCCTGCTCACCTACTCGACCAAGCCGCGCGGCGGCGTGGTGCACACCCTGGCGCTGGCCGAGGCGATGGCCCGGGCCGGGCACGAGGTGAGCGTCTGGTCGCTCGGCCGGGGCGGCGACGCCGCCTTCTTCCGGCCGGTCGACCCCGCGGTGACGCTGCGGCTCGTGCCGTTCCCCGACGTGCCGGGCGAGGACGTCGGTGCGCGCATCCTCCGCTCGATCGAGGTGCTCGGGAACGCCTTCCGCGACGACTCCTACGACGTGGTGCACGCCCAGGACTGCATCAGCGCCAACGCCGTCCCCGGCTGCGTGCGCACGGTGCACCACCTGGACACCTTCAGCACCCCGGAGCTGGCCGCCTGCCACGAGCGGGCGATCGTCCGGCCCCGGGCGCTGGTCTGCGTCTCCGCCGCGGTCGCCGCCGAGGTGGCCGGAGGCTGGGGGCGGACGGCCACCGTGATCCCCAACGGAGTCGAGGCCGACCGGTTCGCCGCTGCCGCCGGGCCGGCGGGGGCGGCCGGCCGCCGGGCCTGGCGCGACCGGCTGGGCCGCTACGTGCTGGCGGTCGGCGGCATCGAACCGCGCAAGGGGACGCTCGACCTGGTCGAGGCGTTCGCGCTCGTCCGGGCGCGGCGGCCGGAGCTGCAGCTCGTCGTCGCCGGCGGGGAGACCCTGTTCGACTACCGCGACTACCGGGAGCAGGTGTTCGCCCGGGCGACCGAGCTCGGCGTGGCCCCCGTCGTCCTGGGGCCGGTGGCCCACGCCGACCTCCCCACCCTGGTCGCCGCGGCCGACGTCTTCGCCTTCCCCTCGACCAAGGAGGGGTTCGGGCTGGCCGCGATGGAGGCGCTCGCCGCCGGGGTGCCGGTGGTCACCCGGGACCTCCCGGTGCTGCGCGAGGTGTTCGGCGGCGCCGCGTCCTTCGCTCCCGACCCGGCCGGGCTGGCCGCGGCGCTGCTCGCCGAGGTGGGGGAGGACCGCAGGTCAGCGGGGCGCGCGCTGGCCCAGGGGCACAGCTGGGACGCCGCCGCGGCGGCCCACCTGGGGCTGTACGGGACCCTCGGGGCGGGTGGGGCGCCCGGGGCCGGTGGGACGGTTGTGCGCAGCTTTTCGGCCGAACCGCGTTTCATGCCCTCCTGACACGGACATGAAACCCGGTTCGTGTCTACTTCTCCTCGAACGCCGACGACGACCCCCTGCCTCCGCGGCAGGACGGCGAGGGGAGCACGACATGTCGTACCAGAAGCCTTCGATCTTCCAGCTGGGCAAGGTGCACGAGAACGGTCCGTCGGTGATCGTCTCCGGGTGGGGCCTGGGCATGTGCGCCTCGGCCTGCCGCTGCCACCGCAACCCCGCCGACGGCCAGCTGGCCCTCGCCGAGGACCAGGCCGGCGGCAGCCTGGGGCTGCAGAGCTTCACCGCCACCGGCAGCTGCGACTGCTGCGAGGCGTGGACCTCGGCCGAGCTGGCCTCGATCCTGCGCGACGTCGCCGCCCTCGAGGCCCTCGACGCCTCGGAGCCCGCCGCGGGCTGACCCGCACCTGCGCACGACGAGCCGCCCACCGGTCACCGGTGGGCGGCTCGTCGGCGTCTGGGCACCCGGTGCCGCGGGTAGGTGGGCTCGCATGTGGGCGCGCGCAGCACTACGTGGAGCAGTGGCCGGCCTCGCCGGCGTCGCGGCGATGACGGCGGGGGAGAAGGTGGAGCAGCGGTTCACGCACCGCCCGGACTCGTACGTGCCGGCCAGGACGCTGACCGCGCTGACCACCGGGCGGCGGCTGCCGGAGTCGGCGAGGCCGCCGGTGCGCAACCACCTCATGCACTGGGGCACGGGCGCAGCCGTCGGTGCGCTGCGGGGCATCTGGGCCGCGGCCGGGCTGCGCGGCTGGCGGGCGAACGCCTGGCACACCTCGGTGCGGCTCGCCGTCGACCAGACCCTGGAGAACGCCACCGGGGTCGGCGCCCCGCCGTGGACGTGGTCCCGGCAGGACCAGGTGGTCGACGTGGCCGGCAAGGCCGTCTACTCGTTCGTGACCGGCGCCGTCGCAGACCGGCTGGTCGCCCCGGCGCGGGGCAGGAGTGGCTCGCGGGGCCTGTGGGACTGAGGTCCACTGTGGACCGATCGGTCCCGGCGCGCCGCGCGGCGTGCCAGCGTCACCGTCTCCCTACCGTCCGTCGAGACGCGCGCGGAGTCCGTCGCCCCTTCCCCGGGCGCGACGTGCGCAGACGGAGGCCCAGTGACCCGATCGAGCACCCGGCGGTGGACGCGCGCTGCCGCTCTCGCGCTGACCGTCGGCGTCGCCGTCGTCCTGACCCCCTCGGTCGGGCAGGCCGCCCCGGCGACCGCGGGCGAGGCGCGCCAGGCCGTCGCCGACACCGCGCAGAAGCTGAGCGCGCTGGACGAGCAGGTGCACGAGGCGACCGCGGCCGCCGAGCAGCAGGAGGCCGCCGCGGCCGCCGCCGCCGGTGCCGCCGCCCAGGCGCAGGCCCAGCTGGACGCGCTCGAGCCGCAGCTGCGGGCGATCGCCCAGACCGGCTACGTCGGCACCACCCGCGGCCGGCTCGCCGCCTTCCTCACCAGCGGCTCGGCCGACGACCTGATCCAGCAGATGAACACCCTCGACCAGCTGGCCTCGCACGCCGACGGCATCGTCGCCGCGGCGGCCGCCGCCCGGACCGCCGCCGAGCAGGCCCAGCAGCAGGCCGCCGCCGCCGCGGCGACCGCCGCCGAGGCCGAGGCCGCGCTGCAGGCGCAGAAGGACCAGCTGCAGGACGAGCTGGCCGGCTACCAGTCCGACTTCGCCCGGCTCTCCGCCGTCGACCAGGTGCGGGTGCTCAACGTCGTCTCCGGCCCCGACGTGGTCGCCGCACCGGCCGCCGCGCCGAGCGAGGCCGCCGGGATCGCGGTGGAGACCGCGCTCGCCCAGGTCGGCGACATGTACGGCATCGGCGCCAGCGGCCCCGACTCCTTCGACTGCTCCGGGCTGACCCAGTACGCCTACGCCGCCGCCGGGGTCTCGCTGCCGCACTCCAGCCGGGCGCAGTCCACCATGGGCGTCCCGGTGTCCCGCGCCGAGCTGCAGCCCGGTGACCTGGTGTTCTTCTACAGCCCGATCAGCCACGTGGGCATGTACATCGGCAACGGCCAGATGGTGCACGCCAGCGTCTCGGGCAAGCCGGTCGCGGTCACCAGCGTGGACAAGGGCGGCTACGTGAGCGCCCGCCGCGTCACCGGCGGCTGATCACCGCGGCAGCGGCTGGGCGGGGCGGAACAGCCCCTCCGGGTCGCGGTCCCGGGTGACCTGCTGCAGCCGGGCCAGGACGTCGGCCGGCCACGCGTCGGTGAGGTCCTGACCTCCGGCGAAGTTGTGCTGCAGCCCGGACCGCCACGGCGACACCGCGTCGACCACGCCCCGGACCGCCGCCGGCACCTGCTCGGCGACCGGTGGCACCAGCATCCCGAGCGCGAACACCGACCACCCGGCGTCCCGGCCGCCGACGGCGTCCGGCACCGCCGGCGGGGCCGCCGACGCGCCGCCGAGCTGGCGGACCTCGGCCACCAGCAGTGGGGTCTGCACGTCCGGACCGGCGACGGCGAGCAGCGCGTCGGCGGCCTCGGCCGGGAAGTCGCGCAGCAGGCAGCCGGCGTCGAGGGCCGGTGCGGGGTCGGCCGGGTCCATGTGCACGGCCCCGATCTGGCTGTAGGGCATCGGGCCGACCATGTTGATCATCGGTGGGGCGGCGGTGAGCATCGGGGCCAGCAGCGCGGCGCCGTCCTCCGCGGAACCGGTCGAGGCGACCCGCAGGTGCACCACGAACTGACCGCGCAACGGGGCCGGCACCTGCGGCAGGTCGGGCAGCCGGAGCAGCGCGATCGAGGTGGTGACCTCGGTGGGGAGCGTCGGCGCCCACTCCCGCCAGGCGTGCAGCACCGCCGGGGCGGCGGCACCGGGGAAGAAGACCGGCCCGCCCCAGAACCCGGCCAGCTCGACCAGCCCGGTGGTCATCGAGGTGACGACGGCGACGCCCCCGCCGCCACCGCGCAGGGCGAAGAAGAGGTCGGGCTCGCTGTCGGCGTCCACGTGCCGCTGCTCGCCGTCGGCGGTGACCACCTCGAAGCTGCGGACCCGGTCGGCGGCCCAGCCGAGCGACCGGACCAGCGGGCCGATGCCGCCACCGGTCGTCGCCCCGACCACGCCGACGGTCGGTGCCGCCCCGGCGACCAGGGCCAGGCCGTGGGCCGCGGCGACGGCGGTGACCTGGCCCGCGGTCGCCCCGGCGCCCAGGGTGGCGGTGCGGGCGTCCGGGTCGACGGTCACGTCGTCCAGCCCGCCGGTGCGCAGCAGCAGCGTGTCGGGTCCGGCCGCCCGGCGGGCGCCGTGGCCGGTGTTCTGCACGGTCACCCGCAGGTCGTGGGCGGCGGCGTACCGGACGGCGGCCGCGACGTCGTCGGCCGACCGCGCCTCGACCACCAGCGCCGGGGCGTGCACCACCGCGAGGTTGTAGCCGGTGACGGCGGCCGGGTAGCCGGGGTCGCCGGGGCGGTGCACGGTGCCGGTGAGCGGGCTCTGGGTGGTGGTCACGGAGGGGCCTCCCGGGATGGTCCCCGTGTCGGTCCCGCTCGGGTGCGGGCTGCGGCACTTCCTAGCGGCTGGCCGTGCCCGCCGGAACCCCTGCCGGCGCGGCTCCGGCGTCACTCGTAGGTGCGGCGACCCTCTGCGAGCTGCTGCACACAGGCAGCGATCCGACGGGCCCGGGTCTGCGGCGTCGCCGCGGTGTGCACCCGGAACAGCACGGCGAACCGGTTGGTCTTGTCCAGGCCGGCGAAGAACTCCTCCGCCGCCGGTTCGGCGGCCAGCGCCGCGGCGAGGTCGTCGGGGACGGTGATCGTCGCCGAGCCGGCGTAGGCGCGCTCCCAGCGGCCGTCGGCCTGTGCCGCCTCGACCTGGGCCATCCCGGCCGGGCGCATCCGGCCGTCGGCGACGAGGCGCGCGACGGTCTGCACGTTCTTCTGCGACCACACGCTCCTCGGCCGCCGCGGCGTGTACCGGACGGTGAACCAGACGTCGTCCACCCGGTTGCCGCGCCCGTCGATCCACCCGTGGCACAAGGCCACCTCGACCGCCTCGGGAGCGGTGATCGACGGGATGCCGGACGCCTTCTTCGCCATCTTCAGGAACAGCCCGGGCGCCCGGTCGTGCTCGGCGGCGAGCCACGCGTCGAAGTCGGCGGGCGTCGCGAACGCCCGGGTCTCGAACAGCGTCTCGTCGGCCACCGGCCCATCGTGCTGACCACCGCGGCCGGCGTCCAGGGCCGGCGGTTTCGCGGGCGCGGTGATCGGCTACGGCAGCCCGGACGGCCCCGAGCAGCGGGGCCACGACGGACGGACGACGATGCCGCAGTCACCGGGGCCCACCGCGCTGTGGCTGGTCCGCCACGGCGAGAGCCTGGGCAACCTCGCCGACGCGCAGGCCCAGGAGCACGGGCAGGGCCGGCTGGAGCTCGACGTCCGGGACCCCGACGTGCCGCTGTCGTCGACCGGCGAGGCCCAGGCCGAGGCGCTGGGCGCCTGGCTGGCCGGGCTGCCCGCCGACCAGCAGCCCACCACCGTGCTCAGCTCACCGTTCGCCCGGGCCGCCGGCACCGCCGAGCGCGCGGTCGCGGCCAGCGGGCTGGACCTCACGATCCGCTTCGACGAGCGGCTGCGGGAGCGCGACTTCGGCGCCTTCGACGGCATGACCCGCGAGGGCATCCGCGCGGAGTTCCCGGACGAGGCCCGCCGCCGGGAGCTGCTCGGCAAGTTCTACTACCGCCCGCCGGGCGGCGAGAGCTGGGCCGACGTCGCCCTCCGGGTGCGCAGCCTGCTGGCCACCGAGGCGCTGCGGCACGACGGCGAGCGGCTGGTCTGCGTCTCGCACCAGGCCGTGATCATGGTCTTCCGGTACGTGCTGGAGGAGCTGTCCGAGGCGCAGCTGCTGGAGATCGACCGGCACGAGCAGGTCGCCAACACCTCGGTGACCCGCTACGAGCTGACCACCGGCGGTGCCTTCGCGCTCGCCGGCTTCAACGGGGTGGAGCACCTGGCCCACCCGGACGACGCCCCCGTGACCGAGGAGAACGATGTCCCGTCCCCAGCCTGACGCCACCCTGGTCACACCCCCGGTGCTGCGCCGCTGGCGGCTGCCCGAGCCCACCGGCGGCAAGGAGTCCCGCGGCTCGATCCTGGTGGTCGGCGGCAGCACCGAGACGCTGGGCGCGGTGACGCTCGCCGCCGAGGCGGCGCTCCGCTCCGGCGCGGGGAAGCTGCAGGTCGTCGTCCCGTCGAAGGTCGCCCCGCACGTGTCGATCGCGCTGCCCGAGGCGCTGGTGCGCGGCGTGCCCTCGACCGAGGAGGGGGCGATCCGCGCGTCGTCCGCCGAGCTCGTGCTGGACCTGGCGCGGAAGGCCTCGGCGGTGCTGGTCGGCCCGGGGATGGCCGACGAGGCGGAGACCCGCGGGTTCGTCGAGGCGCTGCTGCCCGAGCTGGAGGCGGCGGTCGTGCTCGACGCGCTCGGCCTCGCCGCCGTCACCGCCGACCCGTCGTGCCTGCACCACCTCGCCGGCCGGGTCGTCCTGACCCCGAACCCGACCGAGCTGGCCATCGCGCTGCACGTCTCCCCCGACGAGCTCGAGGACGACCCGGCCGGGTCGGCCCTGCGGCTCGCCGAGCAGGCGCACGCCACGGTGGGGCTGGGCGGCGCGACCAGCTGGGTCGCCGCGCCCGACGGGCGGCTGTGGGAGGACGAGAGCGGCGGCGCGGGGCTCGGCGTGTCCGGGTCCGGTGACGTGCGGGCCGGGATCACCGCCGGGCTGCTGGCCCGCGGTGCCGAGCCCGAGCAGGCCGCGGTCTGGGCCTCCTACCTGCACGGCCGGGCCGGCGAGCGGCTGGCCGCGACCGTCGGCCGGCTCGGCTTCCTGGCCCGCGAGCTGCCGCCGCAGGTCCCCCGGGTGCTCGCGGAGGTCGACCTCTGACCCCTCGTGGTCAAGTGTGCTTGACATGCGGTGGCGGGACTGGTGGACTGCGCCCCTCTGTCAAGCACACTTGTCACAGGAGTCGGCCATGCGCCTGCGCCACCTCGCCGCCGTCGTCACCGGGCTGGTCATCGCCGCGGGCATCGGGCTGATCGCTGGGAGCACCGAACCCGAGCAGTTCTGGCTGCGGACGCTGGTCTTCGCGGCGTGCACGCTCGGCCCGGCCTACGGGGTGGGCTGGCTGGCCTTCGTCCTCCCGCGGACGGCGGACGCGCCGCCCCGGCGGGTGGAGGAGTCCGTCGAGCACGACTGGTGGCAGCGGAGCGCCTCTGGGTCGTTCCTCGACGTCCTGACCCTCGCCGGTCTCGGCGCCTGCGTCCTGGCGGTCACCGGGATGGAGCTGGCCGCCTCGACGGTGCTGGTGGCGCTGGTCCTGTTCGCCTTCGCCGACGTGGGGGTCCGCTGGACCGTGCTGCGCCGGCGCGCTGCCTGAGTGCGCAACGACCTGGCCGACCGCCGGCACCAGCGGGGCTGGTCCCAGGGCCAGCTGGCCGAGGAGCTGGGCGTCTCCCGGCAGACGGTCATCTCGCTGGAGAAGGGGCGGTTCGACCCGAGCCTCCCGCTGGCGTTCCGGATCGCCGCGCTGTTCGGCTGCCGGATCGAGGACGTCTTCACCCCCGACGAGGACTGACGGCTGACGTGCGGCCGGCGGTAGGCCAGGCTGGCGGGGTGACCGGAGCAGAGGGAGTGCAGGAGCAGCGCGCGGCCGACGTCTACGAGGCCGCGCTGCAGCCGCGGCGCGGGGGGCGGGTGCTGCGCAGCGCCCGGCTGCTCGCCGCGTTCGCCGCCGAGCTGGCCTGGGGGCTGCTGCCGCAGCCCTCGCTCAGCGACGTCGTGGTGACCCGGCGGGAGGACGGGCGCGAGGTGCTGCGGGTGGCGGCGGGCGACCCCAACGTGCCCGGCGAGATGCTCGCCCTCGTGCACCAGCACCTCGCCGACCTGACCCCGGCCGCCTTCCTCGCCGAGTGGGGCGCGGAGGAACCGGTGTGATCTGCTGCGACCCGTGCCGCGGGACCAGCTCGCGGCCTGGTGAGGGAGTGCAGCAGCGTGGCTGACAGCTACATCGGGGAACTCGACTTCGGCGCACCGGACATCCACGAGCTGGCGTTCGTGGCGCCCACCGCCGTCGTGGTCGGCAAGGTGACGATGGGGCCGCGGGCGAGCATCTGGTACGGCGCGATCGCCCGCGCGGACGCCGAGGTGATCGAGATCGGCGAGGACTCCAACGTCCAGGACGGGTCGACGCTGCACAGCGACCCGGGCTCCCCGCTCGTGATCGGCCGGGGCGTGACGGTCGGCCACAACGTGGTGCTGCACGGCGCCCGGGTCGACGACGACGTGCTGATCGGGATGGGCAGCACCGTCCTCAACGGCGCCCACATCGGCTCGGGCTCGATCGTCGCCGCCGGGGCCGTGGTCATGCAGGGCGCGGAGATCCCGCCGAACTCGCTGGTCGCCGGCGTCCCGGCCAAGGTGCGGCGCGAGACCACCGAGGACGACCGCGCGGCGATCCGGCTGAACGCGACCAGCTACACCGACCGGCTCGACCAGCACCGCGCCGTCCGCCGGGTGCAGCGCTCCCGATGACCTCGGCGGCCGAGCAGGAGCTGCGCCGGTCGGTCGGCTGGACGGTGACCGACCCGTCCCCGGGCCGCCGGACGGGCCGGGTGCTCGGTGGGCTGCTGCACGCGGTCTCCACCGTGGTCACCCTCGGTGCCGACGCCGCCCAGGGCGCCCGCCGCCCGACCTGGGAGGCGCCGGCCGACCCCGACGGGTACCTGGACCTCGGCCCGGTCGAGCTGCGGTTCCCGGCCTCCGCCCGGGCCCGGGAGGTGCGGGCCACCCGGCACGACGTGTGGACGACGTCCGCGGGCGCCCCGCCGTCCCGGGTGCCCGTCCGGGACTGGCAGGTGGTGGCAGCGGTGCCCGCGGACGACGCCGCGCACCGCGACGCGGCCGCGGGGTGGCAGCTGACGGTTACCGACGGCAGCACCACCGGGACGCTGTCGGGGGCCTGGCTGGCGCTGGCCTGGATCGGGCAGCTCGCCGGCTGGCCGGAGCCGGCCCCGGCGCCGTGAGCGCCGGGGGCTTCGAGGAGTTCGTCGCGCCGCGGGCCACGTTGCTGCTGCGGACGGCGTACCGGCTCACCGGCGGCCGGCGCGCGGCCCGGGACCTGCTGCAGGCCGCGCTGGTCGCCGGCCGGCGGCACTGGGACCCGGCCCTGGACGAGGCCGCGGCGACGGCGCTGCTCCGGCGCGAGCTGGTCGCCGCCCACGTCGGGTGGGCCAGCCGGGTGCACGTCGGCGGCCTGATCGCCGACAGCCCGCTGCTGGCCGGCACCCGCGGCCTGCCGGGCTTCGGTCACCAGCCCCCCGACGTCGGCCCGCGCGACGAGCTCAGCGTGGCCCTCTCCCAGCTGCCGCCGCGGCTGCGGGCGGTCCTGGTGCTCCGGTACGGCGAGGGCCTGCCCGACGCCGACACCGCCGACGCGCTGGGCACCGCGGTCGCGGAGGTGCCGCAGCAGGCCGACCTCGCGCTCGCCCGGCTGCACGCGTCGTTCGCCGGCAGCGCGGGTGGCAGCACGACCGGCGACCTCGCCGAGCGGTTGCGCCGGGAGCTCTCCGCGCGCGGCGACGACGTCACGGCCGACCCCGAGGACTACCTGGCGCTCGTCCGGGAGGGCACCCGCGCGCGGCGCCACCACCTGGCCGGGCTGCTCGCCGTCGTCGGGTTCGTCGTCCTCGTCGTGCTGCTGGTCGTCATCACCGTCTAGGAGGACCGGTCGGGGTCCTCCATCAGTTGCGGACCGACGCCACCAGCGGGCAGGTGAACGGGTCGCGCTCGGCCAGACCGACCCGGTTCAGGTACCGGACGACGATCCGGTAGGAGCCGACCAGCGACGTCTCGGTGTAGCTGATCCCGTGCTTCGCGCAGTGCTCGCGCACCAGCGGCTGGACCTTCTTCAGGTTCGGCCGCGGCATGCTCGGGAAGAGGTGGTGCTCGATCTGGTAGTTGAGCCCGCCCATCATGAAGTCGGTCAGCACGCCACCGCGGATGTTGCGGGACATCAGCACCTGGCGGCGCAGGAAGTCGACCTTGGCGTTCTTCGGCACGATCGGCATGCCCTTGTGGTTGGGCGCGAACGAGCCACCCAGCAGCAGGCCGAAGACCGCCTGCTGGACGACGATGAAGCCGATGCCGATCAGCGGCGGCATCACCAGGAAGACGGCGGCGACGAACACGCCGAGCCGGACGCCGATGATCGCCAGCTCCAGCCGGCGGTGCGGCATCGACTTCTCCCGGGCCAGCGTGGCGATGCTGTTGGCGTGCAGGGCGAGGCCCTCCAGGCACAGCAGCGGGAAGAACGCCCAGCCCTGGTGCCGGGTCCACCAGCCGCGCAGCCCGGACATCCGCTGCTCGGCGTCGTCGGGGGTGAAGGCCAGCACCGCGGACTCGATGTCCGGGTCCTTGCCCATCTGGTTGGGCGCGTTGTGGTGCCGGTTGTGCTTCTGCATCCACCAGCCGTAGCCGATGCCGGCGAAGCCGCAGGACAGCACCCGCGCCGACCACTCGTTGGCTCGGTGCGAGCCGAAGGCCTGCCGGTGGGCGGTGTCGTGGCCGAGGAACCCGAACTGGGTGCAGACCAAGGAGAAGACGACGGCCAGGGCCAGCTGCCACCACGAGTCGCCGAGCGCCACGATGGCCACCCAGGTGCCGGCGAAGGCGGCCACGGCCAGGGCGATGGAGACGACGTAGTACGGGCGCCGCCGGTTCAGCAGGCCGGCGTCCTTCACCTGCTGGGACAGCTCGGCGTAGACGCTGACGGACCGGTCGCGGGCTCGCGCGGGGCGGGGGGCCCCGGCGGGGGGAGGCGTGGTGCCTTCCAGGGTCGAGGTCATCTGTTCTCTCTGGCGGGCCCCGGGCTGCTCCGGGTGGTGCCGGGTGGTGCCGGTGCGACCGGCGACGACGGGGGACCGCGCTACGTCTGGATGGAGCACCGCGTGCGCCCGACGGTAGGTGACGCTGCGCGAGGCTGCCATCCGAGGCCCACCTGGCGGGACCGGCTAGGACGCCAGCAGCTCGCGGACCAGCACCCCGACCGCCTCGGTCTCCAGCAGGAACCCGTCGTGGCCGTAGGGCGAGGGGACCACCCGCAGCGGGACCCCGAGGGCGTCGGCCACCTGCTGCTGCTGGGCCAGCGGGTAGAGCCGGTCGGTGTCGACGCCGGCGACCACCGCACGCGCGCTGACCCGGGACAGCGCGGCCGGCACGCCGCCGCGGCCACGGCCGACGTCCCAGCCGTTCATCGCCTCGGTGAGCACCACGTAGCTGCCGGCGTCGAACCGGGCGGCGAGCTTGGTGGCGTGGTGCTCCAGGTAGGAGGCGACGGCGAACCGGCCGTCGTCCTGCACGTGGTTGCCGAACCGCGCCCCGAGCTCGAGGTCGCTGCGGTAGGTGAGGTGCGCGATCCGCCGGGCGATCCCGAGGCCGGACACCGGTCCGGGGCCGGGCGCGTAGTCGCCACCGGCCCACGCCGGGTCGCTGCGCACGGCCGCCTGCTGGGTGGTCTGGGTGCCGATCTGGTCGGCGCTGGCCACCGCCCCCGAGGCGAGGAAGAAGAGCCCGGCCACCCGCTCCGGCCGGGACACCGCCCACTCCAGCGCCCGCATCCCGCCCATCGAGCCGCCGAGCACCGCCCGCCAGCGGCCGATGCCCAGCGCGTCGGCGACGGCGGCCTCCACCGCGACCTGGTCGCCGACGGTCACCGCGGGGAACCGGGAGCCCCAGGGAGCACCGTCCGGGGCGGCCGACGACGGGCCGGTCGTGCCCTGGCAGCCGCCCAGCACGTTGGCGCAGACGACGAAGAGCTCGTCGGTGTCCAGCGGCGCACCCGGGCCGACCAGCGAGGGCCACCAGCCGGCGGTGGCGTGCCCGGGCCCGGCGGCGCCGACGACGTGGCTGTCGCCGGTCAGCGCGTGCTCGACGAGCACCGCGTTGCCGGCGTCCGGGGCGAGGGTCCCCCACGTCTCGTAGGCGACCCGGACGCCGGGCAGGGTGCCGCCGCGCTCGAGCTGCAGCGGGCCGAGGTCGAGGAACCGCCGGTCGCCCACCGGGTCGCCCTCGAGCCAGCCGCCGGTCCGGGACGCGGCGGCCGGAGCCGGTCGCGCGTCCCGGACCGACGTCACCTCAGGAGGCCTTCGCGGCCCGGAAGCCGGACTCGAGGTCGGCCAGGATGTCTTCGATGCCCTCCAGGCCCACGGCCAGCCGGACCAGGCCCGGGGTGACGCCGGTGGTGGCCTGCTCCTCGGGGGTCAGCTGCGAGTGCGTGGTGGACGCCGGGTGGATGACCAGGCTGCGCACGTCGCCGATGTTGGCCACGTGGCTGTGCAGCTCCAGCGCCTCGACGAAGCGCTGACCCGCCTCCTTGCCCCCGGTGATCTCGAAGGCGAGCACCGCCCCGGCGCCCCGGGGCGCGTACTTCTGCTGGGCGGCGTGCCACGGCGAGGACGGCAGGCCTGCGTAGTGCACCGACTCGACCTCGTCGCGGGCCTCCAGCCACTCGGCCACCCGTTGGGCGTTGGCGACGTGCCGCTCCATGCGCAGCGACAGCGTCTCGATGCCCTGCACGACCAGCCAGGCGTTGAACGGCGAGATGGCGGGGCCGAGGTCGCGCAGCAGCTGCACGCGGGCCTTGAGCGCGTAGGCCGGCGCGCCCAGGTCGGCGTAGACGACGCCGTGGTAGGTCGGGTCGGGCTCGGTGAAGCCGGGGAACTTCCCGCCGGTCCAGGAGAAGTTGCCGCCGTCGACGATGACACCCGCGATCGCGGTGCCGTGGCCGCCCAGGTACTTGGTGGCCGAGTGGACCACGATGTCGGCGCCGTGCTCGATGGGGCGGATCAGGAACGGCGTGGCGATCGTGTTGTCGACGATCAGCGGGACGCCGTTGCGGTGCGCGACCTCCGACACCGCCGAGATGTCCAGGACGTCGCCCTTCGGGTTGCCGATCGTCTCGGCGTAGAAGGCCTTGGTGTTCTCCTGCACCAGCGACTGCCAGTTCTCCGGGTCGTCGGGGTTCTCGACGAAGGAGACGGTGATGCCCATCTTGGGCAGCGAGTGGTGCAGCAGGTTGTACGTGCCGCCGTAGAGCGAGGCGGAGGCGACGACGTGGCTGCCGGCCTCGGCGATGTTCAGGATCGCCAGGGTCTCCGCCGCCTGGCCGCTGGCCACCGCGAGCGCCGCCACGCCGCCCTCGAGCGAGGCCACGCGCTGCTCCAGCGCGTCCTGCGTCGGGTTCATGATCCGCGTGTAGATGTTGCCCATCTCGGCCAGCGCGAACAGGTCGGCGGCGTGCTGGGTGTCGCGGAACTGGTAGCTGGTGGTGGCGTAGATCGGCAGCGCCCGGGCGCCGGTGGTCGGGTCGGGCGCGGCGCCGGCGTGGATCTGCCGGGTCTCGAAGCTCCAGCCGCTGGGTTCGGTCATCTGCCAGTACCTCCTGGGTCGCCGGAGCTCCACGGCGCGGAGGCTCCGTCCTTGCCGGGCGGCGGGCGCCGTCCAGCCAGCTCTTCCCCTGGAGCACCTCAGACGGAGTTGAGGTTGCCGGGCAGCCAGCCAGGTGCTTGTCGCTGCCTCTCGTGAGCCACCGCCGATCCTAGGACGCCGACCGGACGACTGCACAGGCCGGTGTCCCGGGGGTCCGCCGCGCTCCGCCGGTGAGCGGGCCGGCCCGGGACCCTGCTCTGCCGCGACTCGAGCTCTGCCCACCCTCGTAGGCAGACCTCGACTCTCCCGGGACCCTGCTCTTCCGCGACTCGAGCTCTGCCCACAGCTGTGGGCAGAGCTCTACCCGGCCGGGACCTGCTCCGCCGCGCCGGCCAGGGCGGCGATCGCTGCCCGGGCCTCGGGCACGGGCAGCGCCGTCGTCGCGTCGCCGACCGGCAGCTCCACCCGCTGCACGCCCGGGTCGGCGGTCGGGGTGGCCCGCTCCCACGTCCACAACCCGCCCTCGGCCAGGCGGCGGGCCGCCGCGGCGAACTCGTCGGCGGAGGTGCGGAGCAGCAGGTGCAGCATCGGCGTCTGCGGCGGGTCCGGGACGACGGTGACGCCGGGCAGGTCGCGCACCGCGGATGCGATCTCCCGCGCCCGGTCCAGGTAGCCGGGGAACAGCGGCAGCCGGCGGCGCAGGCAGCTCAGCGCCGACGCGGCGCCCGGCCAGAGCCCGAACAGCGTCCCGCCCAGCCGGCGCCGCCACTCGCGCACCTCGTCGACGACGTCCGCGGGCCCGGCCAGGCAGCAGCCGGCCAGCGCGCCGATGCCCTTGTAGAAGCTGACGTAGGTGGTGTCGAACAGCGCCGCGACCTCGGCCGGCGCGCGCCCGTACCCCGCCGCCGCCTCCCACAGCCGGGCGCCGTCCAGGTGCGCCGCGGCCCCGCGCTCCCGCGCCCAGGTCACCTGCGCGACCAGGTCCTCCCACGACGGCAGCTGACCGCCGAGGTCGCGCTGCGGCAGCTCGACCAGCAGCGCAGCGGGCTGCTCGGCGACGGCGTCCAGGTCGGTGCGCAGCAGCAGCCGGTCCCGGCTCCCGGTCGGGCGGCCGACCATGCCGTGCAGCCGCTCCAGCGGGTGGCCCTCGTGGACGTCGAGGTGGCTCTGCGGGTGGTAGACCACGGTTGTCCGCCCGCGGCGCTCGGCGTGCACGCGCAGCGCCGCCTGCTGGGCCATGATGCCGCTGGGCAGGTACGCGGCCGCCGGCTGCCCGAGCACGTCGGCGACCTCCCGCTCCAGCTCGGCGACCACCCCGCCGTCGCCGTACCGGTCCACGGCGGTGTCCGGCGGGATCGTCGCGAGCAGGTCGGCGGCCGACTGCGGGCCGTGCCCGGTCAGCGCGCGGTCGCAGGCCCGGCGGAGGGCGTCGAGGTCGTCCACCCGGTCAGTCTGCCGGGGGGCCGGGGGCGGGCGCCGGTCCACCGGCGGCGCGGAGCCCGGACAGCAGACCGAGGGCCAGCCCGGCCCGGGCCGGCGGGGGCAGCGCGGCGGTGAACTCGGCGTCCAGGGCCGCGACGACCTCCCGGCCGGTGGCCAGCAGCTCGTGCCCGCGGTCGGTGACCTCCAGCAGGGCCGCTCGGCCGCGGCCGCCCCCCGGCTCCCGGACGGCGCCCAGCTCGGTGAGCGTGCCGACCGTCGCGTGCATGCTCTGCACGGTGACCCGCGCCCGCCGGGCCAGGTCGGTGTAGGAGAGCCCGGGCGTGCCGGCGAGGTGGCCGAGGGCGCCGAGGTGCCGCAGCGAGAGCCCGTGCGCCCGCAGCGCGGTGTTCAACCGGGCCTCCCAGGCCCGCCCGGCCAGGATGGCCAGCATCACCGGGCTGTCCGCCGGTGGCCCCCCGGCGGGCGGCTGCTCGGTCATGGGCCAGGGACAGTAGCCCGGCGGGTCAGTCCGGCGGTGCGGGGCTGGTGGCGGCGGTCCGGCGGAGGGCCAGCAGGCCGCCGATCCCGGGCACGAACGTCAGCGTCCGTGCCTGCCGGGGCAGCGGCAGCAGGAACGCCGTCGCGATGGTGGCCAGGTAGGCGCACCCGTGCACCGGCCCCATCAGCGAGGCGACGGCCTCGACGTGCGCCGTCCCGAGGTTGACCAGCAGCACGACCAGGGAGACGGTCTCGGCCCAGGAGGCGAGCCGCAGCCAGCGCAGGTCCACGGTCAGACCCCCGTCGTCGAGCCGGGCCGGGCGATCATCAGCACGACGACCGTGGCCCACAGCAGGTTGAACACCCCGGCGCCCATCGCCAGGGCGCGGACGTCGACCCGCTGGTCGCCGGCCCCGGCGTCCAGGACGGCGCGCACCTGGGCCTGCCGGGGCAGCACGACCAGGGCGAGCAGCAGGCCGGCGATCGCGGTGAGCAGCATCGAGACCAGCAGCCAGGCATCGGTGAGCACGTCCAGGGCCAGCGCGGTGGCGATGCCGAACACCGGCACGACCAGGGCCAGCACCGCGTAGACGCGGGTGATCCGGTGCAGCAGGTGCACGGCGGGCAGGGCGCCCGGGGCGCCGGCGCCGGCAGCCTCCCGGGCGTAGCGGGGGAACAGGCTGACCGCCACCGTCACCGGCCCGATGAACACGATGGCGGCGATCACGTGGACGCTCAGGAGCAGCTCGTTCATGGGTCCTCCGGGTCGTTGGTCCGCCGACGGTATCAGTCAGGCTGAAACCGATGGCGCGGAGCATCGCAGCGGTCCGGCCGATGGCTCAGCCGCGCTCGGTCGCCAGCCGGGCGCCGAAGCCGAGCAGCGCCACGCCGGTGACGGCGTCCAGGCTGCGGCGCACCCGGCGGCGGGCCAGCACCCGCCGCGCCCGGTCCATCAGCAGCACCAGCGCGACCGACCAGGCCAGGCCGAGGACGGCGTGGCTGAGCGCGTACCCGGCGAGCAGCCCGACGCCCGCGCCGGGGGAGAGGAACTGCGGCAGCACCGCCAGGTAGAAGACCAGCACCTTCGGGTTGGTGACGTTGGACAGGAAGCCCTGCCGCCAGCCGGCCCAGGCCACCGCAGCGCCGGCCGGGGCGCCGTCGAACGCGGCGTACTCGCCGCGGACGGCGGACCGGATCGACTGGACGGCGAGCAGCACCAGGTAGCAGATGCCCGCCCAGCGGATCGCCTGGAACAGCGGCTCCACCCGGAGCACGAGAGCGCCCAGCCCGGCCGCGGCTGCCGTGCCCTGCACCGCGTTGGAGGTGGCCACGCCGACGGCGCACCACAGCCCGCGGGGCCGGCCGCCGGCCAGCGTGTTCCGGACGACGACGGCGAAGTCGGGCCCGGGCACCGCGACCAGCACCGCGGCGACGAGCAGGAAGGTCCACCAGCCGGTCGACTGCACGCCCCATCGTGGCAGCCTCTCGGTCGTGCGCGCGCTGGTGTTCGAGGAGTTCGGTGGTCCGCTGGCGGTCCGGTCGGTGCCCGAGCCGGACCCCGCGCCCGACGGCGTGGTCGTGCGGGTCGGCGCGAGCGGGATCTGCCGCAGCGACTGGCACGGCTGGTCCGGCCACGACCCGGACGTCGTCCTGCCGCACGTCCCCGGGCACGAGTTGGCCGGCACCGTGGCCGCGGTCGGCGACCGGGTGCGGAACTGGGCGGTCGGTGACCGGGTGACCGTGCCGTTCGTCTGCGCGTGCGGGCGCTGCGCCCCGTGCCGGGAGGGCGCCGGCCAGGTCTGCCTGGCCCAGACCCAGCCGGGCTTCACCCACTGGGGCTCGCTGGCCGAGCTCGTCGCGCTGGACGCCGCCGACGTCAACCTCGTCGCGCTGCCCGAGCAGCTGCCGTTCGGCACCGCGGCCAGCCTGGGCTGCCGGTTCGCCACCGCGTTCCGCGCGGTCACCGGCGTCGGGCGGGTGCGGCCGGGGGAGTGGGTCGCGGTGCACGGCTGCGGCGGGGTGGGGCTGTCCGCGGTCCAGGTCGCCGTCGCCGCCGGCGCTCGGGTGGTCGCCGTCGACGTGACCCCCGGCGCGCTCGCCCTGGCGGCTGCCTGCGGCGCCGAGCACCTGGTCGACGGCTCGGCGACCGACGTGCCGGCCGCCGTCCGGGAGCTGACCGGCGGCGGTGCGCACCTCTCCCTCGACGCCCTGGGCGCCGCGGTGACCTGCGTGGACTCGATCCGCAGCCTGCGCCCGCGGGGCCGGCACGTGCAGGTGGGGCTGCTCCCGCCCGCGGTCGGCCGGACCGAGGTGCCCATGGAGCTGGTCATTGCCCGCGAGCTGGCCGTGCTGGGCAGTCACGGCATGGCCGCCGCCGACTACCCGGCGATGCTCTCGCTGATCGCGGCCGGGCGGCTGCGCCCGGAGCTGCTGGTCACCCGCGAGCTGGGGCTGGACGACGCCGGTGCGGCGCTGGCCGCCGTCGGGCGGGAGCCGGGCATCGCCGTCGTCACCTCGTTCTGAGCCGGGATCAGCTGGTCGGCGCGCTCGACTCCGCCGACGGCTCCTCGTCCTCCTCCGACGGCTCGGCGCTGGTCGCCGGTGCCCGGCTGGTCGTGGTGGCGCGCGAGGAGGCCGGTGCGCTCGAGCTCGGTGCCCGGGTGGTGGTGGTCGGCGTCGTGGTCTCCTGCTCCTCCTGCTCCTCGGTCGTCTCCGGGGCCCGGCTGGTCGTGCTCGGGGCCGACGTCGCGGGGGCCCGGGTGGTGGTCGGGGCGGTGGTGCCCGGCGTGGGCGTGGGCGTCGGCGTCGGGGTGGCGGTGTCGCAGGACACGTAGGAGCAGGGCACCTCGACCGTCCGGCCGTCCGAGGTGGTGACGGTCGTCGTCTGCCCCTCGTCGCGAGGCAGCGCGGCGTTGAGCGCGAACAGCAGCACGAACAGGCAGCCGATCACCACCGTCGACGTGCGGGCCCGGCCGATCCGGGCCGGCACGTGCTGCCAGATCCCGGTGCGCCGGGTCGCCGGTGCGGTGCTGACCGCCGGCTGCTCGACGGTCTGCTGGGGGATGACGGTGGTGGGCTGCTCGTCCGGCTTGCTCATGCCATCCCCCCGCTGCGTGCCCGGTCCTCGGCCAGCGCCTCGTCCTGGACGTCGACCTCCTGCGCCGACGTGGCGCGCAGCGAGACCCCCTCGCGGGAGAGCGCCAGCGCCACCCGGGCGCGCAGGTCACGCCCCACCTCGAACTGCTTGCCCGGCAGCGTGCGGGCCACGATCCGCAGGTTCACCTCGTCCAGCGCCAGGCTCTCCACGCCCATCACGCTGGGCGCATCGAGCAGCAGCCGGTGCAGCCGCTCGTCGGCGAAGGCGCGCTGGCCGACCTCGCGGAGCACCTCCTGCACCCGGTTGACGTCGGCGGTGGCCGGGACGGGCACGTCGACCACGGCGCGGGCCCAGTCGCGGGACAGGTTGACGACCTTGACGATCTGCCCGTTCGGGACGATCACCACCTCGCCGTTCACCGACCTCAACCGGGTGATCCGGAGCGTGACGTCCTCCACGGTGCCCTCGGCGGGGTCACCGCCCCCGACGACCTGGATGGAGACGACGTCACCGAAGCCGTACTGCCGCTCGGTGATCAGGAAGAACCCGGCGAGCACGTCGCCGACGACCCGCTGGGCACCGAAGCCCAGGCCCACGCCGAGCACCGTCGCCGGGGCGACCAGACCGGTGACCGGGACGCCGAGGCGCTCGAGCACGAAGAAGATGGTGATCGACCAGATCATCACGATCGCCGCCCAGGTCAGCACCTGGGTGAGCGAGTGCCGGTGCTTGGCCGCCTCGGATCGCACGAGGGCGTCGGAGCCGGTCGCGGCGGCGTCGATCCGGTCGGTGATCCGACGGCCGACCCAGCTCACGAACCGGGCGAGCAGGACGGCGCCCAGGATGATCAGGAGCGCCTCGAGGCCGGGACCGCGGAGCCAGTTCAGGAAGTCGTCCATCGCCGTCCAGTGTCCCGCGCCGCCCTGTCCGGGCCGGGACCGGGGGGCCCGCAGCCGAGACCGTTCCGTGATCATCCCGGTTTGCGAGGCAGCGGTGCGGAGCGCACCGTGAGGGATCCGGACCGCCCTCCAGCCTCGGGGTCGGCGGTCCGCTGCCATGCACGCTGAACGGAAGGGGGGAGGCGCCGGGCGACCGGGGCCGCATCCTGCTGTGTCTAGTTCTCCTACTGCACCACCCGGCCGCGGACGCCGCGAGTCGATCACGAAGCGTCTCAACCCGATCCCCAGCCGTCACCCGGCGCTCGCCCAGCCCCCGGTCGGCGAGGCCGAGGGCACCGGCCGGCTGGACACCGTGGTGTTCGGCGTCGCGGCCGTCGTGGCCCTCGCCTTCGTCGCCTGGGGGTTCCTCGGCTCGGACAGCCTGAGCAGCGCCAGCGGTGGGGCGCTGACCTGGATCGAGACCAACCTGGGCTGGCTGTTCGTCGTGCTGGCCTCGGCCTTCGTGGTCTTCGTCCTGTGGCTGGCCGCCAGCCGCTACGGCCGCATCCCGCTGGGCCGCGACGACGAGGCGCCGGAGTTCCGCACCGTCTCCTGGGTCGCGATGATGTTCAGCGCCGGGATGGGCATCGGGCTGATGTTCTACGGCGTGGCCGAGCCGCTGGGCCACTACGTCTCCCCGCCGCCGGGCACGGTCGAGGGCGAGACCGCCGACGCCGCGCGGACCGCGATGGCCACCACGCTGTTCCACTGGTCGCTGCACCCGTGGGCGATCTACGCCGTCGTCGGGCTGGCGATCGCCTACGGCACCTTCCGCCGCGGCCGCCCCCAGTTGATCAGCGCCGCGTTCGCCCCGCTGATCGGCCGGCGTCGCGCCGAGGGGCCGGTCGGCAAGGTGATCGACGTCCTGGCGATCTTCGCCACGCTGTTCGGGTCGGCGGCCTCGCTGGGGCTGGGCGCGCTGCAGATCGGCAGCGGGATGGAGATCCTCGGCTGGGCCGGCGACGTCGGCAACGGCGTGCTGGTGGCGGTCATCGCCGTGCTCACCGCGGCGTTCGTCGCGTCCGCCGTGTCCGGGGTGGCCCGCGGCATCCAGTGGCTGTCCAACACCAACATGGTGCTGGCACTGGTGCTGGCGGTGTTCGTCTTCGTCGTCGGGCCGACGGTCTTCATCCTCAACCTGGTGCCCGAGGCGATCGGCGCCTACTTCTCCGACCTCGGCGAGATGGCCGGGCGCACCGAGGCCTCCGGCGGCGACGCGATGGCCGAGTGGCTGCGCGGCTGGACGGTCTTCTACTGGGCCTGGTGGATCAGCTGGACCCCGTTCGTCGGCCTGTTCATCGCCCGGATCAGCCGCGGCCGCACCATCCGGCAGTTCGTCACCGGCGTGCTGCTGGTGCCCAGCGTCGTCAGCCTGGTCTGGTTCGCCGTCTTCGGTGGGGCCGGCATCGCCGCCCAGCGGGACGGCGCGGACGTCGCCGGTCAGGCCACGTCCGAGGGGCAGCTGTTCGGCGTCCTCGAGCAGTACCCGCTGGCCACCGTGATGACGGTGCTGGTCATGGTGCTGGTGGCGATCTTCTTCGTCTCCGGCGCCGACGCCGCCTCGATCGTGATGGGCTCGCTGTCCGAGCGGGGCACGCTGTCGCCCAGCCGCGGGATCGTCGTGTTCTGGGGCGTGGTGATGGGCGCGGTGGCGGCGATCATGCTGCTGGTCGGCGGGGACGACGCCCTGACCGGGCTGCAGAACCTGACCATCATCGCGGCGCTGCCCTTCGCCCTGGTGATGGTCGGCCTGGCCGTCTCGCTGGCCAAGGACCTGCGGTCGGACCCGATGGTGCTGCGCCGGGCCTACGCCACCGAGGCGGTCGAGCAGGCCGTCGTCGACGGCATCACCCGGCACGGCGAGGACTTCCAGCTCGTCGTCGAGCCCGCCGCGGTCGACCCGGTCCCCAACGCGGTGGCGCCGCTGCCGGCCGAGGACCGGGTGCGCGACGAGGCACCGGCCGGGCGTCCGCGGGACCCGCGCGACTGAGCCAGCCGCCCCCCTCGCCCGACCGGCGAGGGGGGCGCTGCCCGGGCGGCGTGTGACGGGTGGGGCGTGGTGCGGGACACGTCCGGATCCGGCTTGAGAACGGGCGGGGTCGGGACGATGCAGGGGGTGCACACCTCCGTTGACCCGTGCAACCCCGAGCCCAGGAGCCCCCGCATGCCGTCCACCCCGCCGTCCGGCGCCGCCCCCGACGCGCCCGTGCGCCAGGCGGCCTGGTGGGGTGACCGGTCGGTGGCCACGAAGGTGCTCACCGCGGTCGGCGCGGCCTCCGCCGTCGCCGTGGTCATCGGGGTCACCGGGCTGAGCGCGCTGGAGAGCGAGGCGGCCGCCAGCCAGCGGATCTACACGCAGGACGTGCTCGGGATCGACGGCATCTCCGCGCTGGTCAACGACCTGCAGAACGTCGCGGTCGCCCAGCGGGACGCCGTCCTGGCCGGCACGCCCACCGAGATCGGCACCGCGCTGGACCGGGTGCAGCAGGCGCGCGCGGACTTCGACGCCGACCTGCAGGCCTACCTCGCCCTGGAGCACCCCGCCGAGGCCGAGGAGGCGATCGGCGAGATCCAGGCGACCTTCGCCCAGGCCTCCGAGGTCGAGGACCGCCTGCTCACCTCGCTGGCCCAGGCGCACGACCAGGCCGGCTGGCTGGCCGTGCACGAGAGCCAGGTGGCGCCGCTCGTCACCGACGCGCTGACCGGGCTGCTGGAGCTGGAGGAGCTGGAGAGCGCGGACGCCGGGGCGAGCGCCCAGGCGGCCGCCGACGAGAGCGCCCGGCAGCGCACGTTCTCCCTCGTCGTCCTGGTCGTCGGCGTCCTGCTGGCGCTGGCCGTCGGGCTGGCGGTCGCCCGCAACCTGGCCGCCAACGTCCGCCGGGTCGAGCGGGTCGCCGAGGCGCTCGCCACCGGCGACCTGACCCGCACCAGCGGGCTGACCACCCGCGACGAGCTGGGCCGGATGGGCGCGGCGATCGACGAGGCCATGGGCCGGCTGCGCACCGTGATGTCCACCGTCGTCGCCTCGTCCAGCACCGTCGCCGCCTCCGCCGAGGAGCTCTCGGCCTCCGCGGCGCAGATCTCGGCGTCCGCCGAGGAGACCAGCGTGCAGGTCAACGTCGTCTCCGGCGCCGCCGAGGAGGTCTCCCGCAGCGTGGCGACCGTCTCCGCCGGTGCCGAGGAGATGAACGTGGCGATCATGGAGATCGCCCGCAGCGCCAACGAGGCGGCGCAGGTGGCCGCCACCGCCGTCGCCGAGGCCGCCACCACCAACGCCACCGTCGTCCAGCTGGGCGACTCCTCGCGGGAGATCGGCGAGGTCGTCAAGGTCATCACCTCGATCGCCGCGCAGACCAACCTGCTCGCGCTCAACGCGACCATCGAGGCGGCCCGGGCCGGCGAGGCCGGCAAGGGCTTCGCCGTCGTGGCCAACGAGGTCAAGGAGCTGTCGGAGGAGACGGCGCGCGCCACCGAGGACATCGCCCGCCGGGTCGAGGCGATCCAGGGCGACACCGGCGGTGCCGTCGACGCGATCAGCCGGATCTCGGAGATCATCGGCTCGATCAACGACTACCAGCTCACCATCGCCTCGGCGGTCGAGGAGCAGACCGCGACCACCACCGAGATGTCCCGGTCGATCCAGGAGGGCGCCCTGGGCACCACCCAGATCGCCGAGAACGTCTCCGGGGTGTCGCAGGCCGCCGAGCAGACCAACCAGGCGCTCAGCCAGACCCGGATCGCCGTCGACGAGCTCTCCCGGCTGGCCACCGACCTGCGCGCCTCGGTGAGCCACTTCTCGTTCTGAGCCAGGACGCCCGGAGCGGGCAAGCTGGCGGGGTGACCGACGCCGTAGCCCGTGCCCGCGCGCTCGCCGAGGAGCTGCTCTTCCCCTCCGCCGCGGTGGTCGACGCCGCCGGCGCCGTACCGCGCTCCCACCTCGACGCGATCGCCGACGCCGGGCTCTACGGGCTGACCGGCCCGGCCGACGCCGGCGGGCTGGACGCCGACCCCGGAACGGTGGCCGCGGTGGTCGAGGAGCTCGCCTCCGGCGAGCTGTCCACGGCGTTCGTCTGGCTGCAGCACCTGGGGGTGGCCGGGGCGCTCCGCGACGGTCCGGAGCCGCTGCGCGAGGCGTTCCTCGCCGACCTCTGCGCCGGCCGCCGGCGCGGGGGAGTGGCCCTGCAGGCCGCGCTGCGGCCCGGGCCGGCAGCCGTCCGGGTGCGCACCGACGGAGACGGGCTCGTGCTGGACGGCACGGTGCCCTGGGTGACCGGCTGGGGGCACGTGGACCTGCTGCTGGTGGCCGCCCGCGACGCCGCCGACGACGTGGTCTTCGCGCTGGTCGACGCGGTCGGGTCCGCGACCCTCGCCGTCGCGCCGCAGCGGATGGTCGCGGTCACCGCCAGCGCGACGGTCGAGCTCCGGCTGGACGGCCACCGCGTGCCGGCCGGCCGGGTGGTGGGCACCGTGCCGCTGGCCGACATCCGGGCCGGTGACGCGGCGGGCCTGCGGCCCAACGGCTCGCTGGCGCTCGGGCTGGTCGCCCGGTGCGCCCGGCTGCTGGGCCCCTCCCCGCTGGACGGCGAGCTCGCCGGGGCCCGGGCCCGGCTGGACGCGGCGACGCCCGAGGAGCTGCCGGCCGCCCGGGCCGCGGCCTCCGCGCTCGCCCACCGGGCCGCCGGCCTGCTGGTGGTCAGCACCGGCAGCAGCGCCGTGCACTCCGGGGCGCACGCCGAGCGGCTGGCCCGGGAGGCGCTGTTCCTGCTGGTGTTCGGCTCGCGCCCGGCGATCAGGGCGGCCCTCGTCGCCGAGCTGGGCGGCTAGCGCAGGCGGCGGACCGGCACGACCATCGGCGTGCCGGTGACCGGGTCGGGCACCACCCGGGCCTCCAGCTCGAACACGTCGGCGAGCAGCTGCTCGGTGAGCACCTCCTCCGGGGTGCCCGCGGCGACCAGCACGCCGTCCTTCATCGCCACCAGCCGCTGCGCGTACCGGGCGGCGAGGTTGAGGTCGTGCAGCACCACGACGACCGTGCGGCCGCGCTCGGCGTGCAGCCGGCCGACCAGCTCGAGGACGTCGACCTGGTGGGCGAGGTCGAGGTAGGTCGTCGGCTCGTCGAGCAGCAGCAGGTCGGTGCCCTGGGCCAGGGCCATCGAGATCCAGGCCCGCTGGCGCTGCCCGCCGGACAGCGCGTCGACCGGCGCGTCGGCGAGGTCGGCCATGTCGGTCCAGGTCAGCGCCTCGGTCACCACCGCCTCGTCGTCCGAGGACCACTGGCGCAGCCAGCTCTGGTGCGGGTGCCGGCCGCGGGCGACCAGGTCGGCGACGGTGAGGCCCTCGGGTGCCAGCGGGGTCTGCGGGAGCAGCCCGAGCACCTTGGCGACCTCCTTGGTCGGCGTGGAGGTGATCGCCCGGCCGTCGAGCAGCACGGCGCCGGCGGTGGGCCGCAGCAGCCGCCCCAGCGCGCGCAGCAGCGTCGACTTGCCGCAGCCGTTGGGTCCGACGATCGCGGTGAACGAGCCGTCGGTCAGCTGCAGGTCCAGGTCGTGGACGACGACCTTATCGCCGTAGGCCAGCCGGACGCCCTCGGCGGCCAGCCGCACGGGGGCCACCGGTTCGACGCCCGGGACGGCGGGGGAGTGGGTGGGTGCGGTCACAGGGTGGTCAGCCGCCTTCCGCGGACCAGGAGCCAGAGCAGGTAGGGGGCGCCGATGACGGCGGTCACGACCCCGACGGGGAACGTGGCGGGCAGCACGGTGCGGGCGACGAGGTCGCTGCCCACCACCAGCAGCGCGCCGAGCAGGCCGGAGGCCAGCAGCGGCGGGCGGGAGCCGCCGGCCAGCCGGACGGCGATCTGCGGCACGACGAGGGCGACGAACTGGATCGGCCCGGCCGCCGACACCGCGAAGGCGGCGAGCGCGACCGCGACGACGACGGTGACCGCCTGGGCCAGCGGCACCCGCACGCCCAGCCCGCGGGCGGTCTCGTCGCCGAACTGCAGCACCCCGAGCACCCGGCTCAGCGCCACCGAGGCCGGCAGCAGCACCACCAGCGCGACGGCCAGCGGCAGCGCCTGGTCCCAGCCGCGACCGTTCAGCGAGCCGGTGATCCAGACGTTCGCGGCGGCGGCGTCCTGGATGTCGCTGCGGGTGAGCAGGTAGCTGACCACGGCCTGGGCCATCGCGGACAGGCCGATGCCGACCAGGACGAGGCGGTAGCCGTCGATGCCCTTGTTCCACGCCAGGCCGAACACCAGCAGCGCCATGAGCAGGCCGCCGGCCAGCGCCGCGGCGGGGAGGCCGAGCCCGCCCAGCACCCCGGTCGCCGAGGCCCCGCCGAGCACGATCACCGCGACCGCGCCGATCGAGGCGCCGCCGGTGACGCCCAGGACGTCCGGGCTGGCCAGCGGGTTGCGGGCGAAGGTCTGGATCAGCGCCCCGGAGACGCCCAGCGCGATGCCGACGAGCACGGCGACGGCCACCCGCGGGGCACGCAGCTCCAGCACGATGAACCGCTGGGTGTCGTCGCCCAGGCCGACGAGCGCCCGCAGCACGTCGACGACGCCGATCGGGTAGTCGCCGCGGCCGAGGCTCAGCGCGGCGGCCAGCACCAGCACGACCAGCACGAGCACCGGCACGACCAGCTGGCGGCGGCGGTAGGTGGTGGACAGGCCACCGATCCGCACGGTCCGCCGGGGCCGCGGCCCGGGGGCCGGCGCGCGGGTGGGCGCCATCGCGGTCACAGCGAGACCAGCTTCCGGCGGCGCACCAGGGCGATGAAGAAAGGGGTGCCGACGACGGCCAGGACGATGCCGACCTGCAGCTCGCCCGGGCGGGCGACGACTCGGCCGAACACGTCGGCGAGCAGCAGGAACACCACGCCGAGCAGCCCGGAGTAGGGGATCAGCCAGCGGTGGTCGGGGCCGGTGATGGTGCGGGCGACGTGCGGTACGACCAGCCCGACGAAGGCGATCGGCCCGCAGGCGGCGGTGGCGGCGCCGGTGAGCAGGGTGACGGAGAGCAGCCCCACCGCGCGGGCCAGCCAGATCCGCTGGCCGAGGCCCCGGGCGACGTCCTCGCCCAGCCCGAGCAGGTTCAGCGCCGGGGCGTTGACCAGCGCCAGCACCAGGCCGACGACGACGAACGGGGCGACCTGGACGGCGACGTCGGAGTCGCGGCCGGCGAGCGCGCCGACCACCCAGAACCGGAAGGAGTCCAGCGCCTCGGTCTCGCGGATGGTGATCGCCTGCACCAGCGCGTAGATCAGGTAGCTCAGCGCCGAGCCGGCCAGCGCGAGGCTCACCGGGGTGGCCCCGCCTCGGCCGGAGGACCCGATCAGGTAGACCGCGACGCTGCCGAGGAACGCGCCGAGGAAGGCGAACCAGACGTAGCCGGAGGGCGAGCCGAGGCCGAGCAGCCAGATGGACAGGACGACGGCGAGCGAGGCGCCCGCGGTGACGCCGAGCAGGCCGGGGTCGCCCAGCGGGTTGCGGGTGTGCCCCTGCATCAGCGCCCCGGAGATGCCCAGCGACAGACCGGCCAGCAGGCCGAGCAGCGTGCGCGGCACCCGCAACTCGCGGACGATGACCGTCTCGTCGCCGGGGGTGCTGCCGTCGACCAGCGCCTGCCACACGGTGCCCAGCCCGATCGACCGGGTGCCGACCGCGATGCTCAGCGCGCAGGTGAGCACGACGAGGGCGACGAGCAGCCACAGCCCCAGGACCCGCGAGCCCGCGCCGCGCAGCAGCCCGTCGCGGGAGGGCGCCGCCTCCTCGGGAGGCCGGGTGGCCGTGCGCTGCGCCACGTGCGGCTCCTGGGGACGACGGGCCGGTCGGCCGATGGTCTGGTTAGCCTGACCTTACCTGGGCGTCCGCGCCACCCGTGCCCGCGTGACGGGGCACCTCAGGCATAGAGGCCGTCCCGTACCGCCAGGGCCGCGCGGACGGCGCCGGGCGAGGCGTTCGCCAGCGGCATCCGGACGTCGGGGGTGGGGATGCGGCCCTCGGCGTGCAGCACCGCCTTGATCACCGCCGGGCTCGGCTCGGCGAACAGCGCGAGGGTGAGCGGCAGCAGCGCCTCGGCGTGCGCCCGCCCCTCCGCCAGCCGGCCGGCCAGGCCGTCCTCGACCATCGCCACGAACCGGCGCGTCTGCAGGTTCGCCGAGGCCGCGATCGCGCCGGTGGCGCCCATCAGCACCAGGGGGAAGAGGTAGGGGTCGTCGCCGCCGAGCACCGCGAACCCGTCGGGCGCCCCGGCCAGCACGGTGAGGGTGTCGGCGTCGACGGCGCCCACCGCCTGCTTGAGCCCGGCCACGTCCGGGGTCGCCGCCAGCTCCAGCAGGGCGGCCGCGCCGAGGCCCCGGCCGGTGCGGTACGGCACGTTGTAGGCGACCACCGGCACCGGCGAGCGCTCCGCGACCAGCTGCAGGTGCGCCACCACGGCCGGCTCGGCGGGCCGCACGTAGTAGGGCGTGACGGCCAGCGAGGCGGTCACCCCGGGGACGTCGGCCAGGGCCTCGTGCCGGGCGATCGTCGTCCGGGTGTCGTTGGTGCCGGCGCCGACGAGCAGCTGGCCGCCGAGGTCGCTGCACACCCGGCCGCAGAGCGCCAGGACGGCGGCCCGCTCGTCGTCGTCCAGCGAGCTCGGCTCCCCGGTCGTCGCCAGGGCCACGATCCCCGTCGCGCCGGCCGCCAGGCAGTCGGCGACCAGCCGTTCGAGCGCGTCCAGCGAGACGGCGCCGTGCTCGTCGAACGGGGTGACGACCGGGACGTAGGTGCCGCGCAGGCGCAGGGAGCTGACCACGGGTCGAACGTAGGGGGCGTCCCCGCTCAGCGGGGTGCGGTGCCGGCGACGACCAGGTCGGCGAGCTCGCGGTAGGCGGCGGCGTCGTCCAGGCCGGTGACCGCGGTGATCTCGCCGCGGTGGATCGCGCCCATCACCGACGCCACGGCCGCACCGACGAAGGAGGCGTGCACGGGGCGGATCGTGCCGGCGGCCAGCCCGTCGGCGACGAACTGCTGCACCCGGGCCGCGGCCGAGCGGGTGTTGCGCTCGTAGATCTCCCGGGCCGGGGCGAAGGCGGCGACGTCGGCGAAGAACGCCGGGGAGGCCGGCTGCAGCTGCTCGGAGACGGCCAGCAGGTAGGCGCTGATCCGCTCGCGGTGGTCGTCGGGGACCGCGGCCCGCTGCTCGACGGCGGCGGTGGCGCGCTGGAAGAACCGCTTCACCACCGCGACGACCAGCTGCTCCTTGCTCGCGGCCAGCCCGTAGAGCGTGCTCTTGGAGCAGCGCAGCCGGCGGGCCAGCTCGTCGAGGGTGAAGGCGGCGAAGCCCTCGGCCAGCACCAGGGCGACGAGCTCGTCGAGCAGCTCCGCCCGGCGGGCCGGGCCGCGGGTGCTGCGGGTGTCCAGCGTCGTCATCACCCCTCCTCGGACTACCGGACAGTAACAACGCACCGTCCATCGGTACTGCGTACAGTCCCTGGGTACCGATAACAGTCCGGGACGACGTCGTCCCGGCCGCACCGGAGGTGCCCCGTGCCCGTCGCCCGCCTGGTTCCCACGCAGGAGGCCGCCGACCTGCTCGAGCTCACCCGGGCCCTCGCCCGCGAGGAGCTGGAGCCCCGGGTGGCCACCGCCGAGGCCGACGAGGTCTTCCCGCGCGACGTCTTCCGCACCCTGGGCCGCGCCGGGCTGCTCGGCCTGCCCTACGGCGAGGACGTCGGCGGCGGCGCGCAGCCCTACGAGGTCTACCTGCAGGTGCTCGAGGAGCTCGCTGCCGTCTGGGCCAGCGTCGCGGTGGGCGTGAGCGTGCACGGGCTGTCCTGCTTCGGCCTGGCCACCCAGGGCACCGCAGAGCAGCAGCAGCGCTGGCTGCCGGAGATGCTCGGCGGCGAGTTGCTGGGCGCGTACTGCCTGTCCGAGCCGCACGCCGGCTCCGACCCGGCCGCGATGCGCACCACCGCCGTCCGCGACGGCGACTCCTACGTGCTCACCGGCGACAAGGCCTGGACGACGCACGGCGGCCAGGCCGACTTCTACAAGGTGATGGCCCGGACGTCCGACGACCGGTCCCGCGGCATCTCCTGCTTCCTGGTGCCCGCCGACGCCGCTGGCCTCGTCGCGGACCCGGCCGAGCGGAAGATGGGCCTGACCGGCTCGACCACGGCGACCATGCGGTTCGAGGGCGTGCGCATCGACGCCGACCGGCGGCTGGGCGCGGAGGGCCAGGGGCTGGCCATCGCGCTCGCCGGGCTGGACGCCGGGCGGCTGGGCATCGCCGCCGTCGCGACCGGGCTGGCCCAGGGCGCGCTGGACGACGCGCTCGCGTACGCCAAGGAGCGGGAGACGTTCGGCGTCCCGATCATCGAGCACCAGGGCCTGGCGTTCCTGATCGCCGACATGGCCGCCGCCGTCGAGACCTCGCGGGCGATGTACCTGGCCGCGGCGCGGCTCAAGGACGCCGGCCAGCCCTACTCCCAGCAGGCCGCGATCGCGAAGCTGGTGTGCACCGACAACGCGATGAAGGTGACCACCGACGCCGTCCAGGTGCTCGGCGGCTACGGCTACACCAAGGACTTCCCGGTCGAGCGGTACATGCGCGAGGCCAAGGTCATGCAGATCTTCGAGGGCACCAACCAGATCCAGCGGGTGGTGATCAGCCGCGCGCTGGCCCGCGGCGGCGCCGAGCGGACCACGGTCACCGGCGAGCCCGGCTTCGCCCTCGCCCGCTAGCCCCCTCGATCCCGGAGATGGCCATCTCCGGGGCCCGGACGGGCTGACTTCCGGGCGGGGCGCTCCTACGCTGCCGGGCATGTGCCGGAACATCCACGTGCTGCACAACCTCGAGCCCGCGACGACGTCGGACGAGGTGCGGGCCGCCGCGCTGCAGTACGTGCGCAAGGTCAGCGGCTCGGCCAAGCCCTCGCAGGCGAACCAGGCCGCGTTCGACCGGGCGGTCGAGGAGATCGCGCACGCCACCGAGCACCTGCTCGCCGATCTGGTCACCACCGCGCCGCCCAAGGACCGCGAGGTGCTCGCCGCCCAGGCCCGCGCCCGAGCCGCCGTGCGGTACGCCCGCTGACGGCTTCACTTTCCGCGCGGAAGGTGAAGCCGCTAGACGAGGAAGCGGTAGGCGGTCGTGCCGGGGGCCAGGTGCTGGATCTTCAGCGGGCCGCGCTCGATCCGGTCCAGCAACGGGGCGAGCCCGTCGACGCTGCCCAGCTCGATGCCGGTCAGCGCCGCGCCGGTCTCCCGGTTGTCGCGCTTGACGTACTCGAACAGCACGATGTCGTCGTCCGGACCGAGCACCTCGTCGAGGAACCGGCGCAGCGCGCCGGGCTCCTGCGGGAACTCGACCAGGAAGTAGTGCTTGAGCCCGCGGTGCACCAGTGACCGCTCGACGACCTCGGCGTACCGGCTGACGTCGTTGTTGCCGCCCGACAGCAGGGTCACCACCGTCTGACCGGGCTCGACGACGACGGCGCCGCTGGTCAGTGCCGCGCTCGCCAGCGCCCCGGCGGGCTCGGCGATCACCCCGTCGACCTGGTACAGCTCCAGCATCTCGGTGCAGACCTGCCCCTCGGGCACGGTCACCAGCTCGGCGCCGGAGTCGCGCACCAGCGGGAACGTGACGTCGCCGGCCCGGCGCACCGAGGCGCCGTCGACGAAGGTGTCGATCTCCGGCAGCTCCACCGGGTGCCCGGCCGCCAGCGCCGCGGCCATGCCGGCAGCGCCGGCCGGCTCGACACCGACCAGCCGGGTGCCGGGCGCGTGCTCGCGCAGCCAGGTGCCGCAGCCGGCCAGCAGCCCGCCCCCACCGACCGGCAGGACGAGGACGTCGGGGGCGCTGCCCAGCTGGTCGAGCAGCTCGGCGGCGACGGTGGCCTGCCCGACGACGGTGGACAGCGCGTCGAAGGCGGGCACCAGCGTCGCGCCGGTCAGCGCGGCGTGCTCCGCGGCGGCTGCGGCCGCGTCGTCGTAGGTGTCGCCGTGGACCACGAGTTCCACCATGTCCCCGCCCAGCGCCGCGATCCGCTGCCGCTTCTGCCGCGGCGTCGTCCCGGGCACGAACACCTTGCCGCGCACCCCGAGCACCCGGCAGGCGTAGGCCACGCCCTGCCCGTGGTTGCCGGCGCTCGCGGTGACCGCGCCGGCCGCCCGCCGGACGTCGTCCAGCTGGCTGATCGTGTTGTAGGCGCCGCGGACCTTGTAGGAGCGCCCGACCTGCAGGTCCTCGCGTTTCACCCAGACGGCCGCGCCGGTCAGCTCGGAGAGCCGGGCGTTGCGCTGCAGCGGCGTCCGCTCGGCGACGCCGGCCAGCCGCCGGGCGGCGGCGGAGACCTCGGCGGAGAAGCTGGTGCGCACGTCGGTCACAGGGTCATCCTGCCCGCCGCGGACAACCGGCTCCCGCGCGAGTCGAGCTCTGCCCACAGTCGTGGGCAGAGCTCGACTGTCCGCGGAAGGACGTCCACCGCCACGAGATCGAGCCCTGCCCACAGTCGTGGGCAGAGCTCGACCGTCCGCGGGAGGACGTCCACCACCACGAGATCGAGCCCTGCCCACCGTGGTGGGCAGGGCTCGACTGTGCGGGGGAGGTGGCCCGGCGGCGGTCAGATGCCCCGGTAGGTGCCGCGGGTCGACTCCTTCTCGGGCACCGGCGCGAACACGTTGCCGGTGGTCGGCGGCACGGCGTCGCGCGCCATCCCGAAGACCTTGAGCAGCGGGCCGACCAGGGCGTCGAACACCGGCGGGAACAGCCGGAACCCCGTGATGATCAGCGGGTTCGCGAAGCCGGACTGCTTGAGCCGGCGCGGGGCGTCGATCCGCGACACGACCGCCCGGGCCACCCGCTCCGGCGTGTAGACCGGCGGCGGCGGGTGGCCGGTGTTGCCGAGCACGGTCGCGGCCTGGTCGTAGATGGGCGTGGTGACCCCGCCGGGGGCGACGGCGGAGACGTGCACGTCGGGCAGCTCGCGCAGCTCCTGCTGCAGGGTGCGGATGAGCCCGAGCTGGCCCCACTTCGCCGTCACGTAGGCGCCCATCGTCGGCGCGGTGATCGAGGCGAGCAGCGAGCTGACCACCACCACGTGCCCGCGCTGCTGCGAGCGGAGCACCGGCAGCGCCGAGCGGAAGACGTGGAAGGTGCCGAGCACGGCGGTGTCCACGACCCGCTCGAAGACGTCGGCCGGCACGTCCTCGATCCGGCCGTAGGCCATCACGGTCGCCGCGTGGACGACGACGTCCAGCCGGCCGAAGGTCTGCACCGCCCGGTCGACGGCGGCCTGCACGGCGTCGGGGTCCAGCACGTCGGCGGGCACGCACTCCACCGCAGCGGCCCCGGCAGCGCGGCAGTCGGCGGCGGCGTCGGCCAGCGTGGTGGCGCTGCGGGACACCAGCACCAGCGAGGCGCCGCGTTCGGCGAACTGGATGGCGCTGGCCCGGCCGATCCCGCTGGAGGCGCCGGTGACCAGCACGACCTCGCGGAGGGCTCGCGCGGACGAGACGTCGCTTGCCGTGGTCTCTGCAGTCACGACGGGGGGCTACCCGGCAGAGCGCCGGGCACGCATGTTGCGCGCAACGGAAAAGGAAGCGGTGGGTGGACAGGACGAATGAGACGAATCACGGGACCGGGGGCGGCCGGTCCCGATACGGTGCGGGTCCACGCCCGAGACGGGCCGGACGCTGGGAGTGCCTGTGTTCGAGAAGGTCCTGGTCGCCAACCGCGGCGAGATCGCCGTGCGCGCGTTCCGCGCCGCCTACGAGCTGGGCGCCGGGACGGTCGCCGTCTTCCCGCACGAGGACCGCAACTCGGTCCACCGGCTCAAGGCCGACGAGAGCTACGAGATCGGCGAGCCCGGGCACCCGGTGCGCGCCTACCTCGACGTCGACGAGATCGTCCGCGCCGCCCAGCGGGCCGGCGCCGACGCCGTCTACCCCGGCTACGGGTTCCTGTCCGAGAACCCCGACCTCGCCGAGGCCTGCGCGCGGGCCGGGATCACCTTCGTCGGCCCGTCGGCGCAGGTGCTGGAGCTGACCGGCGACAAGTCGCGGGCCATCGCCGCAGCCCGGGAGGCTGGGCTGCCCGTGCTCCAGGGCACTGCGCCCAGCGACGACGTCGACGTGCTGCTGGCCGCGGCCGGCGAGATCGAGGGCCCGGTGTTCGTCAAGGCGGTCGCCGGCGGTGGCGGGCGCGGCATGCGCCGGGTCACCGACCGCGACCAGCTCCGCGGGGCCATCGAGGCCGCCATGCGGGAGGCGGAGTCGGCCTTCGGCGACGCGACCGTCTTCCTCGAGCAGGCGGTCATCGAGCCGCGGCACATCGAGGTGCAGGTGCTGGCCGACGGCGAGGGCAACGTCATCCACCTGTACGAGCGCGACTGCTCGGTGCAGCGGCGCCACCAGAAGGTCATCGAGATCGCCCCGGCGCCGAACCTCGACCCCGAGCTGCGCGAGCGGATGTGCGCCGACGCCGTCCGGTTCGCGCGGCAGATCGGCTACAGCTGCGCCGGCACGGTGGAGTTCCTGGTCGACCGCGAGGGCCGGCACGTCTTCATCGAGATGAACCCGCGCATCCAGGTCGAGCACACGGTGACCGAGGAGGTCACCGACGTCGACCTGGTGCAGAGCCAGCTGCGGATCGCGTCGGGCGAGACGCTGGCCGACCTGGGCCTCACCCAGGACGCCATCGTGCTGCGCGGCGCGGCGCTGCAGACCCGGATCACCACCGAGGACCCGGCCAACGGCTTCCGCCCGGACACCGGCCGGATCACCGCCTACCGCTCGCCCGGCGGCGCCGGGGTGCGGCTGGACGGCGCGGCCACCCTGGGCGCGGAGGTCGGCGCCTACTTCGACTCGATGCTGGTCAAGCTGACCTGCCGCGGCCGCACCTGGGACATCGCGGTGGCCCGGGCCCGGCGCGCGGTCGCCGAGTTCCGCATCCGCGGCGTCTCGACCAACATCCCGTTCCTGCAGGCGGTGCTCGACGACCCGGACTTCCAGGCCGGGCGGGTGACGACGGCGTTCATCGAGGAGCGCCCGGAGCTGCTCACCGCCCGGTCCTCGGCCGACCGCGGCACCAAGATGCTGGCCTACCTGGCCGACGTCACGGTCAACCGGCCGCACGGCGAGCGGCCGCACCTGGTCGACCCGGTGGAGAAGCTGCCCCGGCTGGACATGGCGCTGCACCCGCTCGACGGCTCCCGCGACCGGCTGCGCGAGCTCGGGCCCGAGCGCTTCGCCGCCGACCTGCGCGCGCAGAGGGCCCTCGCCGTCACCGACACCACCTTCCGCGACGCCCACCAGTCGCTGCTGGCCACCCGGGTGCGCACCAAGGACCTGCTGGCCGTCGCCGGGCACGTGGCCCGGGCGACCCCGCAGCTGCTGAGCATCGAGGCCTGGGGCGGGGCGACCTACGACGTCGCGCTGCGCTTCCTGCACGAGGACCCGTGGGAGCGGCTGGCCGCGCTGCGCGAGGCGGTACCGAACATCTGCCTGCAGATGCTGCTCCGCGGCCGGAACACCGTGGGCTACACGCCCTACCCGGAGGAGGTGACCACGGCGTTCGTCGCCGAGGCCGCCCGCACCGGCATCGACGTCTTCCGGGTGTTCGACGCGCTCAACGACGTCAGCCAGATGCGCCCGGCGATCGACGCCGTCCGGGAGACCGGGACCGCCATCGCCGAGGTCGCGCTCTGCTACACCGCCGACCTCTCCGACCCGGCCGAGCGGCTGTACGACCTCGACTACTACCTGCGGCTGGCCGAGCAGATCGTCGAGGCCGGCGCGCACGTGCTGGCGATCAAGGACATGGCCGGGCTGCTCCGCCCGCCGGCGGCCGCCACCCTGGTCACCGCGCTGCGCGAGCGCTTCGACCTGCCGGTGCACCTGCACACCCACGACACCCCCGGCGGCCAGCTGGCCACCCTGATGGCGGCCTGGCAGGCCGGGGTCGACGCCGTGGACGGCGCCAGCGCGGCGCTGGCCGGCACGACGTCGCAGCCGGCGCTGTCGAGCATCGTCGCCGCGACCGACCACACCGAGCGGGCCACCGGGCTGGACCTGCGGGCGGTCAACGACCTGGAGCCCTACTGGGAGGCGGTGCGCCGGGTCTACGCGCCGTTCGAGTCCGGGCTGCCCGCGCCCACCGGCCGGGTCTACACCCACGAGATCCCCGGCGGGCAGCTGTCCAACCTGCGCCAGCAGGCGATCGCGCTGGGGCTGGGGCAGAAGTTCGAGGAGGTCGAGGCGATGTACGCCGCGGCCGACCGGCTGCTGGGCCGGCTGGTCAAGGTCACCCCGTCGTCCAAGGTGGTCGGCGACCTGGCGCTGCAGCTGGTCGGGGCCGGCGTCGCCGTCGCCGACTTCGCCGGGGACCCGGCCCGCTTCGACCTGCCCGACTCCGTCGTCGGCTTCCTGCGCGGCGAGCTGGGCGACCCGCCCGGCGGCTGGCCCGAGCCGTTCCGCAGCCGGGCGCTGGAGGGCCGCCGCGCGGCCGAGCCGCCGGCCGAGCTGACCGACGAGGACCACGACGGGCTGGCCAAGGAGCCGCGGACCACGCTCAACCGGCTGCTGTTCCCCGGGCCGACCAAGGAGTTCCAGGCCCACCGGGACACCTACGGCGACACCTCGGTGCTGCCCAGCAAGGAGTTCCTCTACGGGCTGCGCACCAACACCGAGCACTCGGTCGACCTGGAGCCCGGCGTCCGGCTGCTGATCGGCATCGAGGCGGTCTCCGACGCCGACGAGCGCGGCATGCGCACGGTCATGTGCACGCTCAACGGCCAGCTGCGGCCGGTCAGCGTGCGGGACCGGTCCGTCTCGGCCGACGTCCAGCCCACCGAGAAGGCCGACCGGAGCGACCCGGACCAGGTGGCCGCGCCGTTCGCCGGGGTGGTCACCCTCTCGGTGGCGGAGGGCGACGAGGTCGCGGCCGGTGCGCAGGTCGGCACCATCGAGGCGATGAAGATGGAGGCCTCGATCACCGCGCCCAAGGCCGGCACGGTGAAGCGGGTGGCGATCAGCGCCGTCCAGCAGGTCGAGGGCGGCGACCTGCTCGTCGTCCTGGGCTGAGCCCGGCCGCCGGGGGGCGTTTCCCAGGCGACACACAGGCGAGGTAGGAAAGTCCGCGTGAGCGCACCTGCACCACGGACCACCACCCGGTCGGCGTCCAGCCACCTCATCGCCCAGCTGTCCGCGCAGGCCCGGCGGGTGCTGCAGACCGAGGCGGCCTCCGCCGGGCTGCTCGTCGCCGCGACCGTGCTGGCGATGGTCTGGGCCAACTCGCCCTGGGGCGACTCCTACGACCGGTTCTGGCACACCGAGCTGTCGCTGAGCTTCGGGTCGACCGGCGTCGCGATGGACCTGCGGCACTGGGTCAACGACGGCCTGATGTGCTTCTTCTTCTTCCTGATCGGCATGGAGGTCCGCCGCGAGCTGCAGATGGGCGAGCTGACCCAACGCAGCCGGCTGTCGGTCCCGGCGATCGCGGCGCTGGCCGGCCTGGTGCTGCCGGCGGCCGTCTACCTCGCCTTCAACGCCGGCGGGCCGGGCGCCAACGGCTGGGGCATCCCGATCGCCACCGACACCGCCTTCCTGCTCGGTGCCCTGGCGCTGGCCGGTCCGCGGGCCTCCACCCAGCTGCGGGTCTTCCTGCTCTCCCTGTCGGTGGTCGACGACATCGGGGCGCTGACCGTGATCGCGGTCTTCTACTCCGAGGAGATCGACCTGACCGCGCTGGCGATCGCGGCGCTGTGCATCCTCGCCTTCCAGGTGCTCGCCCGGCTGCAGGTGTGGCGGGGGCCGGCCTACTTCGCCGTCGGCGTGGCGATGTGGCTGGCGATGAACGCCTCGGGGGTGCACGCCACCATCGGCGGTGTCGTCCTCGGCCTGCTGGTCAGCGCCTACCCGCCGCGGCGGGAGGAGGTCGAGTCGGCCGGGGTGCTGGCCCGCGCGTTCCGGCAGTCGCCGCAGGTCTCGCTGGCGCGGCAGGCGAAGCTGTCGGTGGAGCGGGCCATCTCGCCCAACGAGCGGATCGGCGCGCTGCTGGTGCCGTGGAGCGGGTACGTCGTCGTCCCGGTGTTCGCGCTGGCCAACGCCGGGGTGCACTTCAGCAGCGACCTGGTCGCCCGCGCGGTCACCTCGCCGGTGACCATCGGGGTGTTCCTCGCCCTGGTCGTCGGCAAGCTGGTCGGCGTCGGTGGTGCGGCGACGCTCGCGGTCCGGGTGGGGATGGGCAAGCTGCCCCCGGGCGTCCCGCTCAGCAGCGTGTGGGGTGGGGCGGCGCTGTCCGGGCTGGGCTTCACCGTCTCGCTGTTCGTCGCCGACCTGGCCTTCCCGGACACCGACCTGCGCGACGAGGCGATGGTCGGGATCCTGGCCGCCGCCGTGGTCTCCGCGGCGCTGGGCATGGGCCTGTTCCGGCTGCTGGCCCGGCGCGACCCGGTGCAGCAGCCGATGGGCGCCCGGCGGCTCGACCCGCCGGTCGACCCGGAGCGCGACCACGTCCGCGGCCCGGTCGACGCCCCGCTGGAGCTCGTCGAGTTCGGCGGCCTGGAGTGCCCGTTCTGCGGCCGGGCCACCGGCGTCGTCGAGGAGCTCCGCCACCGCTTCGGCGACGACCTGCGCTACGTCTTCCGGCACCTGCCGCTGCCCGAGGTGCACCCGCACGGCGAGCTGGCCGCGGAGGCGACCGAGGCCGCCGGCGCGCAGGGCGCCTTCTGGGCGATGCACGACCGGCTCTTCGCCCACCAGGACCAGCTCGAGGCCGGTGAGCTGCTCGACCACGCCGCCGCCCTCGGCCTGGACCTCGGCCGGTTCGCCCAGGACCTCGGCGACGGCACCTTCTCGGCCCGGGTCCGGGAGGACGTCGCCTCCGCCGAGGCCAGCGGGGTGGGCGGCACGCCGACCTTCTTCGTCAACGGCGTCCGGCACACTGGGCCCACCGACACCGACGCGCTGGCCGCCGCCCTGCTGGACAGCGACCCGCGCGGCCCGCGGCACCAGGAGCTGCCGGCCCCGGTCGACGAGCCGGGTGCGCGGACGACGGTCGTGCTGTCGCCGCCGGCCCGGCTGCCGGGGATGACCAAGGTGCCCGGCCAGCACTTCGAGGAGTCGCCGGACGACGGCTCGACGCCGCGGCTGAGCGAGGAGCACCTGCGGGAGTTCGCGCGGGTCGGGCGGCGGGTGCGCACCCAGCCCGGGCAGGTGCTGCTGCGGTCCGGGGCGGCCGAGTACGACTTCTTCGTGGTCCTGTCCGGGTCGATCGCGATCGTCGAGGGACCGCTGGAGGGCGTGGACGGCGCGGCACCCCGGGTGATCGCGGTGCACGGGTCGGGCCGGTTCCTCGGCGGGCTCAACCAGCTGGCCGGGCAGCGGCCGGTGCGGTCGCTGGTGGCCGCCGAGGCCGGCGAGGTGCTGGTGGTGACCCTGGAGCGGCTGCGCTCGCTGCTGGCCCGCAACCGCGAGCTGGGCGACCTGGTCACCCGGTCCTTCCTGCTCCGGCGGGCGATGCTGATCGGCCAGGCGAGCGGGCTGCGGGTGGTCGGCGACCGGCGGTGGCCGGCCAGCGTCGAGCTGCGCGCCCGGCTGGAGGAGGACGGCATCGCCCACCAGTGGCTCGACCCGGCCGACGACGCGGTGGCCCGGCGGCTGCTGGTCGAGGCCGGGGCCGACGCCGGGGAGGCCCCGATCGTGATCCGCGCCGACGGGCGGGTGCTGGTCGACCCGACCCGCGAGGACCTGCTGCAGGCGGCCGGCGCCGCGACCCGCGACCTCACCACCACCTGACGTGCGCGCCCTCGACGAGGAGCTCGCCGACCTGGTCGACCACTACCGGTGGTTCGCCGAGGTCGAGGCGGCACAGGTGTCCCCGCGCTACGCGGAGCTGGCGGCGGCCGTCGCCGGGGACGCCGGCGTGCTGGCCTTCCTGGGCACCCTGCCGCGCCCCAAGCGCCAGGCGAACCTGCTGCTCGGGGCCCTGTCGTACCTGCACGGCGGCCCGCCGCGCGACGGCGCCGAGCTGCGCGACCGGGTGCTCGGCGACACCGGCCGGCTGCGGACGACGATGCTGGCCCGGGCCACCCAGACCAACGAGGCGGCCCGCTGCGCCGCGCTGCTGCCGGTGCTCGCCGGCCTGCCCGGGCCGCTGGCGCTGGTCGAGGTCGGCGCGTCGGCCGGGCTGTGCCTGTACCCGGACCGGTACGGCTACGACTACGACGGCGTCCGGGTCGGGCCGCCCAGCGCCGTCCAGCTGCGCTGCCGGGTGACCGGACCAGGGCCGGTGCCCCGCGCCGTGCCGGAGGTCGTCGCCCGCGCCGGGATCGACCTGAACCCGCTGGACCCCGCCGACCCGGACGACGTGGCGTGGCTGCAGGCGCTGATCTGGCCCGGCATGGACGAGCGCCGCGACCGGCTGACCGCGGCCGCCGCGATCGCCGCCCGGGAGCCGGCCACGCTGGTGCGCGGCGACCTGCTGGCCGAGCTCCCCGCCCTGGTCGCCGGCCTGCCCGCCGGCTGCACCGTCGTCGTGCTGCACACCGCCGTGCTGGCCTACCTGCCGGCCGACGCCCGGGACGCGTTCGTCGAGCTGGTCACCGGGCTGCCGGTGCGCTGGGTGTCGCAGGAGGGGGTCGGCGTGCTGCCCGGGGTCCGCGGCCGGCTGCCGGAGCCGCCCGCCGACGACGAGTCGCGGTTCCTGCTCGCCCTGGACGGTCAGCCGCTGGCGTACACCGCCCCGCACGGCGGCACGGTCGACTGGCTGCCCGCCGCCGCTGCGCTGCGCTGAGCGGTCAGGCCGACCAGGTGGTGTTCGGCGGGCGGACGTAGTCGATGGTGTGCGGGACGAAGAAGGACAGGTCGTCGGTGATCAGCCCGTCTGACTCCCGGATGCCCAGCCCGGCCGCCTCGCCGTCGACCACCCACGTCCCGAGCACCGGGTGGTGCGGGCCGTCGGGGCCGGCGAAGTCGGGCAGCGGGGCCAGCTGCTGCACGATCCAGCCCTCGGCGCCGTAGCGGCCGCCCAGCGCGGCCAGCGTCTCCCCACCGGGCGCGATCAGCTCGACGTTGTTGCCCTCGCGGCCGAACAGCGGCTTGCGGGCGAAGCCGACCTCGGCCAGCTCGCCGGCCCGCGGGTCGTCGGCGAAGAACGCCGGCAGCAGGTGCCGGGAGATCACCGGGTCGTGCTCGTACCGCTGCCACAGCACCGGGAGCAGGCCCTTGTTCGACCAGAGCATCTTCCAGATCGGCTCGACCCACGTCGTCCCGCCCGGCCGGCGGATGTCGGCGATCACCGACGGGCCGTACTCGTCCTGGACCAGCCACTCCCAGGGGTAGAGCTTGAAGACGACGTCGAGCCGGTTGCCCTTGGGGTCGTAGAACCGGGCGTCGCCGGTGTCCAGCCCCAGCTCCTCGGTGGTCAGCACGATCGCCTCGTAGCCGGCCCGCTGCACGCAGTCGGCCATGTAGGCGACGGTCATCCAGTCCTCGCCGCTGGTGTCGCCCTCGGTCCAGGCCAGGTGCACCTTCGGACGGCGCCGGTAGTGGGCCTCCCAGCGCGACAGGTTCCGCTGCCAGGCGGCCACCAGCCGGTCGTCGAGCTGGTTCCACTGGTCCTTGCCCTGGCCGGTCTCCAGGTGCCAGGCCCACTGCACGACCGCGGCCTCGACCAGCGACGTCGGGGTGTCTGCGTTGAACTCGAGCAGCTTGGGCCGGCCCGTGCCGTCCCACCGCAGGTCGAACCGCCCGTAGACGCTCGGCGGCTCGTAGTCCCAGGTGGCCCGGATGACGTCGCGGGCGTCGTGCGGGATCCGCATCCGGTCCAGCAGCCGCTCGTCGGACAGCGCGAGCTCACCGGCCTCCACGCAGGCGGCGAAGAGCTGGTCGGTTGTCTCGGCCAGCTGGTCGACCTCGGCGCTGGTGAAGTCGTAGAAGACGTCCTCGCGCCAGTAGGACCGGCTGTCGCCGCCGGGCAGCGTCGTCTTGTTGTAGACCAGGCCCTGGGACTCGATCTCGGCCTCCCAGCCGAGCCGGGCCTTGCCGTACAGGCGCCTCACGAGCCGCCGCCGCCTCCGCCGGAGCCGATGCCGCCGGAGATCCGGCTGCCCGACGCCACCCGGCCGCTGCTGGGCAGGCCGGAGCGGGACCGGGCGCTGCTGTCCGAGGGGTTCACCCGGGTCGCCGCACCGGTGTACTGGCCGGGGATGGTCTGGCCGACCGAGTACCGGTTGCCGCCGAAGCCGCCGAGCAGGAAGAAGAAGGGCACGCCGCCGACGAAGCCGCCGTTTCGCTCGGCCTCCTCGCACATGTCGTCGTCGACGACCTGGTCCTGCTCGTCGACGCAGTAGACCTCGCGGGCGTCGTTCTCGTCCTCGCCGCTGGTGCCGCAGGCGGTCAGCCAGCCCATGGCGGCGCCGGTCAGGCTGACCGTGCTGAACACGGCCTTGACCCGGTTGCTCCTCGACGTGCTCACCGTCAGCGCTCCTCACCTCACCGGCCACCAGAGGCGCGGCTGTCGCACATGCTGTCGGACCGGGGTGGCGTCTGACCACCCGGGCCCCCGTCCGATCATCCCAGGTCCTGGCCGGTGGCCGGTGGCGACGGGCGGCCGGCGGAGCGGGGCACCGATGACTTCCGCAGGGGCGGGCGGTCTGGTGGGCTGAGGGGACCCGCTGCGGTCTCGCCCGCCGGCCCGGCCGGCCCGTCCCGAGGAGTCCACCGTGCGCCACATCTTCGTCAACCTGCCGGTCACCGACCTCGCCCGCGCGAAGGCGTTCTACGGCGGCCTCGGCTTCGCCTTCAACGAGCAGTTCTCCGACGAGCGGACCGCCTCGGTGGTGATCGAGGAGAACATCGTGGTGATGCTGCTGACCCGGGACCGCTTCGCGGACTTCGTGCCCGGCACGGTCGGTGACCCCGCGCAGGCCACCTCGGTGCTCAACGGGCTGTCGGCGTCCAGCCGCGAGGAGGTCGACGAGCTCCACGCCCGGGCGATCGCCTCCGGCGGCAAGCCGTGGCAGCCCGCCCAGGACCACGGGTTCATGTACGGCACCAGCTTCACCGACCCCGACGGCAACGTCTGGGAGGCCATCTGGATGGACCCGGCCGCGGTCGCCGGCTGATCAGCGCAGCGGGATGTCCGGCTCGCCGGGCTCGCGGGGCCCGGTGAGCCGCCGCTCAGCGGCCGTGATCAGGACGTCGTCGATGCTCGCCTCCCGCCGCCGCATCAGGCCGTGCCCGTCGAACTCCCACAGCTCGTTGCCGTAGCTGCGGGTCCACTGCCCGGCCGGGTCGTGCCACTCGTACTGGAAGCGGACGGCGATCCGGTCGTCGGTGAACGCCCACAGCGACTTGCGCAGCACGTAGTCCAGCTCGCGCTCCCACTTCGCGGTCAGGAACGCGACGATCTCGGCCCGCCCGGTGACGAAGGTGTCCCGGTTCCGCCAGACCGAGTCCTCGGTGTAGGCCAGCGACACCCGTCCCGGGTCGCGGCTGTTCCAGGCGTCCTCGGCGGCCTGCACCTTCTGGGCCGCCGTCGCGGCGGTGAAGGGCGGCAGCGGCGGGCGGTCGGTCACGCGATGAACCGCCAGATGACCAGGGCGATGCCGATGCCCAGCGCCGGCCAGGCCAGCGGCTCCTTCTTCTGCACCGCCTGCACCGCGACGATCGCCGGGATGAAGGCGAAGACGATGTAGTCGGTCGTCGCCGCGATCAGCACGCAGACCAGCACCAGCCCCAGGGCGATGAGGCTGGCGGTGTTGCGCTTGACGAAGCTCTGCGGCCCTGCGGGCTCCGCCGCAGGGGTCCACGGCTGCGACCCGGTCGCGCCGGCGCCCCACTGCTGGCCGGTGGGCTGGCCGGTGGGCTGGGCGGCGCCCCACGGCTGGGCGGGAGCGGCGTCCCACGGCTGGCCGGGGGCGGCGACCGGCTGCTGCGCGGGCTGCACCTGGTCGCCCCAGGAGGCGCCGTCCCACCAGCGCTGGCCGCCGCTGCCGGCCGGGTCGGGGTACCAGCCGGCGGGGGTGGTGGTCATCGGGCGCTCCTCGTGGTCGATGGACCGCGCAACCAGTGCGGCCGGGTAGGAACGTAGGTCATCGGCCCGCACGGGGTGCGCTGACGCGGCGCCCGGGGGTCAGGAACCCGGCCGGGGCGCACACCGGTCAGGCGGGGAGCACCGCCTCGATCGCCGCGCGGACCTCCGCGGCGTCGGGCTCGGTGGCGGGGCGGAACCGGCCGACGACCGAGCCGTCGGCCGCCAGCACGAACTTCTCGAAGTTCCACTGCACCGGCCCCGCCTCGCCCGCCGCGTCGGGTGCCCGGGTGAGCTCCCGGTAGAGCGGCGCGGCGCCCGCGCCGTTGACCTCCAGCTTCCCGGTCATCGGGAAGGTGACGCCGTAGGTGGCCGAGCAGAAGGTGCTGATCTCCTCGGCCGTGCCGGGCTCCTGACCGGCGAACTGGTTGCACGGCACGCCGACCACGGTGAAGCCGCGGGCGGCGTACTCCTGCTGCAGCGCCTCGAGCCGGCCGTACTGCGGGGTCAGCCCGCACCGGCTGGCCACGTTCACCACCAGCGCGGCGCGCCCGCCGGTGAGGTCGCCGAGCGTCGTCGGCTCGCCGTCCAGGGTGGTCAGGGGCAGGGCCAGCAGGTCGCTCACGGGGCTCCTCGGGGCAGGCGTAGGTGGGCTGGCTCAGTCCGCGGACTGATCGCCGAGGGACGAGAGGTCGTCGGGGACGTCGACGGCGTGGCTGCGCAGCGCCTCCAGCGGGATGACGTCCAGCGCCTTGGCGTTGGTCGCGGCGAGCACCACCCCGGTGGGCACGCCGGCCTGGAGGGCCTGCAGCCAGCGCACCGCGACGACGCACCACCGGTCGCCGGGCCGCAGCCCGGGGAAGTCGTACTCCGGCCGCGGGGTGCTCAGGTCGTTGCCCAGCTGGCGCTGCACCTCCAGGAACTCCGCGGAGACGACGGCGCAGACGGTGTGGCTGCCCAGGTCGTCGGGGCCGCTGCGGCAGGAACCGTCCCGGGTGAAGCCGGTCATCGGGTCGACGCCGCACGGTTCCAGCGGGCCACCCAGCACGTTCCGTTCCTCGCCGGGGGTCGCCATGCCCTGATCATCGCGCCGCGCCGCGCCCGGCGCCGGATGGATCGTGCACTTCCGGGTCGCGCGCGGCGGTCAGTACCGAGAGGGTGGGGGTGTGCGAGTACTGGTCACCGGGGCGTCGGGGTTCGTGGGCGGCCGGCTGGCGCCGGCCCTGGAGGAAGCGGGGCACGAGGTGCGGGCGATGACCCGCAACCCCGACCGGTACTCCGGCGCCGGGACGGCCGTGGCCGGGGACGTCGGCGACGAGGCCTCGCTGCGCACCGCGCTGGAGGGCTGCGACGCCGCCTACTACCTGGTGCACTCGCTGGACTCGGCCGACTTCCAGGAGCGCGACGCGAGGGCGGCCCGCTCCTTCGGCCGGGCCGCCGCGGACGCCGGGGTCCGCCGGATCGTCTACCTGGGCGGGCTCGGCGACGACTCCGACGACCTCTCCGCGCACCTGCGCAGCCGCCGCCAGGTCGAGCAGCTGCTCGCCGAGGGCGGCGTGCCGGTGACGGTGCTGCGGGCCGGGATCGTGGTCGGCCACGGCGGTGTCTCCTGGGAGATGACCCGGCAGCTGGTGGCGCACCTGCCGGCGATGATCACCCCGCGCTGGGTGCACACCCGGACCCAGCCGATCGCGGTGGCCGACGTCGTCCGGTACCTGGTCGGCGTGCTGGAGGCGCCGGAGGCCGAGGGCCGGGTGCTGGAGGTGGGCGGCCCGGAGGTGCTCGAGTACCTGGAGATGCTCACCCGGGTCGCGGAGATCCAGGGCCGGCGGCTGCTGATCGTGCCGGTGCCGCTGCTCAGCCCGCAGCTCTCCTCGCGCTGGCTGTCCCTGGTCACCAGCGTCGACCTGCAGACCGGCCGGTCGCTGATCGACTCGATGACCAACGAGGTGGTGGTCCGGGACGACGCGATCCGCCGGATCGTGCCGTTCGAACCGATGTCCTACGACGAGGCGGTGCTCACCGCGCTGGGCGAGCGCGCGGAGGCCCGGCGGGCCGCTCGCGCGGAGAAGGCCACCGCGGGGCGGGCCCGGTGACCCGCGACCGGCGCCGGCTCGGGGAGGCGCTGATCTCCGACGACGGGCTCAGCCGGCTGCTGGCCAAGGCGCCGTCCTGGCTGGTGGACAAGGTGCCGCGCGACCACCACGAGTCCGATGCCGCGTTCCGCCGGCGGCGGCGGGTGACCGCCGGGGTGTCGGTGGCCGGCGCCGGGCTGCTGGGCGTCTCGCTGTCGCAGAAGCCGGACTCCCCGTCGTTCTACGCGCTCACCCTCGGGGTGGCCGGCACCTGGGTCGCCGGCGGGCTGGCGTCCGGGCCGCTGCACCTGGGCTGGGTGCAGACGCCCAAGGCCACGCTGCGCCGGCCGCTGCTGACCCCCGTGGCGGGGGGAGCCGCGGCGTTCGGGCTGTTCTACGCCGCCGCGCTGGTGGCCAGGAGGATCCCGCCGCTGGCGGCCGCCGTGACCCGGGTGCTGCGGTACGCCCAGCAGGGCAACCCGGCGCTGGTCACCACCACGACGCTGGCCAACGGCCTGGCCGAGGAGGTCTTCTTCCGCGGGGCGCTGTACGCGGCGGTCGGCGTCGACCACCCGGTGCTGAAGTCCTCGGCGGTCTACACGCTGGCCACGGTGGCCACCCGCAACCCCGCGCTGGTGCTCGCCTCGGTGCCGATGGGCCTGCTGTTCGCCTTCCAGCGGCGGGTCACCGGCGGCATCCAGGCACCGGCGCTGACCCACCTGACCTGGTCGGTGCTGATGCTGCGCTACCTGCCGCCGCTGTTCGCCGACCGCCCGTCGATCGACGCACCGGTGCCCGCCGAGCCCTGAGGCTCAGCCGTCCAGGAACGCCACCAGGTCCTCGGCGGCCGACCGCTCGTCGTAGCCGTCGAGCTCGTCGGCGCTGTCCACCTCGAGCTGGACCAGGCCCCGGGCGTCCTCGTCCAGCAGCGCGGCCGTGAACCGGGTGCCGGCCGCCGGGTTGGTCGGGAAGACGGTGCGCACGACGACGACGGTCCGCCCGTCGACCTCGACCTCCTGCTCGGTCTGCTCGTTGCCCCGCTGCTCGACCGCGCCGGTGCCCTCGACGAGCTCCGCGAACAGGTCGTCGTCCGGGGCCTGCGCGACCACCACCTGCACCGGGGTCTCCTCGTACCACTCGCACAGCACCGCCGGCACGTCGCCGCCGAGCCGCACCACGCCGTGACCGGACACGTCGGAGACCTCCTCGCCGGCCAGCGTCACCTCGTCGCGCAGCGGGCACGGTCCGCCGCTCTCGACCAGCGCGGTCGACCCGATGCCCGGCTCGTCGGCCAGGGCCTCCTCGACGGCGGTGTACCAGCGCTCGGGCACGCCGGCCGCGGTGCGGTCCTCCGGCTCGCCCGAGCACGCGGTCGTGCCGACCAGCACGGCGAACGTCGTGGCGAGGGTCCTGCGGCGCATGGGCTTCCTCTCGTGGGCGCGGGGTGGTCAACGTACGGGCCGGCGGACGGCGGCCCTGCCGGGCGTCCCTGACCGCCCGCTCAAGCTCCTCCGTCCACCGGCCGATGCTGAACGGGAGAGGGCAGCAACCCACGCGGTCCTCAGCTGTGCCGGGCCACCACCCGGCTCGCACCCGCGAGGAGAACCACCTGTGCCCACCGCCACCGAGCCCCGGCCAGCAGTGCTGACGGCGGTCGACGAGGCCGCCCGCCTGCGCGCGCTGGAGATGCTCGACGTCCTGCGCAAGGGGCCCGAGGAGCGCTTCGACCGCATCACCCGGATGGCCCAGCAGCTCTTCGGTGTCTCCGCCGCCGCCGTCACGCTGGTCACCGACCGGGTGCAGGTGCACAAGTCCCAGCACGGTCCGATGGCCCTCGGTGACGGCCCGCGGGAGACGGCCTTCTGCGACCACACGATCCGCGACTCGGAGACCCTCGTCGTGGAGGACGCGACCGTCGACGAGCGGTTCGCCCACTACCCCTCCGTCGTGGGTTCACCGCACATCCGGTTCTACGCCGGGCACCCCCTCGTGGGCACGGGCGGGCACCGGGTCGGCGCGCTGTGCCTGGTCGACGAGAACCCGCGCTCCTTCGGGGAGGCCGAGCAGGCCCTCCTGGCGGAGCTCGCCTCCTGGGTGCAGCGCGAGCTCGACCGCACCGCCGAGCTGGACAGCGCCGCCCGGGTCCAGCAGGCCCTGCTGCCCCGCTGCGTCCCGGAGGTCGCCGGCTACGAGGTGGCCGGCATGTGCCTGCCCGCGGGCAGCGTGGGCGGCGACTTCTTCGACTGGTACCACGCCGCCGACGGCCAGCTCGTCCTGACGCTGGCCGACGTCATGGGGAAGGGGCTCCCGGCCTCGATCATCATGGCGACCGTGCGCGCGGTCATGCGCTCGACCACCCGCCACGCCGATCCCGGGCAGGCCCTCACCCAGGCCGCGCTCACCCTGCACGAGGACCTGGAGCGCACCGGGCGGATGGTCACCCTGTGCCACGCGCGGCTCGACCCGGAGCGCGGCGACCTGCACTACGCCGACGCCGGCCACGGCCTGATGCTGCTGGTGCGCGCCGACGGCTCGGCGCACCGGCCGCGCGGCGGCGGTCTGCCGCTGGGCGTGCTGGCCGACCAGACCTGGACCGAGGAGGTCGTCCACCTGGGGCCCGGTGACACCGCGCTGGCCTTCAGCGACGGGCTGCTCGACCTCTACGACGGCACGATGGACTCCCTCGACCAGATCGCCGAGGTCGTCCGGGACTGCGTCGACGCCACCCACCTGGTCGACCGGTTCACCGTCCTCGCCCGTCGCCTGGGCGTCCGGGTCGACGACGTCACCGTGGTGGCGATCAGGCGCACGGCGTGAGCCGGCACCGCGCCCTGCGCGCCGTCTCCCCCGTGCGGCGGTTCCTCATCCGGGTGCTCGTCGTGCTCACCGTCGTCAGCGGCACCAACTACCTGGTGTGGCGGTGGATGGAATCGATCAACTGGCAGCACTGGTGGATCGGCGTGCCGCTGGTGCTGGCCGAGACCTTCAGCCTGGTCGACGCCTTCCTGTTCGGGCTCACCACCTGGCGGATCCGGCAGCGCACCGACGCGCCGCCCGCCCCACCGGACGCGACCGTCGACGTCTTCGTCACCACCTACGACGAACCGGTCGACCTGGTCATGGCCACCGCCCTGGCCGCGCAGGCCATCCGGCACCCGCACCGCACGTGGGTGCTGGACGACGGAGCCCGCGCGGAGGTGCGCGCGGCCGCGGAGCAGGCGGGCATCGGGTACCTCACCCGCAGCACCGACTGGGCGGACCGCCCGCGGCACGCCAAGGCCGGCAACCTCAACAACGCGCTGCTGGTGACCGAGGGCGAGTTCCTGCTGGTCCTCGACGCCGACCAGGTGCCCTCGCCCGACATCCTGACCCGCACGCTGGGCTGGTTCGACGACCCCCGGGTCGCGCTGGTCCAGACCCCGCAGTGGTTCACCAACGTCGACGAGGCCGACGTCCTGGGCAGCCAGGCGCCGCTGTTCTACGGACCGATCCAGCAGGGCAAGGACGGCTGGAACGCCGCCTACTTCTGCGGGTCCAACGCGGTGGTGCGGCGCGAGGCCCTCATGCAGCTGGGGATCGTGGGCTACGTGCGCGACGTCGAGCGCGGCGTCGCCCGGGCGCTCCGGGCCGCCCGCTCGGTGGTGGCCGGTGCTCGCCGGGAGGCAGCGCAGCAGGGTCCGGCCGTGGTGGCCGCCCTGGACGCCGTCGACGTCGCCGTCGCCCGGGCCCGCACCGAGCTCGCGGCCGGGCAACCGGTCTCCGAGATCACCCACCGCTTCCAGCAGCGGGTCGACGACGCCGGCCGCGGCGTCGTCTCCGACGACCTGGCCCGGCTGCAGGCCGACCTGGCCGAGATCGAGGCGATCCCCTCGCCGGTCCGGGGCGGCTCGACCGCGACCCTCACCGATGACGTGGTGCTGACCCGCCTGGCGCACCGCTCGTGGTCACCGCTGGGCGCGCTGGAGTCGATCAAGGCGCTGGTCGCGGCCGTGGAGGTGGACCGGGCCGACGAGGCGCAGCCGGTCATGCCACTGGCGACCATCTCGGTCACCGAGGACATGGCCACGGCGATGCGGCTGCACGTGCTGGGCTGGCGCACCGTCTACCACCACGAGGTGCTCGCCCGCGGTCTCGCCCCGGAGAGCCTGGGCGCGATGCTGCAGCAGCGGCTGCGCTGGTCGCAGGGCACCCTGCAGGTGATGCTCAAGGAGAACCCGCTGGTGCAGCGGGGCCTCAGCGTGGGCCAGCGGCTGATGTACCTGGCCACCATGTGGAGCTACCTCGCCGGCTTCGCCGCCCTCGCCTTCCTGGCCGCGCCGGTGCTGTACCTGGTCGCCGGCGTGCAGCCCGTCGTCAGCTACGGCGACGAGTTCTGGCTCCACCTGGTGCCCTACCTCGTCGCCAGCCAGCTGCTGTTCCGCGCGGTGGGGCACGGCCTGCGGACCTGGCGCGGGCAGCAGTACAGCCTGGCGCTGTTCCCGCTGTGGATCCGGGCCTGCGTCACCGCGGTGGGCAACGTCTTCTTCTCCCGCGAGCTGGGCTTCGTCGTGACGCCCAAGACCGGTGGGGACAGCGGCCCGACCTGGCGGCTGATCCGGCCGCAGCTGGTCGCGATCACCGCGCTGGCCGTCGCCGCCGTGGTCGGCGTCGTCCGGCTGCACCAGGGGCTCGCCACCCCGGAGGGCACGTACGTCAACCTGGCCTGGGTCGCCTACGACCTGCTCGTCCTCAGCGTGGTGCTGCGGGCAGCGCGCTACCGGGGACCCCGGACGAACGAGAGGACCGGACGATGATCGAGCTGGACACGACGCAGGCCGCCGACGTGGCGGTCGTCCGCCCGCTGGGGCGGCTGACCATGGTGCACGCGGCAGACCTGCGCGAGGTGGTCAACGGGGCCGTCGAGGACGGCCGCACCCGCATCGTCGTCGACCTCGGCGACTGCGAGTTCATGGACTCCTCGGGCCTGGGCGCGGTGATCGGTGGGCTCAAGCAGGCCCGCCAGGCCGGCGGTGACCTGCGCATCGCAGCGCTGCAGCCCCAGGTCATGACCGTCCTGCAGCTCACCAACCTCGACCGGGTCCTCCGCCCGTACGGCAGCGTGGCCGAGGCACTCCGTGGTGACTGAGCCGCCGCACAGCATCTGCGGCCCGGCGGTGCCGGCATCGCTGGACCTCGTGCACTCGCTGCTGGCGGAGGTGTGGGCCAGCCACGACGACGTGCAGCCCGAGGACCGGATGCGCTTCGAGCTCGGCGTCACCGAGATCGCCGGCAACATCGTCGAGCACGCGGCGGCGCCGGCCCCCATCGACTTCCACCTCGGCGTGGAGGTCTTCGACGACCGCCTGGAGGCGCGGTTCCGCGACCCCGGTCGCCGGGTGGAGATCGACTTCGACCGGGCGACCATGCCCGACGCGATGGCCGAGTCGGGCCGGGGACTGGCGCTGGTGCTGGCCGTGGTCGACGAGCTCACCTACCGGCACGACGGCTCGGACAACCACTGGCTGGTCGTGCGCCGGCGCACCCCCGCCTGACCTGCACGCCCTGACCGCCGCGGTGGTCAGGGCGTGCAGTGCGGCAGGTCGTCGGCCCACCGCGCCCAGCCGGGCAGGTCGGCGGTGACGGCGCTGCGCAGCGCGGGTTCGCCGAGGGCCCGCCAGTCGACCTCGGCGTCGACCTCGGCCTCGTGCTTGTCCCACTCGAACCAGTTCACCATCGCCAGCTGCGGCAGCGCCCGGTGCAGCTCCGGGGACAGCACCTGCCGCCACCAGCCCTGCTTGACGGCCAGCTCGTCGGCGCCGCCACCCCCCGGCACGTACAGGGCCGCGGTCTCCGGGATGGCGACGGGCTTGCCGTACCCGACGCCGTAGACGCCGTGGAAGTCCGGCACGGCCCGGTCGTCGCCACCGAGGCCGGCGTACTCGCCGGTCAGCTGGGCCACCAGCTTCCCGGCCTCCGGCACCTCGTTCTCCCCCCACGGGGCGGTGTCGCCCCAGTGGTAGAGGGACATCCCCACCCAGTCGACGGCGTCGGTGCCGGGCCAGTACGGGGCGTAGGGGTCGTCGAGTGCCGTGACGGTGCCGTCCCCGTCGGTGTCCAGCGCCGCGGCGTCGGGGCTGCCCGCCGGGGCCTGGTGCGGGCCCCCGGTGAACGGGTACCCACCGCCGTAGTTCGGCGCCCACATCGTGGCCGAGCCCGGCGCGGTCGCGTGCACCGCCGTGGCCACCCTGCGGAACGCGGCGACGTAGGCGGCGGGCTGCTGCGCCCACGCGTACCAGGAGCCGTTCATCTCGTGGGCGAACCGGACGACCACCGGCACGCCGGCGCGGTTCCAGCCGTCCAGCCGCTCGGCCAGGTCGGCGGCGACCGCGTCGGTGACGGTCGCCAGGCCGCCGGACGGCTCGAGGGTCAGCAGCAGGACCCCGCCGTCGGCCCGCACCTGGTCGACCGCTCCGGCGACGTCCTGCAGGTCCTGGGCGGTCATCGGGAGGTCGGTGAAGCTGACCGCGACCGCTGGTCGGTGGCCCAGCGCGGCGCTGTACTCGGCCAGCGTCTGGTCGCCCCAGTCGACGTTCGCGCCGACGAGGACGCCGTCCGCCGGCACCAGCTCGCCGCGGGGCACCGGCACGCACTCCGCCGCTGCGTCGGCGGCCGCCTCCGACCCGGCGCACCCGGCCGTCGAGGCGACCAGCGCCACGCACAGCAGGACCGGCAGCGGGGGGGGGTCGCAGACGCACCGGACCACGATCGGTCACCGGCAGCCGCCGGCCCCCGCGACGCGCCGCGCAGCGGTCGGGAGTGGCAGGCTCGGAGCGTGAGCGCTGACACGGGGGGCGGACCGGAGGTCCTCTGGCGTCCGACGCCGGAGTCGATCGCGGCCAGCCGGCTGGGCCGCTTCGCCACCTGGGTGGCCGGACGCCGCGGGATCGACCTGGGCAGCCCGCCGGACTACGACGCGATCTGGCGCTGGTCGGTCGAGCACCTCGACCAGTTCTGGGCCGACGTCGCCACCTGGGCCGACGTCTTCCCCGACGTCCCCGACGACCGGGTGCTCACCCGGCGCGCGATGCCCGGCGCGGAGTGGTTCCCCGACGTCACCGTCAACTACGCCGAGCAGGCGCTGCGGCACGCCCCCGACGCCCACCCCGCGCTGATCGCCGTCGCGGAGGACACCGACCCGGTCGAGACCAGCTGGGCGGCGCTGCGCGGGCAGGTCGGCGCGTTCGCCGCCACGCTGCGCCGGCTCGGGGTGCAGCGCGGCGACCGGGTGGCCGGCTACCTGCCCAACGTGCCGGAGGCGGTGGTCGCCTTCCTGGGCGCGGCCTCGATCGGCGCGGTGTGGTCCTCGTGCGCCCCGGACTTCGGCACCCGCAGCGTGCTGGACCGCTTCGCGCAGATCGAGCCGGTGGTGCTGGTCGCCGTCGACGGGTACCGGTTCAACGGCCGGCCGCACGACAAGCGCGAGGTGGTCGCCGAGCTGCGGGCCGCCCTGCCGAGCGTGCGGACGACGATCGCCGTCCCCCGGCTGTTCCCCGACGAGCTGCCGGACGGCGCGCTGCCCTGGGCCGACGCGGTCGCCGACGTGCAGGACCCGGTGTTCGAGCCGCTGCCCTTCGACGCACCGCTGTGGATCGTCTACTCCTCGGGCACCACCGGGCTGCCCAAGGGGATCGTGCACGGGCACGGCGGGATCGTGCTGGAGCAGCGCAAGCAGACCGGCCTGCACATCGACGTCGGGGTCGGCGACCGCTTCTACTGGTACGCCTCCACCGCCTGGATCATGTGGAACATCGCCACCTCGGCGCTGCTGTCCGGTGCCACGGTGGTCGTGCACGACGGCGCTCCGGCGTACCCCTCGGTCGACGCCCAGTTCGCCCTGGCCGCGCAGGTCGGGATCACCTACCTGGGCACCAGCGCCGGGTACCTCTCCGCCTGCGAGAAGGCCGGCGTCCGGCCGGGGGAGGCCCACGACCTCTCCGCGCTCCGGGCGATCGGGTCCACCGGCTCGCCGCTGCCCGCGTCGGCCTACCGCTGGGTGCACGACGCCGTGGCGCCCGACGTCCCCCTCGGGTCGCTGTCCGGCGGCACCGACGTGGCCACCGGGTTCATCGGCAGCTCCCCGCTGCTGCCGGTCACCGCGGGCGAGCTGCAGCGGCCGATGCTCGGCGTCGCGGCGGCGTCCTGGGACGAGGACGGCCACCCGGTGGTCGGCGAGCTGGGCGAGCTGGTCGTCACCGAGCCGATGCCCTCCATGCCGCTGTTCTTCTGGAACGACCCCGACGGCAGCCGCTACCGGGAGGCCTACTTCGAGCCGTGGCCGGGGGTGTGGCGGCACGGCGACTGGCTGGAGGTCACCGAGCGCGGCACCTGCCTGATCACCGGCCGGTCGGACTCCACGCTCAACCGCGGCGGCGTGCGGATGGGCACCGCGGACATCTACGCCGCCGTCGAGGCGGTCCCGGCCGTCGTCGACTGCGTGGTGCTCGGCGTCGAGCAGCGCGACGGCGGTTACTGGATGCCGCTGTTCGTGCAGCTGGCCCCCGGTGCCGAGCTGACGCCGGAGCTGACGGCGGAGATCACCGCGGCGATCCGGGCCGGCGCGAGCCCCCGGCACGTGCCCGACGAGGTCGTCGTCGTCCCCGGGGTGCCGCACACCCGCACCGGCAAGCGGCTGGAGGTGCCGCTCAAGCGGCTCTTCCAGGGGGTGCCGCCGGAGAAGGCGCTCAACGTCGGGGCCGTGGACGACGCCGCGGTGGTCGAGCACTACGTGGAGCTCGCCCGCGCCCGCCAGGCCGAGGCGTGACCTCGGACGACGAGGTGCGGGCCGCCACGAACGCGGTGGTCACGGTCATCGACCCGCCGCTGCCGCACGCGCCGGACGGTCCGCTCGCCGGGGTGCGGGTCGGGCTCAAGGACAACATCGACACCGCCGGCGTGCTCACCACCTGCGGGTCGGCCTTCTTCGCCGACCGGGTGCCCGACGTCGGCGCCGAGGTGGTCGCCCGGCTGGCCGCGGCGGGCGCGCTGGTCGTGGCCAAGCTGAACCTCAGCGAGTTCGCCATCGGCCTGACCAGCCAGAACTCCGCCTCCGGACCGGTGCGCAACCCCTGGGACCTGCGGCGGGTGCCCGGCGGGTCGAGCGGCGGCAGTGCGGCCGCCGTCGCCGCGGGCCTGGTCGACGTGGCGCTGGGCACCGACACCGGCGGGTCGGTGCGCGTCCCGGCCGCCGCCTGCGGGGTCACCGCGCTGCGCCCGGGCGTCTCCGTCGTCCCGGACGCGGGCACCTTCCCGGTCTGCGAGCTGGTCGACACCGTGGGCCCGCTGGCCCGCGACGTCGAGCTGCTGGCCCGCGCCTTCGCCGTGCTCGCCGGCCACGAGCCCCGGGACCTGCAGCCGGCGCCGCCGCGGCGGATCGGCGTCCCCGCGCTGTGGTTCGACGACCTGGACCCCGGCGTCGCCGAGGTGGTGGCCGCCGCCGGGCAGGTCTTCGCCGACGGCGGCGCCGAGCTCGTGCCCGTCGAGGTGACCGGCGTGGCCTCGGCGCAGCACGTGCTCTACACGATCGTCTACGCCGGGATGGCCGAGCTGCACCAGCAGCGGCTGGCCCGACCCGAGCTCTTCCAGCCCGACACGCTCACCCGGATCCGGGTCGGCATCGGGGTCTCGGAAGGCGACCGGGCGGAGGCGCTGGAGGCCCGGGCGGAGTTCCAGCGCGGGCTGGACGACGTCTTCGGCTCCGTCGACGCCCTGCTCACCCCGACCCTGCCGGTCGACGTCCCGGCGGCGCGCACGGACGACGACGTCCTCGCCGTCTCCCGCCGGCTGGCCCAGCTCACCGCGCCCTGGTCGCTGCACGCCGGGCCCACGCTGTCCCTCCCGGCCGGGCGGCACCCGGTCTCCGGCATGCCCGTCGGGCTGCAGCTCACCGCCGCCGTGGGCGGGGAGGACCTGCTGCTCGACGCCGGCGCCTGGTTCCAGCAGCGGACGCCGTGGCACACCCTGCGCCCGCCGTGCGCCGTCGGCTGACCGGTGTCGCGTCGGTCACGTAGGGGTGCGACCGGGCCCTCGTCACCGGAGAGTAGGTCCGAGTCCGGACCGCCGACCCAGGAGGCACCGACGATGACGTCGACCGCCAGCCGCTCCGCCGGGACCACCGACCCCTGGCTCCCGCAGCCACCCGCGCTGCTCCCGCCGTGGCACACGCCGGCCCGGGCGGAGCTGCAGGAGCAGGCCCGCCGGTTCGCGATGGACGAGGTGCTGCCGGTCGCCAACGAGCTGGACCCGCAGAAGGGCGAGATCCCGCAGCGGCTCCTGGAGCGGCTCGGCGAGCTCGGGTACTTCGGCATCACCATCGCGGCCGAGGACGGCGGGTTGGGCCTCGGCGTCTTCGAGTACTGCACGGTCAGCGAGGAGCTGGCCCGGGCCTGGATGAGCGTGGCCAGCATCCTGGCCCGCTCCCAGGGGATGGGCACGTCGGTCGCCGACCCCGCGCGCCGCGCCGACCTGCTCCGCCGCAGCGCCGCGGGCTCCTGGATCGGCGCGGTCGCGCTGTCCGAGCCCGAGGCGGGGTCGGACCTGGCCAACGTGCAGACCCGCGCGGTGCGCGACGGCGACGAGTGGGTGGTGACCGGGCGCAAGCGCTGGTGCGGGAACGCCAAGGCCGCCGACTTCATCCAGGTGCTGGTGCGGGTCGCCGACCCGCAGCCCGGGGAGTCCCGCTCCCGCGGGCTGCGCAACCTGCTGCTGGTCAAGGAGCGCGGCACGTTCCCGCCGGGGCTCAGCGGCCACCCGATCGACAAGGTCGGGTACCACGGCTTCCTGACCTGGGACCTCACCTTCGACGGCGTCCGGGTCCCGGCCGAGGACCTCATCGTGGGCCCCGGCGAGGCCGGCGATGACCCGGGCGCCGGTTTCCGCGAGGCCCAGGCCTTCCTCAACACCGCCCGGGTGCACACCGCTGCCCGCGCGGTGGGCCTGGCCCGCGCGGCGGTCGAGGACTCGGTGCTCTACCTGCAGGAGCGGGAGCAGTTCGGCCACCCGATCGGCGACTTCCAGGCGCTGCGGTTCGCGCTGGCCGACATGGCCGCGCAGGTCGAGCAGGCCCGGGCGTTCTACCGCCAGGTGGCCCACCTGCTCGACGAGGGCCGGCCCTGCGAGCGGGAGGCGGCGATGGTGAAGCTGCAGGCCACGGAGATGGCGGTGCGGGTCACCAACCAGGCGATGCAGCTGCACGGCGGAAACGGCTACACCACCGAGCGCCAGGTCGAGCGGCACTGGCGCGACGCCCGGCTGACCACGATCTTCGAGGGCACCAGCGAGATCCAGAAGCGGATCATCAGCAACACGATGCTGCCCCGCAGCCCGCTGGGCTGAGCTGCCCGGCCGCTGCGGTCAGCGCAGCGGGTGGTCCGACCGGATGCCGGTCAGCGCGAGGTCGCGCTCGAGCTGCTGCACGGCCCGGGTCAGCGGGTCGAGCGCGAGCGCCTGGAGCTGCTCGGGCGTGTGCCGGTTGGAGTGCGTGCCGACGTTCATCGAGCCGAACACCTCGCCCGAGGGCCCGTGCACCGGGACGGCGATGGAGGTGACGCCCTCCTCCAGCTCCTGGTCCACCAGGCTCCAGCCGCGCTCGCGGGCCTGGGCGACCCGCTCGCGGAGGACGGTCGGGTCGGTGATCGTCCGGGCCGTGCGCGGCACCAGCGCGGCCTGCTCCAGGTAGGCGTCCAGCTCGTCGTCGGTCAGCCCGGCCAGCAGCACCCGGCCGTGCGAGGAGGCGTAGGCGGGCAGCCGGGTGCCGACGGTGATGCCGGTCGCCATCACCCGGCGACCACCGGACCGGGCGACGTAGACGACGTCCGGCCCGTCGAGCACGGCCACGCTGGCGGTCTCGTGCAGCTCCTCGGACAGCCCGACCAGGTAGGGCGTGGCCAGCTGGGGGAGGGTGAGCGTCGTCAGGTAGGTGAAGCCCAGCTCCAGCACCGTCGGGCGGAGCCGGAACCGGCGGTCGCTGACCGCCACGTAGCCGAGGTCGACGAAGGTGAGCAGGAACCGGCGGGCAGCCGCCCGGGTCATCCCGGTGCGGCGCGCGATCTCGCTGAGGGTCAGCTCCGGCTCGGCGGCGGAGAACGCCTTGATGACGGCGATCCCCCGCTCCAGGGACTGCACGAAGTAGTCGCCGCGGGGGGCCGCAGCCCGGCCGTCGGCCGGCTCCTCGGCTCCGTGGTCCATCCGTCCCCGATCCTGCTCCGTGGTGCCCGCGCCGGGCGGCGACGACGGCCGGCGTCCTGCCCGCGTCGTCGGTCGACGCTACCCGTCGGCCCTGGTCACGGTGATCTCACCGCGGTCGGCGTCCACCCGCACCCAGTCGCCGGTGCGGACGGTGGTGAGCGGGTCGGCGTCCAGGTCGGTGATCGCCGGCACCCGGGTGACCACCACGCCGAGCGCGATCTTGGTGTTCATCGTGGTGAAGACCATCGCGGCCGGTGCGGTGCCCATCAGCCGGGACATGTGGAACATGCCCGACCACCCCGACGACCCCTTGGCGCCGGGGAAGACCAGCACCTTGCCGGCGAAGGACTGGCCGACCAGCTCGTGCCGCAGTTCGATGACCCGCCCCCGGCGGGGCTCGACGCCGCCCCAGCCGGACAGCGCCTCGCTGGTGACCAGGGCCTCGCCCTCGGCCACGCCGCCCACCAGGCCACGGCCGTGCAGGGTGAACGCGCTCATCGCAGCGCCCCCTGCCAGGTGCCGGTGACCGCGGCGTCGACGCAGTCGCGCAGCGTGCCGAACCAGCCCTGCACGTCCATGATCGCCGGCAGGTAGTGCACCTGCTTGGCCGAGTCGGTGGCGATCACCCGGGTGCCCTCGGGCAGGAACTGGCCGATCGCCGGGCAGGTGTCGCTCATCAGCCGGGCGCCGGCGGCCTCCAGGGCGCGCGCGTAGCCGTTGGCCTCGGCGACCTCCCGCAGCGCCCGCGGGGTGAACACCCACAGCTCGCTCTCCGCGTGCACCCGCCGGCCCTCGAGCAGCCGGACGACGTCGCGGATCTGGCCGAGGGTGGCGTGCGGGCAGCCGATCATCACCAGGTCGACGTGGGTGTCCCGGCCGGTGGAGTTCAGGTGCTCGTAGGTCTGCTGCCGCTCCGCCGGCCCGTAGTGCAGCCGCTCGGCCGGCCGGGCGCCGTCGAAGGCCTCCTCGACGGTGCGCGCCTCGGCCGTGATCCCCGGGACGTGGTACAGCTCGACCCCTCCCGAGGAGGCCGCGGCCGCTCCGAAGTGCTTGAGCTTCACCAGGTCCGGGGTGGTGGTGATGCCGTCGAGCACCGGCACGCCCTCGGCCACCTGCTCGCCGATCCAGTACCCGAGCAGCCCCCAGTCCAGGGTGTCGGCCACCGGGACGCGGACGTCGACGAGGTGGCTGCCGAACCGGTTCTCCGGCAGGTGGTAGCCCCAGTAGGGGATCTTGCCGGTGAGCATCGCGGCGCCGGTGCTCTCCCGGCCCTCCACGTTGGTGCGCGCCCCGAGCACGGAGTTGACGTAGACCACCGCCGAGGACTCCATCCAGGCGCAGTGCTCGCCCTTCACCGGCACGTTGCCCACCTGGTACGGCGTGCAGGTGTTCATCAGGTGGATGCCGTGCTCGGCGCTGTACGCCTCGCTGGCCACCACGGCGTCCCGCTCCTCCGGCGAGACTCCCTGCACCTCCCAGTTCCGGGTGTCCATCGGGCCGATGAGCTGGTAGCTCTGCGCCCGCACCGGCGGGATGGGCAGCGCCACCGGGGCGTCGAGGCTGTGCTCGGAGAACGCGGCGTCCAGGCCGGGGGAGCCGCAGACCATGGTGTGCCGGGAGCCGAAGAGGTTGGCGCCGCAGACGTTGTCGGTGTCCACCAGCCGCTCGGCGCCCAGCACCTCGCCGTACCGGACGAGCAGGTCCATCGCGGCCTGCACCGCCTCGCCCTGCTCGCCGTCGAGCATCGCCTGCTCGTCGGGGGCCAGCCTCATGCGCCGTCCTCCCCGCCCAGCCACGCGCCGTCCTTCTCCAGCCGCCGCTGCAGCTCCGGCACGTCGATGTCGCCGACGGCGACCCCGGCGGCCAGCGCCAGGTCGGCGGCGGTGCCGGCGGCCTGGCCCATCTCGAAGCACGGCCCGGTCACCCGGGCGCTGGACTGCCCCTCGTGGGTCATCGAGGCGCACCGACCGGCGACGTAGGTGTTGGTCAGCAGCTGCGGCACGATCATCCGGAACGGCAGCTGGTTGTAGCCGCGGTTGTCCTCGCCGCGCTGCCAGCGCAGCTCGACGTCACCGGCCACGTGCGCCTCCACCGGCCAGCCGTTGACGCCGATCGAGTCCTCGAAGTCGACGCAGTCGAGGATGTCGTCCTCGGTGACCTGGTACGCGCCGACGATGCGGCGGGTCTCCCGGATGCCGATGGACGGCGCGATGTCGACGACGTAGGAGTCGGCGAAGCCCGGCACCGACTCCTGGAAGAACGGGAAGACGTCGCGGACCTGGCGGCGGCCCTGCAGCTCGCCCCGGCTCAGCTGCCGCACGTCGGTGCCGTCGATCGCGCTGCCGTCGGGGTTGCTCAGCTGGGTGATGTTGGCCCGCCACTCCAGCGGGTTGCGCTGCGGCCGGACGATCGGCCGCTTGCGCGGGAAGGCGTAGCGGCCGGACCGCTCGGCCTCCTCCATCAGCTCCGGGATCAGCCGCTGGGCGCCGGCCGCGGCCGCGGCGTCCACGCCGTTCACCCGGAACATCAGCGAGGGGTAGAGCATCCCGTGCGCCGGGTCGGTCTTCTCGTAGGGCGCCCCGGCCCACGCGGCCAGGTCGCCGTCGCCGGAGCAGTCGATGAACACCTCGCCGGTGACCGCGCCGCGGCCGGACTTGGACTCGACCAGGAGCGCCCCGACGGTGTGCTCGTCGCGCATCAGCACCCCGACGCCGAGGGCGTGGAAGAGCACGTCGACGCCGGACTCCACCAGCATGTCGTCCAGGGCGATCTTGTAGGCGGAGATGTCGTAGGCCTGGGCCATGATCCGGTCGGCGAAGCTCAGGTGCGGCGGGTTCAGCCCACCCAGCCGGTCCACCCGCTCGAGCACCTCGTCGGCCAGCCCGTGCACGACCTGCTTGTGCTCGCCGTGCACGTTGGCGTGCAGCCCGCAGAAGGTGCTCAGCCCGCCCGCGCTGCCCGCGCCGCCGCTGTAGCCGTAGCGCTCGACCAGCACCGTGGACCGGCCGGAGCGGGCCGCGGCCACCGCCGCGGTCACCCCGGCGGGGCCGCCGCCGACGACGACCACCTCGTAGGAGCCGAGGACGGGGGTGCTCCGGGCCGGCTCGTCCAGCGACCTGGGTGTCGGGTTCACGGGGTGCTCGTCTCCTGGGGGGTCGGGCCGGCGGGGCCGCCGGTCCGGGTGTGCGGGGGAGGGGTCAGCACGGCGCCGGCCGCGACCGGGGAGACCAGCTGCCGGTAGATCGACAGCCAGCCGGTGTCGGGCTGCACCTGGGTGCGCTGCGCCCAGGCCGCCGCCCGGCGCTCCAGCTCGTCGGCGGGCACCTCGAGGTCGACCCGGCGCCGGACCAGGTCGATCACGATCGGGTCGCCGTCCTCGACCAGGCCCAGCGGGCCGCCGACGGCCGCCTCCGGGTTGACCTCGCCGACGACGGTGCCGGTGTTGACCAGGCCGGACATCTGCCCGTCGGTGACCAGCGCGACGGTGTCGCCGAGCCCGGCGCCGTCCAGGGCGAAGACCAGGGCCGAGCCCAGCGCCATCCCCGGGCCGCCGACCGGGCCGAGACCGCCGAGCACGACCACGTGCCCGGGCCGGATCTCCCCGGCCGACAGCCCGGCCAGCGCCTCGTCGCGGGTGCCGTAGCAGATCGCGGTGCCGCGGAAGACCTGCGCGCCGGTGTCGTGCACCGGCCGCTTCACCACGGCGCCACCGGGGGCGAGCGAGCCGTGCACCATGACGATGCTCGGTCGTTCCCCGAACGGCCGGCTGACCGGCCGGACCACCTCGGGGTCGGCCACGGTGACCCCGGCCAGCACGTCGCCCAGCGTGCCGCCGGCCACCGTGCGGGCCGACAGGTCGAGCAGGTCGGCGAGCTGGCTCATCACCGCGAGGGTCCCGCCGGCGGCCTCCAGGTCCTCGATCGAGTCCGGGCCGTTGGGGCGCACCGAGCAGAGCAGCGGCACCCGGTCGGCGAGCTCGGCGAAGAGCCCCGGGACGTCGACGTCGCAGCCGGCCTCGTGCGCGATGGCCTGCAGGTGCTTGATGCTGTTCACCGAGGCGCTGGTGGCGAGCATGACGGTCACCGCGTTGGCGAAGGCCGCCGGGGTGAGCACCTCCCGGGGCCGCACCCCCTCGGTGACCAGCTCGACGATCCGGGCACCGGCCCGCCGCACGCCGTCCCACATGGCCGGGCTGTTGGCCAGCACCGGGGTGGTGCCCGGCAGCGCGATGCCCAGCGCCTCGCAGGCCATGTGCATCGAGTTCGCGGTGCCCATGCCCGCGCAGACCCCCGGCCCGCGGATCGCGTTGTCGCTCATGCCGGTGAGGTGCTCCAGCGTCATCCGGCCGGCGGCCACGTGCCCGGCGGCCAGGAACACCTCCTCGATGTCGACGTGCTCGCCCTCGTACCGGCCGCTGGGCTGGTAGCCGCAGCCGACGATGATCGTCGGGATGTCCAGCCGGGCGGCGGCCATCACCTGCCCGGGGGCGGTCTTGTCGCAGGAGGCGAGGCAGACCATCCCGTCGAGCTGGGCGCCCTCGACGGCCACCTCGATGTCGTTCACGATCAGGTCGCGGCTGGGCAGGATGTAGCGCCCGTCGCGGCCGGCGCTGGTGATGAAGTCGCTCGGCGCCGCGGTGCGCACCTCGAACGGCAGCCCGCCGGCCGCCCGGATCGCCTCCTCCATCGGGCCGACGACGTCGTCCAGGTGGCTGAAGCAGATGGCCAGCTTCGACGAGGAGTTGACGATGGCGATCTTCGGCTTCGTCATGTCCTCCTCGGCGATGCCGAGCGCCCGCCACTGGGCCCGGCGGACCGCCCACCGCGAGCTGCCGACCGCCAGGTTGCTCCGCAGCACGACCGGCTCCGGCGTCACTGCTGTCCTGCGACGGAGTCGTGCCAGGGGATGACCAGGCGTTTGGTGGTGGTGACGGCGAGATACAGCAGGGAGCCCATCAGGGCGAGCAGGATGATCACGGCGAACAGCTGGGGTGCATCGAGTGCGTTGAGGCTGGAGACGACGAGGTGGCCGAGGCCTTCGCTGCCACCGAGGTACTCCCCGACGATGGCGCCGATGACGGCGAAGACGATGGCGACCTCGGCGCCGGCGAACACGTAGGGCAGCGTGGAGGGCAGTTCCAGGTTGCGGAAGGTGGCCCAGCGGGTCGCACCCAGCCCGCGCATGACGTCGCGGTGACCGCGGTCGACCGACCGGACCCCGAGCATCACGTTGAGCATGATCGGGAAGAACGCCAGGATCGCCGCCATGATGATCTTGGAGGTGGTGCCGAAGCCGAACCAGATCACGAAGATCGGGATGAACGCGACCTTGGGCACGACCTGGAAGGCGACCATCGCCGGCTGCACGGCGCGCTCGAGCCAGACGACCCGGCCCAGCACCGCGCCGATCGCGACCCCGGCGATGAGTGCCACGGCGAAGCCGATGAGGACCTCGGTGAGGGTGATCCAGATGTCGTGGTAGACCGCCGACCCGGACAGCAGGGTGACCAGGGAGTCCCAGACGGCAGAGGGGGCGGGGAGGATGAACTCCGAGACCCCGACCACCGAGACGGCGAACTGCCAGCTGCCCAGCAGTAGGAGCAGCAGGATGGGGCTGGAGATCCAGGGCAGCACCTTCATCAGCCGTTCCCGGTCCCCGAACAACCCCGACCTGCGCGCGCCACCATCGGTGGCGCTGGCGGGGGTGGCGTCTTCGCTGATCGGGTGGTTGCTGGTGGTGGTCATCAGTCCTCCTCGTCCAGCTCGCTGCGCAGCACCCGGACGACGTCTTGGAACTCCTGGCTGGTCTCGGTGACCAGCGAGCGGGGGCGGGCCAGCGAGACGGGGGTGACCGACCGGATCCGCCCGGGTCGGGGGGTGAGCAGCACCACCCGGTCGGCCAGGAACACCGCCTCGGGGATGGAGTGGGTCACGAACACCACGGTGGCCCCGGCCTGGGCGTGGATGTTCTGCAGCTCCAGGTTCATCTTGTCCCGGGTGAGGGCGTCCAGGGCGCCGAAGGGCTCGTCCATCAGCAGGATGGTCGGGTCGTAGGACAGCGCGCGGGCGATCGCCGCCCGCTGCCGCATCCCACCCGACAGTTCCCGGGGGTAGGCGTTCTCGAAGCCGGGCAGCCCGACCAGCTCGCACAGCTCCCCCGCCCGGGCCAGGCGGGCCTTCTTGCCCATCCCGCGCAGCTTCAGCGGCAGCGACACGTTCTCCGCCACGGTGTACCAGGGGAACAGGTTGGCGTCCTGGAACACCAACCCGAACTGCTTGAACGCCTCGTCGTTGCGTTTGCCGTTGCGCCAGATGCTCTCCCCGTCGGCCTCCACCACCCCCGAGGTGGGGGGCAGCAGCCCGGCCAGGATCCGCAGCAACGTCGTCTTCCCGCAGCCTGAGCGGCCGACCAGGGAGATGAACTCCCCCCGCCCGATGGTCAGGTTCACGTCGCTGAGGGCGTGCACCTCACCCCGGCGGGCCTGGTAGGTCTTGTTCACCCCGCTCACCTGGAGCTGGGCCGGGAGGTCACCGGCCGGGCCGACAGCGGTGGCGCCGGGCCGTGCGGCGGGCTCCTCGCCCGCGCGCACGGCCGGTGCCGGGTCGACCCGGTCGGCGTCCGTCGCGCCGTGGTGGGTCAGCGCGGTGTGCGTCCCCGTCCCGGGGGCCGGGGTGGTCCCGGGCAGCCGCATCAGTTGCTCCCGGGCTGGAAGTCGTTGGAGTACCACTCGGACGGGTCGAGGCCGTCCTCGATGAAGCCGGAGTCCACCATCTCCTGGTAGACGGCCTCCCACTGGTCGGGAACCATCGTGCCGATCTCCTCCTCGCCGGCCGCGGTCCACGACTCGACGTAGGTCGACAGGCTCTCCTTGGCGATCTCGGGCGTCGCCAGCGCCGGGATCTCGACGGAGGAGAGGCACTCGAGCGTCTCGGCGAAGCCGTTCGCCTCGTCGGCGATGATGAACTTCAGCGTCTCGTCGATCGCCGCGAGGTACTTGCGCAGCTGCTCCTGCTTCTCCGGGTCCTCGGTCTGCTCCTGCGAGGTGACGTAGACCTGGCCGCCGCTGGAGATGGCGTCGTTCGGGGCGTAGACGACCGCGTCGGGCTGCTGCTGCTCCAGCGCGACCGCGGTGTCCAGCGAGACGATGTACCCGCCGATCCGGCCGGAGGAGACCAGGTCGAACACGCCCGGGGCCAGGCCGACCACCTGGGTCTGCACCTCGTCGGGCTCGATCCCGGCCGAGGCCGCGACGAGCTTGAGCAGGATCTCGCTGGTGCCGCCCTCCGACGGGGTGCCCATCAGCCGCCCCTCGAGGTCCTCGGCGCTCTCCAGCGGGTCGTTCTCGCCGGAGATGAAGCGGATGGTGCCCTGCTTGGTGGGCTGGCCGACCGCGACCAGCGGGGCGTTGCGCTCGGCCACGGCCAGCTGGGTCTCCAGGTCGCCGACCCGGGTGATGAGCGCGGAGCCGGCGAGCACGGTCTGGATCGCCTGCGCCGAGCCCTGGGTGGTCTCGAAGCTGACGTCCAGCCCCTGGTCCTCGAAGTAGCCGCAGTTGTCCGCGACCAGCTCCGGGGCGAAGGAGAGGCTCTCCAGCGGGAGGATGTTCAGGAAGGTGACCTCCTGGACGGCGTCGCTCCCGCCGCCTCCCTCGGTGCTGCCGGAGCCGGCGGACCCCTCGTCGTCCGAGCCGCCGCAGGCGGCCAGCAGGACTGCGGCGAAGCAGAGCGAGAGCGGGGCGCGGACCGCGCGGAGCGGGGACCGGCGCGCTGCCGGGCGGCTGCTTCGGGTGCCTGCGTTCATGGACGATCTCCTCGGGGTCGAGCGGATGGGTGGGCAGGAGCAGGGGCGGCCGGGGTGGCCCGGTCGATCCAGGGCGAGTCGACGTGCGCGACGACGACGGCGCAGCGGCCCTCGGCCACGGCGGCCAGGCCGCGGCGCAGGGCGGGCACCAGGTCCGCGGGGGCGGTGACGTCCTCGCCGAAGGCACCGCAGGAGCCGGCCAGCAGGGCGGCGTCGGGCGGCTCGGGGAACAGCGTCCCGACCACCTCGCCGCTGCGGGCGGACGCGCCGTCGGGGAAGAGGTCGAAGACCGGGCGGCGGCTGGCCGCGTAGCCGCCGTTGGCCAGCACCACGATCAGGAACGGGGTGCCGGCGTCCCGGGCGGTGAGCAGCGTCGCGGTCGGGCCGGAGAACAGGAACGTCCCGTCACCGACCACCGCGACGACCCGCCGGTCGGGCGCGGCGAGCTTCGCCCCGATCGCCCCCGGCACCGCCCAGCCGAGGCCGGAGCCGCCGCACTGGAAGGCCGTGCCGGGCAGGGTGCGGGCCAGCCCGGTGCGGACGGTCTCGATGTTGGTGACCGACTCGTCGAGCAGCAGGTCCTCGGGCGCGAGCAGCGAGTCGAGGGCGGCGACCACGGCGGCGGTGCTCAGCGACCCGGCCGCCGGCGGGCCCGGCGGCGGGACGGCGGCCGGCAGCGCGCGGGCGGCGAGCGCGCCGGTGTCCACCAGCCGCTCGAGCTCGTCGGCGAGCGCGCGCAGCCCGAGCCGGGGGTCGGCCTGCAGGCACAGGTCGACCGGGAAGTCCCACCCGGGCATGGACAGCTTGAGCGGGTCGGCGTCCAGCTGGACGACGGTCGCCGAGGCCGGCGGTGCGGCGACCGAGGGCACCCACGGGACGTCGCAGTCGACGACCAGGACGGCGTCGGCGGCCCGCAGCAGCTCCGCCGTCCGGCGGGTGTCGGGCACGGAGCAGGGGTGGCCGGAGGGCAGGTTGACCCGTTCCCGGCGCTCGAGCACCGGGGCGCCGAGCAGCTCGGCCACCCGGGCCAGCTCGGGGACCGCTGCCTGGTCGCGGCCCAGCCGGCTGGTGACCACGACCGGGCGCTCGCCGCGGGCCAGCGCCGCGGCCGCCTCGGTCACCGCGGCCGGGTCGGGTGCGGTCCGGGCGGGGACGGCGCGGCGCGGCGCGGGGGCGGGAGGTGCCGGCACCGGCTCCATGAGCACCTCGCGGGCCACCGTGACGTACACCGGGCCGGGCGGTGTGGCGCTCGCGGCCTGGAACGCGCGGGCCAGCTGCTCGTCGGCGGTGGCGGCGCCGTGCAGGTCCGCGGACCACTTCACGTACCCGCGGACGATGCCGGCCTGGTCGGGGACGTCCTGCATCCAGTGCACCAGCGTGTCGCGCCCGCCCGGCACCTGCCCGCTGCTGGTGCGCGGGGTCAGCCCGGCGATGACGACCACCCCGGCCTCCGCGCGGGCCGCGTTGTGCAGCATGGCGCCGAGGTTCTGGGTGCCGACGTCGACGTGCACCATCACCACCTGGGGGCGGCCGCTCACGGCGAAGTGCGCGTGCGCGGCGGCCAGCGCGACCGCCTCGTGCCGGCAGAGCACCACCCGCGGGGTGGGCCGGCCGGCCTCCCGCAGCGCGACGACCGCCTCCTGCACCGGGGCGGTGTCGGTGCCCGGGTTCAGGAAGACGACGTCCACCTGGTGCCGGACCAGCGCGGAGACCAGCAGCTCGGCGACGTTCCCGGCCAGTCGGTCGGCCGCGACCTCGTCCGGACCGTCGTCGAGGGACACGTGCGGCGGTGCGGTCACGGTGTCTCCCGGTGGTTGGACGGCGGTGTCCGACGGTGGAGCGAGGCACCGTGTGCGCTATCCGTACACGTGTGCTTCTTCCGTACATGTGTAGGGGGTCACAGTGCCGCCTGTCAACGGTCAGGTCCACGGGCGGGAAGCCCGGCGCGGGCAGCGGCCACCCGGGCCGGGTGTCCCGGGGGCGTGCAGGGGTGACCGGCGGGCGCGCGGACGGCGCCCGGGAGGGTCAGGCGGGGGGTGCGGTGTCCCCGGCGCGGGGCACCCGGATGGTCACCGTGGTGCCCGCCGGGCTGGGGACGGCGCTGATGTCGGCGAACGCGCTCATCAGCGTCGAGCCCCGGCCGCGGTCCATGCTCGGCACCCGCTCGCGCCACTGGCCGTGGTCGCGGACCGTGATCTCGACCCGGCCGCCGCCCACCTCGGCGGTGACGTCGACGAAGGGCTCGGTGGGGTCCTGGGCGTGCTCGACGGCGTTGGTCGCGGCCTCGCAGGCGGCCAGCAGCAGGTCGTAGGCCTGGTCCTCGTCCAGCCCGGCGGTGGCGAACAGCCGGCGGAGCGCCCGGCGCAGCGCCGGGATGGCCTGCGGGGTGGCGGGGAAGCGCCAGCGCTCGTAGTGCACCTGGGCCGGCGCCGGCGGCGGTGCCACCGCGGGCGGCCGGCTGGCCGGCACCAGGGTGCGCACGGAGGCGTCCGGTCGCGGCACCGGGGGCACGGTGACCGGCCCGGTCGGCACGTCGAGGGCTGCTGCCTCGCGCCGGCCGGTCGCCCGTTCGATGGCCACCCGGACCCGCGCGATCAGCTCGGCGGACTGGAACGGCTTGGCCAGGTAGTCGTCGACCCCGGCCGCGAAGCCCTCGACCGCGGCCTCCTGCCCGGCCCGGGCGGTCAGCATGATGACCGGGACGTCGCGGGTGGTCTCGTCGGCGCGCAGCCGGCGGAGCAGCTCGAACCCGTCGATGCGCGGCATCATCACGTCGGTCACCACGACGTCGGGCCGCTGCTCGGCGATGCTCGCCAGCGCCTCCTCGCCGTTGGCCACCGTGCGCACCTGCCAGACGGGGGCCAGCAGCCGGGTCAGGTAGGTGCGCATGTCGGCGTTGTCGTCGACGACGAGCACGGAGGTCGTGGTGCCCTCCGGCGCGGCCGGCTGCTGGCGCGGCGCGACGTCCTGCTCCCACGCCTCGGCGGTGCCGCGTGCGGCCTCGGAAGGGGCGGCCGGGTGCTCGGCGTCGCCCTCGGCGTCCGGGCTGCCGTAGGGGACGGAGACGGTGAAGGTGCTGCCGGCGCCCGGCTCGCTCGCCACCGACACCGAGCCGCCGTGCAGGCCGACCAGCTCGCGCACCAGGGCCAGGCCGATGCCGGTGCCCTCCCGGTGCCGGCCCAGCGAGCCGGGCACCCGGTGGAACCGGTCGAAGACCAGCGGCAGCTCGTCGGCCGGGATGCCGATGCCGGTGTCGGAGACGGTGAGCACGACCGCGTCGTCCTGACCGCGCAGCGCCACCGAGATGGTGCCGACGAAGGTGTACTTCACCGCGTTGGACAGCAGGTTGAGGACGATCTTCTCCCACATCCGCGGGTCGACGTGGGCCGGCCGGGATAGCGGCGGGCAGTCGACGGCCAGCCGGAGCCCGGCGCGCTCGGCGGCGGCGCGCAGCACGCCGGCGAGCTCCGCGGTGAAGGCCGCGACGTCGGTCTCCACGCGGACGGCGTTGGCGCGGCCGGCCTCGATGCTGGCGAAGTCCATCAGGTCGTTGACCAGCCGCTGCAGCCGCTGGCCGTTGCGCATCGCCAGGGTGAGCTGGTCGCGCGTCCCGGCCGGGAGCGGCTCGGCGGTGTCGGCGAGCACGTCGCTGATCGGCCCGAGCAGCAGCGTGAGCGGGGTGCGCAGCTCGTGGCTGACGTCGGAGAAGAAGGCGGTCTTGGCCCGGTCCAGCTCGGCCAGCGACTCCGACCGGCGGCGCTCGGCCTCGAAGGCGCGGGCGTTGCCCAGCGCGCCGACGAACTGCCCGGCCACCAGCTCCAGGAAGGTGCGGTACTCCGGGTCGAGCTCCCGGTTGGGGCTGACGCCGGTGACCAGCACCCCCAGCCGCTCGTCGCCGGCCGACGCGGTCAGCGGCAGCAGGACGGCGTCGGAGACCGGGTCCTGCCAGAACCCGCCGACCAGGCCGAGCTCGGGCACCTGCCCCGGCAACCGCGCGGCGTCGTCCAGGGTCGCCGGCAGCCGCTCCGCGGGGCAGCCGACGACCGCCGCCCGCCGGAGCCGGCCGCCGTCGTCGTCGAGGTAGACCGCGGCGAAGGGCACGTCCAGGGGGTCGGTGGCGAGGGCCTCGCAGAGCGCGGCGAGCACGGCCGGCTCGTCGCCGAGCACGGCGCCCGCCGTGGAGAGGTCGTGCAGCAGGCGCTGCCGGCGTTCGCCGAGCACCTCCCCGGTGACCTCGGTGCAGACGGCGTGCATGCCGGCCACCTGGCCGTCGTCGCCGAAGGCCGGGGCGTGGGAGACGGTGAAGTAGGTCTCCTCGCGGTACCCGGCCCGTTCGAGCAGCAGCGGCAGCCGGGGCAACCAGGACGCCTCGCAGGTGGCCATCGCGTGCTCGACCGGCCCCTCGAGCGCCGCCCAGCCCTCGGCGAGGGTCACCCGGATGTCCTCGCCGATCGCCGGGTGCTTGGCGCCGATGAAGGGGGCGTAGGCGTCGTTGTAGAACTGCAGGTACTGCGGCCCCCAGGTGAGCACCATCGGGAACCGCGAGGCCAGCACGGTCCGGACGGCGAAGCGCAGGCTCGCCGGCCACGACCCCACCGGCCCGACCGGGGTGGCCGACCAGTCGTGGGCGGCCATCAGCCGGCCCGCCTCGCCCCCGCCGGCGAACAGCTGCGCAGCGTCGGTGCCGTTGCCGGAGCCCGAGGGGAGATCGGGGGCCACGCACACCTCCAGCCGGTCCGTCCGCACGAGCGTGGTCCGTGCCGCGGCGGTCCGGACCGTGGCCGGTCCGCCGGACCGCCCGACGGTGCAACCTACCCGGGCCGGGTGTGCGGTGTGCGGTCGAGTCGTGGGCGGCGGTCGGGTCGGCCGCCGTCCCGGTGTTGGATGGGGCGCAGCCCCGCCGGGAGAGCCCCGGCGGCGAACCGAGGAGAGTCCCGTGGCAGAGCTGACCCGCCCCGACGTCGAGCCGCCCACCGGCCCCGCACCCGACGACCTGGTGATCGAGGAGCTGGTGGTCGGCGACGGCCCCGAGGCCACCGCCGGCAGCCTGGTGAGCGCCCACTACGTCGGCGTCACGCACGACGGCGGCGAGCAGTTCGACGCCTCCTGGGACCGCGGTGACCCGCTGGAGTTCCGGCTCGGCGTGGGCATGGTCATCCAGGGCTGGGACGAGGGCATCGCCGGCATGAAGGTCGGCGGCCGCCGCCGGCTGACCATCCCGGCGCACAAGGCCTACGGCGACCGCGGCGCGGGCGGCGTCATCAAGCCCGGCGCGACGCTGGTCTTCGTCGTCGACCTGGTCGGCGTCCGCTAGGACGGGTGACCCCGCTGCCCGCTCGGCAGCGGGGTCCGCTCCTCAGGCCGCGGGCTGGCTGTAGAACGCCCGCGGGTCGGCGGCCAGCGAGGCCTTGACCCCACGGCTCCAGTCGTCGACCAGCACCTCCCAGTCGCCGGCCTGGACGCCGTCGAGCGCCACCCGGACGACGTCGGCCGGGTCGGTCATCGGGCCGGTGTAGCCGGCCATCATGTCGGTGTCGGCCGCGCCCAGCACCACCCCGGTCACCTGCGTGCCCTGGCCGGTGAGCTCGATCCGGACACCGTTGGTGAGGCTCCACGCCGCCGCCTTGGCCGCCGCGTAGGCGTTCGCGCCGTCGGTGGAGAACCAGGAGAGCGCCGACAGCACGTTGACGATCCCGCCGCCGCCGTTGCGGGCCAGCACCGGCGCGAACGCCCGGACGACGCCCAGCGTGCCGTAGAAGTGGGTGTCCATCTCCCGGCGGACGTCCGCCAGGTCGCCGGTGACGAGGTTGGCCCCCGTGGTGATGCCGGCGTTGTTGACCAGCAGGGTCACGTCGCCGGCGGCGGCCGCCGCGGCAGCGACCGACGCCGGGTCGGTGACGTCGACCCGCAGCACCTCGACGCCCGGGACGTCGACCAGCTCGGGACGCCGGGAGGTGGCGTAGACCCTGGCGGCACCGCGTTCGAGCAGCTGCTGGGCGAAGTGCCGGCCGAGGCCGCGGTTGGCGCCGGTGACGAGGGCCACCGATCCGGTGATGTCCATGGTGTTCTCCTTGCGCTCGGGATGTGCTGTGCGGGACGCTAGGACCTGACGTTGACGTCAGGGTCAAGTGTGAGCCCGAACACCAAGGGGGTCCGGTGCTGCGCATCGGTGAGGTCGCTGCCCGTGCCGGCGTGAGCGTGCGCGCGCTCCGCTACTACGAGGAGCAGGGGCTGCTGGAGGCCGCGCGGACGCCCAGCGGGCAGCGCCGGTACCCGGAGAGCGCGGTGGGGCGGGTCCGGTTCGTGCAGCAGCTCTACGCCGCCGGGCTGAGCAGCAAGGACGTCCTCGAGGTGCTGCCCTGCGTGCACACCGGGGTGGCCACCCCGGCCATGCTGGCCCGGCTGACCAAGCAGCGCGACGGCATCGACCGGCAGATCGCCGAGCTCACCGCGGCCCGCGAGCGGCTGGCCGAGATCATCCGGATCGGGGAGCAGCACGTGCCGGCACCGGCGTGACGCCGCCTGGCAGCGGAGAACCGTCGGTGGGCTGCGGCAGGCTGCCGCCGTGCCCCCGATGATCGGTGTCGCGACCTGCGCGGCCGTGCCGGACCTGGACGAGGACGGCGGCCTGCTGCTGGCCGCGCTGCACGAGGCGGGCGCCCGCGCTCGGCCGGTCGTGTGGGACGACCCGGCCGTCGACTGGGCCGCCTTCGACGCCGTGCTGGTGCGCAGCACCTGGGACTACCCGCTGCGCCACGCGGAGTTCCTCCGCTGGGCCCGCGGCTGCCCCCGCACGGTGAACCCCGTCGACGTCCTGGCCTGGAACACCGACAAGCGGTACCTCGACGACCTCGCCCGGGCCGGGGTGCCCACGGTGCCGACCGTGCTGGTGCCCCCGGGCACCGCCTGGACGGCGCCCGACGGCGACCACGTGGTCAAGCCCACCGTCAGCGGCAGCGCCGCGGACACCGGGCGGTTCCGCGACCGCGGCGACCCGGAGGCGGCGGCGCTGGTCGCCCGGCTGCACGCCCAGGGCCGCACCGCGATGGTCCAGCCCTACCTGCCCGGCATCGAGGCCGAGGGGGAGACCAGCGTGGTCTTCCTCGGCGGCGTCCTCTCGCACGCGGTGCGCCGGGCGCCGCTGCTCACCGCCACCGGGGTCCGCGCGGCCGTCGGCGTGGCCGACGTGCTGGCGGAGCTGCGCGCGGTGCCGGTCACCGGGGCCCAGCGCGCGGTGGCCGAGGCGGCGCTGGACGCCGTGCCCGGGGGGCGCGACCGGCTCAGCTACGCCCGCGTCGACCTGGTGCCCGGCCCCGCCGGGCCGGTGCTGCTGGAGCTGGAGGCGACCGACTGCTTTCTCTTCCTCTCCGTCGCCGCCGAGCCTGCCGCGGTGGCCCGGATGGCCGCGCACGTGGTGACCGAGGTCGGCTGAGCGGCGGGGTTGCCGATCAGCTGCGCGGGGAACCGGTCGGTGCATGACGCAACCTGCCCCGGCGCCCCAGCACGCGCTCGTGGAGGAGGCCCAGGGCGGCGGTGGGGGCGGGGAGTCCACCGGCACCGTGGTGGTCGCCGGCCTGGCCAACCTCGCCATCGCCGTCGCCAAGCTCGTCGGCGGCATCATCAGCCACTCCTCGGCGATGCTGTCGGAGGCGGCGCACTCGCTGGCCGACACGGTCACCGAGGTGCTGCTGTTCATCGCGCTCAAGCGCGGCAACCGGGCGGCCGACGCCCGGCACCCGTTCGGCTACGGCCGGGAGACCTACTTCTGGGCCTTCCTCGCCGCGCTGTGCACCTTCGGCGTCGGCGCGGGGTTCTCGATCTACCAGGGCGTGACGACCATCCTGGAGGGCGAGGAGCAGGGTTCGCCGACCATCTCCTACGTCATCCTGGCGGTCTCCTTCGTGCTGGAGGGCAGCTCGCTGCTCAAGGCCGTGCGGCAGGTGCGCAGCGCCGCGCGCGAGCACGGGACGACGCCGCGGCGGTACCTGCGGCACACCACCGACACCACGGTGAAGGCGGTGACCTTCGAGGACAGCGCCGCGCTCGTCGGCCTGGTGCTCGCGGCGCTCGGCCTGTTCCTGGAGGACGTCACCGGCGACCCGGTGTGGGACGGAATCTCGGCGATCCTGATCGGCGTCCTGCTGATCGCGGTCGCGGGCTCGCTGGCCCGGGCCAACATCTCGCTGCTCATCGGCCAGTCCGTGCCCGGCACCACCCGGCAGGACCTGCAGGACGAGCTCGCCTCGCTGGACCAGGTCAGCGGGGTGCCCTTCCTGCTGACCACGGTGATCGGCCCCGGTCAGCTGCTGGTCGCGGCCAAGGTCGACTTCGCCGACACCGCCACGGTCGCCGACATCGAGCGGGCCTCCGACGAGGCCGAGCGCCGGCTGGTCGCCCGGCACCCCGGTGTCCGCTACGTCTTCCTCGACCCGACCCCCGGCGACGGCCGGGCCCAGGTGGCCGCCCCGCCCGCGGAATGAGCGGCGCCCGCTCCCGGTTGGGTCGGTTCATGCAGGTCGAGGTGTGGTCCGACGTCGTGTGCCCGTGGTGCTACGTCGGCAAGCGCAAGCTGGAGACGGCGCTCTCCCGGTTCGCGCACGCCGACGAGGTCGAGGTGGTCTGGAGGTCGTTCCAGCTCGACCCGAGCGTGCCGGAGGGGCACACCGAGCCGACCCTCCCGGCGCTGGCGGCGAAGTACGGCCGCAGCGTCGAGGAGATGGCCGGTCAGATGCGCCGGGTCGAGGAGGTCGCCGCGGCCGAGGGGCTGCAGTACGACCTCGTCCAGGGCGTCAGCGGCAACACCCTGCTGGCCCACCAGCTGATCCACCTCGCCGCCGAGCACGGGCTGGGCGGGGCGATGAAGGAGCGGCTGCTGCACGCGCACTTCGAGGAGCACCGCTCGGTGTTCGACGTCGACGCGCTGGTGCCGCTGGCCGTCGAGGTGGGGCTGGACGAGGCGGAGGTGCGGGCCGCGCTGGGCGACCGCCGGTTCCTGCCCGCCGTCCACGAGGACATCCGGACGGCCCGCGCGCTCGGCGCGACCGGCGTCCCGTTCTTCGTCGTCGACCGCACCTACGGCGCCGCCGGCGCCCAGCCGGCCGAGCAGCTGCTGCAGCTGCTCGAGCGGGCCTGGGCCGACAGCCACCCGCTGGTCACCGTCCCCGCGGCCGAGGGCTGCGAGGACGGCACCTGCTCGGTCTGATGGAGGACCCCGTCCCCCTCACGCCTCGCAGGCTCGGCGCGAGCCCCGGGACGGGGCCTGGTCAGCGGACCAGGCGCCCCGCGCGCTGGAGCGCCTTCTCGGCGTCGGCGGTCAGCCGGCGGACGACGTCGGTCGCCGACTCCTCGGTGGTGACCAGCCCGACGGACTCCCCGGCGTAGACCGGCGCGTTCTCCAGGTCGCCCTCCGCGCGGGCCCGGCGCACCAGCTCGGTGGCCGCGGTGTCGCCGCGCAGCTCGTCCTCCCGGCCGTGCCAGGTCTCGGTGAACTCGTTGGCCAGCGCCCGGCCCGGCCAGCGCGCCGGCCACGGCAGGCCCTGGGCGATGTCGAAGGCGCTGGTCAGCACGGTCCGGTCGCCGCCGGCGGCCCGCACCCGCTCGCGCGCCGCCGCGGAGTTCGTGGCCTCGGGGCAGGACAGCAGCGGGGTGCCGATCCACCCGCCCGCGGCGCCGGCGACCAGCACGGCGGCCAGACCCGCCCCGGTCGCCACCCCGCCGGCCGCGAGGACCGGCCGGTCGGTCGCGGCGAGCACCTCCTGCAGCAGCGGGAGGGTCGCCCGGTGCCCGGTGTGCCCGCCGGCCTCGGTGCCCTGCGCGACGATCACGTCGGCACCGGCTCCCAGCGCCCGGTCGAGGTCGGCCAGCGTGTTGACCGGGGTGGCCACGGCGATCCCGGCGTCGTGCAGCGGCCCGACGAACGGGGCGGGGTCGCCGAACCCGACCGAGACCAGCACCGGCTCCGCGGCGATCGCCGCGGCGAGCAGCTCGGGTCGCAGCTCCAGCGCCCAGGCCATCAGCCCGATGCCGTAGGAGACGTCCGCCTCGGCCGGCACCCGCGCCTGCTCGACCACCCACTCGGCGGGCGTCTCCGAACCGACGCCGATCATCCCGAGGCCGCCCCCGAGCGAGACCGCCCGGGCGAGCTCCCCGCCGGCCACCCCGGCCATCGGTGCTCCGAACACCGGGGTGTCGAGGTCGAACCAGCGGGTCAGCGGGGTCGTGATCACGGCGCCATCGTCCTCTGGCCGCTGCCGCCCGGCGCGGTCAGCGGCGCGTGACGTCGGCGGTGAAGGCGCGCAGCCGCCGGTGCAGGCCCGCCACCTGCTCCTGCACCGCCAGCGCCTGCAGCTCCTCGTCCAGGTGCTGGGCCGACGGCGGCACCGCCCGCACCTGGTGCGCGCAGTCGAGGTCGGCGCAGATGTAGGTGCCCACCGTGTTGCCGTTGCGCCCGGCCTCGCCGGTCCGCCGGGCGGTGAACAGCGAGACCTCGGCGGCCGACCGCACGGTCTGGCACAGCAGGCACATCGCCGAGCGGCGGCTGGACATCCGCGTGTCGGCAGCCCGCAGCGCGAGGCCGACGACGGCGCCGTCGGCGTCCTCGTGCACCAGGTACCCGCGCAGCTCCGCCTTCGGGTCGCGCCAGCCGAGCACCTCCAGCGACGCCCAGTCCAGCTCGTCGAGGTCGCGCGGCGGGGTCAGCGCGGCGGCCTCGCTGCGGGAGCAGTTGACCAGTGAGCGGCGGATCGCCGCCTCGGTCAGGGCGTGCACGACAGGCCTCCGGGGCGTCGGGACGGGTGGCCCGCAGAGGTTACGGAACGCACCCGGCCCGGCGCAGCCGGGTTCCTGGCCGGGCTCAGCTGGTCGCCGGGCCGCCGTGCTCGGTGCCGGCGAGCTGCCGGAGCATCTCGTGGCAGCGCTGGGCGCGGTCGCTGTCCTGCTGCATCACCTCGCGGAAGAACGAGGCGACGTCGTCCAGGCCCGCGTTCTCGGCGTCCCGGACGTACTGGCCGTAGTCGTGCCCGGCCTTGAGCGAGTGGTACTGGACCGAGATCAGGTCGAAGGTGACGTCGGCGAAGCCGGTCTCGCCGGTGGCCATGGGTGCCTCCTCCACGGGAACGGGTGTGACCCACGCCTCATTCCCGCCTGCGGGGGCGTGAAACGGACCGGTCCGGCTCAGGTCCGGTCGGCCGTCGGCGCCTCGCCGACCGCGCCGGCCGCGCCCCCCGTGACGTCCCCGCCTCCGGCCTCGTCGGCCTCGGTCCGGGACGACGCCAGCTCGTCCTCGCCGGTGCTGGTCGGGTCGTCCTCGGTGGACGCGAGGTCCTCGCCCTGGCCGAGCGCGCCGGGGTCTGCCTGCAGGGTGCGCGGGTCGTTGAGCGGGTCCGGGACGTCGGGATCGGTGACGGTCATGGGTCGACCGTGCCCCGGTCGTGCGCCGTCCGAACGTGCGTAACTGGACGCTTACGTAAGCTGTCTGTTACACATGACGGCATGGAGGCCCTCGCGGCGCTGGCCGACCCGACCCGGCGGGAGATCGTGGCCCTGCTCGCCACCGGTGAGCAGGGCGCCGGCGAGCTGGCCGGGCACTTCGCGGTCACCCGCCCGGCGATCAGCCGGCACCTGCGGGTGCTCCGCGAGGCCGGGTTGGTGCGCGTCCGGGCCGAGGGGCAGCGCCGCGTGTACGCGCTGGACCCCCGGCCGCTGTCGGAGATCGACGCCTGGCTGACCCCCTACCGGCGGCTGTGGGCGCAGCGGCTGGACGCGCTGGACACCGAGATCGCCCGCGGACGGCGGGCCCGAGCACAGGAGGACGGTCGATGACCGCACCGGACGAGCGGCTGGGCGAGGTCACCGAGGTGGCCGACGGCGTGCGGCTGCAGTTCCGCCGCAGCTGGCCGGACCCGGTCGAGGACGTGTGGGCCGCGCTCACCGAGCCCGACCGGCTGCTCCGCTGGATCGGCAGCTACGAGGGCGAGCGCCGGGTCGGCGGCTCGGGCACCTTCACCATGACCCACGAGGAGCAGCCGGTCGGCGAGCCGATGCGGATCGTCGAGTGCGACGCCCCCCGGCGGCTGGTGGTCGAGTGGGACACCGAGGAGGGCTGGCGGGTCCAGCTGGACCTGACCGAGGAGGACGGCCGCACCGTGCTGCTGTTCACCCAGCTCTTCGCCGCGGGCACGGAGGTCACCGACTACGTGCTGGGCTGGCACTGGTACCTGGACAAGTTCGCCGCCGAGGTCTCCGGCGGCACGCCCCCGGGCCACTGGGACGCGTTCTACGCCGAGCTCGGCCCCGCCTACGGCCGGCAGCCGGGCTGAGCCCGCCGCCCGCCTCCCGGGCCCCGACCAGAGGCTCGCCCCGAGCCTGCGAGGGGGAGGGGGTCGGGGTCCTCGTTCAGGCGCGGGCGGAGTCCACGGTGCGCACCGGGTCCGGGCCGGTCCACGGGCCGAGCCGGTGCAGCAGCCGGTCGCGGGCGGCCAGCCGCGGGCCGGCCTGCACCGGGTAGGTGTCGTAGGAGCCGCCGGTGAGCTCGCGGGCCGCGTGCAGGGCGAAGTTCGGGTCGTCCTGCGCCTCGCGGGCCACCGCGACCAGGTCGGCCTGGCCGGTGGCGACGACCGCCTCGGCCTGCTGCGCGTCGACGACCAGGCCGACCGCCATGGTCGGGATTCCGGCCTGCTCCCTGATCGCCGCGGCGAAGGGCACCTGGTAGCCGTAGCCGATCGGGTGCTCCCAGCCGGCGCCGATGCCGCCGCCGGAGACGTCGATCGCGTCGACGCCGAGCGCCTTCAGCTCCCGGGTGAACGCGATCGTCTCCTCCAGCGTCGTCCCGTCGCGCTGGGCGTCGACGGCGGACACCCGCACGACCAGCGGCAGCTCCGCGGGCCAGGCGGCGCGCACCGCCTCGACCACCTCGAGCGGGAAGCGCATCCGGTTCTCCAGCGACCCGCCGTAGGTGTCGGTGCGCAGGTTGGTCAGCGGGGAGAGGAACTGGTTGAGCAGGTAGCCGTGGGCGGCGTGCACCTCGACGACCCGGAAGCCCGCGGCCAGGGAGCGCCGGGCGGCGGCCACGAAGGCCTCGCGGACGCCGGCCATCTCCTCGACGGTCAGCGGGTGCGGGGCCGGCCAGCCCTCGCCCATCGGCACGCCGCTGGGGGAGACCGTCGTCCAGGGCTCGTCGCCGGGGCGGGCGTTCTCCGCGGTCACCGGGCCGTGGCCGTCCCAGGGGCGCAGCGTGCTCGCCTTGCCGCCGGCGTGGGCCAGCTGGATCGCCGGGACGCTGCCGTGCTCGGTCAGGAAGGCGGCGACCCGGGCGAGCCCGGGCACCTGCGCGTCGTCCCACAGGCCGACGTCCGCCGGGCTGATCCGGCCGTCGGCGGTGACCCCGGTGGCCTCGACCATGACCAGCCCGAAGCCGCCCAGGGCGTACCGGCCCAGGTGCACCAGGTGGTAGTCGCCGACCACCCCGTCGGTCACGGAGTACTGGCACATCGGTGCGACGACCAGGCGGTTGGGGAGGGTGACCCCACGCAGGGTCAGGGGCTGCAGCAGCTGGGGCTCGGTCACGCCCCGGGCAACGACCGCAGCGGCCCCCGGCATCCCCGAGGGACGTACGTCACACTGCAGGTAGACGTCCTATACGAGTAGTCTGACGCGATCCCCCCGGCCTCAACGACGCGGCCGGGGCGGGCCTTGCCAGTCAGCGCCAGTGCCGGTGTCGCACCCCGCACTGCCGCACGCAGAGGAGGAGACGCCGTGACTTCCGTGGCCATCCCTGGTCTCGAGAACGCCCCCACCACGCACGCCCGACTCCTCGCCTGGGTGCAGGAGATGGCCGAGCTGACCATGCCCGACCAGGTGGTCTGGGTCGACGGCACCGACGCCGAGTGGGAGCGGCTGACCACGAAGCTCGTGGACGCCGGCACCTTCACCCGGCTGGAGAAGAAGCCCAACTCCTTCCACTGCGCCTCCGACCCCAGCGACGTCGCCCGCGTCGAGGACCGCACCTTCATCTGCTCGGTCGACGAGGCCGACGCCGGACCCACCAACAACTGGATGGACCCGGGCGAGATGAAGGCGATCATGACCGAGCTGTACCGGGGGTGCATGCGCGGCCGGACGATGTACGTCATCCCGTTCTGCATGGGCCCGGTCGAGGCCGAGAACCCGATGTTCGGCGTCGAGCTGACCGACTCCGAGTACGTCGTGGTCTCGATGCGCGTGATGGCCCGCATCGGCAGCCAGATCCTCGAGGCGATGGGCACCGACCGGCCGTTCGTGCCGGCCATGCACTCCCTCGGCGCCCCGCTCGAGCCCGGCCAGACCGACGTCCCGTGGCCGTGCAGCGACACCAAGTACATCGTGCACTTCCCGGAGGACCGGGCCATCTGGTCCTACGGCTCGGGGTACGGCGGCAACGCCCTGCTGGGCAAGAAGTGCTACTCGCTCCGGATCGCCTCGGTGATGGCCCGCGACGAGGGCTGGCTCGCCGAGCACATGCTGATCCTCAAGCTGACCAGCCCGCAGCAGAAGACCTACTACGTCGCCGCCGCGTTCCCCAGCGCCTGCGGCAAGACGAACCTGGCGATGCTCGAGCCGACCATCCCCGGCTGGAAGGTCGAGACCCTCGGCGACGACATCGCCTGGATGCGCTTCGGCGAGGACGGTCGGCTCTACGCGCTCAACCCCGAGTACGGCCTGTTCGGCGTCGCGCCGGGCACCGGCTGGGACACCAACCCCAACGCGATGCGCACCATCGACCAGGGCAACTCGGTGTTCACCAACGTCGCGCTCACCGACGACGGCGACATCTGGTGGGAGGGCATGACCGACGAGCCGCCGGCGCACCTGACCAGCTGGAAGGGCGAGGACTGGACGCCGGGCAGCGACGAGCCCTCCAGCCACCCGAACAGCCGGTTCTGCACCCCGATCACCCAGTGCCCGATCCTCGCGCCGGAGTACACCGACCCGAAGGGCGTGCCGATCTCGGCCATCCTCTTCGGCGGCCGCCGGAAGACCACGATCCCGCTGGTCAGCGAGGCGCGTGACTGGAACCACGGCGTGTTCATGGGCGCCACGCTCTCCTCGGAGACGACCGCCGCGGCCACCGGCGCGGTCGGCGTCGTCCGCCGCGACCCGTTCGCCATGCTGCCGTTCATCGGCTACAACGCCGGTGACTACTTCAAGCACTGGGTCGAGACCGGCAAGGCGCACGACTCGACGAAGCTGCCGCGGATCTTCTACGTGAACTGGTTCCGGCGCGACGAGGACGGCGGCTTCCTGTGGCCGGGCTTCGGCGAGAACAGCCGGGTGCTCAAGTGGGTCGTCGAGCGCCTCGAGGGCACCGCCGCCGCCGAGGAGACCCCGGTCGGGCACGTCCCGACGCCGGACTCCCTCGACGTCTCCGGTCTGGGCATGACCCGCGACCAGGTCGAGCAGGCGCTTCGCGTGGACAGGGCCGAGTGGCAGGCCGAGGTCCCGCAGATCACCGAGTGGTTCGAGAAGTTCGGCGACAAGCTGCCCAGCACCATGTGGGACGAGCTGGAGATCCTCAAGAGCCGCCTCTCCTAGGACTGGGTCCAGCCGGCGGCAGCGTCGCCGCCGGACCGGTCCCGATGACGAGGTCCCGCCTCCCGACAGCGTGGTCGGAGGGCGGGACCTCGTGCTGTCGGGGCACCTCGGGTGCTCGGCCCGCGGGTCCCAGCCCGGTCGGTTAGCGTGGCCGAGGCACCTCTCTTCCCGTGACGGAGGCCTGTCCGCCCGTGCCCAACCCCTATCTGCACGTGCTGCGGACCCCGCACGCCCTGCCGATGGTGCTGGCGGCGTTCATCGGCCGGCTGCCGCTGTCGATGATCGGGCTGGGCAGCGTGCTGCTGGTGCAGGACTACACCGGGTCCTACGGCCTGGGCGGCGCGGTGGCGGCGGTCGGCGCGGTCGCCTCGGCGGTCTCCGGCCCGGTGATCGGGCGGCTGGCCGACGCCCACGCCCAGCGCCGGGTGCTGCTGTCGGTGCTCGCCGTCTTCGTCGTCTCCGGCTTCGTCTTCCTCACCTCGGTGCGCGAGGACTGGCCGCTGTGGACCGTCTTCCTCTCCGCCGGGGCCACCGGGGCCAGCCTGCCGCCGGTCGCCTCGATGATCCGGGTGCGCTGGACCCACCTGCTGCGCGGCACACCCCGGCTGCCGACCGCGCTGGCGATGGAGTCGGTGGTCGACGAGTTCGTCTTCATCGTCGGCCCGGTGCTGGTCACCTTCCTGTCCACCACCGGGCACACCACCTCCGGCGTGGTCACGGCGTTCACCCTGGCCGCGGTCGGCACGCTGCTGTTCGCCGCGCAGTGCCGCACCGAGCCTCCCCCCGTGGCGCACGAGCACCGGCGCGGGCCCTCGGCGATGCGGGTGCCGGGGCTGCGGGTGCTCTTCGTCGTCGGGGCCGCGGTCGGCGCCATCCTGGGCACCCTGGAGATCGCCCTGGTCGCCTTCGCCGACGAGGCCGGCGCCCGGTCGCTGAGCGGGCTGCTGATCGCCGGGCTGGCGGCGGGCTCGATGGCCGCCGGGATCGGCTGGGGCACCGTGCACTGGCGGGTGCGGCTGCGGCACCGGCTGGTCTGCGTGCTCACGGTGCTGACGGTGCTGACCGTGCCGCTGATGCTGGTGGAGAGCTACTGGCTGATGCTGCCCCTGGTGGTGCTCGCCGGGGTGGCCGTCTCCCCCTCGCTGATCAGCGCGTTCACCCTGGCCGAGGTGCTGGTGCCCCGGTCGACGGTCACCGAGGCGTTCACCTGGATCGGCACCTCGCTGGCGCTGGGCGTCGCGGTCGGGGCGTCGGTGGCCGGCAAGATCGTCGACCACGCCGGCGCCAACGCCAGCTTCGTGGTGGCCACCGTCTCCGCCGCCGCCGCGACGGTCGTCGTCGCGCTCGGCCAGCGGCGGCTGCACGTCCCCGCCGAGCACGCCCCGACCGCCGCCCTGGCGCACTGACCGGCATGGCCGTGCAGTACGAGGTCCCCGGCATGGTGGTGCGCGAGCACGCGCTGCCCGTGCCGCTGCACTGGGGCGCCGACGGCGGCGAGGAGATCCAGGTCTTCGCCCGGGAGCTCGTGCACCCGGACCGGCGGGACGACGACCTGCCGGTGCTCTGCTTCCTGCAGGGCGGCCCTGGTGGGAGGTCGCCGCGCCCGGTCGGCGGTGGTGACTGGATCGCCCGGGCGCTGCAGGAGTTCCGGGTGGTGCTGCTGGACCAGCGCGGCACCGGGCGCAGCTCGCGGGTGACCGCCCGCCGGATCAGCGCCTTCGACGACCCGCGCGCGGCGGCCGAGCACCTGCTCGCCTTCCGCGCCGACTCGATCGTCGCCGACGCCGAGCACGTCCGGACGACGCTGTACGGCGGCCGGCCGTGGACGACGCTGGGGCAGAGCTACGGCGGGTTCGTCACCCTCACCTACCTCTCGCAGGCGCCGCAGGGGCTGGCGCGCTGCCTGGTCACCGGCGGGCTGGCGAGCCTGCGCCCGGACGCGCGGGAGCTGTACCGCCGCACCTACCCGCGGGTGGCGGCGCGGACCCGGCGGTTCTACGAGCGCTTCCCGGACGACGTCGCCCGGGTGGCCGCGGTCGCCGACGTCCTGGCCGCGACCGACGTCCGGTTGCCCGACGGCGACCGGCTGACGGTCCGCCGGCTGCAGACGCTCGGGCACGGCCTGGGCACGAAGACCGGGCTGGAGCAGCTGCACTGGCTGTTCGAGGAGGCCTTCGAGGAGGGCACCGACCAGCTCGCCGAGCCCTTCCTGGAGAGCGTCGCCCAGCGCACCTCCTACACGGAGAACCCCCTCTACGCCGTGCTGCACGAGAGCATCTACGCCAGCGGGCCGGGCGCGACGTCGTGGGCGGCCGAGGCCGAGCGGGGCGCGGGGTTCGACCCGGGGCGGCGGCCGCTGCCGTTCACCGGCGAGATGGTCTACCCCTGGATGTTCGACGAGATCCGGTCGCTGCGGCCCTTCGGTCCCGCCGCGCGGGCCCTGGCCGAGGTCGGGTCGTACCCCCCGCTCTACGACCGCGCCGTGCTGGCGGCCAACGAGGTGCCGGTCGACGCGGCGGTCTACTTCGACGACATGTACGTCGACGCCGGGCTCTCGCTGGAGACCGCCGACGCGGTGGGCAACCTGCGGGTCTGGGTGACCAACGAGCACGAGCACGACGGGCTGCGCACCGGCGACGTCCTCGACCGGCTGCTCGGCTGGCGCACCCGCTGCTGAAGGACCCTCCTGCCCCCCACCGCTCGCACGTTCGCAGTGGGCCCCTGCAGGAAGGCCATAAAGTGCATCAACCTGATGGACTTGACGAACAATGCGGCGGCTGGTCTGATCCCTGGCGTGTCCTACTCGCTGGAGCTGCACCGCCGCTGCGCGGTCGACCTGCTCCGGGTCGCCAGCGCGCTCTGTCCGGCGCGCTGACCCCCTCCCGACCGACACACCTCGCGCGCCCCCCTCCCGGGGAGAGCTGCGCCCTGCACCGAGGAACCCCCGTGACCCTGATCGCTGAACCCGTCCTGCCCGGTGCCCCCGCCCGCCGGCCCAGCGGGGCGGCCGCCCTGGCCGTCGCCCTGACCCTGGCGACCGACCTGTGGGCACCCCTCGTCGAGTACCGCGACGAGAGCCGCTGGACCCACCTGGTCGACCCGGCCGACGCCGCCGCCGTGCTCGACCCGTCGCTGCACGCCGAGCTGGCCGGCGCCCAGGTGTGGCTGCTGTCCTGGCTGCCCGGCCAGGGCACCGACCTGCACGACCACGGCAGCTCCGCCGGCGCCTTCGCGGTGGCCCGCGGCACGCTCACCGAGCGCGTGGTGGCCGCTCGCCCCCGGGCGGCCGCGCACCAGAGCACCACCGACCTGGCCGCCGGGCGGGTGCGGTACTTCGGGCCGCACTACGTGCACCAGGTGACCAACTCGCTCACCGAGCCCGCGGTGAGCCTGCACGTCTACGCCCCGGCGCTGCGCTGGATGAACACCTACCGGGTCGAGCACGGCGCGCTCGTGCGCACCGGCACGGAGAAGGCGGGGGTGGACTGGTGAGCACGCTGAGCCCCGCCCGCCCGGCCGGCGCCCGCACCGTCGACGAGCTGCTCGCCGACGCCCGGTCGCGGCTGCAGCGGATCGGCCCGCTGGAGGCCGCCACCCGGGTGGCCGACGGCGCGGTGCTGGTCGACATCCGGCCCGCCGCGCAGCGGGCGCTCGAGGGCTCCGTGCCCGGCGCCCTGGTCGTCGAGCGCAACGTGCTGGAGTGGCGCTTCGACCCGGCCAGCGACCACCGGCTGCCCGAGGCGACCGGCTACGACGTCGAGGTGATCGTGCTCTGCTCCGAGGGCTACACCTCCAGCCTCGCCGCCGACGCGCTCCGCTCGCTGGGCCTGCACCGGGCGACCGACGTGGTGGGCGGCTTCGTCGCCTGGGTGGCCGTCGGGCTGCCCGCCGAGCTGCCCCGGTAGCCCGCACCCGGCCCGGTCGTCGTCCGACGGAGGGACGGCGGCCGGGCCGGGTGCGACCCTGTCGGGATGTCAGAGGACCACTCTTCCCCCCGTGCCTCGCACGCTCGGCGCGGGTCCCTGAAGGGTGGCCAGCCGGCCGCCGGCGGTGGCCGGGTGCTGGGCGTCGCGCCCGAGCGGCTGGCCCGCTGGCTGGACGGCGTGGCGCAGCGGCACGGCGAGTTCACCGACGTGCACGTGGACGACGGCGGCGCGGTGCACGTGCGGTGCGCGGACTCCACGGCGGTCGTGCTGACCGCGCCCTACGGCTGGACGCCGGGGCCGGCCCCGCTGACCACCCTCGGTGCTGCGGTGAAGGCACCGCACCGGACGGCGGTGCTGCTGGTGCGCCGCGGCCGCTGGGCGGTCGGGGTCTTCGACGGCCCGCAGCTCGTCGTCTCCAAGGTCGACGCGCGGCAGGTGCAGGGCCGCACCGCCGCCGGAGGCTGGTCCCAGCAGCGGTTCGCCCGGCGGCGCGGCAACCAGACCGACGCCGTCGTCACCCACGCGGCCGACACCGCGGCCCGGGTGCTGCTGCCGCACGTGGCCGGGACGGAGGCGCTGGCCACCGGCGGGGACAGGGGTCTGGTCGCCGAGGTGCTCGCCGACCCCCGGCTGCGGGCGCTGGACGCGCTGCCCCGGCTCGGCCCGCTGGACGTCGGGGAGCCGACCAAGGCGGTGCTGCTGGAGACCCCGGCCCAGTTCCGCGCGGTGCGGGTGCACATCGTCGAGCCCGGCGACCGGGGCTGACGGTTCAGCGCCGGTGGGTCCGCCGCGCGCGGGCAACGGCGGCCGGCCGGTCCCGGGCCTCCTGCGCCAGCTGGCGGGCGGCGACCACCGACGCGGGCTCGGGGCGGGCCGGGGGAGCCGGCTCGGCGGGGGACATCAGTAGCCCAGCTGGTCGCGGCACCGGGTGATCAGCGCCTCGGTCTCGGCGTCCTCGGCGGAGCTCAGCGGGCCCGTGCCGTAGGGGCCGCTGAGGATCTCCGAGGAGGTGCCGTCCGGCCCGATCCGGACCTGGAAGCCCAGCGGCTCCAGGCAGCCCGCCATCAGCTCGGCGAACCGGGCGGGGTCGCCGGTCTGCTGCTGCGGCGCGGGGACGGGCTCCTCGGTGAAGGGCGTCGTGGGGACCGCCTGGTCGACCCGCACGCCGTCCCGGAGAACGTGCAGCTCGCCCGCGCCGAAGACGATCGGGGTGGTCACCTCCCCCAGCGGCACGCCGTCCACGACCGGGAGCGCCGTGAAGGTGCGGGTGAGCACGCCGGCCGCGTCCCGGTCCAGGCTGGCGGAGTACTCCGCCTCGTCCCCGGGCCGGCTGAGCACCAGCAGCGGGCCGGTGGCGCTCCGGTCGTCGAGCAGGGCGATCGGCGTGTCGGTGCCGCCGCGGGCGGGCGGCGCCGCCAGCTCCAGGTCCTCCGCTGCAGCGCCGGCCGGGCCGACGTACCAGGCCCAGGCGTGCTGGGCGCCGACCTTGCCCATCACCACCGCCCAGCGCTGACCACCGGGGACGTCGCCGGCGAAGAGCACCCGCCTGGTGTCCTCCGCCGGGTGCAGGTCCGCGCCGTTGACCCCCAGCGGGCCCGACCACTCGAGGGCCCGGACGCCGGCCACGAACTCCTCGTCGCCGGCCAGCGAGCCCCGGGTCGGGGCGGCGTACAGGCCCACCGGCCCAGCCGTCGACGGCGCCGCCGTCTGGCCGGGGTCACCGCTGGCGGGCAGCACCTGCGGCACGGTCACGCCCAGGACCACCGCGGTGAGGGCGGCTGCCGCCCAGCCCGCGGTCCGGCGGCGCTGCCGTCGGCCGAGCGCGATGGCGCGCTCTGCGGTCTCCGGGCCGCGCGGGCCGGCGGCCCGGTCGGCGAGCTGGTCGAACGCGGTGCGGATGTCGCGGTCCAGGTCGGTCACGACGGCCTCCGGTGGGTGAGGTCTGCGGGGGTGGGGGTCGCCGGCCGCAGCTGGGCGCGCAGGGTGGCGAGCCCGCGGGTGGCGTGGGTGTTGACGGTGCTGGCCGAGCAGCCCAGCACCCGGGCGGTCTCGGCCTCGGTGAGGTCCTCGTAGAACCGGAGCACCAGCACGGCGCGGACCCGGGGCGACAGCGTCCGCAGCGCCTCGCGGAGCTCGTCGCCGATCGCGTGGGCGAGCTGCGGGTCGTCGCCGGGGCGCTCCGGGAGCGTCTCGATCACCTGCTCCGAGGTCATCAGCCGGCGGCGCCAGCTGACGTGCGAGGTGACCAGCACCCGGCGGACGTAGGCCAGCGGCGAGTCCGCCTGCTGCACCCGCGCCCAGTGCCGGTGCGCCTTGGCCAGCGCCGTCTGCACGAGGTCCTCGGCGTGCCCGTGGTCGCCGGCCAGCAGGTACGCGGTGCGCAGCAGCTGCCGCTCGTGCGCGACCACGAAGTCGGTGAACTGGTCGTCCACGGTGCTCAACGGGCCTCCTCCCTGTGCTCCCACCCAGGAGACGCGGCGGGACCGGCCGATCACCGACAGCGGACGATCACGTTTCGGCAACGGCGCCGCCGTGCACGACCGCGCGACGCGGGTAGGGGAGAGGCGTGCCAGCTCCCTCCCGCGCGGCGGACGGCCGCCTCGACGCCCGTCCCGTACCGGCCCCGGCCGGCCCACCACCACCGCCGGGCACCTCGGCGCTGGACCTCGGGCCGGGTGCCGACGTGCTCCTGGCCGTCCCGGCGGGGGAGGTGCGGGCACTGCTGGTCTTCTTCCACGGCGCCGGTGGGACGGCGGCCGACGCGCTGGGGGCCGTCGCCGACCTGGCCACCGCCCGCGGGGTGGCGGTGCTGGCGACGGGCTCGGCGGCCGCGACCTGGGACCTCGTCGCCGGCGGGCTGGGCCGCGACGTTGCCGCGCTGGACGCGGCGCTGAGCTGGGTGTTCGACCGGCTCCCGGTGCAGCGGGTCGCCCTGGGCGGCTTCTCCGACGGCGCGTCCTACGCGCTGTCGCTCGGCGTCGCCAACGGCGACCTGGCCGAGGCCGTGCTCGCCTTCTCACCGGGGTTCGTGGCCGCGCCGGGACGGTACGGCCGGCCGCGGTTCTGGATCGGTCACGGCACCGAGGACCGGGTGCTGCCGGTCGACCGCTGCGGACGGCGGGTCGCCGGTGAGCTGCGCACCGACGGCTACGACGTGACCTACGAGGAGTTCACCGGGGGTCACGTGATCACCCCCGACCTGGTCACCACCGCCCTGGGCTGGTGGCTGGCCGCCGGTCCCGGGTGAGCCGTCCCGGCACCGGCGGCCGGTCGCCTCAGAGGTGCGGGGTCGTGGTGGTGGTCAGCTCCACCTGCTCCTTGCGCAGCTCCTGGGTCACGGTGGTCTCCTCGGTGGCCCAGCCGGTGGCCAGCCGCACCCGCTCGACCGGCCGTCGCTCCAGCGTCACCGACGGCTCCTCGGCGTAGAGGGTCACCCACCCCGAGGTGCTGGTGGCCCGCTGGACGCCCGGCTCGGCGGTCTCACCGGCCGTGCGCGCGGAGTCGGTCGTGCTGAGCGGCAGGTACTCGATCCGGGCCTGCTGCCGGGTGATGGTCACCGGAACCAGGACCTCCTCGGTGACCTCCTCGATCCGCAGCACCGCCCGGGTCCAGGGCTCCACGACCGTGCTGACCGCCAGCCGCTCCTCCGTGCGGGTCATCGCCGAGTCCGCCGCCGTCCCGACGGTCGGCCCGTTCGCCGGCGGCACGGGCGGCAGCGTCGTCGTCCGCTGGGGTGCCCCGACGGCCGGGGTGCCGCGGTAGTGCGCCAGCAGGCGGGCCTCCTCGTCGGGGCTCAGCCGGTCGGCCTGGGACACCCGGGGCGCCGCGCGGACCGCCTCGGCCGGGACGCCCAGCCGCAGCCGGCCGTCGGCGTAGTCGGCGTCGGCGATCGGCGCGATCACCGGGACGTCGTCCGAGGAGGCGTGCAACCCGTCGGTCAGGCCGACCCAGGTGGGCTGCTCGGTCACGTCGTCGAGGAAGACGGTGGTGACCGTGCCGAGGGCGTTCCCGTCGCGGTCGTCGGCGATCGCCCCGATGACCGGGGGCAGAGCTGAGTCACTGGCCATGCCTGTGGATGATCCGGAACCGGCCGGTCTACACATCGGGACGGCCGCCCGGGAGAACTCGGTTGAGCCGGAACACGGTCACGCGTAGCGTCCTCCGACCGTGTCTCCCCCTGCTGCAGCACCCGAGACCACCACCCCCGATCCCGTCCTCGCCGCCGAGCGCGCCCACCTGGCGCGTGCGGCCGACTGCCTCACCCAGATGCGCACCGCCGCCGTGGCGGTCACCGACGCCGGCGTCGACGCCTGGGCCTCCGAGCGGCTGGGTGCCGCCCGCGCCGAACGGCTGGCCGCGCTGGCGCACGACCCCGGCGTGCCGGCGTTCTTCGGGCGCACCGACACCGCGCCCGACGCCGGTGCCGAGACCTTCCACATCGGCCGCCGGCACGTCCGCGACGCCGCCGGCGACCCGGTCGTCATCGACTGGCGGGCACCGATGAGCCGGCCGTTCTACCAGGCCAGCGCCGCGGACCCGCAGGGTCTGGCGCGTCGCCGCAGGTTCGGCTTCGCGGCCGGCGAGCTGACCAGCTACGAGGACGAGCGCCTCGCCGAGGGCGAGGACGACGGCGGCGCCGGCGAGCTGCTGCGGCAGGAGATCGAGCGGCCCCGCAGCGGCCCGATGCGCGACATCGTGGCGACCATCCAGCCCGACCAGGACGACATCGTCCGCGCCCCGCTGACCGAGTCGATCTGCGTGCAGGGCGCCCCGGGCACCGGGAAGACGGCGGTCGGGCTGCACCGGGCGGCCTACCTGCTCTACACGCACGGCGGGCAGCTGGCGCGCACCGGCGTGCTGGTGGTCGGCCCGAACCGGGCGTTCCTGCGCTACATCGAGCAGGTGCTGCCCGCGCTGGGCGAGGTGGAGGTCGACCAGGCCACCGTCGCCGACCTGACCGCGCGGGTGCCGGTGCGGGCCGACGACGACCCCGCGGTCGCGGTGCTCAAGGGCGACGCGCGGATGGCCGAGGTGCTGCGCCGGGCGCTGTGGGGCGGGATCCGCAAGCCCGAGGACTCGGTCCAGGTCGCGCTCTCGGGGCGGAAGTACCGGATCAGCGTGGAGCGGCTCAAGCGCTTCGTCGACGACCTCCGCCGGGCCGGCACCAGCGGGGTCGACGACCAGCAGCTGGTGCACTACGCCGCGGGACGGGAGCGGCTGGCGATGAGCCTGGCCGAGTACGCCCGGCGGCTCAAGGAGGCCGGCGGCGGGAGCCCGACCGACGCCGAGACCCGCCGGACCGCCCGGAGCGCGGAGGTGCGCGCCTTCTGCGACGCGGTGTGGCCCGCCGTGGACGCCGCGGGGCTGGTCTGCGCGCTGTTCTCCGATCCCGCGCTGCTGGCCCGGGCCGCCCGCGGGGTGCTCACCGAGGAGGAGCAGGCGCTGCTGAGCTGGCCGGTGCCGCCGCGCTCGGTGCGCGCCGCCCCCTGGACGCCGGCCGACGCGGTGCTGGTCGACGAGGTCGCCGGGATGCTCGAGCGCACCCCCGGCTACGGGCACGTGGTCGTCGACGAGGCGCAGGACCTCTCCCCGATGCAGTGCCGGGCCGTCGCCCGCCGGCTGGCCGCCGGGTCGCTCACCGTGCTGGGCGACCTCGCGCAGGCCACCAGCCCGTGGTCGGCGGCGGACTGGGCGCAGACCCTCACCGGCCTGGGGCGCCCGGGCACCACCGTGCGCCCGCTCACCCGCGGCTACCGGGTGCCCGGTGAGGTGCTCGACTTCGCCAACCGGCTGCTCCCGCTGATCGCGCCCGGGCTGCCCGCGGCCACCGCGGTGCGCCGGGAGCCCGGCTCGCTGCAGCTGCGGCCGGTGGCGGTGCTCGCCGAGCCGCTGGCCGAGGTGGTGCGGGAGCTGGCGGCGACCGAGGGCTCGACCGGGGTGGTCTGCGCCGACGCCGCAGTGGCCGACGTCGTCGCGCTGCTCACCGACGCCGGGCTGGACGTCGCCGCGCTGGCCGACGACGGGTCCGAGCCGACCCGGGTCTCGGTGGTGCCCGCGACGCTGGCCAAGGGGCTGGAGTTCGACCACGTGGTCGTCGTCGAGCCGGCCGAGATCGTCGCCGCGGAGCCGCGCGGGCTGCACCGGCTCTACGTCGTGCTCACCCGGGCGGTCAGCAGCCTGGTGGTGCTGCACCGCGGCGAGCTGCCCGAACTGCTCGCCGGGTGACGGGGGAGCCGTGCGCGCACCGGCCCGGGTGAACGCGACGCTGGTCCCCGGGGCTGCGGCGGTGCTGCGCGGCCGGGTGGCTGCGCCGGGCCGGGGTGCTGCGTTCGCCGCCCTGGTCGTGGTCGCCCTGCTCGCGATGCGGGTCCTCCCGGACGTGCCGTCGACCGCCGCCCGAGCCGGTCCCTAGGCTCCCGTCATGGCGGACTCCCTGCGTGACCTGCTGCGCACCCCGGCGGCGCCGGTGAAGCTCTCCGAGCTGGACCCCCGCGCCACCCCGATGGCGCCCGGCCAGAAGGAGCGCACCCGCGAGGTGATGATCGCGGAGGGGCAGCGGCTGGCCGAGCTGCAGGAGCGGCTCTACGCCGAGGGCGTCACCGGTGGTCGGCGCCGGGTGCTGCTGGTGCTGCAGGGCATGGACACCAGCGGCAAGGGCGGCGTCGTCCGGCACGTCGTCGGCTCCGTGCAGCCGCAGGGCGTGCAGTACACCGCCTTCAAGAAGCCCACGCCCGAGGAGCTGCGGCACTCGTTCCTGTGGCGGGTGCGGCGGGCCGTGCCCGGCCCGGGCCTGATCGGCGTCTTCGACCGGTCGCACTACGAGGACGTGCTCATCGGCCGGGTCCGTGAGCTCGCGACCCCGCAGGTGATCGAGCGCCGGTACCGGGAGATCGTCCGCTTCGAGCAGCAGCTGGCCGACGAGGGCGTCACGATCGTGAAGTGCTTCCTGCACCTGTCGCCGTGGGAGCAGAAGGAGCGGCTGCTGGCCCGGCTGGACGACTCGGCCAAGCGGTGGAAGTTCAACCCCGGCGACATCGACGAGCGCGAGCTGTGGCCGGCCTACAGGCGCGCCTACGAGACGGTCCTGGAGCGCACCGACAGGGACACCGCGCCCTGGTACGCCGTCCCGGCCGACCGCAAGTGGTACCGGAACTGGGCCGTCGGCCGGCTGCTGCTGGAGACGCTCACCGACCTGGACCCGCGGCTCCCGGAGCCGACCTACGACGTCGCCGAGCAGCGCGACCGGCTCATCGAGGAGCACCCGATCAGCTGACCGGTGCCGGTGCGGGGTCGCCCCGGCGCAGCCGCGCGTCCAGCGCCTCGGTGCACAGCCAGCCGGCGAGCAGCACCAGGTGCAGCAGGAACAGCCAGAACCCGACGGCGACCACCCCGCCGACCACGGTGAGCCCGCCGAACGGGGCCCCCAGCTCGAGCGGCAGGGACAGGAACAGCACGAACCCCTGCAGGAACCCCGACAGCGACGCCGCGGTGAACAGCGCACCGGCCAGCACCGCCCGCCAGCGCAACCGGCCGGCCGCGACCACCCGGAACACCCAGATCAGCGGCACGGTGAGCCCGAGGAGAACCGAGTAGTAGCCGGCGGCGAACCCGCCGATCGCCGCACCCACGCCCGGCCGCTCGGCCAGCTCGGCGAGCAGCCGCCCGACCAGCAGCAGCGGGTAGAGCAGCAGGGGCGCGACCAGCAGCAGCGGCAGCGACAGCAGCCTCCCCCGCCAGGCGGTGAACCGGTCGGAGGCCGGGCTGAACCGCAGCAGCGCCCGGCGGAGGCCCTCCCCGTAGAGCGAGATCGGCAGCAGGGTGAGCACCGCGCCCAGCGGGCTCAGCCCGGTGCCGGCCTCGGCGAGCCGCTCCAGCGCGTCGGGGGCGCCGAGCTCGGCCGGCAGCACGTCGGCCAGCCGCCCGGTGAGCTCGCGGACCGTGGCCGGGCTGGTGAGCCAGCTGGTCAGCCCCAGGGCCAGCACCAGGGCCGGGACGACGGCGATCCCGGCGTAGAAGGTGAGCCCGGCGGCGATCAGCGCGGTGTCCCGGCCACGCAACCGCTCCCGGATCGTCGCCAGCAGGCCACGCGCCTCCCTCGCCACCTGCACCCGGTCATGTGACCAGGTGCGGGCCGGTCGCGCGCGGCGGATCGCCGACAGCGCGCTCAGCCCAGCGCGCTGACCAGCAGCATGTAGCCGAAGACCAGCACCAGGACCAGCACGAAGACGGCGATCACCACGACCCGGAACCGGTTGCGGGGCAGCTGCCGCTGCGCGCGGGCCTCGCGGTCGTCGTCGGACGGCGTGCTCATGGGGCCTCCAGGGTCGGGCGGCACCCGTCCGCCGGGTGCACGATCAGGTCGTGCCCACTCCAGTCGTGCTCACGCCTCGCCGAGGCCGAGGAGGTGCTGGGCCGCGGCGAACCCGCCCAGCCCGCTGACGGCACCGCCGCGCACCGTCCCGCCGGAGGAGGCGGCGACCACCCGCGGGTGCGCCGTCGCGACGCCCCAGGTGCCGGCCTCGCCGTCGGTGCGGGCCACCGGCCAGGAGAGGTCGCCGTGGAAGATGTGCCCGCCCGGCATGGCCAGCGAGGCCTCGACGTCCAGCGGTGAGGACGCCTGCAGGCACGGCCGGCCCTCGGCGTCCCGGGCCAGGCAGTCGGCCAGCGGCTCGGTCAGGTGCTCGTCGAGCTGGGCGACCACCCGGCGCACCGCCTCCTCCCGGGTGCCCACCGGGTCGGCGGCGTACAGCTCGGCGGGGGTGTGCAGCCCGAAGAGGGTCAGGGTGTGCAGCCCGGTGCCGCCGACGATCGACGGGTCGGTGAGCGAGTGGCAGTACACCTCGAACGGGACGACGTCGGGCAGCTGCCCGGCGGCCGCCTGGGCGTACGCGGCGTCGATCCGGGCAGCGCCCTCGTCGACGTGCACCGTGCCGCTGAACACCTGGCGCGGGTCGGCGCCCGAGCGCAGCCCCGGGAGCCGGCGCAGCACCATGTTGACCTTCAGCTGCGACCCCGACGGCCGGGCGCCCGGCGCTGCCCCGACCAGCTCGTCGAGCACCGCGGGCGCCGCCCCGCTCACCGCGTACCCGCCGTCCGCGGCGGCCGCGGTGCCCTCGGCGTCGGTCCAGTGCACCGTGACGCCGTCGGCCCGGGTCTCGATGCGGGTGACCGTGGCGCCGGTGACCAGCTCCGCGCCGGCCGCCCGGGCAGCGGTGGCGAGCGCCCCGCTCACCGATCCCATGCCGCCCACCGGCACCCGCCAGCGGCCGGTCCCGTTGCCGACGAGGTGGTACAGGAAGCAGCGGCCGGCCAGCCCGTCGGCGGCGTGCACGTCGGCGAACGTGCCGATCAGGCCGTCGGTGAGCGCGATGCCGCGCACCTCGTCGTCGGCCAGGTGGTCGGCGACCACGTCGGCCAGCGGGCGCTCGCGCAGGTCGTGCCAGATACCCGGGTCGCGCAGCCGGGCCGCCAGCTGCGCCGCGCTGGGCAGCGGCTCGGTCAGCGTCGGGGCCAGGTCCTCGGCGAGGGTGGCCAGCCGGCCGTAGAACCGCTGCCACCCGGCCAGCTCGGCGTCGGAGCCGGTGAGCTCGCGGAACGACGCGGCGGTGGCCGGCCCCTCGTCCCGTTCCACCAGCAGCGTGCGGTGCCGGCCGTCGCGCACCAGCGGGGTGGCCGAGGCGACCGACCGGTCCAGCAGCCGCACCGGCAGGGCCAGGTCGCCGACGATCCGGTCGGGCAGCAGGCTGACCAGGTAGGAGTACGCGGACAGCCGGACGTCGACCCCCGGGAACACCTGCTGGCTGACCGCCGCGCCACCGAGCACGTCGCGCCGCTCCAGCACCAGCACCGACCAGCCGGCGCGGGCCAGGTAGGCCGCCGCGGTCAGGCCGTTGTGGCCGCCGCCGACGACCACGGCGTCGTACCGGGCGGCGGTCACGCCAGCTCCCGGGCGAAGAAGACCGCGTACGGGTCGTCGGCGCCGACGTAGTGCCCGAAGGCCTCGACCGGCCGGTAGCCCGCCGACGTGTAGAGCGCGACCGCCTCCGGCTGCCGCACCCCGGTCTCCAGCCGCACCGTCGTCCACCCCCGGCGCAGCGCCTCGGCCTCCAGACCGGCCAGCAGCAGGCGGGAGACGCCGCGGCCGCGCGCGGCCGGGACGACGTACATCCGCTTCACCTCCGCCTCGCTGCCGCCGAGGGGGCGCAGCGCACCGCAGCCGATCGGCGTGCCGTCGTCGTCCCGGGCCACGAGCACCACCGCGACGTCCGCGGCGGAGGGCGGCACGCCGGGCTCGCCGGCGCCGTCGTAGCGGAGGCGCACCTCGGCCTGCTGGGCGGCGGTCAGCTCCTGGACGGCGGGGTCGTCCCACGCGGCGGTGGTGAGGTGCGGCACACGCCCGATCATCCAGGGGCGGGGTGCACCTGCTGCAGCAACCCCCAGACGAAGCAGGCACGGGTGCCGTCGGGGAGGTGGACCTCCCAGCGGGTCACCACACCGGGGTCGACGTCGACCGCCCCGTCCAGCGCGGAGACGTCCTCGACGACGTGCTCCCACACCCGGAGCCCGGCACCCGCAGGCGGCACCGGTGAGCCCGGGGCGCGGACCAGCTGCTCGTGCAGCACCGGCCCCGCGGGGTCGGAGAGCACCTCCCACCACAGGTGCGGCCACAGCGGCAGCGGCCACCGCCGGACCTCGAGGTCCAGGTCGCCGAAGCGACGGTCCTCACGTTCTTCCGGCGGGCCGAGCACCGCGGTGCGCAGATCGACCCCGCGCGGCGCTCGCTGTGCGTGGTGGAGTGCTTGCCAACGAGTGTGGGCGGCATGGGCCTCGGCGCGGTCGGCACCCAGCCTGGGCAGCGCGTCCGCGACCAGGTCAGGTCGCGTGTCGGCCATCCGGCGCAGCAGCACGAGGCAGAACTCCCGCCGCGCCAGGCCACGCACCCGGCGAGCCTGTCACGCCGCGTGAGCGTGTCGGAGCACACGCCAGGAGTTTCTGCACAAATCCCACCGAGCCGTTTGTCATCTCCAGCTACCCCACCTACGGTGGGCGACGGTCCGGACGGGCAACGCAGCCACCCACCCGGGTGACGACCGTCAGGACCGCCGCCGAACCACACCGCCCCGCAGCGTCACCGCGGGCCGTGGACCGGGGACCCACCGCAGCACTGGGGTGAAGCAGCAGACCCTCCCAGGGGGGCGCGCCGCCGGGTGTCTTCCCACCCGAACCCGTCAGCTAACTCGGTAGGCGGCAGGTGGAAGAAAGGACACACCCGCCGAACATGGCGAGTTCGCACCGCTCTGCCCGTCGTGGCCGCACCGGCCGTCGGGCCCTCCTCACGCTCGCCGTCGCCGGCGGCGTCGTCCTGGCTCCGCTGCCGGCCGCTGCCGCGCCGGACCAGCCCACCACCTCGCAGGAGGCCGCCGCGCTCGTCGCCGAGCGCGCCCACGAGCTCGAGGTCGTGACCGAGCGCTTCAACGACGCCCGCGTCCAGTTGGCCGACGCGCAGACCGCCGCCGAGGAGGCCGGCCAGCAGGCCGAGACCGCCAAGGCCACCGTCGCCACCGCCCGCGGCCAGGTCGTCGAGGTGGCGCGCAGCGCCTACACCGGCGACAGCCTGAGCACCCTGCAGGCGATGCTGAGCAGCGACTCCGCCGACGAGCTGCTCGACCGGGTCGGCACCCTCGGCACCATCGCCGACCACAACAACGAGCTGCTCGCCGCGGCGCAGCAGGCGACCGAGGACGCCGAGGCGGCCGAGGCCGCCGCGGCCCGGTCGACCGCCGACGCCCAGGCCCTCGTCGACCAGGTCACCGCGCAGCAGGCCGACCTGAACTCCCAGATCGCGGAGTACCAGGCGCAGTACGACCGGCTCTCGGCGCAGGAGAAGGAGGCGGCCCTGGCCGCCGCCGCAGCCGCGCACGCCGCCGAGGCCGCCCAGGCCACCGAGCGGTCGACCCCGGCCGCCTCGCGGGCCGACCGCCCGCAGGCCGCCGGCTCCGCCCCCGCCCCGGCCGCCGCGGCTCCGGTCGTGGCCGGCAGCGGCGCCGCCGCCACCGCGGTCAGCACGGCGATGGCGCAGATCGGCAAGCCCTACGTCTGGGCGGCAGCCGGTCCGAACAGCTTCGACTGCTCCGGCCTCGTGCAGTACGCCTACGCCGCCGCCGGCGTCTCGCTGCCGCACTCGAGCCGGTCGCAGGCCGCCGCCGGTCAGGCCGTCTCCCGCGACCAGCTGCAGCCGGGCGACATCCTCGCCTTCTACAGCCCGGTCAGCCACGTCGGCATCTACATCGGCAACGGCCAGATGGTGCACGCCCCGACCTCCGGTGACGTGGTCAAGGTCGTCGACATCGACTACATGGGCTCGATCACCGCGATGCGCCGCGTCGGGTAAGACCCAGCACGTCGCACGTCGCACGGTGCCCCGGTCGCCCCTGGTGACCGGGGCACGGTGCTGCCCGGGGCGCGAGCCAGCTCACACAGGCCGGCCCGGCACCATGGACCCACCCCGCCGGACGCCTGACCGAGGAGCGCCATGCCCGCCGCCCTGACCGACTCGCGCACCGTCGCCCGGGTGTTCCGCGTCGTCGCGATCGCCGAGGCGGTGTCCTGGGTGCTCCTGCTGGCCGGGATGTTCGTCAAGTGGGTGCTGAAGACCACCGAGGTCGGCGTGCAGGTGGCCGGTCCGGTGCACGGGGCGGTGTTCGTCGCCTACGTCGTCGTCGCGCTCGTCGCCTGGCGGGTGCTCGGTTGGTCCCTCGGCACCGCGTTCCTCGCGCTCGCCGCCTCGGTGCCGCCGCTGTGCACCGTCTGGTTCGAGCGGTGGGCCCAGCGCACCGGCCGGCTCCCGGTCGGCGCGACCGCACCCGCCGCGGCTGGCTAGCCTCCGCGCATGGCCGAACCGGTGCTGCCCTCCACCGCGCGCACGCTGCTCGCCCGCACCGCGCGGGTGCAGCGCGACGGGCGCGCGCCCAGCCTGGTCGCCGGCGTCGTCCGCGACGGCGGGCTGGCCTGGTCCGCCGGGCGCGGGGACGTGGCCGAGCCGCACACCGACGTCCAGTACCGGCTCGGTTCGATCAGCAAGACGGTCACCGCCGTCGCGGTGATGCGGCTGCGCGACGAGGGCCGGCTGGGCCTCGACGACCCGCTCGAGGAGCACGTCCCGGGCACCCCGCTCGGCGACCGCACCGTCGGCCAGCTGCTGTCGCACCTCGCCGGCGCCACCTCGGAGAGCCCCGGCGGCTGGTGGGAGCGGGTGCCCGGCGGGTCGCTGGAGGAGCTGCGGCTCACCGGCGACGACGTGGTGCTGGGCGCCGCGCGCCGCTTCCACTACTCCAACCTCGGCTTCGGACTGCTCGGCGAGCTGGTGGCCCGGCACCGCGGGGTCCCGTGGACCGACGTCGTCCGCGACGAGGTGCTCGCCCCGCTCGGGATGACCCGCACCGACCCGCGGCCCACCGGCCGCGCCGCGCAGGGCTCGGCGGTGCACCCGTGGGCCGACGTCGTGCTGCCCGAGCCCGAGCACGACGCCGGCGTGATGGCCGCCGCCGGCCAGCTCTGGGCGACCCTGGCCGACCTGGGCCGGTTCGGCTCGTTCCTGCTCGGCGACACCGGCGACGTGCTGTCCCCCGCGACGCTGGAGGAGATGGCCGTGCCGGCCGGCGTCGACTCCTCGGCCCCCGGCTGGTCGGCCTACGGGCTCGGGCTGCAGGTGCTCCGCGTCGACGGGCAGGTGCTCGTGGGGCACGGCGGCTCGATGCCCGGGTTCCTCGCCGGCGTCTTCGTCGACCGGTCCGAGCAGGCCGGCGCGGTGCTGCTCGCCAACACCACCAGCGGGCTGGACCCGCTGCTGCCCGGGCTGCTCGCCGACCTGCGGGCCGCCGAGCCCCGGGTGGTCGAGGCCTGGACGCCGTCCCCGCCGCCGGTCCCGCTGGACGTGCTCGGCGTCTGGTTCTGGGGCCCGGCGCCGCACGTGCTGCGCGCGCAGGCCGGCGGGCTGCTGCACCTCGGGCCGCTGCCGGGGCGCGGCGGGCGGGCCAGCCGGTTCGCCCCGCGGGAGGACGGCACCTGGGTCGGGTTGGACGGCTACTACGCGGGCGAGACGCTGCGGATCGCGCCGGACCACCTGGACCTGGCCACCTTCGTGTTCACCCGCACGCCCTACGACCCCGAGGCCCCGGTGCCGGGCGGGGTCGACGAGCGCGGCTGGGCCTGAGCCGGGTACAGCCCGGCGGCGTACTGCTCGCCGTAGTACCGCTCGAGCTCCTCGAGGGGCTCGTCCGGCCGCTCCTGCCGCTGCGCGATCCGCGGGCGGGACGGCGCCGCGTCCGGCGTCCAGGTGCCGGCGTCCCACAGCCGGGACCGCATGAACGCCTTGGCGCAGTGGTAGAAGACCGACTCGATCTCGACCACCATCGCCAGCAGCGGCCGGGAGCCCTCGACGACCATCCGGTCCAGCAGGTCGGCGTCGCGCACCAGCCGGGCCCGGCCCTGCACCCGGAAGGTGTCGTCGCGGCCGGGCAGCAGGTAGACGAGCCCGACGTGCGGGTTGGTCAGGATGTTGCGGAAGCCGTCGGCGCGGCGGTTGCCGGCCCGCTCGGGCAGCGCGATCGTCCGGTCGTCGAGCACCACGGTGAACCCGGGCGGGTCGCCCTTGGGTGAGACGTCACAGCTCCCGTCGCCGTGCGACGTGGCCACCAGGCAGAACGGCGAGGCGGCCAGCCACTGCCGGTCGATGTCGTCCAGGCGCGGCCGGTCCTTGGTGGCGACCCGGGGGAGCGGCTCGCCGATGACCTCGCGCAGCTGCGCCTCGGTGGTGATCTCGTCCACCAGCGCAGTGTGTCAGCGGTCGAAGGCGTCCAACGTCGTCCGGACGACGGCGGCGTAGGCCAGGTGCGGCACGACGTCGCTGACCCAGTCGGTGGCCGACCAGGTGCGCGGGTCGGTGATGCCCAGCGCCGTCATGGGCCCGTTCGTCCCGACCAGCACACCGGCCGTGGTCAGCGCGGTGCCGACCAGCGGCGACGTGCGGAACCCGGCGGCCCGGGCGAGCCCGGCGAGCACGCCGATGCCCAGCCCGGCGGCGATGCCGGTGAGCGGGCCCAGGCCCTGCACCCGGTTCTGCCGCGTCTCGCCGTCGCCGGGGATCTGCACGTGCGCCTTCCCGGCGAGCGCCTCCACCGTCTGCTCGGGCGTGGAGCTGCTCGCTCGGCCGCGGCCGGCCATGTCCAGGTAGGTGACGGCGTTGAGCGCCGTGGTGCCCGCGGCCCCGGCAGCGGCGCCACGCAGGACCCAGCCGAGCGTGCTGATCGAGTTCCTCGCCATGCGCGCCGGGCTACCCGGGCGCCGCGCCCCGGCAAACGGTGTGCGGACCCGGAACGGTCCGTCACCTGGGCGCCCGGCCGCGCCGTGGGGGACGCTGGGGGCGTGGACGACGTCGGCACCGCGCTGGAGCGGACCATCGACGCGCTGCTGGACCAGCGCCGGGACGGCGCGACGATCTGCCCCTCGGAGGCTGCCCGAGCCGTCGACCCCGAGGGCTGGCGGGAGCTGATGCCGGCCGCCCGCGAGGCGGCGGGCCGGCTGGCGGCGGCCGGCGGGGTCGAGGTCACCCAGCGCGGCGAGGTCGTCGACGTGGCCACCGCCCGCGGGCCGGTGCGGATCCGCCGGCGCCGCTGAGCTCAGCCGACCGGGGCGCCGCGGAAGGTGCCGGTCAGCTCGTCCTGCGTCTCGTCCAGGTCCAGCTCCGCGAAGGGCAGCGACAGCGACCCGCGGGCGTCGCCGAAGCCGCCCTCGGCCACCGTCAGCTCGCCGTCGACCGGGACGTCCGCCGTCCAGGCGCACTCCGCCAGCGTCAGCCGCAGGTCGTCGCCGCCGAGCGCGTACGTCGCCGTACCGCCGGCGTCGCAGCCGATCGTGAGGTCGCGGGCGCCGTCCCACCAGGTGTAGGTGACGTTGCCCAGGGTGGCGTCGAGCACCGCGTCGACGGCGCCCCGCGCGTCGGCGTACCCGGCCGCGGTGGCCGGGGGGTTCGGGCCGTAGACGCCGGCGACCTCCCCGGGGCACACCGTCCGGCGCCCGGGCAGCCGGCCGGTGCTCAGCAGCTGCTCGACCGCCTCGTCGACGCACGGCTCGCCGCGGCCGTAGAGGACGTGCGGGCCGCCCTGCTGCACCACCAGTGCGGCGTCCCCGAGGGTCCGGGCGACCACCCGCTCCGCCTGCTGGGTGGGGGTGTTGGGGTCGCTGTCGGCGGTGAGCGCCAGCAGCGGGTAGGGCGGGTCGCTGGGGGTCGGTGGGGTGATCGGTGCCGCCCCGGTCTCCGGCCAGAACAGGCAGGGCAGGTCCTGGTAGAAGACGTCGTCCAGCCGGGCCTGGTCGATGCCGGCCGCCCGACCGGTCTCCAGCCAGACGTCGAGCTGGGCCCGGCCGGTGCTGCCGGCCGGGACGACGTCGTAGTCGGCGCACTGGACGGCGTAGTAGAGCGCGTCGGAGAAGAACGGGTCGTTCGCCACGGCGCCGGTGTCCGGGTCGGCGGCAGCGGCGGCGGACGCGAGCCGGGCGAGCGGTACCAGGTTCCCGGTGGCCGCGGCGTTGACCGCCTGCTGGAACTGCTGGCGCGACCACGGGTCGCTCATCGACCAGGTGGCGGCCTGCTCGAGCTCCTCCAGGGTGAGCTCCCGGGGATCCAGCCGGCCGTCGGAGAGCGGGAAGGCGTACGGCTGGGGAGCTGCGGCCAGCTGGCCGGCGAGCGCGTCGTACTGGGCCAGCGCGCTCCCCGGGGCGTCACGGGCGCAGGTCGGCTGCGCGTCGCAGGACGACAGGGTCGCCCCGAGCACGCCGCTGTAGGCCAGCGCGGCCTCCAGGCCGAAGGTCATGTCGTCGGTGGCCAGGTCGACCACGCCGTCCAGGACCAGGGCGGCGACCCGGTCGGGGTGGGCCGCGGCGTAGGTCTGCTGCAGCTGGGTGCCGTAGCTCTCGCCGTAGAGGACCAGCTGGTCGGCGTCGATCCAGTCGCGGAAGGCCTCCAGGTCCTCGGCGGCCTGGCGGGTGGCGTAGCGGCCGGCGTCGGCGGGGTCGACCCCGGCCTCGGCGAAGCAGTCCCGGGCCAGCTGCGCGCTCTCCCGGGCGAACTCGTCGCGCTCGGCGGCGGTCGAGGAGGTGTCCAGGGTCCCGCTCGTGTCGGCGGCGAGCGTCCGGTCGCAGCGGAAGGGCTCGGAGAGGCCGATGCCCCGCTGGTCGAAGAAGACGACGTCGTAGTGCTCGGTGACCTCGACCGGGAGCCCGGCGACGCGCAGGTCGGCCTCGGCGATGCCGCTGGCGCCCGGGCCGCCGGTGGCCACCACGAACACCCCGCGGCGCTCGCCCGTGGCGCGCTGCAGCGCGAAGGTGACGTCCCAGGTGGGCGACCCGGGGGTGAAGTGGTCGGCCGGCACCCCGAGGTCGATGCACTCGAAGGAGCTGCGGGGGCACGGCTCGCGCACCACCCGGCCCTCCGAGCCGGGCGGGGCGTACTCGGCCGACCCGGGCACCGTGGAGGTGCAGCCGGCCAGCAGCAGGGCGCCGACCAGGGGCGTCGTCCACCGGGTGGCGGGGGAGCGGCGCCGGGCAGCGGAGGGCACGGGGCACCCTAGAGCGCGGACCGCGCCGTCCCCCGGCAGCGCCGGACCGACCCGCCGGAGGTCAGCCCTCCGCGGGGCGGTCGGTGCCGGCGGCCCGTTCCAGCAGCGGGGTCATCCGGTGGTCGACGAACCGGCGCAGGGCCAGGTTGGTGTCGGTGCGCTGGACGCCGGGGATCGCCAGCACCTGCTCGGTGATCCGCCACAGGTCGTCGGCGTCGACGGCGACCACCTGCACCAGCAGGTCGGCCACGCCGGAGAGCCCGATGACCTCCAGCACCTCCGGGATGGCGGCCAGCGCGTCGCCGACGTCGGCGAGGCTGCGCTGCACCACCTGGACCGTCACGTAGGCACCGAGCCGGTAGCCCAGCGCCTCGGGCCGCACCCGGCGCTCGAACGGGTCGAGCACGCCGCCGGACTCCAGCCGGGCCAGCCGGGCCTGGACCGTGTTGCGGGCCAGCCCGAGCTGCTGGGCGAGGGAGAGCACCGTGGCCCGCGGGTCCTCCGACAGGGCGAGGAGCAGCCGGGCGTCAGTGGCGTCCAGGCGGTCCGGTGCGGCGGGCACGTTGCTCAGTCTGACATGCGAGGACGTCCTAGTACCGCTCAGACTGCGCAGTGACCGCTGGGGGTGTTGCGCAGATCGACCGGGTGGTGATCTGCTCCTGCAGCGGTTCCGCGTGCCACCATGTGTGAGTGGCGCCACACCCCGGCGCCGCGTGGACGTCCAACGACGGGCGCTCGGTGACCCCGGCACCCGCGAGACGGCGAGGAGATCGGCATGAGCGCGCTGTCGCAGACCACCGAGGTGGTCGACCCCGTACCCGGGGCCGACGCCCCCCACCTGCCCGGTCAGCCCGACCTGGTGCAGCTGCTGACCCCCGAGGGTGAGCGCGTCGAGCACCCCGAGTACTCCCTGGACGTCACCGACGACGAGCTGCGCTCGCTGTACCGGGACCTCGCGCTCGTGCGCCGGTGGGACGTCGAGGCCACCGCCCTGCAGCGCCAGGGCGAGCTGGGGATCTGGGCCTCGCTGCTGGGCCAGGAGGCCGCCCAGGTCGGTGCCGGCCGGGCGCTCGCCGCTGACGACATGGCCTTCCCCACCTACCGCGAGCACGGCGTCGCGTGGACCCGGGGCGTCGACCCGCTGCACGTGATCAGCCTGTTCCGCGGCGTCGACCAGGGCGGCTGGGACCCGGTCGCCACGAAGTTCAACCTCTACACCGTGGTCATCGGCGCGCAGACCCTGCACGCCACCGGCTACGCGATGGGCCTGCAGCGCGACGGCGCGGAGAGCGCCACCCTGGCGTTCCTGGGTGACGGCGCGACCAGCCAGGGCGAGGTCAACGAGGCGATGATCTGGGCGGCGACCTTCTCCGCGCCCGTGGTCTTCTTCTGCCAGAACAACCAGTACGCCATCAGCGTGCCGATCGAGCGGCAGTCCCGGGTGCCGCTGTTCCGGCGGGCCGCCGGCTTCGGCTTCCCCGGCGTGCGGGTCGACGGCAACGACGTCCTCGCCGTCCTGGCCGTCACCCGAGCCGCGCTCGCCGCCGCCCGCGACGGCCAGGGCCCCACCTTCATCGAGGCGTTCACCTACCGGATGGGCGCGCACACCACCTCCGACGACCCGACCCGCTACCGGTTGGCCAGCGAGCTCGAGGAGTGGAAGCTGCGCGACCCGATCGCCCGGCTCAAGGCGTACCTGTCCCGGTCCGGCATCGCCGACGCCGACTTCTTCACCTCCGTCGACGCCGAGGGCGACCAGCTGGCCGTGCGGATCCGGCAGGGCACGCTGGAGATGCCCGACCCGGCCGGCACCGAGATCTTCGACCACGTCTACGCCGAGCAGACCCCCGAGCTGGCCCGCCAGCGCGAGGAGTTCGTGGCCTACCACGCGTCCTTCGAGGGAGCCGAGTCGTGAGCACCGAGACCCTGACCATCGGCAAGGCGCTCAACCTCGGCCTGCGCCGGGCGATGGAGGACGACGCCAAGGTCGTGCTCATGGGCGAGGACATCGGCAAGCTCGGCGGCGTCTTCCGGATCACCGACGGCCTGCAGAAGGACTTCGGTGACGCCCGCGTCGTGGACACCCCGCTCGCCGAGGCCGGCATCCTCGGCACCGCGGTCGGCCTGGCGATGCGCGGCTACCGGCCGGTCTGCGAGATCCAGTTCGACGGGTTCGTCTTCCCCGCCTACAACCAGATCGTCACCCAGGTCGCCAAGATCCACGCCCGCTCCAAGGGCCGGCTGCCCATGCCCATCGTCATCCGCATCCCCTTCGGCGGCGGCATCGGCGCGGTGGAGCACCACAGCGAGAGCCCGGAGGCGTACTTCGCGCACACCGCCGGCCTCAAGGTGGTCGCCGTCAGCACGCCGTCCGACGCCTACTGGGGCATCCAGCAGGCGATCACCCACCCCGACCCGATCGTCTTCCTCGAGCCCAAGCGGCGGTACTGGGAGAAGGGGGAGGTCGACACCGACGCCACCCCGGACCCGCTGTTCGCCTCCCGGGTGCTCCGCGGCGGCGACGACGTCACGGTGCTCGCCTACGGCCCGATGGTGAAGACCGCCCTGCAGGCCGCCGAGGCCGCCGCGGAGGAGGGCCGCTCGCTGGAGGTCGTCGACCTGCGCACGCTCTCCCCGCTGGACCTCGAGCCGGTCTACGCCTCGGTGCGGCGCACCGGCCGCTGCGTCGTCGTGCACGAGGCGCCCACCACCCTCGGCCTCGGCGCGGAGATCGCCGCCCGGGTCACCGAGACCTGCTTCCACTCGCTGGAGGCCCCGGTGCTGCGGGTCGGCGGGTACGACACCCCCTACCCGCCGTCCAAGCTGGAGGAGGAGTACCTCCCCGACCTCGACCGCGTGCTCGACGCCGTCGACCGATCGCTGGGGTTCTGATGGCCGACCTGCGCCAGTTCAAGCTGCCGGACGTCGGCGAGGGCCTCACCGAGGGCGAGATCCTGTCCTGGCTGGTCGCCGTGGGCGACACGGTCACGGTGAACCAGCCGCTCTGCGAGGTCGAGACGGCGAAGGCCGCCGTCGAGCTGCCCAGCCCGTTCGCCGGCACGGTCACCGAGCTGCTGTTCGAGCCCGGGACGACGGTCGACGTCGGTGCCCCGATCATCACCATCGACATCGGCGGCGACGCCCCGGCCGCGGCCCCCTCCGCCGCCCCGGCCGCGGCCGCCGAGGCCACCGGTTCCGGGCTGATCGGGGAGACCAACGCCAACGGCCGCACCGCGGTGCTGGTCGGCTACGGGCCGCGCAGCACCGAGGCCCGCCGCCGTCCGCGCCGCAACGGTGCCGCCGCGGCCACCCGGGCCACCGCACCGCAGGTGCTGCCCGAGGCCGACTACGGCTCCGGCTCGGACCGCCCGCCGCTGCTGGCCACCGCACCCGACGCGACGGTAAAGCCGGTCCGGCACGGCGGGCTGGAGACCGGCCGCGCCGCGGAGGCCCACGCGACCGCCGCCGACGCCGCCCCGGCGCCGGTCACCTCCTCGGCCCCCGGTCGCGGCGCGCTGCGCCCGCTGGCCAAGCCGCCGGTGCGCAAGTACGCCAAGGACCTCGGCATCGACCTCTCCACGGTCACCGGCACCGGCGCGGGCGGCGTGATCACCCGCGCCGACGTCGACGCCGCCCTGGCCACCCCTACGTCCCCGGCTCCCTCAGGTTTCGGCGCCGAAACCGGGAACCGGGACACCCGGATCCCGATCAAGGGCGTCCGAAAGCACACCGCCGCCGCGATGGTGGCCAGCGCGTTCACCGCCCCGCACGTCACCGAGTTCCTGACCGTCGACGTCACCCGGATGATGAAGCTGCGCGAGCGGCTCGCCCTCCGGCCCGAGCTCGCCGGCGTCAAGGTCAGCCCGCTGCTGTTCGTCGCCAAGGCGCTGCTGCTCGCAGCAGGGCGGCACCCGATGGTCAACAGCTCCTGGGACGAGGCGGCGCAGGAGATCGTCGTCCACGGTGCGGTGAACCTGGGCATCGCCGCGGCGACGCCGCGCGGGCTGGTCGTGCCGAACATCAAGGACGCCGGCCGGCTGTCCCTCGCCGAGCTGGCCGGGGCGCTCACCGACCTCACCGCGACCGCCCGGGCCGGGAAGACGCAGCCCGCGGAGATGTCCGGTGGCACGATCACGATCACCAACGTCGGGGTGTTCGGCGTCGACACCGGCACGCCGATCCTCAACCCCGGCGAGTCGGCGATCCTGGCGTTCGGGGCGATCCGCGACATGCCGTGGGTGCACAAGGGCAAGGTCGTGCCGCGCAAGGTCACCCAGCTGGCGCTCTCCTTCGACCACCGGATCATCGACGGCGAGCTGGGGTCGCGGTTCCTCGCCGACGTCGGGGCGCTGCTGCACGACCCCGGCACCGCGCTCGTCTTCTGACGTCGTGGGCAGGCGCCGGGCGGCGATGGCCGCGCTGCTCGCGTTCGTGCTGCTCACCGCGGCCGCCATCGTGGTGAGCGGCAGCCGGCCGGGTCTGCAGCAGGGGGCGGCTCCCGTGGTGCTGCAGGTCGCCGGCCACCTCGCCGCGCTGGTCGGCGGGGTGCTGCTGCTCGGCGCGGCCCGCACGGCCGGCGTGGTCGTGCTGGGCGCCGTGGCCGTGCTGGTGACCGTGGAGCTGGTCACCTGGGCGACCGGCACCGGGGGTGGCGCGAACATCGGTGCCGGGCTGGTGCGGCTGGTCGCGCTGGTGGCCGTCGCGGTGGTGACGGTGCGGCTGGCGCCCACCGTCCTCGCGCCCCGTCGTCGGCCGTGACGGCGCCCGCTAGCGTGCCCTGGTGACCGATCTCGCCCGGCTGCTGTCCTTCGCTGCCCGTTCCCGGGTACCCGGCGGGTTCGGGTACGCCGGCGACGACGGCACGGTGCTGCCCGACCGCCCGGTGGAGACCTGGATCACCGCCCGGATGACCCACGTCTTCGGGCTGGCCACCATCCTCGGCGACCCCGGAGCGGCGGAGCTGGCCGCGCACGGCGTGGCCGAGCTGCGCGACGGCCCGCTGCACGACGCCGAGCACGGCGGCTGGCGGGCGGCCACCGACGACGACACCAAGGCCGCGTACGTGCACGCCTTCGCCGTCCTCGCCGGCGCCACCTCCACCGCCGCGGGCGTGCCCGGTGGCCGGGAGCTGCTGGACGAGGCGCTGGGCGTCTGGGAGCAGCGGTTCTGGGACGACGACGAGGGCCTGGCCCGGGAGTCGTTCGACCGCAGCTGGACGACGCCCGAGGACTACCGCGGCGCCAACGCCAACATGCACGGCGTGGAGGCCGCCCTGGCCGCGGCCGACGCCCTCGCGCCCACCGACCCCGGCACCGCTGCCCGGCTGCGCACCCACGCGCTGCGGGCGACCGAGCGGATCGTGCACGGTTGGGCCCGGGAGCGCGACTGGCGGCTGCCCGAGCACTTCACCAGCACGTGGGAGCCGCTGCCGGAGTTCAACCGGGACCGGCCCGCCGACCCGTTCCGGCCCTACGGGATCACCATCGGGCACCAGTTCGAGTGGGCCCGGCTGTGCCTGCACCTGGCCGCTGCGCTGGGCGAGCACGCGCCCGGTTGGCTGCACACCGACGCCGACCGGCTGTTCCTGGCCGCGGCCGAGCGCGGCTGGGCCGCCGACGGGCACGAGGGCTTCCCGTACACGCTGGACTGGGCGGACCGACCGGTCGTCGGCGCCCGGATGCACTGGGTGGTCTGCGAGGCGGTCGCCGCGGCGGCGGTGCGGTACGCGGTGACCGGCGACCCCCGCGCGCTCACCCTGCAGCGCCGGTGGGCGGAGCTGGGCGAGCGGCGGTTCCTGGACCCGGCCGTGGGCAGCTGGCACCACGAGCTGACCCCCGAGGGCGCCGTCGGCACCGGCACCTGGGCCGGCAAGCCGGACGCCTACCACCTGGTGCAGATGCTGCTGCTGCCCGGCCGCCCGGTCCGCGGCAGCGTCATCGGCGCCCTGCTCGCGGCCCCGCAGGGGGCCTAGCGCTCCGGGTCGGCGCCGCCCGTGGCCCGGCGCACCCGCGGTGTGTCGAGGGCAAACGGCCGGGTAGGGGCTCTGTGGAGCTACGAGACCACCGAGCAGAGGAGGACTCCCCATGGCGAACGTGGAGAAGTCGATCGACGTGGACGTGCCGATCCGGCAGGTCTACGACCAGTGGACGCAGTTCGAGTCGTTCCCGCAGTTCATGAACGGCGTCGAGCGCATCACCCAGCTCGACGAGCGGCGCACCCACTGGGTCACCAAGATCGCCGGTGTCGAGCGCGAGTTCGACGCCGAGATCACCGAGCAGCACCCCGACGAGCGGGTGGCCTGGAAGACGACGAACGGCGACACCCCGCACGCCGGCGTCGTCACCTTCCACAAGATCAGCGACACCACGACCCGGGTGATGGTCCAGCTGGACTGGGAGCCGCAGGGCGTGGTGGAGAAGGTCGGTGCCGCGGTCGGCGTCGACGACCGGCAGATCACCGCCGACGTGAAGCGCTTCAAGGAGTTCATCGAGAGCCGTGGCACCGAGACCGGTGCCTGGCGCGGCGACATCCCCCGCGAGGGCTGAGCACGCACCTCGCATGACCCACGGCGCCCGTCCCCTCCTGCGAGGGGGCGGGCGCCGTCGCGACGAGGACGGCGCCCAGCGCACCTGGCGCACGCGCTCACGGCGAGGCCCTGCCCGCCGGCCGGCCTGACCGGCCCCGGCGGTCAGACGAGCGGGAACAGCCAGGACAGGCTGCGCCGGGCCGCGGCGCCGTAGGCCGTCCGTCCGCTGCGCCGCGCGTAGGCGAGGTCCTCCAGCGCGGCACAGCGGGCGTACCAGCGGATCCGGGGGAGGTCCGGGGCGTCGGGCCCGTAGGCCGCCAGCAGCCCGGCCAGGAAGTCCGGGCCGAAGTCCCGGTACGGCCGGGCAAAGTCGAGCGCCGGGTCGGTGACGGCGGCGTCGGACCAGTCGATCACCCCGGTCAGCTCCGCGCCGGCCGCCAGCACGTGCTCGGCGCCGAGGTCGGCGTGGGCCAGGACGCGCTGCCCGGCCAGGGGCGGCACGGTGGCCTCCACCACCCGGAGCAGGTCCGCCGGCCCGTCGAGGTCGGCCAGCCACTCGACCGGGTCGTCGTCGTCGACCGGTGCGAGGCCGGTCGCGTCGATCGCGTGCAGCTCGCGGAGGAAGCGCCCGAGCGCCCGGGCGTGACCGGGCGCGGGGGTGTGGCCGAGCAGCGGGCGGCCCGGCAGGCCCGGGTAGGCCAGGACACCACCGGCCTCGTCGACGACGACCGGCGTCGGCACCGGGAGGGACACCCGGGGCGCCACGAGCTGCAGCAACCGGGCCTCGCGTGCGACGTCCGGCCCGTTGCTCACGCGCAGCACCAGATCGCCCGCGAGGTAGGCGGTGTTGTCCGTCCCGGACCCCAGCTCCCGCAGGTCGGCGTCGCCCAGCTCGGGGGCGAGTCGGCGCAGGCAGGCCACCGCGCGTTCCCTGCTGGTCGGCTCCACCCGGCCAGCGTGGCACCGGATCCCCAGGCCCGGGAGACGACGACGGCGCCCGCCCCCGTGGGGGACGGGCGCCGTCGTCGCGCTCCTGCTAGTCGGCGTCGAGATCGGCGGCGACCATGTCGGCGATCTGGCCGAGCACCGCCTCGTCGTCGCTGCTCACGGTGACCTCGGTGCCCTGCTTGGCGCCGAGGGTCATGATCATCAGGGGTGAGCCGGCGTCGATCGCGTTGCCGCCGGGAGTGGCCAGGGTGACCGGCACGCCGGACTTGGACACCGCCTCGGCGATGAGCGCGGCGGGCCGGGCGTGCAGGCCGACGGCGGAGCCGACGGTCACGGTCTTCGAGGGCATCGGTGCCTGCTTTCTGAGGTCGAGTGCTGTGATCATTGTGCCGGTCAGACGGCTGCCGGTCGCGCCGGCGTCGTCGTCCCGGGGCTGTGGGCGTGCGCCAGGTCCTCGGCGTCCTCGGGGACGCCGTCGCTCTTCCGGCCGCCGAGGCTCTTGGCCAGGGTGACGGCCAGCGCGCCGACGACCGCGCCGACGAGGACCGCGACGACGAAGAGCACCGCGTTGCTCATGGCGAAGAAGACGAACACGCCGCCGTGCGGCGCCCGCAGCTCGATGCCCGCGGTGGCCACGAACGCGCCGGTGGTGGCCCCGCCGAGCATCATCGACGGGATCACCCGCAGCGGGTCGGCGGCGGCGAAGGGGATCGCGCCCTCGGAGATGAACGAGGCGCCGAGCAGCCAGGCGGCCTTGCCCTGGTCGCGCTCGGCCTCGGTGTACAGCCGGGGCCGGATCGCGGTGGACAGCGCCATGGCCAGCGGCGGCACCATGCCGGCCGCCATCACGGTGGCCATGATCACCAGCGAGCCCCGGCTGGCGTCGGCGGTGAGGCCGGTGGTGGCGAAGAGGTAGGCCGCCTTGTTGACCGGGCCGCCCAGGTCGAAGCACATCATCAGGCCGAGGATGAGCCCGAGCAGGAACGCCGAGGTGCCGGTCAGGCCGTTGAGGAAGTCGGTGAGCCCGCTGAGGACGTTGGCCAGCGGGCGGCCCAGCACGGCGACCATCAGGCCGCTGGAGATCAGCGTGGCCAGCAACGGGATGATCACGACCGGCTGCAGGCCGCGGGCGAACGTGGGCAGCTTCCAGCGGCTGATCCACAGCGCGGCGAACCCGGCGATGATGCCGCCCACCAGCCCGCCGAGGAAGCCGGCGTTGAGGGTGACCGAGATGGCGCCGACGACGAAGCCCGGCACGATCCCCGGGCGGTCGGCGATCGCGTAGGCGATGTACCCGGCCAGCGCCGGCACCAGGAAGGTGAACGCCGCCTGCCCCAGCACGGTGCACAGCGCGCCGAGGTAGCCGAGGAAGCCGTCGTTGAGGCCCTCCAGGCTCGGGGCGTCGGGCAGGTTGAAGAAGCTGTTGTTGAGCGCCCAGTTCTGGGCGAAGCTCTGGCCCGCGTCGCTGCTGGGGTCGCCGTTGACGATCTGGTACCCGCCGAAGAGGAAGCCCAGCGCGATGAGCAGACCGCCGGCCGCGACGAACGGGATCATGTAGCTGACGCCGGTGAGCAGCCAGCGGCGGATCTCCGCGCCGGTCTTCGGGCGCTCGCCGCTCGCTGCCGAGGCGGCGCCGTCGGTGGCGGTGCCCGGCACCCGGCGGGCGGCCGGGTCGTCGGCAGCGGCCAGCGCCTCGCGGATCATCACCTCCGGCTCGTTCATCGCCCGCTTGGTGCCCGACTGCACGAGGGGCTTGCCGGCGAAGCGGTCGCGGTCCTTGACCCCGACGTCGACGGCGAAGATGACGGCGGCCGCCTTGCTGATCACCGACGGGTCCAGCGGCGTGGACCCGGACGAGCCCTGGGTCTCCACGTGCAGCTCGACGCCCATCTCCTTCGCCGCGGCGGTGAGCTTGTCGGCGGCCATGTAGGTGTGCGCGATGCCGGTCGGGCAGGCGCTGACGGCCACGAGGCTGCGCGCCGACTGAGCGGCGCCGGCCGCCGGTGCGGTGGCGGGGGCGGCGGCGGCCGTGGCCCCGGTGGTGGCGGCGACGGGTGCGGGGGAGACGACGTCCTGCACCAGCTGGACGACCTCCTCCGCGGAGCCGGCCGCTCGCAGCGAGGCGACGAACTCCGGCCGCACCAGGGCGCGGGCCAGCGCGGTGAGCAGGGTCAGGTGGTCGGCGTCGCCGTGCTCGGGCGCGGCGATGAGGAAGGCGAGGTCGGCGGGGCCGTCCGGCGCGCCGAAGTCGACCTTCGGGTCCAGTCGCGCGAAGGCCAGCGATGCCTGGGTCACCGCCGCCGAGCGGCAGTGCGGGATCGCGATGCCGCCGGGCAGACCGGTGGCGGCCTTCGCCTCCCGGGCCATCGCGTCGTCGTGCAGCGCCTCGGCGCCGGTCGCGCGCCCGGCGCCGGCGACGAGCCCGGCGAGCCGGCGGACGACGGAGTCCTTGTCGGGACCGAGGTCGGCGTCGAGCGCCACCAGCTCGGTCGTGATGAGTGCGGACATGGGTGGTTCCCCCGGGGTTCTCAGCGGGCGTCGGCACCGGCGGCCGGGACGGCCTCGGCGGGAGCTGGGTGGCCGGTCAGGCCGGGTGTCACGGTGACGGCGGCCGGGTCGGCCTGGGCGGGGGTCGGGACGGCGGACCCCGGCAGCGCGGCGCTGGCCGAGCCGTATGCGACGGCGTTCCGCAGCCGGCCGGCCGGGTCGAGGCCGGCCAGGTCGGCGAGCACGTACCCGGCCAGGCTGGAGTCGCCGGCGCCGACCGTGCTGCGCACGGTGATCTCGGGCGGGCGGGCCGACCAGACGCCCTCGGCGGTCGAGAGGACCGCGCCCTCGCCGCCCAGGGTGAGCAGCACCTCGGCCACCCCGCGGTCGTGCAGCGCGGCCACCGCGGCCAGCGCGGTGGCCGGGTCGCCGGTCACCGCCTCCTCGGGCAGGCCGGCCAGCTGGGCCAGCTCCTCGGTGTTGGGCTTGAGCAGGTCCGGGACGGCGTCGGGGCCGGCGGCGAGCAGGGCCAGCAGCGGCGCCTCGGAGGTGTCGACGGCGATCCGGGCGCCGGTGCTGCGCAGCGAGCGGACCAGCGTGGCGTACCAGTCCAGCGGCGCGCCGGGCGGCAGCGACCCGGAGAGCACGACCCAGCGGGCGCCGACCGCGTGCTCGTGCACCGCGGCCTCCAGGGCGGCGAGCGCCGTCGCGTCCAGCCGGGCGCCGGGCTCGTTGAGCTTGGTCGTCGTCCCGTCGGGCTCGGTGAGCGTGTAGTTGGTGCGCACCGGGGTGCCGATCGGCACGCTGGCCAGCCGCAGGCCGAGGGCCTGCAGCGCCCGGACGACCGGGTCGTCGTCGGCCGCGGGCAGCACGGAGACGACGTCGACCCCGGCGGCGGCGATGGCCCGGGAGACGTTGACGCCCTTGCCGCCGGGCTCGGTGTGGCTGGGCCCCAGGCGGGTCACGGTGCCGCGCTCCAGCGGCCCGGGCAGGTCCAGCGTGCGGTCCAGGCTGGGGTTGGCGGTCAGCGTGACCACCCACCCGCCGGTCCCGGCGGAGGACGTCCTCATGCGACGAGCACCTCGATCCCCTGAGCTTCGAGTTCGGCGACGACGGCCGGGTCGGCCTCGTCGTCGGTCACCAGGACGTCGACGTCCTCGACGGCCGCGAAGCGCACCAGGTGCTCGCGGCCGAGCTTGCTGCTGTCGCCGAGCACGACCACCCGCTGCCCGGCCCGGGCCATCGCCCGCTTCACCGCGGCCTCGGCCTCGTCGGGGGTGGAGAAGCCGTGCCCGGCGCTGATCCCGTTGGTGCCGAGGAAGACGACGTCGGCGCGCAGGTCGGTCAGCGCGGCCACCGTGGACTCACCGACCGCGGACTGGGTGATCCCGCGGACCCGCCCGCCCAGCACGTGCAGGGTGATCCCGGAGGCGCCGGCCAGCCGGGCGGCGATCGGCACCGAGTTCGTCGCGGCGACCAGGGCCCGGTCGGCGGGGAGCAGCTCGGCCAGCGCGGCGGTGGTGCTGCCGCCGTCCAGGATCACCGAGCCGGAGCTGCCCGGGAGCAGCGCGAGGGCCGCGGCGGCGATCCGGCGCTTGGCGTCGGTGCGGGTGCCGCGCCGCTCCCCGAGGCCCGGCTCGACCACGGTCAGCGTGCCGGCCGGGACGGCGCCACCGTGCACCCGGCGCAGCATCCCGGCACGCTCCAGGACGGCGAGGTCGCGGCGCACGGTCTCGGTGGTCACCCCGAAGTGCTCGGCGACGGCGGTGACGGCCACCCGGCCGCGCTGGGTGACCAGGCCGGCGATGGCCTGCTGGCGTTCTTCGGCGTACACGGTCACCTCCCTGGGCGGCGCTGCTCCGGGTCCGTCGGCGGTGGGCCGATCGCTGCGTCTCTGCTCCACGGCCATGCCCGATCGTGTGGGATCCGGGCTGTGTTCATGTTGTTCTACGTGGGATCAGTTGACAAGTCAAGGTGGAGTCGTGACTCTGGTCACCGGCACGCACCATCGTCGCTGCGCCGCTCCGCAGTCCGCACCACCAGCACGACCACCCAACGAGCCAGCCACGACGCCGCCCGTCCCCGGGCGGGCCCCGCCGGGTACGAGCAGACAGTGAGGCCACGCATGTCCACCACCCCGACCGGTACCCGGCTCTCCTCGGAGGGCCTGGCCGGAGCCACCGTGCTGACCGGGACCCCCGTCGTCCCCGGGGTGGCACTGGGGCCCGTCGTGCGCCCCGTCGGGGCCGTCGAGCTGCCGGCGACCAAGGGCCCGTGGATCCCCGAGGAGCAGCGCGCCGCCGAGAAGGACCGGTTCACCGCAGCCGCCGACGCCGTCGCCGAGCGGCTCGCCGGCCGCGCCGCCGCGGCCACCGGGGTGAGCGCCGAGGTGCTCAACACGACCGCGCAGCTGGCCCGCGACCGAGGCCTGCTCTCCACCGTCGAGCAGCGCATCGGTGACGGCGCCTCGGCCGAGGTGGCCACCGTCGGGGCCGCCGAGCAGTTCGTCGAGCTGTTCACCAGCCTGGGCGGCGTGATGGCCGAGCGGGCCACCGACGTCCGCGACGTGCGCGACCGGATCGTCGCCGAGCTCACCGGCCAGGGCGAGCCCGGCGTGCCGATGCCGGAGACGCCGTCGGTGCTGCTCGCCGACGACCTGGCCCCGGCCGACACCGCGGGTCTCGACCCCACCCGGATCGTCGCGCTGGCCACCCGGCTGGGCGGCGCGACCAGCCACACCGCGATCATCGCCCGCCAGCTCGGCCTGCCCTGCGTGGTCGGCGTCGGCGGGCTGTCCGACGTCCCCGAGGGTGCGGTCGTGCTGGTCGACGGCGAGCGCGGCACCGTGACCGTCGACCCCGACCGGGCCGAGGCCGAGTCCCGGGTGGCCACCTCCCGCGAGGCGGCTGCCTCGCTGGCCGGCTACCGCGGCCCGGGCGCCACCCGCGACGGCCACCCGGTGCAGGTGCTGGCCAACGTGCAGGACGGCGCCGGCGCGCAGGCGGCCGCGGCCGCGCACGCCGAGGGGGTCGGGCTGCTCCGCACCGAGCTGGCCTTCTTCGGCCGCACCGAGGAGCCCTCGGTGGAGGAGCAGGCGGGCATCTACGCCGGCGTCTTCGCCGCCTTCCCCGGCGGGAAGGTCGTGCTGCGCACCCTGGACGCCGGCTCGGACAAGCCGCTGCCCTTCGCCACCCCGCCGGACGAGGCCAACCCGGCGCTCGGCGTCCGCGGGCTGCGCACCGCCCGCCGCGACCCCGGCCTGCTCACCCACCAGCTCGACGCCGTGGCCCAGGCCGCCGAGGCCACCGGCGCGAAGCCGTGGGTGATGGCGCCGATGGTGGCCACCGTGGCCGAGGCCGCCGACTTCGCCGCGCAGGTGCGCGAGCGCGGGATGGTGCCCGGCGTGATGGTCGAGGTGCCCTCGGTCGCGGTGCTCGCCGACCGGTTCCTCGAGCACCTGGACTTCCTGTCGATCGGCACCAACGACCTGTCGCAGTACACGCTGGCCGCCGACCGGCTCTCCGCCGACCTGGCCGACCTCACCGACCCGTGGCAGCCGGCGCTGCTGGCGCTGGTGCAGGCCACCGCGGCGGCCGGGCAGCGAGCCGGGAAGCCGGTGGGCGTCTGCGGCGAGGCGGCGGCCGACCCGGTGCTGGCCTGCGTGCTGGTCGGGATGGGCATCTCCTCGCTGTCCTGCGCCGCCTCCTCGGTGGCCGGTGTCGGTGCCCGGCTGGCGACGGTGGACCTCGCGACCTGCCAGCGGGCCGCCGAGGTCGCGCTGGCCGCCGCCGACCCGGCATCGGCGCGCGCCGCCGTCCGCGAGGTGCTCGCCGGCGCCTGACCGCTCGAGCCCAGAGCCCCGCCGGTCGATGCTGACCGGCGGGGCTCTGCCACGTCCGGGCTCCTCGGCCCCGAACATGGCCTTCTCCGGGGTCCTGCAGCGCCCGGACATGGCCATCTCCGGGGTGAGGGAGCCGGGTGGTGAGGCGGGTCACTCCGGAGGTGGCCGTGAGGTGACGGATCTATGGCGACTACCCCCTCCGAGTGATGAATCCATCGGTGGCTACAGCGACACGCCCTGCGATCCGATGGAATATCTGCCGTCCCGCCTGCTTTAATACAGGCGTAACAACCACTCAGGACCACCGGAAGAAGGCAGTGACATGAGCAGCGTGACCTCCAGCTGGCGTCAGCGTCGGCAGGCGTCGCGTACGCGGCGGGCCCTCGCGGCCGCCGTCGCCCGCAGCAGCAGCCCCGCCATGCGCGACGACCTGCTGACCCTGGCCAACAGCAGCCAGTTCACCAACGTCATCCGCTGAAGAAGGACCCCTTCGCCCCCCACCGCTCGCACGCTCGCGGCGGGCCCCTGCGAAGGGGCCGTTCCAGGACGTGACCTGGGACCGCACCACGACGACCCCGCCCTCCGCTCGGAGGCGGGGTCGAGTCGTCCCCGGGGTGGGTCAGCCGCGGAGGCGGGTGCGGAGCGCGGCCTGCTCGTCGGCGCCGAAGCCGTGCGCCTCGAGCCAACCGATCGGCCCGCCCCAGCGCTCGTCGAGCAGGTCCAGCACCCGGCGCATCGTCTCGGCGCGCGGGGTGTGCACCGCGATCTCCCGGCCGGTCATGTCCTCGGCGTAGGTGGGGCTGGCCGCCAGCTTCGCGACGAGCGCCTCGATCACCTCGGCGGTCTGGGCGTAGTCGGCGATGATCGCCGCGGGCTCGACCCCGGCGACGGACAGCGCGAGCGCGCAGACGACGCCGGTGCGGTCCTTGCCCGCCGCGCAGTGCACGACCGCCGCGCCCGGCCCTCCGGAGGCCAGCGAGCGCAGCGCGGCCAGCACGTTCTCCGTGCCGTCGGTGAGGTAGCCCAGGTAGGAGCGGACCGCCGGCGGCTCGCCCTCGTCGCCCGCGGCCACCTGCCGCGGCAGGATCGACTCCGCCCAGTCGGCGGGCAGCTGCGCGCGGACCTCCTCGTCGGACTCCTCGGCGGCGAAGACGTCGGTGCGCATCCCGCGCTCGGGCAGCAGGGTGAAGTGCCGGTGGGTGACCCCGTCGACGTCGCGCAGCGGGCTGCGGCCCTCCATCAGGATCTCCGCGGTGGTGCGCAGGTCGACCACCTCGGTCAGCCCGACCTCCTCCACCAGCGTGCGCACGTCGGCCTCGCTGAGCGTCTGCAGGTTGTCGCTGCGCAGGACCCGGCCGAACTGCGTCTCACCGCCGTCGACGGTGGGCAGCCCGCCCAGGTCGCGGGTGTTCGTCGTCCCGTCCAGGTGCAGCCAGCGGTCGGTGCGGGTGGAGGTCACCTCCCGACCGTACGACGTCAGCCCTCGCCGAGCAGCTCCCGGCACACGTCGAGCAGCCGGACGCGGAGGGCCGCGCCGCGGGCGGCGAAACCGCGCTGCGCGGCCACGTACTCGGCCTTGCCCTCGGGGGTCTCGATGGCGACCGGCGTCCAGCCCAGCGCAGCCAGGTCGTACGGCGAGGCCCGCATGTCCAGCTCGCGGACGTCGGCGGCCAGGGCGAAGCAGTCGGCCAGCAGCTCGCCGGGCACCGCCGGGCTCAGCTTGTAGGCCCACTTGTAGAGGTCCATCGTGGCGTGCAGGCAGCCCGGCTGCTCCAGCTGCGCCTGGGTGTCCCGGGTCGGCGTCAGCGTGTTGCGCGGCGCGCCGGCGCGGGTGAAGAACCGGTACGCATCGACGTGGCTGCACTGCACCTTGTGCTGCTCGACGACCGCGTCGGTGCCGGCCTGGCCCAGCCGCAGCGGCAGCTGCTCGTGCCGCACCTCGCCCTCGCCGGGGCGGTAGAGCATCGCCCACTCGTGCAGCCCGAAGCAGCCGAACTGCGCCGTCCGGCCGGCCGTCGCCGACAGCAGGCCGTGCACCCAGCCGATGGCGACGCGGCGCCTGGCCAGGAACGCCTCGACGTCGACGGCGACCCCGCCGGGCACCTCCGCGTAGAACGGCCAGGCCAGCCGGGCGCGGGCGGCGTCACCGGTGAGCACCGTGCCCACGCCGGGGTGCCAGCGGCGCAGCCGCCCGGGCGGCTCGGAGTAGTAGGTGAAGAGGAAGTCCCAGACCGGGTGGGCGACGCCGTCCCGGCGGCGCTGCTGGTGCGGCACCACCCAGGCGTCGACCCGTGCCTGGTGGGCGGCCTCCCGCGCCGTCCACTCCGCCGGGGCCAGCACTGCGGGCGCGGGGGAGAGGACGGACGGCACCGGACCAGCGTAGGCGGGGCCCGTCGGCACCTCGGGGCCATGACACGTGTCATCGCCGACCCGTGCGGGCGGGCGGGGAAGAGGTGCGGCTGGACACCTGTGCCGGGGCCGCGGCGGCGGCACCGTGGGGAGTGCGTCCGGACGACCGGCCCACCCCGGGTCGGCGGCGCACCGAGGAGGCCGACCGTGCACCCCACCGCCCCGCCCGTCACCCGGGCGACCGAGACCGCGCCCGCCGTCGAGGTGCGCGACCTGCGCCGCAGCTACGGCGACTTCGAGGCGGTCCGCGGGATCTCCTTCGAGGTTCAGCCCGGCGAGGTGTTCGCCCTGCTGGGCGTCAACGGCGCCGGCAAGACCTCCGCCCTGGAGGTGCTGGAGGGCCTGGCGCCGGCCGGCGGCGGCAGCGTGCGGGTGCTCGGCGCCGACCCGGTGCGCGAGCGGGCCCGGGTGCGCCGGCACCTGGGCGTGCTGCTGCAGTCCAGCGGGCTGCCCGGCGACCTGACCGTGGCCGAGACGCTGCAGACCTGGGCGGGCACCCTGACCGCGCCGCGGCCGGTGGCGGAGGCGCTGGCCCAGGTGCAGCTCGCCGACCGGGCCGACCGCCGGGTGCGCAGCCTCTCCGGCGGTGAGCGACGCCGGCTGGACCTCGCCCTGGCGCTGCTCGGCCGGCCGCGGGTGGTCGTGCTCGACGAGCCGACGACCGGTCTGGACCCGGAGAGCCGGCGCCAGGTGTGGCGGCTGGTGCGCGAGCTGGTCGCCGACGGGGCGGCCGTCGTCCTCACCACCCACCACCTCGAGGAGGCCGAGGAGCTGGCCGACCGCGTCGCGGTGCTCCGCGCCGGGCAGATCGTGCTCGCCGGCACGCAGGCCGAGATCGCCGAGACCCAGCCGGCCACCATCCGCTTCACCCTGGACGACGACGCGCCGCAGCCGCCCCGGCCGGCCGCCGCCCAGGTCGTCACCGAGGGGCGGCGGATCGAGTGGCACACCCGCGCGCTGCAGCCGGTGCTGGCCGAGCTGCTGGCCTGGGCCGCCGAGCACGGGGTCGTGCTGCGCGCGCTGGAGGCGCGGGCCGCCTCCCTCGAGCAGGCCTTCCTCGCCGTGGCCGCCGGCACCGAGACCACCCCGTCCGCCTGACCCCGCTCTCCCGAGAGGACCACCCCCGTGACCACCACCCTCACCACCCCGACCACCACCGGCCCGAGCCGCGCCCGCCGCGTCGCCGCGCTGGCCCGCGGGGAGACCCGGCTCCTCCTGCGGAACCGGACCGCCGTCGTCAACTCGGTGCTGCTCCCGCTCCTGCTGGTGGCCGCCGTCCCGGCGATGGACCTCGGCGGCGACGTGCCGCTGGGCCCGCAGCTGCTGTCGACCGCGGTCGGAGTGACCCTGGTCTTCCTGACCTACTACAACCTCGTGTCGACCTACGTCGCCCGGCGCGAGGACCTGGTGCTGCAGCGGATGCGCACCGGGGAGCTGACCGCTCCCGAGGTGCTGCTGGGCACCGCCGTCCCCAGCCTGCTGATCTCGCTGGGCCAGGTCGTCGTCGTGGCGGTGGGTGTCGCCGTCCTCGGCGAGTGGAGCGCACCGGTGGAGTACCTGCTGCCGCTGGTCGCCGTCCTGCTGGGCACGGCCGTGATGACCGTGCTCGCCGCCGCCAGTACCCTGTTCACCCGGACGCCGGAGAGCGCGCAGATCACCACGCTGCCGCTGATGGTCGCGACCACCTCGCTGTCCGGCCTGCTGTACCCGATCAGCTCCTTCCCCGACTGGCTGTCCACCGTCGCCCGGCTGCTGCCGGTGACCCCGGTCATCGAGCTGCTGCAGCTCGGCCTGGCCGGCCGCACCTGGGACGGCGAGGTCGTGGACGCCGGCGGGGCCTGGGCCGCCGCGCCGCTGCCGCTGGCCGTGCTGGCCGGCTGGCTGGTGATCGGCGGGGTCGCCGCCCGGGGTTTCCGGTGGGCGCCCCGGCGGTGAGCCCGGCGCGGGTGGGTCGGTACGGCAGCATGACCGCCGTGCCGACCGTCTCGCGCTGGTGGAGCAGCCGCAGCGCCCCGCAGCGGATCGACCTCTACACCCGGTGGTCCTTCTACAGCTACCTCGGTGCCGGGCTGCCGTTGCTCGCCCTCGCCGTCACCGGCTCGGACCTCGAGGACGCCCGGGTGGCGGGCGTCCGGTCGTTCCTCGTCGGCTCGGTCGTCACCGCGGTCGCGGCGGTGGTGCTGGCGTCGCGCGGGCTGGCCGCGCACCGCACCGGTCAGCGGATCCCGGTCCGGACGCCGGGGCTCGCGCTCGGCGCGGCCGCGGTCACCGGCGCGCTCGGTGTGTGGGGGTTCAGCGCGGGGGCCGAGCCGGCGCCCGCGACCTCGTGGGCGATCGCGCTGCCGCTGGGCATGGTGCTCACCGCCGGCAGCACGATCTGGAGCACCCGCCAGCTCGCCGGGCCGTCGGTGCTGGTCGGGGTCCTGGCGGGCGCTGCCGCTGCGGTCGACGGCTCGGAGGCGGTCACCGCGGTGGTGGTCGGCGCGACCATCGCCGTCACGGTGTACGCCGTCGTCCTGGCCTTCCGGTTCTCCGTCTGGGTGCTCGACGTGGTGCTGGAGATGGACCGCACCCGCGGTGTGCAGCTGCAGCTGGCGGTGGCGGAGGAGCGGCTGCGCTTCGCCCGCGACCTGCACGACGTGATGGGCCGCAACCTGTCCGCGATCGCGGTGAAGAGCCAGCTGGCCGGCGAGCTGGTGCGCCGCGCGCGGCCCGAGGCCGCCGACGAGGTGGCCGACATCCACCGGATCGCCGAGGAGTCGCTGCGGGAGGTCCGCGAGGTCGTCCGCGGCTACCGCAGCACCGACCTCTCCAGCGAGCTGGCCGGGGCCCGCTCGGTGCTGCGCGCCGCCGGGGTGGCGTGCACGGTGCAGGGTGTGGACGACGCGGGCGCGCTGCCCGAGCCGGTGCAGGCCGCGCTGGGCTGGGTGGTGCGGGAGGCGGTGACCAACGTGCTGCGGCACAGCCGCGCGGCCGAGTGCGGGATCGTGCTCACCCGCGCCGACGGGGAGGTCCGGTTGACGGTGACCAACGACGGGGTGCCCGGCGACGCCGCCGGCACCGGGAGCGGGCTGGCCGGCCTGCGCGAGCGGCTGGCCGGGGCCGGCGGGACGCTGGACGCCGCGCGCCACGGCGACCGGTTCCAGCTCACGGCGACGCTGCCCACGGGGAGTGCCGGGTGATCCGGGTGCTGCTGGCCGACGACGAGAACCTGGTGCGCTCGGCCTTCGCCGCGCTGCTGGGGCTGGAGGACGACCTCGAGGTCGTCGCCCAGGCCTCCTCCGGGGCCGAGGCGCTGGCGATGGCCCGGGCGCACACCCCCGACGTCGCGGTGCTGGACCTGCAGATGCCCGACCGCGACGGGATCAGCGTCGCCGGGGAGCTGGCCACCGTGCTGCCGGGCTGCGGGCTGGTCATCGTCACCGGGCACGGCCGGCCCGGGCACCTCAAGCGGGCGCTGGAGGCCGGGGTGCGCGGCTTCCTGCCCAAGACGGTCAGCGCCGCGGTGCTCACCGACGTCGTGCGCACGGTGCACCGGGGCGGCCGCTACGTCGACCCGGAGCTCGCCGCCGAGGCGATCAGCGCCGGGGACAGCCCGCTCACCCCCCGCGAGGCCGACGTCCTGGAGCTCGCGGCCGGCGGCGCACCGGTCGAGGAGATCGCCGTCCGGGCGCACCTCTCGCCGGGCACGGTGCGCAACTACCTGTCCGCCGCTGCCACGAAGCTGGGCGCGGCGAACCGGCACGCGGCCGTGGAGGCCGCGCGCCGGCACGGCTGGATCTGAGTCAGCCGGCGGCGTTGCCCGGGCGGGTGACGTCCTCGTCCCGCTGCGCCTCGTCGTCGGTGACCAGGACGGTGTCCCGCTCGCCGCCGTCGCTGGCGTTGTCACCGGTCTGCCCGGCGATCAGGTTCTCGTCGGCATCGGCGGTGTCCGGGGACTCGCCGTAGCCGCTGGGGTCGGTGTCGCTCATCTGTCTCCTCGTGGCGGTGCGGTCAGTGGCGGTGCGGTCAGGACGGGTCGACGTCGACCTGCGGCCGGGTCGGTGTCCGGGCGGGCTGGTCGTCGGTGGCGTCGTCCCGGGCGATCGCCTCGTCGGCGGTGAGCGGGACGTCGGCGAAGCCGTCGGTGCCGCTGTCACCGTTGTCGCCGGTGCCCGAGGCGCTCGGGATGTCCTGCTGGATGCGGCCGCTGCCGCCGGGGTCGGTCATCGCTGGCTCCTCGTGGACGTCGTCCCCGGGCCATGCCCACCCACCCGCCCGACCATGCGATTGCGCCACGAAGGCCCGCTCCGGGGTCCGGAACGGGGCTCGATGGCGCAGTCGTGGGTCCTTTCTCAGAACGCGGCTTCGTCGACGTCCATCAGGGCGTTGTCGGTGTGCTCGACGATGAACCGCTCGCTGGTCAGCCGGGGCAGCACCTGGGTGCAGAAGAACCGGGTCGCGGCGAGCTTGCCCTCGTAGAACAGCCGGTCGGCCTCCGAGACCTCGCCGGACAGCGCGGCCAGCGCCACCTCGGCCTGGCGGACCAGCAGCCACCCGGTGATCAGGTCGCCGGCGGCCAGCAGCAGCCGGGAGGTGTTCTGGCCGACCTCGTAGAGCTTCCGGACGTCCTCCTGGGCCGCGGTGAGCTGGCCGAACATCGCCGTCAGCATGCCCTGGACGTCGGCCAGCGCGGTGGCCAGCAGGGCCCGCTCCTCCTTGAGCCGGCCGTTGCCGGCCTCGGCGGAGATCGTGCCCTGGACCTGCTCGGCCAGCCAGGTGAGCGCGACCCCGCCGTCCTTGACGATCTTGCGGAAGAAGAAGTCCTGGCCCTGGATCGCCGTCGTCCCCTCGTAGAGGGTGTCGATCTTGGAGTCCCGGATGTACTGCTCGAGCGGGTGGTCCTGCAGGTAGCCCGAGCCACCGAGGGTCTGCAGCGACTCGGCGGTGAGCAGCTGGGTGGCCCGCTCGGAGCCGAAGCCCTTCACGATCGGCAGCAGCAGGTCGTTGACCCGGGCGGCGAGCGTCGCCTCGGGGCTGCCGGTCGTGCCTGCGGCCTCGGCCTCGACGACCTCGTCGCGGAGGCTGGCGGCGTAGATGTACAGCGCCCGCATGCCCTCGGTGTAGGCCTTCTGCAGCATCAGCGAGCGGCGGACGTCGGGGTGGTGGGTGATGGTCACCCGCGGGGCGTCCTTGGCCGTCGCCGTGAGGTCGGCGCCCTGCACCCGCTCCTTGGCGTAGGCCAGCGCCTGCAGGTAGCCCGCCGAGAGGGTGGCGATCGCCTTGGTGCCGACGAACATCCGCGCGTACTCGATGATCTTGAACATCTGGGCGATGCCGTCGTGCACCTCGCCGACCAGCCAGCCCTTCGCCGGCACCGGGCCGTCGCCGAACGTCAGCTCGCAGGTGGTCGAGACCTTGAGCCCCATCTTCTTCTCGACGCCGGTGACGTACGCGCCGTTGCGCTCACCGAGCTCGCCGGTCTCGAGGTCGACGTGGAACTTGGGGACGACGAACAGCGAGAGCCCCTTGGTGCCCTGCTTCGCGCCCTCGGGCCGGGCCAGCACCAGGTGGACGATGTTGTCGCTGAGGTCGTGCTCGGCCGAGGTGATGAACCGCTTGACGCCGGTGATGTGCCAGGAGCCGTCGGGCTGCTGCACCGCCCGGGTGCGCCCGGCGCCCACGTCGGAGCCGGCCTCGGGCTCGGTGAGCACCATGGTGGCGCCCCAGCCCTTCTCGATCATCAGCTCGGCCAGCCGCCGCTGGTCAGGGGTGCCGAGGGAGTGCAGGGTGGCGCCGAAGGTCGGACCGGAGCCGTACATGAAGGCGGCCGGGTTCGCGCCCAGCACCATCTCGTAGGCCGCCCAGCGCAGCGCGACCGGCGCCCCGAAGCCGCCGAGGGACTCGGGGAGGTCCAACCGGAACCACTCACCGGCGGCCAGCGCCTCGTAGGAGCGCTTGAACGACTCGGGCAGCGTCACCGAGGAAGTGGCCGGGTCGAACACCGGCGGGTTGCGGTCGGCGTCGACGAAGGACGCGGCCAGCGGCCCCTCGGCCAGCCGGCGCACCTCGGCCAGCACCCCGCGGGCAGTCTCGGCGTCCATCTGCTCGAACGGCCCGGTGCCGAACCGGTCCTTGGTGCTCTGGAACTCGAACAGGTTGAACTCGAGGTCGCGGAGGTTCGCCGTGTAGTGGCTCATGGGGGAGTGCTCCCGTGCTCGGGCCGGTCGGACCACGAGCAGGTCGTACTCGCGGGTAACAAACCGTATTACCGACCGGTAACCACGGGCAAGCCTCCGCGCCGGGCGGTCACCCCGCGGAGCAGCAGCCAGGCCAGCGCGGCGCCGAGCACGGCGCCCACGGTGTTCATCGACCAGTCGTTGGTGTCGCAGGCGCGCCCCAGGGCGGGGGTCAGCGCCTGGACCGCCTCGACGAGCACCGAGGCGCCGGTGCCCGCGGCCAGCGCCAGAAGCGGGCGGCGGGTGGCCAGCGCGGCGAAGAGGACCACCGGGACCAGGAGCGCCACGTTGGCCAGCAGTTCCACGCTGCCCAGCGAGGGCAGGGAGAACTGGACGGCGCAGCCGACGCCGTCGCCGCGGCCCTTCGTCGACGGGACCAGGGTCAGCGCCACGACCGGCAGCGCGGCGAGCGCCACCAGGGTCCACAGCACCGGGCGGCTGCGCCGGGCCCGCAGCGCGAGGACGCCGACGACCGCGCAGGTCAGCACCACCAGCGCCAGGGCCAGCGGCACCAGGGCTGCGTGGTCGAGCAGGACGTCGGTGATCACCGGCCGGCCGGCGGCGGCGTCGGGTCGGCCAGCACGGCGGTCACCCTCTCACCGCGGCCGGCCCGCGGCGGCGTTGCACGCGTTCCCTGCGCGTCGCACGCGCTGCAGCACGGGCAACGCGCACGGAACGCGTGCAAGGGGAGCGGGGTCAGTCGTCCTGCGCGTCGGGCTCCGTCTCCTCCGGCGGGTAGACCGGGCCGGCCATGGCGTCCGCGTCATCGCCGTCGGGCGGGGAGAACTCGCTGCCCAGCGGGCCGGCCTCGTCCCGCGTGTCGGTCCGTGCGTCGTGCCGGGGTGTCGTCATGCGCCGATCCTGCCGCGCGCGGCGGACGGCGGCCAGCTCAGTCCGACAGGGCGGGGCCGGCCTCGTGGCGCGGGTGGCCGGCGGTGCGCTCGCGCTGCTTCATCCGGGCCTCGAGCACGTGCCGGTCGCCGTCGGAGAGATCGTCGCGGGCGCGCTGGTCGAAGGCGCGGAACGTCGTCCAGTACGAGGCGTCGAAGTCCTCGACGACCTGGAAGGTCCACCGGTCGGCGATCACGTTGCGGCCGACGAGGTCGCGCTCGAGGTCGTCGGCGAGCTCGGCGTGCCCGGCGTCGCGGAACTGCTGCACCGCGTCCTGGAGCAGCAGGTCGGCCTTGCCGGTGAGCTGGTGGAAGCCGTACAGCAGGCCACGGGCCTGCTCGACGGTCTCCAGGGACTCCGAGAGCTTGCCCAGGGCAGCCACGGTGTCGTCGTCGAGGTCGGGGCGGGAGCGGTCGGTCACGGGTCGATCCTGCGGGGGCGGGCGCCCGCCCGCACGGGGAGTCAGGCGGAGGCGGTGGCGGACGCGCCGGCGATGGCGGCGTCGATCAGGCGCTCGGCGAGCTGGCGGCCGTGCGAGGCGGGGCCGTCGGGGCCCAGCAGCCCGCCGGACAGGTACATGCCGTCGATGATCAGGTGCACCTGCGCGGCCAGGTCGTCACCGTGGCCCGGGACCAGCTGGTCGGCCAGCGACTCGAGGCGCGAGTGCAGCTCGAACTTGTAGTCGGCGGCGGCGCTGCGGGCAGGGTGCTGCGGGTCGTCGTACTCGCTGCTCACGTTGGTGAACGGGCAGCCGCGGAAGCCGGTGCGGGTGACGTCCTTCTCCACGGCGTCCACGACCGACAGCAGCGCCGAGCGCGGGTCGCCCTGCAGGCGCTCGAGGTCGGCGTCGATGTAGCCGAGCACGGTCGCGGCCTTGCGGGAGAGGTAGGCGCCGACGAGGTCGTCCTTGCTCTTGAAGAGCCGGTACACCGTCATCTTGCCCAGGCCGGTCTCGCGGACCAGCTCGTCCATCCCGACGCTGCGCGAGCTGCGGGCCGAGAAGAGCCGCTCGGCGGTGTCCAGGACGATCTCCTGGCGCTCTGCGCGGGAGCGGCGGGCCGGTGCGGACCCGTCCTCGGTCATGTGCAGGGGGAGAGCTGCGGCAGTCACGCGGCCGATGGTGCAGCACACCGTGACGGAGCGGTTCGCGGCACGCCGACCTTCCGACCACGCGTCGAGACCAAGCCGTTACGCAGGGAGAACCCCGGGACGGCGGGTGTCGGTGGTGCGCTTGGGGCGTCCGGCGGGCGACCCGGCTGGGGCTCCCGGGACGGGTCAGGCGCGGCGGACCCGTCGGGGGTTGGCGAGCAGCCGGATGACCGGCGGCTGGTCGGTGCGCGGCTCGCCGCCCTCGGGGCGGTGCGCGCTGTCGTCGTCCATCTGGTGCCGGCGGTCGTCGTCCTGCATGGGCCCAGCTTCCCCCTGGTCACCGGCTGTGAAACAGCCCCGGACAGGTGAACACCCGGGTGGGTGAGGAGACGTCGATCACGCGTCGGGCGAGCGGGGCGCACCCTTCCGGGGCTGGTGGGAACACCGACGCGGTCGTCGCCGCTCTCCGGGCGTGAGATCGTCGGTGGCGATGAACAGCCCTGCTCCCGGCCCGGTGCTGAGCCTGCACGGCGCCGGCATGTCCTTCGGCGAGCGGGTGCTCTGGAGCGGCCTGGACCTCGAGCTGCAGCCCGGTGAGTTCCTCGCCGTCCTGGGCCCCAACGGCGCGGGCAAGTCCACGCTGCTCAAGGCGGTGCTCGGGCAGCAGCCGCTCACCGCCGGCCGGCTGCTGATCGGCGGCCGCGACCCCGGGCGCGGGAGCGACCGGGTCGGGTACGTGCCGCAGCAGAAGTCGATGGACGCCGCCACCCCGCTGCGCGCCCGCGACCTGGTCGGCCTGGGCATCGACGGGCACCGCTGGGGCGTCCGCCGCCGCTCCGCCGACGAGCGCCGGCGGATCGCCGACGCCCTCGAGGCCGTGGGCGCCACCGGCTACGCCGACGCCCCGATCGGCCTGCTCTCCGGCGGTGAGCAGCAGCGGGTGCGGATCGCCCAGGCGCTGGCCACCGACCCGGACCTGCTGCTCTGCGACGAGCCGCTGCTCTCGCTGGACCTGCGCCACCAGCGGGCGGTCGCGGGCATGATCGACCGGCGCCGCCGCGAGCACGACACGGCCGTCGTCTTCGTCACCCACGAGATCAACCCGGTGCTCGACCTGGTCGACCGGGTGCTCTACATCGCAGGCGGCGGCCACCGGATCGGCCCGCCGTCGGAGGTGCTCACCTCCGCGACGCTCAGCGACCTCTACCGCACCCCGGTCGACGTGCTCAACGTGCGGGGCCGGGTGGTCGTCGTCGGGACGCCGGACGAGCCGGGTGGCTGCCAGCACCACGACCTCACCCCGGAGACCGCCGCACCGCGGGCCGGGGGTGCGGCCTGATGGACGGCCTCTTCGACTACACCGACTACGGCGCGCTGCTCGGGCTGGTGCACAACTCGCTGATCGCGGCCGCGCTGCTCGGCGTGGTCGGCGGCCTGGTCGGGGTCTTCGTGCAGGTCCGGGACATGCAGTTCGCGGTGCACGGGATCAGCGAGCTCTCCTTCGCCGGCGCCGCCGCGGCCCTGCTGCTGGGCGGCAGCGTCGCGCTCGGGTCGGTGCTCGGGTCGGTGCTGGCCGCGGCCCTGATCGGCGGGCTCGGCGTGCGCGCCCGCGACCGCAACTCGGTGATCGGCGTGCTGATGCCCTTCGGCCTCGGGCTCGGCGTCCTCTTCCTGTCCCTCTACGACGGCCGGGCGGCCAACAAGTTCGGCCTGCTCACCGGCCAGATCGTCGCCGTCGACACGGTGCGGCTGGGCTGGCTGGTGGGCGTCTCGGTCGTGGTGCTGGTCGGGATGGCCGTGCTGTGGCGCCCGCTGATGTTCATCAGCGTCGACCCCGAGGTCGCCGGCGCGCGCGGGCTGCCCGCCGGGCTGCTGTCGATCGCGTTCACGCTGCTGCTGGGCCTTGCGGTGTCGCTGGCCGTCCAGGTCGTCGGCGCGCTGCTGGTGCTCTCGCTGCTGGTCACCCCGGCGGCCGCGGCCTTCCGGGTGACCGCCTCGCCGGTGCTCGCGCCGGTCTTGAGCACCGTCTTCGCGGTGGTCTCCGCGGTCGGCGGGATCCTGCTGGCGCTGGGCAGCTCGATCCCGATCAGCCCGTTCGTGACCACGATCAGCTTCACGATCTACCTGGTCTGCCGGGTGGTGTCGGCGCGGCGGCAGCGCAGCGGCTGGGGCACCCGGCTCAGCGAGGACGTCCCGGCCGCGTCGCCGTCGCCGGCGTCGATCCCCTGAGGAGGCCGCTCGTGCCGATCCAGCCCGGCCGGACGTCGGTCCGGCCGCCCACGGCCCCGCCGCGCCGGCCGGGGCGGGACCGGTCCGAGACCGACCAGCAGGGGTCCGCGGAGCCGGTCACCGAGCCTGCACCCGATCCAGCCGAGGACTGATCAGGCGCCGGAGATCCGGTTCTCCGGGTCCACGCCCTCTGCGGCGGCCTGCTCGGAGCCCTCGGCGGGCTCGTCGGTGTGCGGCGTGCGGCCGCTCTCGTCCTGCCCGGGCGTGACGTCGCCCTCGGCCGGCTCGGTGGAGTGCGGGGTCTGGGACTCGTGCTCGCTCATGCCGTCCCCGTGCCCCGGTCGCCGGACCGGCAACCATCCCTCAGCCGACCGGGGTGGCCGCCGGGGTCCGGGGGAGCAGGGACCGCACCGCGTCGTCGTCGGGCAGCGCGCCGCGGGCACCCGGCCCCGTCGTCGACAGCGCCGCCGCGGTGACGGCGTAGCGGACCGCCTCGGCCAGCGGCTCGCCGCGGTCCAGCGCACTGCTCAGCGCGCCGCAGAAGCAGTCCCCGGCACCGGTGGTGTCCACCGGCTCGACCGGCGGGGGCGCCTGCAGCAGCACCGGCCCCTCGGCGGGGACGACGAGCGCCCCGCGCTCGCCCAGGGTCACCACCACCGAGCGGGCGGCCAGCCCGCGGGCCAGCGCGGCCAGCGCAGCGGGGCTCTCGTCGCCCCCGGGGTCGCCGGCCAGCCGGCGCAGCTCGTGCTCGTTGGGCACCAGCACGTCGACCGCGGCGAGCAGCGCGACCGGCAGCGGCTGCGCCGGCGCGGGGTTCAGCACGACCGTGCCCCGGGTCGCCTCGGCGGCCGCCTGCACCGTCTCCAGCGGGGTCTCCAGCTGGAGCAGCAGCACGCCGGCCCGGTGGACCGAGTCCACGTCGACGTCGGCGGGGGTCAGCCGGGCGTTGGCGCCGGGCACGACGACGATCAGGTTCTCGCCGCCCTCGGCCTCCACCGGGATCGTCGCCGTCCCGGTGGGCACCCCCTCGGTGCGGTGCACCCGGCCCACGTTCACCCGGGCCTCGGCGAGGGCGGCGAGCTGCCGGCCGGCGGCCGGGTCGTCGCCCACCCGCCCGACCATGTGCACGCCGGTGCCCAGCCGGCCCGCCGCGGCCGCCTGGTTCGCGCCCTTGCCGCCGGGCAGCACGGCGACCGCCGAGCCGATGACGGTCTCCCCGCGCCCGGGGAGCCGTTCGACGGTCACGACGACGTCCTCGTTGAGGCTGCCGACGACGGTCACGGACACAGCGCGTCCTCGGTGATCAGCACGAGGCCAGCCTAGGAGGACCGGTCGGCCCGCCTCCGCAGCGGCAGCACGTACCAGGTGGTCAGCGCGATGAGCACGATCGCCGCGCAGACGGCGACCGCCGGCGGCCGGCCGAGCACCACGTCCAGCACGAGCAGCACCGCGCTGGTGATCCCGGTCAGCAGCAAGGTCAGGCCGACCACCAGCGACCGGTCGGCGAACTGGACGATCGCCGCCTTCTGCCGCCGCCGGAACAGCATCCGGTGGAACGAGACGGGGGCGATGAGGACCACCGTGGCCAGGGCGGTGCTGATCATCGTGACCGAGTAGACCGTCGTCCCGAAGGTGCCCAGATCGGCGAAGCGGGACTGGAAGGGCAGGGTCAGCAGGAAGGCGAACAGCACCTGGACCGCGGTGATCGCCACCCGGATCTCCTGCAGCACCTCGCTGACGTTCCGGTCCAGCACCTGGTGCGTGGTCTCGCCGCGCAGCTCGGCGTTCAGCTGCACCAGGGCAGGGTCGCGCCGGCCGTTGCCCGGGCGATCAGCCAGCGGTTTCCCCACCATGCCCTGGAGGTACCGCGCAGCAGAGGACCCGACACACGGAGGAGCGCCATGGCCGGCACGGACGACGACGCCGACACCACCCGCCGGGAGTTCGCCGAGGCGGTCAACATGACCGCCGGCGAGCTGGAGGAGTGGCTGGAGACCGACGAGTCGAAGGCGGTGGGGCAGAAGAGCGGCGGGTCGGGCGAGTCGACCGGGCACGAGTCCGGGCGCCGGATCGTCGAGCTGCTGCACACCGGGAAGGCGGACCTCACCGACGACGACCTCGCGCACATGCGCAAGGTGCACGGCTACGTGCAGCGGCACCTGGCCCAGGAGCCGGCGAAGGAGGACGTCGAGACCTCCAGGTGGCGGTACTCGCTGATGAACTGGGGCCACGACCCGCTGAAGAAGTAGCGTCCTGCCGGTGCTCCGCAACGACCCGACCCAGTACGACGACCTCGTCGACGAGTGGTGGGAGCCGTCCGGGGGGTTCGCGATGCTCCACTGGCTGGCCGCGTCCCGCGCCCAGCGGGTGCCACCGGCCCCCGGCCCGGACGCGGTGCTGGTCGACCTCGCCTGCGGCGGCGGTCTCATGGCGCCGCACGTGGCGCGGCTGGGGTACCGCCACGTGGGGGTCGACCTCGGGCTCGCCGGGCTGCGGGTGGCCCGGGAGCACGGCGTCGCCCCGGTGGGCGGCTCGGTGCTCGCGGTGCCGCTGGTCGACGGGTGCGCGGACGTCGTCGTCGCCGGGGAGGTGCTCGAGCACGTCGAGGACGACGTCCAGGTGATCGCCGAGTGCGCCCGGCTGCTCAAGCCCGGGGGGACGCTGGTCATCGACGCCATCGCCCGCACCCGGCTGGCCGGCCTGATCGCCGTCCGGATCGCCGAGCGGCTGCCCGGCGGCCCACCGCCGGGCATCCACGACCCGGCGCTGTTCGTCGACCGCCGCCGGCTGCTGGCCGCCGCCCGCGAGGTCGGCCTCGACCTCCGCCTGGTCGGGCTGCGGCCCTCGGTCCGCGACCTCGTCGCCTGGCGGCGCGGTCGCCTGCCGGTGGTGCGGATGCGGGAGATCCGGCTCACCACGGTGCTCTTCGCCGGTCTGGGGACGCTCCGGTGACGACTTCGGTGGTGCACCGCCGAGCGGCGCGGCCCCGATCCCGCACGTACGGTCGGGACATGATCGAGCCGGGGTCCCGCTGGGCGAGCGCGCTGGGAACGGCCTGGTGACGGCGGCGGTCGTCACCGGTGCGGGGCACGCGCTCCCGGCCACCTACGAGCAGGGCGAGGTCTGGGACGGGTACTTCGCCGAGAAGTACGCCGGGCTCCGGGCCGCCGAGCGCGTGTTCCGGGCGGCCGGCACCCGGCGGCGGCACGCGGTGGTCAACCCGGTGGACGAGGACGTCTCGCAGTGGGGCACCGGCGCCCGGATGGAGCGGTTCATCACCGAGGCGATGCCGCTGGGCAAGCAGGCGGTCGCCGGGGCGCTGGACGCCGCCGGGCTCGCCCCGGGCGACGTCGGCCTGTTCGCCGTCGCCACCTGCACCGGGTACGCCACCCCCGGCCTGGACATCCGGCTGGCCAGCGACCTGGGCATGCCGTTGGGCCTGCAGCGGCTGCTGATCGGCCACATGGGCTGCTACGCCGCGCTGCCAGGGATCGCCGCGGTCAGCGACTTCGTGACGGCCCGGTCCCGTCCGGCTGTGCTGCTCTGCCTCGAGCTCACCAGCCTGCACGTCCAGCCCGCGGTCGCCGACCTGGAGCAGGTGGTCACGCACGCGCTGTTCAGCGACGCCGCCGCGGCGGTCGTGCTGGAGCCCGGGGCCGGGCGCGGGCGGCGGGTCGCCGGGATGGTGGCCCGCACCGACCACGCCACCGCCGACCACATGACCTGGGACGTCACCGACCTCGGGTTCCGGATGGGGCTGTCCCCCCGGGTGCCCGACGTGCTGGCCCGGCACGTCGGCGGTGTCGTCGAGGAGCTGCTCTCCGAGGCCGGCCTGCGCGTCGAGGACGTCGCGGGGTGGGCGGTGCACCCCGGCGGCCCGCGGATCCTGGACGTCGTCCGCGACCAGCTCGGGCTCAGCGAGGAGCAGATGGGCGCCTCCCGCCGGGTGCTCGCCGAGCACGGCAACTGCTCGTCGGCGACCGTGCTGCTGGTGCTGGAGGAGCTGGGCGACGTCGACGGCCCGGTGGTCGCGATGGCCTTCGGCCCCGGTCTGACCCTCTACGCCACCCTGCTGCTGCCCGCCTGACTGCCCCCCACCGATGAGATCGGGCGGCCGACCGGGTCCTCTCCTCGTGAGCGCGGCCACGAGGGCCGCCGCGGCGAGCCCGGAGGAACCACGGTGACCCAGTACCTGCTGTCCATGCCGCACGACTCGGCCGAGGAGCCCACGATGGCGACCATGGACCCGGCCGAGCTGGAGGCCGCGCTGGCCGCGGCCGGCGCCTTCATGGCCGAGCTGGAGGCGTCGGGCGCCCTGGTCTTCGCCGGCGGGCTGCACCCACCGTCGACGGCGGTCACCGTCGACCACCGGGGTGACGACCTGGCCCTCGCCGACGGGCCGTTCACGCACGCGCCGGAGTACCTCGGCGGCTTCTGGGTGGTGGAGGCGCCGGACCAGGACGCGGCCGTCGCCTGGGCCGCGAAGGCCTCCCACGCGCTCGATGCGCGGATCGAGGTCCGCGCCTTCCAGGAGGTGCCGGACTAGGGCGGGTCAGCCCAGGTGGGCCTGCTTGGGGGCAAGGCCGAGCAGCGCCTCGGCGGCCACCCGGTCGCGGCCGCCGCCGCCGGCGGCCACCACCGCGGCACCGACCAGCCCCTCGACCAGCGGGGCCGGGCTGAGCACCACCCGCTCCCGGACGTCGTCGTCCAGGAACTCCAGCGCCGTCTCGGCCGACATCACCGCGCTGCCCAGGTCCATGAACACCACGACGCCGTCGCCGGAGTCGGCCGCCCCGATCGCCGCGGAGATCGCGACCGCGTCGGTGCCCAGGCCGCCGTCCTCGGTGCCCGCGGCGACCTCGATCGCCAGCTCCCGCCCGGGCAGCATCTGCCGGGCCAGCTCGACCGCGGCGTCGGCCAGCGGGCGGCTGTGCGAGACGACGACCAGCCCCACCTGCGGCACCGGCGTCACCGCCCGCTCAGCGTCGCGACCGCGGCGTCCAGCAGCAGCGCCGTCGAGGTGGCGCCCGGGTCCTGGTGCCCGGCGCTCCGCTCACCCAGGTAGCTGGCCCGGCCCTTGCGCGCGACGAGCGGCACGGTGGCGTCCCGGCCGTCGCGTGCGGCCTGGGCGGCGGCCGCCAGGGCCTCGCCGAGCGGCTGCCCGGCGGCCAGCGCGGCGTCCAGGGCGTCGCAGGCGGGGGCGAGCGCGTCGAGCATCGTCTTGTCGCCCGGCTCGGCCTTGCCCCGGGCGATCACGCCGTCCAGGCCGGCCCGCACGGCCCGGCCGAAGGTCTCCGCGTCCGCCGGGTCCGGCCCCAGGGTGCCGGCCATCCGCAGGAAGAACGTGCCGTACAGCGGGCCGCTGGCCCCGCCGACCTTGCTGACCAGGGTCATCCCGACCTGCTTGAGCAGCGCCGCCGGGTCGGCCGGGGGCTTCTCCTCCAGCGCCGCCACGGCGGCGGACATGCCGCGGTCCATGTTCGCCCCGTGGTCCGCGTCGCCGATGGCCGAGTCCAGCTCGGTGAGCGCGTCCTTGTGCTCGGCGATCGAGCGGGCGAACTCCCGGACCCACGCCCCGAGCGCGGCGACGTCGAGCTGGTCCGCCACGCTCAGACCCCCCACCGCAGCCCGGCGGTGCGCACGGGCGCGTCCCACAGCCGCAGCAGGCCGTCGTCCACCTTGAGCAGGGTCACCGTGCAGCCGGCCATGTCCAGGCTGGTCATGTACGAGCCGACGAGCGACCGGGCCACCGTGACGCCGGCCTTCTCCAGCACGGCGGTGACCTCGGCGTACATCAGGTAGAGCTCGATCAGCGGGGTGCCACCAAGGCCGTTGACGAAGGCGATGACGCCGTCGCCGCCGGTGAAGTCCAGGTCGCTGAGCACCGGCTCGACCAGCATCTCGGCGATCTCCCGGGCCGGGGCCACCGGCACCCGGCGCCGGCCGGGCTCGCCGTGGATGCCGACGCCGATCTCCATCTCGCCCTCGGGCAGGTCGAAGGTCGGCTTGCCCGCCGCGGGCACGGTGCACGAGGTGAGCGCCATGCCCATGCTGCGGCCCTGCGCGTTGACCCGGCGGGCCACGTCGGCGACCTCGGCGAGCGGCCGGCCCTGCTCGGCGGCGGCGCCGGCCAGCTTCTCCACCAGCACGGTGACGCCGACGCCGCGGCGGCCGGCGGTGTAGAGGCTGTCCTGCACCGCGACGTCGTCGTCGGTGACCACCGAGACGACCTCGGTGCCGGACTCGGCGGCCACCAGCTCGGCCGCCATCTCGAAGTTCATCACGTCGCCGGTGTAGTTCTTCACGATGTGCAGCACCCCGGCGCCGCCGTCGACGCCCTGGGTGGCGGCGACCATCTGGTCGGGCACGGGGGAGGTGAACACCTCGCCGGCGCACGCGGCGTCGAGCATGCCGGGGCCGACGAACCCGCCGTGCATCGGCTCGTGCCCCGAGCCGCCGCCGGACACCAGCCCGACCTTGCCCTGCACCGGCGCGTCGCCGCGGAAGACGATCCGGTTCTCGTGGTCGACCCGCAGCTCCGGGTGGGCGGCGGCGATGCCGCGCAGGGCGTCGCTGACGACGTCGGCCGGGTCGTTGATGAGCTTCTTCATCGGTGCTCCTGTCGGTGGGGGCGTGAGCACCGTAGGAGTGATCCAGGTCGCACAGCAACGGAGCCGGTTCCGCATCGTCGGACTGCCCAGCTGCCACATGCGCGGGGGTGCACGCCAGCTGTGATCCGGAGCACACTCGGGCGCACTGTCCCCCAGCAGCGAGGAGCTCCCAGATGGCCGGCAACAGAGGCGTCGCGTACATCGAGCCGGGCAAGGTCGAGGTGCACGAGACCGACTACCCCAAGCTGGAACTGCAGGACGGGCCGGGGGTCAACCCGGCGAACGTGGGGCGCAAGCTCAACCACGGCGTGATCCTCAAGGTGGTCACCACCAACATCTGCGGCAGCGACCAGCACATGGTCCGCGGCCGGACGACGGCGCCGCCGAACCTGGTGCTCGGCCACGAGATCCTCGGCGAGGTCGTCGAGAAGGGGTCCGACGTCGAGTTCATCGAGGTCGGCGACCTGTGCTCGGTGCCGTTCAACATCGCCTGCGGGCGGTGCCGCAACTGCAAGGAGGGCAAGACCGGGATCTGCCTGAACGTGAACCCGGCCCGCCCCGGCGCGGCCTACGGCTACGTCGACATGGGCGGCTGGGTCGGCGGGCAGGCCGAGTACGTCACCGTGCCGTACGCGGACTGGAACCTGCTGCGCTTCCCGGACAAGGACCAGGCGATGGAGAAGATCCTGGACCTGACCATGCTCTCGGACATCTTCCCGACCGGGTTCCACGGTGCGGTGACCGCCGGGGTGAAGCCCGGGTCCACGGTGTACATCGCCGGCGCCGGGCCGGTGGGGCTGGCCGCCGCGGTCGGCGCCCAGCTGCTGGGGGCGTCGGTGGTGATCGTCGCCGACCTCAACGAGGAGCGGCTCGCGCAGGCGCGCAGCTTCGGCTGCGAGACCGTCGACGTGTCCAAGGGCGCCCCGCAGGACCAGATCGAGCAGATCCTGGGCGTGCCGGAGGTCGATGCCGGCGTCGACGCGGTGGGCTTCGAGGCCCGCGGCCACGGCGACGGGTCGGGCACCGAGGCGCCGGCGACGGTGCTGAACTCGCTGATGGAGGTCACCGCGGCCGGTGGGTCGATCGGCATCCCCGGGCTCTACGTCACCGGTGACCCCGGCGGCATCGACGAGGCCGCCAAGGTCGGCGCGCTGTCCCTGTCGCTCGGCACGGGGTGGGCCAAGTCGCTCTCCTTCACCACCGGGCAGTGCCCGGTGATGCGCTACAACCTCGGCCTGATGAAGGCGATCCTCGCCGACAAGGTGCAGATCGCGAAGGCGGTCAACGCCACCACCATCTCGCTGGACGAGGCGCCGCAGGGCTACGCCGAGTTCGACTCCGGCGCGGCCAAGAAGTACGTCATCGACCCGCACGGGCTGGTCGGCAAGCGCGCCGCCTGACCCGTCACCACAGGTCGCCCCGGCGCCAGTCGCACACCAGCCTCCCGGCGGTGTCCGGCGGTGCCGGGGTCGACGGGGTGGGCTGCACGAACACGCCCTCGTCCGGGGTGTCGACGACGCCGTCCGGGGTGAGCGCGGCCGTCGGGCCGGTCCACGCCGTCCAGCCCCGCCCGGCGTAGAGGGCGGCCGCCTCCTCGCTGGCCGAGAGCGCGCCGAGCTCGAAGCCGCCGGTGACCAGCCGCTCCGCCTCGGTCATCACCGCCGACGCCACGCCCCGGCGGCGCTGGTGGGCGGCGGTCGCGACCGCCTCCACGTACCCGGTGCGCAGCGTGCGACCGCCGGCGACCAGCTGCCGGACGACGACCGAGGCGTGGCCGACCAGCTCGCCGTCCACGGTCGCCAGCACGTGCACGCCGCCCAGCGCGTGCGACCAGTCGTCGTCGGCGAACTCCCCGGCGAAGGCGGCGTCGAGCAGCCCGCGCACCGCGGTGAGCCCGTGCGGGGCGAGGTCGGCGGTGGCCGCCGTCCGCAGGGTGACGGCCGGGGTGGTGCTCACGCCTCGGGTGAGCCCGCCGGGTCCGGCCCGGTGAGCAGCGCCTGCGCGCACGCCCGGAACCCGGCGACCAGCCGGCTGCGGTCGTCCGCGCGGGTCGCCACCACCACGTGGCTGGGGTCGACGCCGGCCAGCGGGACCGTGGTCAGGTCGGGCCGGAAGGACCCGCCCAGGATGCCGGCCGGCACGATGGCCACGGCCTGCCCGTCGGCGATGACCTCGAGCTTGTCCTCGACGGCGGCCACGAGCGGGCCGTCCGGCGCCGGCCGACCGTCGGGGCGGGGGTCGATGCGCCAGAAGGCGTTCCACTCCTGGTCGGGCAGGCGCGGCAGCGGCTCGTCGGCGATGTCGTCCAGGGTCACCTCCTCCTTGCCGGCCAGCCGGTGGTCGAGCGGCACCAGCAGCACCCGGGGCTCGTCGTACAGGACCGTCACGTGCAGCCCGTCGGTGGTGAACGGCAGCCGGGCGACCACCGCGTCGACCCGGTGGTCGTGCAGCGCCGCGGATACGTCGGCCCAGGCCAGGTGCAGGGCCCGCACCTCGGCGCCGGGGTGCCGCCGGCGGAGCTGCCGCACGGCCGGGGTGACGATCAGCCGCGTGGTGTAGCCGACGGTGAGCCGGCTCGGCTCGGCGGCGGCCCGGGTGGACGCCGCGGCCTCGGCGGCGGAGCGCAGCAGCGCCTCGGCGCGGGGCAGGAACACCTCGCCGGCCTCGGTCAGCGTGCTGCCCTGCGGGGTGCGGTCGAGCAGCCGGGCGCCGAGCTGCTGCTCGAGGCGGTGCACCTGCCGGCTCAGCGACGGCTGGGCGACCCGGAGCTCCGCAGCGGCGCGGCCGAAGTGCCGGTGCGCCGCGACCGCGGCGAAGTAGCGCACCAGCCGGAGGTCCAGGTCCACCGGCGGCTCGGTCATGACCCGACGGTAGCCCCCGTCGCCAGCAGCGGTCATGCCCCAGACGCATTGCCACGTGCGGAACAGGCCTTGGACGGGGTGCGGGCGCCGGCCGCACGGTGGGTGCACCACCCCGTCTCTCCACCGAGGAGCGCAGCATGCGCGTGTTCGTCACCGGCGCCACCGGCTACATCGGTTCCGCCGTCGTCCGTGAGCTCCTGGCCGCGGGTCACTCCGTCGTCGGCCTCGCCCGCTCCGACCCCGCCGCCGCCGCGCTGGTGGCCGCGGGCGCCGAGGCCCACCGCGGCGACCTCGACGACCCGGAGGGCCTGACCGCCGCCGCGGCCACCGTGGACGGCGTCGTCCACACCGCCTACAAGCACGACTTCTCCGACATCGCGGCCGCCGGTCGCACCGACCTGGCCGTCGTCCGGACGATCGGTGCCGCGCTCGCCGGCTCCGACCGCCCCTTCCTGGTCACCTCGGGCACGGCGGTGCTCCCGCCGGGCCGGCTGGGCACCGAGGCCGACCCCGCCGACCCCGGCGCACCCGGAGCGCACCGCAACGCCGCGGAGGCGGCCACCCTGGAACTGGCCGGCGCGGGCGTGCGGGCCTCGGTCGTGCGCCTCCCGCCGTCGGTGCACGGCGACGGCGACCGGCACGGGTTCGTGCCGACCCTCGTCGGCGTCGCCCGGACGACGGGCGTGTCCGGGTACGTGGACGACGGGGCGAACCGCTGGCCCGCGGTGCACCGGGAGGACGCCGCCCGGCTGTTCCGGCTGGCGCTGGAGCAGGCGCCGGCGGGGACCCGGCTGCACGGGGTGGGGGAAGAGGGCGTGCCGTTCCGGCAGATCGCCGAGGCCATCGGCCGGCAGCTGGGTGTGCCGGCGGTCAGCGTCCCGCGGGAGCAGGCCCCCGAGCACTTCGGCTGGATCGGGCACTTCGCGGCGATCGACAACCCGACGTCGGGCGCGGTGACCCAGGAGATGCTGGGCTGGCGGCCGGCCGGGCCCTCGCTGCTGGCGGACCTGGCGGCGGGCCGGTATGCGTGACCTGGCGGACGAACGGCCTGGTCAGCGGCGGAGAGCGGGTGACGAGAATCGAACTCGCACTGTCAGCTTGGGAAGCTGATGTTCTACCATTGAACTACACCCGCAGGGCCCGCCGACCGGCACGGCCAGAGGCCCTGCCACTCGGTGAGCGGTCTCGGAGATCGTACACGGGCGGTGTCGGACCAGGACCGCCAGGCGGGAGCCGGGGCGATGTCGAGAACCGGCACCCGGTTCCGTCCCAGGGTCGGAGACGGCCACGATGGGCCGTACCGGACCGAGGAGATCGAGATGGCCAAGTACCTGCTGCTCAAGCACTACCGGGGCGCGCCCGCGGCGGCCAACGACGTGCCGATGGACCAGTGGACGCCGGAGGAGGTCACGGCGCACGTGCAGTACATGCAGGACTTCGCCGACCGCCTGGAGGGCACCGGCGAGTTCGTCGACGGGCAGGCGCTCTCGCCGGAGGGCATGTGGGTCCGCTCCGACGGCGAGGGGCGGCCGCCTGTCACCGACGGCCCGTTCGCGGAGACCAAGGACCTGATCGCCGGCTGGATGATCATCGACGTGGACTCCCAGCAGCGGGCCGTCGAGCTGGCCGGTGAGCTGTCCGCGGCACCGGGCGCCGGTGGGGAGCCGATCCACGAGTGGCTCGAGGTGCGCCCGTTCTACGGCGAGCCGCCGACCGTCACGGAGTGACCACGGTGGACGAGGCCCTGCTGCGGGCGCTCACCCCCACCGTGATCGGGGTCCTCGGCCGCCGCGGAGCTGACTTCGCGGCAGCCGAGGACGCCGTACAGGAGGCCCTGGTGGAGGCGCTGCGGGTCTGGCCGGCCGGACCCGCCGCGGGACCCGCAGGGCTGGCTGGTCACCGTGGCCTGGCGCAAGTTCCTCGACGCCGTCCGGGCCGAGACCGCCCGCCGGGGTCGGGAGGTGCGGGTCGAGAGCGAGCCGCTCCCCGGGGCGGGCCCGGAGGTGGACGACACGCTCCAGCTGTACTTCCTCTGCGCCCACCCGTCGCTGACCCCGGCCTCGGCCGTCGCGCTCACCCTGCGCGCCGTCGGCGGCCTCACCACCCGGCAGATCGCCCGGGCCTACCTGGTGCCCGAGGCGACCATGGCCCAGCGGATCAGCCGGGCCAAGCGGACCGTCTCCGGCGTGCGGTTCGACTCCCCGGGCGACGTCACGACGGTGCTGCGCGTGCTCTACCTGGTCTTCAACGAGGGCTACTCGGGCGACCTCGACCTCGCCGCGGAGGCCGTCCGGCTGACCCGCCAGCTGGCGGCGCGCACCGACCACGAGGAGGTGGCCGGGCTGCTCGCGCTGATGCTGCTCCACCACGCGCGACGCCCCGCCCGCACCGCGCCCGACGGCAGCCTCGTCCCGCTGGCCCAGCAGGACCGCGGACGGTGGGACACCCAGCTGATCGCCGAGGGGGTGGAGGTGCTCCAGGCCGCGCTGGCCCGCGACCGGCTGGGCGAGTTCCAGGCCCAGGCCGCGATCGCCGCCCTGCACGCCGACGCCCGCAGCGCGGCGGAGACCGACTGGGTGCAGGTCGTCGAGTGGTACGACGAGTTGGTGCGGCTCACCGGCAGCCCGGTCGCCCGGCTCAACCGGGCGGTCGCGGTGGGCGAGGCCGACGGCCCCCGGGCGGGGCTGGCGGCGCTGGCCGGGCTGGACCCGGCCCTGCCCCGGCACACCGCCGTCCGGGCGTACCTGGTCGAGCGCGACGGCGACCCGGTCACCGCGGCGCGGCTCTACGCCGACGCCGCCCGGGCCGCGGCCGACCTCCGGGAGCGCGACCACCTGACCCGGCAGGCCGCCCGGCTCAACGCGGAGCTGCGCGGCCGGGCGGCGGAGGCCTGAGCGGACCGGTCAGAGCCGGACGCCCCGGCAGCTGGTGCTGCAGTCGACCGTCCAGAACGACGCGCCGAGCGAGCCGAACGCCGCCGACCGCACCAGCCGCTGGCCCTGGGGCCCGACGGTGGTGACCGGCGGGACGCCCCCGGCCGACCCGCCGCCCGCACCGGTGCCCGGGCTGCTGCCGCCCGAGCCGGTGCCGGGGCCGGGCGTCGACCCACCGCCCGAGCCGGTGCCGGGAGCCGCGCCCGCGCCGCTCCCCGGCGTGGACCCGCCGCTCGCGGCCTCGACGTAGGTCAGCGCGTCGGTGAGGACGACGGTGGAGGTGGCGGTCGCGTCGAAGACGTGGACGTCGTAGACGCCGGCGACCACCGCCGGCGCGACGAAGACCACCGAGGTGCTGCTGGAGCGGACGACGGTCGCGGCCCGGGAGTCGCCGATCCGCACCCGCACGCCGTCCGGGACGTTCGTGCCGGTGATCGTGACCTGGGTGCCCCCGGCCGTGCCGACCACCGCGGGCGAGATGCTGGTGATGCCGAACGGCCCGACCTCCGGGTAGGTGACGACGACGGGTGCGCCGGGCGTCCCGGAGTCACCGGTGCCCGGGCTGCCGGAGCCACCGGGGGGCGTCCCCGCGCCACCACCGGTGCCGGGCGTCGTGCCCGGGTCGGTCGTACCGGGGTCGGTCGTGCCCGGGTCGGTGGTGCCCGGGTCTGTGGTGCCCGGGTCGGTGGTGCCGGGGTCGGTGCCCGGGTCGGTGGTGCCGGTCCCCGGGGTGCTGTCGCCCGGGTCGACGGTGCCGGGAGCGGCGGGGTCGGTCGTGCCCGGGTCGGTGGCGCCGGACCCGGAGCCCGGGTCGCTGGAGCCGCTGCCCGGCGTGGCGCCGGACCCGGAGCCCGGGCCGGAGCCCGTACCGGAGCCCGTACCGGTCCCCGGCGACGAGCCGGAACCGGTGCCGGGGGTGCCCGTGCCGGGGGTGCTGTCTCCGCCGGAGCCGCCGGAGCCGCCGGAGCCGCCGGAGCCGCCGGAGCCGCCGGAGCCGCCGGAGCCGCCGGTGCCCGGGACGCCGACGTCGCCCACCAGCAGCGGTGCCGCGTAGCTGCTGCCGAAGGCCGCGCCGTCGCGGAGCAGCTGCACGCTGAGCGCGTACCGGCCTTCGAGCAGGTCGACCGTCGGGGACACCGTCACGCCGTCGGCGGTGGGCAGGGAGCCGAGGGGGACGGTGACCTGACCGGCGTCGTCCGTGGTCAGCGTCGTCCCGTCGAGCTCGACGGGGGTGCCGGCCAGCGCCCACACCTCGCCGCCGTGCTCCATGCCCAGCCCGACCGTGACGGCGTAGCTGCCGGCCGCGGCGGGCGCGCTGACCTGGACCTGCGGGGCGAGCTGCCCGGCCGGACCGGACATGCCGGTGAAGCGGTAGCCGACCGCCGTCGTGGCGGCCGGGTCGAGGTCGCTCACGTTCAGCCGGCCACCGCTGACCGACCGGCCCTGGAAGGCGACGATCGGGTCGACGTCGGCCAGCAGCGCGGCCCGCAGCTGGTCCGCCGTGGCGCTCGGCATGGTCTCCCGGTACAGCGCGAGGGCGGCCGCCACCTGCGGGGCGGCGATCGAGGTGCCCGAGGTGAGCCGGTAGCCGCCGTCGTTCCAGGTGGTCGCGACCAGCGTCCCGGGGGCGAAGAGGTCGACGGAGGTGGCGCCGTAGCCGGAGAAGTCGCTCACCGTGTCGCTCGCGGTGGACGCACCGACGGTCAGCACGTTGGCCTCGGTGAGGCTGGCCGGGTAGACGATGGAGCTGTCCCGGTTGCCGGAGTCGTTGCCGGCCGCGGCGACCACGAGGACGCCCTTGGACGCGGCGTAGGCCACCGCCGAGCGAAGCGTGGCCAGCGCCGAGCCGGTGATCGCGCCGCCCCAAGAGGCGTTGACCACCGTGGCGCCGTGGTCGGCCGCGTAGCGGATCGCCTGCGCGCCGAGGGTCACGTCGATGCCTTCGCCGGAACCGGCGACCAGCGGCATCACCGTCACCTCGGGAGCGACGCCGGCCAGGCCGGCCGCGTTGTCCTTGCGGGCGGCGATGACGCCGGCGACCGTCGTGCCGTGGCTGCCGCCGGTGCCGTTGTCGACGTCGGGGCTGTTCGTGGCGAAGTTCCAGCCGTGGCAGTCGCCGGCCAGGCCGTTGCCGTCGGTGTCCGCCCCGCCGCAGGCCTCGGCGGGGTTGGTCCACAGCGCGCCGGCCAGGTCGGGGTGGTCGGAGTCGTAGCCGGTGTCGACGACGGCGACCACCACGCCGGCGCCGGTGGCGGCGTCCCAGCCGTCGGAGCCGTCGATGTCGGCGTCGGCCCGCACCGGGCTCTGCTGGTACGCGTTGGCGCCGGTGTTCTCCAGGTGCCAGCCGTAGGGCGCGTAGAGCGGGTCGGACGCCGTGCCGAGCACCGGCACCGACGGCGAGGGCTCGACGGCGGCCACACCCGGGGCGGTGCGCAGCCGCTGGGCGGGCACGCCCGCCGTGGCCACCAGCGCGGTGCCGTCGAACAGGCGCTGGGCCGAGGCCACGCCGTCCAGCTCGGCCAGGGACGCCAGCAGTTCCGGCGTCGCGTCCCCGGAGGCAGCCGTGACGACGTAGCGGGTCAGCCCGTCACCGGTGCCGTAGCCGTCGGCCACGGCGAGCGCCGGGTCGGCCAGGGCGTCCACCGCGGCCGCGCCGCCGAACCCGGTCAGCGCAGCCGCCACCACCGCGACGGCACGCACCCGTCGCCCGCTCGCCAGCACACCCACGCGGTCCTCCTCCGGACGCGCCCACGCAGGGCGCTCGAACGGAGGGGATCGGCGTCCTCGGCGCCCCGCTGGAGCGGCCGCGGTGGGGTTCGCCCCATCGGGTGACCGCGGGTCAGCCGCGCATCGCCCCCAGGAACCCGGTCATCTCCGAGCGCAGCTTCTCCGCCATCCGGGACAGGCCGGTGGTGTCGTCGGCCGGGCCCAGCGACGCCGAGCCGTCGACCGCGGCCGCGATCCCGTCGACCAGGCCGTTCATGTCCTCGACCGTCGTCCCGACGTTGCTCATCACGTCGGCGACGTCGTCGCAGGCCGCCCGCATCGACTCGACCTGCTGGGTGATCCGGTCGGTGGCCCTGGCGGTCTCGTCGGCGAGGTCCTTGACCTCGGAGGCGACGACGGCGAAGCCCAGGCCGGCCTCGCCGGCGCGGGCGGCCTCGATGGTGGCGTTGAGGGCCAGCAGCCGGGTCTGCGCGGCGACCGAGTCGATCATCGCGATGATCTCCTTGATCTCCGCCGAGGAGCGGGTCAGCGAGGAGATCGTGCCGCGGGCGGTCTGCACCTCGGTGCGGGCCGCGGACGCCGCCTGGGTCAGGCCGGCCGCCGAGGCCGACAGCTCGGTGGACGCGGTGGCGACCTGCTCGCTCATGCCCAGGACGACCGACTCGAAGTCGTCCGCCAGCTGCAGCCGCGAGGTCTGCGCCTCGGCGACCCGGGCCGCCGACTCCCGCATGGCCCCGCGGGCGCTGTTGATGACCTCCGCGCCGCGCCGGTAGGCACCGGAGAGCCCGGTGAGCAGCAGCCGGCGGTGGAACCGGCCCTCCGCGGCCGAGGTCAGCGCGGCCCCGGCCTCGCGGACGAACGCGTCGGAGACGTCGAGCACCCGGTTGACCCCGTCGTGCAGCGCCACCAGCTGGGGCACCTCCTCGAAGCCGGGCACCGGGCGGCTGCGCGCCTCCAGGTCACCGGCGGCGGCCGCCTCGCAGGCGGCGGTCAGCTGCCGGACGACCGCGCGGTACAGCTCGAGCTCGCGGGCCGGGTCGACGTCCCCGCTGCCCTGGGTGCGGCGCCGCACGTTCACTGCTCCTCCCCGCTGACGACCGACCAGATGAACTCCTCGTAGGACGCCGCCTGCTGGGCGACGAGCTGGTCCAGCAACCGGCTGGACGCCTCCACCGCGGCCCGCCCGTTGCCGTGCCGGCGCTCCTCGGCCAGCAGCTGGGCGTAGAGCGGCCGGACCCGGGCGATCGCCCGGGGCGACGGGCTGCGCCGGTTGGAGTGGTAGCCGACCACCGTGCCGTCGGGCCCGTAGGACGGCGTGACGTGCGCCAGCACCCAGTAGTTGGCGCCGTCGGCGGCGAGGTTGTCGATGTAGGCGAACAGCTCGTGCCCGGCGGCCAGGGTGTCCCAGAGCAGCCTGAAGACGGCCTTGGGCATGTCGGGGTGCCGGATGAGGTTGTGCGGCTGGCCCATGACCTGCTCCAGGCCGTAGCCGCTGACCCGCAGGAAGACGTCGTTGGCGTAGGTGATGACCCCGCGGGTGTCGGTCTTGGACACGATCAGCTCGTCGGCGGCGAAGGTCCGCTCGACGCCCGTCGGCCGCACGGACTGCCGGCCCGGGCGGTGCGCCGGGGGAGCCTGTACCGCTGTGCTCATGCCGCTCCTCGTACGTGTTCCTGCCGTTCCGGCACCGCGCCGGGCAGGATCTGTCATCGGCAGCCGGGGGCCCGTCCCGGACCCCGGCCGGTGGGACGGGACGGACGCCGCAGGTGGCGGTCCCTAGACTCCGCGCCATGCTGCTGTCCGACCGCGACATCCGCGCCGCGCTGGCCTCGGGCCGGCTGGGCCTGGCGCCCTACGACGACGCGATGGTGCAGCCCTCGAGCATCGACGTCCGGCTCGACCGGTTCTTCCGGGTGTTCAACAACGCCCGGTACACCCACATCGACCCGGCCCTGCAGCAGGACGACCTGACCACGCTGGTCGAGCCCTCCGGCGACGACCCGTTCGTGCTCCACCCCGGCGAGTTCGTGCTCGGCTCGACGCTGGAGGTGGTGAGCATCCCCGACGACCTCGCCGCCCGGCTGGAGGGCAAGTCGTCGCTGGGCCGGCTGGGCCTGCTCACCCACTCGACCGCCGGCTTCGTCGACCCCGGCTTCTCCGGGCACATCACCCTCGAGCTGTCCAACGTGGCCAACCTGCCGATCACGCTGTGGCCGGGGATGAAGATCGGGCAGCTGTGCCTGTTCCAGCTCAGCTCCGCCGCCGAGCACCCCTACGGCTCGGCGGTCTACGGCTCGCGGTACCAGGACCAGCGCGGCCCCACGCCGTCCCGGTCGTTCCGCAACTTCAGCCGCGCCGACACCCGCCGTCCCGACGCCGCGGCTCCGCCCGCCTGACCAGCACCGCACGGTCGGGTGAACAGTCGTGCCCAACCGGAGTGACGCTGCGTGCAGTGGGGTAGGCAGCTCGTCATGGACCCCCGGGACACCGCTGTTCTGCTGCCCCCGCCGTCTGGCAACCACGTCGTCGACGGCTTCTTCGACTGCGCTGAGGAATCCGCGCACTACGCCTTCTCCGTCCAGCTGCTGCTGACCCAGTACGCCACCGTCGTGCCGTGGCAGACCGAGGGCGTCGCGGAGCTGGGCAGCGGTGACGCCCGGGCGATCGCGCACGTCGTCCGCGCCGTCCCCGGCCTCACCGTGCACGGCACGGACATCAGCGCGACCTCCGTGGAGCGGGCCCGGCAGACCATCGCCGGTCTCGGCGTCGAGGACCGCTACGACGTCGAGCTCGGCGACTTCTTCGCCTGGGCCGGCTCCGCCGCGGGCAGCCAGGTCTCCACCGTGATCGCCAACCCGCCCTACATCCCCGCCCCGGACGGCGACATCCTGATGCCGGAGCTGTGGGGTGGCTGGTACGGCAACGACCTGGTGCTGCGGCTGCTCAAGGCCGGCTTCGACCACCTGCTCGTCGCCCTGCCGAGCTACTCCGACCCGGCCGCCACCCTCGCCGTCGCGGGGGAGCTGGGCTACCAGGTGGCCAACTTCCTGGCGATGGGGCTGGAGTTCGGCGCCTACAGCCGCGAGCCGAAGGTCGCCGAGCACATCGCCCGGCTCACCGCCGAGGGCCACGGCTGGGCCGGCGACGACTCCTACGTCGTCGCCGTCGCGCTGCTCACCCGCTCGCCGCAGGTGCAGCGCGACCGCTCGACCGAGCTGCTGCGCGCCCTGCAGCTCCCGGCCTAGCGCTCCGGGACGGTCACGGCGGGCTCCGCGCCGGCCACCTCGACGTCGGGCTGGTCGGCCCGGGCGGAGCCGCCGCTGACCAGGCCGGGCACCTCGTCGTCGACGTACCGCTCCCGGCAGATCAGCCAGCCGGTGACCAGCAGCAGCCCCACGCCGGCGTACACGAGCACGAACATGCCGGTGTAGCCGCCGGTGAGCCCGCGCAGCAGGCCGACCAGCAGCGGGCCGACGCCGGCCAGGGCGTAGCCCCAGCCCTGGACGACGGTCGACAGGGCGCCCACCGACTCCGGGGTGCGCGCCCGCATGCCCAGCAGCGCCAGGATCATCGCGAAGGTGCCCATGCCCAGCCCGAGCAGCGAGACCCACAGCCAGGTGAGCGTCAGCGGGGCCAGCAGCAGGCCGGTCCAGCCGGCCAGGTAGCAGGCGACGAAGGCCAGCAGCATCGGCCGCTGCAGCCGCTGCCGGACCGCACCCAGCGGAACGACGGCGTTGAGCGGGATGACGATCAGCGCGTTCAGCCCGACCAGGGCCCCCGCGGCGTGCGCGGACATGCCCTCGTCGCGCAGGTACTGCGCCGTCCAGCCGACGATCACGTAGGCCTGCATCGCCTGCAGGCCGAAGAACGCGGCCATCGTCCAGGCCAGCGGGCTGCGGCCGAGCGCGCGCAGCCGCACCGCGGTGTGGGAGCCGCGCGAGGCGCCCGGGCGGGCGGGCACGAACAGCCAGGGCAGGGCGGCCAGCAGGGCGAAGACGGCCCAGATGCCCAGGCTCCAGCGCCAGCCGTCGGCGCCGACGGCCTCGGCGATCGGTGCGGTGGAGATGCTCGCGACGCCGCCGCCGATGGCCAGCGCCGTGCTGTAGGCACCGACCAGCAGCCCGGTGCGCTCGGGGAACCACCGCTTCACCAGGCCGGGCAGCAGCACGTTGCCCAGCGCCCCGCCGACCATGGTCAGCACGGTGCCGAACAGGAACAGCCACACGTTCGGCACGGCGACCCGGAGCAGCAGGCCGACGGTCATCACCAGCAGCGCGGCGGCGAGCACGTGCCCGTCGCGGTAGCGGGCGGCCAGCGGGGGCCCGGCGAAGCCGATCAGCGCGAAGCAGATCAGCGGCATGCTGGTGATCAGCCCGGCCAGGCCGGACGAGATGCCCAGCCCCTGCTCGATCTCCTGCAGCACGGGGCCGACGCTGTTCACCGCGGTGCGCAGGTTGAAGCCGGTCAGCACGATGGCGGCGCCGACGAGGACGAGCCCGCGGCGGTCCACGGTCGTCGGCGGGGGAGCGACGGTCACGTCCGCTCATGTTCCTCCAGCGGTGCCCCGGTCCCTCGCGGCGGGTCAGACCCGGGCGTGCCCCACCCGCTGCACCCGGGGAGCCACCCGGGGCACCCGGCGCCACAGCGCCCGTTGCACGGCCAGCGTGCTCGACGCGGCGACGAGGATGCCGGCCACGTTGATCCCGAGCTGGGCCGTCGCCTCCCAGAACTCGCGGGCGTCGCCGAGCGCGAGCCCCAGCGCCATCGCCCCGGCCGCCGGCACGGTGGTGACGGAGATGAACACGCCGACCAGGGCCCCCGACCGGGCGGAGGTCAGCGAGAGCACCCCCGCGACACCGGCCAGCACCGCCACGACCAGCGACCACCGGTCGGGGTGGGTGATGAAGTAGGTGGCGCTGCGCTCCTGGTCGAGCAGCGCGGGTCCGAACCAGCCCAGCGCCCGGCCGAGCGCCGCCGCGGCGGCGGTGAGGGCGACCGCGAGCGCGAAGCCGACGGCCAGCGAGACGACCGCCCGCCGGGCCATCGTCCGGCGCCCGTGCACCAGGCCCACGGCCAGCGCGGCCAGCGGGCCGAACTCCGGGCCCAACACCATCGCGCCGATCACCAGGATCGCCGAGTCGGTCACCACGGCGATCGCGGCCAGCAGGGTGGCGATGGTCAGGAAGGCGAGGAAGGACACCGACAGGACGGCGTCGGTGGCCGTCGTCCGGATCACCTGCTCCCACACGACGGCGTCCGACCCGTCGCCCGGCGCGCGCTGCTCGGCCTCCTCCGCCGTCCGGGAGACCGCGGCGTCCACGCTCTCCATCGCGATGCCGCCGTCCCGGTCGACGTGCAGCTCGCGCAGCCCGTGCACCAGCGAGTCGGCGGACTCGCGGGCGACGTCGACGAGGAAGAGGTCGCCGGCCGGGCGCACCGAGGCGCCCGGGACGACGGCGAGGTGCGCGACGCCGGGGCAGTCGTCCAGCAGCTCGTGGACGGCGGCGGAGCGGTCGGCCGGCACCGTGATGCGCAGGTGGAGGAGCACGGCGCCACTGTGCCGGGGCCGCCCGTACCCCGGGCTAGCGGGTGCCGCTCACCGTCACCGTCGTGGTGGCGACCTGCTCGGTCGTGCCGTCGTCGGCGACCCGCAGCACGGCCAGCTCGTGCGGGCCGTCGCCGGCCGGTGCGGCCAGCAGCAGCGTCGGGCTCAGGCACTGCTGCAGCTGCAGCGCGGGCCCGGCCGCCGTCGGGGTGTAGGAGACGGTGCTGCCGGCGTTGCCGCGCACCGGGGTGCCGTCGAGGGTGACGACGTACGCGGTCTCGTCCGGCCCGGTCAGCCGGTACCGCAGCGCCTGGCCGGCGGTCACCTGGCTGCTGGCGACGCCGATGGCCACCGTGTCGCAGTCGGCGGCGAGCGGCACGTCCTCGGCGCCGCGGCTGCCGGCGAAGCCGAGCACCGCCATCACCACGACCGCCACCGCGAGCCAGGTCCAGTTCCGGCTGCGGCGGATGGTCGGCCGGTCGTCGGCCAGCGCGCGCTGGTCGTTGACGTCGCGGGCGTAGTGCATCCGGGTGCGCCGGTTGCCGGCCACCAGCTCCGGGTCCTCACGGCCCCGGACGCCCCCGAAGATGAAGCTCACGCCGTCAGTGTGCCTCCGGCCCCGTCCAGAGGCTCACCCCGAGCGTGCGAGGGGTGAGGAGGACGGGGTCCTCTCAGTCGTGCTGGGTGGCGGCCGAGCCGGTGCCGGCCGGGTCGTCGGGCACGGTGCCCACGCCCGGTCCGGACTCGGTGCCCGGGGCGCCGGCCGGCGCCATCGAGCGCAGCAGGATCTGGCTGACGTCGAGCACCTCGACGTGCTCCTTCGCCTCGCCGGCCTGCTTCTTGCTGGTCACCGCGTCGCTGAGCATGGTGATGCAGAACGGGCAGGCGGTGGAGATGACGTCGGGATCGAGCTCGAGCGCCTCCTCGGTGCGCTCGACGTTGATCCGCTTGCCGATCTTCTCCTCCATCCACATCCGCGCGCCGCCGGCGCCGCAGCAGAAGCCGCGGTCTTTACAGCGGTGCATCTCCTGGGTGGTCAGGCCCTGCACCGAGTCGAGGATCTCGCGCGGCGGTGTGTAGACCTTGTTGTGCCGGCCCAGGAAGCACGGGTCGTGGTAGGTGACCTTGCGGTCGATCGGGGTGACCGGGGTGAGCCGGCCCTCCTCGACCAGCTGGCCCAGCAGCTGGGTGTGGTGCACGACGTCGTAGTCGCCGCCCAGCTGCGGGTACTCGCGGTTGATCGAGTTGAAGCAGTGCGGGCAGGTGGCGACGATCTTCCGCCGTCCGGCCGGGCGCTCCTCGAAGACGGCGTTGAGCGTCTCGACGTTCTCCTGCGCCAGCTGCTGGAAGAGGAACTCGTTGCCCATCCGGCGGGCCGGGTCGCCCGAGCAGGTCTCCCCGTTGCCGAGGACGGCGAACTCCACGCCGGCGATGTGCAGCAGCTCGGCGACGGCCTTGGTGACCTTCTTGGCCCGGTCGTCGATGGCGCCGGCGCAGCCCACCCAGAACAGGTACTCGACGTCGTCCTCGATCGCGCCGTCGACCTTCCGGACCTCGAAGTCCAGCTCCTTGGTCCACTCCTCGCGGACGTTGCCGCCCACGCCCCACGGGTTCCCGCGGTTCTCCAGGTTGCGCATCATCACGCCGGCCTCGGAGGGGAAGGACGACTCGATCAGCACCTGGTAGCGGCGCATGTCCATGATGTGGTCGACGTGCTCGATGTCGACCGGGCACTGCTCGACGCAGGCGCCGCAGTTGGTGCAGCTCCACAGCACGTCGGGGTCGATGACCCCGCCCTCCTCGAGGGTGCCGACCAGCGGCCGGTGCGCCTGGGCGTCGTTGGTGCCCTGGATGCGGGCGTAGCCGGAGGCCCACACCTGCTCGTCGCTGGGCTCGAGGGTGGTGAAGTCGGCGAAGTTCGGCGCCTCGTCGGAGGCCTTGGACGCGCCGGTGAGGTACGGGGCCTTGGCGTACAGGTGGTCCCGCAGGTCCATCACGACCATCTTGGGCGACAGCGGCTTGCCGGTGTTCCAGGCCGGGCACTGGCTCTGGCACCGCCCGCACTCGGTGCAGGTGGTGAAGTCCAGCATCCCCTTCCAGGTGAAGTCCTCGATCTTGCCGCGACCGAAGACGTCGTCCTCGCCGGGGTCCTCGAAGTCGATCGGCTTGCCGCCGGAGGTCATCGGCTGCAGCGGGCCGAGCGCGACCTTCCCGTCGTCCTCGCGCTTGAAGTAGATGTTGAAGAACGCGCTGAAGCGGTGCCACGCGACGCCCATGTTGAGCACCCGGGAGATGGTGATCAGCCAGGCCAGGCTGACCACGATCTTGACGAACGCGACGACCGACAGCAGGTCCGGGCTGGCCGGCACGATGTTCGCGAGCGCCCCGGAGACCGGGTGCGACCACGCCGGGGCGTCGGTCAGGTCGGCGGCCACCTTGATCGCGCGGATCAGCAGGATGCACAGGCCGATGGTCAGGACGACGGCTTCGACGAAGTAGCCGCGGCCCTCGTTGGACCCGGCGAACCGGCTGGCCCGGCCCTGCCGGCGCGGGTGGTCCTTCTGCCGCCGGTAGATCAGGTACAGGATGCCGAGCACGGTGCCGGTGCCGATCAGGTCGACGAAGAGGTTCCACAGCGCCCACTCGCCGATCAGCGGCAGGTGCCACTCCGGGTTCCACACCTCGCCGAACGCCTCGACCAGGGTGAGGAACAGCCCGTAGAAGCCGACGAACACGAACCAGTGGGCGGCGCCGATGGCCGACCACTTGAGCATCCGGGTGTGCCCGAGCGACTCGACGGCCAGCGTCTTCAGCCGCGGCCCCACCGGGCGCAGCCGGGTGGGGTCGGGCTGGCCGGCCTTGAAGATCCGCAGCATCGCGCGGACCGCCTTGGTGGCGTAGACCACCGAGACGACCAGGAGGACCACGGCCAGCGTGCCGAGGACGATCTGCAACGGGCCCATGAGCTCCCTCTCGTGCGTGCGCGGGCGTCGTCGCCCACCCGGCCACGGACACTAACCGGGGCGGCCACAGGCTACTCGCCAGTAACACGAGGCGCCGCCGTGCACCGCGGTGCGACGGGACGCGCGCTGGTGCCGCCGACCCCGCGCCACCGGGCGGGTCCGGCAGCGCGGGCGCGTGGTCGGTCAGCCGGCCCGCACCACGCCGCCAGCAGTCGGTCCCCGGTGCGGATCTCCACCTGGAGCTCGGGCGGCGGGAGGCCGGCGCCCGCGATGCGCAGCCGGCCGCGCGTCTCCAGCGGGGACTCGGCCCGGCTGTCCGCGAGCCCGACCGCACGGACGGTCCGGGCGGCGCAGGCGCAGCTGTGGACAGCCGGGTCGCGAGCCCCGCGCGAACGCCGCCGGACACGCGCTGCAGCGGGAGATCCGCAGCGTCGGCGCGTGGTCGGTCCGGGCGACACGCCGGGCGTCCTCGTCGGTGCGCACTACCGCGCATGGTGCACTACTGCGGACACCGTCACCGGACGGCGTCGCGGAGGAGGTGCGGTGGACGCCAGCCAGCTGCTCAAGGGCGTGCTCGACGTCGCGGTGCTGGCCGTCGTGCGCCAGGCCGACGGCTACGGCTACGACGTCGTCCGCCGGCTGCGGGCCGCCGGGCTCGAGGAGGTCGGCGACGCCTCGGTCTACGGGACGCTGCGCCGGCTGTACCAGGCAGGGGCGCTGACGTCCTACGTCGTGCCCAGCGACGAGGGACCGCACCGCAAGTACTACGCGATCAACGACAGGGGGCGTTCGGTGCTGCAGGACTCGGGCAAGACGTGGAGGACGTTCGTCGACTCCGTCGACGGCCTGCTCGCCGGGGCGTCGGCGTGAGCGCGCCGGCGCCGGCGGGGATCGCGCAGGAGGCGCGCGACTACCTGCGCGACGTGGAGGCCGAGCTCGCCGACCTGCCCGCCGAGGAGCGCGGGGCCCTGCTGGAGGACCTCGAGCAGCACCTGGAGGCGCTCGCCGAGGAGGGGGACGACTGCCCGGTGCTCATCCGGCTCGGCTCGCCGGCCGCCTACGCCGAGGAGCTGCGCGCCGCCGCCGGCCTGCCGGCCCGCGGGGCCGCCCGGTCGCCGGCGCGGACGGCGCAGCTGCGGCGGGAGGTCGACCGGCTGCGGGCGCACCCGCTCGCCGGTGAGGTCCGGCAGCTGCTGCACGAGCTGCGCCCGGGCTGGTGGGTGCTCCGCGGCTACCTGGTGGTCGCCGTGCCGTGCCTGGTCACCTACGGCTGGGTCGGCGTCCCGGTGCCCGAGCCGCTGGGCAGCCCGCTGCTCGGCTTCGTGCTCGTGCTGGCCGCGATCGCGGCCTCGGTCGCGCTGGGCCGGCGGCAGCTGCCCCGGCCGGTCGGCCTGCTGGTGAACGCGGCGGGGGCGCTGCTGGCGCTGGTCGGGCTGACCGCGGTCGGCGGCTCGCCGTCCTACGACGACGGCGGCGTCGCCTACGCGTCGTCCTACGACGTGGCCGTGGGCGACCAGCCGCTGGTCTCCCGGTACGGCCCGGTCACCGACGTGCTGCCCTACGCCTCCGACGGCACCCCGCTCGAGGGCGTGCTGCTCTACGACCAGGACGGCCGGCCGCTGCAGGTCGGCCTGCAGGAGTGGTGGGCCGACGGCTGCGCCCGGGTGCTGCGGCAGCCGCTGGCCGCCGACGGCGTGCCGGTGCCGCAGGCCTTCCCGCAGACCTACGTCGTCGACCCCTCGGGTGTCGACGGCTTCGGCAACCCGGCGCAGTGCGACGCCACGGTCGCCCGCCCGGAGGTGCCGCTGCCGGTCTTCCCCGCCCCGGCCACGGCCGGGCCGACGACGGCGCCCGGGTCGGGGGGCTGAGCAGGGCTGACGACGACGGCGGCGCCCCTCGGGAACACCGGCGCGAGGGCTGCCGTTAGGGTGGGCAGGAAAGTTGAGCGGACCCCGCGCAAGACACCGCAGCGCGCGGCGGCCCTCGGCTACCGGACCAGCACCACCCCGTCAGCAACGCACAGGAGAGTCCTTCCATGGCACGAGCAGTCGGTATCGACCTCGGCACGACGAACTCCGTCGTCGCGGTCCTCGAGGGCGGCGAGCCCACCGTCATCGCCAACTCCGAGGGTGCCCGCACCACCCCGTCGGTCGTCGCCTTCGCCAAGAACGGCGAGGTCCTGGTCGGCCAGTCGGCCAAGAACCAGGCGGTCACCAACGTCGACCGCACGATCCGCAGCGTCAAGCGCGAGATCGGCACCACCTGGAAGACCGGCGACATCGACGGCAAGCAGTACACCCCGCAGGAGATCAGCGCGCGGGTGCTGCAGAAGCTGAAGCGCGACGCCGAGACCTACCTGGGCGAGCCGGTCACCGAGGCCGTCATCACCGTCCCGGCGTACTTCGAGGACGCCCAGCGCCAGGCCACCAAGGAGGCCGGTGAGATCGCCGGGCTCAACGTCCTGCGCATCGTCAACGAGCCCACCGCCGCCGCGCTGGCCTACGGCCTGGACAAGGGCGAGACCGAGCAGACGATCCTGGTCTTCGACCTCGGTGGTGGCACGTTCGACGTGTCGCTGCTGGAGATCGGCGACGGCGTCATCGAGGTCAAGTCCACCGCCGGTGACAACAAGCTCGGCGGCGACGACTGGGACGAGCGGGTCGTCAAGCACCTGGTGCAGACCTTCAACGCGCAGAGCGGCATCGACCTGGCCAAGGACAAGCTGGCCATGCAGCGCCTCCGCGAGGCCGCCGAGAAGGCCAAGATCGAGCTCTCCGGCGCGCAGTCGACCAACGTCAACCTGCCCTACATCACCGCCGGTGCCGACGGCCCGCTGCACCTGGACGTCACGATCACCCGCGCGGAGTTCCAGCGGCTGACCCAGGACCTCCTGGACCGCACCAAGGCCCCGTTCAACCAGGCCATCCGCGACGCCGGCGTCTCCGTCGCCGACATCGACCATGTGGTGCTCGTCGGTGGCTCCACCCGGATGCCGGCCGTCAGCGACCTGGTCCGCGAGCTCACCGGCGGCAAGGAGCCCAACAAGGGCGTCAACCCCGACGAGGTCGTCGCCGTGGGCGCCGCGCTGCAGGCCGGTGTGCTCCGCGGTGAGGTCAAGGACGTCCTGCTCCTCGACGTCACCCCGCTGTCCCTGGGCATCGAGACCAAGGGCGGGATCATGACCAAGCTCATCGAGCGGAACACCACGATCCCGACCAAGCGCAGCGAGATCTTCACGACGGCCGACGACAACCAGCCGAGCGTGCAGATCCAGGTCTTCCAGGGCGAGCGCGAGATGGCCGCCTACAACAAGAAGCTCGGCATGTTCGAGCTGACCGGCCTGCCGCCGGCGCCGCGCGGCGTGCCGCAGATCGAGGTCGCCTTCGACATCGACGCCAACGGCATCGTGCACGTGTCCGCCAAGGACCTGGGCACGGGCAAGGAGCAGTCGATGACGATCACCGGTGGGTCGGCCCTGCCCAAGGACGACATCGAGCGGATGATGCGCGACGCCGAGGCCCACGCCGAGGAGGACAAGAAGCGCCGCGACGAGGCCGAGACCCGCAACCTCGCCGAGTCGCTGCAGTACCAGACCGAGAAGTTCCTGGCCGAGAACGGCGACAAGATCCCGGCCGAGAAGAAGGAGGAGCTGGGCGAGGCGCTGACCGAGCTGCGCTCCTCCCTCGGCGGCTCGGACATCTCCGCGATCAAGACCGCGCAGGAGAAGGTCGCGCGGGTCTCCCAGGAGGTGGGCGGTGCGCTCTACGCGCAGGCGCAGGCCGACGGGGCGGGCGCGGCGGGTGCCGGTGACGGCGGGTTCGACACCGGTGCCACGGGTGCCGGCGCGACCGGCAGCACCGCTGCCGACGACGACGTCGTCGACGCCGAGATCGTCGACGAGGACCCCGACAAGAAGTGACCTCGCCGTCCACGTGCGTGTCCACCGGCCCGGGTGACCGGGCCGGTGGACCCGGGGGGAGACGATGAGCCAGCAGGACGAGCAGGCGCCGCGGGTCGTCATCCGCGACAAGCGGCGCATCGACCCGACCAGCGGTGCGGCGCGGGTGCCGGCCGGTGACCAGCCGGCCGGCACCGCGCCGGAGCAGGGAGAGCAGATGAGCGAGCACGCACACGAGATGCCGGCGGACGTCGCCGACCAGCCGGTGGACGGCGTGGTGGTCGACGACGCCGCGCGGCAGCTGGCCGAGCGCACCGAGGACCTGCAGCGGGTCACCGCCGAGTACGCCAACTACCGGCGGCGGGTGGAGCGCGACCGGGTCCTGGTCGTCGACCAGGCCGCCGAGCGGTTCGCCGGCCAGCTGTTCCCGATCGTCGACGACATCGAGCGGGCCCGTGACCACGGTGACCTGACCGGTGCCTTCAAGGTCGTCGCCGACCGCGTCCTGGGGCTGCTCGACGGCCTCGGCGTGACGTCGTTCGGCGCGCCGGGCGACCCGTTCGACCCGGCGCTGCACGAGGCGGTGCTGCACGACACCTCACCGGAGGTGACCGAGCCGACCGCCACCACGGTGCTGCGCCCGGGCTTCCGGCGCGGCGACCGGGTGCTGCGCACGGCCATGGTCGGCGTCACCGACCCGGAGTCCCCGGCCCCCGCCGCGGCCCCGGTCGCCGGCAGCACCGCCGACGACCAGCCGGGCGCGGGCCCGGCCGCCGGCTGAGCACCACACCCGTCCGCCCGGTCCACCCTCCGCACCGCGGAGGGTGGACCGGCCCGTCAGCAGCCCAGCAGAGAGGAGGCGCCCGATGAGCAGCACCCGGGACTTCATCGAGAAGGACTACTACGCAGCCCTGGGCGTCGCCAAGGACGCCGACGCCGCGGCGATCAAGAAGGCCTACCGCCAGCTGGCCCGTGAGCTGCACCCGGACAAGAACCCGGGCAACACGCAGGCCGAGACCCGCTTCAAGGAGGTCTCCGAGGCCTACGACGTGCTCTCGGACCCGAAGCGGCGCGCGGAGTACGACGACGCCCGCCGGCTCTTCGGCTCCGGCGGCTTCCGCCCCGGTGCCGGCGCGCCCGGTGGCTTCCCGGGTGGTTTCCCCGCCGGCGCCCCCGGCGGCCAGCCCTTCGACCTCGGCGACATCTTCGGCGGCGCCGGTGCCCCCGGTGGTGCCGGCCGCGCGGGCGGGCTCGGCGACATCTTCGGCGGGCTGTTCACCGGCGGCCCGGCCGGTGCGGGTGCCGGCACCCGCGGCCGCCAGCAGGCCGCGTCCGGCCCGGCCCGCGGCCAGGACGTGGAGACCGAGGCGACGCTCGCCTTCGACGAGGCCGTGCTCGGCGTGACCGTGCCGCTGCGGATGCAGAGCCCGGGCACCTGCCCGACCTGCCACGGCAACGGGGCCCGCCCCGGCACCAGCCCGCACACCTGCCCGGTCTGCAACGGCGCCGGCGTCACCAGCCGCAGCCAGGGTGCCTTCGCCTTCTCCGAGCCCTGCCGCGAGTGCCGCGGCACCGGCTCGGTGGTCGACGACCCGTGCCCGGACTGCAAGGGCACCGGCGTCACCAACCAGACCCGCACCATCACCGTCCGGATCCCGGCCGGGGTCAAGGACGGCCAGCGCATCCGGCTGGCCGGCAAGGGCGCCCCGGGGCGCCGCGGCGGGCCGGCCGGCGACCTGTTCGTGGTCGTGCACGTCACCGGCTCGGAGCTGTTCGGCCGCAGCGGGAACGACCTCACCCTGACCGTCCCCGTCTCCTTCGCCGAGGCGGCGCTGGGGACGACGCTCACCGTGCCCACCCTCGACGGCTCGGTGTCGCTCAAGGTCCCCGCCGGCACCGCCAGCGGGCGCACCTTCCGGGTCCGCGGCCGCGGGGTGCAGACCAAGGGCGCCTCCGGCGACCTGCTGGTCACCGTGGAGGTCGCCGTCCCCGCCCGGCTCACCCCCGGCGCCCGGGAGGCGATCGAGAAGCTCGCCGCCGAGCTGCCCGACGACCCGCGGCCGGAGATCACGGCCGTCCTGCGTGACGGAGGTGCCCGATGACCATGCCCGACGCCGGTCGGTCGTTCGCCGAGGACGCACCGGTGTTCGTGATCTCCGTGGCCGCCGAGCTGGCCGGCATGCACGCCCAGACGCTGCGCCAGTACGACCGGCTCGGGCTGGTCAGCCCCGGCCGCACCCCGGGCGGTGGCCGCCGGTACAGCCCCCGCGACGTCGCGCTGCTCCGGGAGGTGCAGCGGCTGAGCCAGGAGGACGGCGTCAACCTGGCCGGCATCAAGCGGATCATCGAGCTGGAGTCGCGGGTGGAGGCGCTGCAGACCCGGGTCGCGGAGCTGCTCGACGAGCTCGAGCTCGCCGAGACCCGCAGAATCGCCGCCGAGTCCGCCGTCTCCGCGGCCTACCGCCGCGACCTGGTGCCGCGCACCTCGAGCTCCGCGCTGGTGGTGTGGCGGCCGGGCGGTCACGCGTGACCGGGAACGTCGAGCCCGCACCGGTCGTCTTCAACGGTGTGACCGTCGACAGCGCCCCGCGCGCCTCCGTGGACAGCGCCTCCCCGGGCAGTGCCGCCCCGCACGGCGCTGCGCCGGACAGCCACGCGGCCTACGTGGCCCTGGAACGGGAGATCGCGCTGCTGCTGCGCCGCTCCCGTGCCATCCAGGGCCGGCTGGCCGGCGAGCTGCACCAGGACCTGGACGGCGCCGCCTACGGCCTGCTGGTGCTGCTCGACGACGCCGGCCCGCTGCGGGCCAGCGACGTCGTCGCCCGGCTGGGCCTGGACAAGAGCACGGTGAGCCGGCAGGTCGCGTCGCTGGTCGACCTGGGGCTGGTCGACCGCGCCGCGGACCCCGACGACGGCCGCGCGCAGGTGCTGTCCACCTCCCCGGAGGGCCACCGCCGGCTCAGCCGGCTGCGGGACGCCCGCCGCGCCCGCTGGGAGGCCGACCTGGCCGGCTGGGAGACCACCGACGTCGCCACCCTGGCCACCCTGCTGGGCCGGCTCAACCGGCTCGGTGAGGCCCGCGAGGCCGAGGTCACCGGCGGCTGACGACCCACCCGCACACGCACGAACGGCCCGCCCCGGGAACCCGGGGCGGGCCGTTCGTGCGTCAGCTCAGGGGATCATCCAGCCCAGCACGTCGGTCGACTGCAGCACCACGATCACGCACATGAACAGCAGCAGGACCAGGCTCCAGCCGAAGACCTTCCGGAAGAGCTCGCCCTCCTTGCCGGCCATGCCCACGGCCGCGGCGGCGATGGCCAGGTTCTGCGGGCTGACCATCTTGCCCAGCACGCCGCCGGAGGTGTTGGCCGCGGCCAGCAGCACCGGGTCGAGCCCCGCGCCGGCGGCCGTCTGCACCTGCAGCGCGCCGAACAGCGCGTTCGCCGAGGTGTCCGAGCCGGTCACCGCCACCCCGATCCAGCCCAGGATCGGGGAGAGGAAGGCGAAGAACGCGCCGGTCTGGGCCAGCCAGGCGCCCAGCGTGGTGGTCTGCCCCGACTGGTTCATCACGTAGGCCAGCGCGAGCACCGCCATCACCGTGACGATCGCCCACTTGAGCTCGGCGTACGTGCGGCCGTAGGCCTTGAGCGCCCGGGCCGGCGACACCCGCAGCACGATCGCGGTCAGGATGCCGGCCAGGATCATCAGCGTCCCGGCGGCCGGCAGCCAGTTGAAGGTGTAGTTGGTCGAGGACAGCTCGGTGTCCGACCCGGGCCCGAAGACGTCCAGCCCCGGCCAGGCGAAGACCGTCGTCCACGGCGAGGCCGCCAGCGCCTCCTTGACCGCGCTGATGTTCGCCAGCGAGAAGATCACGATGATGATCAGGTACGGCGAGTAGGCCTTGAGCACCTCGCCGCGGGTGTCCGGCACGACCGGGCCGTCCTCGCGGCTGGCCGGCGCACCCGGGTCGCGCGGGCCCTGGCTGCCGGGCCGGTCGCCGAGCTCCTCGCCGACGGTGGCACCGGCACCGGTGCCGCCCCCACCGGCGGCCACGGTCTCCCGGGCCGGGCGGGCGAGGTCGGGCGACTCGGACGGCGTCCAGACCCGGAGCATCGCGACGATCGCGGCGGCGGAGACCAGCGCGGCGATGATGTCGGTCAGCGGCACCGAGATGTAGTTGGCGGCGACGAACTGGGCGATGGCGAACGCCAGACCCGAGACGAGCGCGACCGGCCAGGTCTGCTTCACACCGCGCATGCCGTCGACGACGAAGACCAGCACCAGCGGCACGACGATCGCCAGGATCGGCGTCTGCCGGCCGACCATCGCGCCCAGGTTGTCCACGGTCAGCCCGGCGTCGTCGTTCACGCCGGAGGTGACCGTGGCCAGGGTGACGATGGGGGTGGCCAGCGCGCCGAACGCGACCGGCGCGGTGTTGGCGATCAGCGCGACCGCGGCGGCCTTGATCGGGGCGAACCCGAGCGCCATGAGCATCACCACGGTGATCGCGACCGGGGTGCCGAAGCCGGCCAGCGCCTCGAGCAGGGCGCCGAAGCAGAAGGCGATGATGATCGCCTGGATCCGCTGGTCGGGGCTGACCTTCTCGAACGAGCGGCGGAGCACGTCGAAGTGCCCGGTCTCGACGGTCAGGTTGTAGACCCAGATGGCGTTCAGGACGATCCACAGGATCGGGAAGAACCCGAACGCGGCGCCCTCGGTGGCGCTGAGCAGCGCCTGGTCGACGGGCATCGAGTACAGCACCACCGCCACCAGCAGCGCCACGAGCAGCGCGGCGAGGCCGGCGATCCACGCCTTCACCCGCAACGCGCCCAGCAGGACGAACAGGGTCAGCAGGGGCAGGACGGCACAGAGGGCGGAGAGCCCCAGGGACCCGTTGACGGGGTCCAGCACCTGTTCGAACACGGTCTCACCTCGTTGTGAGCAGGGGTGTGGCGTGGGCAGAGGGTGGTCGAACTGGTGTCAGGCTGCAACCGGACGGGGGTCCTCTCAGTGCTGCGGGCCGAGGGTGCTGACCGGCAGCCCGCGGATCGACGCGTCGAGGACCTCGATGGTGTGCGCCAGCCCGATCCGGGTTCCCTGCCGCTCCAGCGAGGAGGACACCTGCATCAGGCAGCCGGGGTTCGCCGTCACCAGCAGCTCCGCGCCGGTGGAGGCGATGTTGCGGGCCTTCCGGTCGCCGAGCTCGCGGGCGGGCTCGGGGTTCAGCACGTTCCAGATCCCCGCCGAGCCGCAGCAGATCTCCGCCTCCGGGATCTCCTTCAGCTGCAGCCCCGGCACCTCGCGCAGCAGCGACCGGGGCTGCTGGCGGATGCCCTGGGCGTGCCCGAGGTGGCAGGCGTCGTGGTAGGCGATCGTCACCGGCAGCGGGTGCCGGGGGGCGACGCTGCCCAGCTCGGCGAGGAACTCGGAGACGTCACGCACCGACCCGGCGAAGGCCGTCGCGCGCTCGGCGTAGGCCGGGTCGTCGGCCAGCACCTCGGCGTACTCCTTCATGCTCGACCCGCAGCCGGCGGCGTTGACGACGACGGTCTGCACCCCCGCGGCCTCGAACGCGTCGATCGTGGCCCGGGCGAACCGCTCCGCCTCCTCCTGCCGGCCGTTGTGCACCGACAGCGCCCCGCAGCAGCCCTGCTTGCGCGGGATGACGACGTCGCAGCCCTCGGCGGCCAGCACCCGGGCGGTCGCGGCGTTGACGCCGGGGAAGAACTCGCCCTGCACGCAGCCGGTGAGCATCCCGACGACCGCGCGCCGCTCGCCCACCGCCGGCACCCGCTCGGGCAGCTTCTCCCGCTTCTCCAGGACCGGTGCCAGGCCCTCCATCGCGGCCAGCTTCGGCGCGAGCCGGTCCAGCAGCCCGCTCCGGCGCACCACGCTCGGCAGCCCGCTGGCCTGGTAGGCGCGCAGCGGCCCGCGCAGCGCCCGCAGCCGCCGCTTGTAGGGGAACAACGCGAAGATCGCGGCCCGCATCGCCCGGTCGCCGGGGCTGCGGGTGTGGTGCCGCTCGACCTGCACCCGGGTGGCCTCGATCAGCTTGTCGTACTGCACGCCCGACGGGCAGGCGGTCACGCAGGCCATGCAGCCCAGGCAGGCGTCGAAGTGCTGGACCATCGTGCCGGTCATCGGAGCGCCCTCGAGGCCGGCCTTCATCAGGTCGATCCGGCCGCGCGGGGAGTCCATCTCCTCGCCCCACAGCGTGTACGTGGGGCAGGTCGGCAGGCAGAACCCGCAGTGCACGCAGTCGCTGATCAGCTCCGCCGAGGGCGGGTGCTCGTCGTCGAAGGCGGGGCGCAGCGCCGGCGTCCCGACCGGCACCGGGCCGGCTGCCCGGACCCCGGCGGTGCGCGGGTCGTCCTGCGGGCCCTCGGCCTGGACGCTGGTGGGCTGTGCCATCAGATGCCTCCCACGAACCGGCCGGGCGCCAGGCGGCGCTCCGGGTCGAACTGGTCCTTCACGCGGCGCATCAGGTCGATCGCCGGCACCGGGCCCCAGACGTCGACGGCGGCCTGCACCGGGGCGGGTGCCTCGACGACCACGAGCGCGCCGCCGTGCTCACCGCAGACGGCGCGAGTGCGGGAGACCACGGTGGCGACGGCGTCGACGGGGGCGTCGGCGGGCAGCGCGCCGTAGAGGACGCCAGCGCCACCCGAGCCGCGCAGGGTCAGCGGCACCCCGGCGTCGGTGGCGGCGCGCTGGGCGACGTCGAGCACCGCGGTCAGCCCGGAGATCGCGCAGGTCAGCTTCAGGCCGGTGCCGCCGGCGGCGGTGTCGTGCCAGGGCAGCACCCCCCAGCCCGGTGGTGGCTCCTCGGCCGCCTCCGCGCCGGCGCCCAGCAGCTGCAGGGTGCTCGCCGTCCGGCTCTCCACCCCGGCGGCGGTGCCGCCGAGTCCGACGCCGATGGTGCCGGCGCCGTCGGGCCGCCACTCCACCTCGACCGCGGACGGCACCACCTGGGAGTGCACCACGGCCTGCACCAGCCGGCCGGCGTCCTCGGCGGTGCCGAACGGCGCGGTGACGAAGCGCCGGGCCGGCGGCACCGGGTGCAGCCGGAAGACCGCCTCGGTGACGACGGCGAGCGTGCCGAAGGAGCCGATGACCAGCTTGCCGAGGTCGTAGCCGGCCACGTTCTTGACCACCCGGCCGCCGGCCTTGGCGACCACGCCGTCGGCACGCACCACGGTGCAGCCGATCAGCAGGTCGCGGGCGGTGCCGACGCCGAACCGGCCCGGGCCGCTGGTGTTGGTCGCCAGCACGCCGCCGATCGAGGACCCCGGCACCGGCTCGTCCAGCGCCAGCCGCTGCCCGGCGGTGCCCACGGTCCGCTGGACGTCGGCGAGCAGCGCGCCGGCCTGGGTGTCGACGATCAGGTCGCCGGCGGCGTGGTCGAGCACGGCGGACATCCGGCTCAGGTCGACGACGAGGTCGGCGCGCTCGGGCGGCCGGCCCCAGCCGGACTTGGTGCCACGCCCGCGGGCGACGACGGTGAGCCCGTGGCCGGCCGCGGCGCGCAGCAGCTCGCCGGTCTCCGCGGTGGACGCCGGCCGGGCGACCAGGGCGACGGGCACGCCGGCGACGGCGTCGGCGGGGGTGCCCTCGGCGACGTCGGAGCAGGCGGAGGAGAGCGCGGTGCGAGCGGCGTCCAGGCTGACGGTGGTCATCAGAACGCGTCCGCGAGACCGGCCTCGACCAGCGGGTGCGCGTGCTTCCGCTTGCCGGGCACCTCCCCGCACAGCCGGGGGGTCGGGAAGATCTTGCCCGGGTTGGAGATGTTCCCCGGGTCGAAGGCGCAGCGCACCAGCTGCATGGTGTCCAGGTCGTCGCCGGTGAACATCTTCGGCATGTAGGCGGCCTTGTCCACGCCCACGCCGTGCTCGCCGGTGATCGCCCCGCCGTGGGAGATGCAGAGGTCCAGGATCGCGCCGCTGACCTTCTCCGCGGCCTCGCCGGCGCCGGGCTTCGCGTCGTCGAAGAGCACCAGCGGGTGGAGGTTGCCGTCGCCGGCGTGGAAGACGTTGGCCACCCGGACGCCGGAGGACGACGACAGCTCGGCGATCGCCCGGAGCACCTCCGGCAGCGCGGTCCGCGGGATGACGCCGTCCTGGACGATGTAGTCGGGGCTGATCCGGCCCACCGCGGCGAACGCCGACTTCCGGCCGCGCCAGATCAGCGCCCGCTCGGTCGCGTCGATGGCCAGCCGCAGCTCGAACGCGCCGTGCTCCTGGCACAGCCGCTCGACCTCGGCGTACTCGTGCTCGACCTCGGCCGCAGGGCCGTCGAGCTCGATGACGAGCACCGCGCCGGCACCGTCGGGGTAGTTGCAGTGGACGGCGGCCTCGGCGGCCTCGATGGCCAGGGCGTCCATCATCTCGATCGCCGCGGGCAGCACGCCGCTGCCGATGATCGCCGAGGTGGCCGCGCCGGCGTCGTCCGTCGTCCGGAACCCGGCGAGCAGGGTGCGCACCTCCTCCGGCAGCCGGACCAGCCGGACGGTGGCCGTGGTGGCGATGCCGAGGGTGCCCTCGGAGCCGACCACCGTGCCGAGGAGGTCGTAGCCGGGGGCGTCGGGGGCCAGGCCGCCGAGCTCGACGACGTCGCCCTGCGGCGTGACCAGCTCCGCGCCCAGCACGTGGTTGCTGGTGAAGCCGTACTTCAGGCAGTGCGCGCCGCCGGAGTTCTCGGCCAGGTTGCCGCCGATCGAGCAGATCTGCTGGCTGCTGGGGTCGGGCGCGTAGTAGTAGCCCTCCGGGGTGGCGGCCCGGGTGACGTCGAGGTTGATCACGCCGGGCTCGACGACCGCCCGCTGGTCGGCGCGGCGGACCTCGCGGATGGTGCGCATCCGGGAGGTGACCACCAGGACGCCGTCGGCGCGGGGCAGCGCCCCGCCGGACAGCCCGGTGCCCGAGCCGCGGGCGACGAACGGCACGCCGTGCTCGGCGCAGGCCCGGACGACGCCGGCGAGCTGCTCGGTGGTCTCGGGCAGCACCACCAGCGCAGGGGTGACCCGGTAGTGCGCGAGGCCGTCGCACTCGTAGGTGCGCAGCTGCGTCGGGTCCTGGATCACGCCGGTGTCGGGCATCAGCTCCCGGGCCACCCGGCCCACCGCCGCGATGCCCGCGCTGTTGCCGCCCGCCTCCCCGGTGGCCGAGGTGGCCTCCGGTGGGGTGTCGCCGAGGACCGGACCGGCCGTCGTCTCGGTGCCGTGCGTTCCGCTCATGAGGTTCCGCCTTCGTCGCCGGACCTGCAGGTGTGGTGCGCCCTCCGGGGCGGGGACCGCCGTCCCCGCCCCTGAGGGGGAGAGCTCAGGGCATGCGCTCGTAGGCGGGGACGGTGAGGAAGTCGTTGTAGTCGTCCCCGAGGGCCATCTCGGTGAACAGCGCACGCGCATCGTCCCACCGGCCCGAGGCGAACGCATCTCCCTTGGCGGCGGCGATGGCGGCCATCTCCTCCTCGATCACCCGCTGCACGAGCTCGGTGGTCACCGGCTGGCCGTCGGCGAGGGTGACGCCGTTGTGCAGCCACTGCCAGACCTGGCTGCGGCTGATCTCGGCGGTTGCGGCGTCCTCCATGAGGCCGTTGATGCCGGCGGCGCCGGAGCCCCGCAGCCAGGACTCCACGTACTGGATGCCGACGCTGACGTTGGCCCGCAGGCCGCCCTCGGTCACCTCGCCGGGGGTGGCCTTGACGTTGAGCAGGTCGGCCGCGCTGACGTGCACGTCCTCGCGCAGCTTGTCCAGCTGGTTGGGCCGCTCGCCGAGCACCTTGTCGAAGGCGTCCATCGCGGTCTGCACCATGCCCGGGTGGGCCACCCAGGAGCCGTCGAAGCCGTCGTTGGCCTCGCGGGTCTTGTCCTCGGTGATCTTGTTGAACGCGAACTCGTTCTTCGCCGGGTCCTTGCTCGGGATGAACGCCGACATGCCGCCCATCGCGTGCGCCCCGCGCTTGTGGCAGGTGCGCACCAGCAGCTCGGTGTAGGCGCGCATGAACGGCACGGTCATGGTGATCGAGTTGCGGTCGGGCAGGGTGAAGTCCGCGCCGCGGGTGCGGAAGGTCTTGATCACGCTGAACAGGTAGTCCCAGCGGCCGGCGTTGAGCCCGGAGGAGTGCTCGCGGAGCTCGTAGAGGATCTCCTCCATCTCGAACGCCGCCGGGTAGGTCTCGATCAGGCAGGTGGCCCGGATGGTGCCGCGCGGGATGCCGACGTGCTCCTGGCCGAGGACGAAGGCGTCGTTCCACAGCCGCGCCTCGAGGTGGCTCTCCATCTTGGGCAGGTAGAAGTACGGGCCCTGGCCGCGGTCGACCTGCTTGCGACCGCAGCTGACCAGGTAGAGCGCGAAGTCGACCAGGCTGCCGGAGGTCTGCTCGCCGTCGACGGTGATGTGCTTCTCCGGCAGGTGCCAGCCGCGCGGGCGGACGATGATCGTGGGCAGCTCGTCGTCGGGCCGCAGCGTGTAGCTCTTGCCGGCCTCGTTGGTGAAGTCGATCGTGCGGTCGATCGAGTCCATCAGGTTGAGCGGGCCGTTGACGACGTTCTCCCACAGCGGGGAGTTCGCGTCCTCCTGGTCGGCCAGCCAGCACTTGGCGCCGGAGTTCAGCGCGTTGATCGTCATCTTCCGGTCGGTCGGGCCGGTCATCTCGACGCGGCGGTCGACCAGCCCGGGGGCCGGCGGGGCGACCCGCCAGGAGTCGTCCTCGCGGACGTGCGCGGTCTCCGGGAGGAAGTCCAGCGTGCCGCCGTCGGCGAGGGCCTGCACCCGCTCGGTGCGGGCCTGCAGGCGCTCGAGGCGCCGGCCGTTGAGCTCACGGTGCAGCAGCGCGATCAGCTCGAGCGCCTGAGGGGTCAGGATCTCGTCGAACCGCGGCCCCATCGGACCGGTGATCTCCACGCCGTCGACGGTGCTCATGACTCTCCCTGGATGTCGGTGCCGTCCGGCGTCGACCCAGCGAGCCGGCGGACGGGCTGTGTCCCACGGGCAACCTTCCGTGAAGTGGAAGGTTCCATCTGTGATGTGGAAAACGTATCCTCGGTGCCCAGTCGGGTCAAGGCGAGCCGGGCGTCCCACACCCGGGACCTCCCGCCCCGTCCGGCGCAGGCCCAGAGGTGGGCGGACTGAGGAGAGTGGCGCGCATGGCCGAGACGACCGGCCCTGTCAGCAGTGCCGACGGCGGCGTCCAGTCGCTCGAGCGGGCCTTCCTGCTCCTGGAGCTCATGGCCGAGGACGGCGGCGAGGTCGCGCTGTCCCGCCTGGCCGTCGACAGCGGGCTGCCGCTGTCGACCATCCACCGGCTGGTGCGCACCCTGGTGGCCCGGGGCTACGTGCGGCAGCTGCCCTCGCGGCGCTACGTGCTGGGCCCGCGGCTGATCCACCTGGGCGAGAGCTCCTCGCGCACGCTGGGCACCTGGGCCCGGCCGCACCTCAGCGAGCTGGTCGACTCCACCGGCGAGACGGCGAACCTGGCGATGCTCGACGGCGACCGGGTGGTCTACGTCGCCCAGGTGCCCTCCCGGCACTCGATGCGGATGTTCACCGAGGTGGGGCGCCGGGTGCACCTGCACTGCACCGGTGTGGGCAAGGCGCTGCTCTCGCAGCTGCCGGCGTCCACCGCCCGCGAGCTGCTCGAGCGCGGCGGCATGCCCCGGCGCACCGCCAAGACCATCACCGACCCCGACGAGCTGCTGGCGCTGCTGCCGCAGATCGCCGCGCAGGGCTACGTGCTCGACGACGGCGAGCAGGAGATCGGCGTCCGCTGCGTGGCCGTGCCGGTGCCCGGCGGCCCGGCGCAGACCGCCATCTCCGTCTCCGGGCCCGAGGGCCGGGTGCCGTTGGAGAGCGTGCCGGAGATCGTGGCCCAGCTGCAGCAGACCGCCGCGGCGCTCGCCGCCGAGCTGCGCGAGGACGGTGCCCGCGCGCTCAGCGGCCGGTCCAGCTGACCCGTCCACGGTCGACGAAGGCCCGCACGCCGGCCCGGAAGTCCGCGCTGCCGAACACCTCGCGCACGATGTCGTCGCCGTCGGGCAGGTTCGCCCGCCGCAGCCGGGCCACCGCCTGGCCGGCTGCCTTCATGCTCAGCGGGGCGTGGGCCAGCAGCGTCTCCAGCAGCGCGGTCAGCGCCGGGTCCAGCTCGCCGTCGGGCACCACCTCGCCGACGAAGCCGGCGGCGTGCGCGTCGTCCGCGGACAGCAGCCTGGCCCGCAGCAGCATGTCCAGCGTGCGGCCCGGGCCCAGGTGGTGGACCAGCAGCGAGTAGCTGTTCATCGACAGGCAGTTGCCCAGCGTGCGGGCGATCGGGACGCCGAACCGGGACGACGCCGTGGCCAGCCGCAGGTCGCAGGCGGCGGCCAGCGCCAGCCCGCCGCCGACGCAGGCGCCCTCGACGGCGGCGACGGTGGGCACCGTGACGTCCTCGAGCCGGTTGACCACCCGCTCGATCCGCGCCTCGTAGGCGATGCCGTCCTCGCCGCTGGTGAAGTCGAGGAACTGGGCGATGTCGGTGCCGGCGACGAACGCCCGCCCGCCGGCGCCGCGGAGCACCAGCACCCGCACGGAGTCGTCGGTGTCGGCCCGGGCGCAGGCCTCCTCCAGCCCCTCGTACATGGCGAACGTCATCGCGTTGCGCGCCTCGGGGCGGTTGAACAGCACCGTCAGGACGGCGCCGTCCTGGCTGACCTCGAGCTCGCTCATGCCGGCTCCTCCCGGGGGCTGACGGCGTCGACGACCTCGGCGGGGACGCCGGACCGGGTGAGCACCGCGCGGGTGTCGGCGCCGAGGGGCGGGCCGGCCACCCCGCGGACGGCGGGGGTGCGGGAGAACCGCATCGGCGAGCCGATCTGCCGGACCGGGCCGAGCGCGGGGTGCGGGGCGTCCCAGAAGAAGCCGCGGGCGGCCAGGTGGTCGTCGGTGAAGACCTGCCCGTAGTCGTTGATCGGGGCGCACGGCACGCCCGCATCGCCGAGCGCGGCCAGCAGGTCGTCGGTGGTGCGGGTGCGGGTGCGCGACTCGACGACGTCCAGCAGCTCGCCCCGGCGGGCGTGCCGGCGGGTGGCGTCGGCGTAGCCCTCGTCGGCGAGCTGGTCGGCCATGTCCAGCGTCCGGCAGAGGCCGGCCCAGGTGTTCGGGGTGTTGGCGCCGATGGTGATCCACCCGTCGGCGGTCTGGAAGGCCTGGTAGGGCGCCTGGCTCTGGTGCGCCGAGCCCAGCGGCCCGCCGACCTCGCCGGTGGCGAAGTACTTGCCGGCCTCCCACACCGCGAGGCTCACGCCGGCCTCGAACAGCGAGACGTCGATGGACTGCCCGCGGCCGGTGCGGTCCCGCTCGCGCAGCGCCGCGGTCACCGCCAGCGCCAGGTAGAGGCCGCAGACCAGGTCGCACACCGGGACGCCGACCTTCACCGGCTCGCCGCCCGGGGTGCCGGTGATGCTCATGATCCCGCTGCGCGCCTGGGCCATGATGTCCAGCCCCGGCAGCGGTGCGAGCGGGCCGTCCTGGCCCCAGCCCGACCCGGAGGCGCAGACCACCCGGGGGTTGACCGCCCAGATGCCGGCGGGGTCGAGCCCCAGCCGGGCCATCGCGCCGGGCCGGAGGTTCTCGATCACCACGTCGGCGGCCTCGACCAGGGCGAGGAACGCCTGCTTGCCGGCCGCGGACTTCAGGTCGAGGGCGACGGACTCCTTGTTCCGGTTCAGCCGCAGGTACGGCGAGCTCTCGCCGTCCAGGAAGGGCCCGCTGGCCCGCACCGGGTCCCCGGAGCGCGGGTCCTCGACCTTGATCACCCTCGCGCCCAGGTCCGCCAGCTGCATGGCGGCGTACGGCGCGGCCATGAACACGCCGACCTCGAGCACGGTGGTGCCGGTCAGAGGTGGCTGGTCGGTCAGGTCGTCGGGTGCGCTCACAGCTGCCTCCGCGGGGGTCGTCGTCTCGTCGGGGTCCGGGCACGGCCGCGCCCCGGCGGCGGGTCGCCGTCCGGGGCGCGGTCTGCCACGTGCTGGTCAGCCGCTCACAGCCAGCCGGGCACCACCAGGACCAGCCAGGTGACCAGCGGGATGATCGCGACCATCGAGAAGCCCCAGATCATCAGCGTCCGGAAGGTCCGGTCCCGCTCCGCCTCGGTGGCGTTGGCGACCACGAGGGCGCCGCTGGTGGAGAACGGGCTGGAGTCGACGATGGAGCTCGACAGCGCCAGGGCGGTGATCAGGCCGATCGCGCCGACCGCGTCGTCGCCCTGGAGGAACGGCACCGCCAGCGGGATGAGCGCGCCGAGGATGCCGGTGGTCGAGGCGAAGGCCGACACGACGCCGCCGATGTAGCAGATCAGCAGGGCGGCGATCAGCGGGACGCCGAGGCTGGCCACGTTGTCCCCGAGCCAGCCGGGGACGTCCTGGTCCTGCATCAGCCCGACGAACGTGACGATGCCGCAGATCAGCAGCACGGTCGGCCAGGCGATCTGGCCCACGGCGCCCTTGGCCCCCCGCGGGGCGACCAGCGAGAGCAGGACGCCGACGGTGACCGCCATCAGGCCGATGTCCAGGTCGAAGGCGAGTGCGCCGACGACCAGCAGCGCGAGCCCGACCAGGGTGAGCGTGCGGTCGCGGTCCAGGGTGGTGACCTGGCCCTGCTCCTCGGGGGCCAGCGCGGTGGTCTGCAGCGACCGCTGGTCCGCTCGTTCCCCGGCCGTGGGGTGGCGGTGGCCGGGCTCGCCGTGGCGTGCCTCGGTGACCCGGCCGCCGGCGATCGCCGCACCCCCGGTGCCGGTGCTCCCCACGGCCGTGCGCGCTGCGGTGGAGCCGCCGGGGATGTCCTCGCCGGTGTCCTCGGTGGCGTCACCGGCGACGGTGGCCGCGACGAAGTCGTCGTCGTCGCGGGAGTTCACGTCGACCCGCTCGCCACCCAGCAGCTTGCGGCCGCCGAAGAGGAAGAAGACGCCGATCGACAGCAGGATGTTGATGACGATCGACGCGCCCCACAGGAACAGCGGGCTGCCGGCGAGGTCGTTGCTGTCGACGACGTCGTTGGTGATGACGCCGAAGACCGACAGCGGGGAGAACCCGCCGGCGGTGGCGCCGTTGATGATGAACAGGCCCATCAGCACCGGGTTGATCTGGTACCGGCGGGCGAAGGACATCCCGACCGGGGCGATGATCGCGACCACGGCCGGGACGACGCCGCCGATGGCGGTGAGCGCGCCGGTCACGGCGAACATGGCCCACGGGATGGCCGCGAGCCGCCCGCCGGAGGCCTTGACCGCGGCGTGGACCAGCCAGTCGACCGTGCCGTTGTTCTTGGCGATGGCGAAGAGGTAGGTCACCCCGACCAGGACGACGAACAGCGAGCCGGGGAAGAAGCCGAAGACGGCGTCGTCGTAGGGCAGGTCACCGTCCGTGCCGTAGATGAAGTAGGCGGCGACGAAGGCCGCCACCAGCGCGAGGGCGCCCATGTGGACGGGCAGCACCGTGGCGATGAGGAACACCGCCAGGAGGATCAAGATCAGGACGAGCTGTACGGACACCGGCGTCCCCTGAGGTCGTCGCGACGGACAGCAGCCCGCCCGATGGTGATTCCGCGATGCGGAAGCGTCGTTTCGCTAGCGGGGATTAGAAGCGGTGGGCGAGCCAGTGTCAAGGGTCACAGCCCGTCCCAGACGTCTGCTTCGGTCATCCACCAGCCGGTAGTAGCCTCCCGCATGGTGGACTTCGGGTGTCGCGCCCGAGGCCGCGTGACGAGAGGGTCTTGGCATGTCAGGGACGACGACGACCGGACGCCACTTCCTGCAGATCCCCGGGCCGACCAACGTGCCCGACCGGGTCCTGCGGGCCATGGCGGCCCCCACCATCGACCACCGCGGCCCCGAGTTCGCCGCGCTGGGCCTGGAGGTCCTGCAGGCGGTCAAGCCGGTCTTCGGCACCGCCCAGCCGGTGGTCATCTACCCGGCCTCGGGCACCGGGGCCTGGGAGGCCGCGCTGACCAACACGCTGTCCCCCGGTGACACCGTGCTCGCCTTCGAGACCGGGCACTTCGCCACCCTCTGGCAGGAGATGGCCACCCGGCTCGGCCTGCGGGTGGAGTTCGTCCCCGGTGACTGGCGGCACGGCGCCGACCCGCAGGCAGCCCAGGAGCGGCTCGCCGCCGACACCGCGCACGAGATCAAGGCCGTGATGGTGGTCCACAACGAGACCTCCACCGGCGTCACCAGCCGCGTGCCGGAGATCCGGGCCGCCCTCGACGCCGCCGACCACCCGGCGCTGCTGCTGGTCGACACCATCTCCTCGCTGGGCAGCATCGACTACCGGCACGACGAGTGGGGCGTCGACGTGACCGTCGCCGGCTCGCAGAAGGGGCTCATGCTGCCCCCGGGCCTGAGCTTCAACGCGATCAGCGAGAAGGCGCTGCAGGCGTCCAAGACCGCCGGGCTGCCCCGGTCGTTCTGGGACTGGCAGCCGATCCTGGCCGCCAACGAGCGCGGCTTCTTCCCCTACACGCCGGCGACCAACCTGCTCTACGCGCTGCGCGAGGCGCTGCAGATGCTCGACGACGAGGGCCTGGCCAACGTCTACGCCCGGCACACCCGGCACGCCGAGGCGACCCGGGCCGCGGTGCGCGGCTGGGGGCTGGAGGTGCTGGCCCTCGACGAGCGCGAGTACTCCGGCTCGCTGACCGCGATCTGGATGCCCGACGGCGGGGCGGACGCCGTGCGCGAGGTGATCCTGCGCGAGTACGACATGTCGCTGGGCGCCGGGCTGGGCAAGCTGGTCGACAAGGTGTTCCGGATCGGGCACCTGGGCCACTTCAACGACCTGACGCTGGTCGGCACCCTGGGCGGGGTGCAGATGGGCCTGGTCCGCGCCGGGGTGAAGGTCGACCCGAACGGGATCCAGGCGGCCCTCGAGCGCCTGCAGCAGGCATGACCGCCGCGCCGGAGCGCACGGCGGTGCGCGCGGAGGACCTGGAGCGGGAGCTGACCCGGGCGCTGGACGGCGAGGTCGCCTTCGACGACTACACCCGGCACCTGTTCAGCCAGGACGCCTCGATGTACGTGATGATGCCGCTCGGCGTCGCCTACCCGGCGCACGCCGCCGACGTCGCCGCCGCGGTGCGGCTGGCCCGCGAGGCCGGTGTCCCGGTGCTGGCCCGCGGCGCGGGCACCAGCCTGGCCGGGCAGACGGTCGGCCCGGGCCTGGTGCTCGACCTCTCCCGGCACATGCACCGGATCACCGAGCTGGACCCGGGGACCCGCTCGGCGCGCGTCGAGCCGGGCGTCGTGCAGGACGAGCTGAACAAGGCCGCCGCGGCGCACGGGCTGATGTTCGGGCCGGACACCTCGACGTCCAACCGGGCCACGATCGGCGGGATGATCGGCAACAACTCCGCCGGCAGCGGGTCGGTGCGCTTCGGCATGACGATCGACCACGTGCAGGAGGTCGACGTCGTCCTGGCCGACGGGTCGACGGCGACCTTCGGTGTGGTCGACGAGGCCGAGCGCGCCCGCCGGGCCCAGGGCGACACCCTCGAGGCGGAGATCTACCGCCGGCTGCCCGAGCTGGTCGCGGCGAACACCGAGGCGATCGCCACCGGTTTCCCGCAGTTCTGGCGGCGGGCCGGCGGCTACCGGCTCGACCGGCTCGCCGAGGGCCAGCCCTTCGACCTGGCCAAGTTCCTGGTCGGCTCCGAGGGCACGCTGGCGATCATCACCTCGGCGCGGGTCGGGCTGGTGCCCAAGCCGTCCCGGCAGGTGTTCGCCGTCGGCCACTTCGAGACCGTGCAGGGGGCGATCAACGCCACCGAGGACGCGCTGTCGCTGCAGCCGGCCGGGGTCGAGCTGCTGGACCGCACGATCCTCGACCTCTCCCGGCAGAAGATCGAGTACGCCGCGCTGGGCCGGATCCTGCAGGGCGACCCGGAGGCGCTGCTGTTCGTCTCCTTCACCGGCGACGACGAGGCCGAGCTGGTCACGTCGATGGACGCCCTGGTCGCGCTCTGGGAGCGCAACGGCCACGGCTACCACACGCTGCGGGCGGTCACCCCGGCCCAGCAGGGCGCGCTGATGAAGGTGCGCAAGTCCGCGCTGGGGCTGCTGATGGCCAACTCCGAGGGCGCCCGCCGGCCGCTGGCGTTCGTCGAGGACACCGCCGTCGACCCCAAGCACCTGGCCGAGTACACCGCCCGGTTCGCCGAGGTGCTCGACCGGCACGGCCTCGAGGCCGGCTTCTACGGGCACTGCTCCGTGGGCTGCCTGCACGTGCGGCCCTTCGTCGACCTGAGCAAGCCCGGCCAGGTCGACGTCATGCGCTCGGTCGCGGTAGAGATCAAGGACCTGGTGCGCGAGTACGGCGGGGTCAACTCCAGCGAGCACGGTGACGGCCTGGCCCGCAGCGAGTTCAACCGGGAGCTCTTCGGCGACGACCTCTACGAGGCGATGCGCCAGGTGAAGGCGATCTTCGACCCGCAGGGCACGCTCAACCCCGGCAAGATCGTCGACGCGCCGTCGATGACCGAGCACCTGCGCGACGAGCACCCGCCGCAGCCCGGCCCGCTGCGCACCCGGCTGCAGTTCGACGTCGTCGGCGGCATGTTCGGCGCGGCCGACCGCTGCATGAACATCGGCCTGTGCCGGAAGTCCACCACCGGCGCGATGTGCCCCTCCTACATCGCGACCCGGATGGAGGAGCACTCCACCCGCGGCCGGGCCGGTGCGCTGGTCAAGGCGCTCAGCGAGGGCGACCCGCACACCGCGCTGGCCGACGAGCGGCTGCACGAGGTGCTCGACCTGTGCCTGATGTGCAAGGCCTGCAAGAGCGAGTGCCCGCTGGGCGTCGACGTCTCGGCGATGAAGAGCGAGGCGCTGGCGGCCAAGCACGACGTGCACGGCACCCCGCTGCGCTCGCGGGCGTTCGGTGCGATCCGGACGCTGAACCGGCTGGGCTCGGCGACCGCGCCGCTGTCGAACCTGCCGGGGAAGATCAAGCCGCTGCGGGCGCTGATGGACTCCCGGCTGGGCATCGCCCGGCAGCGCGACCTGCCGGTGTTCCACCGGACGACGCTGATCCGCTGGTTCAAGGGTCACCAGGCCCCGGCCGGGGCGACGCAGCAGCCGGTGACCATGCTGGCCGACTCCTTCACCAGCTACACCGAGCCGGGCATCGGCCAGGCCGTGGTGCGGCTGCTCGAGGCCGCCGGGCACCCGGTGCGGCTGGAGAGCAAGGGGTGCTGCGGCCGCGCCAGCATCTCCAAGGGCATGCTCGACGACGCCCGGGACAAGGCGCAGAAGCTGGCCGCGAACCTCTGCGACGGCGTCGCGCCCGGCTCGCCGATCGTGGGCTGCGAGCCCTCCTGCATCCTCACGCTGCGGGCCGAGCACGTCGACCTGCTGCCCGACGACCCGAACGTCCGGGACGTCGCCTCGCGGGTGCGGCTGCCCGAGGAGCTGCTGGTCGAGGCGATCGACGAGGGTCGGCTGACCCTGCGCGAGGACAGCTGGCTGGCCGGGCGCACGGTGGTCTTCCACGGCCACTGCCACCAGAAGGCCGAGGCCGGCACGGCGGCCACGGTGGCGCTGCTGTCGCGCATCCCCGGCGTGACGGTGCAGGAGCTGGACGCCGGCTGCTGCGGCATGGCCGGGTCGTTCGGGTTCGAGTCCGAGCACTACGACGTCTCGCTGCAGGTGGGGGAGGACCGGCTGTTCCCAGCTGTGCGCTCGGCCCCCGCCGACGCGGTCATCGCCGCGACCGGCGTCTCCTGCCGGCAGCAGATCTTCCACGGCACCCAGCGCACGGCGTGGCACCCGGCGGAGCTGGTGCTGGAGGCGCTGCAGCCCTAGCGGCACGCACCGCAGAGGCACCACCGCGAGAGGCGGCGACGGCACCCCCGTCGCCGCCTCTCCGCGTCTGCGCGGGGAGAGGCACGTCACGCGGCTTCGCCGTTGCATACAGCAACCAACTGGTGCACGATGGTTGCTGTCTACATGTACCGGGCGCACCGAGCCCGGAACGAGCAACGGAGGACGGCGTGGAGATCTCCCCGGAGACCGCCCAGCGGCTCAGCGCCGGGGTCGCGCACCTGGTGCGCACCTCCAAGCACCTCGGCTCCCGCGTCGCCGCCGACCTCTACGGCGACCTGCCCTCGTTCGGCTGGGCGCTGCTGCTCCCGCTGGAGCAGGGCGGCGACCAGCGCTGCAGCGCGCTGGCCGCGCAGGCCGGTGTCGACGTCTCCGTCGTCAGCCGGCAGGTGTCGGCCCTGGAGCGCGCCGGGTACGTCCACCGTCGTCCCGACCCCGCCGACGGGCGGGCCAGCCTGATCGGCCTGAGCGAGGCCGGTGCGGCCGCGCTCGCCCACACCCGCGAGGTCCGGGGGCAGTGGACGGCCGAGGCCCTGGCCGACTGGACCGAAGAGGACGCCCGTCAGTTCACCGTGCTGCTGGAGGAGCTCGCCGACGGCCTCGACGCCGCCGGCCGCCGCCGCAGCCGCCCCACGGCGGTCGCCGGATGACCCCACCCGCTCCCGCCACCGCCGGCCCCACCCGAACCGCACCGCCAGGAGAGACGTCCATGAGCACCACCGCCCCCATCCGGGCCGCCGCGGGACCCGCCGCGGACCCGGCGTCGGTCGCCCCGGCCGAGCAGCAGGGAGGGATGACGCACCGGCAGATCCTGTCCGCCCTGTCGGGGATGCTGCTGGCGATGTTCGTCGCGTTCCTGTCCTCGACCGTCGTGTCGAACGCGCTGCCGACGATCATCACCGACCTGCGCGGCAGCCAGAGCCAGTACACCTGGGTGGTCACCGCGACCCTGCTCGCCTCGACGGCCTCCACGCCGATCTGGGGCAAGCTCTCCGACCTGTTCAGCAAGAAGCTGCTGATCCAGATCGCGATCGTCGTCTTCATCGTCGGCTCGATGCTGGCCGGCCTCGCGCAGTCGGTGCCCCAGCTGATCGGGTGGCGGGTGCTGCAGGGCCTGGGCCTGGGCGGCCTGCAGGCGCTGGTGCAGATCGCGATGGCCGCGATGATCAGCCCGCGCGAGCGCGGCCGGTACTCGGGCCTGCTCGGCGGCGTCATGGCGGTGGCCACCGTCGGTGGCCCGCTCATCGGCGGGGTGCTGGTCGACACCAGCTGGCTGGGCTGGCGCTGGTGCTTCTACGTCGGCGTCCCCTTCGCCGCGGCCGCGCTGGTGCTGCTGCAGCGCACGCTGCACCTGCCGGTCACCAAGCGCGACGTCTCGATCGACTACCTCGGTGCGGCGTTCCTGACCGCCGGGGTCTCGGCGCTGCTGATCTGGGTCACCCTCGCCGGTGACACCTTCGCCTGGGCCTCGCTGCAGACGGCGCTGTTCGTCGGCGGCGGCGTGCTCGCCATCGCGGCGTTCCTCGTCACCGAGCTCCGGGCGAAGGAGCCGATCGTCCCGCTCCGGCTCTTCCGCGACCGGACGACGACCCTGGCGATCATCGCCAGCGTCGCGATCGGTGTCGCGATGTTCGGCTCGACCGTCTTCCTCGGCCAGTACCTGCAGATCTCCCGCGGCTACTCGCCCACGGCGGCCGGCCTGCTCACCATCCCGATGGTCGGCGGCCTGCTGGTCTCCTCCACCGTCTCCGGCATCCTGATCACCCGCACCGGGCGGTGGAAGCGGTTCCTGGTCGCCGGCTCGCTGCTGGTGGCGATCGGCTTCGCCCTGCTGGCGACGATCGACCACGCCACCAACATGGTCCTGCTGGGCGTCTTCCTCGCGGTCCTCGGCATCGGCATCGGCATGACCATGCAGAACCTGGTGCTGGCCGTGCAGAACACCGTGGCCGCCACCGACCTGGGTGCGGCCAGCTCGGCGGTCGCCTTCTTCCGCAGCCTCGGCGGCACGATCGGCGTCTCGGTGCTGGGCGCGGTGCTGTCCAGCCGGGTGGGCACGCTCATCCAGTCGGGGCTGGCCGACGTCCCCGGTGCGGCGGGTGCCGCCGGGTCCGGCGACATCGGCCTGGCCCAGCTGTCCGACGCGCCGGCGCCGATCCGGGCGCTGATCCAGGTCTCCTACGGCGACGCGACCGGGCGGATCTTCCTGATCTCCGCGGCGCTGTCGGTCATCACGATCGTGGCCATCCTGCTCATCCGCGAGGTGGCGCTGCGGACGTCGTCCGGCGACGAGCAGCTGCGGGCCGCGACCGCGCAGGGCAGCACCGCCGCGGTGGACGGCGAGCTGGCCGCCAGCGCCGGCCGCCGCTGACCCCGCCCCCTCCCCGCAGGACGACCGAGGCCGCCTCCCCGTCGGGGGAGGCGGCCTCGGTCGTGCGGGGAGCGGTCAGGAGACGAGCGAGGCGTCCAGGGTGATGTCCACGGCGGACAGCGCCTTGCTCACCGGGCAGCCGACCTTGGCCGCCTGGGCCGCCTGCTGGAAGCCGTCGGCGTCCAGGCCGCCGACCTCGCCGCGGACGGTGAGCACGATCGTGGTGATCGTCGGGGCGCCGTCGACCTGCCCGAGGGTCACGTCGGCGGTCACCTCGAGCGACTCGGTGGTGCCGCCGGCCTTGCCGATCTCGCTCGACAGCGCCATCGCGTAGCAGGACGAGTGGGCCGCGGCGATGAGCTCCTCGGGGCTGGTGGTGCCCCCGGCCTCCTCAGCGGCGCGCTTGGGGAAGCTGACGTCGTAGGTGCCGACCTTGGAGCTGGAGAGCTCGACCTGGCCGGAACCCTCCTGCAGCGAACCGTTCCAGGCAGTGCGTGCGGTGCGCGTGGGCATCGGACCTCCTCCTCGGCAGGTGACCCGGGTCGCGGCTGCGACGCCCGTCGGTCACCGGGCCTGTCGGGCACAACCGTCGCGGGGTGGCGGTGTTCCCGCCACCCGACGACGGAGCGCCGGCGGAGGAGCTAGACCTGCGCGTTCTGCGGGGTCGTGGAGACCCGGTCGGTGATGGTGCGCAGCTGGCCCCGGAGCTCGGCGAACTGCTCCTGGTCCAGGGCGAGCGCGGAGATCATCTCGGCCGAGATGGCGCAGGCCGGGCCCTGCAGGGCCCGGCCGGCGTCGGTGAGCCGCACCGAGACCGAGCGCTCGTCGTCGGCCCGGCGGTGCCGGGTGACGAGGCCGGCAGCGGTGAGCCGCTTGAGCAGCGGGGAGAGGGTGCCGGAGTCCAGCGCGAGGCGCTGGCCCAGCTGGCCGACGGTCTGGCCGTCCTCCTCCCACAGCAGCATCAGCACGAGGTACTGGGGATAGGTCACGCCCAGCTCGTCGAGCATGGGCCGGTAGCGGGCGGTGACCGCCCGCGAAGCGGCGTACAGGGCGAAGCAGAGCTGGTCGTCGAGTGCCACGCTCGGCGACGGGGTGTCCGTCATGGACCCCAGAGTAGGGCGCGACCCGGCTTCGGGCCGCCGTGTCGTCCGTCTCCTCGCCCATTCGTGCCGGAGAGTCGCGCTCACCGACCCCGCCGCGTGGTCGCACTGGACGGCCCCGGGTTGAGTGGAACAGACTCAACTCCTGCTCCGTTGGACAGGCCAGACAGTCCCCGCACCGCAGGAGAGGACACCCGCACCGACCATGCAGAGCAAGCTCACCACCCGTTCGCAGGAGGCCGTCGCCGCCGCCCAGCGTCTCGCGGTCGACCGCGGCCAGGCCGCCCTGGAGCCCCTGCACCTGCTCGTCGCGCTGCTCGAGCAGGCCGACGGCATCGCCGGCCCGCTGCTGCAGGCGACCGGCGCCGACCCGGCCGACGTCCGCGCCAAGGCCGACGCCGCGCTGCGCCGGATGCCCAGCGTCAGCGGCGCCACCGTCGCCGCCCCTGCGCCGTCCCGCGAGCTGCTGCGGGCGATCAACGCCGCCGGCGAGCAGGCGAGCGCCCTCGGCGACGAGTACGTCTCCACCGAGCACCTGCTCGTCGGGCTCGCCACCACCGAGGGCGAGGCCGGGGCGGTGCTGACCAGCTCCGGCGCCACCCGCGACACCCTGCTGGCCGCCTTCCGCACCGTGCGCGGCAGCCGGAAGGTCACCACCCCCGACCCGGAGAACACCTTCCAGGCGCTGGAGAAGTATGCCGTCGACCTGACCGCGCGCGCCCGCATCGGCAAGATCGACCCGGTCATCGGCCGGGACACCGAGATCCGCCGCGTCGTCCAGGTGCTCTCCCGGCGCACCAAGAACAACCCGGTGCTGATCGGCGAGCCCGGCGTCGGCAAGACGGCGATCGTCGAGGGCCTGGCCCAGCGGATCGTCGCCGGCGACGTCCCGGAGAGCCTCAAGGGCAAGCGGCTGATGGCGCTGGACCTCGGCTCGATGGTCGCCGGTGCGAAGTACCGCGGCGAGTTCGAGGAGCGGCTCAAGGCCGTGCTGCAGGAGATCACCGACGCCGAGGGCCAGGTGATCACCTTCATCGACGAGCTGCACACCATCGTCGGCGCCGGCGCGAGCGGCGACTCCGCCATGGACGCCGGCAACATGATCAAGCCGATGCTCGCCCGCGGCGAGCTGCGGATGGTCGGGGCCACGACGCTCGACGAGTACCGCGAGCACATCGAGAAGGACCCGGCCCTGGAGCGCCGCTTCCAGCAGGTCTACGTCGGCGAGCCCTCGGTCGAGGACACGATCGGCATCCTGCGCGGGCTCAAGGAGCGCTACGAGGTGCACCACGGCGTCCGGATCACCGACGCCGCGATCGTGGCCGCCGCCACCCTCTCCGACCGCTACGTCACCGCCCGGTTCCTCCCGGACAAGGCGATCGACCTGGTCGACGAGGCCGCCAGCCGGCTCCGGATGGAGATCGACAGCCGGCCGGTCGAGGTCGACGAGGTGGAGCGGGTGGTGCGCCGGCTGGAGATCGAGGAGATGGCGCTGTCCAAGGAGGACGACCCGTCGTCGGTGGCGCGGCTGGCCGCGCTGCGCACCGACCTGGCCGACCGCCGGCAGGAGCTCGACGAGCTCACCGCCCGCTGGCAGCAGGACAAGAACGCCATCGGCCGGATCCAGCAGGTCAAGGAGGAGCTGGAGCGGCTCCGCCTGGAGGCCGAGCGGGCCGAGCGCGACGGCGACCTCGCCCACGTGGCCGAGCTCCGCTACGGCCGGCTCCCGCAGCTCGAGCGCGCGCTGGCCGAGGCCGAGGCGTCGGCCGCCGGGCGCGAGTCGATGCTCAAGGAGGAGGTCGGCGCCGACGACATCGCCGAGGTGGTGCAGGCCTGGACCGGCATCCCGGCGGGCCGGCTGCTCGAGGGCGAGACGCAGAAGCTGCTGCGGATGGAGGACGAGCTCGCCAAGCGCGTCGTCGGCCAGCCCGACGCCGTCCGCGCGGTGGCCGACGCCGTCCGCCGGGCCCGCTCCGGGGTCTCCGACCCCGACCGCCCGACCGGGTCGTTCCTGTTCCTCGGCCCCACCGGCGTGGGCAAGACCGAGCTGGCGAAGGCGCTGGCGGAGTTCCTGTTCGACGACGAGCGGGCGATGGTCCGCATCGACATGAGCGAGTACTCCGAGAAGCACTCGGTGGCCCGGCTGGTCGGCGCCCCGCCCGGCTACGTCGGCTACGAGGCCGGTGGCCAGCTCACCGAGGCCGTGCGGCGGCGCCCGTACACGGTGGTGCTGCTCGACGAGGTCGAGAAGGGGCACCCCGACGTCTTCGACGTGCTGCTCCAGGTGCTCGACGACGGCCGGCTGACCGACGGGCAGGGCCGCACGGTCGACTTCCGCAACGTCATCCTGGTGCTGACCTCGAACCTGGGCTCGCAGGTCATCGCCGACCAGTCGATCCCGGAGGACCGCAAGGCCAGCGCGGTGCAGGACATCGTCCGCGCGCACTTCAAGCCGGAGTTCCTCAACCGGCTCGACGACGTCGTCACCTTCCGGGCGCTCGGCTCCGACGAGCTGGCCGGCATCGTCGACATCCAGGTCGGCGTGCTCGCCCGCCGGCTGGCCGCGCGCCGGCTGACCCTGCAGGTCACCGACGCCGCGCGGGAGTGGCTGGCGCTCAACGGCTTCGACCCGGTGTACGGCGCGCGGCCGCTGCGCCGGCTGGTGCAGTCGGCCATCGGCGACCAGCTCGCCCGGGCGCTGCTGTCCGGTGAGATCCGCGACGGCGACGCGGTCGTGGTCGACTGGCCGTCCGACGTCTCCGCGGGCGACACCGGCTTGAGCGTCACCCGCGCGGCCGGCTGATCCCTGCCGCCCCGGGGCGGCCGCCGGCTGTGGACGACGGCAGCGGGCGGTCGCCCCGCCGCCCCGCTGGGTGATCACCCTCGGCCGGTGCTGGTGGGCGCTGCTGCCGCACCGGGACAGCCGGGAGTGGGTGGCGCCCGCAGAGCCCGCCGCCGCGGGACGATGAGGCGGCGGGCGTGTCCAGCAGGTGCCCGTCACCACCGGATGCCCGATGATCATCAGCGTCCGCACGATGAGGTGAGTCGAGGAGCGTCATGACGTCAGGACCGCAGGACCCGCAGCAGGGTGGCTACGGGCAGCAGCCGCCCTACGGTCAGCCGCAGCAGCCGCCGTACGGCCAGCAGCAGCCCGGCTACGGCCAGCAGCCGGGCTACGGCCAGCAGCAGCCCGGCTACGGCCAGCCCGGTGGCGGTCAGGGTGGCTACCCGGCTGCTCCGCAGGGCGGCTACCCGGCCGCACCGCAGGGCGGCGACTGGGGCGGCGGCGCGCCGGCCGCCCCCACCGAGCGCCCGACCACCGTCAAGGCCGGCATCGGCGCCTTCCTGGCCAACATCGTCATCGGCCTGCTCGGGCTGCTGCTCGCCTTCACCGACATGGACCAGTACCGCGCCGACCTGGCCGATGCGTCCAACCAGACCGGGCTCACCGAGGACGAGATCTCCTCGATCGTCAGCGTGACCATCGGGATCACCCTGCTGATCATGGCCGCGTTCGCCGTCGTGCTGTGGTTCGCCTGGAAGGGCCACAACTGGGCCCGGATCGTGCTGTGGGTGCTCGGCGGGATCAGCGTCCTGTTCGGCCTGCTGGGTGCCGGCGCGCTGGACTTCCTGTCCCTGGTCGGGCTGCTGCTCACCGCCGCCGGGATCGTCCTGCTGGCGCTCAAGCCGTCCAACGAGTGGTACCGGGCCGAGGGTCAGCGCCGGGCCCGGCGCTGACCGGACGCCTCGCGCACCGCGGCTGCGTGGGCCCTACCGGGTCCACGCAGCCGTCGTGCGGCTGAGCAGGCTGGCGACCGCCGCCGCGCAGAGCACGAGCACGAGCATCGAGGTCACCGCGATGCCACCGGTCACCAGCGTCGCGCCGAGGGTGATCAGCCCGAGCAGCCCGCCGGCCACCAGCCCGCTCCACCGCGCCCAGCCGCGGCCGCGGGCGAGGAAGAACGCGGAGACCGCCGACAGCAACCCGAAGACGACGGACTGGGCGAGGTTGACCTGCACCACGGTCACCGCCTCGGACCGGGACTGGTCCGACTGCGCGTCGACGATGGCGTCGACCACCGCGTCCCAGGCCAGGGTGGTCAGCAGCGCGCTCAGCAGCAGCAGCAGGGCCAGCGCAGCGAGCACCCCCACGGACACCCGCACGGAGGTCGGCATGGCGCCGGTGGAGGGGGAGGACGGTCGCGCGCTCACCCCGCCAGCCTGGCACGACGCGCTCCGCACCTGCGGTTCCCGCCGATCGGCGCGGCGCGGGGATGCCATGCTCGCGCGCAGTGCACCGCCCCACCCGGAGCAGGAGGAGACCACCGTGAAGGCCGCCCGGCTGTCCCGCGCCACCGCCCGCCTCGCCGTCGCGGCCGCCGTCCCCCTGCTGCTGGCCGGCCTGACGTCCTGCAGCTCGGACGACGCCGGCGACCCGGCCGACGCTGCCGGCAGCAGCACGCCCGAGGGCACGGCAGCGCCGACGTCGTCGTCCGCGCCGGTGGCGGCCGGTCCGTTCGGGCCCGGCTGCGGCCTGTTCCCCGTCGAGGGCCCCGGCAGCCTGGCCGCCATCGCCACCACCCCGGCCGGCGCCGCGATCAGCGGCGTCCCGGAGCTGGGCACCCTCACCCAGGCGGTCATCGCCGCCAACCTGGTCGACGTGCTGAACACCCGGCCGGAGGTGACCGTGCTGGCCCCCTCCAACGCCGCCTTCGACGCGCTGGGGCCCGACGCGCTCCCCGCCCTGCTCGCCGACGCCCCACGGCTGACGGCGGTGCTCACCCACCACGTGCTCAACGGCCGGCTGACCCCCGAGCAGCTGGTCGGCGAGCACACCACGCTCAACGGCGACTCGGTCACCGTCTCCGGGCCGGCCGACGCCCCGACGGTCACCGCCGAGCAGACGGTGCCCGGCACCGCGGCCGGCGCGGTGCTCTGCGGCGACGTGCCCACCGCCAACGCCACCGTCTACGTGGTCGACCAGGTGCTCACCCCGGCCGGCTGACCGCGTCCGGTGTGCTCAGTAGGGTCCCTCCCATGACGGCAGCCCCGGCCCACCACCCCGACCGCGACCGGCTGCGGGAGCTCATCGTCTCCCTCGCCGTGGTGCACGGGAAGGTCACGCTGTCCTCCGGCCGCGAGGCCGACTGGTACATCGACATGCGCCGGCTGACGCTGCACCACGAGGGCGCCCCGCTGGTCGGCCGGGTGATGCGCCAGCTCACCGGCGACCTCCGCTACGACGTGGTCGGCGGCCTCACGCTGGGCGCCGACCCGGTCGCCACCGCGATGCTGCACGCCGCCTCCGACGGCGCCGGCTTCCTGGACGCCTGCGTCGTCCGCAAGGAGGGCAAGGCCCACGGGCTGCAGCGGCGGATCGAGGGCCCGGACGTCGCCGGCCGCACCGTGCTGGTCGTCGAGGACGTCTCCACCACCGGCGGCAGCCCGCTCACCGCGGCCGAGGCCCTGCAGGAGGCCGGTGCCGAGGTGATCGGCATCGCCGTCATCGTCGACCGCGGCGGGCGGGCCGCCGTCGAGGCCGCCGGGTTCGAGTACCGGGCGGCGTTCGACCTCGCCGACCTCGACCTGGCCTGACGGAGGGCCCCCTCGCCCCCACCGCTCGCACGCTCGCGGCCGGCCACTGCGAGGGGGCCGGACGGGGCAGGGGCGATGGACGTACCGTCGGGGCGTGACCGCCCTCACGACGACGTGGGTCCGCGAGCTCCAGGACGCCCTGGGCCCGGACAGCGTGCTCACCGACCCCGACGTCACCGCCGCCTACGCCCGCGACCAGGCGATGCTCGCCGAGGCCGGGCTGCCGGCCGCGGTGGCGCTGCCGCGCAGCACCGAGGAGGTCTCCGCGGTCCTGCGGCTCGCCTCCCGGCACGGCGTCCCGGTGGTGCCGCGCGGCGCCGGCTCCGGGCTGGTCGGCGCGGCGAACGCCATCGACGGCGGCATCACCCTGGTGCTCACCCGGATGGACGCCGTCCTGGAGGTCTCCGCGGCCGACCGGCTCGCCGTCGTCCAGCCCGGGGTGGTCAACAAGACGCTGCGGGACGCCGTCCGCGAGCACGCGCTGTTCTACCCGCCGGACCCGGCCAGCTACGACTGGTGCACCCTCGGCGGCAACCTGGCGATGAACTCCGGCGGCTTGTGCTGCGTGAAGTACGGGGTCACCACCGACTACGTGCTCGGCCTGGAGGTCGTGCTCGCCGACGGGCGGGTGCTGCGCACCGGCCGCCGGACCGTCAAGGGCGTGGCCGGCTACGACCTGGCCCGGCTGTTCGTCGGGTCCGAGGGCACCCTCGGCGTGATCACCGAGGCCACCCTGGCGCTGCGGCCCGCGCCCCAGCCGCCGGTCACCCTGGTCGCCAGCTTCGGCACCAGCGCGCAGACCGGGCAGGTCGTCGAGCAGGTGGTCACCAGCGGCCTGGTGCCCAGCATGCTCGAGGTGATGGACCGGACCTGCATCCGCGCGGTCGACGACCTGATGCGGGCCGACCTGGACCGGGACGCCGCGGCCCTGCTGCTGGCCCAGTCCGACAGCGGGGGAGAGGTCGCCGCCGCCGAGATCGCCGCGCTGACCCGGCTGTGCGAGGCGGCCGGTGCCGACTTCGTGCACTCGACCGACGACCCCGCCGAGGGCGACCTGCTGATGACCGCCCGGCGGATGGCGCTGCCGGCGCTGGAGCGGCTGGGCAGCAGCCTGCTGCTCGACGACGTCGCCGTCCCGCGCTCGCGGGTGGCCACCTTCATCGACGGCTGCGACGCCATCGCCGCCACCTCGGGCCTGGTCATCGGCGTGGTCGGGCACGCCGGCGACGGCAACATGCACCCGACCGTCGTGTTCGACGGCGCGGACCCCGACCAGCGCACCCGGGCGTTCGCCGCGTTCGACGCCATCCTGGAGCTCGGGCTGTCGCTGGGCGGCACGATCACCGGTGAGCACGGCGTGGGCACGCTGAAGGCCGACTGGCTGGAGCGGGAGATCGGCCCGGTGTCGCTGTCGGTGCACCAGGCGGTCAAGGACGCGCTCGACCCGGCCGGGATCCTCAACCCCGGCAAGATGTTCCGCCGCGCCTCGGTCGGCGACCTGGCGGCCGTCGGCCGGCTGCCGGGCTCCTGACCCGCTCCGCGGTGGCAGGCTGCCGGTCATGAGCGAACGGCTGGTCGTGGTCGGCGGGGACGCCGCCGGGATGTCGGCGGCGGCCCAGGCCCGCCGGCTGCGGGACGCCGGTGACCTGGAGATCGTCGTCCTGGAGCAGGGGCAGGACGTCTCCTACTCCGCCTGCGGCATCCCGTACTGGGTCGGCGGCCAGGTCGGCGAGCGCAGCGACCTGATCGCCCGCACCCCGGCGGAGTTCGCCGCCCGGGGCATCACCGTGCGCACCGGCACCCGCGCCGAGGCCATCGACCTGGCCGCCGGCCAGGTGCACACCGCCGGCGGTGAGCGGCTGGGCTACGACCGGCTGGTGGTGGCCACCGGTGGGCGCCCGGTCCGGCCGCCCATCCCCGGGCTGGACGCCGACGGTGTGCACGGCGTGCACCGGCTGGACGACGGCGCGGCGATCCGGACCGCCATCGACGGGCTGCCCGGCGACCGGCCGCGGCGGGGGCTGGTGCTCGGCGGGGGCTACATCGGCCTGGAGATGGCCGAGGCGCTGCAGCGCCGCGGGCTGGAGGTCACCGTCGTGCTGGCCGACCCGCTGCCCATGCAGCTGCTGGACGCCGACATGGGCGAGCGGGTCTGCGCGGCGATGACGGCCATGGGCATGACGGTGCACACCGACCAGGCGGTGCGCGAGGTGCTGGTCGACGCGTCCGGCCGGGCGTGCGGGGTGCGCACCGACGTCGGCAGCTACGACGCCGACCTCGTCGTCCTCGGGCTGGGCATGGGGCCGGAGGCCCGGCTGGCCGCCGACGCCGGCCTGGCGCTCGGGCCGACCGGGGCGGTCGACGTCGACCGCAGCCAGCGCTGCCGCGACCACCCGGAGGTGTTCGCCGCCGGCGACTGCGCGCAGACCTTCCACCGGGTCACCGGCGAGGTGGCGCACGTGGCGCTGGGCACGCACGCCAACAAGCAGGGCCGCGTCGCGGGCTCGGTCATCGGTGGCCGGCCGGCGCGGTTCGCCGGGGTGCTGGGCACCGCCCTGACCAAGGTCGGCGACCTCGAGGTGGCCCGCACCGGGCTGTGCACCACCCAGGCCGAGGAGGCCGGCTTCGCCTACCGCACCGACACCATCGAGGGCACCACCCGGGCCGGCTACTACCCGGGGGCCGAGCAGGTGGCCGTCAAGCTGATCAGCGAGAGCGGCTCGGGGCAGCTGCTCGGTGCGCAGGTGGTCGGCGGGCCGGGGGCCGGCAAGCGGATCGACGTGCTCGCCACCGCGATCTGGGCCGGGATGACCGCCGAGGACCTGGCCGGCAGCGACCTCTCCTACGCCCCGCCCTTCTCGCCGACCTACGACCCCGTCGTGGTGGCCGCCCGCAAGGTCAGCCGGACCGAGCAGGGCTGAAGGACCCCGCTGCCCCCCACGCCACGCTTCGCGCGGCGCGGGCCCCTGCAGCGGGGCCGGAGGATGGCGCGATACTGACGCCGAGCAGAGCCGCCGGACCGACGTCAGGAGTGCACCGCATGCCCATCGCGACCCCCGAGGTCTACGCAGACATGATCAGCCGGGCGAAGGAGGGCGGTTTCGCCTACCCGGCCATCAACTGCACCTCGTCCGAGACGATCAACGCGGCCCTGCGCGGCTTCGCCGACGCCGGCAGCGACGGGATCATCCAGTTCTCCACCGGTGGTGCGGAGTTCGGCTCGGGCACCCGGGTCAAGGACATGGTCACCGGCGCCGTGGCGCTCGCCGAGTTCGCCCACGTGGTCGCCGAGCGCTACCCGATCAACGTCGCGCTGCACACCGACCACTGCCCGAAGGACAAGCTGGACAGCTACGTCCGCCCGCTCATCGCGATCTCCCAGGACCGGGTCGACGCCGGGCAGGAGCCGCTGTTCCAGTCGCACATGTGGGACGGCTCGGCGATCGAGCTGACCGAGAACCTGGAGATCGGCCAGGAGCTCATCGAGAAGTGCGCCGCCGCGAAGATCGTCCTCGAGGTCGAGATCGGCGTCGTCGGCGGCGAGGAGGACGGCGTCGCCCACGAGATCAACGAGAAGCTCTACACGGCCGACGGCGACTTCGTCCGCACCGCGGAGGCCCTCGGGCTCGGCGAGAAGGGCGTCTACCTGCTGGCCGCGACCTTCGGCAACGTGCACGGCGTCTACAAGCCGGGCAACGTCAAGCTCCGCCCCGACGTCCTCGAGCGCGGGCAGGCCGTCGTCGCCGAGCAGTTCGGCCTGGGCGAGGGCGCCAAGCCCTTCAACCTGGTCTTCCACGGCGGCTCGGGCTCGGACCTCTCCGACATCCGCGAGGCGATCTCCTACGGCGTGGTGAAGATGAACGTCGACACCGACACCCAGTACGCGCTCACCCGCGCGATCGCCGGGCACATGTTCAGCAACTACGACGGCGTGCTCAAGGTCGACGGCGAGGTCGGGGTCAAGAAGACCTACGACCCCCGCACCTACATGAAGCTCGCCGAGGCCAACATGGCCGACCGCGTGGTCCAGGCCTGCCAGGACCTGCTCTCCGCCGGCCAGTCGCAGGTGGGCTGACATGACCCACTCCCACAACCTGCTGGGCGAGCCGCCGGCCACCCTCCTGCCCGGCATCCCGGCCGCCGACGAGGCCCTCGCCGCCGGCACCGACCCGGCCGAGGTGGCCGCGGCCCACCCGACGTCCAGCGCCGCCTGGGCCGCGCTGGCGGAGGGTGCGCTCACCGGCGGCCGCACCATCGAGGCCTACGCCTACGCCCGCACCGGGTACCACCGCGGGCTGGACGCGCTGCGCCGCAACGGCTGGAAGGGCTACGGCCCGGTGCCGTGGTCGCACGAGCCCAACCGCGGCTTCCTGCGCTGCGTCACCGTGCTGGCCAAGGCGGCCGAGGCCATCGGCGAGGTCGACGAGCAGGAGCGCTGCACCCAGCTGCTGCGCGACTGCGACCCGTCGCTGGCCCCCTGACCGACCACCCTGCTGCCCCGACCGCGCGCCGGCTCGCGGCGGGCCGGGGGGTTGCGGCTCGCGACCGTCCTGATGCCGGGCGCGCGCGGCGTCGCTAGCGTCCGACTCCGGTCGACACCACCCGGGTGTCGCCTCGAGTGGAGGGGCAGGTCCATGGAGACGTTGCTGTGGATCCTGGCTGTCGTGCTGGTGGTCGCGGGCATCTTCGCGATCCTCCGCAAGCAGCTGCTGTGGGGGATCGTCCTGATCGTCGTGGGGCTGCTGGTCGGTCCGGGCGGGGTCAGCGTCTTCAACTGATCGACGGCCCGCCCCGTACGCGTCAGCGGTCGGGGTGGGCCGCCCGCAGGTGCCCGGTGAGCAGCGACAGCTCGTCGCCGCCGGCGACCAGCCGGGTCAGGTCCTCGAGGTCCACGTCCTCCCGGGTGAGGTCGCCGGCCACCCGGCCCCCGCCCAGCAGCAGGAACCGGTCGCCCACCAGGTGGGCGTACTGCGGGCTGTGGGTCACGAAGAGCACCGCCAGGCCGGCGTCCCGCGCGGCCACCACCGACTGCAGCACCAGCGCCCGCTGGGCCACCGTCATCGGCGCGGTGGGCTCGTCGATCACCAGCACCCGGGCGCCGAAGTGCAGTGCCCGGGCGATCGCCAGGCTCTGCCGCTCGCCGGCCTGCAGGGCGCTCGCGGGCTGCCCCGGGTCCAGCCCGGTGACGCCGACCCGGGCCATCTCCCGTCCGGCGATCTCCTCGGCCCGGCCGACGTCCAGCCGGCGGAAGGGCCACGTGCCCCGGGTGGGCTCCGCGCCGAGGAAGAAGTTCCGCCACACCGACATCAGCGGGGCGATCGCCAGGTCCTGCCAGACGGTGGCGATCCCGCGGCTGCGCGCCTGCTGGGGCGAGCGGAGCCGCACCGGCTGACCGTCGAGCAGCAGTTCGCCCTCCACCGGCCGCTGCAGCCCGGAGAGCACCGCGACCAGGGTCGACTTGCCCGAGCCGTTCTCCCCGAGCACGCACGTCACCTCGCCCGCGCGCAGCGCCAGGGAGACGCGGGACAGCGCGGCGACGCTGCCGAAGCGCACGGTCACCCCGCGCAGCTCGAGCACCGGCGCGCTTCCGGTGGGGTCCGCGGCGGTGCTCACGAGCGCGGCACCGCCCGCAGCCGGCGCCGGACGACGCCGTTGGCCAGCAGCGCGACCAGCAGCAGCACTCCCAGGAAGGCCTGGAACCAGCGCGGGTCCCAGCCGGCCAGCGAGATCCCCTCCCGGGCGATGGCGTAGAGCAGCGCACCGAGCGAGGCGCCGACGGTCGAGCCGTAGCCGCCGGTGAGCAGGCACCCGCCGATCACCGCCACCACGATGAACTCGATCTCCGCGCCCAGCGCCGGGTCGACCTGGACGCCGCCGAGCCGCACGAGCCCGAGCGTGCCGATCAGCCAGCCGGCCGCGGCGGTGCCCAGGAACAGCAGCACCGTCGTGCGGGCCACCGGGACGCCGAGCTCGCGGGAGGCCCGGGGAGCGCCCCCGCTGCCGAAGACGGCGTTGCCGAACCGGGTACGCCACAGCAGCCAGGTGGTGACCGCGGTCGCCGCCAGCCACCACAGCAGCGAGATGCGGAACCGGCCGTCGCCCAGCTGCGTGGTCGCGCCGAACACCGCCAGCGCCGAGTCCCAGCCCTCCGCGCCGGCCAGCCCGGAGACCCGGGAGGAGCCGGCGACCGCCGACGCCACCGCCAGCGAGCCGCCCTGCAGCACCAGGAAGGTGGCGAGCGTGACCAGGAAGCTGGGCAGCCCGGTGGTGACCACCAGCACGCCGTTGACCGCGCCGACCAGCAGCGCGCCGGCCAGCGAGAGCAGCAGCGCCGGCCAGAGGCCGAGCCCGGTCTCGGTGACCAGCAGCGCCGTCAGCAGGGCGCTGGTCACCGCGACGACCCCGATGGACAGGTCGAACTGGCCGGCCACCAGCAGCAGGGCGACCGCGACCCCGCCGATGCCGAGCGGGGCGGCGATGTCGAGGACCGTGGCCAGCCCGCCGGAGCTGAGCAGGCCGGGCGCCTGGAGGGCGAAGAAGACCCCCACGCCGAGCACGCCGAAGAGCGCGCCGACGCTGGGCCGGGCGAGCAGCCGGTCGAGCAGCCGGCGGCCGGCGGAGCGCGGCACCACGGCGACCGCGGGGCCGAAGGCGGGGAGCCGCTCGGTGCTCACCGGCAGCGCACCCGGCAGGGAGCGGGCAGGCGACGGGACGCGGACAGCGAGACCTCCTGGTGCGGCGGCGGTCCGTCCAGTGTCCACGATCCCGGGCGCCCTGAGGGGTGAGCTGGCACTCGGTGCCACGCTTTCAGGGGCGGAGCCGCCAGCGCACCCGGTCGTCGGCGTACCAGGTCCACCGGGTCACCTCGCGCTCGAACGGGACGCCGTCGGCCACCACCTGCGCCGGGGCGCAGGCGATCTGCAGCGCCCGGCCGGTGGCCCGCTGGGGGGTGCGCAGCGGCACCGTGACGACGGCGACGGAGAGCCGGTCGACCGCCGTCCAGTCCGGGCGGACGTCGATCCGGGCGATCTCGCCGTTGGCGACCCGGGCGTCGTCGCAGTAGGCCTGCGCGCCGAACCGGCGGCTGAGCACCCGCCGCTGCTCGCCGAACGCCGTCACCCGGCCGGCCGAGAGCAGCACCCCGCCGTGGTCGTCGCGGACCAGCGGCAGCTCCCGCTCGGCGCCCGTGCCGAGCCCCAGCGAGCGGGCCAACCCGGTCGACGCCGGGTCGTCGGCCGGCGCCCAGCTGACCGGTACGGCCGGCAGCCGGTCCTTGCGCCAGAGCCGGGCCAACACGGCGGCCAGGGCGGGCACCGGCCCCAGCACGTGCACCTCCTCGGCGTCGTCCACGACAGAGGCGACGTGCCGGCGCGACGGCGGCTGCTGGGCCGCCAGACCGCGCAGGTCGAACTGCACCGCGGGCATGCCGATACCCTGCCACCTGGCCAGCCGGGACCTGCCGGTGCGACGAACGAGGAGACCTCACCCATGCCCGCAGTCGTGCTGATCGGCGCCCAGTGGGGCGACGAGGGCAAGGGCAAGGCGACCGACCTGCTGGGTGGCCGGGTGCCGTACGTCGTCCGGTACCAGGGCGGCAACAACGCCGGCCACACGGTGATCACCCCGGACGGCGAGCGCTACGCGCTGCACCTGATCCCCAGCGGCATCCTCACGCCGGGCTGCACGCCGGTGATCGGCAACGGCGTGGTGATCGACCCCGAGGTGCTGATCGGCGAGCTGGCCGGCCTCGAGGAGCGCGGGGTGGACACCTCGCGCCTGGTGATCTCCTCCGACGCGCACCTGATCATGCCGCACCACCGGGCGCTGGACCGCGTCACCGAGCGCTTCCTGGGCCAGCGCAAGATCGGCACCACCGGGCGCGGCATCGGCCCGGCCTACGGCGACAAGGTGGCCCGCACCGGCATCCGGGTGCAGGACCTGCTCGACCTGTCGATCCTGCGGCAGAAGCTCGAGGGCACGCTGCAGGAGAAGAACCAGGTCCTGGTCAAGGTCTACAACCGCAAGGCGATCGACGTCGACGAGGTGGTCGAGGAGTACGCCGGCTACGCCGAGGCGCTCAAGCACCGGATCGTCGACACCCGGCTGCTGCTGGGCAACGCCCTCGACGCCGGCGAGTGGGTGCTGCTGGAGGGCTCGCAGGGCACCCTGCTCGACGTCGACCACGGCACCTACCCGTTCGTGACGTCGTCCAACCCGACCGCCGGCGGGGCGGCCGTGGGCGCCGGTGTCGGCCCGACCCGGATCGAGCGGGTCGTCGGCATCCTCAAGGCGTACACGACCCGGGTCGGCTCCGGCCCGTTCCCGACCGAGCTGCACGACCAGTGGGGCGAGTACCTGCGCAAGCACGGCGGCGAGGTCGGGGTGACCACCGGCCGCGACCGGCGCTGCGGCTGGTTCGACGCGGTGGTCGCCCGCTACGCCAGCCGGGTCAACGGGATCACCGACTACTTCCTCACCAAGCTCGACGTCCTCTCCGGCCTGGAGACGGTGCCGATCTGCGTGGCCTACGACGTCGACGGCGTGCGGCACGACGAGATGCCGATGACCCAGACCGAGTTCCACCACGCCACGCCGGTCTACGAGGAGATGCCCGGCTGGTTCGAGGACATCACCGGGTGCCGCCGGTTCGAGGACCTGCCGGCCAACGCGCAGGCCTACGTCCGCCGGCTCGAGGAGCTGTCGGGTGCCCGGGTCAGCGTCATCGGGGTCGGCCCCGGCCGCGACGAGAACGTCGTCATCCACGACCTGATCGGTTGAAGGACCCCGCTGCCCCCACCGCTCGCGAGCTCGCGGCGGGCCCCTGCAGCGGGGCCAGGGGGTCCCTCTCCGCTAGCGGCGGGGGCGGACCGGGGCCATCGCCTCGGCGGTGAGCTCGGCGCGGGCCCGGTGCGCGGTCTCCGGGGCGTCGGTGATCACGCCGTCCACACCGAGGGCCAGCAGCAGCCGCGCCTCGGTCTGCGCGTCGCCGATGCCGCTGGGGTCGCTGCCGCGGCGCAGGTGGCTGGGCAGGAAGACGTTCTCCGGCCGCAGCGTCCACGGCTCGACGGTCAGCCCGGCCCGGTGCGCCTGGGTGATCAGGTCCGAGACGCCGACCAGGGCGCCGTCGGCGCCGTGGAGCAGGATCCGGCCCTTGTGCGGGGCGATCCCGTCGGCGTAGGTGGAGATCTCGCGCAGCCCGGACGGCGTGATGAGCGCGTCCTGGACGCCCTCCTCCTCGACCAGCTGCACCAGCCGGGTCCCGTCGGTGCCCAGGTCGCGGCGCAGCGCGCGCAGCGCCTCGGGCTCGAACGCCATCACGACGACCGGGCCGTCGGAGCGGACGGCGTCCAGCCGGCGCAGCTCGGCGGCCAGCAGCTCGGTCATCGGCAGCCCCTGGGCGGCGAACCAGCCGGGGTTCTTCAGCTCGGCCTGCACCCGCACCGGGCGGCCGGGGGAGGACCGGCGGCGGACGAGCGCCACGATCTCGGCCAGGGTGAGGACGCCGAAGCGGCCGTCGTAGGCGGTGTTCAGCGGGCGCACGCCGGGCATCCGCTCCACCGCGCCCAGGGTGCGCAGCTCGGCGAGGGTGAAGTCCTCGGTGAACCAGCCGGTCAGCTCCTCGCCGTCGACCTCCTGGGTGCGCCGGCGGTCGGCGAACTCCGGGTGGGCGGCGACGTCGGTGGAGCGGGAGAGCTCGTTCTCGTGCCGGGCGACGAGCTCGCCGTCGCGGGTCACCACGAGGTCGGGCTCGATCAGGTCGGCACCCAGGTCGATGGCCAGCTCGTAGCTGGCGAGGGTGTGCTCGGGTCGGTAGCTGGGGGCTCCCCGGTGGCCGATGACGAGCGGCGTGCGCTCCCGGCGCGGCGAGTCGACGGCCTTCAGGCCGGTCTCGTGCATGTCTCCAGGGAACCCGGCCATCACGTCCCGGTGGTGAACACGCGCCGACGTCATGCCCACAAATCGGAAGACAGCTCCCTCACCAGCAGTCCAGCATCACCCGTGTGAGTGAACTCTCAGTCCCGACGGGCGCGGCGCCGCCGGACGTGCCTGCCGGCTGCGAGGTCGCCCGGGTGGCCCGGGTCGACCGCGGCCTGCTCACCGTGCTCACCGCGACCGGTGAGCACCGGGTGCGCCTGGGCGGCGCGCTGCACGACGAGTCCGCCCCCGCGGTCGGTGACTGGGTGGCGGTCCGCGGCGAGCTCGCCGTCCGGCTGCTGCCCCGGCGCACGGCCTTCGTGCGCACCGCCGCCGGGCGCGGCTCGGCCCCGCAGGTGGTGGCGGCCAACGTGGACCTGGTGCTGGTCGTCGACTCGCTGGTGGGCGATGCCCGGCTGCGCCGCGTGGAGCGGTACCTGGCGGTGGCCTGGGCCAGCGGGGCGACGCCGGTCGTCGTCCTGACCAAGGCCGACGTGTGCCCGGACGTGCCCGCCGCGGTGGCCCGGGTGGCCGAGGACGCCGTGGGCGTCGAGGTGCTGGCGGTCAGCGCGGTGAGCGGCGCGGGCCTCGGGGCGCTGCAGTCGCTGCTCACCCCGGGCAGCACCGCGGCGATGGTCGGCCCCTCGGGGGTGGGCAAGTCGAGCCTGGCCAACGCGCTGGCCGGCCGCCCGGTGGCCGCGACGGCGGAGATCCGGGAGGACGGCCGCGGACGGCACACGACCACCGCCCGCGAGCTGCACCTGCTGCCCGGCGGCGGGCTGCTGATCGACACCCCGGGGATGCGCGAGCTGGCGCTGCCCGGGGGAGAGGGGCTGGACACCACCTACGCCGACGTCGCCGGCTTGGCCGCCGACTGCCGGTTCCGGGACTGCGCGCACCGCACCGAGCCCGGCTGCGCGGTCGCCGCCGCGATCGACCGGGGCGAGCTCGACCCGGCCCGGTTCACCGCCTGGCGCAAGCTGCAGGCCGAGGCGCACCGGCAGGAGCTGCGCGCCGACGCCCGGGCGCGCGCCCTCGAGCACCAGCGGGTGCGGGCGCTGCACCGGGAGATGCGGGCCCGCCCCGCCCGCCCCCACCGCTGACCCGCCGCCCGCCGGCCCCGTCCAGGGCACCGCCCCGAGCGTGCGAGGGGTGGGGAGGACGGGGTCCTTCGACGGTAGCGTTCCTGCGGTGCGCGTCCTCGTGATCGGTTCCGGTGCCCGGGAGCACGCCCTGTGCGTGGCTCTGCAGTCCGACCCCGCCGTCACGGCGCTGGCCTGCGCGCCCGGCAACGCCGGCACCGCGGTCATCGCCCAGCCGTTCGCCGTCGACGCCGCCGACCCGATGGCGGTCACCGCGCTGGCCACCGAGTTCCGCGCGGACCTCGTCGTGATCGGACCGGAGGTGCCGCTGGTCGCCGGGGTCGCCGACGCCGTCCGGGACGCCGGCATCGCCTGCTTCGGCCCGTCCCAGCAGGCCGCCCAGATCGAGGGCTCGAAGGCCTTCGCCAAGCACGTGATGACCGCGGCCGGCGTGCCCACCGCGGGCTTCTGGGCGGTCGGCGGCCCGGCCGAGCTGGAGACGGCGCTGGACGAGGCCGGCCCGCCCTACGTGGTCAAGGACGACGGGCTGGCCGCGGGCAAGGGCGTGCTGGTCACCACCCACCGGGCGGCGGCGGTCGCGCACGGGCGCGCCGTCCTGGACGCCGGCCACCCGGTGCTGATCGAGGAGTTCCTCGACGGCCCCGAGGTGTCGCTGTTCGCCCTGTCGGACGGGACGACGGTCGTGCCGCTGCTGCCCGCCCAGGACCACAAGCGCCGGGACGACGGCGACGGTGGCCCGAACACCGGCGGGATGGGCGCCTACGCCCCGCTGCCCTGGGCGCCGGAGGGGCTGGTCGAGGAGGTGCGGGCCACCGTCCTGCAGCCGACCGTCGACGAGATGGCCCGCCGCGGTGAGCCGTTCAGCGGGCTGCTCTACGCCGGCCTCGCGCTCACCTCGCGCGGGGTGAAGGTGGTGGAGTTCAACGCCCGTTTCGGCGACCCGGAGACGCAGGTCGTGCTGCCGCTGCTGGAGACCCCGCTGGCCGGGCTGCTGCTCGCCGCCGCCACGGGCACGCTGGCCGAGCAGCCGCCGCTGCGCTGGCGCGACGCCGCCGCGGTCACCGTCGTCGTCGCGGCCGCCGGCTATCCCGAGCGTCCGCGCACCGGCGACCCGGTCACCGGTGCGGGCGGCGAGGGGGTGCTGCACGCCGGCACGGTCGTCGGCCCCGACGGGCTGGTGCACTCCGCCGGTGGGCGGGTGCTGGCCGTCACCGCGGTCGGGGCCGACCTGGCCGCGGCCCGGCAGACCGCCTACGAGCGGGTCGCCGCCGTCCGGCTGGCCGGGGCGCACTGGCGCACCGACATCGCCCTGGCCGCCGTCGAGGGGCGCATCACCGCCGGCTGACGGGCCGCTCCACCCCGGAGATGGCCATCTCCGGGAGTCCGCCGCCCCCGGAGATGGCCATCTCCGGGCTTCAGCGGGTGGTGACCAGGCGTCGGGCGCGCCGGGTGTCCGGCTGGGGTGGTCGCGGCCCCTCGTGGCGGCGGGACAGGTAGGTGCCCGCGACGTTGCCGCAGGCGATCACCGGGACGGCGATCAACGCTCCGAAGATGCCGCCGATCAGCAGCCCGGCCGCGATGCCCAGGACCACCGCCAGCGGGTGCACCGAGACCGCCCGGCCGAGCAGCAGCGGCTGCAGCACGTGCCCCTCCAGCTGCATGACCAGCACGATGATCCCGAGCGCGATCAGCGCCCGCACCGGCCCGACCGCCACCAGGGTCACCAGCACCGACACCGTGCCGGCCAGGAACGACCCGATGATCGGGATGAAGGCGCCGAGGAAGACCAGGGCGGCCAGCGGCACCACCAGCGGGGTGCCGAGGAACAGCAGCCCGACGCCGATGAAGACCGCGTCGAAGGCGGCCACCGCGATCGTGGCCCGGACGTAGGAGATCAGCGTCCGCCAGGAGCGGCGGGCCGCCTCGTCCAGGTAGGCCTGGGAGTTCGCCGGGGTCAGCCCGACGATCCACAGCCAGATCTGCCGGCCGTCCATCAGGAAGAAGAACAGGGTGAACAGGGTCAGCAGCAGGCCGGTGAGCACCTCGCCGACCGTGGCGGCCGTGGTGAGCGCCCCGGAGGTGAGCACGTCGCGGTTGTCGACGACGGCGTCGCTGGCGCTGTCGACCGCGTCGCTGATCTGGCCGTCGGTGATCGGGAAGGTCCGGGTGACGAAGTCCTGCACCTGGGTGAGGCCCTCGTCGACCTGCGAGGCCAGGTCGTCGTAGCCGGCGACGAACTCCTCGACGACCAGGGTGACGATCCCGGCGACCACGCCGAGCCCGACCACCAGCATGGTCAGCGCCGACAGGGCCACCGGCCAGCCGCGGCGGCGCAGGTACGCCGCGCCGGGCTGCAGCAGCGCGGCCAGCAGCAGCGCGACGATCACCGGGACGACGACGACCGCGACGTAGCCCGCCGCCCGCAGCAGCAGGTACAGGGCGAGGAGCACCGCGACCGCCCGCCAGGACCACGCGGCGGCGATCCGCAGCCCGTTGGGCACGTCGCGCTCCACCGACCGCGGGGCGGCCTCGGGGGCGAGCAGGCTGCCGCGGCTCCGGTCCCGGCCCGGCGTCGGGGGGGCGCCGCCGGGTGACGGCGGCCCGCTCACCCCGCCGGGGACGTCGACGTCCGGGGTGCCCGGCCGCGGGCTGCCCGGCGGGTGCTCCCCGCCGGCGTCGTCGGCGCCGGTGCCGGCCGGGGCGGGTGGGGTTACGTCGCCGTCCGCGGGCGGCTCCTCGACGTGCTCGACGACGGCGCGGCTGCCGTCCTCCAGCACCAGCACGGTGCCGTCGGGCCAGGCGTGCGGGTCGTGCTCGCGGGCGGCCCGGATGCGCTCGCGCGCTCGGGCGATCAGGGGTCCCGGCCGGAGCTGCATCGTCGTCCTCCGAGGGGGGCGGGTGCTCGCGCACGGAGTGCGGGAGGCGGAGCCGGTGAGCTCGTGCCCCCATGATCGACCGGTCCGTCCGGCCCGCGACGAGCCGGGGGCCGGGGTCAGTCCGCGGCCCAGGCCAGGTCGATGTCGCCCCTGGAGTCGATGACCTGCTCGCCGGACTCGAGCTCCTCGGCCCAGCGGGTCAGCCAGCCCTCGAAACGCCGGGTCTCGACCGAGCCGCCCTCCACCTCGTCGCGGAAGAGCACCTCGCCGGTGTCGGCGTCCAGGCACAGGCCATTCCCCGAGCCGTCCGAGGTGAACTCCACCCACGACGGCCGCCACCACCCGTCGTCCGGCGGGTTCCGCTCGCTGATCTCGCGCATCATCGTCCACTCGTCGGCGATGCAGGCGGCGCCGAGCAGCTCGTGCCCCTCGGTGAGGGTGGTGATCCCCTCGCCCTGGCCGTCGTGGCGTTCCAGCGAGCGGCGCAGCGGCGGCGGGACGGGCCTGCCGATCGTCTCCTCCAGCGCCAGCAGGGCCTCCTCGGTGGCCCCGGGCGCCAGCACGGTAACCCCGAGCGGGTGGTGCTCGGCGAACCAGCGCTCGATCCGCTGCCAGGCCGCATCGACCGCCGCGTCGCCCTCGACGTCGGGCTCGGGCCGGCGGTCGGGCGAGCTCCAGCGCAGCACGTACGTCGTCCCGGGCACGAGGCCCGCGGCGGCGACGTGCGCGGCGACGCCGTCGTGGGTCAGCTCGACCCTGCGGCCACCGCCGTCGACCTCGACCTCGAGGTGCAGGCACGACGAGACGAGGTGCTGCAGCATCGCGCCCACCCGCGGCCGCGACGCCTCGTCGAGGACCCCGGCTCCGGCGTCGCTCGGCACGAGCTCCAGCTGCTCGCGGCGGAGCAGGCCGCGCCGGACGGTCCGCACCGGCCAGTCGCCGGCCCGGCGGCGGACGACGTCCAGGAGGGCCTCGCCCGTGAGGCCGGTCAGGCTCGGGGCGCGCAGGACGACCTGGGTCATGGCCCGGGGCGCGTCGGGGAGGCGGTCACCGGGCGGACCGTACCGGGCGTCAGGCCCACCGGGGCCGTGCTCGAGGCTCGCTCCCGCCGAGGGGTCGGGCGCCCGCGGACGGCGGTGCGAGAGGATGGCGCCGTGGCGCGACGAGCTGACCAGTCCGAAGCGGTACCCGCATGATCGACCGGTACACCCTCCCCGAGATGGGGCGGGTCTGGAGCGACCAGCACAAGTACGAGCTGTGGTGCCGGGTGGAGACCCTGGTGCTGGAGGCCCACGCGGCGGCCGGGCGGGTGCCCGCCGACGTCGTGGAGCCGGTGCGCAACGCGCCGCCGCCCACGCCCGAGCGGGTCGCGGAGATCGAGGAGACGACGCAGCACGACGTCATCGCCTTCCTCACCGCGTGGGCGGACAACACCGAGCCCCGCTCGGCGGCGGCCTACGTGCATCACGGGATGACCTCCTCGGACCTGCTGGACACCGCCCTCGCCGTCCAGCTCACCGACGCGACCGACGTCCTGCTGGACAAGGCCGACCGGCTGGTGGCCGCGCTGCGCGACCACGGGCTGGCGCACCGGCACACCATCAAGGTCGGCCGCACCCACGGCGTGCACGCCGAGCCCGTCGTCTGGGGCCACCGGGTCGCCGACCTGGCCTTCGCCGCGGCGCGCAGCCGGGACCGGCTGCGCCGGGCGCGCGAGGCGGTCGGCGTGGTCGCCATCTCCGGCGCCGTCGGCACCTACTCGCTGATCGACCCCGCCGTCGAGGTGACCGTGGCCGAGGCGCTCCACCTGCGCGCGGCCGATGCGTCCACCCAGGTGGTGCTGCGCGACGGGATCAGCGAGTGGGTCTCCGCGCTGGCGGTCATCGCCACCGTCTGCGAGGCGGTCGCGCTGGAGGTGCGGCACGGGCAGCGCACCGAGGTGCGGGAGCTGTCCGAGGCGTTCGGCTCGGGCCAGAAGGGCTCCAGCGCGATGCCGCACAAGAAGAACCCGATCCGGTCCGAGCGGATCGCCGGCCTGGCCCGGGTGGTCCGCGCGGCGATCGTGCCGGTCATGGAGGGCATCCCGCTGTGGCACGAGCGGGACATCTCGCACTCCTCCACCGAGCGGGTGTTCCTGCCCGACGCCTCGATCACCACCGACTACCTGCTCGACCTGACCGCGGGGCTGGTGGAGAACCTCGTCGTCGACGCCGACCGGATGCGGGCGAACCTGGAGTCGACCGGCGGGCTGATCTACACCTCCGCCGTCCTGCTGGAGCTGGTCGAGAGCGGCATGGGCCGGGAGCAGTCCTACGCGCTGGTCCAGTCCGCGGCGATGCGCACCTGGCAGGACGGGACGCCGTTCCGGCAGACGCTGCGCGAGCGGGCGGCCGCCGAGGGCGTGGCGCTGGACGAGGCGAAGCTGGACGAGATCTGCCGGCCGGAGAACTACGTGGCCAACCTCGGCCCGCTGTTCGACCGCCTCGCCGCGCTGTCATGACCGTGCCGTTCGAGCTGGTCGCCCGGGGCAAGGTCCGCGAGGTCTACGCCGTGGACGCCGACCGGCTGCTGCTCGTCGCCAGCGACCGGATCTCCGCCTACGACCACGTGCTGCCCACGCCGATCCCGGACAAGGGCCGGGTGCTCACCGCGCTGTCGGTGTGGTGGTTCGAGCAGCTCACCCCGGTGCTCGCCGAGCACGGCGCCACCCACCACCTGCTGGCCGCCGGGCCGGAGCTGACCGCGGAGGGCGTGCCGGCCGAGCTGGCGGGCCGGGCGATGCTGGTCCGCCGGCTGGAGATGCTGCCGGTGGAGTGCGTGGCCCGCGGCTACCTGTCCGGGTCGGGCACGGTCGAATACCAGCGCAGCGGCGCGATCGTCGACGTCCCGCTGCCCGCCGGCCTGGTCGAGGGCTCGCGGCTGCCCGAGCCGGTGTTCACCCCGTCGACCAAGGCCGAGGTGGGCGAGCACGACGAGCCGATCCCGTTCACCGGGGTGGTCGACGCCGTCGGCGCGGAGCAGGCCGAGGCGCTGCGCTCGCTGACGCTGGCGCTGTACCGCCGCGGCGCGGAGATCGCCGAGGCGGCCGGGATCGTGCTGGCCGACACCAAGTTCGAGTTCGGCACCGCCGGCGGCGGGCTGGTGCTCGGCGACGAGGTGCTGACGCCGGACTCCTCGCGCTTCTGGCCGGCCACCACCTGGTCGCCGGGGGCCGCGCAGCCCTCCTACGACAAGCAGTTCGTCCGCGACTGGCTGACCGTCTCCGGCTGGGACCGGGTGTCCGAGCCACCGGAGCTGCCCGAGGACGTCGTGGCGGCCACCCGGGACCGCTACGTGCGCGCCTACGAGCAGCTCACCGGTCAGCCCTTCAGCTGACCTCAGTACAGCGCGGCGAGGCCGCGGGCGCGGGCGTTGCGCAGCGCGGTGAAGACGTGCGAGCGGATGAGGTCCGCGGCGGGCTCGGGCAGGTCGAGGAAGCGCAGCGACCACTCGTGCAGGTTGTCCTGCCGCGGCCGCCGGCGGACCAGCGCCACCTCGGTGACCAGCTCGTCGGAGTAGAGGTCCAGCCGCAGCCCGAGGGGCTGGCCGGGCTTGGGGAAGGGGACGGAGACGCCGAGGTCGCCGTGCGGGCGGAAGACGGCGAGCAGGCCGCCCTCGCTGAGGTCGACCGTGCTGCCGGTGAGCGTGGTCCGGTCCCACCAGAGCGAGACCGACAGCCCGATCGGCGCCCGGACGGCGTCCCGGCGCTGGATCCGGTTGGCCGGCCCGGTGATCCGCAGCCGCCAGGTGGCGTCGTCGGTGAAGGCCAGCGCGTCGGCCGGCACGGACCGGAGCCCGTCGTCGGCCTGCCAGGAGAGCTCGAGCATGTCCTTCTCGACGAAGGGCACGCTCTCGCCGATGCTGTTGCGGGGCGGGGAGATGTACAGGAAGTTCTCGGTCTCCCGGCGGACCCGGCTGGTCAGGGCCTCGTCCTGGCCGAGCGGCATGACGCTGAGCGCGGTGCTGGCGGCCGGGTAGTCGACGTTCGGTGTGCCTGCGACCATGCCGGTGCCCTCCTCCTGCTCCCGTCGCGGTCCCGTTGCCCGGGATCCGAGCGATCTCGTCCCGCACATCATCGGCAGCGCGTGCGGGTTGTCGAGCGCAACGCGGCGCCAGGTGCACCCGTCCGGGTGAGCGACGCACGGCACCCCTGGTCGTCGCGTTGCGTGCAACTGATCATCCGGGACCGCGCCGTGCCGGGCACCTCCGTGGTGCCGGTACCCTCGTCGCCGTGCCAGAGGTGGTCGTCGACGTCGTCCTGAAGCCAGAGATCTCCGATCCGCAGGGGCAGGCCGTCCTCGGCGCGCTCGGCCGGCTCGGCCACTCCGGCATCCGCAGTGTCCGCCAGGGCAAGCACTTCGTGATCGAGGTCGAGGGCGACCCCGACGAGGCGGAGCTGCGGAGCATCGCCGAGACGCTGCTGGCCAACCCCGTCATCGAAGACGTCGAGCTGCACCTCCCCACCGACTGAGAGAGTCCTCCGTGCGCATCGGTGTCATCACCTTCCCGGGTTCCCTGGACGACGTCGACGCCGCACGTGCGGTGCGGCTCGCCGGCGCCGAACCCGTCTCCCTCTGGCACGGCGACCACGACCTGCGCGCCGTCGACGCCGTCGTCCTCCCCGGCGGGTTCTCCTACGGCGACTACCTGCGGGCCGGCGCCATCGCCGCCCGCTCGCCGCTGATGGCCGACGTCGTGGCCGCGGCCCGCACCGGCCTGCCGGTGCTGGGCATCTGCAACGGCTTCCAGGTGCTGTGCGAGGCCGGGCTGCTGCCCGGTGCGCTCACCCGCAACAGCCACCTCCACTTCCGCAACCGCGACCAGGGGCTGCTCGTCGAGCGGGCCGACACCGCGTGGACCTCGTCGTTCACCCAGGGCCAGAGGATCGTCGTCCCGGTGAAGAACGGCGAGGGCCGCTACGTCGCCGCCGACGCCGACCTCGACCGGCTCGAGGGCGAGGGGCGGGTGGTCGTGCGCTACGTCGGCGGCAACCCCAACGGCAGCTCGCGCGACATCGCCGGGGTGACCAGCGCCGACGGCCGGGTCGTCGGGCTGATGCCGCACCCGGAGCACGCGGTCGAGGACCTCACCGGTCCGAGCACCGACGGCCTGGGCTTCTTCACCTCGGTGCTGACCAGCCTGGTGGGTGCCGCGTGACCACCACCGAGCGCGTCGACGACGGCCCCGCCGACCACGCCGCCCGGGTGATGCCGCAGCTGGACACCGTCGACCGGGCCGGGCAGACCCCCGACGAGCAGCAGCCCTTCGCCGAGCTGGGCCTCAAGGACGACGAGTACGCCCGGATCCGCGAGATCCTCGGCCGCCGGCCGACCACCGCCGAGCTGGCCATGTACTCGGTCATGTGGAGCGAGCACTGCTCCTACAAGTCCTCCCGGGTGCACCTGCGCCGCTTCGGCGACCTGCCGAAGAGCGACGCGCTGCTGGTCGGCATGGGCGAGAACGCCGGCGTCGTCGACGTGGGCGAGGGCTACGCGGTCACCTTCAAGGTCGAGTCGCACAACCACCCCAGCTACGTCGAGCCCTACCAGGGTGCGGCCACCGGGGTCGGCGGCATCGTCCGCGACATCCTCACCATGGGCGCCCGCCCGGTCGCGGTCATGGACTCCCTCCGCTTCGGCCGCGCCGACGCCCCGGACACCGCCCGGGTGCTGCCCGGCGTGGTGGCCGGCGTCGGCGGCTACGGCAACTGCCTGGGCCTGCCCAACATCGGCGGCGAGCTGCTCTTCGACGACTGCTACGCGGGCAACCCGCTGGTCAACGCGCTCTGCGTCGGCGTCATGCGGCACGAGGACGTCCGGCTGGCCAAGGCCGAGGGCACCGGCAACAAGGTGGTGCTCTTCGGTGCCCGCACCGGTGGCGACGGCATCGGCGGGGTCTCGGTGCTGGCCTCGGAGACCTTCGACGCCGAGGGCCCGGCCAAGCGCCCGGCGGTGCAGGTGGGCGACCCGTTCACCGAGAAGCTGCTGATCGAGGCGTGCCTGGAGATCTTCGCCGCCGACCTGGTCACCGGCATCCAGGACCTGGGCGGCGCCGGAATCTCCTGCGCCACCAGCGAGCTGGCCGCGGCCGGCTCCGGGGGCATGTCGATCGACCTGGACGCCGTCCCGCTGCGCGACAGCACGCTCACGCCCGCCGAGATCCTGATGAGCGAGTCGCAGGAGCGGATGTGCGCCATCGTCGAGCCGGGGAAGGTCGAGGAGTTCCTCGCCGTCTGCCGCAAGTGGGACGTGCTGGCCACCGTCATCGGTGAGGTCACCGACGGCGACCGGCTCACCATCGACTGGCACGGCGAGCGGATCGTCGACGTCCCGCCGCGCACCGTCGCCCTCGAGGGCCCGGTGTACGAGCGCCCGATGAGCCGCCCGGCCGACCTGGACGCGCTGCAGGCCGACGCCCCGCCGTCGTCCTCGGCCGACCTGCGGGCCGACTGGCTGGCGGTCGTGTCCAGCCCGGACGGCGCCGACAAGACCTGGGTCACCGAGCAGTACGACCGCTACGTCCGCGGCAACACCGTGCTCGCCCAGCCCGAGGACGCCGGCGTCCTGCGGATCGACGAGAGCAGCAACCGCGGCATCGCCCTGGCGCTGGACGGCAACGCCCGCTACGCCCGGCTGGACCCCTACACCGGTGCCCAGCTCAACCTCGCCGAGGCCTACCGCAACGTCGCCGTCACCGGCGCGCGGCCGCTGGCGGTCACCAACTGCCTGAACTTCGGCTCCCCGGAGGAGCCCGAGGTCATGTGGCAGTTCGCCGAGGCCGTCCGCGGGCTCGCCGACGGCTGCCGCGAGCTCGGCCTGCCGGTCACCGGCGGCAACGTCAGCCTCTACAACCAGACCGGCGAGACGGCGATCAACCCGACCCCGGTCATCGGCGTGCTCGGCATCCACGACGACGTCCGCCGCCGGGTGCCCACCGGCTGGCGGGCCGAGGGCGAGGCCGTGCTGCTGCTGGGCGAGAGCCGGCCGGAGCTGGGCGGCTCGGCGTGGGCCGCGGTCGTGCACGGCCACCTCGGCGGGCTCCCGCCCCGGCTGGACCTGCCCGCCGAGCGGGCGCTGGGCGAGCTGCTGGCCGGGTTCGCCGCCGACGGCCTGGTCAGCTCCGCGCACGACCTCGCCGACGGCGGCCTGGCCCAGGCGCTCACCGAGTCGGCGCTGCGGTACGGCGTCGGCGCCCGGCTGACCGTGCCCGGCGACCCGACGGCGGCGCTGTTCGGCGAGTCCGTGGCCCGCGTCGTCGTCACCACCGCCGACCCGGCCGCGGTGCGGTCCGCGGCCGAGGCGGCGGGCGTGCCGGTCACCGAGCTGGGGACGACGGGCGGCGACGCCCTGGTCCTGGACGGGCTGCTCGAGCTGCAGCTGGCCGAGCTGCGCGAGGCGTGGACGGCGACCCTGCCGGCGCTGTTCGGCAGCCCCGAGGTCGCCGTCGGCAGCGTCCCCGCGGGCACCGTCCCGACCAGCTGAGATGGCCGGGGTCGCACCGATCTCGGCCGAGGACCTGCGGGCCGCGCTCGCCCCGACCGTGCCGTGGCTGGCGGGGGAGGGCGAGCAGCCGGCCCGGGCGGTGCTCGGTGCGGCGGTGAAGACCTCGGCCCGCTGGCTGTCCCAGCAGGTGCCCGGCCGCTCGGTGGAGCTGCGGGTGCCGCCGTTCGTCGCCGTCCAGTGCGTGCCCGGGCCGCGGCACACCCGGGGCACCCCGCCCAACGTGGTGGAGACCGACGCGGCCACCTGGCTGCGGCTGGCCGGGGGCTCGATCAGCTGGGCCGAGGCCGTGGCGGCGGGGAAGGTCGTCGCCAGCGGCAACCGCGCGGACCTCTCCGAGCACCTGCCGTTGCGGCCGCTGCGCGGGAGCTGACGGAACGACAGCGCCCCCTCTGCCCGGGGGCGGAGGGGGCGCTGCGCGTTGCGCGGTCGGGTCAGCCGAAGAGCGAGCTGGCCGTCTTGACCGTCTGGTAGAGGCCGTAGGCCAGGGGGACGCCCACCAGGGCCCAGGCGAAGGCGATCAGGCCGACGGGGGTGGTGGACTGCTGCTGCTCGGTCATCGCGTGGCACTCGCTTCCGGGGTCGTCTCGGTGAAGATGGCGTCGGCCTTGGCCTCGTGCCACTTGCTGGCGACGGGCTTGACCAGCAGGTTGGCCACGAAGCCCACGGCGAGCAGGCCGACCATGATGAACAGCGCCGGCCGGTAGTCACCGGCGACCAGGCTGCCGGGCTCGCCCTGGGTGTCCAGGACCCGGTTGACGATCAGCGGGCCGGCCACGCCGGCGGCCGCCCACGCGGTCAGCAGCCGGCCGTGGATGGCGCCGACCTGGTAGGTGCCGAACAGGTCGCGCAGGTAGGCCGGGATGGTGGCGAACCCGCCGCCGTAGAAGGACAGGATCAGCGCGGCGAGGATCACGAACAGCCAGGTCGCGCTGCTGCCGACGGTGGCGAGCAGGACGTAGAGCACCAGGCCGACGCCCAGGTAGACCATGTAGATCGGCTTGCGGCCGATGTAGTCCGAGGTCGAGGACCAGACGAACCGGCCGGCCATGTTGAACAGGGAGAGCACGCCGACGAACCCGGCGGCCGCGGTGGCGGCCACCGTGGAGGTGTCACCCTCGCGGAAGAAGTCCTGGATCATCGGGGCCGCCTGCTCGAGGATGCCGATGCCGGCGGTCACGTTGCAGAACAGCACGATCCACAGCAGCCAGAACTGCGGGGTCTTGATCGCGTTGGCGGCCGAGACGCTGTTGGTGGTGACCAGCGCCTTCGCCTTGACCGTCGCCGGGTCGAAGCCGGCGGGCTTCCAGCCCTCGGCCGGCACCCGGACGATGAAGGCGCCGAACATCATGAAGGCCAGGTAGACGACGCCGAAGGTCAGGAACAGCTTGGCGACCGCGTCACCGCTGGCGAGGTTCGCGGCCGGGCCGCTGGCCACGTAGTCGGAGTCGTACCAGCCCATCAGCTGGCGGGACAGCGGGGTGGCGATGAGCGCGCCACCGCCGAAGCCCATGATCGCCATGCCGGTGGCCAGGCCCGGGCGGTCCGGGAACCACTTGATCAGCGTGGAGACCGGCGAGATGTAGCCGATGCCCAGGCCGATGCCGCCGATGACGCCGTAGCCCAGGTACAGCAGCCACAGCTGGTCGGTGGCGATGCCGGCCGAGCCGACGAAGAAGCCGACCGACCAGAAGCAGGCCGCGGTGAACATCGCGGCGCGGGGGCCGTTGCGGTCCACCCAGGTGCCGAAGAGCGCGGCGGAGAGACCGAGCATCACGATGGCGATCGAGAAGACGATGCCGATCGCGGTCAGGCTCGACTCGAAGTCCGCGACCAGGGCGGTCTTGTAGACGCTGGTCGCGTAGGCCTGCCCGATGCACAGGTGCACGGCGAGCGCCGCCGGTGGGATGAGCCACCGGTTGAAGCCGGGCTTCGCGATGATGCGCTCCCGGGCGAGGAAGCTGGGTACTGCCACGGAACGACCTCCGAGGTGACGTGACGGCGCGGCCGGTCGGACGCAGCCAGCCGCGCGGCTGTCACTTCCCTGTGAGCTGCGCCGCGGCCGGTCGGACGGTACGACGGTGTGACGTATCCCGCCCCTCAAGCACCACCCGACGGGGTCGTGCCGAGACCATTTCGTTGCATTCCGCACGGTGGCGTCTCGCTCGCTTCCACGGTGCGGGAGCGGAGCGCGGTCCGCGTGCGGGGTCCCTAGGGTGTGGGCATGCCGTACGAGGTCAAGGGCGTCGTCGCCCTCAGCAAGGGTGCTCCGGTCACGATCGAGACCGTCATCGTCCCCGACCCGGGTCCGGGGGAGGCGGTCGTGGACGTGCAGGCCTGCGGGGTCTGCCACACCGACCTGCACTACCGCGAGGGCGGGATCAACGACGAGTTCCCGTTCCTGCTCGGCCACGAGGCCGCCGGGGTGGTGTCCGCGGTCGGTGAGGGCGTCACCAACGTCGCGGTGGGCGACTTCGTGATCCTGAACTGGCGCGCCGTCTGCGGTCAGTGCCGCGCCTGCTCCGCCGGCAAGCCCTGGTACTGCTTCGCCACGCACAACGCCGCGCAGAAGATGACGCTGGCCGACGGCACCGAGCTCTCCCCGGCGCTGGGCATCGGCGCGTTCGTCGAGAAGACGCTGGTCCACTCCGGCCAGTGCACCAAGGTCGACCCGGCCGCCCCGGCGACCGCCGCGGGCCTGCTGGGCTGCGGGGTGATGGCCGGTGTCGGCGCGGCGATCAACACCGGTGGGGTCACCCGCGGGCAGTCGGTGGCCGTCTTCGGCTGCGGCGGGGTCGGTGACGCCGCGATCGCGGGCTCCCGGCTGGCCGGCGCCAGCACGATCATCGCCGTCGACATCGACGACCGGAAGCTGGAGTGGGCCCGGGGGATGGGCGCCACCCACACGGTCAACTCCAAGGAGACCGACGCGGTCGCCCGGATCCGGGAGCTGACCGGCGGCTTCGGGGTCGACGTCGCCATCGACGCGGTGGGCCACCCGGCGGTGTACGAGCAGGCGTTCTACTCCCGCGACCTGGCCGGCACCGTCGTCCTGGTCGGCGTGCCGAACCCGACCATGGAGGTCACCCTCCCGATGATCGAGGTGTTCGGCCGCGGTGGTGCGCTCAAGTCCTCCTGGTACGGCGACTGCCTGCCCAGCCGCGACTTCCCGATGCTGATCGACCTCTACCTGCAGGGCCGGTTCGACCTGGACGCCTTCGTGTCCGAGACGATCAGCCTGGACGCCGTGGAGAGCGCGTTCGAGAAGATGCACGCCGGCGAGGTCCTGCGCTCCGTGGTGGTGTTCGACAAGTGACAGCGCGCATCGACAAGGTCGTCGTCAGCGGCGTCTTCAGCCTCGACGGCCAGGACTTCGACGTCGACAACAACGTCTGGCTGGTCGGCGACGACGACGAGGTGCTGGTCATCGACGCGCCGCACCACGCCGCCCCGATCGTCGCGGCGGTGGGCGGGCGGAAGGTGCGGGCGATCGTGCTCACCCACGGGCACAACGACCACATCACCGCAGCGGTGGCCCTGCGGGACGCCGTCGACGCGCCGATCTGGTTCCACCCGGCCGACCGGATGCTCTGGGACGTCGTGCACCCGGACGCCAGCCCGGACGGCGAGCTCGCCGACCACGCCCGGTTCAAGGTCGCCGGCACGACGCTGGAGGCGCTGCACACCCCGGGCCACTCACCGGGCAGCACCTGCCTGCACGCCGCCGACCTGCGCACGGTGTTCACCGGCGACACGCTGTTCTGCGGCGGCCCCGGCGCGACCGGCCGGTCCTACAGCGACAAGCCGACCATCCTGACCTCGATCAACGCGCGGCTGATGAGCCTGCACGGCGACACCGTGGTGCACACCGGGCACGGCGACGACACGACGATCGCCGCGGAGACCGCGAACATCCACTGAGCTGGGCTTTCCGGACGACGTCGTCCTCCTGGGGTGAGCGGGGCCACCCCGGGAGGCGGCGCGCAGCCGGTAGTCTCGTGGGGTGCCTCGCGGTGACGGACGGCTGACGCACGACCTCGACCCCCATTCCCCTGGTCCCCAGGACGCCTGTGGCGTCTTCGGGGTCTGGGCCCCGGGTGAAGAGGTCTCGAAGCTGACCTATTTCGGCCTGTACGCCCTCCAGCACCGCGGTCAGGAGGCGGCCGGCATCGCGGTGTCCGACGGCTCCTCCGTCGTGGTCTACAAGGACCTGGGCCTGGTGAGCCAGGTCTTCGACGAGGCCACCCTGGGCAGCCTGCGCGGTCACATCGCGGTGGGGCACACCCGGTACTCCACGACCGGCGCCTCCACCTGGGAGAACGCCCAGCCGACGTTCCGCACCACGGGTGCCGGCACCGGCCTGGCGCTCTGCCACAACGGGAACCTGGTCAACACCGCGGAGCTGGCCAGCGCCGCCGCGGACGAGGGCGTGGCCGGGGCGTTCGCCGCGACCACCGACTCCGACCTGATCACCTCGCTGATCGCCGCCAAGCCGGACATGTCCGTCGAGGCCGCCGCGATGGAGGTGCTGCCGCGGCTGCGCGGTGCGTTCAGCCTCACCTTCATGGACGAGCACACGCTCTACGCCGCGCGTGACCCGCAGGGCGTGCGCCCGCTGGTGCTCGGCCGGCTCGAGCGCGGCTGGGTGGTCGCCAGCGAGACCGCCGCCCTGGACATCTGCGGCGCCTCCTTCGTGCGCGAGGTCGAGCCGGGCGAGCTCATCGCCATCGACGAGGACGGGCTGCGCAGCCAGCACTTCGCGGTCGCCCAGCCCAAGGGCTGCGTGTTCGAGTACGTCTACCTCGCCCGGCCGGACACCACGATCTCCGGCCGCACGGTGCACGCCGCCCGCGTCGAGATCGGCCGCCGGCTCGCCAAGGAGCACCCGGTCGACGCCGACCTCGTCATCCCGGTGCCCGAGTCCGGCACCCCGGCCGCCGTCGGCTACGCCGAGGCCTCCGGCATCCCCTACGGCCTGGGCCTGGTGAAGAACTCCTACGTCGGGCGCACCTTCATCCAGCCGAGCCAGACCATCCGGCAGCTGGGCATCCGGCTGAAGCTCAACCCGCTGCGCGACGTCATCCGCGGCAAGCGGCTGGTCGTCGTCGACGACTCGATCGTCCGCGGCAACACCCAGCGCGCGCTCATCCGGATGCTGCGCGAGGCCGGCGCGCTCGAGGTGCACGTGCGGATCGCCTCGCCGCCGGTGAAGTGGCCGTGCTTCTACGGCATCGACTTCGCCAGCCGCGCCGAGCTGGTCGCCAACGGGCTGGACATCGACGGCGTCCGCGCCTCGATCAACGCCGACTCGCTGGGCTACGTCTCGGAGCAGGGCCTCATCGCCGCGACCGAGCAGCCGGCCAACCGGCTGTGCACCGCCTGCTTCACCGGGCAGTACCCGATCCCGCTGGGCGAGCCGGAGGTCCTCGGCAAGCACGTGCTCGAGGGCATCGGCCGCCGGGCGATCGGCGAGGAGCAGGTCGCGGTCAGCGGCTGGACCGGTCAGCAGGCCGGCAGTGCGACCGTGCCGGGGGGCGCGGCCGAGGCGCTGGCGCGCCCGTGACCGAGACGACAGCGAGCGAGCACCGCAGGGAGCGCCAGCGACCGAGGAGCGGAACGAGCGCGGAGTCGAGCCGATGACCGACGGCGAGTTCACCTACGCGGCGTCCGGCGTCGACATCGACGCCGGTGAGCGCGCGGTCACGCTGATGCGGGCGGCGGTGGAGAAGACCAACCGCCCGGAGGTCGTCGGCGGGCTCGGCGGCTTCGCCGGCCTGTTCGCGCTGGACACCGCGAAGTACCGCAAGCCGCTCCTGGCCTCCTCGACCGACGGCGTCGGCACCAAGATCGCGCTGGCCCGGGCGCTCGACCGGCACGACACGGTCGGCATCGACCTGGTCGCGATGGTCGTCGACGACCTGGTTGCCTGCGGTGCGGAGCCGCTGTTCCTGCAGGACTACGTGGCCTGCGGTCGGGTGGTGCCGGAGCGGATCGCCGCGATCGTCACCGGCATCGCGGCCGGCTGCACCCAGGCCGGGGCGGCCCTGGTCGGCGGCGAGACCGCCGAGCACGGCGACCTGATGGACGCCGACGAGTACGACCTGGCCGCCACCGCGGTGGGGGTCGTGGAGGCCGACGCCGTCCTGGGGCCGGAGCGGGTGCGCGAGGGCGACGTCGTGGTGGCCATGGCGTCGTCGGGGTTCCACTCCAACGGCTACTCGCTGGTGCGCCGGGTGGTCGACCGGGCCGGCCTCGACCTGGCCGCCACCCCGGCCGGGCTGGACCGGCCGCTGGGCGACGCGCTGCTCGAGCCGACCCGGATCTACGCCCTGGACTGCCTGGCGCTGGTGCGCGAGCTCGGCGTGGAGACGGTGCACGCCTTCGCGCACATCACCGGCGGCGGGCTGGCCGGCAACACCGCCCGCGTCGTCCCGCCCGGCCTCGAGGCCGTGCTGGACCGCAGCAGCTGGGCGCTTCCGGCGGCCGTGCGGCTGTTCGAGGAGCACGGCGTGCCGCGCACCGAGTCCGAGCGGGCGTTCAACTGCGGCGTCGGGATGGTCGCCGCCGTCGCCCCGGAGCAGGCCGACCGTGCGGTCGCCCTGCTCACCGAGCGCGGCGTGCCCTCGTGGGTCGCCGGCACGATCGGGGCCACCGACGGCGAGCCCGCGGCCCGGCTGGTCGGCACCTACCGCTGACCTCGCCGTCGTGGTGAGGGTCCGTCGGAAGTCGAGCTCTGCCCACAGTGGTGGGCAGAGCTCGACTCTGCTGGAGACGACTCTGCTGGAGACGGCTCTGCTGGAGACGGCTCTGCTGGAGACGGCTCTGCTGGAGACGGCTCTGCTGGAGACGGCTCTGCTGGCGAGGGCGGAGCGGGGACCGACGTCCTTCACCAGGTCAAGGCCGGGGGGACCGCACGGATCGGCTCCCGTGCGGGGGCAAAGGGTCCCCAGCGCACGACAGCACCGCCGCCCCCAGAGGGGAGCAGCGGTGCGTTCGTGTGAGGAGTGCTGAGCCGTCAGGCCCAGGTCAACGGCTGGCTGCCCAGTCGTCGTCCTCGTCGTCCTGTGACCACGTGGCCAACGGGTCGTCCTCGTCGTCGTCCTTCGGACCCCGGCTGGGGAACGACGACGGCTGACCAGCGAGCTCACGCTGGAGGGCCGTGAGGTCGGTGTTGGGTGAGCTGTACTTGAGCTCACGGGCCACGCGTGTCTGCTTGGCCTTCGCTCGGCCGCGCCCCATGGCTCGACCCCCTCGTGACGGAGTGCGGGTCGTCCAGCACTGGGCTGGACGGCCCGTGTGGCGACCCCGACTGAGTGACTGTGTCCTGGAGCGAGCTTACGACACGGATCGGTCACGGGCACGCGTCGCACCCCTGAGCCCCCCCGTCCGGAGGTGTCAGGTGACCGGGGTCTCACCCTGAGGGCCTCCGGCGGGCCTCATCGCGGCAGCCGGATGGTCGCCAGCCGCCCCACCGAGCGCATCCGCTCCTCGGCGAGCCGGTCGGCGGCGACGGCGGGGGAGACGCCCTCGGACTCGGCCGCGGCGAAGACCCGCACCGCCACGTCGAAGATGGTCGTGGCCTTCGCCTCGGCCCGGGCGAAGGAGAAGCCGTGCCGCTCGTCCTCGACCTGGATGACGCCGCCGGCGTTGACCAGGTAGTCGGGCGCGTACAGCACGCCGCGGTCCTCGAGCAGCTGCGCGGTGCCCTCGTGGGCCAGCTGGTTGTTCGCCCCGCCGCAGACGATCTCGGCGGGCAGCACCGCGACGGTCTCGTCGTCCAGCGCACCGCCCAGCGCGCAGGGGGCGTAGACGTCGTGCGGCGTGCGCACCAGGGTCGCGGTGTCGGCGACCGCGCGGGCCTGCGGGTGCCGGGCCAGCAGCCGGTCCACCGCGGCGGCGTCCACGTCGGTGACGACGACGTCGGCGCCGTCCTCCACCAGCCGGTCGACCAGGTGCGACCCGACCTTGCCCACCCCGGCGACGGCGACGGTGCGCCCGGCCAGCGTGGGCTTGCCCCAGCGGTGCTGGGCGGCGGCGCGCATGCCCTGGAAGACGCCGAAGGCGGTGAGCACCGAGGAGTCGCCGCAGCCGCCGTAGACCTCGGAGCGGCCGTGGGCGAACCGGGTCTCCCGCGCCACGACGTCCAGGTCGGCGTTGTAGGTGCCGACGTCGCAGGCGGTCAGGTAGCGGCCGCCGAGCGCCTCGACGAACCGGCCGTAGGCGCGCAGCAGCGCCTCGGTCTTGTCGGTCCGCGGGTCGCCGATGATCACCGCCTTGCCGCCGCCCAGGTCGAGCCCGGCGAGGCTGTTCTTGTAGGCCATCGCGCGGGAGAGCGCGAGGGCGTCGGTCACCGCCGCCTCCTCCGAGGCGTAGGGGAAGAAGCGCGTGCCGCCCAGTGCCGGACCCAACGCCGTCGAGTAGACCGCGATCACCGCGCGCAGTCCCGACTCGGGGTCGGAGCAGAAGACGACCTGTTCGTGCCCGGAGGCCATCACGTCCACGGTCGGCAGCCTAGGCGCGGCGGAGGGGCGGTGACTGGTGCGCGCAGCACAGCCGCGGCCCTCCGGATGGGTGGCCGACGACAACGAGCTGGTATCGCTCCGGAGGCGGATGGCGGTGTTCCGGCTCGGGCCAGGCATGATCAGGGGCTGACGACAGGCGCCGGGTCAGCCCGGTGCCGCACACTCCCCTGCGGGTGGGCTCTGACACGAGGGCCACCCCGGAGGAGGAGACCGGCGGGGCAGCGCTGCGCCGTGGACACAGGAGGACACCCGACGATGGCCCGACGCACCCGGCTGCTCGCGCTCGCCCTGGCAGCCCCCCTGCTGCTCAGCGCCTGCTCCACCGACGACTCCGGCTCCGGCGACGGTGGCGGGGGCGACAGCGGCGGCAGTGCTGCCGCCGACGGCGACCTCAGCTTCGCCGTCGTCACCCACGGCTCCGCCGGCGACGCCTTCTGGGACGTCGTGCAGAAGGGCGCCGAGGCCGCCGGCGAGGACCTGGGCGTGAGCGTCGACTACCAGAGCGACGGCGACCCGCAGCGCCAGTCGCAGCTCGTCCAGGCCGCGGTGAACCAGGACGTCGACGGCATCGTCGTCTCGATGGCCAACCCCGACGCCCTGCAGGACTCGGTCGAGGCCGCGGTCGCCGCGGGCATCCCGGTCATCACGATCAACTCCGGCGCCGAGCAGTCGGCGCAGTTCGGTGCCATCGGGCACGTCGGCCAGGACGAGGCGATCGCCGGGCAGGGCGCCGGCCAGCGGCTCGCCCAGGACGGCGCGACGAACGTGCTCTGCGTCGTCCACGAGGCCGGCAACATCGGGCTCGAGCAGCGCTGCGACGGCGCCTCCCAGGGGCTGGGCAGCGAGGTGCGGCTGCTGCAGGTCGACATCAACGACCTGCAGGCCGCGCAGTCGACGATCACCTCGCAGCTGCAGAGCGACCCGACCATCGACGCCGTGCTCACGCTGAACTCCGGCGTCGCCTCGGTCGCCGCCGCGGCGGCCTCCGACGCCGGCTCCGAGGCCGAGATCGCCACCTTCGACCTCAATGGCGACGTGATCTCCGCGATCCAGGACGGCTCGATCTCCTTCGCCGTCGACCAGCAGCAGTACGAGCAGGGCTACCTGCCGATCGTGATGCTGAAGCTCTACGCGCAGAACCTGAACACCGTCGGTGGTGGTCAGCCGGTGCTGACCGGTCCGGGGATCGTCGACTCGACCAACGTCGACGAGATCGCCGACCTCGCCTCCGCGGGCACCCGCTGACGAGGCTGGAGAACCCATGAGTGCCACCCGGGAGGCGCCGGTCGAGCGGCCGGTGCGTGCCGACGAGCGGCTCGCCGCCGTCGGCATCTGGCGCCGGCTGCTGGTCAAGCCCGAGCTCGGGTCGCTGATCGGCGCCGTCGTCATCCTGGCGTTCTTCTCCGCCCAGTCCGACGTCTTCCGCGGGCTGAGCGGGATCGCGAACTGGCTGGACGTCGCCTCGACGCTGGGCATCATGGCGGTCGCGGTCGCGCTGCTGATGATCGGCGGGCACTTCGACCTCTCCGCCGGCGTGCTGACCGGCACGACCGCGCTGACCGTCGGCATCGTGGCCACCGAGCTGGACCAGAACATCTGGGTGGCGATCGGGGCGGCGCTGGTGCTGGCCCTGGCCATCGGCTTCGCCAACGGCTGGCTGGTCACCCGCACCGGCCTGCCCAGCTTCATCATCACGCTGGGCACCTTCCTGATGCTGCAGGGCCTGAACCTCGGCCTGACCAAGCTGTTCACCGGCACGGTCGTCGTCCGCGGCATCGCCGAGGCCCCCGGCTACCACTCGGCGGAACTGCTGCTGGCCTCCACGATCAACGTGTTCGGGCAGCCGTTCCGGGTGGCGATCGTGTGGTGGCTGCTGGCCACCGCCGTCGCCAGCTGGGTGCTGCTGCGCACCCGCTTCGGCAACTGGGTCTTCGCCACCGGCGGTGACGAGGTCGCCAGCCGCAACGTCGGCGTCCCGGCCCGGCGGACGACGATCACGCTGTTCATGACGACGGCGGCCGCGGCCTGGCTGGTCGGCTCGATCACCGCCGTCCGGCTGACCTCGGTGCAGGCCAACACCGGCACCGGTCAGGAGCTGATCTACATCGTCGCGGCCGTCATCGGCGGGTGCCTGCTCACCGGTGGGTTCGGCTCGGCGATCGGGGCGGCGCTGGGTGCGCTGGTCTTCGGGATGACCCAGCAGGGGATCGTCTACCTGGACTGGGACGCCGACTGGTTCTACTTCTTCCTCGGGGCGATGCTGCTGCTCGCGGTGCTCACCAACCGGCTGGTCCGCCGCTACGCCGAGGCGGCCCGGCGATGAGCACCGCGGTGGGCCGGTCCGACGACGCACCCCTGCTCGAGCTGCGCGGCATCGGCAAGGACTTCGGCTCGGTCATCGCGCTGGACGACATCTCCACCACCGTGCGGGCCGGTCAGGTCACCTGCGTGCTCGGCGACAACGGCGCGGGCAAGTCGACGCTGATCAAGGTGCTCTCCGGCGTGCACCGCCCGACCCGGGGCGAGCTGCTGCTCGACGGCCGGCCGGTCGAGTTCGACGCCCCGCGGGAGGCGCTGGACGCCGGGATCGCGACGGTCTTCCAGGACCTGGCGATGATCCCGCTGATGGCCATCTGGCGGAACTTCTTCCTCGGGTCGGAGCCGACGACCGGCTGGGGCCCGTTCCGGCGCTTCGACAGCGCCACGGCCAAGGACGTCACCCGCCGCGAGCTGGCCGCGATGGGCATCGACATCCGCGACCCCGACCAGCCCGTGGGCACGCTGTCCGGCGGAGAGCGGCAGTCGGTCGCGATCGCCCGGGCCGTGCACTTCGGTGCTCGGGTGCTGATCCTCGACGAGCCGACCTCGGCGCTGGGCGTGAAGCAGGCCGGCGTGGTCTTGCGCTACATCGCGCAGGCGCGGGACCGTGGTCTCGGGGTCGTCTTCATCACGCACAACCCGCACCACGCCCACCCGGTGGGCGACCGGTTCCTGCTGCTCAACCGTGGCCGCAGCATGGGCGACTTCGCCAAGGGCGAGCTGTCCCGCGAGGAGTTGACCACGATGATGGCCGGCGGTGACGAGCTGACCGAGCTCGCCGAGGAGCTGGAGCGCCCCACCGGTCGGTGACCGGTTCGTGTTGTGGTTGCGCCGCGTGTTGTCTTTGTGACTCACGGTGCGAGTGCGACTCTGGCTGAGCTCACCCGTCCATCCCTCTTCCCCAGGGAGCGACCATGTCGCAGCACCCGCTGCGCCCGTCACCGGTGCTCGCGCGCCGGAGCCGGAGGCCCGCCGTGCCCCGACGCCCGTCCCGGCTGCTCGCCGCAGCCCTCGCCACCGTGGTGGCCGGTGCGGTGCTGGCCGGTGGCGGCGTGGCGCTCGCTGCCCCGGAGAACCCCAGCGACCAGCAGCTCGGCGACGCCCGGGTGGCCCAGGACGCGGCCGCCGCCGAGGTGGGCCGGATCGCCGGGCTCGTCGCGGCGGCCCAGTCGCAGCTGGAGCAGGTGCAGGTGCAGGCCGAGGCGGCCGGCACCGCCTACCTGCTCGCCGAGGAGGCCCGGCTGGCGGCCGAGTCCGCCGCGGAGCAGACGGCGCGCGACCTGCAGGCGGCCGCCGACGCGGTCGCCCAGGCCCAGCTGCGGATCGCCGACTTCTCCCGGGACAGCTACATGAACGGCGCCACGCTGGCCGGCGAGATGGCCCTGCTGGACGCCGAGGGCCCGGGCGAGCTGGTGCGCAAGGCCGCGCTGCTGGACTACGTCGCCGACCACCAGGTCGACGTCCTCGGCCTGCTCGAGGCCGCCCAGCAGCAGCAGGCGGCCGCGGACGCCGCCGCCCAGGCGGCCCGCGCCGAGAAGGTGGCCACCGAGGCGGCCGCCGCCTCGGCGAAGGCGGAGGCCGAGGCCCAGGTCGCCAACCAGCAGGCCGCCGTCGCCCAGGTCACCGCGCAGAAGGCGGCCCTGGAGCAGCAGCTGCAGGCCGCCCAGGTGCGGCTGCTGGAGCTGCAGGGGGCCCGGGACGCCTACCAGGCCTGGCTGGCGCAGAAGGCCGCCGAGGAGGCCGCCGCCCGGCAGGCCGAGGAGCGGGCCCGGGCGCAGGCCGCCGCGGAGGAGCAGGCGGACACCGGCGGGCAGGGCTACGTGCGGCCGGCCCGGGGCGTGACGACCAGCTGCTTCGGCGCCCGCTGGGGCGTGACCCACTTCGGCGTCGACATCGCCGCCCCGATCGGCACCCCCGTCTACGCCGCGGCGTCCGGCGTCGTCCAGCGCGCCGGCACCGCGACCGGGTTCGGCTACGCCGTCTACATCCGGGGCGACGACGGGGCGGTCACCGTCTACGGGCACGTCAACGAGTACTACGTGAGCGCCGGGGAGCGGGTCTCGGCCGGCGAGCAGATCGCCGAGGTGGGCAACCGCGGCCAGTCGACCGGTCCGCACCTGCACTTCGAGGTGCACCCGAACGGCGCCATGTACAGCGGCCAGGTCGACCCGGTGCCGTGGCTCCGGGCCCGCGGGATCTCGATCAGCCGCTGCTGACACCGACGGCCCGGCGCCTCCTCGCGGAGGTGCCGGGCCGTCGTCGTCGGGGGATGGGTCAGCTCGAGGGCGCCGCGGCGCCGCAGTTGGCCGCGGCGTAGGTGCCGATGCCGGCCGTGGCGGTGGTGAGCTGCTCCTCGAGCCCGCCCAGCGAGGCCTGCAGCTGCCCGGCGGCCGCCGGGTCGGTGACGTCGATGTCGGAGGCCGCGCCGGCCAGCTGCTGGATGCCGTCGACCAGGGTGCCCCAGTCGCCGGCGACCTCGGGCGGCGCCTCGACGGCGGCGTACTGGTCGGCCAGCCGCTGGAGCGCGGGGCCGAGCTGGGTGGGATCGCTGGCGGCCTGCTCGACGCTGGCGTTGACCGACTCCTCGAGCGTCACGGCCTGGCTGCAGAAGGCGGCGACCTGCTCGCTGGAGGCGCTGCCCCCGGCGGGGGCGTCGCTCGAGCTGGGCGCGGTCGACCCGGCGGCGGCCGAGCTGGAGCTGCTGGAGCTGCCGGAGCCCGACGAGCCGGCCCGGGCCGACGGCTCCTCGTCGGAGCCGCCGCAGGCGGTGAGCAGCACGACCGCGGCGGCGGCGGACAGACCTGCCTTCAGCAGGGTGGCGGGTGCACGCATGGGCACCACGCTAACTGCCCGCGACGGCCCGGCTCCGCCGTGTGGTGGGTCCGGGCCGTCGTCGGGGCGTGCAGGTCAGGCGTTCTCGCAGTTCGCCGTGATGTAGGCGTCGACGTTGGTCTGCGCGTCACCGGCCTGGGCGCCCAGGTCGGTGACCGCCTGCTCCACGGCGGCCTGCCCCTCCGGGGTGGTGAGGTCCACGCTGTTGACCGCGTCGCGCAGCCCGGCGAGGGCCTGCTGCGACGCCGCCCAGTCGGCGCTGATCTCGGCGGGCGCCTCGATCTGGCCGATGGCGGTGACGGCGGTGTCCAGCGCGGCCGGCAGGTCGGCCGGGCTGGCGCCGGCGGCGTCCAGGGTGTCGCTGAGCTGGGTGAAGGCCGCCTCGGCCTCGGTGCAGAAGGCCTGCACGTCCTCGTCGGCGGAGCCGCCGCCGCCGCCGGCGGAGGTGGCGGCGGAGCTGGAGCTGGAGCTGGAGCTGGACGAACTGGAGGAGCTCGTGGACGCCTCGGACTGCTCGTCGTCGGAACCGCCGCAGGCGGTGAGCAGGAGCAGGGCGGCGGCGGCGGAGAGGCCGCCCTTCAGCAGGGTCGCGGGTGCTCGCATGACCAGGACGCTAGCGTCCGCAGCGGTGGCGGCGCCCGATCGGCCGCCGTCCTCACCCGTGTCGGTGACTGCCGGCGTACCGCAGCCGGCCGGGCCGCGGACGGCTAGCGTCCCCCCGGTGAACGCACCGGTGGACCCGCGCTCGGGGTGGGACCTGCCGGTCCCGGGCGGCATGCCGCGCACCGCGGAGCTCGAGCCCCTCGTCGCCCGGGTGCTGGCCCCCAACCCCTCGGGGATGACCCTGGACGGCACCAACACCTACGTCGTCGGCGAGCCCGGCAGCGGGCAGGCCGTCGTCGTCGACCCGGGGCCGGCGGACGCCGCGCACCTGGCCGCCGTCGAGGGCGTGCTGGCCGCCCGGGACGCCCGGGTGGTGGCCGTGCTGGTCACCCACCACCACGGCGACCACGCCGAGGCGGCGCAGCCGTGGGGTGCCCGCTTCGGTGCCCCGGTCGCCGCGGCCGCCGCGCACGTCGCGGGGCCGGCGGGCCGGGTGCTCGCGCCGGGGGAGCAGCTGCGCCTGGCCGGGACGACGATCGGCGTCGTCGGCACCCCCGGGCACACCGCCGACCACCTGGCGTTCCGGCTGGAGTCCGGCGCGGTGCTGGTCGGGGACCACGTGCTGGGCCGGGGGACGTCGGTGGTGACCCACCCCGAGGGCGACGTGGTGGCCTACCTGGAGTCGCTGCGACGGGTGCACGACCTGGGCCCGGCGGCGCTGTACTGCGGTCACGGGCCGGAGCTGACCGTCGACCCCACGGCGGTGCTGGACTTCTACCTCGCCCACCGGGCGTTCCGGGAGGAGCAGCTGCTCGCCGGTCTCGCCGCGGGCCCCCGCACCGTCGACGAGCTGGTGGCCGAGGTGTACGCCGCCGTCCCGCAGGCGCTGTGGCCGGCCGCCGCCCAGTCGACCCGGGCCACGCTGGCCAAGCTGGTCGCCGAGGGCCGGGTGGCGCCCCGCGCCGGTGACGCCGTCGCGCTGGCCGGCCCCGGGTGAGCACCGAGGAGTGGGACGTCGTGGTGGTCGGCGCCGGCTCCTCCGGGTGCGCGCTCGCCGCCCGGCTGGTCGACGCCGGCCGGCGGGTGCTCGTGCTGGAGGCCGGTGCGGACCACCCGCAGCCGGCCGACTTCCCGGCGACCCTCCGCGACGCCGCGACCCTGGGCGCCGCCACCCCCGGCCACCCGGCGAACTGGAGCTACACCGCCCAGCTGGCGGAGGACGTCAGCTACCCGGTGGTCCGCGGCCGGGTGCTCGGCGGCTCCAGCGCGATCAACGGCAGCTACTTCGTCCGCGGCGCCCCGGCCGACTTCGACGGCTGGGCCGCCGCCGGCAACGACCTGTGGTCGGCCGCGGCGGTGCTGCCCGCCTTCTGCCGGTCCGAGGCCGACGCCGACTTCGGGCACCGGCCGGGGCACGGGACCGACGGGCCGGTGCCGGTGCGCCGCAGCCGGCCCGACCACCCGGTCCCCGACGCGTTCGCCGCCGCCTGCGAGGAGCTGGGCTTCCCGGCCGAGCCGGACAAGAACGCCGGCGGCCCGGCCGGGCACGGCCCGATCCCGCTCAACGTCGCCGACGGGGTGCGGGTCAACGCGGCGATGGCCTACCTCTCGCCCCGGCGCGGCTCGCCGCTGCTCACCGTCCGGGGCGGCACCCGGGTCACCCGGGTGGTGGTGGAGGGCGGCCGTGCCGTGGGCGTGCAGACCGCGGACGGCGTCGTCCGGGCCGGCGAGGTGGTGCTCGCCGCCGGCGCGGTCGCGACGCCGCACCTGCTGATGCTCTCCGGGATCGGCCCGGCCGAGCAGCTGCGGGCGGCCGGGGTGCCGGTGCTGGTCGACGCCCCCGGGGTGGGCGCGGAGTTCACCGACCACCCCGACCTCTACGTGACCTGGCAGCCCGGCCGCCGGCTGCCCACCCCCCGCGGGATGCTGCCGCTGGCCACCGCGCTCAACACCGCGGCCACCGGGTCGGGGCAGGTCGCCGACCTGGAGGTGATGCCCTGGCTCAAGCCGTTCTCCAAGGTGCTGCTGGACCGGTCGTCGGGCGGGCCGCTGGCCGGGGTGGGGGAGGCGGTGCGCCGTTCGGCGGGCACGCTGCGCGCGCTGCGCGGCGCGTCGCTGCACCGGCTGCTCGACCAGGCCCGCCGGCGGGACGACCTCTACCTGGCGGTGGCCCTGCAGCAGGAGGAGAGCCGCGGCCGGCTGACCCTCACCAGCGCCGACCCCGGGGTGCAGCCGCGGATCGAGCACCGGTACCTGACCGAGGCCGCCGACCGGCGCCGGCTGCGCGAGGGGGTCCGGCTGGCGGCCGAGCTGCTGCGGACGGCGGCGTTCGCCCCGCTGGTCGCCGAGCGCACCGGGCTGCCCGACGAGGTGCTGGCCGACGACCGGGAGCTCGACCGGTGGACCCGCCGGCACCTGGCCACCGCCATCCACCTGGCCGGCAGCGCGCGGATGGGGCCGGAGAGCGACCCCGGGGCCGTGGTCGACCAGCGGCTGCGGGTCCGCGGCGTCGAGGGGCTGCGGGTGGTGGACACCTCGGTCATGCCGCAGGTGACCTCGCGCGGGCCGGCGGCCACCGCGGTGATGATCGGCGAGCGGGCCGCCGAGCTCTGGTGACCCCGCTGCGACGCTCCGCCCGGGGCGCGCGGAGAGCCGGTCCGTCGTCCGTCCGGGTGCCGTTGCAGCGGGGGAGCGCACCTCGGACGTGCGCGGGTCGTATCTTGACCGCATGAGGTCGACGGGTCCCCGAGCGCTGCCCCGCGCCCGGTGCCCGCTGGCCGGAGCCGGGTCGTGAGCACGCCGCACCAGCCCGACGCGCCGCCCGCCCCCGCCGTCCCCGCCGGGGGAGCGCTGCCCGGGCGCGCCGCCGCGCCGCACCTGGACCCCGCCGTCGCCGGGCTCACCGAGCAGCCGCCCACCGCACGCCGGCGCTGGCCGTGGCAGGGCCCGCAGGCCGAGCAGCCCAGCTCCGCCGACGTCGCGGCCTGGACCGCGACGCTGCAGACCCCGGTGCCCTCCCCGCGCCGGATCGGGGTGGTGGCGCTCAAGGGCGGCGTGGGCAAGACCACGCTGTCGGTGCTGCTGGCCGGCACGCTCGCCCGCGCCCGCCAGGACCCGGTGCTGCTGTTCGACGCCGACACGACCTTCGGGTCGCTGGCGCTGCGCACCGGCGTGCCGCTGTCGGCCAGCGCCCACGAGCTCGCCGCCGCCGGTGACCCGGGGCGCTTCGACGTGCTGGCCGGGGCGCTGGCCCGCTCCGCCGACGGCGCCTGGGTGCTGCCCAGCGGCCGTGACCCCGAGCAGAGCGCCGCGCTGACCGAGCAGGTCTACATCGGCGCGATGAACGCCGTGTTCCAGCACTTCGCCGTCATGGTCACCGACTGCGGTGCCGGGCTGGCCACCCCGCTGATGCGCCGGGTCGTCTCCGGCTGCCACAGCTTGGTGCTGGCCACCTCCCCGAGCGTCGACGGCATCCTCGCCTCGCACAACGTGCTGCGCTGGCTGCGCTCCAGCGGCTTCGCCGGGCTGGCCGACCGCAGCGTGGTGGCGCTGACCAACGTGCCCGCGGACGGCGCCGGGGTCGACGTCACCGAGACGGTGGCGCGGTTCGGGCCGCTGGCCGGTGACGTCGTCGCCGTCCCCGCCGACCGGCACCTGGCCCAGGGCGGCCGGCTGGACCTCGACGCGCTCTCCGGCCCGACCCGGACGGCGGCCGTCCGGCTCGCCGCCTCGGCGCTCGGCGCCGCGCTCGCCGCTCCCTGACCTGCCGGGCGGGGTCCACGCGGTCCGATAGCGTGCCGCCGTGATCACGGTCGTGGCCGTCGTGGGCGTCGCGGTGCTCGCCGGGCTGGCCGTCTTCCAGCTGGCGCTGGTCGCCGGAGCACCGCTGGGCCGCTTCGCCTGGGGCGGCCGGCACGAGGTGCTGCCGACCGGGCTGCGGGTCGGCAGCGTGGTCTCCGTGCTGCTGTACGCCGCGATCGCCCTGGTGCTGCTGGAGGCGGCGGACGCCTCCGAGCTGCTGCCCGCCGGGTTCGTCTCCGTCGCCGCCTGGGTGCTCACCGGGTACTTCGCGCTGGGCGTCGTGCTGAACGCGGCCTCCCGCAGCCGGCCGGAGCGGCTGGTGATGACCCCGGTGGCGCTGCTGCTGACCGCCGTCTGCCTGGTGCTCGCCCTGGGCTGAGGCGTCAGCCGGCGACGGCGGCCCGGACGTCGTCGCCGGTGAGGGTCTGCAGCTCCTCGACGGAGGGCTGCCGGCCCAGGCCGCGCAGCCGCTGGGACTGCACCTTGCGCAGCTTCTCGAACAGCTTGCGGGCCTCGCGGGCGTTGCCGAAGTCGGCACCCCGGGGCACCCGGGTGAAGTGCTCGAGCAGCAGCGGCTCGGCGTCGGCGGCGAGCAGATAGTCGCCGCCGGCGATCATCCGGGTGATGATCAGGGTCAGCTCGGTGGCGTCGTAGTCCTCGAACTCGACGGTCTTCACGAACCGCGACGCCAGTCCGGGGTTGGCGTCGAGGAAGTCGCGCATCTCCGAGGTGTAGCCCGCGGCGATGACGGCCAGCCCGTCGCGGCGGTCCTCCATCAGCTTGACGATCATGTCGATCGCCTCCTGGCCGAAGTCGGCGCCCCCGCCACCGGCCTGCCGGGACAGCGTGTAGGCCTCGTCCAGGAAGACCACGCCGCCCCCGGCGCGGTCGAACACCGCCGCGGTCTTCTCCGCGGTGTGCCCGATGTACTGGCCGACCAGGTCGCGGCGGGAGACCTCGACCAGCGGGCCGCCGGGCAGCACCCCGAGGGCGGCCAGCAGAGAGCCGTAGATCCGCCCGACCGTGGTCTTGCCGGTGCCCGGCGCCCCGGCGAACACCAGGTGGTGGCTCGAGCCGCCCACGGCCAGCCCGGCGCTGCGCCGCCACTCGTTGACCTGGATCTCGTCGATGATCGCGCGGACCTCGTCCTTGACCCCGGCCAGCCCGACCATCGCGTCGAGCTCGGCGAGCAGCTGCTCGACCCGCTCGGGGTCGCCGGTGGGCTGGTCGACCGCGCCCACCCCGGCCGCCGCGCTCGCCGGCGCCTCGCGCACCTGCACGGTCGCGCCGTCGGCGATGGACAACCCGGGCGGCGCCGTCCCCTCGGTGCGGCAGCCGTCGACCTCGCCGGAGGTGTCGGCGTCGAAGACGATGCCGACCCCGGCGGTGCCGCTGACCGAGCAGCGCCGCAGCACCGGGGCGCTGCCCTGGGAGACGGCGATGCCGGTGGACCCGCTGCCGGTGACCTCGCAGCCCTCCAGGGTGGGCTTGCCGAACTGGTAGACGTAGACGCCGCGGTGCCCGGCGCCGGACACGGTGACGTTGCGCAGCACCGGGTCGGCGCCCAGCCGCACGATCACGCCGTCGTCGGCGGAGTCGCGCACGGCGGTGTCGTCGACGGTGCCGGCGGAGTCCTCGATCACCAGCCCCTGGGTGCCGCCGGTGACGGTGCAGCCGGTGACCCGCAGCGCCGTCCGGCCGCTGACCTTGACCCCGGCGCCCGCACCGGCGCGCACCGTGCAGCCCTCCATGGTCAGCGAGGCGCCGTCGGCGTCGACCACCGTGGTGTCGGTGCCGGCCAGGGTGAGCCCGCGGAGGGTGAGCGCGGTGTCCCGGCAGCGCACGGTGGGCTCGAAGCCGCCGGAGCCGCTGACGACCACCTCGGCCCCCTCGGCGGCGGCGATGGTGGCGCCCTTGCCGCGCAGGTCCAGCGACTCGGGGTAGCTGCCGGCCGCGACCAGCAAGGTGGCGCCGTCGGGCGCGTCACCCAGCGCCTCGCCGATCGTGGGGTAGGCGCCCGGTTGCCCCGGGTCGACCTGCAGGGTCTGGCTCATCGCTCCCGTTCTCCTGCGGCCGGCTGAGGACGCCGCGACCCTACCCGGCACCTAGGCTGCCCCGCGTGGGAGCACCGACGCTGGCGACCCAGCTCGCCGAGGCCCTCGACGCCGGTGCGGTGGCGACGGCGCTGGCGCTGCTGCGCCCGGCCCAGCTCCTGCTGCCGCTCACCGAGGGCGTGGCCGCCGGCGACGAGCGGCCCGGGTGGGCGACGGTCACCGGCCCGGACCGGGTCTGCCTGGTGGCCTTCACCTCCGTCGAGGCGCTGCAGACCGCCACCGGCGGTGCGGTGCGGTCGGGCCGGGTGAGCTCGCTGCCCGAGCTCGCGGCCGGCTGGCCCGACCCGCGCTGGGGTCTGGTCGTCGACCCGGGGCTGCCCTCGCACCTGGTCCTGGAGCCCGGCACCGTCGCCCGGCTGGCCGCGCCGTCGCTGGCCGAGCAGGTGGCGGCCGAGCCGGACGTGCCCTTCCCGCTGCTCCAGCAGCTGGTGCCGCACGCCGAGCTGGCCGGGCGCCTGGCCGGCGAGACCCGGGTCTCCGGCTACGTCCACCAGCTCCCCGACGTGCTGCACATCGCCACCCCCGTCGTGCTCGTCGACGCGCTGGGCCGCTCGGCCGAGGCGGCCGCGCTGGTCGACCCGGACGGCGCGGTGCACCTGCTGCGCTGGCCCGCGGTCGGCCCGGAGCTGTACCGCAGCGCGCACGGCGGCACCGACGAGGCCGGCCGCGACGCCGTCGCGGGCTGGCTGGTGGAGGATCCGCCGTTCGTGGGCCTCGGCCTCGCCCCGAACGTCGACCAGGTGGTGCGCGAGCACCGCGTGCACGGGGTGGAGCTGCCGCACGGCGCGCAGCTGTGGCAGCTCGGCCACGACGGCGAGGAACGGCAGGTCGCCGTGCTCGACGGCGACCTCGGGACCTGGGTGACCGGATGAGGTGGTCCGGTCACCGGGCCCGCTGGCAGGGCACCGAGTACCGCTGCAGCCCCGAGCCGCGCCCGGAGGGGCTGTGGCTGCGGCTGCAGCGGCCCACCGCGGCGCCCGGGTTCGCCGAGGTGGCGCCGGACCGGCACGTGCGGGTGGTGCCGGCCGCGGAGTGCGACGTCCTGCTGGCCGCGGTCACGGTCTGCCGGTGGCGGGGCGAGCCGTGGGTGGTGCGCGACGAGCGGTCCGGCGAGCTGCTGGTCGAGCACACCGGCGGGTCGACGCCGCGGGCCCGGGAGCTCGGCGCCGTGCGGGTGGACCGGGGCGTGCACCGCCGGTGGGTGCCGCGCGAGGAGGTCACCGGGCTGCGCGAGGAGCTCACCGTGCTGGCGCTGCCCGGCTGACCGCTACCGCCGGGGTGGCCGCCGGTCGACCGCACCGATCAGCCAGCGCTCGACCGACGTCGGCGCGCTGGACCAGGTGCGCACACCGTGCCGGGTGACCGCACCGATCTCCTCGGGGTCCAGCCGGGACAGCGGCAGCTCCGCCTCCGGCCTGGCCAGCGCGGCGGCGACGGTGCGGGCCTCCGCGGGCGTGGGGGACTGCACCAGCACCAGGTCGGCGCCGGCCAGCAGGTCGCGGCTGTCGGCAGTGAGCTGGCCCAGCACGGTCAACGTGGTCGACCAGGACGCCGGGCCCCCGGCCGGGCCGGCGTCGTCGGGCACGTCGGCGGCGGGCTGACCGGGGACGTCGGGCAGCACGCCGTCGGCCACGACCAGGTGCGGCACGGTCGCCGTCCCGCCGCCCGGCACCGGGCGGGGCGTGAGCCGGACGTCGCCGCTGCTGCCGGCGCCGAGGTGCGCGAAGTTCGTCCACCGGGCGGGGTCGGCGGTCGACACCAGCACCCGGGCGCCCACGGCCATGCTGCGGAAGGCGACCAGCTGGGCCAGCGCGCGGCCGCCCAGCAGCACCACCGACGTCGGCTCCGGCCGGAAGAGCGGCACCGGCTGCGGGCGGCCGTCGGCGCTGCGGCCGAGCACCACCCCGGCACCGCCCAGCGGCACCAGCACCGCGTCCAGCGTGCCGGCGTCGGTCAGCGAGGTGCCCAGCGCGCTGCGCGCGGGCAGGCCGGTCGTCCTCATCGCAGGAACCCCCCGAGCGGCAGCGTGCCCGCGGCGCCCGCCGCCTGCTCGCCGGTGAGCCGGCGCAGCCGGGCGCCGTGCCCGTCGGCCAGCTCCGTCAGCGCGCGGTGCACCGGACCGAGGGCCGCCCGGGTGGGCAGCCCGGTGCGGACGGCGGCCTCCAGCTCGACGTCGTCGGTGCCCACCCGCCGGGCCGCGACCGCCACGGTGGTGGCCAGCACCGGCAGGCCGAGCAGGTCCTCGACCAGCCGCTGGCAGCGCGGGTCGGCCAGGTCGGGCCAGGCGGCGAACCGCCAGCTGGCCTGCGGTGGGCCGCCCGCGGTCCAGGTCGACCAGTCCTCCCGCACCGTGCCGGCCGGGGCGGCCTCGGCGCCGGCGACCTCCAGCAGGTCGGTCGGGAGCTGCTCGGGTGAGACCGGGGTGCCGGTCAGCCCCGCCTTGCGCAGCCGCCGCTGCACCCGCTGGACGGCGGCGGCCAGCACGGCGCGCTGCTCGGCGGCCGGGACGTCCTCGGCGGTGTGCTGGACCTGCAGGGCGACCCAGCAGCGGCGCCGGGCCGGCACCTGCCCGCCGGTCAGCTCGCGGTAGGAGATCGCCGCCGGGTCGTCGCCGGCCGGCAGGACAGGGGCGGGCACCGAGCGCACGAGCACCTGGACGGCGACCTCGGACTCCTCGTCGGCCGCCGGCAGCAGCAGCGACAGCGGTGGCAGCAGCCGGGCCTCGGCGCGCGACTCCGGCCCCGCCCCCAGCCGCACCTCGAGCACCGCGGTCAGCCCGCCGGCGTGCTCGAGCAGCGCGGCCGGCTCACCGTCCAGCGGCAGGGTGCCCAGCACCGCCCCGGGGGTGACGGCGGTGAGCACCGCGCCGGCCGGGTCGGCGCCCAGCGGCCGGCTGCGGCGCCGGGAGCGGAAGCGCAGCCAGGCGCCGACCCACTGGAAGAGCCACCGGCCGCGGGCCCGGACCGCGGTGAGGACGAGCAGCAGCAGCGCGGGCACGCCGACGGCGATCCGTGCCGGCCACGGCTCGCGGGCCAGCACGACGAGCGTGAGCACCACCAGCTCCCAGACCAGCAGCTGGCCCAGGTGCACGCCCCAGAGCCGGCCGGCGGGGCGGCGGGGGCGCGGACGGCCCGGTGACCCGGGGGGCAGCGGCCCGCCACGCGGGGGCACGGCACCGGCCCGGGCGGCCTGCGCCTCGCCGACGGCGACCGACCCCTCCTCGCCGCGCGCCACCGCGGCGGCCTGCCCGGCGGCGGTCGCCCGCGCGCGGGCCCGGCTCGCCCCGACGGTCTCCGTGCTCGCGGAGCTGACGACCTCGGCGGCCGGCTCCGCCAGCGGGTCGGCGGGAGCTGCGGCGGCCGCGGGCTGGGCGGCGACGAGGGGCGGCGCGGTCGCCACCGCGGCGCTGCCCGGCGGCGGCACCGGCGCGGGCGCGGTGACCTCCCACGTCACGTCCGGGCGGGGAGCGGCCGGCGGCACCGGGCCGGCCGGGGGCTGGGTGGGTGGCGGCGAGGGCGGTACGGGGGCGGCCGGCTCGGCGGACGGCGGGACCGCGCGCCCGGACCGGCCGCGCACCACGCCGGGCAGGTCGTCGCTCACGCGCCGTCCCGGCCCAGCGCGGGACCGGGCCGGGCCGCCGGGGTGCGCTCCGCCGGGCGGTCCAGCACGGGCGCGTTGCCGGTCGTGACGTCGAAGAGCTCGGCGTCACCGACCATCTCCACCGGTGCCTCCTCGACCCGCCGGGTCGTGCTCTCCTCCCGGGCCCGCTGGCCGGCCGGCCCGGCCGCACCCGCACCCTGCGGGCGACCGGCCCCGCCACGGGTGCCGGCCACCCCGCGGGTGCCGCCCACGCCGCCGGTCCCGGCTGCGCCGCGGGTCCCTGCACCGCTGCGGGCCGCCGAGCCCGGCCGGCCGCGGCCGTCGAGCCCCCGGCTGTCCACGCCGCGACCGTCGACGCCACGGCCCTCGACGCCACGGCCCTCGGTGCCGCGGCCGTCGAGCGGCCGGCCTCCCGGGCCACGCCCGTCCAGGCCGTTGCGCAGCGCGGCGCGGGTGCTCTCCGGGGTCTCCCCGGCGATCGGGCGGCGCGGGGTGGTGCGCCCGCCGAGCCCCGGGGAGCCGGGGCGGCCGGCGCCGCCGGGCGAGGGGGTGCCGGGCAGGCCCGGGCCGGCCGGGCCGCGGCCACCGGCGGCCGGGGTGCCGCGGGACCCGAGCAGGGGCCGGGCGGCGCCACCGGGCGGCAGGCCCGGGTCGGCGGGGCCACCGGTGCCGGGCAGGCCGGGGCGCGCCGGGGCACCCGGACCCGAGCGGGAGGTGCCGCTGTTCCGGCCGGGCAGGGCGGGCTGCCCGGGCCCGCCCGGCGCCTCGGGGGCGCCGGGGAAGGCCGTGCGGGCGCCGCCACCCCGACCGGGCAGCTCGGGGGCGCCGGGCTGGTTGCCCTGCCGGCCGCCGAGCCGGGGCGGTGCGCCCGCCCCGGGGTTGCCGGTCCGGGGCGCGCCGGGAGCGGTGCGGCCGCCGAGCCCGCGGGTGGCCGGGGAGCCGGGCGGAGGGGTGCCGGGAGCGGCCGGCGGTGCGCCGCGGACCGGTGCCGGAGCGCTCGCCCCGCTGCCCGGCGGCAGCACGGGGGGTGCGGGCGGGGCCACCGGCGGCCGCAGCCCGAGCAGCGCCGGCGCGACCGGGGCGAGCGCGCCGATGCCGGCGGGGGACGGCGGCGGTGCCGGGGCCGGCCCCGGGGCCGGCGGGGCCACCGGCGGGGCCACCGGAGGCGCCACCGGCGGTGCGGGCGGTGCGGGCGGCGGGGTGGGGGCGACCGGCTGACCCGTCTGCACGGGCGTGGCCAGCACCGGCGGAGCGGGCTGCACGACGCCCACCAGGGTGGGCGGCGGTGCCGGTGCCGCCGGCGGGGCGGCGGGCGGGGCGGCGGGCGGCGCGGCCGGTGGCGCGGAGGGTGCCGGAGCGGGGCCCCCCGGAGCGCTGGGAGCCGCGCCGGGCGGGGCACCGGGCGCGCCGGGTCCGCCGGGGGCCGGGACGTTCTGGCCGGTGGGCAGCGCGGCGTCGGTGGGCCCGCGGAACCGCCCACCGGACTGCAGGTCGAAGAAGGCCGAGGAGTACGCCTGGGCCAGCGGGGCGAGGACCTCCGCGCGCGACCGCTTGTTGTACTCGTCCTGGTGGTCGCCGATCCGGTGGAGGCCGACGACGTCGGTGATGTCCCGACCCAGCTCGGCCAGCGAGAAGCCGCCGTCGTCCTGCTCGCGCAGCCGCTCCAGCCCGCTGCGGTACTCGGCGTAGAGCGTCTCCATCTTCGACTTCAGGTCGGTGACGGTCTCGCCCAGCGCGTTCAGCGTCGTGGCGTTGTCCTGCGCGGCGCGCTGCCAGTCCTCGAGCGAGTACGTGGTGGCGCCGACGCGGAGCAGGAAGGCCTCGGCGGCCTCGGAGTTCCAGACCCCCTGCAGGGTCGTGCCCTCGGTGGTCAGCCGGGTGGCCAGCGAGCCGAGCTGTTCGCCCAGCGTGCGCCAGGCCGTCGCCGCCGCGGTGATCGTGTCCGGCTTCTCCTTGCTCACCGCCAGGTAGTGGACGTCGATCTCGGTGGCGTCGGGGTCCAGCGTGCCCTCGGCGTCGGCGAGCAGGTCGCCGCCGGTGGAGTAGTAGTCAGCGCCCGGGCCCAGGGAGACCCGGCCGGTCTCGCCGTAGCCGAAGTTGTCCCCAGGCATCCGCCCTGCTCAGCTCCCCTGCTCGCGTCCCGCCGGCCTCCTGCCCCGCCCCGTGTGGCCGGTCAGGCGGTGACGGTGCCGTTCCCGGTGGTCGGCTCCGTGCCCGGCGCGCCGGGCGCCAGGATCTCCGGCTCGGGCTCGGGTGCGTCGACCAGGTCGTCGTGGCCGAACAGCCAGTTCTGGTGCGCGTCCTGGCCGTACTCCTCGCGGTCGGCCTCCACCTGGTCCATCGCGGCCTGGTCGGCGTTCTGAGCGGGCGGCGCGGTCGTGGTCGGCGCCGGCAGCTGCCCGGTGGTGCGCAGCTGCTGGGCGGGGCTGCCGCCCGGGTTCTCGGCCGCCGCCTGGGCCATCGCCGCGGAGACGGTGGGGCCGCCGTCGGGGTGGAAGGCGTTCCAGACCGTCGTCATCTCCGACTGCTGGCGGGCGTCGGCGTCGGCGTAGTTCGCCGCGATGGTGAGCGCGCCGGCGCCGAGCGACTGGAGACCCTTGATCACGTCGCCCAGCAGCTCCCCGGCGGACTGGGTCAGCATCGCGTGGTACGCCGCGGCGTTCGCGCCCTCGGGGAGGCCGGTGGCCCCGATGGTGGCGGAGGCGATGGTCTCCAGCTGCGCGGTCGCACCGGTGGTGAAGTCGGTGAGCATGGTGCTGGCCGCGGTGCCGAACTGGGTGATGCCGCTGATCGAGGCGTCTGTTCCCTCGGACATGTCCACTCCGCGTCTCAGGGGCGCCGTGCGCCGCGGTCGGGCCCGTCTCCTGGGCTTTCTCCGCTGGTCACTGTACCGATCGGACTCCCCGCGGCCAGTCGGACGGGCCGGTCCACCCGGTCGGGGGACGGCCGGACCCGGCGGCCGCGGTCACTCGGCCGGGGGCAGCCAGGCCAGCTGGACCAGCTGGGTGCCGCCCTTGCGGGTCACCAGCCAGCCGCGCCCCGGCGGCAGCGGGGAGGGCTTGACGTTGCCGACCAGCGCCCCCTCCTCGCGGTTGCCCGACATGACCACGCCCGGCGAGGCCAGCTCGCGCAGGCGCAGGAGGAACGGCTCGTACAGCGCCCGGGCCGCGCCACCGCTGCGCCGGGTGAGCACCACGTGCAGCCCGATGTCGCGGCCCTGCGGCAGGAAGTCCAGCAGCGGGGCCAGCGGGTTGCTGGTCCCCGACGCCACCAGGTCGTAGTCGTCGACCAGCAGGAACAGCTCCGGTCCCGACCACCAGGAGCGTGCCCGCAGCTGCTCGGGCGTCACGTCCGGGCCGGGCAGCCGGTTGCGCATCACCGCGGCGACCTCCTCGACGATCGGCCGGGTGGTCTCCGCCGACGTCCCGTAGCCGATGAGGTGGTCGGGCGACACCGCCCCCAGCAGGCTGCGCCGGTAGTCGACGACGATCAGCCGGGCCTGCTGCGGCGAGCTCTGCTCGGTGACCCGCGCCGCGAGGGACCGGAGGAACGCGCTCTTGCCCGCCTCGGCGTCCCCGAACAGCACCAGGTGCGGGTCGGCGGACAGGTCCAGGAACACCGGCTGCAGGTCGGCCTCGGCCAGCCCGACCGCGATGCCGCGGCGCGGGTCGCTGGGCAGGGACACGTGCGGGACGACGGCCGGCAGCAGCCGCACCCCGGGCGCGGTCGGCCCGGCCCAGGCGGTGCGCACGTCCTCGACCAGGGACTTGACGCCGTCGGTGAGGCTCTCCGGGTCCGGGTCGCCGTCGATCCGGGGCAGCGCCGTCAGGACGTGCATCTTGTCCGCGTTGATGCCCCGGCCCGGGGTCTCGGCCGGGACGTTGGCCGCCGTCCGGCGGTCCAGCTGGGAGTCCGTCGGGTCGCCCAGGCGCAGCTCCAGGCGGGTGCCGAACAGGTCGCGGATCGCCGGCCGGAGGTCCATCCACCGGGAGGCGGTGACGACGACGTGCACGCCGTAGGACAGGCCGCGCGCGGTGAGGTCGGTGATGACCCCCTCGAGGTCGTCGAAGTCGTTGCGCACCGACGACCAGCCGTCGACCACCAGGAAGACGTCGCCGAACGGGTCCTCGGCGAACTCCCCGGCGCGCTGGCGGCGGCGGTAGGTGGCCATCCCGTCGATGCCGTGCCGGGTGAAGGCCGCCTCGCGCTGGACCAGCAGGGTCTGCAGCTCGGCGACGGTCCGGCGGGTCTGGTCGACGTCGGCGCGGCCGCAGACCGACCCGACGTGCGGCAGGTCGCGGAGCGCACCGAGCGAGCCGCCACCGAAGTCCAGGCAGTAGAACTGCACCTCGCGCGGCGTGTGGGTGAGCGCCAGCCCGGTGATCACCGAGCGCAGCGCCGTGCTCTTGCCGCTCTGCGGCCCGCCGACGACGACCGCGTGCCCGCCGCTGCCGGCCAGGTCCAGCACCAGGGGGTCGCGGCGCTGGTCCAGCGGGCGGTCGACCACGCCGATGACGGCCCGGAGGGTGCCCTGCTGGGCCGGGTCGGCGACGGTCAGCCCGCGCTGCGGGTCGAGCTGCAGCGCCGGCAGCAGCTGGTCCAGCGTCGGCGCGGTGGTCAGCGGCGGCAGCCACACCCGGTGGGCCGGTGCGCCGCGGTTCTCCAGCCGGTCGACCAGCACGTCGAGCAGGCTCTCGCCGAGGGTGTCGGTCGGGTCCTCCGGCGTGGCGTCGTCCTCCTCCACCACCGGCGGGGCCAGGTAGTGGGTGTCGTAGGCGAAGACCGTCGGCGTGGCGTCGCCGGCCAGCGGGCCCGAGCCGTCCGCCGTCCTGCGGTAGGTGGCCGAGACGTAGGCGGCCCGGAACCGCTCGAGCGGGTCGGTGCCGAACTTGACGTAGCCGTGGCCCGGCGCGCGCGGCAGCTCGAAGGCGTCGGGGGCGCCGAGCACCACCCGGCTCTCCATCGCCGAGTTGGTCCGCAGCCCGATCCGGTAGGAGAGGTGGGTGTCCAGCCCGCGCAGCCGGCCCTCCTCCAGCCGCTGGGAGGCCAGCAGCAGGTGCACGCCCAGCGAGCGGCCGACCCGGCCGATCTGCACGAACATGTCGATGAAGTCGGGCTTGGCCGACAGCAGCTCGCTGAACTCGTCGCAGATGATCAGCAGGCTGGGCACCGGGGCGAGCGGGACGCCGGAGGCGCGGGCCCGCTCGTAGTCGCGCAGCGAGGCGTAGTTGCCGGCCGAGCGCAGCAGCTCCTGGCGGCGCAGCAGCTCGCCGTTGATGGCGTCGGTCATCCGGTCGACCAGCGGCAGCTCGTCGGAGAGGTTGGTGATCACCGCGCTGGTGTGCGGGAGCCGGTCCAGCTTGGTGAAGGTCGCGCCGCCCTTGAAGTCGACCAGCACGAAGTTCAGCGCCTGCGAGTCGTGCGTGCAGGCCAGCGCCAGCACCAGGGTGCGCAGCAGCTCGGACTTGCCGGCGCCGGTGGCCCCGATGAGCAGGCCGTGCGGGCCCATGCCGTCCTGCGCGGACTCCTTGAGGTCCAGCTCGATCGGCTGGCCGTCGGGACCGACGCCGATCGGCACCCGCAGCTGGTCGCGGTTGGGCCGCGGCCGCCAGCCCTCGGTGACGTCGAAGGCGTACGGGTCGCCCATCTCCAGCAGCTCGGCGAGGCCCAGCGCGGTGTTCATCGCCTTCTCGCCGCTGCCGCCGACCGAGAGCCGCAGCGGGGCCAGCTGGCGGGCCAGCGCCTCGGTCTCGGACAGCGACAGCCCGTCGGCGCGGCCCAGCGCGATGGTGCCGTCGGAGGTGCGGCTGGTCAGCGAGCCGTCGGCGCCGACCTCCAGCACCAGCGTGGCGCGGTCCAGCAGCCGGGGCGGCGGGGTGCTGAGGTCCAGCACGGTGACGCCCTCGACGCCGCCGTCGGCCATCAGGTGGTCCGAGCCGGCGACGTCGCCCTCGTCGAGCACGACGACGACGTGCGGGCCGGCGATCGGTGCGACCGGGCCGCTGGGGTTGAACCGCGGCCGGCTGGCCAGCAGGTCGTCGAGCTGCGCCTCCAGGCCGGGGACGGTGCTGCTGACCAGGCGGACGTGGCCCAGCGCGTCCTGCCGCTCCGGGTGCAGCGCGTGCGGGAGCCACTTGGCCCACTCCCAGGACGCTCGGCGCCCGTTGCCCGGGCAGACGGCGACCAGCACGTCGTCGGGGGAGTGGTGGACGGCGAGCTGGGCGAGCACCGCGCGGGCCAGCGCGGCCGTGCGCTCGGGCGGCCCGACCAGGTGCACCCGGCTGAAGCCGTTGGCCGCCATCGCCACCGGCAGGTCCGGGACGCTGGCGTAGGTGAGGACGAACCGGCGCAGCGCGCTGGCGCACAGCGGCTCGAGGTCGTCGAGCGGCCGGGTCTGCGGCGGCACGATGGGGGTGGCCAGCGCCTGCGGCCCGACGCCGATCCGGACCACGCCGAAGTCGGCGTGCTCGGGCCGCCGCTCCCAGAGCCGGTGGCTGGCGGCGGTGACCCACAGCGCGTCCGGGTCGGGGTGCCGGTAGGCCATCGCGTCGCGCTGCTCGGCGATGGTGCGCAGCACCCGGCGCCGCTGCAGGGCCAGGTGGCGGAGGTAGTCGCGGCGCCGGCCGACCAGCTCCTTCTTGCCGGCCCCGCCGCCGGAGAGCAGCCCGACGGCGATCATGCCGAGGGCGGAGACGCCGAACAGCGCACCGACGAGGTAGCCGAGCGGGCCGCTGCGGCCACCGGCGAAGAGCAGGGCCATGGCGCCCGCGCCGGCCAGCATCGGCAGCAGCATGAGCACCTGGCTCCAGGAGCGGCCGCTGGGTGCCGGGATCTCCGGTGGCGGGTCGAGGACCACCTCGCCGGAGGGGAGCTCGGGAGCGTTGCGACGCGGCTGGCGGCGCACGATCACGGTGCTCAGCGCCGATCACCTCCCCGTGGTCAGACGGTGCGCCCGCACTGTCCGGACCGGCGCGGATCCGTATCGTATGGCCGCCCCGCCCTGGACCCGCACTGCTGGAGGTACCGATGAGCGCCCTGGTCACCCGATCGGTGCGGCGGCGGGCTGCGGCGTCCGTGACGGACCTCCCCTCGTGACCGCCGGGGTGACCGGCGGCCTGGCCCGGGTCACGATCGCCGCCCCCACCCGCCGGGTCGACGTCGCCCTGCCCGAGGCGGTCCCGGTCGCCGAGCTGCTGCCGGCGGTGCTGCGCAGCGCGGGCGAGGGGCTCGCCGACGACGGCCAGCAGCACGGCGGGTGGGTGCTGCGCACGGCCGAGGGGACGCTCGTCGACCCGGCGCGCTCGCTGGCCGCGCAGGAGCTGCGCGACGGCGAGGTGCTGCACCTGGTGCCGCGCCGGGTGGAGTGGCCGGAGCTGGACTACGACGACGTGGTCGACGCGATCGCCCGGGACGCGCGGCGGGAGAGCCGGTCGTGGGGGTCCGCCGCGACTCGCCGGGCAGGGCTCGCCGTCGTCCCGGTGGCGGTGCTGGCCGCCCTCGTCCTGGTGCTCACCGCCGGACCGTCCTGGACGGCGCCGGGCGGGGTGGCGCTGGCGCTGGCCGCGCTGCTGCTGCTCGGCGGGGTCGCCGTCGCCCGCGCGCTCGGCGACGCCGGGGCCGGGATGGTGCTCGCGGTCAGCGCGCTGCCGGCCGCCGCGCTCGGCGGGCTGCTCGTGCTGCAGGGCGACCAGCCGCTGACCGGGCTGCAGCCGGCGCAGTGGCTGCTGGCCGCCGCGGTGCTGCTGGTCGCGGCGCTGCTCGGCTACGTCGGCGTCGCCGACCGCACCCACTGGTGCGTGGCGGCCGTGGTCGTCGCCCTGCTGGTCGCCGTGGTCGCCGGCACCGCCGCGCTGACCCCGGTCGACGGGCGGGGCGCCGCGGCGCTGCTGGTGGCGCTGGTCGTGGTGCTCACCCCCGCCGTCCCGCTGCTGTCGATCCGGCTGGGCAAGCTGCCGCTGCCGGCGCTGCCCACCACCGCCGAGGACCTGCTGGCCGACGCGCCCCAGGTGCCGCGGCCACGGGTGCAGGCGCGGGTGCGGCGCACCGACGAGCTGCTCACCGGCATGCTCGGCGGCGGGGCGGTGCTCACCGCCGCGGGCTCGGTCCTGCTGGTCCGCGGCGGTGTGGACGACGCCGGGGTCGCCCCGGTCGTGCTCGCCGGGCTGGTCGCGGCGGCCGGCCTGCTGCGGGCCCGGCTGTTCCCCGCCGTCCGGCACCGCGTGCCGCAGCTGGTGGCCGGTGCGGTCGGCCTGGTCGCCGTGGTCGCCGCGGTCACCGACGCCGAGCCCTCGCTGCGGCTGGCGGTCGGCGTGCCCGTGCTCGTCGCGGTCGCCGGGCTGGCGCTGGCCGCCGGGCTGGCCTACCAGCGGCGGCCGCCGAGCCCCTGGCTCGGCCGGCTCGCCGACGTCCTCGACGTGCTCGTGGTCATGGCGGTGCTGCCGGTCGCCTTCGTCGTGGTCGGGCTGTACGGCTACGTCCGCGGCATCGCCGGCTGAGGTGACCTGACCGGTCATGGCGAGCAGACGGGACCTGTTCCAGAGCTACCAGTTCATGGTCCGGCGGGTGATCGCCGGCATGGTGCTGCGCGAGACCGACCCGGTGCAGGACCCGCTGCGGCGGCTCGTCGGGGCCGTGTTCGGCGGCGTCATGGTCACCGTGCTCACGCTCGCGGTGGTCGGCGTCATCGGCGTCCTCCGCCCGGGGGGCAACACCAGCTGGCAGGACGGCGGCCGAGTGGTCGTCGAGGAGGAGACCGGCGCCCGCTTCGTCTGGCTGCCCGACGCCGACGGCGAGTCCCGGCTGCACCCGGTCACCGACTTCGCCTCCGCGGCGCTGCTGGCCGGCAGCACCACGGTCGTGCAGGTCTCGGCCGACTCGCTGGACGACGTCCCCCGCGGCCCGCGGCTGGGCATCCCCGGCGCCCCCGACTCGCTGCCGCCCGCGGACCGGGTGCTGGGCAGCCCCTGGACGCTGTGCTCGCTGCCGGCGGAGACCGTGAGCGGGGAGACGGTGCCCAACACCGCGCTGGTCGTGGGGCAGGGCACCAGCCGCGGCGCGGCGGTGGGCGAGGACGCCGTGCTGGTCCGCGACGTCGAGCAGGGGACGCTGCACGTCGTGCTGGGCGGCCACCAGTTCCCGGTGCCGCCGAGCGCGGAGCCCGCCGTCCTGGAGGGCCTGGCGCTGCGCACCGAGCCGGTGCTCCCGGTCGGGACGGCCTGGCTGAGCGCGCTGCCCGCCGGTGAGCAGCTGGCCCCGCAGCCGGTGCCGGGCCAGGGCGGCGCGTCCGCGGTGCTGCCCGGTGCGGTGGTCGGGCAGGTCCGCTTCGTGGCGGCGGGCGACGAGCGGCAGTACTACCAGGTCGCCGTCGACCGGGTCGTGGAGATCACCGAGGTCCAGGCGCGGCTGCTGCTGGCCGACCCGACCACCCGGGCGACCGCCTACGGGGGGCAGCTGCCGACCGAGCTGCCGCTGTCGCCGGCCGAGGCCGCCGCCGCGCCGCGCACCGAGCTGCCCGAGGCCCAGCCCACCGACCCGCCGGCCACCCTCTTCGAGGTCGCCGACGCCGACCCGGCCGACCAGACGCTCTGCGCCTCCTTCAGCGCCGCGACCGCGGGGGAGGAGGACGCCGTCCCGCAGGTCACCGTCCAGGCCGCCGTGGACGGCGTGGAGACCGCCGCGGTCACCCAGCGGCGCACCCAGGACGGCGTCGTCCTGGCCGACCGGGTGGTCGTCCGCCCCGGCTGGGGGACCCTCGTGGAGTCGGTGACCGCGCCCGGTGCGGCCGGCGGCACGCTGACCCTGGTGACCGACGAGGGGATCCGGTACCCGCTGCCCTCCGAGCGGGTCGCGGCGGTGCTCGGCTACGGCGGGGTCGAGCCGGTCCGGCTGCCCGCGAGCCTCGTCGCCCGGGTGCCCGCGGGTCCGGCCCTCGACGTCGCCGACGCCCGCCTGCCGGGCTGACGCTGGGTCACGCACGCCGCTGAGCAGGCCCGACGGGCCGCACAGACGGGGGACACGGCTCGCACGCTGCCCGGGGACCAGATACGGTCGCTGCCGTCCACGACGTCCACGAGTGGCGTCTCCGGTCAGACGCGTGCCCCCACACGGTGCGCGCAGCACAGGAAGCGGGAACCACGCATGGCTGATGGGACCACCACCAGTACAGCTCAGATGGCGACCTTCCAGGCGCAGGCGAGCGAGGCAGCCTCCCGGCTGACGAGCATGCTCACCACCCTGGTCAACCAGCTGCAGCCGCTCCAGGAGAACTGGCTCGGCGCCGGCGGTACCTCGTTCCAGAACACCACCGCCACGGTGCAGAGCGAGACGGCGAAGCTGAACAACGCCCTCACCGGCATCGCCTCGGACGTCGGCACGGCCGGGTCCAACTACGCCAACGCCGACAGCGAGCAGTCGACGACGATGAACAACGTCACCAGCTCGACCACCGGCATCACCAGCGCACTCCAGGCCTGAGAGGAGACGGACATGAGCGACCAGTACCGCGTCAGCTGGGCCCTCCAGGGCGACGCCGCCGCCAGCGTGAACGCCGCCATCAGCGCGATGGACAGCGAGCTGCAGGCAGTGAACTCGCAGGTCAACGCCCTGATGGGGCAGTGGGACAGCGAGGCCCAGCAGGCCTACCTGGCCCGTCAGCAGCAGTGGAACAGCGCCTCGGAGAACATCAAGGCCGCGCTGCAGCAGTTCATGGCCGGGCTGAACAGCTCCGCCGACATCTCCTCGGGCACCGAGAAGACCAACGTGGGCGTCGTCTCCTGAGCTGAGGCCCCCTCCGCGAGGCCGTCCCCCGACCCGGGGGGCGGCCTCGCGGCGTTCCCGGGCCCGGCGTCCCCGGCGTCGGGTCTCCAGGGCGAGCCGCCTCAGCGGTGCGGCGGCCCCGGCGTGAACAGCGCCTCACCGGGCAGGAACTCCCCGGGCTCCTCGGCGCCACGGGTCTGCGCGGCGCGCTCCCGGCCGGCCCGCCAGCCCCGGCGGCGCATCCGCGGCAGCGCCCAGGCCGCGGCCAGCACGGCCACCACCAGCCCACCGAGGGTCGCCGCGACGGCGGTGGCGGTGGCCCGGGTGCCGGCCTGGCGGGCGGCCAGCGCCTCGGCGGCCGGGTCGGCCGGGGGCGGGGTCGGCCCGGCCACCGGCGACGGGACGCCGCCGGGCACCGGCTCGGTGACCGCCCGGGCCGGGTCGAGCAGCCCGGCGCCCAGCACCAACCGGCTGCTGCCCCCGGCGCTCGCGGTGGCGGTCAGCCGGCCGGCGAGCTCGACGGCCCGGTCGGCGGGGGTCGCGGCGGTCAGCGCGGCCGGGGCAGCGGACAGCACCAGGGCCGCCGCGGCGGCCACGAAGGCCGCCGCCGGGCCGGTGCCCTGGGCGACGGTCTGGCCGCCGATGCCCGCGGCCAGCACGTCCCCGCCGGGGCCGGCCAGGTCGACGTAGCCACCGGCCTGCGAGCCGTCGACCCGCTGGCCGCCGCTGTCGACCGCGGCGACCCCCAGCACGCCCGGGTAGGCCGCCGGGAAGGGGATGAGCGCGGGGTCCGTGGGCCCGGCGCCGTCCCGCTGCGGTGCGTGCGCGTCGCCCGCCGGGGCGACCACGAGCACGCCGGCCGCCTGGGCCCGCTCGACCGCGGCGGCGAGGCCCGGGTCGGCCGCGGTCACCACGCCCACCAGCGCCACCTGCGCACCGGCGGCGACGGCGGCGTCCAGGCCAGCCGCGACCGCGGCCGGGTCGACGTCGCCGGCGACGGCGGTCTGCGCCTGGGTGGCCACCCGCACCGGCAGCACCCGGGCGTCCGGGGCCAGCCCGGTGAAGCCGATGCCGGGCACCCGGCCCGCGACGACGATGCTGGCCAGCGCGGTGCCGTGGCCCACGCAGTCGTAGTCGCCGCTGCCCGTGCCCCCGACGACGTCGGCGCCGGGGAGCACCCGGCCGGCGAGCTGCGGGTGGGTCGGGTCGACGCCGGTGTCCAGGACGGCGACGGTGACGCCCAGCCCGGTGGCGAACGGCCAGACCCGGGCCTCGAGGTCGTAGGCCTCCTGCGGCCACGGCACGTCGGCGACCACCGGGGAGGGCTGCGGCTGCGAGGTGCACCGCGCGTCCACCGCCCGGGCGACGTCCGGAGGGGTGATGGCGAGCGCCGCCGTCACCGCGACGACCGCCGCGAGCGACCGCCCGATCGCTGTGCCCCGCACGTCGCCTCCCGCATCTGCGCTGGTCACGGCCGCCGTCACCCGCTCGTGCAGATGACCGGGGACCGGTGCAGCCAGTATCGTCGTCCCGCGCGGCAGCGCACCGCAGGACCCGAGCGACGACCGGAGGGAGTGCCGTGGAACCGATCGGACGCCCCGACCCCTCGGGGTTGATGGCGCTCGCCGAGAGCCTGCGCTCGACCGCGGAGAAGCTCGCCACCGAGGGTCCCCGGCTGCAGGCGGAGGCCAAGGCCGTGCAGGTCACCGAGACCTCGCGGGACGGGCTGGTCACGGTCACCGTCGGGTCGCGCGGCGAGCTGGTCCGGCTGGACATCGACCCGCGGGTGTTCCGCCGCCCCGACTCCCGGGAGCTGGCCGACACGATCACCGAGACCGTCCACCGGGCGGCCGCCGCCGCGCAGGAGCGGGTGCTCGACGTGCTCGAGCCGCTGGTGCCGCGGCGCACGATGCAGGCCCACCTCGACGGCGACACCGAGGCCGTCGTCTCCGGGATGACCGACCAGATGTTCGGGAGGAGCTGACGTGACCGAGGGCCAGGGCGTCCAGATCGACCCCCAGCAGGTGGCTGACGCGACGGCGCAGCTGGACGCGACCGCGACCGAGCTCAGCAGCGCGTGGCAGACCCGGATGGCGGCGATCGCCTCGCTCAACAACGCGACCACGTGGGGCACCGACGACGCCGGGCAGAACTTCGCCCAGCAGTACGCGGAGGCAGGCGGCACGGACATGCAGGGCAAGGGCGAGGCGGTCGTCGCCGACGTGCTGCAGTTCGGTCCGGACGTCCGCACGGCGGTGCAGAACTCCCTCGCCGCGGACCTGGAGCAGGCGCGCGCGGTCGACGTCCCGGTCGAGGGGCTCTGACCTCCACCCGGCGATGACAGACTCTGCCCCCAGCAGGCTCCCCGCAGCTGACACGGGGTCGGGCCGACGGGAGGGGGCTGGGTGAGCGGCGGCGACGTCCAGCCTGCCTGGGAGGGCCTCGGCCTCCCCGACTGGGCCAGCGAGCTGCTCTCCTACGTCAGCTCCGGCCAGGAGTGGCCCAAGGGCAGCGAGTCCGCGCTCTGGGAGCTCGCCGAGCAGTGGCAGGGCCTGGCCGAGGAGCTGTCGACCGCGCTCGAGCGGGAGGCGACCGCCACCGAGAACCTGCTGGCCGGCTGGCAGAGCCCGGCCACGCTGGCGTTCCTCGAGCGTGCCGACGCGACGCTGTACGGCGAGGAGGCCAGCCTCGCCCAGTTCCTGGGCCAGGCCGGGGCGCTGGCCCAGCAGAGCGACGCCATGGGCCGGGAGGTCCAGTACGCCAAGATCTCGGTCAACGTCGCCTTCTACATCGCGCTCATCTCGGCGTTCATCGCAGTCCTCGCCGCCTTCTTCACCTTCGGGACGTCGACCGTCGCGCTCGGCGCGGTCGGCACCGTGCTGCGCGAGGCCGCCCGCACGATCATCCAGCGGCTGATCCAGCTGGCCGGGCGCCGCTTCGCCCAGCAGGTGATGACGCGGGCCGCGCAGCGGGCGGGGCAGACCGCCGTCCAGCGGACCATCGCCGCCCAGCTGGCCCGGGAGGTCGCCGAGGAGGTGGCCGAGGAGGTCGCCATCGACGCGATCTCCCAGGGCTACCAGATCTCGCAGGGCACCCGGGACGGCTGGGACCTGCAGAAGACCGGTGCGGCGGCGGTCGGCGGCGCAGCCGGTGGCGCGCTCGGGGTGCCGGTCGGGCGCGGGGTCAACCGGGCGCTGGGCAACACCCCGCTCGGCCGGATGGGCCGCGACGCCGCCGGCAACCCGGTCTCCGGGCTGAGCGGGCCGTTCCGCCGCTGGCCGGGCAACGCCGTGAACGCAGGCACCACCAACGCGATCACCTCGCCGTTCGCCAACTCGATAGCGAACGCGACCGTCTACCAGCAGTACTCCTTCTCCCTGGACGGCGCGCTCGGCTCGGCCGCGGCCGGCGCCGGGCGGGCCGGCACCATCAGCCCGACCAGCCCGGAGGTCGCCGCAGCGGTGACCCGGCCGTCGCACGCGCTGGGGTCCGCGGTGGGCGACGGCTCGGTGGTGCGGCCGGGCCAGGGGGTCGACACCGCAGCGGCGCAGAGCTGGTCGGACTTCGCCGCGGCCAACGGTGCCCAGCAGCCGGCGGCGGGCTCCGCCGGTGCCGGCAGCGGCCAGGGAGCACCGGGCGGTGCCGGTCAGCAGGGTGGGGCTGGTCAGCAGGGTGGTGCTGGTCAGCAGGGGGGTGCCGGTTCGCAGGGTGGAGCTGGTTCGCAGGGTGGTGCCGGTTCGCAGGGTGGTGCGGGTCCGCAGGCCGCCCACGACGCCCCGGCAGCGGAGACCGCGCAGCAGTCGACCAGCGCTCCTACAGCCGCCACCGCGCCGGCAGCCGCTCCGGAGTCCGCCGCCCCGGGTACCACCCAGGGCACGACGGCACCGGCGGCCACACCGACCACGACGGCGCCAACGCCCGCGCCGGACACCTCGGGCGCGTCCGTGACCACGCCGAACTCGGAGACCACGCCTGGACCGGCGGGCACCCAGGACACGGCGCCCCCGGCGGCCACGCCGGACTCCGCGTCGTCCCCGGCCCCGGCGGCCCCGGCGGCCCCGTCGAACGCGGACAGCACCACCGCACCGGCCACGTCGAACTCGGAGACCACGCCTGCACCGGCGGGCACCCAGGACACGGCGCCCTCGGCGGCCACGCCGGACTCCCCGTCGTCCACGGCCCCGGCGGCCACGTCGTCTTCAGAGACCACGCCTGCCCCGGCGGGCACCCAGGACGCGGCGCCCCCGGCAGCCACCCAGGACGCCACGCCCGCACCGGCATCCACCACGGCCCCGACCACCGACACGTCGGCACCGGCAGTCAGCCCGGCCACGACCTCGCCGGGGGCCACCTCAGCGCCGGCGGTCACCTCCGACTCCACGCCCCCGAGCGCCACTCCGGGCGCGTCGCCCTCGGACTCCTCGACGTCGGCCCCCGCTGCCACGGCAACGGACACCACAGCGACTGCCGCTCCCACGACCGCCGCCCCCGCCACGGCTGCGACGCCGAGCACCGGGGCGCCGAGCACCGGGGCGCCGGGCACCGCGGCGCCGGCCGCTGTGACGCCGGGCACCGCGGCGCCGGCCGCCACGACGCCGGCCACGACCCCGAGCACTGCGACGCCGAGCTCCGGAACGCCGAGCACTGCGACGCCGAGCACTGCGACGCCGAGCACCGCGACGCCGAGCACCGCGACGCCGGCGACTGGCACGCCGAGCACTGGCACGCCGGGCACCGCGGCGCCGGCCGCCACGACGCCGGCCACGACCCCGAGCACTGCGACGCCGAGCTCCGGAACGCCGAGCACTGCGACGCCGAGCACTGCGACGCCGAGCACCGCGACGCCGAGCACCGCGATGCCGAGCACCGCGACGCCGGCCGCCGCGACGCCGGCCGCCGCGGCGGCGGCCGCCGCGACGCCCACCGCTGCGACGCCGACGGCGGCGACGCCGAGCACCCCGACGCCGGCCCCCGCGACCCGCCCGACGGGCGACCCCGCCGGACCCACCCGGGCGTCCCAGGCACCGGAGGGCTCCCCGGACGGCAGCGCCGAGCAGGTCGCGGCCCCGCTGGTGCAGTCCGGTGGGTCCGGCGTGCGGCCGACCAGCCCGGTGCGTGCCGAGATCTGGGCCGAGCGGACCTACGAGGTGATCCGGGCCGACACCCACGACGTCGCCGACATCGTGGCGTCGACCGCCGACGTCGACCGCGGGGACGGGCGACGGGGGTTCACCGCAGCGGAGGTCCAGCAGGTCAAGGACCACCTGTTCACCCAGGAGCACCGGCTCGCCCTCTACGACGACAACGGTGAGCGGGTGCCCGGCGCCGTCGACGTCCGGACGTTCGACGTCGACCCGGACATCGCCGAGACGTGGCTGCGGCTGGCCGGTCCGGGCACGGCGCACCCCGACGACGTCCGGCTGCTCGCCCACGAGCTCGCCGAAGCGGCTGCGTGGGCAGCCGACCCGGAGCTCGCCTACCCCGAGGCGCACGCCGTCGCCCAGCAGGCCTTCGACTGGCACGGCAACCGCCGCGGGCCCACGCACGAGAACACCGACACCTGGAGCGAGCGTCATGGCGCTGTTGCTGACCTACCGGCTGACGGCGGAGAGCCCCGAGCAGGTGGCGTACGAGTTCGGGAGCAGTCCGGAGGACATGACGGGCCAGGTGCTGGTCGACCCCAGGGACCCGGACCGGGAGCTGCCGGGCCGGGGGGACCCGGGCCTGCAGCGGACCGTGGCGGGCAAGGTGACCCTGCGCTGGATGCGCGAGGGGACGTGGCCGCGGGGCGGCGCGATCCAGAGCTGACGGCACCCGGCGTCGAGGCCCCGGGCCCGGCAGCACCGGGCGCGGACGCCGATCACGCGCCCCCGCTCAACGCCGGGCCGGACGGCACCGTGCTGCTGGAGAACGGCGTCCCGGTCGCCCCGGTCTTCGCCCGCTCGGCGCTGGACCTGCCGCCGTCCTTCCACGACACGGTCGCCGCCCACCTGCCGCCGGGGATGACCGTGGCGGAGTTCGACGTGCTGCGCCGCACCCCGGCCGACCAGCTCACGCCCGAGCAGGTCGAAGCCCTCCGCACGATCCGCGAGTCGACGCAGGTGGCCCGCGGGGACGTCGTCCAGCGCGCCCTGCCGGCCGAGACGCTCGCCAACTACCTGGGGAACCGCACCGTCGACGTGCCGAACGTGGGGGTGGTCTTCCAGCCCACGACCGTCAGCGGGTTCACCGCGGCGATGGCCGACGTCGCGGCGCTGACCACCCCGGCAGCGGTGTACGAGGGCCTGGCGCTGGGCTACACCGACCCCCGCTACGAGCGGGCCAACGGCCGCCCGCCCTACCTGCCCGACGACGGGTCGATCGCCGTCCTGCGCTTCCCCCTCGTCGACGTCACGCAGACGAGCACCCCGTTCTCCCCGGTCTTCGGCGGCGACGTCACCTCGCCACCGCCGTTCACCGGCAACGGCTTCACCGACAGCGCCGGCCACCGGGTGCCGGAGTTCACCATCGACGGGCTCGTCGACCTGCCCGACGGTGCGGAGATCTACGCCCTGGACGTCGACGGCCGGGAGACGCTGCTGGCGGTCTACGACCTGGAGACGGCCTCCTGGCTGCGCGCGGCGACGCCCACCGGACCCACGACCTCGACCACCCCGAGCACGGAGGACACCCATGACACCGCCGCAGGACCCGGCACTGCCGGACGGCAGCTGGGTCGAGTGGAAGGGCCGGGTCTACAAGGGCTCGATCGTGGTCGACCCGCCGGCGTCGGTGCGGGTGTTCGCCCCGACGCCGGAGGACGACCAGTTCACCCGCAGCCGCAGCGGGGGGTGGACGAGGGTGCTCCCGGAGACCGAGGTGGTGCAGTTCCAGCTGCGGACGTACTGCCGGTGGCAGGGGGAGCGGTTCGCGGTGGCGGACCGGACGCCGGACGGCCGGTTGAGCCTGGTCTGGACGGGCCGGGACGCGGGCCGGGCGGCGCAGCTGGGCCTGCAGCTGCTGGACAAGTACACGTGGGGGACGACGGTGCCCGCGTCGGAGGTGACCGACCTGGCGCAGGAGCGCCACGACGTCCAGCTGACCCCGCGCCGGAGCTGACCCCGCGGGAGGCCGCCCAGCACCTGACCGCCGAGCCGGCGCCCTGGCAGCCCGGCGACGACGAGACCGGGGTGGACCGCCCCGTCGTCGAGCCCGGCCGGTACCTCCCGCCCGGTGCGGAGGTCGAGCAGCGGATGCAGGACGCCCACCGGGCTGCGGGCGAGGGCGACGTCGCCGGCTGGATCGACGCGGTCAACCCGGCGATCCACGTGTTCGCCCCGGGGTCGGACGAGGCAGGCCCCTGGCGCAACAACTGCGGTGAGTGCTCCCGCCGGGTCGCCGACGCCGTCCAGGGGGTGGCGGTGGTCCCGGCGTGGGGCGACCCGGCGCGCGGCGAGTACGAGGAGATGTGGTCCTGGGCCGGGGCGCGGCCGCTGCAGGCGCTGACCGCGCCGCCGCCGGTGCCCGGTCCCGGCGGTGCCGACACGGCGGCCTCGCTGGACGCCGCGGCCCGGTTCACCGCGGACGCCTGGCAGGCGATCGAGCAGGCGGCGGCGGGTCAGCCGGTCGGCACGGTCGTCGTCGTCGGCGTCGACTGGGACGTGCCCGGCCTGTCCCGCGGCCAGGCCGGCGGGCACTGGTTCAACGCCGTGGTCGGCCCGACGGGGCTGCTCTGGGTGGACGGGCAGGACGGCACGGCCTCGCCGTGGCCGCCGGGGTACGGCAATCAGATCTGGCGGGCCGAGGCGATCGTGCGTCGTCCGGGCGCGCCGTGGGAGGGAGTGGACCTTGACGCAGGGCAACGGCCCGGGACCCGAGGGGTCGACACCGGAGGAGGCGATCGCCTCGGTGCTGAGCTGGACGGGCACGGACGACCAGGAGACCGAGGGGCGGTGGGCCGCCCAGCCGTTCCAGGACGCCTGGCTGGTGACCCGGCCGACCCAGCGCCGGGGCGCACCGCTGTTCCTGGTGCGTCAGGGCCGGGTGCGCCCGGTGCACCTGGCCCGGGAGACGCTGGCGGAGGCGCACGCCCAGCTGGTGACCGAGCAGGGCTGACCGCCGACCCCGGCGAGGTCGAGACCGGCGGTGCCGTCCGACCGCGCGACGTGCTCGACCCCGACGTCCAGGAGGCCTGGGCGCGGCGGGTCTACGACGCGCTGGTCACCAACCCGGCCGTCGTCCCGGCGATGGTGGCGGCGCTGGCCGACACCCGCCGGCTGGAAGGCACCACCGGGTTCAGCCCGGCCGAGGTCGCGCTGGTGCTGCGGCACGTCGTCGTCGACCGGCACCTGCTCACCGACCCGGACACCGGGCTGCCGACCCGCCGGGCGCGCTTCGACCCGGACGCGGACATGGCCGAGGCGTTCGTCCGGGTGTTCCGCGGCACCCAGACGCCGGCCGACGTGACGTTGATGGAGCACGAGCTGGCCGAGGCCCGCCACCTGGCGGCGCACCCGGGCACCAGCTACCGGGCCGCGCACGCGGTGGCCACGGCGCGGGCCGACTGGTGGGCGACGGGCCCGCAGCGCACCGGCGAGTCGATCGAGGGACTGGAGGTCACGGATGGCGGTGTACCTGGTGTACGAGAAGGTGCAGGAGACGGCGGGCGCGGTGGAGTACCGCTACGGCCCGGACGAGAGCCGGCTGACGACGTCGGTGGTGGTCGACCCGCAGGACCCGACGGCCTGGCCGAGCGTGGGGGGCGAGGACCCGATGATGCCGACGGTGGTGCGCGGGATCGTGAAGCGCCAGCGGGCGACGGGCAGCTGGCCGGACCGGGGCGTGATCGAGCACTGAGCCCGGGCCGGCTGAGCCCGGCCGCCGTCCTGCGGCTGGCCCGCGAGCTCCAGGAGCGTGCCTGGACGGCCCTCCCGCAGGCGGAGCAGGACGAGGTGACGGCGCAGGTCGCCGCCGCCGAGCGGGTCGCCGACCAGGTGACCGCGCTGCTGCAGGGCGTGCTGACCACCGTCGGGCCGGAGCTCGGGCTGGCGGGGCTCGCCCACCGGGTGAAGGCGCCGGCGTCGATCGCCCGGGCCATCCAGCCGCTGCGCCGGCTGCGCGCGCTGAGCGCGACGGACGCCGTGGCCACGTTGAACGACCGGTTGCGCTTCACCGTCGTCGTCCCGGTGGACGGGTACACCGCCACGGTGCAGCGGGTGCTGGCCGGGCTGCAGGAACAGGGCCTCACCGTCCGGGCGAAGAGCTTCTGGCGGCCGGGCAACCGGTACCTCGGGCTCAACGTGGTGGTCCGGGGCGGCCCGGACGACGTCCCGTTCGAGGTGCAGTTCCCGACCCCCGACACCCACGACGTCGGGCACGACACCCACCCCGACTACGAGCTGCACCGGCTGCCGGTCGAGCTGGCCGGTCCGCTGGCGCAGGTGCCGGCGCTCGGCCGGATCCTGGACGCCAACGCCCTGAGCGAGCTCGACGAGCGCATCCCGGCCGGCGTCGAGGACTTCGGGACGCCGAAGGACACCGGCCCGGCGACCGCGCTGGCCGCTGACGCGGAACTGGTCGACGCCTACCTGAACGCTCTGGCCGAGCGCGGGACGTCGGTGGTCGAGCACCTGCTCGAGCAGGAGGTCACCCGGCCGACGGCCCGCCTGCTGGCCGACATCATCGAGGGAGAGCGCAGTGCGACAGGACGAGGAACTGGTCTACCGGGAGGCCCGGGACCCCGGGACGGGGGAGGCGTGGAACGTCTTCGTGGCCCACCTGGGGCCGTGGACGACGCCGCGCGCGGGGGCCTACCTGCCGGCCCTGGGCCGGTGGGCGGCGGACCCGGAGGCGGTGCGGGCGCTCGTGCTGAGGGACCTGGACCAGGGGGACGGGGCGATCACCCGGGTCGACCGCGCGAGAGCGGAGGCCGTGGCCCGGGAGATGGGGCAGGAGCTGCCCAGCGAGGCGGAGCTCAAGCGGATCCTCGCGCCGGGCTGAGCGACCCGCCGGTCGCCGAGGTCGGGACGGCGCAGCTGCCGGTGCTCGCCGGGGTCCTCCCGGTCGAGCTGGCCGCCGGCCCGGTCCCGCTGCTGTTCCGGTTGGTGCTCCCGCCGGACGGGCGGCCGCCGGTGGTCGTGCTGACCGAGCTGGCCGGCTCCCCGGCCCCGTGGGCCGACCCGCGGCTGGTCGCCTCGGCCGCCGACGAGCTCACCGCGCGCTCCACCGCGCTGCAGCGGACGCCGCCGGACCGGGTCCTCTGGTTCGCCGAGCACCTGCCGCACGACGGCGCGGACGGGCTGCTGCGGCGGCTGGAGGTGCGGCGCGAGGACGGCCGCCACTCGGCCGACCCCCGGCGCAGCGAGGCGATGACCAGCGAGGCCGCCGCGTGGTGGCGCGGGGTGCTCGAGCTGCGCCCGGCCCCGGAGGTGCTGGAGCGGCTGACCGGCGGCGACGCTCAGCGCTGGGCGTCGGCGACGGCCAGCGAGCGGTCCAGGTAGACCGCGCCGACCGACAGCAGCCGGTGCAGGTCGCGCAGCAGCCGGTCGAGCACCCGCACCGGGTCGGCCTCCTCGGGCTCGTGCTGCGGGGCCTGGGCGGCCATCTCCGCCAGCCCCGCGGCCGCCTCGGTCAGCGTGGGCCACAGGTGCCCCCACTGCCAGAACTCGTAGGTGCCCAGCGGCACCTGCGCCAGCGCCGGCATGCCCAGCAGGCCGATGCCGTCGACGTCCGGCCGGTCGGGCAGCTCGCCGAGGCCGAGCAGCAGCGACTGCACGCGGTGCGTGCCGGTGAACTCGGCGGCGGCCTCGGTGCCCGGGGCCACCTCGGCGGCCAGCCCGCGCGCCAGCAGCGCGTCGAGCACCGCCGCCGGGTCCTCGACACCGGCCTCGCGGGCGGCGCGGCAGAGCTCGGTGCGCGTCCACGGCGTGCTGGCGACCCGGTCCGGGACCCCGTGCGCGAGCGCCCAGACGTCGGCCGTGGCCCGGTCGGGCAGCAGCGGGCTGTCCCAGCCCAGCCGGACCACCCAGTACGCCGGGGGTGCGCCGCGCTGCTGGTGGAACGGGCCCATGGCGTGGCCCAGCGGGAAGACCAGCGGTTCCCCGGCGGGCATCAGCTCACCGCCCAGGTGTCCAGGCAGACCGCGTTGGGCGTCAGCAGCCGGTGCAGGTCGCCCAGCAGCGAGGCGAGCAACGCCTCCGGGTCGCTGGCCAGCGGGTCGTCGATGCCCACCCGGGCGGCGGTCGCGGCCGCGCCCTGGCACGCCCGCCACAGGCTGGTCTCCATCGTCGCCCACTCGAACAGGTCGTAGGCGGCGGCGGACAGCACGGCGAGCGGCCGGCCCGGCAGCCCGACGGAGTAGGCGTCCGGGTTCTCGGCGGAGTTCCCCAGGCCCAGCACGAGCGGCACCATCCGGACCCGCTCGGCCAGCGCCAGCCCGCTCGGCGTGCCCGGGGCGGCCAGGGCGACCAGACCGGCGGCCGCCAGGTGGTCCAGCCGCTCGGCTGCGTCCGGCAGGCCGATGGCACCGGCCTGCGCGGCCAGCTCGGCGACGGTCCACGGGCGGGGGACGTGGTCGGCCGGGCCGTGGGCCATCGCCCAGACGCTGAAGTCGGTGGAGGTGAGCCGCTGCAGCTCGGCCCCGACCCGGACGTGGAACTCGTCCTGCGCCGCCCGGACCCGGATCAGCTGGCCGATCGGGTAGACCTGCAGCGGCGGCGAGTCGCTGGTCATCGCGGGGAGCCTAGCCGGGGCACCGGGGTGAGGGCCGGAGGTCGCTGTGCCAGGCTCGCGGTCATGAGCCAGCCGCGGCTGACCACCAACGACTGGGGCAAGGCGCTGCAGGCGGCGCGCCCGCCGGAGGGCACCGGGCCCTCGACCGCGGAGGTGCTGCGCGGCCTCCGCGAGCACCGCCCGCCCGTGCCGGTGCTCGCCGCCTGGGTGCTCGGGCTGCTGTTCCCGCTGGCACTGGTGGCGATCGCCGTCCTGGTCGTGGTGCGCGAGGCGACCGCCGACGGCAACCTGGCCAACCGGGTCGTGATCGGTGCCCTCCTGGTCGGTGTGCTGCTCGGTGTCGCGGGACTGTCGCTGCGCGGGCTCAACCGCGCCGTCCACGTCGGCGACCACGACGCCGCCCGCTTCCCGGCCCGGCTGATGACCGTGGTCTGCGTGCCGGTGGCGCTCTTCCTGGTCTTCTGGGTGGAGGGCCGGGGCCACGACTGGGAGTCGTCGATGGTCTGGCCGTTCGCCCTGCTGGCGCTGGCCTGGGCTCCTCGACCGTTCAGCGCGCAGCCGGCGGCCCGCCGGTGGACCGCGGACGCGCTGCTGCGCCGCGGGCCGGAGGTGCGCAGCGGGCTGGAGGCAGACCTGTTCATGGACGCCCGGGTCTGCGCCCGGTGCGGCAACGCGCTGCCGGGCCAGGCGCGCCGCCTCGAGCCGGTGTCCGGCCCCGTCGGCGAGGGCTGGGTGGTGCAGACGCCCTGCCCCACCTGCGCGGCACCGCTGCTCTACGCCTTCCGGCGGCGGGACGACGGGGTCCCCGCCCCGGACGACCCGCTCGCGATCGGCGCCCCGGGGAGCACCGGCCGGGGGATGGGCGGGGGCGACTGGTCCCACCTGGCCACCGTCCACGCGGTCCCCGCCGACCTCGACGTGGCGACGGCCGACACCGCCACCCTGCGCTCCTGGCTGGCCCGCGGTGCGGTGTCGGTGCAGGCGACCGGGGAGCTGCTGGCGCTCGTCCGCCCCGGCGGCAGAGCCGTCCCGCTGTCCCGCCGGGCCGGTCGACCGGCTCCCTTCTCCAGCGATGTCGCGGAGTTCAGCCGGGCGGGGTTGAAGAGCCGGCTGACCGAACGGCGGGCCCGGCTGGTCGCGGTGCGCGACGAGCTGGCCCGCCGCGGCGAGAGCGTCCCTGCGGTCCTGCCCGGTTGACCGGCGGGGTCAGCGGACCGCGCGGATCTGGGTGCTGGTGGTCGACATCGGCGACCACGGGTCCGGGTGCGGCTGACCGGCGTCCACGACCCAGGAGGGGGTGCGCGGAGCCGTCGTCTGTCCGCGGGTCGCCGGACGGGCACTGAGGTGCACGATCAGGGAGAGCAGGACGAACAGCCCCACGAACACGCCAGCGATGACCAGAAGCGTCGAGAGCATGTACTGGAAGTTAGTGGTGCGGACCGGTCCGTGTCCGGCACTTCACCGGGCAGAAGTCACCGAACCTGAGCCGCAGAGTGGGGGACTCTGACGGTTGACGGGGTCGACATGGCGACTCGACCGGCTGGTCAGCGGACCCGATTGGGCAGAGTCTGCCAGAACGGGGACCGCGGCGGCCGTGCCGCTGGTCACGGCTGCTCGGGATCGACCAGGTCTCGGCGCCGGGAGCTGGCTCAGAGGTCGAGCGGGAGGCCGGTGTAGTTCTCGGCGAGCTCGCGGGCGGCGGCCTCCGAGCTGCAGACCCGGCGGAGCTGGGAGAGCTGCAGCTCGGCGTCGAAGTCGTCGCCGGAGCGGTGCAGCATCGAGGTCATCCACCAGGAGAAGTGGGTGGACCGCCAGACCCGGGCCAGCGCGCGGTCGGAGTAGCTGTCGACCAGGTCGGTCTGCTTGTCCTGCAGCAGCCGGACGAGCGCGCCGGCCAGCAGGGTGACGTCGGCGACGGCGAGGTTGAGCCCCTTGGCGCCGGTGGGCGGCACGATGTGCGCGGCGTCCCCGGCGAGGAACAGCCGGCCGCGGCGCATCGGCGCGCTGACGAAGGAGCGCATCGGCAGGATCGACTTCTCGGTGACCGGGCCGGTCTGCAGCTCCCAGCCGTCGAGGGCGAAGCGGGTCGACAGCCCCTCCCAGATCCGGTCGTCGGACCAGTCCTCGATCTTCTCGGTGGTGTCGACCTGCAGGTACAGCCGGGAGACCGACGGCCCGCGCATCGACAGCAGCGCGAAGCCGTCGGGGTGCCAGGCGTAGACCAGCTCGTCGGTCGACGGCGCGACGTCGGCCAGGATGCCCAGCCAGGCGTAGGGGTAGGTCCGCTCCCAGGTGCGCCCACCGGCGCCGGCGGTCACCACCGGCCGGGAGACGCCGTGGAAGCCGTCGGTCCCGGCGATGACGTCGCACTCCAGCACCTGCGGGGTGCCGTCGGCGTCGGTGAACCGGATCCGCGGCGAGTCGCCGTCCACGTCCTCCGGCACGACGTCGGACACCTCGAACAGCAGCGGCGGGCCGCCGGCGAGCTGGGCCGCGATCAGGTCCTTGGTGACCTCGGTCTGCCCGTAGACCCAGACCCGGCGCCCGCACAGCTCCGGGAAGTCCAGGTGGTGCCGGGTGCCGGGGTACTGCAGGTAGACGCCGTCGTGGGGCAGGCCCTCGCGCTGGAGGCGGTCGCCCAGCCCGGCGTCGATCAGCGTCTGCACGGTGTGCTGCTCGAGGATGCCGGCCCGGATGCGGGCCTCGACGTACTCGCGCGAGCGGTTCTCCAGCACCACGGTGTCGATGCCCTGCAGCTGGAGCAGGCGTGACAGCAGGAGGCCGGCGGGGCCGGCGCCGATGATCCCGACCTGGGTGCGCACGTCCCGAGTGTGACCTGGGCCGCCCGGCGGTCTGCGAATTCCTTCCGGTCAGCGGAACTGGTCGGAGCGGGCGAGCTCGCGCCCGATGCCCCGCGCCGCCACCTGCAGCACCGGGGCCAGCCGGCCGGTGTCGCGGCGCTGGGCGGGGACGACGATGCCCAGGGCGGCCACGACCACCGGGCCGTTCGCCCGCTCGACGGTGACCGGGACGGCGACCGACGCCGTGCCCGGGGACATCTCCTCGGCGGTGCGCGCCCAGCCGCGCCGGCGCACCTCGCCCAGCTCGCGGGCCAGCACGCGCGGGTCGGTGACGGTGTGCCGGGTCTCGCGGGTCAGCTGCCGCAGTGCCTGCTCGACGACGTCGTCCGGCGCGGAGGCCAGCAGCACCTTGCCCACACCGGTGGCGTGCAGCGGCAGCCGGCTGCCCACCTGGCTGACCACCGGCACCGACTCGCGCCCGGAGATCCGCTCGACGTAGAGCGCCCGCAGGCCCTCCCGGACGGCGAGGTGCACGGTGTCCCGGGTGGCGGTGTGCACGTCGAGCAGGAACGGCGAGGCGACCTGGCGCAGCTCCAGCTGGACCGGGGCGAGCAGGCCGAGGTCCCAGAGCTTGCGGCCGATCTCGTAGCGCCCGTCGGGGCGCCGGGACAGCGCCCCCCAGGCGGCCAGCTCGGCGAGCAGCCGGTGCGCGGTGGTCAGCGGGGTGCCGGACCGCTCGGCCACCTCGGAGAGGGTGAGCCGGGGGTGCGCGGAGTCGAAGGCGTCGAGCACGCCGAGCGCACGGGAGGTCACCGATCGTCCGGTGGCGCCCGCCCCACCCGCCATGGCCGTACCTCTCTTCTGCCCAGCGGAAGTACCTGCTTGGGAAGCGTAGTGCGTGGGCTTACCGTCCCGGCATGACCGGGACCACATCTCGAGCTCCGCGACCTGCGGCGGACAGCGCACTGGTGCTGCCGCGCTACCTCCGCGATCCCGAGGAGCAGCGCACCCCGCTCGCCTACCCCGGTTACAAGAGCACCGGGCTGCGGGCGCCGCTGCGCACCCCGGTCGACCTGCCGCACCGGCTCACCGAGGTCACCGGCCCGGTGCTGGGCGAGGACCGGGTGCTGCCCACCGACGCCGACCTCACCCTGCGGATGGGCGGCGAGGCGCAGGGCCAGCGGATCATCGTCTTCGGCCGGGTGCTCGACAGCGACGGGCGCCCGGTGCCCGACGCGCTGGTCGAGGTGTGGCAGGCCAACGCGGGCGGGCGCTACCGGCACGTCGTCGACAACTGGCCTGCCCCGCTGGACCCGCACTTCGACGGCCTCGGCCGGGTGATCACCGACAGCCTGGGCCGCTACGAGTTCACCACCATCAAGCCCGGCGCCTACCCGTGGGGCAACCACCACAACGCCTGGCGGCCGGCGCACATCCACTTCAGCCTCTTCGGCCAGGCCTTCACCCAGCGGCTGGTCACCCAGATGTACTTCCCGGGCGACCCGCTGTTCGAGCAGGACCCGATCTACAACGCGATCCCGCCGTCGGCGCGGTACCGGGCGATCAGCCGGTTCGACCTCGACCGCACCCAGGACAACTGGGCGCTGGCCTACCAGTGGGACATCGTCCTGCGGGGCAAGGACCAGACGCCGTTCGAGACCGACGACGACGGAGATGTCGCATGAGCAGCCCCCACATCTCGCCGCTGGTGCAGGCCGCGAACGAGGAGAACGACCGGGTCCCGGGCATCCCGCGCCGGGGCAGCGGCTTCCTCGACGGGCCGCTGCGGCTGGCCACCACCCCGAGCGCCACCGTGGGGCCGTACCTGGCGATCGGGCTGACCTGGCCCGACGGCCCGTACGCCGCGGCCGAGGGCACCGAGGGCGCCATCTGGCTGCGCGGCCGGGTCTTCGACGGCAGGGGCGACCTGGTGCCCGACGCGATGATCGAGACCTGGCAGGCCGACCCCGACGGTCGTTTCGCGCACCCCGACGACCCGCGCGGTGGGCAGACCGTGCCCGGGTTCCGCGGGTTCGCGCGCTCGGACACCGTCGACGGCGGCCAGTACGCCGTGCACACGCTGAAGCCGGGACCGGTGCCCGACGGCGAGGGCGGCCTGCAGGCGCCGCACGTCGACGTCTCGGTGTTCGCCCGCGGGCTGCTGGACCGGGTGGTCACCCGGATCTACTTCGCCGACGAGGCCGAGGCCAACGCGGCCGACCCGGTGCTGGCGAGCCTGCCGGACGACGAGTCACGCGGCACGCTGGTCGCGCAGCGCAGCGAGGACGGCTACGTGCTCGACATCCACCTGCAGGACTGCACCGACAAGGGCATGGTCGAGACCGTCTTCTTCGCGGTGTGAGCCCCCGACCCGTCAAGATGCGCGAGTGACCCTCCTCGACGCGACGTTCGCCCGCGGCCCCGTCTCGGCCGGCGCCACCGCCGGCCCGGCGGGCGACCCGTGGCTGGTGGCCCTGCTGGAGGTGGAGGGCGCGCTGGCGCGCGCCGCCGCCCGGGTGGGGCTGGTGTCCACGACGGCGGCCGACGAGGTCAGCCGGGTGTGCGCCGACCCGGCCGGGCTGGACCTCGCCACGGTCTACGAGCGCGCCGCGGACGCCGGCAACCCGGTGCCGCCGCTGGTGCGCGCGCTGCAGGCCGCCGTCGGCCCGCACGCCGCCCGGGCGGTGCACGTCGGCGCGACCAGCCAGGACGTCGTCGACACCGCCGCGGTGCTGCTGGCCCGGCGTGGCCTGCAGCTGGTCGACGCCGACCTGACCACCGCCGCCGACGCCTGCGCCCGGCTGGCCGCCGAGCACCGCGACGACGTCCTGATGGGCCGGACGCTGCTGCAGCAGGCGCTCCCGATCACCGTCGGGCTCAAGGCGGCCACCTGGCTGGCCGGGCTGGACGGCGCCCGCGCGCGCATCGCCGCGGTCAGCGCCGCGCTGCCGGTGCAGTACGGCGGCGCGGTGGGCACGCTGGCCGCCAGCTCCGGTTCGGGGGTCGACCTGCGCCGCGAGCTCGCCGCCGAGCTGGGCCTGGCCACCACCGAGGTGCCGTGGTTCACCGTGCGGCTGCCCATCGCCGACGTCGCCGGGGTGCTGGGCGCGGTGGCCGGGGTGGTGGCGACGATCGCCGTCGACGTCGTGCTGCTGGCGCAGACCGAGGTGGCCGAGGCGACCGAGGTGTCCGCCCGCCGCGGTGGTTCCTCGGCGATGCCGCACAAGAACAACCCGGTGGCCGCCGTCTCCGCCCGGGCCTGCGCCCGCCGCGCGCCCGGGCTGGTCGCGACGCTGTTCGCCGCGATGGAGCAGGAGCACGAGCGCGGCGCGGGCACCTGGCACGTGGAGTGGCCGACCCTCACCGACCTGCTCGGCACCGTCGGCTCGGCGGCGTCCTGGCTCACCGAGTGCCTGGCCGACCTGCGGCTGGACACCGACCGGATGGCCGCCGCCGTCGCCGCGGCCGGCGACCCCCAGCTGGCCCGGGCGTTGGGCGAGGCGCTCACCCCGTCGCTCGGGGCCGGCCCCGCCCACGACGCCGCGGCGGCCGCGGTGCGCACCGCGACGCAGGAGGGCCGGCCGCTGGCCGACGTCGTGCTCGCCCGGGACGACGTCGACGGCGCCGCGCTGGTCGCCGACAGCTCGCCGGACGTCGGCGAGGCCGGTGCCCAGGTCGACGCGGCGCTGGCCGCCCACACGATCGCCACCCAGGGAGGACGCAGATGAGCGCCGTGCAGGCGACGAGCGAGCGAGCATCGCAGGGAGCGCCAGCGACCGAGGAGCGGAACGAGCCCGGAGGCGGACGATGAGCAGCGTCGAGGTGCACGCCGTCGTGGAGGGCCCGGCCGACGCCCCGGTGCTCCTGCTCTCCAACTCCCTCGGGGCCGACCACACGATGTGGGACCCGCAGGTGCCCCGGCTGGCCGAGCGCTTCCGGGTGGTCCGGTACGACACCCGGGGCCACGGCCGGACGCCGGTGCCGCCGGGCGACTCCACCCTCGACGACCTGACCGACGACGTCGTCGCGCTGCTCGACCGGCTGGGCGTGGCGCAGGCGCACGTGGTGGGCCTGTCGATCGGCGGGATGACCGGGCTGCGGCTGGCGGTGCGGGAACCGGAGCGGGTGGCCAGCCTCGCCGTGCTGTGCAGCTCCGCCCACACCGGCAACGTGCAGACCTGGCGCGAGCGCGCGGAGACCGCCCGCACGCAGGGGACGGCGGTGCTCGCCCCGACCGTGGCCAGCCGCTGGCTGACCCCCGGCTACGCGGCCGCGCACCCGGAGCTGGTGGCCCGGCTGGAGGCGATGATCAGCGCCACCGACGACGAGGGCTACGCCGGCTGCTGCGCGGCGATCGCCGGGATGGACCTGCGGCCGGACCTGGGCCGGGTCACCGCCCGCACGCTGGTCGTCTCCGGCGCCGACGACCCCGCCCTCCCGCCGGAGCACCAGCAGCTGATCGCCGACGGCGTCCCGGGCGCCCGGCTGCTCAGCCTGAGCCCGGCGGCCCACCTGGCCAACCTCGAGCAGCCCGACCAGGTGACCGACGCCCTGATCGCCCACGCCACCGGAGGCACCGCATGACCCGCCCGGACGACGCCCAGCCGCAGCACACCCAGCCGCTGGAGACCGACGACCAGCGCCGCGCCGCCGGCATGCGGGTGCGGCGCGAGGTGCTGGGCGACGCGCACGTCGACCGGGCGGTCGCCGCGGTCACCCCGTTCACCGCCGACTTCCAGGACTTCATCACCCGGGTGGCCTGGGGCGACCTCTGGCAGCGGCCCGGGCTGGGCCGCCGGGAGCGCAGCATGCTCACCCTGGCGATCACCGCCTCGCTGCGGCACTGGGACGAGTTCGCCCTGCACGTGAAGGCGGCGGTGCACAACGGGCTCACCGACGAGGAGATCGCCGAGGTCTGCCTGCACACCGCGGTCTACGCCGGGGTGCCCGCCGCCAACCACGCGCTCACCGTGGCCCGGCCGATCCTCGCCGAGCTGCGCGCCGCGGAGGCCTGACGCTCAGCCGGCCGGGATCCCGATCGGCACGTCCAGCCGACCGCCGCCGAAGTCGGCGACCGCACCGTCGGGGAAGGTGGCCACCCCGCCGAACAGCAGCATCCCGGCGGTGAAGTCGGCCGGCACGTCGAACGCGGGCAGCACGAACGCCGGGTCGTCGGCGAGGTCGGCGGCGCGCAGCACCGTGCCGTCGGGCAGCAGCAGCGACAGGTACTCGATCGGCACGGCGCCCGGCGGGGTGTCCGGGATCGCCAGGGCGACGTCGACGACGAGGAAGGCCCGGCCGGGGTCGGCCGGCTGCTTGGCCCCGCCGGGCCCGGCCCACCAGGCGAGCGTCGCGCGGGTCACGGTGACGGTGAAGGGGAACTGCGCGGCCACCCGGTCGGGGGCGCTCAGCGTGCCGACCAGCTGCGGGGCCGCGTTCACCTCCGCCGTCCGGTTGGTGCGGGCCAGCACCTGCAGGTTGCCGGTGCCCGGCGCACCGGTGAGCAGCGACAGCCGCTGCTGCACACCGGCGTCGTCGACCACCAGGTCGGCCTGCTCGGCGTCCTCGGGCACCGACAGCACGGCCTCCACCGTGGACCCCGGGGCGACCAGGGCCGGGCCGACGGGCACCGGGTCGGCGCCGCTGACCTGGTAGCTCAGCGCCGGCGGGGCGGACGACGTCCCCTCCCCGGCGGTGATCGCGTACCGGACGGCGACGAGCCGCTCGCCGTCGGCCGCCCGCCGGGCGTCGTCGCCGGAGCCGACTCGGTCGGGCTGGGCGAGCCCGGTGACCGCCACGGCGGCCGCCGGGCCGGAGAGCCGCGACGGCCCGGCCGGCGGCGTCCAGGTGACGTCGGGGAAGGGGCCGGTGGCCGACCACCCCGGCTCGGCCTGCGGGGGTGCCGGGACCTCGAGCCCGCCGGAGCCGTCGGGCGGCGTGCCGCCGTCCGGCCGGTGCAGCAGCGCGGGGTCGGCGAGCCGCTCGGGCTCGGGGTCGGCCGGGAGGGGCTCCACGGACAGCCGCACGTCGCCGCCGTCGGGCGCCGCGGTGAGCGGGAAGCGCAGCCAGCTCCGCTCGGGGTCGCCGTCGACGAAGAGGACGGGACCGCACAGCAGGGTGTCGGTGACCTCGTGGCCCTCGGCGTCGGCGAGCTCGAACCAGCAGCGGCTGTCGTCGGACGCGGCACCGTGCCGGTCCTCGACGTAGCCGGCCAGCACGTCGTCGGCGTCGGCGAGGACCGCCTCGGGCTCGGTCACGTACCGGCCGCCGAGGGTGAGCGGGTCGCCGCGGAACAGGAACAGCCCGGCGCCGACCAGCAGGACGACGACCAGGGCGGCGACGACCAGCCAGGGCCCCCGGGACCGCCGCGGCCGGCGCTGCACCAGCGGCGGTGTCCAGGTGGCCGGCCCGGTGGGTGCCGCGTACGGGCCGTGGGCCCAGCCGCCCGTCAGGTCCGGGGCGTGCTGCTCGCCCTGCTCGCCCACTCGTCCTCCGACTGCCGTGCCCGGTGCCGGCCGTCCCCGCGGACCGGCGCCAGGGAACGTAGCGGACCGGGCCGACCGGGGTCACCGGCAGCCGCCCGTCCGGGGGACCCCCCGCACGGGTGAGCTGGGGGAACACCTCTCGGTTCACGCGCGGACACTGCGGGTAGGGGCGACCGGCGGGGAGATCCGGCCCGCACACCGCCAGCCGAGGAGCACCGCCCCCTGCCGCGGACCCAGTGCTCGACCGCAGGAGGCGTACGACCGCGTGACCGCTCTGCCCGACGACCCGACCCGGCGACCGCTCCGGGTCGCCACCGTGCCGTTCGCCACGCCCTACGGCGACGCCGTCGCCCCCGACGGCGTCGTGCGGGTGGGCCCGGACGTGGAGCCCAGCCCGTGGCTGGACCCCGAGCACCTGACCGCGCACGCGGGCGAGGTCGACGTGCTGCACCTGCACGGCGGGTACGCGCACCTCACCGTGCCGGAGATGGACGCCTGGACCGCCGCCGTGCGCCGCTGCGACGTCCCGCTGGTGGTCACCGTGCACGACCTGACCGCCGTCGACGGCGCCGACTCCGGCACCCACCCCGGGGCGGCCCGCACCCGGGCCCGCGCCCACCTGCGGGCGCTGCTGGCGACCGCGGAGGTCGTGCTGACGCTCACCCCGGGCGCCGCCGACGAGATCGCCGACCGGTTCGGCCGCACCGCGATCGTGGTGGCCCACCCGTCGCTGGCCGCCCCCACCCCCGGCATCGGCCGGGAGACCCGGCTGGTCGGCCTGCACCTGGGCGAGCTGGGCCCCGAGGTCGCCGAGCCCCTGGAGCTGGTGCGCAGCGCGCTGTCCGGCGCGGTCTCCGGTGGCGGTCGGCTGCGGGTCGACGTGCACCCCGACGTCGACCTCGGCACCCGGCTGCCCGACCTGCTCGAGCTCGCCGACGCCGGTGACCTGGAGCTGGTCCGGAGCCGGCCCGAGGACCCCGCCGCGTGGGTGCGCCACCTGCAGGAGCTGCACGTGTCCGTCGTCCCGCAGCGCGCCCGCACCCACTCGACCTGGATCGAGCTGTGCCGCGACGCCGGCACCCGGGCGGTCGTGCCCGGCGGCGGGCACCCGCGCGAGCAGTGGTCCGACGTGGTGCTCTACGGCAACGACCCGGTGACCGGGCTGGACGGCGCCTCGCTCACCTCCGCGGTGGTGGCGGCGCTCACCCGGCCGGCCCCGGCGCGGGTCGACGCGGCCTGGCGGGCCGAGCAGCTCGCCGCCGTCCGCCGGGTGCACGCGCAGGTCTACGAGCAGGTCGCCGCGGACCACGCGAGCGCCTGAGCGGACCGGTCAGCCGGCGGCAGCCCGGGTGGCGTGCGGCAGCCGGACGGTGAACGCCGTGCGGCCCGGTTCGCTGGCGACCTGCACTTCGCCGCCGTGCGCGCCGACCACCGCGTGCACGATCGCCAGCCCCAGGCCGGTGCTGCCGGCGGTGCGCGAGCGGGAGGCGTCGCCGCGGGCGAACCGCTCGAAGACGTGCGGGCGCAGCGCGGCCGGGATGCCCGGGCCGTCGTCGACGACCTGCAGCACCGCCCAGCCGCCCTCGGTGCGCAGCCGGGTGGTCGCCGTCGTCCCGTCGGGGGTGTGGCTGCGCACGTTGGCCAGCAGGTTGGTGAGCACCTGGTGCAGCCGGGCGGCGTCGCCGGGCACCTCGACCGGGGTGTCGGGCAGGTCGACCTGCCAGCGGTGGCCCGGGCCGGCGACGTGCGCGTCGCTGACGGCGTCGACGACCAGGGCGGTGAGGTCGACCTCCTCGCTGGCCAGCTCGCGGCCGGCGTCCAGGCGGGCCAGCAGCAGCAGCTCCTCGACCAGCGCCGACATCCGCAGCGCCTCGGACTCCACCCGGCCCATCGCGTGCCCGACGTCGGCGGAGACCTCCCCGCCCTGCCGGCGGACCAGCTCGGCGTAGCCGCGGATCGAGGCCAGCGGCGTGCGCAGCTCGTGGCTGGCGTCGGCGACGAACTGGCGCACCTGGGTCTCGGACTCCTGGCGCGCGGCCAGCGAGGTCTCGACGTGGTCGAGCATGGTGTTCAGCGCGGTGCCGACCTGGCCGACCTCCGTGCCGGGGTCGGTGTCCTCCGGGGGCACCCGCTCGGCCAGCCGCACCTCCCCGGTGGCCAGCGGCAGCTGCGCCACCCGGGTCGCGGTGGCGGCCACCCGGTCCAGCGGGCGCAGGGTGCGGCGGATGACCAGCACCGCGGCCAGCGCGGCCGCGACCAGCGCGAGGAGCCCGACGACCAGCTCGACGGCGATCAGCCGGCGCACGGCGTCGCTGGTGCCGCTCAGCGGCAGGCCCGCCACCAGCACGCCCCCGTCGGCCAGGGTGCTGGACACCAGCCGGTAGTCGCCGAGGTCGCCGCCCAGGTCGACGGTCACCGGCTCGCCGCCGGAGGGCGTCGCCGCCAGCAGCTCCTGCTGCGCGCTGGTCAGGGCGAGGGTCTCGCCGTCGGGACCGATTACGCCGGAGTCGGTGCAGACGCCGTCGACGACGGTCGCGCCCAGCGTGCCCTCGGCCTGGCCGCGGGCGCCGAGGAAGCCGGGGCCCTTGGGCGAGCCCCCCTGCTGCGGTGCGGGGAACCCGTAGCCCCACTGCGCCGAGTAGTCCTTGGAGCGGTCGGTGGTCGCCTCGAGCCGGGTGTCGACCTGGCCGACCAGCTGGGCGCGGAGCGCGGTCACCGAGACCACGCCGACCAGCGCGAGCACGACCACCAGCGGGACGACGAAGGCCACCAGCAGCCGGGTGCGCAGCGACCGGCGCGACCGGGGGACGGGCGGTGGCCGGCCGTCGGTGCGGCGGCTCACCGGGAGAGGGCGGACGTCATGCGGCGGGCTTGATCACGTACCCGGCGCCGCGCAGCGTGTGGATCATCGGCGCGCGCCCGGCGTCGATCTTGCGGCGCAGGTAGGAGATGTACAGCTCGACGATGTTGCCCTGGCCGCCGAAGTCGTACTGCCACACCCGGTCCAGGATCTGCGCCTTGGACAGCACCCGCTTGGGGTTGCGCATCAGGTAGCGGAGCAGCTCGAACTCGGTGGCGGTGAGCCGGATGTCGTCGCCACCGCGGGTCACCTCGTGGCTCTCCTCGTCCAGGGTCAGGTCGCCGACGACCAGCAGGCCGTCGTCGGCGACCACGCGGCTGGTGCGGCGGAGCAGGCCACGCAGCCGGGCCGCGACCTCCTCGAGGCTGAACGGCTTGGTGACGTAGTCGTCCCCGCCCGCGGTGAGCCCGGCGATGCGGTCCTCGAGGGCGTCCTTGGCGGTGAGGAAGACGACCGGGACGAGCGGGGAGTCGGCGCGCAGCCGGCGCAGCACCTCGAGCCCGTCCATGTCGGGGAGCATGACATCGAGGACGACGGCGTCCGGGCGGAACTCGCGGGCGGCGCGCACCGCGTCGGTGCCGTCGTGGGCGGTGCGGACGTCCCAGCCCTCGTAGCGCAGCGCCATCGAGAGCAGCTCGCAGATGGAGGGCTCGTCGTCGACGACCAGCACCCGCAGGGCGCTGCCGTCCGGCCGGGTGAGCTGGGCGCGGGAGCGGGAGGCGGGGGTCGTCGTCGTCATGGGTCGACTGTGCGGGCCCATCCTGAGAGTTCCCTGTGTCCACGACAGGAAGTGGCTGGACGCGTGCCCGGCCGCGCGGAGGGCAGCGGAGCGGGAGTGGGGGTGGCCAGGGGCGGGGTCGAACCGCCGACCTCTCGCTTTTCAGGCGAGCGCTCGTACCGACTGAGCTACCTGGCCCCAGCGCCGGGACCAGCCGTTGCTGGTGCCGGATGGCGACCCTGACGGGACTCGAACCCGCGACCTCCGCCGTGACAGGGCGGCGCGCTAACCAACTGCGCTACAGGGCCTTGCTGTGGTGCTGCGTGCCCCCAACGGGGTTCGAACCCGTGCTACCGCCTTGAAAGGGCGGCGTCCTGGACCGCTAGACGATGGGGGCTCGTGGTCGCTGGAGGCAGTGAGAACCATACATGGCCCTCCGGAGGTGCTCTGCACCCGGTCCTCCGGGACCGCGTGGCGGGCGTGGCGGAGGGGGTCCCGCGTGCCAGCATCGGGCCGTGCGCACCCGCCGTCCGACCCGTTCCCTGGGCCTCGCTGCCGCCGTCCTCCTGCTGGCCGGCTGCGGCTCGCAGACCGGGACCGATGACGCGTCCTCGACCAGCGGCGTCACCGCCGGCAGCTCGGCCACCACGGAGGCCCCGACGTCGGCCGCCGGGGGCAGCGAGGCGACCGAGGACCCCGCGGCCAGCCCGTTCCCCGGCAACACCGACCCCGACGTCGCCGACCCGGTGACCCCGGACGGCCTGACCGTGACCACGGTCCGCGCGGCGCACCACGAGGGCTACGACCGGGTGGTGTTCGAGCTCTCCGGCAGCGGCACCCCCGGCTGGTCGGTCGAGTACGTCGACACCCCGACGTCGCAGGGCAGCGGCGAGGTCGTCGACGTGCCGGGGGCGGCCTTCCTGCAGGTGACCCTGCAGGGCACCACCTACCCGTACGAGTCGGGGGCCACCGAGGTCGCCCGCGGGGCCGTCGCCGTGTCCGGCACCGAGGTCGTGGACGGCGTCGTCTACGACGCCACGTTCGAGGGCACCTCGGTGGCCTGGATCGGCACCGGCGAGCGGACGCCGTTCCGGGTCTACGCGCTCACGGCGCCCTCGCGGGTCGTGGTCGAGGTCGCCGACGCCGGCTGACCCCGGGGGTCAGCCGACCTCGGCGGTGAACTCGACGCCGTCGTCGGTGACCGACGTGCAGGTGATCGACAGCGGGCCGGCCGACACGCTGTCCCCTTCGGCGCAGGAGACGCTCTGGTCGCCCAGCTGCAGGGTGGCCTTGCCGTCCTGCGTGCCGGCGAAGGCCAGCTCGTTGCCGAGGATGCTGGCCTTGGCGTCGTCGCCGGTCAGCGTGGCGGTGCACGAGGTGCCGGAGCAGTCGACGTTGCTGGAGCTGCAGGCGGCCAGCGGCAGCAGGAGCAGGAAGCCGGCGGCGGCGCCGGCAGCGAGGCGCGCGCGGCGGTGCAGGAGGTCAGCCATGCCCGGAGCGTAGGGCGACCTGGCCGACCGCGGGGGACGACGCGGCGGGGTCAGTCCTGCCGGACGGTGGCGGGCGTGAAGACCCAGCTGCGCAGGGCGACGAACCGGACGAGGCCGATCGCGCCGGTGACCGCGGCGATGAGCAGCAGCTCCACGCCGGTGCCGACGTCGCCGATCAGCATGTGCACCCCGGCCAGCGCGAAGGACGTCGCGACCAGGCCGACGACCGCCAGGCCACCGCCCTCCCACTGCGCGGTGAACCAGGAGACCTGCTGCCCGGCGTGGAAGGTCAGCCGGCGGTGCAGCTCGTTGGCCAGCAGCGTGGAGGCGATGGCGCCCACGAGGTTCGCCGGCTGGGCGCCGAACCCGCCGAGGCCGATGAACAGCAGCGCGTAGAGGGCGCTGGAGACGCCGCCCACCACCACGTACCGGGCGAACTGGGCACCCGTGTCGTCCTGGTGGAGGCGGGTGCGCAGCGCGGCGGCCAGCCGCGGCAGCCGGGCGAGCTCGCTCGTGACGACGTGCCCCACCTCGTGCGCCCCGCCGACGGCGGTCCGGCGCAGCAGGGACGGGCAGGTCACGGGTGCTCCTCGAGCTGGGGGTGTACGGACAGTTGCATGCTCCGGCACCAAGTGTGGGCGTCGCATCCGAATTCCCGGTGCGGCGCGCGCACTCTCCGTGAGGTCGATCACGGAGAGTGGTCACGGAATGATCACGGCCGGCTGGCAGGTACCTCCCAGGTACGCCCGGCAGGGTCACCGCATGAGCGCACCCGGGCACCGCCGTCCCTGGCTCTACGACCCGTCGCTGGGGGGTGTGCTGGTGCGCTCGCACCGGTCCCCGACGGCCGGCGCGGCCGGCCGGGTCGTCTCCGACGCGGTGTGGAGCGACGTCCTCGCGCTGCTGCGCTGGGCGGAGGCGACGCTCAGCTGCCCGCCGGAGCTGCGGACCGGCACGGCCTGGCGCACCGCCGCGACGTCGGCCGCGCTGCTGCGCCGGCTGCCCGGGCTGTGCCGCGAGGCCGGCGTCGCCTGGCCTGGCCCCACGCCCTCGCCGCCACCCCTGGACGGCGCCGCCGTCCGGCTGCGGAGCGCGGCCGACCGGCTGGCGCTGCGGCTCTGCTCGCCGGAGGAGGGGGTGGCCGGCCCGCTGAGCGAGGACGTCGGCGACCTGGCCCGGGACGTCGACGAGGTGGGGGCCGCCGCGCTCGCCGTGCTGGCCGCGGAGACCGACTGGACGACGGCGGGCTGATCGCCCGGTCGCCCGGTTCCGGTCGCCCGCAACGGGTATGGGCGGCCCATGAGCCTGCTCGCCGTGCTGGACCGCCTGTCCGAGGTCTCGTCGTTCGACAAGACGCTGGAGTCCGCCCGGACGGCGGTGAACAAGGCGCTGCAGCCGCAGGCGTTCAAGGACCTGCTGCACGGCAGCTGGCTGGGCCACCCGCTGCACCCGATCCTGGCGATGGTCCCGGTCGGCACGTGGCTCTCCGCCGGCCTGCTGGACATCGCGCCGCCGACCCGGCCCGCGGCCACCGCGCTGATCACCACCGGCGTCGCGGCGAGCCTGCCCGCCGCGCTGGCCGGTGCCGCCGACTGGTCCGAGCAGGACGACGCGGTGCGCCGGCTCGGCGCGCTGCACGCCGTCAGCAACGTCGCGGCGCTCGGCCTCTACGTCGGCTCGCTGGTGGCCCGCAAGAAGGGCAACGGCGGGCTCGGGCGGGCACTTGCCTACACCGGTCTCGGGGTGGCGTCGGCGTCGGCGTCCATCGGCGGGCACATGTCCTACGCGCAGTCCTCCGGCGCCAACCACTCCGTCGTCGACGCCCGCCAGCTCACCACCGACTGGATCGACCTCGGCCCGCTCGACGACCTGCCCGACGGCCGCCCGGCGCTGCGCACCGGCGAGGGCCAGGGCGCCCCGGTGCCGCTGGCCGTCGTCCGGCGCGGGGCGAAGGTCGACGCCTTCATCAGCGCCTGCGCGCACGTCGGTGGCCCGCTCGCGGAGGGCACCGTCGAGGAGGTCCGGGGCAGCGAGTGCCTGGTCTGCCCGTGGCACGGGTCGGCCTTCGACCTGGAGTCCGGTCAGCCGCGCCGCGGCCCGACAGCGTCGGCCCAGGAGAAGCTCCAGGTGAAGTACGAGGCCGGCCGGGTGTTCGGGAAGCTGCCGGACCGGCACGTCAGCAAGTAGCCGCCGGCGGGTGACCGGCGCCTAGGCTCCGGCCGTGCGGCGGGTCGCGGTGGGGCTGGTGCTCGTGCTGGCCGGCTGCGGGTCGACGGACCCGGTGGCGGCCCCGGCTCCCTCGTCCAGCTCCGCTGCTGTGGTCCAGACGCTGCCCGAGGTTCCGGGCATCGCGGCCGAGGCGGTGCAGCTCCGCACGGACGCGGCGGTCGGCGGGCAGGTGCAGGTGCGGGTCACCGACACCGGGCCCGCTCCCTTCACCGTGACCGCGGTGCAGCTGGACTCGCCGGGCTTCGCGCCGCTGCCGCCCCGCGCGGTGACCGCCCGGTACGCCCCGGGCCGGACGATCGACCTGCCCACCCCGTTCGGCGCGGTCGACTGCTCGGCCGCGGTGGACCCGGTGGGCGCGCGGCTGACGGTGGTGCGCCCGGACGGCGCGGTGGAGGAGCTCCGGGTGCCGCTGACCGGCGACACGATGGCGCAGGTGCACGCGGGGGCGTGCGCGGTCGCCGACGTGCTCGCCGTCGTCGGCATCGCGGTCGAGGACCTGGCCGACGCAGGGGAGACGATGACCGGCGAGGTCGTGCTGACCCGGCGGTCGGGCGACGAGCCGGTGGAGGTGACCCGGCTGGGCGGCAGCGTGGTGCTCGAGCCGGTGCCGGACGGGGACCTGCCGGTGACGCTGGCGGCGGAGGAGCGCGAGCTGCGGGTCCCGGTGACCTTCGACGCGGCCCGCTGCGACCCGCACGCGCTGGCCGAGACGAAGAAGCCGTTCGTCTTCCCGCTGGCCGTCACGGTGGGCGACGGCGAGAGCGTGCCGGTGGACCTGCCGCTCGACGACGCGCAGGAGGGGCGGCTGCAGGACCTGCTCGACCGGGTGTGCACCGACTGAGCGGGGTTCGCGGGGCGGCCGCCGGGGCATCCCCCCGGTCGTGTTCCTCTTCACCAGCCGGCTCGGCTGCCTCGGGTCGATCCTGGTGTCGCTGCTGCTGACCGCGCTGCTGTTCATCCTCTTCACCGTGCTCTGACCCGCTGCCCCGCGTTCAGTGCGCACTCGTCGGGGTCACCCCGCCGCCGGAGACCCCGATGACTGCGCACTCGCTGGGCCGCCCGGCCGCGGTGGCACGATGGGCGCGCCGGGCCTCTAGCTCAACTGGCAGAGCAGCGGACTTTTAATCCGCGGGTTGTGGGTTCGATCCCCACGGGGCCCACCGCGCAAGTAGGGCGGGTCGCGCACCGTCGAGGCTCACAGTCGCGTGAAGGACCGCCGGTAGGCCGTCGGTGTGAGCCCGACCCGCCGTGCCAGGTGGAGGCGCAGCGAGTCGGCGCTGCCCATCCCGCTGTGGGCAGCGACCGTGGTCATCGGGAGTTCGGTGGCCTCCAACAGCTCGAGCGCTCGGTCGATCCGCTGGTGCAGGAGCCACTGCAGCGGGCTCAGGCCCGTCTCTGCGCGAAAGCGGCGAGTCAGCGTCCGCACGCTGCACTGGGCGTGCCGCGCCAGATCGGTCAACGTCAGCGGCTGGTCGAGTCGTTGCAGGGCCCAGGCCCTGGTGCCGGCGAGGGAGAAGTCGGTCTCGGCGGGGAGCGGAGTCCGGATGAACTGGGCCTGACCACCGGGGCGCACAGGTGCCACGACGGCGAGTCGGGCGATCGTGTTGGCCGCTGCCGCGCCGAGGTCGGACCGGACCATGTGCAGGCACAAGTCGATGCCGGCTGCCAGCCCGGCCGAGGTGAGCACCAGGCCGTCCTCGACGAAGAGGACGTCCGGCTCCAGCGCCACGGCCGGGTACCGGCGGCGGAACAGCTCTGACTTCGCCCAGAAGGTGGTCGCGCGGCGCCCGTCGAGCAGGCCGGCCTCGGCCAGGACGAAGGCGCCGGTGCAGATCGACGCCACGCGTTTGCCGGCTGCCGCCGCCGTCCGCACCGCGCTCAACACCGCCCTCGGGACGTCCTCGCGGGCCATTCCGCCGGTCACCATCACCGTGTCGGCGTCGGCGACCGCCTCGAGTCCCTCGCGGACGCACACGTCGAAGGGGCCGTCCGACTCAAGGACCCCGGGCTCGGCGGCGCACACCCGGACGTCGTAGGCGCGCTGCCCGTCGACCTCCACCTGGCTGAAGATCAGCTCGGGTATGGACAGGTCGAAGGCAGGGACCGGCGCTACGGCTATGACGACGATGCGGTGCATGGCTCGAACTTCCGGATAGCTGGCGTTCTGGCCACTCACCGTAAACCCCACGGCTCGGCAGGCTGTGGGCATGTCCTTCGTCGTCGTCACCGGGGCCGGCGCAGCCGGCATGCCCACCGCCCGCCAGTTCGCCGAGAGCGGCGAGCGCGTCCGCCAGATCACCCGCAGCGGTCGCGGCGTCGACCACCCGCTCGTGGAACTCGTCGCGGCCGACGTCAACGACGCCGACCGGCTCACCGAACTCACCGCGGGGGCGCGGGTCCTGGTCAACTGCGCCGTTCCTGCCTACGACCGCTGGGCCGTCGAGATCCCGCGCATGGCCACGGCCCTGTTGACCGCTGTGGAACGGACCGGGGCGGGGTACGTGATGCTGGGCAACAGCTACGGATACGGCCAGGTGGACGGGCTCCTGACCGAGGACCTGCCGATGGCCGCCACGGGGGTCAAGGGCCGTGCGCGAGCGATGATGTGGCTGGACGCGCTGGCCGCCCAGAACGCAGGTCGCGCGCAGGTCACCGAGGTGCGCTCCGGAGCGTTCCTGGGCCCGGGACCGGTCGGTGCGTACGCGATGTTCGTGCTCGCGCCCGTCCTGGCGGGCGAGGTCGCGTCCTACCCCGGCGACCCGGACGCGCCGCACAGTTGGCACTACACCGAGGACATCGCCCGGACCCTCGTAGCCGCCAGTCGCAACGACCGCGCGTGGGGCCACGCCTGGCACGTGCCGGCCACCTCTTCCCTGCCGGTGCGGGAGCTGACCGAACGGCTGGCCGACCTGGCCGGCGCACCCACACCGCAGATCAACCGCCTCCACCGCGATGACCTGGTGAGTCTCGCCCGACAGCAGCCACTCTTCGCCGAGCTCCTCGAGGTGCTGCACAGCAACGAACACCCGCACGTGCTCGACTCCGCCCGCACCGAGGAGGTCCTGGGAGTCAAGGCGACGCCCCTGGAGACCGTCCTGCAGGCGACCCTGGCCGGCGCCGTCGACGCCTGAGCGATCGGCGGGACACCCGGAGCGCGGCGGCGGCAGTCAGTCCACCAGGCTGCCCGGTCTCGTTGGGGGGCGGATGACGCCACGTGGCCGATCAGGCTGGCGGGGACAGCCTGGCCGTGGCTCACAGACGCCAGAGGTCGGCACACCTGGAGCGTCGGCTCGGACGTGCTCTTCGGACGGGCGCTGTCAGGCGTGGAGGAGCCACGGCGCACTCGTCACGGACCTGGCGTCAGACGCATCGGCTACAGCGCGGCCGGTCAGGGCAGCGGAACCAAGACGCCCCATCCAGATGCCGTACATCCAAGAACGGGGAAGACATGACAGGCAGTGGGAAGTCGAAGCTCGAAGATGTCGCTGTGCAGTACTTCCGTCTGGTGGACGCCGGTGACCCAGCCGTCATCGACCTGTTCGTCGACGATGCGCAGATGTTCTACCCGAAGTTCGGACATGCGCGAGGCAAGGCGGAGATCGGAGCCTTCGCCCGAGGACTGGCCCGGGGCGTCTCCCGTCTCCAGCACGAGCTCGATGACTTCAACGTCATCGCGGTCGGGAGCTACGTCGTGGTCGAGGGTGCCGAACACGGACGGACGAGTTCGGGGATCGACTTCCCTGACGGCACGTCGTCGTTCGGCGTCTTCTGCAATGTCTTCGAGTTCGAGGGAGATCTGATCAAGCAGGTCCACATCTACGTGGATCCGGACTTCGCCAGCACGCATGCGGATGGGGTCGCGTGGGGGGAGTCGGTCCAAGCCGACATCGCCGAGCTCCGCAGGGCAGACAAGACCTGACGGCTGCGACGGCGCCTGGGCTGGTCCCTCGTCACCGACCGTTCCCCTCCGACCGCCCGACCATGCCGCGGGCATGGTCGGGCGCGCCGACGGTCCGCTCAGGAGCCGGCCGCCGCCTTGATGATGTCGGCGACCGCGTCGGGCCGGGAGAGGAAGACGGCGTGGCTCCCGGCCACCTCAGTCACCGTGGCGCCGGCCCGCTCCGACATGAACTGCTGGGCCGGCGGCGGGATCATCTTGTCCTCGGTGGTGATGAGGTACCAGCTCGGCTTGACCCGCCAGGCCGGGTCGGTCACCGCGCCGCCCAGGGCCTCGACGCCCCAGGGCACCTGCGAGGCCGCCATGAAGCGCGCCTGCGCCTCCGGGACGTCCCCGGCGAAGGACGCGGGGAACGCCTTCCGGTCCAGGAAGAGGAAGCCGTCCACCGGCGGCAGGATCGGCGGCACGGGCGCACCGGGCGGCGGGTCGGCGATCAGGGTGTTCACCGACTCGCCCTCGTCCAGGGCGAACGCGGCGATGTAGGCCAGTGACGCGACCTTCTCGTGGGTGCCGGCCTGGCTGATCACCGCGCCGCCGTAGGAGTGCCCGACGAGGACGGTCGGGCCGTCCTGCTGGTCGAGGACGCGGCGGGTGACAGCCACGTCGTCCTCGAGGGACAGCGTCGGGTTCTGGACCACGCTGACCTGGTAACCGTCGGCGGTGAGCAGGTCGTACACGCCCTGCCACCCCGAGCCGTCGACGAACCCGCCGTGCACCAGCACGACGTTGCGGATGGGTCCTGTGCTCATGGGTCCTCCAAGTAGAATGAACGTTCTGTCTTACCGGACGATCGTGACGTCGCTTGCGCCCGGTGTCAAGACAGAACGTTCGTTCTTTTGTTAGACTGAGGACATGCTGATCGAGGCGGCCTTCGCGGCGGCGTCATCTGGGCCTCGTGCACCGACCGCTCGGGACCGGCTGCTCCGCACGGCGGGACGGCTGTTCTATGCGGAGGGGATCAAGGCGGTCAGCGTCGACCGGCTCCTGGTCGAGGCCGGGACCACGCGGGCGACCTTCTACCGGCACTTCGCCGGCAAGCAGGACCTCGTCCTCGCCTACCTCGGGACGGTGGACGCCCACCTCAGAGCCCATGTCGACGAGGTCCTGGCCTCGGGGGCTGGTCCCGAGCCGCTGCTGTACGGCATCGCCGAGGAGATCGGCGGGGACATCTGCGGCCCGGGCTTCCGTGGGTGCCCGTTCCTCAACGCCGCTGCCGAGCACCCGGACGCCGATGACCCGGTCCACCGGGCGGTGCTGGCGCACCGGCAGTGGTTCTCCGGTGTCGTCACTGATGCGCTGATCCGCCTAGGACACCCTCGAGCGGAGGCTGCAGCCCGGCAGCTGGTGATGCTGCGTGACGGGGCGATGGCCGCCGGCCATCTCTCCGACCCCGACGTGGTGCGCGAGAGCCTGCTGACGGGCACCAAGGACCTGCTCGACTTCTCGCGCAACTGACTCGACACCGGCGCCCGCAAGACGCCCACAGAAGGGTCGTCACCGCTCGTTCGCGATCATGTACTCCCAGCGGTGGATCCGCTGGTCATGCACTCGCTCGTCAGTGAACGCACAGGTCAGAACACCGTGGCGTCCGAACTCGTGATCCGCGGGTGGTGGGTTCGATCCCACGGGGCCCACCGCCGGACCGCCGTCGGGGACACTCGGGCCATGCCTGACGGGGAGTACGCGCCGAGCACGGTGCCCTGGGTGCGCGAGGAGGTCGAGCACCTCGAGCGCACCGGCACCGGGCTGCGCGGGCGCTCCGTCGTCCTGCTCACCACGGTCGGGCGGCGCACCGGGCTGGTCCGCAAGACCCCGCTGATGCGCGTGGAGCACAAGGGCGTCTACGCCGCGGTCGCCTCCACCCGCGGTGGTGACCGGCACCCCGACTGGTACGCCAACGTGCTGGCCCATCCGGAGGTCGAGCTGCGCGACGGGGACTCCGTACTGCAGCTCGTCGCCCGGGAGGCCGTCGGCGCGGAGCGGAGCCGGTGGTGGTCGCTCGCCTGCACGGTGTTCCCGTCCTACGTCGACTACCAGAGCAGGGCCCCGCGGCGGATCCCGGTGCTCCTGCTCGAGCCCCGGCCTGAGGCCACGCAGTGAACGGCCGGACGTCGACATGTCGACACGGGGCGGGGTGACGCCGGACGCGCCGGTCTGGACGGAGCTGGCGCCGGAGCGTGCCCCGTCCGACGAGGAGCGACGGTTGCTGGAGTGGCTGGCGGCGGCCGTCGACGAGCCGCTGCTGCACGACCACGTCGCCACGGCAGCGGTGACCGCCGTGTGCCGCTGCGGGTGCCCGTCGGTCCGGCTGCGCAGCGCCGCGGCCCCGATTCCAGAGGCGCGCGTGTCGCAGCTGTCGCACGGCAGCCGACCCGACTACTTCTCGGTGTCCGCCGCTGGTCCGGCCGGCGTGCAGGTCGTGCTGCACGTGGCCCGTGGCCGGCTCCTGGAGCTGGAGGTCTTCGCCGGTGAGGGGGTCGCCGCTCCGGTCCCGGACGTGCGTGACCTGACCGACGTCACCGTGTCCTGATCCGACCCGCGGGGCCTCGTGTCACATCTGCGGGCTCGGCGGTGCTGTAGAGACATGGACCTGGTCAGGAACGGACGAGCGGCACCGGCGGCCGTCCTGATGTCCCCTGCTGTGGTGGCCGGCACCGCGGAGGGGCGGGGCGGGAGGGCGAAGCGCGTGACCGTGTCGCGTTCGGCCCCCGGCGCCGTCCGCCCGGACCTGGCCGACGTGTTCCGCCGCGACTACGCGCAGGTCGTCGGGGTCGCCGCCCGCGTCCTCGGCTCCCGCGACCAGGCCGAGGACGTCGCCCAGGAGGTCTTCCTCTCCTTCGGGCACTCCTCCGTCCCGGCCGCGGAGGCCCCCGGCTGGCTCTCGGTCGCCGCCGCCCACACCGCGCTCAACCTGCTCCGCTCCGGGCGCCGCCGCTCGTCGCGCGAGGAGGTCGCCGCGCTGGCCGAGGACGTCGTCGTCCCCGACGTCGCCGACGCCGTCGTCACCAACGAGGAACGCAGCCGGGTGCGCGCCGCGCTCGCCCAGCTGCCCCACAAGCAGGCCGTCGCCCTCGTGCTGCGGCACAGCGGCCTCAGCTACGCCGAGGTCGCCGCAGCCCTCGATCTGTCCCCCGGAAGCGTCGGCACCACCGTCCGCCGCGCCGAATCCGCCCTGCGCAAGGAGCTGGACCGCAATGCGTCATCCGACTGAGGGCGTGCTCCGCCGCCTCATCGACGAGCCGGCCGGTGTCGCCGACCCCGACCGCCAGCACGTCGCCACCTGCCAGCAGTGCCTCACCGCGCTGGCCGCCGCCCGCGAGGACGCCACCCTCGTCGGCGCCGCGCTGACCACCTCGGTCCGCCCGGACGTCGACGCCGCCTGGCAGCGCCTCTCCACCGCCGCCCGCGCCACGGCACCGGCGCCGGTCGCCGCCCCGGTGCCCCGCCGGGCCCGCCGCGGCCGGGAGCTGCTCCGCCGCCCCGCCGTGGCCGCCGCGGCGTTCGCCGTCGTCCTGGCCGGTGCGGGCACCGCGGCCGCCAACGACTGGCTGCCGATCTTCCGCACCGAGCAGGTCGCCGCGGTCAGCTTCGACACCGCCGACCTCGTCGGCCTGCCCGACCTCACCGCCTACGGTGACGTCGTGGTGACCGGGGACGGCGACCCGCGCGAGGTCGCCGACGCGGACGCCGCAGCCGCGGCGTCCGGGCTGGACGTGCCCGAGGTCGGCACCCTGCCGCAGGGCGTCAGCGGTGAGCCGACCTACCAGGTGGGCAGCCAGCTGAGCGCCACGTTCACCTTCTCCGCCGACCGCGCCGCCCAGGCCGCCGCGGAGGCGGGGGAGACGCTGCCGCCGCCCCCGCCGGGGCTCGACGGGAGCCAGGTGCGCCTGGACGCCGGGCCGGGCGTCGTCGCCGTCTGGACCCAGCCGGAGACCGGCATCCCCGCGCTGGTCGTGGGCCGCGCGGTCGCCCCGACGGCGTACTCCTCCGGCCTGCCGTTCGAGACGGTCCGCGACTACCTGCTGTCGCTGCCCGGCCTCCCCGAGGACGTCGCCGCCCAGCTGCGCACCTTCACCGCCGACGGCTCGACCCTGCCGCTGCCGGTGCCCGCCGACCAGGTCGAGAGCTCGACGGCCGACGTCGACGGGGTGCCCGCCACGGTGCTGGAGACCCGGGACCGCTCGCTGGCCGCCGTGGTCTGGGTGGACGACGGCGTGCTGACCGCCGTCGCCGGCCCGCTCGACACCGACGAGGTGCTCTCGATCGCCCGGGACCTCGACTGACGTGAGCACCGACGCCCCCGAGGTCGGCACCGGGTCCGCCGTGCGCGCTGCGGCGGACCTGGTGGCCGGTCTGCCCCCGACACCCGCCGCCTGGTGCACCGGGCTGCGCAAGCGGTACGGCAAGCGGACGGCGGTGCACGACGTCTCGCTCGAGGTCGGCCGCGGCCAGGTCGTCGGCCTGCTCGGACCCAACGGCGCCGGCAAGACCACCGTGATCAAGATGCTGCTCGGGCTGGTCCGCCCGGACGCCGGCGAGGTGATGCTGCTCGGCCGCCCGTCGAGCGACCCCGCGTCCCGGGCCCGGGTCGGCTACCTCCCCGAGCTCTTCCGCTACCAGCCCTGGCTGACCGCCGGCGAGGTGCTCGCGCTGCACGTCCGGCTGGCCGGGCTCGCCGTCCCGGTCGCCGAGCAGCGGGAGGTCCTCGACCTGGTCGGGCTGGCCGCCCGCGAGCAGGACCGGGTCGGCGGCTTCTCCAAGGGCATGCAGCAGCGGCTCGGCCTCGCCGTCGCGCTGGTGGCCCGGCCCGAGCTCGTGGTGCTGGACGAGCCGACCAGCGCCCTGGACCCCCTCGGCCGGGTCGACGTCCGCGACATCGTGCTGGCGCTGCGCGAGCGCGGCGTGGCGGTGCTGCTCAACTCGCACCTGATCGGCGAGGTCGAGCGGGTCTGCGACCGGGTGGTGATCCTCGACCGCGGCCGGGTCGCCGCCTCCGGCACGCTGGAGGAGCTGCTCGGCCAGCGCGAGGTGCACCTGCACCTGACCGACCTCACCCCCGGCACCGAGGAGCGGCTGGCCGCCTCCGGCAGCGTGCACCGCGAGGGCGAGTGGTTCACCGTGGCGCTGGCCGAGGACTCCGGGACGGCCGTCCCCGACCTGGTGCGCGACCTGGTCGCCCTCGGCGCCCGGGTGCACGCGGTCGAGCCCGCCCGGATCAGCCTGGAGGAGCGCCTGCTGGGCATCCTCCGGGCCGGTCACGACGACGCGGAGCAGGGGGCCACGCGGTGACGACCGCCCGCACGGTGCTCACCATCGCCGCGCTGACCCTGCGCGAGGCGTCCCGCCGCCGGGTGCTGTGGGCGCTGGCCGGGCTCACCCTGGTGCTGCTCGTGCTCAGCGGCTGGGGGTTCTCCCGGCTGGCCGCCGAGTCCGACATCGGCGAGCTGACCAGCGGCCAGGCCCGGCTGGTGGCCTCGCAGGTGCTCAACCTGGTGATGTTCGGCCTCAGCCTCATCGCCGCGCTGGGCACCGCCTTCCTCGCCGGGCCGACGCTGTCCGGCGAGATCGAGTCCGGCATCTCGCTGTCCGTGCTGGCCCGCCCGGTCCGCCGGTCGACGGTGCTGCTGGGCAAGTGGCTGGGGCTGGTGGCGTTCGGCAGCGGGTTCGTCGTGCTGGCCGGCCTGGCCCAGTGCCTCGTCGTCCTCGCGGTGGTCGACTACTGGCCGCCGCAGCCGGCCGCTGCGCTGGCGCTGCTCGCCGCGCAGACCGTGGTGCTGCTGACCCTGGGGCTGCTGCTGTCGACGGTCATCTCGCCGATGGCCTCGGGTGTGGTCGCCGTCGGCCTGTTCGGGGCCACCTGGATCGCCGGGGTCGTCGGGGGTGTGGGCGGGGCGCTGGGCAACGAGGGCGTCGCCCGGGTCGGCACCGTGTCGCGGATGGTGCTGCCCACCGACGGGCTGTGGCGCGGGGCCATGCACGCCTTCCAGGACCCGGGCGCGCTCACCCAGCTCGGCCCGGCGTTCGAGGGCTTCCCGTTCCTGAGCGAGGCGCCGCTGACGGCGGCCTACCTCACCTGGGCCGCCGTCTGGGTGGCGATGGTCTGGGGCCTGGCCGCGGCCTCCTTCGCGCGCAAGGACCTCTGAGCGCGCGGGGTGGGCTGGCACCGGCGGGTGCCGTGGGCCAGGCTGTGGCCGACGGTGCCACGGGGGCTGCCGGTCGACCCGGAGGGAGGCGCCGCGATGACCTCCGTCGAGGCGGTCAGGTGCCACCGCTGCGGGCACGGCTACCGCGCGCACCAGCCGGCCTGCACGACGGGCGCGTCGACCGGGGTCGGCTGCCGCTGCGACGGGTTCCGCTGGGTCGACCCGGCGCCGGCCGCCGACGTCCGCGGTTACCACCGCCCGCTGCCCTGACCCGACGCGCCACGGGCCGCGGCGACCGCGCGCCCCAGCGCCGCTCCACGGGCCGATGAGGGCAAAAGCCCAGGTCGCGGTGGTGCTGATGTCGACAAGGCGGCTGCCCGGAGGCGGGTCATCGACCGCCGGAGGGGTTCGCACAACGATTGGGTGACGGGCCCCGGACGGCGGTGTCGCAGCGCGCCGTCGGAGCCCCTGCGGGCCCTACCTTTCGTCGTGTCGCGGTACTTCCCCCGCCGTGACGGACAGCACCGAGGAGACCCGCGTGAACTCCCCTCTCGACCTGGCACCCCGCCCACGATCCGTCCCCGTCGCCGAGGAACTGGACCTGGCCGAGCTGCTCGACCTCTTCGCCCCGCCCCCGGACGGCGAGCTGTCGCCGCGCGAGTCCCTCCGCGCATCCGGCGTCCGGCTGCTCGGCTGGGCGCAGGACTCCTCCCGCCGCGCCGCCCGCTGGGGCGCCCCGGGGGTGTCGCGGTGATGCTGGTCTGGCCGGTGGTCGCGGTCCTCGGGTTCGTCGTGCTGGCCGCGCTGGTCGTGGCTCTCGCGCAGAGCTCGACCGCGCGCTACGAGTTCGAACGCAACCAGGTGCAGGGGCAGCGCCAGCAGGCAGCGGTGCCGGCGGCCGCGGAGCCGGTCCTGGTCGGGGCGGCCACGGTGGCCCGGCCGGTGGCCGGTGGCGGGGCCGCCGTCGAGGAGATCGCGCCCGAGCTGCTCGGCGCCGCGGCGCACCCCGCCGGCAAGCGGGTCGCCGAGCCGCTGACACCGCCCGCGTGGTGGCTGGTCCAGGAGGACGCGAGCGGCGCGATCGAGCGCGTCGTGGACGGTCCCTTCCACGACCGGATGGAGGCCGACTGGGCCGCCCTGGCCGGTGGCTCGGCCGAGGCGGGTCGCCCCGTGTACGGCGTGCTGCGGCTCGACGGCCGGCTGGTGCGCCGGCAGTCGCCGCAGGAGCAGGCCTGGCTGGCCGAGCTCGGTGAGCAGCTCGACCGGCTGCCCGAGGACTGGGACGGGCCGCTGGCCGACGAGGACGAGCTGGTGACCCTGGTGGTCGAGGTCGCCGCCGCGCTGGTCGAGGCGGGGCTTCCGCTGCACGACTGCGCGGGTGACGGCGTGTCCGGCGGCGTCTGCCTGACGCCGGAGCCGAGCCGGGGCGGGGTGCTGGTCAGCTGGCACCAGCACGACCGGATGAGCCGGGAGCAGGTGCGGGGTGCGGAGACCGACGCGGCCGTGCAGCAGACGATGAACGGTGCGATCACCGACTGCCTGCGCCAGTTGGGCTTCGACGCCGAGTCGCTGGGGGAGTCCGGCTGCTCGCTGGTCACCGCCGCCGAGCGGTGGTGGTGACGGCCCGCTGACGTCAGCCGGCGTCGGCCCAGGACCCGACGACGGCGACGTCCAGCGGGAAGTCGACCGGGAAGCCGCCGAACAGCAGCCGACCGGCCTCGGCGGCGGCCCGGCGCACCTCGTCGCTGACCGCGTCGGCCAGCTCGGCCGGGGTGTGCACGAGCACCTCGTCGTGCAGGAAGAAGACCAGATGCGGGCGCTCGGCGAGGGCCCCGGAGCCCAGCCGCCACAGCCGGTTGCGGAGATCGGCGAGCCAGCACAGCGCCCACTCCGCGCCGGTGCCCTGGACGACGAAGTTGCGGGTGAAGCGGCCCCAGGCGCGGCGGTGCCGGTCGCGGTCCTCGCGCGAGCCGCCCGGGTCGGCGGGCTCGCCGAGGTCGACCCCCTGCTCGGCCCACTCGCCGGTCGGCACCGGCGACCCGCGGCCGAGCAGCGTGTGCACCACCTCGCCGCGCTCCCCGGCGCGGGCGGCCTCCTCGACCAGGCCGATCGCCCGCGGGTAGCGGCGGGTGAGCCGCGGCATCATCCGGCCGCTCTCGCCGCGGGTGCCGCCGTACATCGCGCCGAGCATCCCGACCTTGGCCTCGGCCCGGGTCGCGACCGCGCCGCTGTCGACCATGCCCTGGTAGAGGTCGGACGCCCGGGCCGCCTCGGCCATCGCCGCGTCGCCGCTCATCCCGGCCAGCACCCGCGGCTCCAGCTGGGCGACGTCGGCCACCACGAACCGCCAGCCCTCGTCGGCGACCGCCGCCGGCCGCACCTGCAGCGGCACCGACAGCGCGCCGCCGCCGTTGGACGCCCACCGCCCGGTGACCACCCCGCCCGGCACGAAGTACGACCGGAACCGGCCGTCGCGCGCCCAGGTGTCCAGCCAGTTCCAGCCGTTGGCCTGCAGCAGTCGGGAGAGCTTCTTGTACTCCAGCAGCGGTGGGACGCACGGGTGGTCGAGCTGCTCGAGGGTCCACGAGCGGGTGTCGGGGACCGGCAGGCCCGCCGCCTGCAGCGCGCGCAGCAGCCCGGTGGGGGAGTCGGGGTTCAGGTCGGGCACCCGCAGCGCCGCGCGGATCTCGGCCAGCAGCTGCTCGAGCACCGCCGGCCGCTGACCCGGCGCCGGCCGGGGGCCGAGCAGCTCGGTGAGCAGCCGGTCGTGCACGTCGGCGCGCCAGGGCAGCCCGGCGTGGGTCATCTCGGCGGCCACCAGCGCGCCGGAGCACTCGGCGGCCAGCAGCAGCCCGAGCCGCCCGCGCTGGGCCGACGCGGCCAGGGCCGCCTGCTGGCGGTCGTGCTCGGCGGCCGGGTCGAGCCGGTCGGCGGGGTCGGCCAGCGGGAACAGCGCCGGGTCGCCGGGCACCACCGGCTCCAGCGCCCGCCACCCCTCGGCGTCCGGCCCGCGCAGCACGGCCTGGTCGACGAACGGCGACCGGCGGAGCACGGCGTGGCAGAGCCGCAGGTCGACGCAGCGCTCGACCCGGACCCCGGCGTCCAGCAGGGCCGGGTACCAGCGGGTGGTGTCGTCCCAGACCCACCGCGGCCGCTCGGCCTCCCGGTCGCGGACGAACGCGGGCAGCTCGTCGGCCGGCAGCGTCCGCACCGCGCCGTCGGCGAGCTCGCGCACCTCGACGGCGTCGCCGGGGCGGCGGGTGAGCAGCACCCGCACCGCCGGGGCCTCCGGGACCGTCACGACGGCAGTGTCGCCCGGGGGTCCGACGGTCCGGTCAGCGGCCGGACCACGCCGCGTCGAAGAAGCCGACCTCCAGCTGCATCGCCCGCCGGTAGGCCCGGTGCAGCTCCTGGTGCGCCGGGGCGGCGTCGAGCAGTTCCTCCAGGGTGCCGGCCAGCTCCTCGAACGCCGGGTCGGCGTAGGTGGTGATCCACTCGGCGTAGTCGCCGGCGCCGGCCGCCTCCGGCCCGAGCGACTGCCCGAGGAAGGCGTACAGCCGCATGCACGGCACCATCGCCGCGCAGGTCAGCGCGGTGTCGCCGCGGAAGGCGGTGGCCAGCAGGAAGTCGGTGTAGGCGAGCGTGGCCGGCAGCGGCTCGACCCGGCCGAGGTCGATGTCCCAGCGCGCGGCGTAGGAGCCGTGCAGTCGCAGCTCCTCGCGCACCCCGGCGAGCAGGTCGGCGAAGGCGTCCAGCCCGGCCCGGTCGGTGCTGTGCGCAGCCCCGAGGGCGTAGGCCCGGGCGAAGGCCTCCAGGAAGAAGGCGTCCTGGGCGACGTAGCCGGCGAACCGCTCGCGCGGCAGCGAGCCGTCGGCCAGCGCGGTGACGAAAGGATGGGCCAGCGCTGCCTGGGCCAGGTCGGCGTTCTCCGCCCACAGGGCGGCCGAGGTGCTCATGCCGCCCCCATCGCCATGTCCCAGAACGCGGTCTCGGCGGCGACCAGCTCGATGAAGACCGCGTCGTCCACCGGGCCGCCCACGGCGTCGGCCGCCTGCGCCAGCCCGGCGACGTAGCCGGCGAAGCCCGGCACGGTCCAGTGCTCGACGAACTCCCGGTACTCCGGGGCCCCGGGCAGCGCCGCGGACCAGGCGTCCAGGTAGGTGCGCTCGATCGTCCACAGCGCCTGCAGCGCGGTCGGGACGTCGGCGGCGTCGAGGCGCTCCAGCAGCGCGGCGTAGGCGGCGGTGGCCGGCAGCGCCGGGGCCGAGAGGTCGAGCGCGCGGACGGCGGCCTGCTCCTCGAACCAGGCCAGCTCCTCGACCAGCGCGACCAGCCCGCCGGCGAGCACCGCCTGGGCCGGGCGCGGGGCGCGGGCGAGCAGCCGGGCCTGGAAGCGCAGCAGGTCGGCGACGAAGCGCGCGTCCTGCACCAGCCAGGTGTCGAACGCCGCGCGCGGCACCGCACCGTCGCGCACCGCGGCGAGGAACGGGTGGGCAGTGGCGCCGCGCCAGGCGTCGGCGTGGCGCTGGAGCAGCTCGGCGACCGGCACGCGCCGGACTCTACGAGAGGGCCTAGGGTGGGCGACGTCATGGCTCGAGGCCATGTGCGGGAGCTCGGAGGACCGGGCTGAGAGGGCGGCTGACACGCCGCCGACCGCTGGAACCTGACCGGGTAATGCCGGCGTAGGGAGCACTGCCATGAGCACGTCAGAGTCCGTCCGCACGCCCGCGGGCGACGCCCCGCTCACCCTCGGCGAACCGCCGGCCCGCACCCTGGGCACCCGCGACCAGCTGGGCCTGTTCGGCAACCTGGGCATCAGCCTGCTGCTGCCGGTCGCGGCCGTCTTCGTCGTCCTGCCCGACCGGCCGCTCGCGGTGACCCTCGGCGCGGTCGCCGTCGGCGCCGTCATCGGCGCGGTGCTGCTGGGCGCGGGCGCGGCGGCCGGGGCCCGCGAGGGCGTGCCGGCGATGGTCCTGCTGCGCGGGCTGCTCGGCCGGCGGGCGTCCTACCTGCCCACCGCGTTCAACCTGGTGCAGTGCGTCGGCTGGGCCACCTTCGAGATCGTCATCATCGCCGAGGCGGCCTCCCGGGTCCTCGACGCGCCGCGCTGGCCGTTCGTGCTGGCCGCCGGGGTGCTGGCCACCGCCATGGCGCTGCGCCCGCTCGGCGTGGTCCGGGTGCTGTCGCGCTACGCCGTCTGGGCCGCGCTGGCCGCGATCGTCTACTTGTACGTCCAGGTGCTCCGCGAGCCGCTGCCGCCGCTCACCGGGGGCGCCGGGACGTCGTTCTGGACGGCGGCGGACATCGTCATCGCGCTGCCGATCTCCTGGTTCCCGCTCGCCGCCGACTACACCCGGCACGCCCGCTCGGCCCGGGGCGCCTTCACCGGGGCCACGGTCGGCTACGGCATCGCCACCTTCGTGATGTTCACCCTGGGCGTGCTGGCGCTGGCGGCCTACGGCAGCGCCGGCCTGGACGTCGTCGACGCGCTGCTGGCCGTGCCGCTGGGCGCCCTCGCGGTGCTGGTGCTGATCACCGTCGAGCTGGACGAGGCGTTCGCGAACCTGTACTCGACGGCGGTGTCGGCGCAGAACGTCGTCGCCCGCTGGGACCGCCGGGTGCTCGCGCTCGTCGTCGGCACGGTCGCCACGCTGCTGGCGCTGACCTTCGACATCGCCGCCTACGAGCCCTTCCTGTTCCTCATCGGCGCGGTGTTCGTGCCGCTGGTGGGCGTCTTCGTCGTCGCCTACTGGCTGCTGCCGCAGGGCCGCTGGGACACCTCGGACACCGCACCGGGCCGGCTGCTCCTGCTGCTGCCGTGGCTCGCCGGCTTCGTCGCCTACCAGCTGACGCTGCCCACGTACTTCTCCGGCGTCGGTGCGGGCTGGACGACGTGGTGGAGCGCCCGCCAGGGCGACCTGGGCATCGACCCGGCCAACGGCTGGTCGGCGTCGCTGGTCAGCCTGGCCGTCGCCGGGGTGCTCACCGCCCTGCTCGTGCTGCCCGGGGCCCGGCGCTCCCGCCGGCCCGCATGACGGCGCCGCTCGGCCGGCTGCACGTCCTCACCGACGCCCGCGGCGGGCAGCCGGCCCTGGACGCCGTCGCCGCCGCGGTCGCTGCGGGTGCGCCGGTGGTGCAGGTGCGGGCCAAGGGCTGCACCGACCGGGAGCTGCACGACTTCGCCCGCGCCGTCGTCGAGCTGTGCGCACCGACCGGGACGACGTGCCTGGTCAACGACCGGGTCGACGTCGCGCTCGCGGTCGGGGCGCACGGCACGCACCTGGGCGCCGGCGACCTGCCGCTGGTCGCGGCCCGGCGGGTGGCCGGCCCCGGCCACCTGCTCGGCGGGACGGCGCGGGAGCCGGTGCTGGCCCGGCGGCTGGTCGCCGAGGGGGCGGACTACCTCGGCGTCGGCCCGGCGTATCCCACCCGGACCAAGACCGGGCTCCCCGACGCGCTCGGCCCGGCCGGCATCCGCGCGGTCGCCGAGGCCGTCGACGTCCCGGTGATCGCCATCGGCGGGGTGACCGCCGCCCGGGTCGCCGAGCTGCTGGCGGCGGGCGCCGCCGGCGTCGCCGTCGTCGGGGCGGTCTCCGGCGCCGCCGACCCCGGGGCCGCCACGACCGAGCTGCTGCGGGCGCTGGGCTGATGGACGTCGCGATCGCCGGGGGTGGGCTGATCGGCCTGGCCGTGGCCTGGCGGGCGGCGCAGCGCGGGCTGTCGGTGACCGTCGTCGACGACGCCCCGGGCACCGGTGCCTCGGCCGCCGCGGCCGGGATGCTCGCCCCGGTCACCGAGGCGAGCTACGGCGAGGAGGCGCTGCTCCGGCTCTGCCAGTCCTCGCTGGCGCGCTACCCGGCGTTCGCCGCCGAGCTCGAGGCCGCCAGCGGTCTGCCGGTCGGGCTGCGCACCGCCGGCACCCTGGTCGTCGGCTTCGACGCCGACGACGTCGCGGCGCTGGACGCGCTGCTGGCCTACCAGCTCGAGCTGGGCCTGGACGCCGAGCGGCTGACCCCGCGGGCCACCCGGCAGCGCGAGCCGTCGCTGACCCCGCGGCTGCGCGGGGGGCTGGCCGTGGCCGGCGACCACTCGGTCGACGGCCGGGCGCTGCACGTCGCGCTGCTGGCCGCGGCGCGGGCCGCCGGCGTGCACCTCGTCACCGACCGGGTCGCCGCCGTGCAGGTGGCCGGGGGCCGGGCCACCGGGCTGGAGCTCGCCGGCGGTGGCGCCGTCCCCGCCGGCACGGTGGTGCTGGCCCTCGGCGCGCACAGCGCGGGGCTGCCCGGTGCCCCGCCGCTGCCGGTCCGGCCGGTCAAGGGCCAGATCCTGCGGTTGGCCGGTGCGGCCGGGCTGCTGTCGGGCACCGTGCGCGCGCTGGTCCGCGGCCGGCACGTGTACCTGGTGCCCCACGGCGAGGGTGGGCTGATCGTCGGTGCCACCGTCGAGGACCGCGGCTTCGACGCCACCGTCACCGCCGGCGGCGTGCACGACCTGCTGCACGACGCGATCGAGGTCGTCCCCGGCGTCACCGAGCTGGAGCTGGTCGAGACCCTCGCCCGCTGGCGGCCCGGCACCGCCGACAACGCGCCGCTGCTGGGCCCGAGCAGCCTGCCCGGGCTGGTCCTGGCCACCGGCCACCACCGCAACGGCGTGCTCCTGACCCCGGTGACCGCCGACGCGATCGCCGAGCTGCTGGCCACCGGCGAGCTGCCCGAGCTCGCCGCCCCCTTCACCGCCGAGAGGTTCGCGCGCCGATGAGCATCCAGGTGACCGTCAACGGGTCCCCGACCGACGTGGCCGACGGCGCGACCGTCGCGGTCCTCGTCGCCGACCGCAGCAGCGGGCACGACCGCGTCGCCGTCGCGCTCAACGGCGACGTCGTGCCGCGCAGCCGCTGGGCCGCGACCGAGCTCTCCACCGGCGACCGCCTCGAGGTGCTCGCCCCCACCGCAGGAGGTTGATGTGACGGAACTGGTCCCCGCACTCGAGCAGGAGGAGGCCGCCGACCCGTTCACCGTCGGCGGCGAGACCTTCACCTCCCGGCTGATCCTGGGCACCGGCGGGCTGCCCAGCCTGGAGGTGCTGGACTCCGTCGTCCGGACCTCCGGCACCCAGCTGGTCACCGTGGCCCTCCGCCGGGTCGAGGCCGCGGCCGGCAGCGCGATGATGGACGTGCTCGCCCGCTGCGGGGTCCGGCTGCTGCCGAACACCGCCGGCTGCCGGACCGCCCGGGAGGCGGTCGTCACCGCGCAGCTGTCCCGCGAGGCCTTCGAGACCGAGTGGATCAAGCTGGAGGTCGTCGGTGACGACCGCACGCTGCTCCCGGACGCCGTCGAGCTGGTGGACGCCGCCGAGCAGCTGGTCGCCGACGGGTTCACCGTGCTGGCCTACACCAACGACGACCCGATCCTGGGCCGGCGGCTGGCCGACGTCGGCTGCGCCGCGGTCATGCCGCTGGGCTCGCCGATCGGCAGCGGGCTGGGCATCCGCAACCCGTACAACATCGCCCTGCTGCGCGAGGAGGTGGACGTGCCGGTGGTGCTGGACGCCGGCATCGGCACCGCCTCGGACGCGGCGCTGGCGATGGAGCTGGGCTGCGACGCGGTGCTGCTGGCCTCGGCGGTGACCCGGTCCCGGGAGCCGGTGCAGATGGCGCTGGCGATGCGGCAGGCGGTCGAGGCCGGCCGGCTGGCCCGGGGCGCGGGCCGGATCCCGCGCCGCTGGCACGCCGAGGCCTCCACCAGCATGGCGGGGCTGCCCGACCTGTGACCGGTCTGCCGCGCCTGCTGGTGCTCACCGACCGCACCCAGGCGACCGGCCCGTTGCTCGAGACGGTGGCGGCGGCGGTGGACGCCGGCGCGCGGGCGGTCGTGCTGCGGGAGAAGGACCTGCCCGAGCCCGAGCGGGACGCGCTGGCCGCCGACCTCGCCGCCGTGCTGGCCCCGGTGCACGGGCTGCTGGTGCGGGCCGGGGCGGCCGCTGCCCCCGCCGTGCACCTGGCCGCGGCCGACCCCGTCCCCGCGCCGCGGCCCGGGCTGGTCGGCCGCTCGTGCCACTCCGCCGCCGAGCTGGAGCAGGCGGAGGCGGAGGGCTGCGACTGGGTGATGCTCTCGCCGGTCTTCCCGACGTCGTCCAAGCCCGGGTACGGCCCGGCGCTGGGGCCCGCGGGGCTGGCCGCGCTGATCCGGCCGGGCCTGCGCACCTTCGCCCTGGGCGGGGTGGCGCCGGACGACGTCGCGGCCTGCCGTGCCGCCGGCGCGTACGGCGTCGCGGTGATGGGGCCGGTGATGCGCGACCCCGCGCTGGTCGCGGCCTACCTCGACGCCCTCGGCTGAGGCCCCCGCTCAGCCGCCGAAGCGCTGCACGGTCGTGTAGTGCCGGGAGTGCTCGTCGAACCGGCTCAGCAGCGCCCGGGCCGGGGGCGGGACGACGGAGGCCCTCGGGTCGCCCCCGGTGAACGCGGCCACCGCGGCCAGGTCGGTGAAGGTCATCGCGGTGAGGAACTCGGTGCCCGGGTGCGGGTCCTGGTCGACCGCGGCCCGGCGCAGCACGGTGAGGTCGTGCAGCCCCGGGACACCGCGCGCCAGGATGCCCGGCGCGATCCGGCCGGTCAGCAGCTCCTCGTAGGCCGCCGTCCGGTCGGGGTCGGTCCAGCCGCGCCACAACCGCAGGATCATCGCCGGCTCCTCACCTCGGGTCGATGTGACAGCATCGTGTCCATTCGACAGTATGCTGTCAACCATGGACGACCTGCTCGGCTACCGGTTGCTCATCGCGGACGTCTACGAGCTCGCCGGTGAGTCGCGGCGCACCAGTGAGGCGATGGCCCGGGAGGTGGGTCACTCCGCGGCCCGGTGGCACGTGCTGAGCGTCGTCTCCGACGGGCCGCGCACGGTGGCGAGCGCGGCACGCCGGCTCGGGCTGACCCGGCAGAGCGTGCAGCGCGTCGTCGACGACCTGGTCGCCGCGGGGCAGCTGGAGCTCCGGACGAACCCCGACCACGTCCGGGCTCCGCTCGTCGGGCTCACCGGGGAGGGCGCCGCCACCCTGGACCGGCTGGTGCGCCGGTCCGACGCCGACCGCGGGGAGCTGCTCCGCCGGGCGGGGGTCGGTCGGGCCGAGCTGGACCAGGCGCGGGGCGTGCTCCGCCGGCTGCTCGGCGCGCTGCACGAGCCCCCGACCGGCTGAGGCATGGGACGGACCGGTCCGGGGCAGGGGAGTGCGGTGTCCGAGCCGTGGACACCCGCACCACGCACCAGGAGCCCGACGATGCCCCGTTCGATCGCCGACCAGACCGTCGAGGAGCTCGGCGGCCCGACCAGCGTCCTCGTCCGCCAGCGCAACGACCACGTCGAGCTCGACCGGCTGCTGCACGAGCTCGACGGCAGCACCGGCACCGCGCAGGAGCGGGTGCTGCGGAAGATCGACCGGCTGGTCTTCAGCCACGCCTTCGCCGAGGAGACCGTGCTCTGGCCGGTGATCCGCCGGGTGCTGCCCGACGGTGACGCGCTCACCGGGCAGGTCGAGGAGGAGCACCAGGAGGTCAACGAGCTGGTCGCCGAGCTGGAGACGCTGGCCCACGGCGACCCCCGCCGGGCGGAGCGGCTGGAGCGGCTGGTCCAGGTGCTGCGCGAGGACGTGCGGGACGAGGAGGACGTGCTCTTCCCCCGGCTCCAGGAGGCGCTGGACGCCAAGGCCCTGCGCCGGCTCGGCCTGCAGTGGGAGGTCGCCCGGCGGGTCTCCCCGACCCGCCCGCACCCGACGGTCTCCCGCCGTCCGCCGGGCAACGCCGTCTCGGGGCTCCCGCTGAGCCTGCTCGACCGGTCGCGGGACCTGGTCGACGCCGGGGTGCAGCACGGCCCGGCCCGGCTCGCCCCGGCCGGTGAGGTGGTCAGCCGGGGGCTGGCGGCGGTCGCCGGCTGGGTGGAGCGGGTGCCGCTGGCCCGGCGCGGTGACGACGGGCGGCCGACCAGCCGCTGAGCAGCCCGGCCGGCCGTGGTCTGATCGCGGGCACACGGCCGGCACCGCCGCCGGCCGCCGACGCGAGGGAGTCGCATGTCCGGCAGCTCTAGCGAGGTCCTGCTCGAGGTGGACGGCGGCGTCGCCGTGGTCACCCTGAACGCACCGGAGCGGCGCAACGCGCTGACCCCGGCGATGGCCACCGAGCTGATCGGCACCCTCGACGAGGTCGACGCCCGGGACGACGTCGGTGCCCTCGTCGTCCGCGGGGTCGGGAAGTCGTTCTGCGCCGGCGGTGACGTGCAGACCCTGACCGAGGCGGGCCGGGACCCGGCGGCACCGGATGCCTACGCCGGCATGGGCGCCATCTACGACTCGTTCTACCGGCTGGGCCAGGTGAAGGCGCCGACGATCGCCGCCGTCCGCGGCTCGGCGGTCGGGGCGGGGATGAACATGCTGCTCGCCGCCGACCTGAGGATCGTCGCCCGGGACGCCCGGCTGCTCGCCGGGTTCTTCAAGCGCGGCATGCACCCCGGCGGCGGGCACATGGTGCTGCTGTCCCGGCTGGTCGGCCGGGAGGCTGCGGCCGCGATGGTGCTGTTCGGCGAGGAGCTGGACGGCGAGGCCGCGGTGCGGCTGGGGCTGGCCTGGGAGACCGTCGACGACGCCGCCGTCGAGGACCGGGCGCTCGAGCTCGCCGGCCGGGTGGCGCGGGACCCGGAGCTGGCCCGGCTCACGGTGGCCAACCTCCGCAAGGAGACCGGCCCGCCCGGGGTGAGCTGGGAGATCGCCACCCAGTTCGAGCGGCCCGCGCAGATGTGGTCCATGCGCCGGTCCGCCGACTGACGCACGACGGGCCCGGCTCCAGGAGGAGCCGGGCCCGTCGTCGGTCGACCGGGTCAGGTCGTCTGCTTGTCCTTCGGGGTGGCGCGGGCGTCGAGCTGGATCTCCTTGTCCGCCCTCGGCACGCCGTCCTTCAGCTCCTTGGTGCGCTCGATCTCGGCGTCGAGCTCGATGCCGAACAGCAGCGCGAGGTTGATCAGCCAGAACCAGATCAGGAAGATCACCACACCGGCCAGCGCGCCGTACGTCTTGTTGTAGCTGCCGAAGTTGGCGACGTAGAAGGCGAAGGCGGCCGACGCGACGACCGCCACCAGGATGGCGACACCCGCACCGGGGCTGACGAACTTGAAGCCGCGCAGCTTCACGTTCGGGGTGGAGTAGTAGAGGACGGCGATCATCAGCGCCAGCAGGACCAGCATCACCGGCCACTTGGCCCAGTCCCAGACGGTGAGCACGGTGTCGCCCAGGCCGATGGACTGGCCGATGGCGTCGACGACCGGGCCGCTCAGCACCAGCATCGCCAGGATCAGCGCGGCGAACAGGATGCCGACCAGGGTGATCAGCAGCTGGAGCGGCTTGAGCTTCCAGATCTTCCGGCCCTCGGGCGTCTCGTAGACGATGTTGGCCGCCCGGGTGAAGGCGCCGACGTAGCCCGACGCCGACCAGACGGCGGCCGCGATGCCGATGATCAGCCCCAGGCTGGCCGCGCCGGAGCTGCCGGCGATCTGCTCGATGACCGGGTTCAGCGTGTCGGCGGCCTGGGCCGGCACGACCGCGGTGATCGCGTCGGTCAGCTGCTGCGGGTTGGTCAGCAGCCCGACGATCGACAGCAGCGCGGTCAGCGCCGGGAACAGCGCCAGGACGCCGTAGTAGGTCAGCGTGGCGGCCCAGTCGGTCAGCCCGTCCTCGCTGAACTCCTTGAGCGTGCGCTTGATCGTGCCCCCGGTGGTGGGCTTCGGGTCGGCGCCGACGGGCGCGTAGTCGGCGCGCGTGCCGCTGACGTTGTCGTCCTGCGGGGCGGGGTCGCCGGCGTTGGGCTCCCGGTCGCCCGAGGTGCCGCCGCTCACGCCCTCGTGGGGGGCGCGTGCACTTGCTCCGGCCATGCGGGGCCTCCGTGGGTGTGGCGCGGTGTGGTCAGCCGGGTGGGTTCCCCGGGCGGCCCGCGTCCACGCCTCGCCCCGGCGGCATTCCGGTAACGGCCCGTTCCCGCCCGGAGGACGCGCGGTGAACCGTGCGGCAACGCCACGGGTCCCCGCGCGTCTCCACGGCCGAACGCGACGACCGTCACACACTGTTCACCCGAGTTCATCCTCGGTGGAGGATTGACCGCGGGTGCGGCCGGGCAGGAATGGCTCTGACGAGAGCCGCCGGCTTCCCACGGCGGACCCCGAGAAGCAACGTGGAGCGACAGATGGTGATGTGGCCGGCCGTGACCCTGCTCGGTTTCCTGGTGCTGACGGCCCTGGTGATCGCGATGGGCACCTCGTCCACCGCGCGGTACGAGGCCGAGAAGCGGGCCGCCTCGGCGTCCCGGTCCCGGGGCAGCGCCCCGGAGGCGACCCGCGCGACCGCGACGGCGACCGCGGTCCTCTGACCCCCGCAGCGCAGCGCAGCTGACCTGACGACGACGGCGGTCCTCCTCGGAGGGCCGCCGTCGTCGCACGTCCGGGGTGTCGCCGGTTACAGCCAGTCGCTGCGCGTCTGCAGCACCGTGTCGTCCAGCGACGCCAGCAGCGCCAACTGCGGCCCGACCTTGGGCAGCTCCCAGCGCTGGAAGTAGCGCGCCGCCTGCCGCTTGCCGGCGTGGAAGTCGCCGTCCCGGCCCTCGGTGGCCAGCGCCTGCTCGAGCCACAGCCAGCCGACGACGACGTGGCCGGCCGCCTCCAGGTACACCGTGGCGTTGGCCAGGGCGGACTCCGGGTCGCCTGCCGCCCACAGCGCGGCGGTCACCGTGCCCAGCCGCTGCACCAGGTCCTCCAGCGTGGCGGCCAGGTCGGCCCACTCGGTGTCGGCCGCCCGCGCGGTGGTCGCCGCGATCGTCTCGCCCAGCAGGGCGAGCCCCGCGCCGCCGTCCGCGACGACCTTGCGCCCCAGCAGGTCCAGCGCCTGGATGCCGTGCGTGCCCTCGTGGATCGGGTTGAGCCGGTTGTCCCGGTAGAACTGCTCGACCGGGTAGTCGCGGGTGTAGCCGTAGCCGCCGTGCACCTGGATGGCCAGGTCGTCGGCGGCCAGGCACCACTGCGAGGGCCAGCTCTTCGCGATCGGGGTGAGGGTCTCCAGCAGCAGGTGCGCCCGCGCGCGCTCCTCCGCGGTGTCCGCCGTCCGCTCCTCGTCGACCAGCCGCGCGCAGTACAGGCCCAGCGCCAGGCCGCCCTCCACGTAGGACTTGCCGGCCAGCAGCATCCGGCGCACGTCGGGGTGCTCGACGATCGGCACCGGCGGGCTCTGCACGCCCGTGGACGACACGGCCTTGCCGGCCAGCGGGCGGCCCTGGGTGCGGGTCCGGGCGTAGTCGACGGCGTGCAGCCAGCCCGTGTAGCCCAGCGCCGTCGCGCCCATCCCGACGCCGATCCGCGCCTCGTTCATCATGTGGAACATGTAGGTCAGGCCGCGGTGCAGCTCGCCGACGAGGAACCCGACCGCGCCCGGCTGGCCGCCGGGAGTGTGCACGCCCTCGCCGAAGTTGAGCAGCGTGTTCGTCGTCCCGCGGTAGCCCATCTTGTGGTTGAGCCCGGCCAGCACGACGTCGTTGCGCTCGCCCAGGCTGCCGTCGGGGGCCACCAGGAACTTCGGGACGACGAACAGCGAGATGCCCTTCACGCCGGGCGGGCCGCCGGGGACCTTGGCCAGCACCAGGTGGACGATGTTCTCGGTCAGCTCGTGGTCGCCGCCGGAGATCCACATCTTGTTGCCGGTGAGCCGGTAGCTGCCGTCGTCCTGCGGGACGGCGCGGGTGGTGATGTCGGCCAGCGACGAGCCGGCCTGCGGCTCGGACAGCGCCATCGTGCCGAACCAGCGGCCCTCGGCCATCGGCGGCACGTAGGTCTGCACCTGCTCCGGCGTGCCGTGCGCGACCAGCAGGTTGGCGTTGGCCATGGTGAGGAACGGGTACGCCGACGTCCCGATGTTGGCGGCCTGGAACCAGGCGTGCACCGCCTGGTTCACCACTGCGGGCAGCTGCATGCCGCCGAGCTCCTCGGGCAGCATCGCGGCGTTCATCCCGGCCTCGGCGAAGACCTGCAGCGCGGCGGCGACCTCGGGGATCAGCACCACCTTGCCGTCGACCAGGTGCGGCTCGTTCTCGTCGGCCGTGCGGTTGTGCGGCGCGAAGTGCTCGGTGGCGATCTGCTCGGCCAGCTCCAGCACCGCGTCGAACGTCTCCCGGGAGTGCTCGGCGTACCGCGGCCGCTTGGTGAGCGTCTCGACCTGCAGCCACTCGTGCAGCAGGAACTCGAGGTCGCGCGGGGACAGGATCAGCGACGGGCGCACGGGGTTCCTCCGGTCGACGGCGGTGTCGGGTCCAGGCTAGGCGGGGGAGTCCGCGGCCGGTGGGGCTCGGCGACCAACGTGGGCGCCGGTCGGCTCAGCGCTGCGCACCCCGACGTTCGCCGCCGGTGCGCTGGGGTACGCGGGGACGCATGCCCCTACCGAAGATCGTCTCCCGCGCAGCCGGGCTGGCCGGCGGTGCCGGCGGCAAGGCGCTCGAGCAGCTGCAGCACCTGCGCCTCCCCGGCGTGGGTCAGTCGTCGGTGACCGACGACCCCCGCACCTCGGCCCGCCGGTGGCGCGCCGTCACGGTGCTCACCGACCCCGCGCAGCTCCAGGCGGCGACCCCGGCACCGCTGGCCGCCTTCGGCGACCGGCTGGAGGTCCGGGTGACGCCTGCCCCGGGCGAGCGGGGCGCCGAGCTGGCGGCCCGGTTCCGCGGCCCGGTCACCGAGGAGGAGATCGGCGAGCTGCGCGCGGCGCTGCGCGAGGCGAAGGCGCTGGTCGAGGTGGGCGAGGTGCTCCGGGTCGACCCCCAGCCGCACGGCCACCGGAAGCCGACGCCGCAGGGCGCGGCGCTGGAAGGCATGACCGAGGCCGCACCGAAGGAGGGCGTGCTGTGAGAGCCGCGACCTGGACCGGCGTCAACGAGGTCTCCGTCGAGACCGTCCCCGACCCGACGCTGCTCAACGACCACGACGCGATCATCAAGGTGCGCAAGACCACCAGCTGCGGCTCGGACCTGCACCTGCTCGGCGGCTACATCCCGTTCATGCGGGCCGGCGACGTGCTCGGCCACGAGTTCATGGGCGAGGTGGTCGAGGTCGGCAAGGGCGTCCGGGACCGCAAGGTCGGCGAGCGCGTCGTCGTCAACTCGTTCATCGCCTGCGGCAACTGCTGGTACTGCACGCAGGAGCTGTACTCGCTGTGCGACAACGGCAACCCCAACCCGGGCATCACCGAGGGCCTGTGGGGGCAGAGCCCCGGCGGCTGCTTCGGCTACTCGCACGCCGTGGGCGGCTTCGCCGGCAGCCACGCCGAGTACATCCGGGTGCCCTACGCCGACGTCGGCGCGTTCGTGGTGCCCGAGGGGGTCAGCGACACCCGCGCGCTGTTCGCCTCCGACGCGGTGTCCACCGGGTGGATGGGCGCCGAGCTCGCCGGCACCAAGCCCGGTGACGTCGTCGCCGTGTGGGGCGCCGGCGGGGTCGGGCAGATGGCGGCCCGCGCGGCGATGCTGCTGGGCGCAGAGCGGGTGTACGTCATCGACCGGCTCCCCGAGCGGCTGGCCCAGGTGCGTGAGCACGTGGGAGCCGAGGTCATCGACTACACGACCACCGACGTGCTGGCCGAGCTGCGCGAGGTGACCGGCGGGCGCGGGCCCGACGTGTGCATCGAGGCGGTCGGCATGGAGGCCCACAGCCCCGGCGCGCACGGCGTGTACGACCAGGTCAAGCAGCAGCTGCGGCTGCAGACCGACCGGCCCTCCGCCGTCCGGGAGGCGATCATGGCCTGCCGGAAGGGGGGCAGCGTGTTCGTCCTCGGGGTGTTCGCGCTCGCCGTGGACAAGTTCCCGCTCGGCGCGATGATGAACAAGGGCCTGACGGTGCGCGGGGCGCAGGTGCACGGCCAGCGGTTCATGCCGCGGATCCTCGAGCACATGGCCCGCGGCGAGCTGACCACCGAGCACCTGGCGACCCACGTGATGCCGCTGGAGCAGGCCGCCAAGGGCTACCAGATGTTCAAGGACAAGGAGGACGGCTGCGTGCGCGCCGTCTTCGAGCCGGGCAGCTGACGCTCCTGCCGGTTGATCATGGGCGGCTGGCCGGGGACACGCCGGCGGACGGCGTGGCGAGCGACCATCCGCCCATGATCAACCGGCGCTGAGACGCAGCGTCAGTCGCGGGCCGAGTGCCGCCCGCCCGGTCCGCCGTCCGGGGTCTCGGCGGTCCGGTCGGCGTCGTCCACCGGCGGTTCCACCGAGGTCGGCGCCGCGGCCCCGGCGGCGTGCGCGGAGGCCACCGCGGGGGAGTCGGCCGGGGAGTCCGCGGGCGAGGCCGGCGCCTCGTCCTCGCCGGCCTGCGCCGCCTGGATGCCGGACTGGGTCCGCAGGGCCAGCTGGGGCAGGAAGACCAGCACGAAGAAGCCGACGGCGACGACGCAGGCGGCGATCAGGAACACCAGGTCCAGCGAGTCGGCGAAGCCGGTCTTGAACGGCGCGGCCAGGGCCTGGTCGATCGACTGCACGAACGAGGTGTCCCCGAGGTCGCTGCCGGCCCCCTGCAGCTGCTCCAGCTGGTCGGGGTTCGCCGCGGCGGCCTGCTGGAACGCCGGGTCGGCCTGGGCCGCGGTGTAGGCGTCGTCGATCCGCCCCGGCAGCGTGCTGAACAGCACCGAGAGGAAGACCGCCGTCCCCAGCGTGCCGCCCATCTGCCGGAAGAAGGTCACCGAGGAGGTGGCCACGCCGATCTCCCGGGGTGAGACGGCGTTCTGCACGGCGAGGATGACCGGCTGGAAGTTGAAGCCCAGCCCCAGGCCCATGAGCAGCATGAACGGCACCAGGGTCCACACCGACGTGTCGGCGCCGACGACGACGGACAGCGCGAGCATCGCGGCCACGATGAACACCGTGCCGACCAACGGGAAGATCTTGTACTTGCCGGTGCGGGCGGTGGTCTGACCGGCGATGACCGAGCCGGTCATGATGCCCAGCACCAGCGGGATCATCTGCAGGCCGGCGACCGTGGGGCTCGAGCCGTGCACGATCTGCAGGTACTGCGGCAGCAGCAGGATGCCGCCGAACATGCCGGCGCCCAGCACGATGCTGCCCACGCTGCTCACCGCGAACGTGCGGTTCTTGAACATCCGCAGCGGCAGCAGCGCCTCGTCCTTGTAGGCCCGCTCGGCCAGCACGAACAGCACGAAGCCGACCGCGGCGAGGGCGTAGCAGACCAGCGCGCCGGTCGAGCTCCAGCCCCAGGTGCGGCCCTGCTCGGCGACGATGAGCAGCGGCACCAGGAAGGTGATCAGCGCCAGCGCGCCGGGGAAGTCGATCCGGTGCTCGCGCTTGGTGTGCGGCAGGTGCAGCACCTTGAAGACGACGGCGAACGCCAGGATGCCCAGCGGCACGTTGACGTAGAAGATCCACCGCCAGCCGGTGATGCCCAGGATCGAGGACTGGCCGGAGAGGAACCCGCCGATCACCGGGCCCAGCACGCTGGAGGTGCCGAACACGGCCATGAACCAGCCCTGATACTTCGAGCGCTCCCGCGGCGGGACGATGTCGGCGATGATCGCCAGGGCCAGCGACATCAGGCCACCGGCGCCGATGCCCTGGATCGCCCGGAAGGCGGCCAGCTGGTACATCGAGTCGGCGAGCCCGCAGAGCATCGAGCCGACGACGAACACGGCGATGGCGAAGAGGTAGAACCCCCGCCGGCCGTACATGTCGCTCAACTTCCCGTAGAGCGGGGTGGCGATCGTCGAGGTGATCAGGAACGAGGTGGTCGCCCAGGCCTGCAGGTCGTAGCCCTGCAGGTCGTCGGCGATCGTGCGGATGGCGGTGGAGACCACCGTCTGGTCCAGCGCCGCCAGGAACATGCCGAGCAGCAGGCCGACCAGGATCGTCATGATCTGGCGGTGGGTGAACGCCCCGGAGGCGTCCGGCGCGGCGGCTGCGGCACGGGCGTCGCGACGCTCGGCCCCGGTCCCGCGGTCGGTGGTCTGGGTCATCGGTCCTTCTCGGGAGGGTGCACGGCGCCGCCGGCGGCAGCGCCCAGCTGGGAGACGTGGTCGGTGAGGTCCCGCACGAAGCGGTGCAGCTGGCGGGTGAAGGTGGCGAGCTCGTCCGGCGACCAGCCGGTGGTGGCCTGGGCGATCAGCCCGTCCCGCTCCTGGCGCATCTTCTGCACCTCGCGCTCGCCGTCCGGGGTGACGACCAGCCGGCTGGCCCGGCCGTCCTGCTCGTCGGCGACCCGGCGCACCAGCCCGCGCTCGACCAGCAGCGTGACGTGCCGGCTGACCGTGGAGGGGTCGGCGTGCACCAGCTCGGCGAGGGCGCCCTGCCGCAGCGGACCCAGCCGGGTCAGCGGGAACAGCAGCACGTGCGCGGCGCGTTCTCTCTCGTCGGGGCCCTGACCTGCCGTGCCGGTCATCTGCGCCTTGAGCACGTGCATGACCCGGACCAGCTGGACCAGCTGGTCGGAGAGCGACGCGTCGCCGTCGGCCCGCGGGCCGTCGGTGGGTGGCGCGAGATCGGTCACGGGGGAGCTCCGGGGTCGGCGGCGGGCGCGACGGTGCGCCGGAGAGACACGTGCACGGTACAACCCGTTGCGCGATGCATGCAACGAGTTGCACACCACAACGAGTGCGTGTCGGGACCCGGCCCGGGGAGATGGGATCCTGGGTGCCTGACCCGCGGAAGGAACTGCGAGCACCCCGTGACCACCCCGCACGACGACCTCCGGTCGCGGCTGTCCGCGCTGACCCTCGCCGACGAGCACCGGCTCCGCCGGCGGCTCGACGGCACCCGGCGCACCCGGGACGCCGCCGCCCGCGCGCGGCAGCAGGAGCGCATCGCCGAGGACGTCGTCGTCGCCGAGGAGCGCATCGCCCGCCGCCGCGCCGCCGTCCCGGTCGTCAGCTACCCCGAGGAGCTGCCGGTCAGCCAGCGCCGCGACGACATCGCCGCGGCGCTGCGCGACTCGCAGGTGGTCGTGGTCGCGGGGGAGACCGGCTCGGGCAAGACGACGCAGCTGCCGAAGGTCCTGCTCGAGCTCGGCCGGGGCGTGCGCGGGCGGATCGGCCACACCCAGCCGCGCCGGATCGCGGCGCGCACGGTCGCCGAGCGGATCGCCGAGGAGCTGGGCAGCCCGCTGGGCGACGTCGTCGGCTGGAAGGTGCGGTTCACCGACGAGGTGGGCGACCGGACGCTGGTCAAGCTGATGACCGACGGCGTCCTGCTGGCCGAGGTGCAGCGCGACCGGATGCTCCGCCAGTACGACACGATCATCATCGACGAGGCCCACGAGCGGAGCCTCAACATCGACTTCCTGCTGGGCTACCTGGCCCGGCTGCTGCCCCGCCGTCCCGACCTGAAGCTGGTCATCACCTCGGCGACCATCGACGTCGACCGGATCGCCAAGCACTTCTCGTACGAGGGCAACGAGGTGCCGGTCGTCGAGGTCAGCGGGCGCACCTACCCGGTCGAGATCCGCTACCGCCCGGTCATCGACCCCGACGACCCGGCCGCCGACCCCGACCGCGACCAGGTGAGCGCCATCGTGGACGCCTGCGCCGAGCTGGTGGCCGAGGGCCCCGGCGACGTGCTGGTCTTCCTCGCCGGCGAGCGGGAGATCCGGGACACCGCCGACGCGCTCGGCGAGCGGGGCTTCCCGCACACCGAGGTGCTGCCGCTCTACTCCCGGCTGAGCGCCGCCGACCAGCACAAGGTCTTCCAGCCGCACAGCGGGCGGCGGATCGTGCTGGCCACCAACGTGGCCGAGACGTCGCTGACCGTCCCGGGCATCAAGTACGTCGTCGACCCGGGCACGGCGCGCATCTCGCGGTACAGCCATCGCACCAAGGTGCAGCGGCTGCCGATCGAGCCGGTCAGCCAGGCCTCGGCCCGGCAGCGCTCCGGCCGGTGCGGGCGCACCAGCGAGGGCATCGCGATCCGGCTCTACACGCAAGCCGACTTCGACGGCCGCCCGGAGTACACCGACCCGGAGATCCTGCGCACCAACCTCGCCTCGGTGCTGCTGCAGATGGCCTCCCTGGAGCTCGGCGACGTCGCCGACTTCCCCTTCATCGACCCGCCGGACCGCCGCGCCGTCGCCGACGGCCTGGCCCTGCTCGAGGAGCTGGGCGCGCTCACGGCCGAGGGGGCGCTGACCGAGACCGGGCGCTCGCTGGCCGCCCTGCCGCTGGACCCGCGGATCGCCCGGATGGTCGTGGAGGCCGACCGCCGCGGCGTGCTCGAGGAGGTGCTGGTCATCGCCGCCGGGCTGACCGTGCAGGACGTGCGGGAGCGCCCCACCGAGCACCAGCAGGCCGCCGACGAGCTGCACCGCCGCTTCGCCGACGACAACTCCGACTTCCTCGCGCTGCTCAACCTGTGGCGCTACCTGGAGGAGCGCGCCGACGAGCTCTCCGGCAACCAGTTCCGGCGCACCGTGAAGCGGGAGTTCCTCCACCACCTGCGCATCCGGGAGTGGCAGGACCTGCACGGCCAGCTGCGCAGCACCGCCCGCCGGCTCGGGATGACCACCGGCACGCTGGCGCCGGCCCCCGACGAGCGCGGCGTGACCGCGTCGCTGCTGGCCGGGCTGCTCTCCCAGATCGGCACCCAGGCCGAGCAGGCCAAGGGCGACAAGCGACCGTCGCGGGAGTACCTCGGCACCCGGGGCACCCGGTTCGTGCTCGCCCCGGGCACCCCGCTGGCGAAGAAGCCGCCGCGCTGGGTGGTCGCGGCCGAGCTGGTCGAGACCAGCCGGCTGTTCGCCCGCACGGTCGCCCGGATCGAGCCGGAGGTCGTCGAGCGGCTGGCCGACCACCTGGTGAAGCGCCAGTACAGCGAGCCGCGGTGGGACTCCAAGCGCGGCTCGGTGGTCGCCACCGAGCGGGTCACCCTCTACGGGCTGCCGCTCGTCGTCGGCCGGCGGGTGCAGTACGGCTCCATCGACCCGGTGGTCTCCCGCGAGCTGTTCATCCGGCACGCCCTGGTGCAGGGCGAGTGGACGACGCACCACCGGTTCTGGGCCGACAACGCCCGGGCCATCGAGCGGGTCGCCGAGCTGGAGGAGCGGGCCCGCCGGCGGGACATCCGGGTCGACGACGAGACGCTGTTCGAGCTGTACGACGAGCGAGTCCCCGCCGACGTCGTCTCGGTGCGGCACTTCGACCGCTGGTGGAAGGAGGCCCGGCGGACGACGCCGGACCTGCTGACCTTCACCCCGGAGATGCTCACCAACGCCGCGGCGGCCGGGCAGGTGCAGGAGGCCGACTACCCCGACGAGGTGGAGCTGACCCAGGGGCTCACCCTGCCGCTGTCCTACGCCTTCGCACCGGGGGCGGCCCAGGACGGCGTGACCGTCGACGTCCCGCTGGGCGTGCTGGACACCGTCGCCGAGCAGACCGCGGGGGAGTCGCTGGCCTTCACCGTCCCCGGGCTGCGGGGCGAGCTGGTCACCGAGCTGCTGCGCTCGCTGCCCAAGCAGCTGCGCCGCGGGCTGGTGCCCATCCCGGACCGGGTGCGCGAGGTGCTGCCGCACATCGACCCCACCGAGCCGCTGCTGCCGGCCCTGGAGCGGGAGCTGCGCCGGGCCACCGCCGTCACCGTCCCGCGGGACGCCTGGCGCCCGGCGGAGGTGCCCGCCCACCTGCGGGCCACCTACCGGGTGCTCGACGACCAGCAGCGGCCGCTGGCGCAGGGCAAGGACCTCGGTGCGCTGCGCCAGCAGGTGGCGCCGCAGGCCCGGGCCAGCCTCGCCCGGGCGGCCTCGACCTACGAGCGCACCGGCCAGACCAGCTGGACCTTCGGCGACCTGCCCGCCACCGTCGAGGTGCAGCGCGGCGGGCACCCGGTCACCGCGTTCCCCGCGCTGGTCGACGAGGGGCAGACCGTCGGCGTCCGCGTCGTCCCCACCGAGGCCGAGGCGACCCGGCTGGGCTGGCGGGGCGCGCGGCGGCTGCTGGTGCTCGCCGCCGGCTCGCCGGTGAAGCAGGTGGTCAAGGGCCTGTCGCCGCGCACCCGGCTGGCGCTGCAGTTCAACCCGGACGGCGAGATCCCCGACCTGGTGGGCGACTGCGTCGACGCCGCGGCCGACGAGCTGATCGCCGCGGCCGGTGGCCCACCGCGCACCGAGGCAGCGTTCACCGCGCTGGTAGCCGCGGCGCGCGAGCAGCTGCTGCCGCTGACCACCGACGCCGTCCGGCGGGTCGAGGCGGTGCTGACGCAGGCCCGGGAGGTCGCCGTCGCCATCGGTGCCGCCCCGGGCCGCCGGGTGCCCGACGCCGCGATCACCGACCTGCGCCGGCAGATGACCGGCCTGCTGCACCGCGGGTTCGTCGCCGACGCCGGCCGTCGCCGGCTGCCGGACCTGGTGCGCTACCTGACGGCGATGGCCTACCGGCTGGAGAAGCTGCCGGGCAACGCCGCCCGGGACGCCGTCTGGACCGCCCAGGTCGCCGCGGTCACCGCCGAGTACGAGCAGCTCCGGGCGCAGGTCCCGCCCACCGGTGCGCCCGACGACCCGGTGGCCCGGGTGCGCTGGATGATCGAGGAGCTGCGGGTCGGCCTGTTCGCCCAGCACGTGGGCACCCCGCGGCCGGTCTCCGAGCAGCGGGTGTTCAAGGCGATCGACCAGCTGTCCGCCTAGCCCCGCGCGGCCGGGGGTAGTGCCCTCCGCATGTCCCTCGGCGCCACCGAGCACCCCCGCCCCCAGCTGACCCGCCCGGAGTGGGAGGACCTGTCCGGGCCGTGGGGCTTCGCCTTCGACGACGGGTCGGTCGGGATCGGCGACCAGTGGCAACGCCGCGAGGACGTCTTCGACCGGGTCATCCAGGTGCCGTTCCCGTTCGAGTCGCCGGCCAGCGGGATCGGGGACACCGGCTTCCACCCGGTCGTCTGGTACCGGCGCGTGGTGCACGTGGCGGCCCGCCCCGGTCACCGGGTGCTGCTGCACCTCGGGGCGGTCGACTACCGCGCGCACGTCTGGGTCAACGGCCGGGCGGTGGCCTACCACGAGGGTGGCTCGACCCCCTTCACCGCGGACGTCACCTCGGCGCTGGAGGGCTCCGGCGAGCAGGTCGTCGTCGTCCGGGCCGAGGACTCCCCGTCCGACCTCCGGCAGCCCCGCGGCAAGCAGGACTGGCAGCGCGAGCCGCACGCCATCTGGTACGACCGCACCTCGGGCATCTGGCAGCCGGTGTGGCTCGAGCACGTCCCCGAGGTGCGCGTGCGGGCGCTCACCTGGACCCCGGACGTCGACACCCGGAGCATCGACCTGACCGTCCGGGTGCGCTCGGACGGCGCCCCTGGTCTGCGGTTGCGCGTGGTGCTGCGCCAGCACGGCGAGGTGCTGGCCGACGACACCTACCGCGTCCACCACGGCGAGGTGCGCCGCCGGATCACCCTGGACGGCGGGGACATGAGCCTCGGCCACTCCGAGGCGCTGTGGGCCCCGGAGGCACCCAACCTCATCGACGCGACGCTCACGCTGGTCGACGAGGGCGGCGTCGTCCACGACGAGGTGGGCAGCTACACGGCGCTGCGCAGCGTCACCGCGTCGCGGGGCCGGTTGCTGCTCAACGGCCGGCCCTACTACCTCCGGCTGGTGCTGGCGCAGAACTTCTGGCCGGAGTCGCACCTCGCCGCCCCCGACCCCGATGCGCTGCGCCGGGAGGTGCAGCTGGTCAAGGACCTCGGCTTCAACGGCGTCCGGCTGCACCAGAAGGTGGAGGACCCCCGCTTCCTGGCCTGGTGCGACCGGCTCGGGCTGCTGGTCTGGGCGGAGATGCCCGCCGCGTACGAGTACTCGACCACCACGGTCGAGCGGCTGACCCGCGAGTGGCTGGACGTCGTGGAGCGCGACCGCAGCCACCCGTGCGTCATCGCCTGGGTGCCGGTCAACGAGAGCTGGGGGGTGCCGGCCCTGGAGCGGGCTCCCGATCAGGAACACCTGGTCCGGGCGCTGTACCACCTGACCAAGGCCTACGACCCGACCCGGCTGGTCATCGGCAACGACGGCTGGGAGCAGCCGGTCACCGACGTGCTCACCGTGCACGACTACACCGCCTCCGGTGCGGTGCTCACCGAGCGCTACGGCGACCACGCGGCGCTGGCGCACACCCTGAGCCACACCCAGCCGGCCTACCGGGTGGTCGTGCTGCCCGGGGCGGCGGTCGCCGACGCCCCGGTGATGATCAGCGAGTTCGGCGGCATCTCGCTCGACGCCGACGCCGACGGGGACGACGGCGCCGGGGGCGCGTTCTCCGACGCCGGCTGGAGCGGGTACGGCGCCGTGCACGACGCGGCCCGGCTGCTCGCCGGTTACCGGGAGCTGGTCGGCGCCCTGCTCGACAGCCCGGCCGTCGTCGGGTTCTGCTGGACCCAGCTCACCGACACCCAGCAGGAGCGCAACGGCCTGGTGACCGCGCAGCGGCAGCCCAAGGTGCCGATCGAGCAGATCCGCGCGGTCACCACCCGGGTGTCGGCCGCGGTGCCCGGCGACGCGGTCGGCGAGTTCGCCTACGGCGACTACGCACCGGGGTCCGCCGGGAGCTGATCACGGCGGGTCAGGAGATCGGTCGTTTGACCGATGGCGGTGCGGGATAGACAGTGCTCGGTCCAGACAGGTCGGCCTGCGGTCCAGGACGGGACGAGCTCCCGTCCGCTCACCCCCGGGAGACCTGGGTGTCCTCTGACCGCCCGCACCCCCTGCACCCGCTGCCGCCCGTCGGTCGCACCTTCGTCGGGGGCTTCGAGAGCACCCACCACCCGGCCGCCGGGGTCGACGCGCTGGAGGTGACCGGTTTCGGCGACGCCGACCTGGACCACCTGGTCGGCAGCGGCGTGCGGCACCTGCGCTTCCCGCTGCGCTGGCCGCGGATCGAGCGCTCGCCGGGGGTCTTCGACTGGACCGAGACCGACCGGGCGCTGGAGGGCCTGCGCGACCGGGGCACGGTGCCGATCGTCGACCTGGTGCACCACACCAGCTACCCGGGCTGGCTCGTCGACGGCTTCCGCGACCCGCGGTTCGGCCCCGCCTTCCTGCGGTACGCCGAGGCGGTCGCGCACCGCTACCCGTGGCTGCCGGCGTACACGCTGTTCAACGAGCCGTTCGCGACGCTCTTCCTGGCCGGTCACGAGGCGCTCTGGCCGCCCTACGACCGGGGCATCGACGGGTTCCGCCGCCTGCTGCTGTCGGTGCTGCCGTGGCTGTCGGCGGCCGCGGCCTGCTGGCGGGAGCTGCTGCCCGAGGCGCACCACGTCTGGGTGGACACCGCCGAGCACCACACCGGCACCGGTCCGGGCGTGCAGCACGCCGAGCTCGCCAACGACCGCCGGCACGTGGCGCTGGACCTGGCACTGGGGCACGACCTGGACCCCGCCCGGCCCTTCCTCGGGCGGCTGCTCGCCGACGGCGGGGAGGCACTGCTGGACCTCCCGCCGCTGCGGGTCGACCTGCTGGGGCTGGACTACTACAGCCACTCGGAGTGGCACTACGACGAGCGCGGCAGCCACGCGCCCTCCCCCGAGTCGATCGGGCTGGCCGCGGTCGCCGAGCAGTACGCCGACCGGTACCGGCTGCCGCTCATGCTGTCGGAGACCAACGTCCGCGGCCTGCCCACGGACCGGACCTCGTGGCTGCGGTACACCCTCGAGCAGTACGAGCTGGCCCTGTCCCGGGGCGTGCCGCTGCACGGCTACTGCTGGTTCCCGACGGTCGACTCGGCCGACTGGGACTCGCTGCTGGCCCGCGCGGCCGGCCGGGTCGACCCGGTGGGCGTCGTGTCGATCGCCCCCGACGGCTCCCGGCAGCGCACGGCCTTCACCGACGCCTGGGAGCAGGCGGCCGCCGGCGTCCCCGTCGCCGACCTGCCCGCCTGGCGGTTCCAGCCACCCTGCGACGCCGACCTGGCGGGCCTCCTGCCGTCGCTGACCCACTGGCCCTGGCAGGACCCCGACCCGCAGCAGGCGGTCTCCGCCGTCCGCGTCGACCTGCCCGCCCGCCCCGTCGCCCGAACCCTGGAGGAAGCCGTGCCCGCAGCCGAGCCCGACCTCGTCGTGCTGTCCCACCTCCGCTGGCCCTGGGTGTGGCAGCGACCGCAGCACGTCGTCTCCCGGCTGGCCCGGCAGCGGGCGGCCGGCGGGGCCCGGACCTGGTTCGTCGAGGAGCCCGTGACCGGCGACGTGGCGGCCCCGGAGCTGGGCAGCGAGGACGTCGACGGCGTCACCCGGGTCTGGCTGGTGCTGCCGCGGTCGGTGGTGACCGCCCGCGACGGGCACGTCGGCTTCGACTCCCCCGCCGCCGCCGGGTACGGCGACCTGCTCGCCGAGCACCTCCGGGCAGCCGGCCGGTCGGCCGGTCCGGACGTCTGGCTGTACACGCCGATGGCGCTGGACGTCGCGCAGCCGCTGGAACCCGGCCGGCTGGTCTACGACGTGATGGACGACCTGGCGTCCTTCGCCCACGCACCGGCCGGCCTGGTGCTCCGGCAGCGCCGGCTGCTGTCCGACGCCGACGTGGTGTTCACCGGGGGGCCGTCCCTGCACCGGGGCGTGCTGCCGCTGCGCCGTGACCGCGTCCACCTGTTCCGCAGCGGGGTGGAGACCGGGCACTACGCGGCGAGCCGGCGGCTGCACCGGCCGCACGACCGGCCGGTGGCCGGCTACGTCGGGGTGATCGACGAGCGGCTCGACCTCACGCTGCTGGGGGAGCTGGCGGCCGCGCTGCCGGACTGGACCATCCGGGTCGTCGGGCCGGTGGCCAAGATCGACCCGGCGCAGCTCCCGCAGGCCGGCAACCTGGAGTACCCGGGCCTGGTCGCCTACGCCGACCTGCCGGAGGTGATGGCCGGCTTCGACGTCGCGCTGATGCCCTTCGCGCTCAACGAGGCGACCCGGTCGATCAGCCCGACGAAGACGCTGGAGTACCTCGCGGCCGGGCTGCCGGTCGTCTCGACCCGGGTCACGGACGTCGTCGACGACTACGCCGAGGTGGTGCACCTGGCCGACGACGGCGCGGGCTTCGCCGCTGCCTGCCGGGCCGTGCTCGAGGACGACCTCGGAGCTCGCGACCGCCGCGCGCAACCGCTCCAGGCGCGCCAGGAGTGGGACGCCATCGCTGCGGAGATGGCCCGGCTGATCGAGGACCCCGGCGCCGGCGTCTCCCAGCTGCGCACCGAGGAGCCGGCGTGAGCGGCTGGCGGTCCCAGCTGCGACCGACCCCGCTGGCCCAGGCGCTCGAGCAGGCGCACACCTACGCCGTCGGCGCCGCGGCCGCCGGCCTGCAAGACGCCGGCCTCGGCCCCGTGCGGCTCACCGGCACGGCGGTGCCGGTGCTCGCCGAGGCCGCCGTCACCTCCGCCACCCCGTTCGTCCGCGCCCCCCTGCTCTCCCGGCTCTCCCGGATCCGGCTGCTCCACCCGCCGGCCGGCGTCGACGGCCGGTGCCCGTCCTGCTCCGCCGCTGCCCCGTGCCCGACCGCTGAGGAGCTCGACTCATGACCCGCACCCCGAACACCGTCCGCCGTCCGGCCGGTCCCGGCGCCACGACGGAGCCCCGGCTGGCCGAGCAGCTCGCCGCAGCCGACCTGGTCGTCGTCGGCTCCGGGTTCTACGGCCTGACCGTGGCCGAGCGGGTGGCCAGCCAGCTGGGCCGGCGGGTCGTCGTGCTGGAACGCCGCTCGCACCTGGGTGGCAACGCCTGGTCCGAGCGGGAGCCGGAGACCGGCATCGAGGTGCACCGCTACGGGGCCCACCTGTTCCACACGTCCAACCAGCGGGTCTGGGACCACGTCCGGCAGTTCACCGAGTTCACCGGGTACCAGCACCGGGTCTTCTCGGTGAGCAAGGGGCAGACCTACCCGATGCCGATCAACCTCGGCACGATCAACCAGTTCTTCGGCCGGCACCTGGGGCCGGAGCAGGCCCGGGCGCTGGTGCGCGAGCACGCCGCGGAGATCGACCCCGACCAGGTGACCAACTTGGAGGACAAGGCGATCTCGCTGATCGGGCGACCGCTCTACGAGGCCTTCGTCCGCGGCTACACCGAGAAGCAGTGGCAGACCGACCCCCGCGAGCTGCCCGCCGAGGTGATCAGCCGGCTGCCGGTGCGCTACACCTTCGACAACCGCTACTTCAGCGACCGCTACGAGGGCCTGCCGGTCGACGGGTACGCCGCGTGGCTGCAGCGGCTGGCCACCCACGCCCTGGTCGACGTCGTCACCGACGTGGACTTCTTCGACGTCCGGGCTCTCGTCCCGGCCGGGGTCCCGGTCGTCTACACCGGTCCGCTGGACCGGTACTTCGACTTCGGTGAGGGCCGGCTGTCCTGGCGGACGTTGGACTTCGAGCAGGAGGTGCTGCCGATCGGGGACTTCCAGGGCTGCCCGGTGATGAACTACGCCGACCCCGACGTGCCGTGGACCCGGATCCACGAGTTCCGGCACTTCCACCCGGAACGCGAGCACCCCGCCGACCGCACCGTCGTCGTCCGGGAGTACTCCCGCTCCGCCGAGGCGGCGGACGAGCCGTACTACCCGGTCAACACCGCGGCGGACCGCGCCGTGCTGGCCCGCTACCGCGAGCGTGCGGCGGCCGAGCCGGACGTGTACTTCGGCGGACGGCTGGGGACCTACCAGTACCTGGACATGCACATGGCGATCGCCTCGGCGCTGACGACGGTGGACAACGTCCTCACGCCCCGGCTGACCCGGACGGCGGTGGTCGCGGTCCAGGCATGACGGCGCGAGGGCGCGTCGCTGGGTCGCGCAGTGCAACGGCTGGGCGGGTGAGGGCAGGCCTGTCATCCTTGGAGCCGCTACACGTTGTGCACGATCGAGCCGCCGACTGCCGAGAAGGGAACCGTGTCCTCCTTCAGCGCCCGCATCGACCTGCCGCCGACGGTCACCAGCGTCCCGCTGGCCCGGCGTCTGGTGCGCGACGTGCTGCGCACCTGGGACGCGCCGCACGACCGCGAGGACGCCGAGCTGCTGGTGACCGAGCTGGTGGCCAACGTCGTGGACCACGTCGGCGGCGACGTGCTGACCCTCGAGCTGACCCTCGGCGGCGCCTGGTTGCGGATCGGCGTCGTGGACGGTTCGGCGATCCGGCCGATCGTGCGGGAGATGTCGCACGAGCAGGAGCGCGGCCGCGGCATGCGGATGGTGGCCCGGATCGCCGACCGCTGGGGTGCCGAGGACCACGACGGTGGCAAGCGGGTCTGGTTCGAGCTCTCGCCCGCTGCGGTCGGCGAGCCCGGCTGACCGGCTGGTTTGCCGCCGGTGCGCGGCGGGGACGGTCGGGGGGACAGCGACCGATCGACGAAGGAGTCGTCGCATGAGCGAGAACACGAACTTCACCCAGGCCGGCGAGGGGCTCTCCGACGAGGAGATGGTCGAGGTCGTCGCCGGCCAGACCGACAGCGCGTCCGAGAACGCCGACGAGGCCGGCAAGGACTGGAACGGCGAGGCCGCCGAGGCCCCCCAGCCCGACGCCGCGACCGACCCGACCGCCTGACCGCCTGACCGCGACGCCGTCCGCCCTCCCGGGCCGGGACGGCGTCGCGCAGGGCGCCCGAGGTGCCCCGGCTTCCGCCACACGGGGTACCGAGTGTCCGCGATCACATCGTCTGTCACAGTCTCCGGTGTCACCGTCGACGCAGGCAGGAGAGCGCATGAGCATCCTCGGTACCCGGGTGGTCCGCACGGAGGACCCGCTGTTCCTCACGCTGGGGGCGACCTACACCGACGACCTGGTCGACCACCGCCTCACCGGCGCGGTGCACGTGACGTTCGTCCGGTCGCAGGTCGCCCACGGTCGCCTCCTCTCGGTCGACGTCTCGGCCGCCCGCGAGGCGCCCGGGGTCGTGGCGGCCTACACCGCCGCGGACGTCGACCTCGAGCCGATCCCCGCCGGGCTCCCGATGGTCCCGGAGGCGATGCGCCGGCAGTGGCTGGCCACCGACACCGTCCGCTTCGTGGGCGACATCGTCGCCGTCGTCCTCACCGAGGAGCGCTACCAGGGCGAGGACGCCGCCGAGCAGGTCGTGGTGGACGTCGACGTGCTGCCCGCCGTGGTCGGCACGGCGCAGGCGGCCCGCGACGAGGTGCTGCTGTTCCCCGAGGCCGGCACCAACGTGATGGCCTCCTTCGGGGCGCCGGCGCCCAGCGACTTCTTCGACGGCTGCGAGGTCGTCGTCACCCAGCGGCTGGTCAACCAGCGGGTCGCCCCGGTGCCCCTGGAGACCCGGGCCACCGCCGCCGCCTGGGGCGAGGACGGCCGGGTCACCATCTGGTGCACCAACCAGGGCGCCCAGCAGGCGAAGACCCAGATCGCCGGCTGGCTGGGGCTCGACGAGTCGCTCGTCCACCTGGTCACGCCGGACGTCGGTGGCGGCTTCGGGGCGAAGATCGGTGCCGACCCGGAGTACGCCTTCGTCGCCTGGCTGGCCCGCAAGGTCGGCCGGCCCACCCGGTGGACGGAGAACCGCTCCGAGAACATGCTCGGGATGCTGCACGGGCGCGGGCAGGACCAGGTCGTCACCATCGGCGGCCGGCGGGACGGCACGGTCGAGGCGTACAGCCTCGTCGTCGACCAGGACGCCGGCGCGTACCCGCGGGTCGGCGTCATCCTCCCGACGCTGACCATGCTGATGGCCCCAGCGGTGTACGGCTTCCCCAAGATCCACGCGCAGGCCCGGGTGCTCGCGACCAACGCCACCTCGATCGGGGCCTACCGCGGCGCCGGCCGCCCGGAGGCGACCGCGGCCGTCGAGCGGGCGATCGACCTGTTCGCCGCCGAGATCGGCATGGACCCGGCCGAGGTGCGCCGGAAGAACCTGCTGGAGCCCTTCGACACCCCGCACACCACCCCCACCGGCGCCGTCTACGACTCCGGCGACTACGTCGTGGCGCTGGACCGGGTGCTGGAGGCCGCCGGCTACCCGGAGCTGCGGGCCGAGCAGGCAGCCCGGCGGGAGCGCGGCGACGCCCGTCAGCTGGGCATCGGGCTGGCCGTCTACGTCGAGGTCACCGGGGCCGACACCGGCCTCGGTGCGGCCGAGTCGGCCGAGCTCGAGGTGCACCCCGACGGCACGGCGACGGTCCTCACCGGCACCTCCCCGCACGGCCAGGGGCACGCCACCACCTGGGCGATGCTGGCCAGCGACCAGCTGGGCATCCCGGTGGAGAAGATCACCGTGGTCCACGGCGACACCGACCGCATCCCCCGCGGCGGCGGCACGATGGGCTCGCGCAGCCTCCAGCAGGGCGGCGCCGCGGTGCACCAGGCGGCGGTCGAGCTGATCGACCTGGCCAAGCAGCGGGCGGCCGAGGTGCTGGAGGTCGACCCGGCCGACCTCGAGGTCGACCTGGCGTCGGCCGGCCTGCAGGTGCGCGGCACCCCGGGCTCCGGGGTGACCTTCGCCCAGCTGGCCGGGTCCGAGCCGCTGGTGGTGCAGACCCGGTTCACCGCCGGCGGGGCGACGTTCCCGTTCGGTGCCCACGTGGTCGTCGTCGAGGTCGACGTCGAGTCGGGCAAGGCGGAGGTGGTGCGGATCATCGCCGTCGACGACGCCGGCACGATCGTCAACCCGCTCCTCGCGGAGGGGCAGCGGCACGGTGGCATCGCCCAGGGCGTCGCGCAGGCGCTGCTCGAGGAGGTCCTCTACGACTCCGACGGCAACCCGCAGACCTCGACGCTGGCCGACTACCCGTTCGTCTCGGCGACGGAGCTGCCGAGCTTCGAGCTGGTCGACATGGCCACCCCGACCCCGATGAACCCGCTCGGCGCCAAGGGCATCGGGGAGGCCGGCACGATCGGCGCCACCCCCGCGGTGCAGAACGCGGTCGTCGACGCCGTGGCACACCTCGGCGTCCGGCACGTCGACATGCCGTGCACGCCCATGCGGGTGTGGCGGGCCGTCCAGGAAGCACAGCAGGGAGGCAGCAGCTCATGAAGGTGTCGATCACGGTCAACGGCGAGCAGCGGACCGACGAGGTGGAGCCGCGGCTGCTGCTCGCCCACTACCTGCGGGAGACCTGCGGCCTGCGGGCCACCAACGTCGGCTGCGACACCACCTCGTGCGGCGCCTGCACGGTCGTCGTCGACGGCCTGTCGGTGAAGTCGTGCACGGTGCTGGCGGTCGCCACCGACGGCTCCCAGGTCACCACGCTGGAGGGGCTGGCCGGCCCGGACGGCGAGCTGCACCCCATGCAGGCCGCCTTCCGCGCCGAGCACGGCCTGCAGTGCGGCTTCTGCACGCCGGGCATGGTGATGGCCGCGATCGGGGTGCTCGCCGACAACCCCGACCCGACCGACCGGGAGGTCCGCGAGGGCCTGGAGGGCAACCTCTGCCGGTGCACCGGCTACCACAACATCGTCCGGGCGGTCCGCACCGCGGCCCAGGCCGGCCCGGCCGCCGGCCAGGTCCCCCAGGCGCAGGAGGTCGAAGCATGATCCCGGCGCCGTTCGACTACGTGAAGGTGACCTCGGTCGAGGAGGCGCTGGAGGCGCTGGCCGAGCACGGTGAGGACGCCAAGCTGCTGGCCGGCGGGCACTCGCTGCTGCCGATCATGAAGCTGCGGCTGGCGGTGCCGACCGCGCTGATCGACATCAGCGGCATCTCCGAGCTGTCCTACGTCCGGGTCGAGGGTGACGAGGTGGCCATCGGCGCCACCACCCGGCACCACGAGCTGGAGCGCTCGGCGGTGGCCCTCGCCGAGGTGCCGTTGCTGCCGCACGTCGCCGGCCGGGTCGGCGACCCGCAGGTGCGGCACCGGGGCACCCTCGGGGGCACCGTGGCGCACAGCGACCCCGCCTCCGACCTGCCCACCGCACTGCTCGCGCTCGGCGGCACCGTCGTCGTCCAGGGGCCGGCCGGTCGCCGGGAGATCCCGGTGACCGAGTTCTGGCTGGGCTTCTTCGAGACGGCGCTGTCACCCGACGAGCTGGTCGTCGAGATCCGGGTGCCGCGCACCGGTGCGGCCGGGTGGGGGTACGAGAAGTTCACCCGCCGGGAGAACGACTGGCCGATCGTCGCCGCAGCCGCGGTGCAGGGCCGGGTGGCGCTGGCCAACATGGCCGGGGCCGTCGTCCGGGCCAGCGCGACCGAGGCGGCGCTGGCCGGCGGTGCCTCGATCGCCGACGCCGCCGCACTGGCCGACGAGGGCACCTCGCCGAACTCGGACATGCACGCCGACGCCGACTACCGCCGTCACCTGGCCCGGCTGCTCACCCGCCGAGCCCTGGAGAAGGCCGCCGCCTGAAGAAGGACCCCCTGCCCCCCACCGCTCGCAAGCTCGCGGCGGCCCCTGCAGGGGGGCCGAGAACCGAAGATGGCCATCTCGGGGGCCCATGAGGCCCCGGAGATGGCCATCTCTGGGTCGAGGGGGTCCTTCGTCAGCCGGCGGGGGTGAGCATCCCGGCGCCGACGGTGGCGTTGGTCGCCTCGTCGATGAGGATGAACCGGCCGGTCACCCGGTTGCGGTGGTAGTCGTCGACGAACAGCGGCTGGGTGGTGCGCAGCCGCACCCGGCCGATGTCGTTGAGGCCGAGGCTCGGGGCGTCGGGCTCCCGGTGCAGGGTGTTGACGTCCAGCCGGTACTGCAGCTCCTTCACCATGGCGCGCACCGTGCGGGTGGTGTGCTTGACCGCCAGCCGCATCCGGGGCACCAGCGGGGTGTCGGCCATCCAGCAGACCAGCGCGTCGAGGTCCTGGGTGACGTGCGGGGCGTTGTGCGGCCGGCAGATCAGATCGCCGCGGGAGACGTCGAGGTCGTCGGCGAGCCGCACGGTGACCGACATGGGCGGGAAGGCGGCGTCCACCGGGCCGTCCGGGCCGTCGATCGCGGCGACCGTCGTCGTCAGGCCGCTGGGCAGCACCTGCACCTCGTCGCCGGGCCGGAGCACGCCGGCGGCCACCCGGCCGGCGTAGCCGCGGTAGTCGTGGAAGGCGTCGGACTGCGGCCGGATCACGTACTGCACCGGGAACCGGGTGTCGACCAGGTTGCGATCGCTGGCCACGTGCACGTGCTCGAGGTGGTGCAGCAGGGAGGCGCCCTGGTACCAGGGCATGTTCGCCGAGCGGGTCACCACGTTGTCGCCCTGCAGCGCCGCGATGGGCACCACGGTGAGGTCGGGGACGTCGAGCTTGGCGGCGAAGGCGGAGAACTCGTCGCGGATGCCCTCGTAGACCTCCTCCGACCAGTCGACGAGGTCCATCTTGTTGACCGCCACCACCAGGTGCGGCACCCGCAGCAGCGACGCCAGGAAGGCGTGCCGGCGGCTCTGCTCGACCATGCCCTTGCGGGCGTCGACCAGCACGATCGCCAGGTCGGCGGTGGAGGCGCCGGTGACCATGTTCCGGGTGTACTGCACGTGCCCCGGGGTGTCGGCGAGGATGAACGTGCGCCGCGGGGTGGTGAAGTACCGGTAGGCCACGTCGATGGTGATGCCCTGCTCGCGCTCGGCCCGCAGCCCGTCGGTGAGCAGCGCCAGGTCGACGTAGTCGCCCTTGCTGGCCCGCTCGATGGCGGCGTACTGGTCCTCGAACACGGCCTTGCTGTCGAACAGCAGCCGGCCGATCAGGGTGCTCTTGCCGTCGTCGACCGAGCCGGCGGTGGCGATCCGCAGGATGTCCTTGCGGGCGTGCGCGATCTCCGCGGCGGCCTCGGCGGCTGCGGAGTGGACGTCGATGGGGGCGGCCATCAGAAGTACCCCTCCTTCTTGCGGTCCTCCATGGCGGCGTCGCTGACCTTGTCGTCGCCGCGGGTGGCGCCGCGCTCGGTCAGCCGGGTCACCGCGATCTCGGCGATGACCTCCTCGACGTTGGTCGCCGTCGAGCGGACGGCGGCGGTCAGGTTGGCGTCGCCGACGGTGCGGTACCGGACGCTCTCCCGCAGCACCTGCTCGCCGTCGCGGGGCGTGATGAACTCGTTGACCGCGTAGAGCATCCCCTGCCGGTCGACGACGTCGCGCTCCCTGGCCAGGTAGAGCTGCGGGATCGCGATCTCCTCCTGGGCGATGTAGCCCCAGATGTCCAGCTCGGTCCAGTTGGACAGCGGGAACACCCGGATCGACTCGCCGAGGTGGGTGCGGCCGTTGTAGAGGTCCCAGAGCTCGGGGCGCTGGTTCTTCGGGTCCCACTGGCCGAACTCGTCGCGGAAGGAGAACACCCGCTCCTTGGCCCGCGCCTTGTCCTCGTCGCGCCGCGCACCACCGAAGAGTGCGGTGAAGCCGTGCTGCTCGACGGCGTCCAGCAGCACCGGGGTCTGGATCCGGTTGCGCGAGCCGTTGGGCTCCTCGCGCACCGTGCCGGCGGCGATGGCGTCCGGTACCGACGCGACGACCAGGTCCACGCCCAGCTCGGCGACCCGCTTGTCGCGGAACTCCAGCACCTCGGGGAAGTTCAGCCCGGTGTCGACGTGCATCACCGGGAACGGGATGCGGGCCGGGGCGAAGGCCTTGCGGGCGAGCTCCAGCATCACGATGGAGTCCTTGCCGCCGGAGAAGAGCAGCACCGGCCGCTCGGACTCGGCGGCCACCTCGCGCAGCACGTGGATGGACTCGGCCTCCAGCGTCTGCAGCTGGGTGAGCCGGTGGTCGGCGGTGGTCACGCTGGAGGCTCCCGGGTGTCGGGGACGACGGCAGGTGCCGCCGGACGGCGACGTGTTCGAGCGGGGCAACCCGATCGAGGTGGTGCGGATTCCCCGCACCAGTGTCCGTCATGGCCCCCCGGCCGCCGTCGTGCGGTCGGTCACGTCCCGCCCGTGGGGGGTCAGACCGGCTCGGGCGCGGGGGCGGCCGGACCCGAGCGGGGCAGCCGGACGGCGAAGGTCGACCCCTCGCCCGGGGCGGTGGTGAGGTCGACCCGACCGCCGTGCGCCGCGACCAGGGAGGCGACGATGGACAGGCCCAGCCCGGTGCCCCCGGCGGCGCGGGTGCGCGAGGCGTCGGCCCGGTAGAAGCGCTCGAAGACCCGGTCCGCGTCGCCGGGGGCCAGCCCCGGGCCCTCGTCGCGCACCGCGAGCACCACCACGTCCGGGTCCGCCGGGTCCTCCGACAGCGTGACCGTCACCTTCGCCTCGACCGGGGTGTGCGTGAGCGCGTTGGTGACCAGGTTGCCGATGACCTGGCGCAGCCGGGCCTCGTCGCCCTGGACGACGGGGGCGTCGCTCAGCGACTCGTCCAGCCGCAGGGTCACCGGCCGGTCGGGCTGCACCGCCCGGGCGTCGTGGACGGCGTCCCCGGCCAGCTCGGCCAGGTCGACCGGGCCCAGGGTGAGCGGCCGCTGCTGGTCCAGCCGGGCCAGCTGCAGCAGGTCCTCGACGAGCAGCCCCATCCGGGTCGCCTCGGCCTCGATCCGGGACAGGACCCGGCCGGTGTCCTCCGCCCCGCGCACCGCGCCCTGCCGGTGCAGCTCGGCGAACCCGCGGATGGAGGTGAGCGGGGTGCGCAGCTCGTGGCTGGCGTCGGCGACGAACCGCCGCATCCGCGCCTCGGAGGCCACGGCCTGCTCCTCGGAGGCCTGCTGGGCGCGGAAGGAGCTCTCGATCCGCCCGAGCATCCCGTTCAGGGCCCCGGAGAGCCGGCCGACCTCGGTGCGCTCGTCGCCGGCGGGCACGCGGCGGGAGAGGTCGCCGGCCGCGATCGCCTGCGCGGTGACCTCGACCTCCTGCAGCGGGCGCAGGCTGTTGCGCACCAGCAGGTAGCCGGCCAGCCCCATCGCGGCCAGCACGAGCAGACCGATCACCAGCTGGATGCGCACCAGCCGGGTCACCACGGCCTTGTCCTCGCCCAGGTCGCTGCCGACCACGATGGCGAGGTCCGCGCTGACCGGGGCGACGACCAGCCGCCAGGTCGTGCTGCCGTCCCGGGACCGGACGGTGAAGGTCCGCTGCCCGTAGTCCGCGGCGTTGCCGGCGTCCATCTCCGACAGGTCCGGCAGCGAGGTGTAGGTGCCCCGGACGGCGTACTGGCGGACCACCCCGCTGGCCCCCAGGCACGCCAGGTAGGAGCCGGGGATGGCGATGCGGGGCTGGGTGCAGGCGACGGCCAGCGTGGCGGGGTCCTGCTCGGCCACCTCGGTGATCGCCTCGCGCAGCTGCCGGTCCTGCTGGTCGAGCAGGTAGCCCCGCAGCAGCGAGGTGGCCGCGAAGCCGGTGGCGGCCAGCGCGACGGTCACCAGCAGCACGAGCAGCGCGACCAGGGTGACCCGCAGCGGCACCCGGGAGCCGGGCCGGGCCGGGCCGGGGTCCGCGGCGACCGGCTCCGCGGTGACCGGGTCCGCGACGACCTCGTGCTCGGGTGCGGGGGGCGGTGCGAGCGCGGGGTCGACCGGCGGTGGCGCCGTCGTCACGTGCCGCGGGGCAGGCGCAGGGAGTACCCCACGCCGCGCAGGGTGTGCAGCAGCCGCGGTTCGGTCGTGTCGACCTTGCGGCGCAGGTAGGAGATGTAGGACTCGACGACGTTGGCCTCGCCGTTGAAGTCGTAGTTCCACACGTGGTCGAGGATCTGCGCCTTGGAGAGCACCCGCCCGGCGTTGGTCATGAGGTAGCGCAGCAGCTTGAACTCGGTGGGCGAGAGGCTGACCAGCTTCCCGGCCTTGAGGACCTCGTGCGACTCCTCGTCCAGCTCGATGTCGGCGAAGGTCAGCCGGGGGGCCTCGGCGGCGCGCTGCACGCCCTGGCTGCGGCGCAGCACCGCCCGGATCCGGGCCAGCACCTCGTCCAGGCTGAACGGCTTGGTGACGTAGTCGTCGCCGCCGAGGGTCAGCCCGGTCACCTTGTCCTCCGCGGCGTCGCGGGCGGTGAGGAAGAGCACCGGGGTGTGCGTGCCGTTCTGCCGCAGCCGCCGGACGACGCCGAAGCCGTCGAGCCCGGGCATCATCACGTCGAGCACCAGCAGGTCGGGGCGGAACTGCTCGGCGATGGCGAGCGCCTGCTGGCCGTCGGGCGCGGTGGCGACCTCGAAGCCGGCGTAGCGCAGGCTGGCCGACAGCAGCTCGCGGATGTTCGGCTCGTCGTCGACCACGAGCAGGCGCGCCTCGGGCTTCACGCCCGGCGCCGCGGAGCTGGCCACGACCCCTCCCGATGGACCCTGTGCGGCCGTCGTCGTCATGCCGTCAGGCTGCGACGTCCGGCTGCAGCTGGCCTGGACGCTACCTGTGAGGACGCTGGACGTGGGTCACCCCGACCCCGGTGCTGTCAGCCGGCGGGCGACATGGCCCGGCCGCGGCGCCAGTACCCGATCGCGTGGTGCTGGGCCCGGCGCAACCCCCAGCGGCCGCGCAGGTCGGCGCGCACGGCGCGGACGGCGGCGGACTCCGCCCCCACCCAGGCGAACAGGTCCTCGCCGTCCGGGCGGGGGAGGGCGGCGATCGCGTCGGCCAGCAGGTCGGCGTCCGGCGCGGCCGCCGAGCGGTGCAGCCAGCGGACCTCCACCCCGGGCGGGGCGGCCAGCGGCTGCTCCTCCTCCGGCCCGGCGACCTCGAGCAGTGCGACCCCGCGGGTCTGCGCACCGGCGGCGGCGAGGATCCGGCTGATCGCCGGGATCGCGGTCTCGTCGCCGGCCAGCAGCAGCCAGCCCGCCGGCGCGTCGCCCAGCGGCGCCGAGCTGGCCACCCCGAGGACGGCACCGGGGGCGGCAGCGGCGGCCCACGTCGCGGCCGGGCCGTCGCCGTGCAGCACGAAGTCGATGTCCAGCTCGCCGGCGGCGGGGTCCTGGCGGCGGGACGTGTAGCTGCGCAGCGCCACCCCGTGGCTGCCCTGCGGCCAGACGATGCGCCCGTCGCGGGCCACCTGCGGCCAGCGGGGGGCGAGGTCGCCGACCCGGGGCACCAGCAGCGCGAGCGTCGGCCCCGCCGCGGCGACCACGGGTGCCGGGGCGGTGAGGGTGACCCGCCGGACGGCGGGGGTGACGTCGCGGACGGCGGTCACGGTCAGCACGTCGACCGGGCGGACGTCGGGCGCGTCGGCGGGGGCGTGCTCGGTCGGCTCCACGAGGGCCCAGCGTAACGAGGCCGACCCGGCCGGCCCCGGGGGAATGGGGCCAGCCGGGCCGGCGTCTCAGGACGGGTTGCTCACGCAGCGTTGTCAGACCATCGCTCTGGTCAGGTCGCTCGACGTGCTTCCCCCGTGCAGTGAGCACGCTACGTGACGACCTGCCCGCCGGTACAGCACGTCCGGTGGAACTCAACCCGAACGGGTGACGACGGCCTTGCCAGGCGGCACCCGTCCGGTCGATGTGTGCGGCCCGTCCGCCCCGGGCAGGCAGGGCGGACGGACGACGAGGGAGGACCCCGCGATGGCGCAGGAGTTCAGCAAGGGCGACCACGTGAGCTGGAAGAGCCACGGCGGCGAGGCCGAGGGCACGGTCCAGAAGAAGATCACGGAGGAGACCGAGGCGGCCGGCCGGACGGTCAAGGCCAGCGCCGACGAGCCGCAGTACGAGGTGAAGAGCGAGAAGAGCGGTGGCACCGCCGTCCACAAGCCCGGCGCGCTCCACAAGGACTGAGCCGCACCCCCGAGGAGGAGGACCGATGAGCGAGACCGACGACACCTTCGCCGGCACGTCTGCCCGGAGCACGAAGCACTCGGCGCGCGAGGACGACGCGCTGGCCCACGAGGTCGAGGGGATGATCCGCTCCGGCCGCTCGACGCACGCCGAGGAGTGGAACGACCCGGAACCCACGGCGGAGGGGGAGCCCGACGTCGACTCCTCGCCGGCGGACACCCTGACCGGCGGCGTGCCGGTGGGCATGACCCCCGACGCGGTCGTCGCCCGGGCGGAGCTGGCGCGCTGGCTCGACCGGGCCGACTTCCCCAGCACCGGGCCCGACCTCGTCGAGGCCGCCCGCGACCACCGGGCCCCGGACGCCGTGGCCGACGAGCTGTCCCGGCTGCCGGACGGGCAGGTCTTCGAGCGGATCGGCGACGTGGTCCGCGCGCTCGGCTACCCGACCGAGACCTGAGTCCGCTGCCCTCCGACCGGCGCCGTCCCCGCGGGGACGGCGCCGGTCGTGCGTTCAGCGGCCGTCGGCGCCGGCCTCGGCCTCCTCCTCGGCGATCTCCTCCGCCCCGCGACGGCGGAACAGCCGGGACCCGGGGAAGCCCTTCACCACCTGGCGCATGTCCTGCACCGTGTCCAGCAGGGCGTGCACGTCCGGCGCGACGTCCCCGAGGGTCACCAGCACCGGGAGCACGTCCTCGTCCAGGTGCACGACCAGCTTCGGCATCCGGTCCATCAGCGTGATCAGCGCCTGCACCTCCTCCTCGTCCAACTGCGCGACGAAGCGGTTCAGGACGGGGGCCAGCACGGTGAGCGCCGGGCGGTAGTCGTCGAGCAGCGGCTGCACGGAGCCGAGCATCGCCTCGGCCCGGCCGAGGGTGCCGTCGGCGGCGGACGCCGTCCCGCCCACGGCCGCCACCAGCCGGTCCGCGGCGTCGTTGGTGCTCCCGATCCGCGCGACCGCCGCGTCGGCGGCCGCCTGGGTGCCCCCGATGGCGTCGATGGCCTCGTCGGCCCTGCTCTGGGTGACCCCGATGGCGTCGATGGCCTCGTCGGCCCTGCTCTGGGTGACCCCGATGCCGTCGATCGCCTCGTCGGCCCGGGTCTGGGTGCGGCCGATCGACGCGATGGCCTCGTCGGCGGCGGCCTGGGTGCGGCCGATCGACTCGATCGCCCCGTCGGCTCGGGCCCGGGTGGCCTCGACGGCGGTGATCGCGTCGTCCGCCGCCGCCTGGGTCCCCTTGATCCGCTCCATCGCCTCGTCGGCGTGGGCGCGGGTCACCTCGATGCCGGCGACGGCCACCTCGGCGCGGTCGGCGATCCGCTCCACCCGGTCGACCAGCGTCGACACCAGGCTGAGCAGCCGCTCGACCTCGCCGACGGCCCCCACCACCCGGGGCAGCAGGGCCAGCGCCTCGGCGACGCCGTCCCGCAGGCCGCCGGCCGCGGAGAGCACGTCGGATGGACCGGGGAAGGGCAGCTTCACCCGCCCGACGCTACGGTCCGGCGCCCGCCGCTGCCGGTCGAGACCGGTCAGGTGCCCCGCGCGAGGCTGCCGCCCGCCCGCGCGCCCGACCCTCCGTGAGCGCGTGCACCCGTATCGTGGACACCTCCGTGGTCGACGGGCTCTGCCCGGCCGCGGGTGACCAGACGAGCAGCCCGGACAGGGTGCTCCAGGACCACGACGACGGGATCATCGACCGGTGGCGGACGAGCCGACGCGGCGCGGGGGCGACGACGGCACCCCCGGCGCTCCGCTGACCGTGGCCGAGCTGCTCGCCCGGTCCGGTGCCCCGGTCTCCCGCCGCCGGGCCGAGCGCCGCGAGACGGCGGAGGCCACCGGCCGCCAGCAGCCGGTCGGCGAGGACGGCCGCCCGGTGGACCAGCGCCCACCGCTGCGTGGCGGCGTCCGGCGGGACCCGGCGGGGCAGCCGGCCACCGGGTCGTCCCCGGTGCTGCCCACCGGATGGCAGCCGGCCATGCCGGCGCCGCAGACCGGGGCACCGGCCGAGCCGCCCGCCCGCCGCCCGGGGAACCCGCGCCCGTCCTCCCCGATGGCCCAGCCGCCGTGGCCGCACCCGCCGGCGTCCCAGCCGCGCACGCCCCCGCCGCCCGCTGCAGGACCGGCGGCGCCCAGCACCCCGGCCGCGAGTGCGCCGCCGTCCGCGCCGCCGGCCGCCAGCACGCCGCCGTCCGCGCCGCCGGCCGCCCGGCCGGCCCTCGGCACGGCCCCGCCCGCCGGCGCGACGCCGCCGGTCAGCACCCCGCCGCGGGAGCAGTCCCCGGCGGGCCCGCCGCCGGTGCCGCCGCGCCCGGCGGCGCCCGCCGCGGCCCCGCCTGCCACCCCGCCTACCACCCCGCCTGCCACTCCGCCTGCCGCCACCCCGGCCGCGGCCGGCCCTGCCGAGGCCGCTCCGGTGCGGACACCGGTGGCGGCGCCCGCGCCGCGGATCGTCCAGCCGCGATCGGTCACGCCCGCACCGTCGACCCCCGCCCGGCCGTCGGCCCAGCCGACCCCGCCGGGCGGCACGCCGGTGCCGCCGCCCTACGCCTCGGTCCCGGTGCCCGGCGTGCGGCGCAGCGGCCCGCTGCCGCCCATCCCGGGCCGTGACCTCCCGCTCCCGCACCCCGGTGAGGCCGGCAAGCGCCCCGCGCCGGTCCGCGCCCCGGTCAGCCCGGCCCGGCGGCGGCTCACCCGGGTGGCGCTCGCGCTGGTGGCCCTGCTCGGCCTGGTGGCCGCCTACTACGTGGGCCTCTACTTCTACGTGGACCGGTCGATCGACCGGGTCGACGCGCTGGTCGTCGACGGCCCGGAGGTGCTGGCCCCGCAGCTGCAGGAGGGCTCGCAGACCTACCTGGTCGTCGGCACCGGGCTGCCCGGCCGCACCGGCCCGGCGGCGGTCAGCACGCTGATCGCGCACGTGTCCGGCGAGGGCGAGCAGGCGGTGCTGGTCACGGTGCCGCCGACGGCGCTCAGCGACACCCCCACCTGCCGGGACAGCGACGGCGACGTCCGGCCGGCGGTCACCGAGCCCTTCGCCGCCGCGCTGCTCGACGGCGGGCCGTCCTGCCTGGTCCGCTCGGTGCAGCAGCTCACCGGCCTGAGGGTCGACCACTACCTCGCCCTCGACCTCGACCGGCTGCCCGGCATGGTCGACGCGCTCGGCGAGGTGCCGGTCTGCCTGACCGCCGACTCCGCGGGCACCGCCTCCCGGCTCGCCCTGCCGGCGGGGGAGCACCAGCTCGCCGGCTCCGACGTCACCGGCTTCCTGCAGGGCACCGGCGACGACGTCACCGGCGCGGGCATGGCGGAGCGCGAGCAGCTGGTGCTCACCTCGACGCTCGGCACCGCGCTGGCCGGCGGCACCCTCGCCGACCCGCTGACCCTGACCCGCTTCCTGACCCGCGCCGGCGACGCGTTCACCCTGGACGCCGAGACGACGCTGGGCGACGTCCGCGCGCTCGGGGCGACCCTGGGCGACCTGTCCGGCGACGCGGTGGAGCGCGGCGCGGTCCCGGTGGCCCAGGTCGGGTACCTGCCGGCGGGCAGCGACCAGGCGGCGGTCGTGGTCGACGCGACCGCCACCCGCGAGCTGTTCGACGCGGTGATCGACGGCGGGCGGCTGCCCGCCGCCGCCGTGGTCGAGGCGCCGGCCGCCCCGGAGACCGCGCCCGACGCCTCCGCCGGCACCGCGCCCGCCGACTCCCTGCCCGCGCCCGCGACCACCGACCCGGTGCCCGAGGGCACCGTGGTGACCATCGAGCCGGCCGGGGTCACCGTCGACGTGCTGGACGCCACCGGTGGCGGCCGGGTCGCCGAGGTCGCCGACGGGCTGGCGGCCCAGGGCTTCCAGGTGCGCGCCCGCGGGGTCGAGCCCGGGGCGGTCGACCGCACCGTCGTCCGGTACGGGCCCGCGTCCCTCGAGGTGGCCCGCACGGTCGCCGCCGCCGTTCCCGGGTCGGTGCTGCTGGAGACCGACGCGGTCGGCAGCTCCGTGCAGCTGGTGGTCGGCCCGGACTACACCGCGCTGGCCCCGGTGGCCCTCGGCACGCCGGTACCGACGACGGCGGCCCCGGCCCCCGTCGATGGGGAGGCCGGGGCCGCGTCGTCCTGCGGGTGAGCGTGGCCCTGGGCGCCAGGGCCCGCGATCACCCGAAGCGGCCGGAGATGTAGTCCTCGGTGGCCTTCTCGTCCGGGTTGCTGAAGATCTTCTCGGTCGGGTTGAACTCGATCAGCCGGCCGGGCTGGCCCACGCCGTTGAGGTTGAAGAACCCGGTCGACTCGCTGACCCGGGCGGCCTGCTGCATGTTGTGCGTGACGATGACGATGGTGAACCGCTCCTTGAGCTCGGTCATCAGGTCCTCGATGGCCAGCGTGGAGATCGGGTCCAGCGCGGAGCACGGCTCGTCCATCAGCAGCACGTCGGGCTCGACGGCGATGGCGCGGGCGATGCAGAGCCGCTGCTGCTGGCCACCGGACAGGCCCGAGCCGGGCCGGTCGAGGCGGTCCTTGACCTCGTTCCAGAGGTTGGCACCCCGCAGCGACCGCTCGACGAGCTCGTCGGTCTCCGCCTTGCGCATGCGCTTGCTGTTGAGCCGGTTGCCCGCGATGACGTTGTCGTAGATCGACATCGTCGGGAACGGGTTGGGCCGCTGGAAGACCATGCCGATCGACCGGCGGACGTCGACCGGGTCGACGTCGGCGCCGTAGAGGTCCTGGCCGTCCATGACGACCTTGCCCTCCACGCGGGCACCCGGGAGCACCTCGTGCATCCGGTTCAGCGAGCGCAGGAAGGTCGACTTCCCGCAGCCCGAAGGCCCGATCAGGGCGGTGATGCTCCGCGGCTCGATGGAGACGTTGACGCCCTCCACCGCCAGGAAGTTGCCGTAGTAGATGTTGAGGTCGGAGACCTCGATGCGCTTGGCCACGCGATGTCCTCCTGGTCGGTCCGGTCAGCGACCGGTCTTGGGAGCGAAGAAACGGCTGATCAGGCGGGCGACGACGTTGAGCGCCATGACCAGGATGATGAGGACGAGCGCTGCCGTCCAGGCCCGGTCGATGAACGCCTGGGTCGCGGTGCCCGGCTGGGTGAGCTGGAAGTAGGCGAACACCGGCAGGGTCGCCATCCGCCCGTCGAAGGGGTTGAGGTTGGTGCCGGTGATCAGGCCGACGGTCACCAGCAGCGGTGCGGTCTCGCCGACGACGCGGGCGACCGACAGGGTGATGCCGGTGCCCAGGCCGGCGATGGCGGTGGGCAGGACGACCTTGACGACGGTGCGCCACTTGGGGATGCCCAGGGCGTAGCTGGCCTCGCGCAGCTCGTTCGGGACCAGCTTCAGCACCTCCTCGCAGGAGCGGACGACCACGGGGATCATCAGCACCGAGAGCGCGACGGCGCCCATGACCCCGAGCCGGACCGAGTTGCCGAAGACCAGCGTGAAGAGCGCGAAGGAGAACAGGCCGGCCACGATCGACGGGATGCCGGTCATCACGTCGACGAAGAAGGTGATCGCCTTCTTCAGCCGGCCGGTGCCGTACTCGACGAGGTAGATGGCGGTCAGCAGACCGATCGGCACCGAGATGATCGTGGCCAGGGCGGTGATGATGACCGTGCCGAGGATGGCGTGGTACGCCCCACCACCCTCACCGACCACCCGGTACATCGAGTTGGTGAAGAAGGCGCCGTCCAGCCGCGGCAGGCCGTTGTCCAGCACCGTGTAGACCAGCGAGAGCAGCGGCACCATGGCGATCAGGAAGGCCGTGGTCACCAGGCTGGTCACGAGCCGGTCGGTGGCCTTGCGCCGGCCCTCGATCGAGCGGGAGACCAGGTAGACCGCGAGCGTGCCGAGCACGACGCCGTAGACCACGGCGAGCACGAGGCTGAACCCGGTCAGCGCGGACAGCAGCCCACCGACGACCAGGCCGCCGAGGAAGAGGCCGCTGGCGGCGAACCGGGGGAGCCGGCGCTGGGTGCGCACCGGGCCGTCGGTGTCGGCGCGGTGCGCGCCGGCCGGGGCGAGGGGGGTCTCGGTGCTCATCAGTTGGCTCCGGAGAAGTCGGCGCGCCGGTTGACGACCCAGCGGGCGAGCATGTTGACGGCGAGCGTGATGAGGAACAGCGCCAGCCCGCTGGCGATCAGCGTGTTGACGTCGATGCCGGTGGCCTCGGGGAACGACAGCGCGATGTTCGAGGCGATCGTCGAGGGGTTCGAGTTGCTGATCAGGTTGACCGTCGCGCCGGCGCCGCCGGACAGGATGATCGCCACGGCCATCGTCTCGCCCAGGGCGCGGCCCAGGCCGAGCATGGCGCCGGCGATGATGCCGGACTTGCCGTAGGGCAGCACCGCCATCTTGATCATCTCCCAGCGGGTGGCGCCGAGGGCCAGGGCGGCCTCGCGGTGCAGCGCCGGCGCCTGGCTGAACACCTCCCGCGAGATGGCCGAGATGATCGGCAGGATCATCACCGCCAGCACGATCCCGACCGTCAGCATCGTGCGGCCGCTGGTGGAGGCGGGGCCGGCGAAGAAGGGGATGAAGCCGAGGGTGTCGGCGAGCCAGGTGTGGAAGGGCACCAGCTCGGGCGCGAGCACCGCCAGGCCCCAGAAGCCGTAGACGACGCTGGGGATCGCGGCCAGCAGGTCGATGACGTAGCCCATCGGGGCGGCGATCCGGCGGGGCGCGTAGTAGGTGATGTAGAGCGCGATGGCGACGGCCAGCGGCGTGGCGACGATCAGCGCGATCACCGCGCCCAGCAGCGTGCCCAGGATGAGGGGGCCGACGTAGCCGGCCAGGCCCTCACCGCCGGGGATCTCGTCCGACGGTGCGGTGAGGGCGGGCAGCGCCTCGCTGATCAGGAACGCGGCGACGCCGGCCAGGACCAGCAGGATGAAGATGCCGGAGCCCTTGGCGGCGCCGGAGAAGATGCGGTCACCCGGCCTGCGGACGGTGCGCTGCTGCGCCGGTGGTTCGGTCGGGGCCTTCGTGGCGGTCACCGCTGCTCCGTGGGGGTCGTTCGTTGGTTGCGGGTGCCCGGGTCCGGGCGGTGCGATGGCCCGGGACGTCGGTCGACGTCCCGGGCCATCGCGGCGTGCCGGTGTCAGCCGGCGGCGGTGATGGCGTCGACCGCGCCCTGGGCCTGCTCGCGCAGGGTGTCAGAGATCTGGGCGTTGCCGGCGTTCTCGGCGGCCGTGGCCTGGCCGTCCTCGCTGATCACGTAGTTCATGAAGGCCTTGACGTTGTCGGCCTTCTCCTGGTCGTCGTACTCGACGCAACCGATGTGGTAGCTGACCAGGACGACCGGGTACTCGCCGGTGCCCTCGGTCAGGCGGTTGACCTCGATGGCGAAGTCGTACTCGCCGCGGCCCTCGACGGCCGGGCTGTTCTCGACGACGGCCGCAGCGGCCTCCGGGGACGGGGCGACGAAGTCGCTGCCCACGGCGACGTTGGCGACACCGAGGTCACCGGCGCGGCTGGCGTCGGCGTAGGTGATCGCACCGACGGTGTTGGTGACGACCTCGATCACGCCGGAGGTGCCCTGCGCGGACTCCCCGCCCTCGAGCGGCCAGACGCCGTCGGGCTCGGCGGTCCACACGTCGGCGGCGGCCTGGTGCAGGTAGTCGGTGAAGTTCTCGGTGGTGCCCGAGTCGTCGGCGCGGTGCACCGGCGTGATGGCGGTGGCCGGCAGCGTGGCGTCCGCGTTGTCCGCGGCGATGGCCGGGTCGTTCCAGGTGGTGATGGTCCCGTTGAAGATGTTGGCGATCGTCGCGGGGGTCAGGTTCAGCTCGTCGACGCCCTCGAGGTTGAAGGCGACGGCGATCGGCGAGATGTAGTTCGGCAGCTCGAAGACCTCGCCACCGGCGCAGCGCTCGGAGGCGGCGGTCAGCTCCTCCTCGTCCAGCGCGGCGTCGGAGCCGGCGAAGTCGGCCGAGCCGTTGATGAACTGCTCGCGGCCGGCGCCGGAGCCCTCGGGGGCGTAGCTGAACTGCACGTCGGGGTACTCGCCCTCGAAGCCGGCCTGCCACGCCTCCATGGCGGACTGCTGGCTGCTGGCGCCGGCGCCGACGAGGCTGCCGCTGAGCTCGGCGGCGCTGTCGGAGCCACCACCGGAGCCGCTGTCGGAGCCGGAGTCCTCGTTCGAGGCGCCGCAGGCGGCGAGGGCGAGGACGGCGGCGAGCGATGCGGACACAGCCGCGGCGCGCGTCGTGGTGCTGAGCTTCAACTCAGGGCCTTTCGACTGGTGTGCCCGGACGTCGTAGCCGGGCAGGGGGGATCGAACGACGAGGACGCTAAGCAGGGGAGGTGGACGGATTCGGGTTCGACGGTGAACGCGAGGTGAACGCCCACTGAGGCCTTGGACACGACTCGGCCGACGCTGTCCGTCCAACGGGTGAACGACCGCGCGCCGGGGCGCCCCGGGGCCGTTCCGGCGCGCTCAGCGAGCGGGCTGGCGCCGCCAGGAGACGTCGACGGTGAACCGGGTGAACCCGCTGCGCTCGTACAGCGCGACGGCGGCGGTGTTGTCCTCCTCGACGTACAGCAGGACGTCGGTGAGCCCGCGGGACCGCAGGTGGGCCAGCCCCACGTCGGTCAGGGCGCGGCCCAGCCGCATGCCCTGCGCCTCGGGGTCGATGCCGAGCACGTACACCTCGCCGATCGGCTCGTCGCCGGCCTCCCCCGCCGGGTGCACCTTGGTCCAGTGCGAGCCGAGCAGCTGCTCGCCGCGCCAGGCGAGGAAGAAGCCGGCCGGGTCGAACCACGCCTCGGCCTCGCGGAGCGCGAGGTCCTCGCGGGTCCACCGGCCCTGCTCGGGGTGGTGGGCGAAGGCGCGGGCGTTGACCCGCAGCCAGGCGTCCTCGTCGGTGCCGGGGCGGAAGGTCGCGATGTGCACGCCCTCGGGCAGCGCCGGGCGCGGGTCGGGGTCGACGCCGGCCAGTGGGCGGCGCATCTGCAGCAGCACCCGGGCGCGCTCGTAGCCGCGCGCCCGGGCCAGCTCGGCCGACCCGGGCAGCTCGCCGTGCGCCCACACCCGCAGCGGTCGGTCCCCGGCCAGCTCCTCGAGCCGGGCCAGCAGCGCGGTGCCGGTGCCGGCGCGGCGGGCGGTGGGGGCGACCACCAGCTCCGCCTCTGCCTCCGGATCGCCGGCCGGCAGCTCCAGCCGGGCGTAGCCGACCAGGGTGCCGTCGGCGTCCCGGGCGGTGAGGTCGGTGCCGCCGGGCGGGCCGCCGTGCTGGAGGCGCAGCTCGGACTCCTCGGAGACCGGCCGGACGCCGTCCGCGGCCAGCGCCGCGGTCAGCAGGGCGCGGACCTCGGCCACGGCAGCGGCGGGCAGCCGGTCGGTGACCTCGACGGACACCGTGCCCGGGGCGGTGCTCAGCGGACCGGGCTCAGGAGAGGGTGGCGCCCGCGTCGCTGGCGGCCACGTTGGCCGCAGCGGTGGCGTCGGCGACCTGCTGGTCGAGCTTGTAGCCGACGTTGCGGACGGTGCCGATGAGCGCCTCGTGCTCGGTGCCGAGCTTGGCGCGCAGCCGCCGGACGTGGACGTCGACGGTGCGGGTGCCGCCGAAGTAGTCGTAGCCCCAGATCTCCTGCAGCAGCTGGGCGCGGGAGAAGACCCGCCCGGGGTGCTGGGCGAGGTACTTGAGGAGCTCGAACTCCTTGTAGGTGAGGTCGAGCGGGCGACCGCGGAGCTTGGCGGAGTAGCTGTGCTCGTCGATGACGAGCTCACCGGCCTTGGTGACGCCGCCGTCGCCGCCGTCGGCCGGGGTGGCCGCGGCCAGGCGCCGGGCGGTGGCCCACTTCAGCCGGGCGTCGACCTCGGCGGGGCCGGCGGTGTCCAGGACGACGTCGTCGACACCCCAGTCGGCCGAGAGCGCCACCAGGCCGCCCTCGGAGAGCACGGCCACCAGGGACGCGGCCACACCGGTGGAGGAGAGCAGGGAGCACAGCGTGCGGGCGGACACCAGGTCGTGCCGGGCGTCGACGAGGACGACGTCCCCGGCGTCACCGTCGAGCAGGCTGGACAGCTCGGGGGCCACGACGCGCACCTGGTGGGCCAGCAGCCCCAGGGCGGGGAGGACCTCCGTGGTGGCCTGCCGGGCCGAGGTCATGAGCACGAGTCGCATGTCGTCTCCTCACTGGGGTGTGATCCCAGGCCGTCGACCGCGCTGTCGAGGTGAGAGGGCAGGATAGCCGATGTGCACCGCCGTTCCGCCCCACTGGTGACGCAGCCCACGATCGGTGTCGCGGCCGGCGGCACGTCGCGGCCCGGCAGCCACGCCCGGGCGGTCGCCTCTGGGACGATCGGGGCGTGACCTCCGCCGGGCTGGACCAGGAGCTGTCGCCGCGGACCCACCACCTGCCGGCCGCCGCGCTCGTGGTGCTCAGCTGCGGCGCCACGGTCGCGCTCACGCTCGGCGTGGGCGACACCGGGCGGCTGGTCGCGGTGGCGGTGCTGCAGGTCGCGCTGGTCGCCGCCTGGGTGGTGGCCACCGGGATCCGCGGCTCGGCCGGCTCGCTGGCCCTCGGGGTCGCCGCCGCCGCGGGCGCGGACGCCGCCATGCTGCTGCCCGAGCGGCCGGAGCTCGACTCGCTGCTCGCCGTCCTCGGCCTGGGGTTCCTGGCCGCCGTGGTGCACCAGATGACCCGCCCCTCACCGCGCCTGTACCTGGTCGCCTCGCTGGCCGGCGTCGTCCTGCTGCTGTGCTCGGTGTGCGCGCTCGCGGTGCTGCTGGCCCTCGGCCGGCTCGACGACGGCGACCGGGCGCTGGTCACCGCCGTGCTGGCCGTCGGCGCCGCGCTGCTGGTGGGGCACCTCGTCGACCTGGTGCTGCCCCGGCCGGAGATCGCCGCCGGGGTGCCGCGCGGGCTGCTGGGCCTGGTGCTCGCGGTCGTCGCCGCGGTCGCGGTGGCGCTGCTGCGCCGCGACGGCGGGACGCTGGTCAGCGGGCTGTCGGCCGCCACCTACGGCGCCGCGCTCGGTGGCGTGGCGGCGCTGATGGCCGTGGGGGCGTCCTACGTCGTCGCCGAGCGGGGCCAGTCCAGCTGGGCGCTCCCGGTGGTGCAGGCGGTGCTGCCGCTGGCCGCCGCGGCGCCGATCGCCTACGCCCTCTCGCTGAACGGCCTCGGGTGAGCCGCCGCCGGACCGGGTGCCTGGTGGCGCTGCTGGTCCTCCTCGCCGTCCTGGTAGGCGTGCTGGTCGTGGTCGACCGGGTCGGGGTCGGCATCGCCGAGGGCCAGGTGGCCGAGCAGGTGGCCGCCCGCGGTGGCCTCGCGGGCGAGCCGGACGTGGAGATCGCCGGCTTCCCGTTCCTCACCCAGGCGCTGTCCGGTGAGTACGACGACGTGCGCATCCAGCTGACCGCCGAGGAGCTGGGGCAGCCTGCCGGCACCAGCGCCGACGTCTCGCTGCGCGGGGTGCACGTGCCGCTGTCCGACGCCCTCGGCGGGTCGGTCGAGCAGATCCCGGTCGACCGGGTCGACGGGACGGCGACGTTGTCCTGGTCGCTGCTGGCCGCCCAGCTCGGCGGGGACACCGCGCTGAGCTCCGACGGCGACGGCATCCGGATCACCAAGACCGTCGAGGTGCTCGGCTTCGACTTCCAGCTCACCGCGTCCGGCACCGTGGCGCTCGAGGGCGGGGACGTCGTCATCGACGTCTCCGACGCCTCGGCCGGGGCGGTGGACGTCCCGGACTTCGTGCTGGAGGAGGCCGCGCAGCTGCTGGACTTCCGCTACCCGGTGCCCGCGCTGCCCTTCGGGCTCCAGCTGACCAGCCTGACGCCCACGGCCGACGGCGTGGCGATCGACGTCGCGGCCACCGACACGGTGCTCTCCGGCTGATCCGCCCACGGGCGGAATGCGCCCGGCGCCCACCCGGTTCACGCCGTCGTGGACGCGACCGGGCTCCTGGTGCTGGCGGCTGCGCTGGTGCTGACCGCGGTCGCCGCGTGGTGGCTGCGCACCCGGGACGGCGCGGTCGCCGCACCATCGGGCACCGAGGAGGACGTCGTGGGCGAGCTGGCGGTGCTGCGGGAGCTGGGCGCCCGCCCGGAGGAGGCCGACCTGACCGTCGTGCAGTTCTCCACCGCGTTCTGCGGCCCGTGCCGCGCCACCCGGGCCCGGCTGCAGCAGCTGCAGACCACCCGGCCGGGGCTCCGGTACCTGCACGTCGACGCCGAGAGCCACCTGGACGCCGTCCGCGCGCTCGACGTCCGGCGCACCCCGACGCTGTTCTACCTCGACCGCAGCGGTGGTCTCGTCGGGCGCAGCAGCGGGGCTCCGCGGCCGGACGAGCTGACCGCCCTGGTGGACGCGCACACGGGGGTCTCCTCGTGATCCGCTACCCTCGCGCCGTGGGCACCCTGCTGACCTCGCGCCGCACAGTCGACCTGTGCCGCGTCGGCAGCTGCCTGTGTCCGGCCTCCTGAGGGCGAGAACCGTTCGCCCAGACGCGCCCTGCCCGCCGTCCGGAGGCCCTGCTCGACATGACACCCCCTGCTCGTCCCGTGCCCACCGCTGAGACCGCTGGTGGTCAGGTCGACGTCCGGGGCCCGCGCTTCGGTGCGTGGGTCACCACCGTCGTCCTGGCCGTCGCGCTGGTCACCGGCAGCGGCTGGCTGGTGGCCGCCCAGGCGGTCGTCTTCGCCGTCGGCGCCCTCGCCGGCCTGCGGTACGCGCCCTACGGCGTGCTGTTCCGCACCCTGGTCGCGCCGCGGCTGGGCCCGGTGCGGGAACGGGAGCCGGAGGCGCCGCCGCGCTTCGCCCAGCTCGTCGGCCTGCTGTTCGCCCTGGTCGGCGCTGCCGGGTACCTGATCGGGGCGCCGCTCGTCGGCGCCGTCGCCACCGGGCTCGCGCTGGTGGCAGCACTGCTCAACGCGGCCACCGGCTTCTGCCTCGGCTGCGAGCTGTACCTCACCGTCCGGCGGGCGCAGACCGCCCGCACTGCCTGATCCCGCCCAACCCACCAAGGAGACCCATCCCATGAGCCGCAACGACGTGCTCGTCACCGCCGACTGGGCGCAGGAGCACCTCGGCCAGCCCGGCATCGTCTTCGTCGAGGTCGACGAGGACACCAGCGCCTACGACAAGGGCCACATCGAGGGCGCCGTCAAGCTGGACTGGAAGAAGGACCTGCAGGACGCCGAGGCCCGCGACTTCGTCGACCGCGAGGGCTTCAGCGCCCTGCTGTCGGCCAAGGGCATCAGCAACGACGACACCGTCGTCCTCTACGGCGGCAACAACAACTGGTTCGCCGCCTACGCCTACTGGTACTTCAAGGTCTACGGCCACGGCGACGTGAAGCTGATCGACGGCGGCCGCAAGAAGTGGGAGCTGGACAGCCGCCCGCTCTCCGCCGACGTCGTCGAGCGCCCGGCCACCCAGTACCAGGCCGCCGAGCCCGACACCTCGATCCGCGCGTTCCGCGACGAGGTCGTCGCCGCGATCGGCACCAAGAACCTGGTCGACGTGCGCAGCCCCGACGAGTTCGCCGGCAAGCTGACCGCGCCGGCGCACCTCCCGCAGGAGGGCGCGCAGCGCGCCGGCCACATCCCCTCGGCGGTCAACGTGCCGTGGAGCAAGGCGGCCAACGAGGACGGCACCTTCAAGAGCGACGAGGAGCTCGCCAAGCTCTACGCCGAGGCCGGCCTGGACGACGGCAAGGACACCATCGCCTACTGCCGCATCGGCGAGCGCTCGAGCCACACCTGGTTCGTGCTCCGCGAGCTGCTCGGCCACGAGAACGTCAAGAACTACGACGGCTCCTGGACCGAGTACGGCTCCCTCGTCGGCGTCCCGATCGCGAAGGGCGCCTGACCGTGTGCGGGGCCCCCGAGCAGGGTGGCGGTCTCGCGGGCGTGGACCTGACGACCCAGACGGTGATCCAGGGGCAGGTCTGGCACGACGGTTCGCCGGTCGCCGGCGCCTACGTGCGGCTGCTCGACGCCACCGACGAGTTCACCGCCGAGGTGGTGACCAGCCCGGAGGGTGAGTTCCGGTTCTTCGCCGCCCCGGGGCGGTGGACCCTCCGGTCGCTGTCGCCGATCGGCCGGGCCGAGCGCAGCCTCGCCGCGGACGTCGGGCTCAACGAGACGACGCTCGCGATCGCCTGACCGGGCACGCCGACGGACGACGAAGGGCCGGTCTCCCCCCGGGGGAGGCCGGCCCTTCGGCGTCGCTACAGCCCGAGGAGGCCGGCGAGGTCGCGCATCGCGTCGTCGAAGAAGGCGTCTGCGTCGGCGACCGCGCCGGTGAAGTGGCCGAACAGCTCGAAGCTGATCGCCCCGAACAGCCCGCTCCAGGCCAGCAGTCCGCGGGCCCGCACCCGGTCGTCGATGTCGGGGTGGTCGCCGCCGAGCACCGGCGCCACCCCGGGGGCGAGGGCGCCCGTCGGGGTGCCGGCGGCGGGCGGCAGCTGCCCGGCCCGGGCCGCGTCGCCGAGCACCCGGCCGAGCGCGGCACCGACCCGGATGGCGACCGGCACGGTGTCCCGCGGCGCGGAGTAGCCGGGCACCGGCGAGCCGTAGAGCAGCGCGTACTCGTGCGGGTGGGCCCGCGCCCAGGCGCGCACCGCCCGGCAGATCCCCAGCCAGCGGTCGCGGGGTGCGGCCGCGGGGTCGTCGGCCGCCTCCGCCGCGTCACCCAGCGCGGCGTAGCCGTCGATGATCAGCCGGGTCAGCAGGTCGTCCCGGCTGGGGAAGTACCGGTACATCGCCGAGGACGCCATGCCCAGCTCCCGGGCGACGGCGCGCAGCGAGAGGCCGGCGGCGCCGACGGTGGCCAGCTGGGCCCGGGCCAGGTCGGTGATCTCGGCGGTCAGCTCGGCGCGGGCGCGCTCCCGGGCGGTGGTCGGTGGCACCGCAGCAGCATGCCACTGCGAGAGCACCGCGCGCAATCAAGAGCACTGCTCTTGACAGACCCGCGGAGGCAGGAGCAGGGTCGTCGCCACCCGAGAGCACTGCTCTCACAGATGGCGAGGAGACCGACATGGCGCGACACGTGGTGCTGGGCAAGGGCCCGGTGGGGTCGGCGACGGCGCAGCTGCTGGCCGAGCGCGGGCACGAGGTGCTGGTGCTGTCCCGCAGCGGTGGGCGCAGCACCGGTGCCGTGCAGCACGCGGCGGTCGACGCGTCCGACGCAGCCGCGCTGGCCGCCGCGGTGGGCCGCGCCGACGTGCTCTACAACGCGGTCAACCCGCCGCGCTACGACCGGTGGACGCAGGACTGGCCGCCGATCGCCGAGGCGGTGCTCGGTGCCGCGGAACGCAGCGGGGCGTTGCTCGTCGTCATGGGCAGCCTGTACGGCTACGGCCGCCCCAGCGGCCGCCTCACCGCGGCCAGCCCGCTGGCCGCCACCGACGTCAAGGGCCGGCTCAAGGCCCGGCTGTGGGGCGACGCGCTGGCCGCCCGGGACGCCGGCCGCATCCGGGTCACCGAGGCCCGGGCGTCGGACTTCGTCGGCCCGACCGTGCCCGCTCCCCAGTCGCACCTGATGCGCCAGCTCGACACCCTGCGCCGCGGCCGGCGGGCCTGGGTCATCGGCGACCCGGACGCCCCGCACAGCTGGACCTACGTGCCGGACGTGGCGGCGACGCTCGTCGCGCTCGGCGCCGACCCCCGCGCGGAGGGGCGCGCGTGGATGGTGCCCACCGCACCGCCGCGGACCCAGCGGCAGGCGCTCACCGACCTGGCGGCGGCGATGGGCGCACCGCGGGCGCGGGTGGCCGGCATCCCGTGGTCGGTGCTCCGGGCGATCGGGACGCTGCAGCCGCAGATGCGCGAGATCGTCGCCATCCGGCACCAGTGGGACCAGCCGTTCGTGCTCGACTCGGCGGAGACGACGGAGGTCCTGGGCCTGGCGCCGACGCCCTGGGACGACGTCGTCCGGGCCACCGCCGCGGGGGCGGGTCAGGCCGGGACGACGACCCCGGGCACCGGCACCTCCGACGGCGGCACGGGGCGGCTGAAGAAGTAGCCCTGCGCCTGGTCGCACCCCAGCGCGCGCAGCGCGTCGCGCTCCGCGGCCGTCTCCACGCCCTCGGCGACGGCGACCAGCCCCATGGCGTGCGCCAGGTGCACGCAGCTGGCCACGATCGCCCGGTCGCCGGCGTCGGTGGTCATGCCGGTGACGAAGGAGCGGTCGATCTTCAGCTCGTCCACCGGGAACTGCTTGAGGTAGGTGAAGCTCGAGTAGCCGGTGCCGAAGTCGTCGACGGCGAGCAGCACGCCCAGGGCCCGCAGCTCCTGCAGCGTGGCCAGGGCCGCCTCCGGGTCGCTCATCAGCGCCGTCTCGGTGATCTCCAGGACCAGCCGGGAGGCCCGCAGCCCGGCCCGGGCGAGGGTGCCGGCGACCCGGGGCACGAGGCCGGGGTCGGCGAGCTGGCGGGCGGAGAGGTTCACCGCCATCTGCAGCCCGGGGAGCCCGCCCGCGGCGTCCCACCGCACGGCCTGCTCGACGGCCTCGGTGAGCACCCAGGCGCCGAGGTCGCGGATCACGCCGGACTCCTCGGCGGCGTCGATGAACTCGGCCGGCTGGAGGAGGCCCCGGGTGGGGTGCTGCCAGCGGACCAGCGCCTCGACCCCGCTCAACGTCCCCGAGGGCAGGTGCTGCCGGGGTTGGTAGTGCACCCGCAGCTCGCCGTCGCGGACGGCGGCGCGCAGCTGCTCGAGCAGCACCAGCCGCTCGGCGCCGGGGTCGCTGCTGCCCGGGCGGTGCGCGTCCCAGCGCCCGCTGCCCTGGGCCTTGGCGCGGTACATCGCGGTGTCGGCCCGGCGGAGCAGCAGGTCGGCGGTGTCCGGGACGTCCGACGGCGGCACGGGCACCTCGGCGGCGCAGATGCCGACGCTGGCCGCCACGACGAGCTCCACGCCCTGCAGGACGACGGGCTCGGCGAGCAGCTCGAGCAGGCGGTCGGCGAGCCGGCCCGCGGTCGACGGGAGGACGTCGTCCAGCACGACGAACTCGTCACCGGCGAAGCGGGCGACGTCCGCGCCGGCCCGGGCGGCGCTGCGGACCCGGCGGGCGACCACCTGCAGCAGCTCGTCGCCGCTGGTGTGCCCGAGGGCGTCGTTGACGGTCTTGAAGCCGTCGAGGTCGAGGAAGAACACGGTGGGCACCGCGCCGTCGGCCCGGTCGGTGCGGGCCGCCCCGAGCCGGCCGTGCAGGGCGTGCAGCAGCCCCGGCCGGTTGAGCAGGCCGGTCAGCGAGTCGTGGTGCACCAGGGCGGTGAGCTCGGCCTCGGCCTGCGCGATCCGGGCCTGCGACTCCTCGGCGCGGCGCCGGGCGGACAGCAGCTCCTCCTCGTACCGGCGCCGCTCCTGGGCGTCGACGAGCACGACCCGGGTCTCCGCCCCGGACCCCGCCGTCTGCACCCGGGTCGCGCTCAGCAGCGCCGGGTGGCGCCGGCCGTCGGCCCCGGTGACCTGCACCGACGCCTCGGCGATCCGGCCGGTCACCAGCAGCTGCGGCAGCGAGTGGGTCGTGTAGAGGACGCGGTCGCCGATCGGCAGCAGCTGGGGGAAGGGCGTGCCCACCAGGTCAGCCGCGGCGTGCCCGGTCCAGGTGGTGAAGGTGGCGTTGACGGCGGTGACGAGCCCGTCGTCGTCCAGCAGCAGCTGTCCGCTCGGGGCGTGCTCCCAGAGCTCCGCGTAGTCCCTCACCGCAGGGTCAGCAGGTGCGCGCGGATCGCGGCTGCCGTCTCCTCGGGGGCGCTGATGTGCGGGCAGTGGCCGATGGCCTGCAGCTGCACGAGCGTCGAGCCGGCCAGCTGGGCGTGCAGGTGGTCGCCGACCGAGGGCGGCACCATCGCGTCGGCGCGGCACTGCAGCAGCAGGGTGGGCGTGGCGACCCGGGGCAGCAGCGGCCGGTAGTCGGTGGTGAACATGGTGCGCAGCAGCTGGCGGGCGATGTCCGGGTCGACCCGGCAGAAGCTCGCGGTCAGCTCCTCGCCGAGCTCCGGCTCCTCCGGCACGCCCATGATCACCGGGGCGAACGCCTCGGCCCAGGTGAAGTAGTTGCTGTCCAGCGCGGCGGAGACCTCGGCCAGGTCGGCGGTCGAGAACCCGCCGGAGTAGCCGGTGGCGGGGTCGTCCAGGAAGTAGGGGTTCGCGGCCACCAGGACCAGCTGGCGGAAGCGGCCGGGCTCCTGCAGCGCGGCGAGGACCGCCACCATCGTGCTCACGCTGTGCGCGACGAGGGTGACGTCGCGCAGGTCGAGCTCGGCGCAGATGTCCAGGACGTCCTGGGCGTGCCCGTCCAGGGTGGCGTAGCGGTCGGGGTCGTACGCCGAGGTGTCCGACCGGCCGGCCCCCATCAGGTCGTACCGGACGACGCGGTGGTCGGCGACGAGGTGCGGCAGCACGCCGCGCCACATGCCCTGGTCGCAGCCGAAACCGTGCGCGAGCAGCAGCACCGGCCCGTCCGCACGCCCGGTGCTCGTCACGTTGAGCCGTTCGGACACCGGACCGCGGCGGGCCACGCTCGGCCGGACGGCCGCTTCCATCGACACTCTCGCCACCTCTGGGCTGGGGGGATCCGCGGGTTCGAGATCCGTCGTGCACCACTGACCTCGGCCGGGGGCCGCCGACCCTTGAGCCGGGAGCGCCGCCAGCTCCCGGACTCCCCTCCACCGGGTGAGGCGGGACCGCTCCGGGTGCCGGCCGGAGGGCCGGATTACCGTGGCGGCATGGGTCTGGTCTCCGCCTGGGTGCTCGTCACCCTCACCGCGCTCGCCGCGCTGGGGCTCGCCGCCTCCGCGTGGCGCCTGGCGCGCCGCGACGTCGTCCCGAGCCGGCCGGGGCGTGCCCGATGACGGCGCCCGTCCCGCCGGGGCTGCCCACCGGGCCGGTCGCCGGCCCGACCGAGCTGCCGGTGGTCGACACCGTCGACGTCCGCGAGGGCCCCGAGGTGGCCCACGAGCTGCTGTCGGTGCTGCCGCTGCTGGGCGAGTGGCACGGCGAGGGCCAGGCCGCCGGCGACGGGGGCGACCACCGCTTCGGGCAGTGGGTCCGCTTCGCCCACGACGGCCGCGACTTCCTCACCTACGAGTCCCGCACCTGGCGGCTGTCCGACGACGGCCGGGTGGTCGGCCCCGACCAGCGCGAGTCCGGCTTCCTGCGCCCGCGGGGCGAGGACGAGGTCGAGCTGCTGGTCAGCTCGCCGGCCGGGCTGGTGGAGATCTACGTGGGCTCCGCCCGGACGACGACCAGCTGGGAGCTGGACACCGACGTGCTGGCCCGCACTCCCGACCACCCCGACACCAGCCGCGCCAAGCGGCTCTACGGGATCGTCGAGGGCGCCCTCCTCTACGCGATCGACCGGGCGGCCGGCGACCAGCCGTTGACGCCCACCATGTCCGCCCGACTGGAACGGATCCGATGAGCACCCCCACCGCCCCCCGCACCCCCCGCCAGGTGGCCGACGCCTACGTCGACGCCGTGTGCGACCTCGACCCGATCGTCGCCACCTCGCTGGGCACCCGACCCGGCGACGACCGGCTGCCCGACACCAGCCCGGCCGGGCTCGAGGCCGAGGCCGAGCTGCTGCGCCGCACGCTGGCCGAGCTGGACCGGGTGCTCGCCGCGGACCCCGCGCTGGACGACGACCCGGTCGAGCGCCGCTGCGCCCGGCTGCTGCGCGAGCGCCTCACCGCCGCGCTGGACCTGCACGAGGCGGGCGAGGACCTGCGCCAGGTGTCCAACCTGTTCTCCCCGGTGCACTCCATCCGCCAGGTGTTCTCGATGATGCCGACCTCGAGCCCCGAGGACTGGGCGGTGCTCGCCCGCCGGCTGGCCCGGGTGCCGGCCGCCTACCGCGGCTACCGGGAGTCGCTGACCGCCGGCGCCGAGCGCGGGCTGTTCGCCGCACCCCGCCAGGTGCGCACCGTCGTCGGCCAGCTCGACGAGTGGCTGCAGGGTCCCTACTTCGCCGGCCTGGTCGCCGACGGCCCGCAGGAGGTGCGCGCCGAGCTGGACGCCGCGGCGGCCGCGGCCGACTCCGCCGTCGCCGAGGTGCGCGACTTCCTGCGCGACACCTACGGGCCGCAGGCCGAGGGGACGCCGGACGCCGTCGGCCGTGAGCGGTACGCCCGCTTCGCCCGTTCCTGGAACGGCTCGGACCTCGGCGCGGGCAGCGGCCTGGAGGACGCCTACGCCTGGGGCTGGGCCGAGCACCAGCGGATCCTGGCCGAGCAGCGCGCCGAGGCCGAGCGGGTGCTGCCCGGTGCCACGCCGATGGAGGCGATGCGCTGGCTCAAGGAGCACGGCGAGGCGGTCGAGGGCGTCGAGCAGATCCGCCGGCGCCTGCAGTCGATGATGGACGAGGCGATCGAGGCGCTGGACGGCGTCCACTTCGACATCGCCGGCCCGGTGCGCACCGTCGAGGCGATGATCGCCCCGCCGGGGAGCGCGGCGGCGCCGTACTACACCCGGCCGGCCCAGGACTTCTCCCGGCCGGGCCGCACCTGGCTGCCCACCCTCGGGCAGGAGCGGTTCCCGCTCTGGGACCTGGTGTCCACCTGGTACCACGAGGGGGTCCCGGGCCACCACCTGCAGCTGGCCCAGTGGGCGTACGTGTCCGGTGACCTGTCGACCTACCAGACCTCGCTCGGCTCGGTCGGCGCGAACGTCGAGGGCTGGGCGCTCTACGCCGAGCGGCTGATGGACGAGCTGGGCTTCCTCACCGCCCAGGGCGCCCGGCTGGGCTACCTGGACGCGCAGCAGATGCGCGCCGTCCGGGTGGTCGTCGACATCGGCATGCACCTGGAGCTGCCGATCCCCGACGACGTCGAGGGCTCGGTCGCCGGGCACGCCGGGAAGCGCTGGACGCCGGAGCTGGCCCGCGCCTTCTTCGGCGACTACTGCGGCCGCGACGAGGCGTTCCTGGACAGCGAGCTGGTGCGCTACCTGGGCATGCCCGGCCAGGCGATCAGCTACAAGCTGGGCGAGCGGGCGTGGCTCCAGGGCCGCGCGGCCGCCCAGCGGGCCCGTGGCGCCGACTTCGACCCCAAGGCCTGGCACATGGCGGCGCTGTCCCAGGGCAGCCTCGGCCTGGACGACCTCGCCGCCGAGCTCGCCCGCCTCTAGACGAAGGACCACCCTGCCCCCCACCACTCGCAAGCTCGCGGCGGGCCCCTGCAGGGCGGCCGACAGCGAACGGTGGGGGGCAGGATCCGGATCGGTTGCTAGTCGGGGGCGTCGACCGGGGGCGGGTTGACCTGGTCGGCGTCCCAGGTGGTCCGCTGCCCGGACTCCGCGCGGGCGGCCTCGATGCCGTCGGCGGCGAGCAGCTCGGCGATGCAGCCCGCGCTGCCGCCGACGTAGCTGGTGACCAGGTCGACGTCGGTGGCCACGCACCAGGCGCGGTCGGCCGGCCACCACAGGTTCGCGCTCTGCTCGAACGGCTCGGCCGCCATGTTCGCCGCGGCCAGCTCGATCGGGCCGTTGATCAGCCAGTACTCGCAGCGGGGCAGGCTGAGCGTGGGGTGGTCGGTGATCACCGCGCCGCCCTCGGCCACGGCGAACCAGCAGACGTCGGGGGTCGTCGTCCAGCGGGTGAGCACCCGGACCAGGCGCTCGGCGACCGGTGCGGGCAGGTGGCCGCGGGCCGGCGCGCCGTGCCACAGCGGGGACTGGTCGTCGTTCTCGAAGTACTCCATCGACCCGGTGACCGAGCCCCACTGCATCAGCGGGTGGGCGGTGGCGCCGTTGGCGGCGGCGACGGAGGACCAGGGGACCTCGACGTCGTCGTCCCCGACGTAGCGGACGGCGGGGTGGAACACCCGGGCCACGGCCTCGAACGTCGAGGGGACCAGCGAGGCGACGGTGTCCGGCTTGGCGCTCTGCGCGGACTCGGCGAGCCAGATGCCGGCGGAGGTGTCCAGGGCGACGGACCGGCCGGCGAACTGCACGGTGACCACCCCCAGACAACGGACAACCCCCGGGCTGCTCCGCGGCGCTGTCCCCACCGTAGTGGGGGAGCAGCACGCGGGCCGACTGGACAATGTCGGCAGCCCGGGGGTCGGGTGACTGTCCGGTTCTCGCTCGCCGCCATCGACGGACGGGCGGGATGCCGTCGCTCAGTCGCTGCGGGTCTTCCACAGGTCGTGAACGGGCGGCCCATCTGGACGGCGGCTAGCGGACAGCCACCTCACGTGTCCTGTAAGTCATCAACTTCGGGACCACCTCCTCTCTCGTGTACCTCGACGGTACGACGCGTTCGGGGCGTCGGCAACGACGTTTTTCAGCCCTCGGCGGAGGGCCGCTGGTAGACGTCCGGGATCCCGTCGGCATCGGCGTCCCGGGCCTCCTCCTCGGCGATCAGCCGGTACCGGCGGTCGCGCAGCCGGAGCAGGACCGAGGCCAGCACCGCCGCGGTCAGCGTGCCCACCAGGACGCCGACCTTGACGTGCTCGTCGCGCAGGGAGCCCTCGCCGTAGGCCAGCGCGCCGATGAGCAGCGACACGGTGAAGCCGATGCCGGCGAGCATCGCCAGCCCGATCACGTCCGGCCAGCCCAGCGACTCGTCGAGCTGGGCGCGGGTGAACCGGGAGACCAGCCAGGTGGCCAGGCTGATGCCGATCGTCTTGCCGGCCACCAGCCCGACGACGATGCCGATCGCCACCGGGTCCGACAGCGACTCGGCCAGCCCGGAGAAGCCGCCGACGGTGACCCCGGCGGCGAAGAAGGCGAAGACCGGGACGGCGATGCCGGCCGAGAGCGGGCGGATCCGGTGCTCCAGGTGCTCGGCCAGCCCCGGCCCGGCGTCCGGGCCGCCGGCCGCCTCGCTGCGCACCACCGGCACGGTGAAGGCCAGCAGCACCCCGGCCACGGTGGCGTGCACCCCGGACTCGTGCATCAGCACCCAGGTGATCAGGGCCAGCGGGACCAGCAGCCACCAGGAGCGGATCCGCTTCTGCACCAGGAACCCGAACACCGCCAGCGGCAGCAGGGCCAGCAGCAGCGGGGTCACCGAGAGCGAGGCCGTGTAGAAGAGGGCGATCACGGTGATCGCCAGCAGGTCGTCGACGACGGCGAGGGTGAGCAGGAACGTGCGCAGCGCGGTGGGCAGGTGGGTGCTGATCACCGCGAGCACGGCGAGCGCGAAGGCGATGTCGGTGGCGGTGGGGATCGCCCAACCGCGCAGCGCACCGTCGCCGGTGCCCAGGTTGACCAGCACGAACAGCACCGCGGGGACGATCATCCCGCCGACGGCGGCGGCGACCGGCAGCACGGCCCGGCGGGGTTCGCGCAGGTCGCCGGCGACGAACTCGCGCTTGAGCTCGAGCCCGACGACGAAGAAGAAGACGGCCAGCAGCCCGTCGGCCGCCCAGGTGCCCAGCGTCAGGTCCAGGTGCAGCGCGCTGGGCCCGACCCGGGTGTCGCGCAGCGCCTCGTAGGCCGCCGACCACGGGGAGTTGGCCCAGACCAGGGCGATCGCCGCGCCGACGATCAGCAGGACGCCGCCGACGGTCTCCCGGCGCAGCAGCTCGGCGATCCGGGTGGCCTCGGGGTACGAGCCCCGGCTGAACAGGCGGGCGGGAGTGGTCACGGGGCGGCTCCGGGGTGCGGGGTCGGGTCAGGGACTGCCGACCAGACTTCCCGGCGCACCGTGGGTGACCCTACCGGGCGAGCAGCTCCTGCACCCGTCGGCTGAGGCCCGCGTCGCCGCGGTCCGCGCCGTCGAGCCGGGTCACCGGAGCAGCGCCGCGGACGCCGGAGAGCAGCCAGACGGCGTCGGCGGCGACGAGGTCGTCGACCGTGCCGGGGGTGACGGAGGTGGGCCAGCCGTCGTCCTCGGCCCGCGCGAACAGCCGCGCCTGCGTCGTCCCGGCGAGGATCCCGGTGTCCACCGGCGGGGTGTGCAGCCGGCCGCGGGCGGCCCAGACGACGGTGGACGTCGGCCCCTCCAGCAGCCGGCCCTCCAGCGAGGTGAGGACGACGTCGTCCGCGCCCAGCGCGTGCGCGTGCCGCTGGGCGGCCATGTTCACCGCGTAGGACAGCGTCTTCGCCCCGCCGAGCAGCCACGGGGCGGTGGCCCGGAAGTCGGCGGGGACGCCGAGGGACAGGGTGACCACGGCGATGCCCTCGGTCCGCTGCCGGACCGTCTCGGCCGGGACCGCCGACAGCAGCGCCAGCAGGGTGGGCGGCGTGCCGTCGCCCAGGCCGCGGGTGAGGAAGACCCGGCAGACGCCCTCCACCTCGGCCGGCCAGCCGGCGACCACGGCCCCGACCAGCGCGCGGACGGCGTCCTCACCCGGGTCGGTGATCGCGGTGATCTGCGCCGAGCGGTGCAGCCGGGCGAGGTGGGCGTCCAGGTGCGGGGTGCGCCCGCCGGTGACCAGCACCGACTCGAAGACGCCGTCGCCGCGGCCGAGGCCCTGGTCGAAGGCGGTCACCACCGGCTGGTCGGCGTCCACGACCCGGGGCCCGCCCTCGGTCCAGACCGCCACCCGCCGCGCTGTCTCCGGAGCTGTCACGACCACCACCCTGCCGTACCCGCGATCTAGGCTCGGCACCGTGTCCGGACCGGAGAACGCGCCACCGCTGGCCGCCCAGCTGCGGGCCCGCGGGCTGCGGCTGACCAGCCAGCGCCAGCGGGTGCTCGCCGCGGTGGCCGCGCTCGAGCACGGCACCCCGGAGGAGATCCACGCCCGGCTGCGCGACGAGGCGGGCCCGGACGGCGCCGCGCCGGACACCTCCACCGTCTACCGCACCCTGGAGCTGCTCGAGCGGCTCGGCCTGGTCTGGCACACCCACCTGGGCAAGGGCGCGCCCGTCTACCACGCGGCGCAGCACCCGCACCTGCACGTGGTCTGCCAGTCCTGCGGCCAGATCAGCTCGGCCGACCCGGGGCTGCTCGACGGCGCGGCGGAACGTCTGGCGGCCGATCTGGGTTTCACCGTGGACGTGGGCCACGTGGCGCTGTCCGGCACCTGTCGAGCCTGCACGGAGAAGGAGAACGCATGAGCTCCCCGCTGCTGGACCGCCCCGGTGCCGTCGCCCTGGAGGACGGCGGCGCCGTCGCCGCGCACTACGGCGAGCCGCTGCCCGAGCAGCGCCGGCTGGCCGAGGGCGCGGGGCTGGTCGACCGCAGCGACCGCGACGTGCTCGTCGTCCCCGGCGCCGACCGGCTGAGCTGGCTGCACTCGCTCACCAGCCAGCACCTCGAGCGGCTGGGCGACGCGAGCGGCTCCGAGGCGCTCGTGCTGTCGCCGCAGGGCCACGTCGAGCACCACGTCGTCCTCACCGAGCTGGCCGGCACCACCTGGGGCGACGTCGAGCCGGGCACCGGGGCCGCGCTGGTCGAGTTCCTGCAGCGGATGCGGTTCATGCTGCGCGTCGACCCTGCCCTGGTCACCGCCGACTGGGCGCTGCTGTCGCTGGTCGGCCCGCGCGCCGACGCCGTGCTCGCCGCGGCCGGCTGGCCGGTGCCCGCCGGGCCCTACGCCGTGGCGCCGCTGACCGGCGGCGGCTGGGTGCGCCGGATGCCGGCGATCGGCGACGGGACGGCGGACGTCGTCGACCTGCTCGTGCCGCGCGCCGAGCTGGCGGCCCGCGCCGACGAGCTGCTGGCCGCCGGTGCCGTGCTGGCGGGGCTGGACGCCTACGAGGCGCTGCGGGTCGAGGCCCGCCGGCCGCGCGCGGGCGTCGACTCCGACCACCGCACCATCCCCAACGAGCTGGAGTGGCTGCGCACCGCCGTGCACCTGGAGAAGGGCTGCTACCGCGGGCAGGAGACGGTCGCCCGGGTGCACAACCTCGGCCGGCCGCCGCGCCGCCTGGTGCTGCTGCACCTCGACGGGATGAGCGAGAGCGTGCCGGCGCCGGGCACCCCGGTCGTCTCCGGCACCCGGGAGGTGGGCCGGGTCGGCACCGCGGTGCGCCACCACGAGTACGGGTTCGTCGCGCTGGCCCTGGTGAAGCAGTCGGTGACGCCGGAGACGCCGCTCAAGGTGGGCGAGGCGACCGCCGCGATCGACCCCGACGACAACCCTGCCGGGCTCGACGACACCCAGGCGGCGGCCCGCGACCGCGTGCGCGCGGTCCGGTCTGCGACGATCGGCCGGTGAGCAGACCGGTCGGCGCCGAGGGCACCCTGATCACCCTCGCCCCGACCGGGGCCGAGTCGGCGAAGGCGGACGTGCCCGCGCTGCCGGTCACGGTCGACGAGGTCGTCGGCACCGCCCGGGACTGCGCGGCCCTGGGCGCCGCGGTGCTGCACCTGCACGTCCGCGGCACCGACACCCGCCCGACGCTGGACCTGCCGCGGGTCCGCGAGGTGGTCGCCGCCGTGCGCGAGGCGACCGACCTGGTCGTGCAGCTGTCGACCGGCGGTGCGGTCACCGACCCGGCCGAGGCCCGGCTGGCCGTGCTCGACGCGCAGCCCGATGCCGCGTCGCTGTCGCTGGGCACGGTCAACTTCGGCCGCGACGTGTTCTACAACCCGTGGGACCTGATCGTCGAGCTGCACACCCAGATGCAGCAGCGCGGCATCGTGCCCGAGTACGAGGTGTTCGACCTCGGGCAGCTGGCCACGCTGGCCCGGTTGCTGGACAAGCACGGCCTGCCCCACGGTGGCCACGTGCACGTCGACCTGGTGATGGGCGTGCCCGGCGGGATGCCCGGGACGACGGCCGCGCTCGCCGCCTGCCTGCCGGCGCTGCCGCCCGGGGCCACCTTCGCCGCCACCGGCGTCGGCCGCACGTCGCTGCCGGTGATGCTCGCCGCCCTCTCTGCCGGTGGCCACCTGCGGGTCGGCATGGAGGACACCCTGACCTACGCGCCCGGCGAGCCGGTGCGCGACAACGCCCAGCTGGTGGCCCGGGCGGCCGGCCTCGCCCGGATCGCCCAGCGCCCCCCGATCACCCCGTCCGACGCCCGGCAGCTGCTGGGCATCACCCCCGCGGAGGCCCTCCGATGACCGCTCCCACCCCTGCCGCCGGCGGCGCCGGCGTCGACGAGCTGCTGGACCCGTCCTTCCTGGACGGCGTCGAGGAGCTGCCGATGGCCGAGGTCCGGGCGCTGCGGCACCGGGCCGAGCAGGAGGAGGTCAACCTCTCCTACACCCGGCGGCTGCTGCAGGGCCGGTTGGACATCGTGCGCCGCGAGCTGCAGCGCCGGGCCGAGCACGACGGCCGCTCGCTGGTCGACCTGCTGCCGGAGATCCTGTCCGAGAAGGGGCGCGGGCCGGCGCACGGGCTGGGCCGGCACCAGACGGTGCAGCCGACCTCCCCGGAGCAGTTCGAGACCTGGGTGAACGGGCTGACCCCGGGCGTCGACCTGTCCGACGTCCCCGCGCTGGCCGACGACGCGCTGGAGGCCGCGGCCCGTTCGCTCGGTGCCGGGGAGCGGAGCCTGTCCGAGCGGCGCCGCGGTGTGCAGCAGGTGATGGACGCCGTCGCCGGTGAGCTGGCCCGCCGCTACCGCGACGGTCTGGCCGACGTGGCGCAGCTGCTGGCCGACGAGTCGCGGCATGGCTGACGCCCACGCGATGAGCTCGTGGCCCGAGAACCCCGTCCTGGTCGAGGTCTGGCGGGCGGGGTTCGGCGTCGACGTGCTGGAGTCGGTGCACCGGGGGGCGCTCGTCGTCCTGGACGCCGACGGCGCGCCGGTGCTCGAGGTCGGTGACGTCTCCCGGCCGGTGCTGCCGCGCTCGTCGAACAAGCCGGTGCAGGCCACCGCTCTCCTGGCGGCGGGCTGGCGACCGCGCGACGACCGCGAGCTGGCGATCGGCGCGGCCTCGCACAACGGCGAGGACGGGCACGTCGAGGTGGTCCGCTCCGTGCTGGCCGCCTCCGGGCTGACCCCCGACCAGCTGGGCTGCCCGCCGGCGTTGCCGCAGCACGAGGCGACCCGGGCGCAGTGGCTGGCGTCCGGCCGGGCGCCGGAGCGGCTGGCGATGAACTGCTCGGGCAAGCACGCCGCGATGCTCGCCGCCTGCGTGGCCGCCGGCTGGCCGACCGAGGGGTACCTGGACCCGCAGCACCCGCTGCAGCAGGCGATCGAGGCGCGGCTGGGCGAGGCCGCCGGCGCACCGGTCGCCGCGGTGGTCGTCGACGGGTGCGGCGCCCCCCAGCACGCGCTCTCGCTGACCGGGCTCGCCCGCGGCGTCCTCTCCCTCGTCCAGTCCGACCCGGGCACCCCGGGCCGGCTGGTCGCCGACGCGATGCGCGCCCACCCGTGGCTGGTGGCCGGCACCGGCCGGGAGGACACCGAGCTGATGCAGGCCGTCGACGGCCTGCTGGTCAAGGGCGGTGCGGACGGCGTGCACGTCGCCGCGCTGCCCGGCGGGGGAGCGGTGGCGCTGAAGCTCGACGACGGCGGCGACCGGGGCCGGGTGCCCGCGCTGTCCGCCGGGCTGCTCCGGCTCGGGGTGCCGGCCGGGACGCTGGAGCGCTGGCTGTCCACCCCGGTGTCCGGCGGTGAGGCCGTCGTCGGTCAGGTGCGGGCGGCCGACGTCCTCCGCTGAGGCACTGCTAGCACTCCGCTTGCAAGAGCTAGCACTCCGGGCTACCGTGGCGGTGTGCAGCGACCCACCGAGTTCGTCCGGGAGCAGGTGACCGCGGTCCGCGAGACCGTGGCCACGGCGGCAGCCTCCGCAGCCGCCGGCGCGTCGACGGGGGCGTCCACCGTGGCGTCGTCGGTGCCGGCGGTCGGCTCGCAGGTCGGTGAGTTCATCCGGCACCAGCGCAGTGCCGCCCAGGTGTCGCTGCGCGAGCTGGCCCGCGCCGCCGGCGTCAGCAACCCCTACCTCTCGCAGGTCGAGCGCGGGCTGCGCAAGCCGTCCGCGGAGATCCTGGCCCAGATCGCCCGGGGCCTGAAGATCTCGGCCGAGACGCTCTACGAGCAGGCCGGGATCCTCGACCGCCGGTCGGGCACCGCGGGCACGGTGGCCGCCATCCGCGCCGACGAGGCGATCTCCGAGCGGCACAAGGCCGTGCTCCTGGAGCTCTACGAGACCTACGCCCGCGAGCACGCCGCCCAGCAGTCCCGCGAGCAGGCGGCCGCCCCGCACCCCACCCCCACCCCCACGAAGACGGAGGAGACGGCATGAGCCGCACCGACACCCTGAAGTCCTACGGCGAGACCCTCGTCGACACCGGCCGCACCGGCCTGCTGGCCGCCATCGGCGCCGGCGACGCGGCGGTCGACGCCGCCGTGACCCGCTCCCGCGCCGTGTTCGGCACCGTGCGCACCCGCGCCGAGGCGCTGCCCGGCGAGGCCCAGGTCCAGGCCGACCTCGCCGCCAAGGAGGCCCGCACCCGGGCCGAGCAGGCCCGCGAGCGGGCGGCCCGCGCCGCCGCCGAGGCCCGTGCCCGCGCCGTCCAGGCCCGCACCCAGGCCGAGGGCGCCGCCACCCAGGCGCGCGCGGCGGTGACCACGGCCGCCTCGACCGTCCGCCCGGAGACCGTGCTCGGCACCGTCACCGGCCTCGTGGACAGCGCCCGCAACCAGGCGCTGGCCGCGATCGCCGAGCTGGCCGGCCGGGGCGAGAAGGTCGTCGGCGACCTGCGCACCCAGCCCGCGTTCCGCCGGGTCGTGGCCCGCACCGAGCGCGCCGTCGACACCGTCGAGGACGCCCTGGAGGACGTGCTCGAGGAGACCGCCGAGACCGTCGGCAAGGCCTCGGACGAGGTGACCTCGGTGGCGCAGAAGACCAAGGCGCGCACCGACAAGGCCGTCGACCGGGCGACCGAGGACGGTCGCACGGCCGCCCGCTCGGCCAAGCGCGCCGTCCGGGAGACCGCCGAGGCCCCGGCGGCGCCGAAGGCCCCCAAGGCCACGGCGAAGGTCGCGGCTCCGAAGGCGACCGCCACCAAGGCGACCGCGAAGAAGGCGACCCCGGCGACCGTCCCGGCCGCCACGGCCAGCACCCCGGTGCCGGACCCGACCGCCGTCCCGGCGAAGAGCAGCACTCCCGCCAGCTAGGCACGCACCACCGCGACGCCCCGGCACCGCTCCTGCGGTGCCGGGGCGTCGTCGTCCCACCCGTCCGGGGCAGCAGGCGCGTTCCCGCCCACCTGCCCGGCGATCGCGCCTATCCTGGACGCCATGTTCGGCTTCGACGGGATCGTCTACGCAGTGGTGCTCTACGGCACCCTCGCCCTGGCGCTGTGGGCCTTCGTCGACGCCGTGATCCGGCCCGCCGCGGGGTTCGTGGCCGCCGGCAAGCTCACCAAGCCCGGCTGGCTGGCGATCACCGGCATCGCCGCGCTGGTGCTCTACTGGCGTGGCCCGCTCGACTTCTTCGGCCTGCCCGCGGTGATCGCGGCGGTCGTCTACCTGGTCGACGTCCGGCCGGCCGTGCGCGGCCTGCGCCGGGGCAACACCAGCTGGTGACCCCTCGGGTCGGTCAGAGCCGGTCGTCGGCCGGCATGACGACCCACAGCACGATGTAGGCGATGAACTGCGGCCCGGGCAGCACGCAGGAGACGACGAAGGCCGCCCGGAGGCCGGTGCGGGACAGCCCGAGCCGACGGGCCAGGCCGGAGCAGACCCCGGCGATGACGCGGTGACGGGTGTCGCGGGTGAGCCGGTTGGACACGGGAGAGGTCATGGCTCCGAACGTAGCCGTCAGCCGAAGATCCCGGCAGGTGGCTGCGGGGAGGGCTGGGCGTCGGCGTCGGTGACCACGGCGGCCTGGCCGACGAACCGGTCCAGCTCCTCGTCGCCGACCACCCGCGAGGGCATCGGGTCGCCGGCGCAGCGGCGGGTCAGCCCGGCGATCGGCAGCTCGGCGTCGGAGGCGACCGCCACGGTGTTGCCGAACCGGCGGCCGCGCAGCGTGCCCGGCTCGGCGAGCAGGGCGACGTGGCCGAAGACCGCCCGCAGGGTGGCCGCCTCGGCCTTCACGAAGCGCAGCGGCGGACCGTCGGAGACGTTCCAGGCGGTGACGCCACCAGGCCGGAGCACCCGCGCGACGTCGCGGGCGAACTCGACGGTGGTCAGGTGGGCCGGGGTGCGGGCGCCGGCGAACACGTCGACCAGGACGACGTCCGCGCTGGCGTCGGGGTGCGCGGCCAGCCCGGCCCGGGCGTCGGCGGCCCGCACCCGGACCCGGGCGTTCCGGGGGAGGGGCAGCTCGCGGCGCACCAGGTCGGTGAGCGCCTCGTCCAGCTCGACCACCCGCTGCCGCGAGCCGGGCCGGGTCACGGCGACGTAGCGGGCCAGGGTCAGCGCGCCGCCGCCGAGGTGGACGACGTCCAGCGGCCGGCCTGGCTCGGCGGCGAGGTCGAGCACGTGCCCCATCCGGCGGACGTACTCGAACTCAAGGTGCGTGGGGTCGACCAGGTCGACGTGCGACTGCGGGACGCCGTCGAGCAGCAGCTCCCAGGAGCCGTCCCGGTCGGCGTCGGCCAGCAGCTCCGCCGTCCCGCCGGCGACCTCGGTCCGCCCCGGCAGCGCGGTCAGGTGCGCCCGGTCCCGCCGGCTCACCGGACCACCGGTGCGCTCAGCCGGGCCGGGTCGAACAGCGCGATCGGGTGCCGCGTCGCCCGCTCGGTGACCAGGTCGGCGAGCACCTCCCCGACGAGCGGGACGAACTTGAAGCCGTGCCCGGAGAAGCCCGCCGCGACCGCGACCTGCGGGTGCTCGGGGTGCACCGAGAGCACGAAGTGCTGGTCGGGGGTGGTCGTGTACATGCACGCGACGCTGCGGAGGTGCCGGCCGGCCAGCGCCGGCATCCGCCGGGCGAGGTGCGCGCGCATCTCCGCGACCTCGCCGGCGGTCACCGTCCGGTCCAGCCGGTCGGGGTCGGTCGGTCGGCCGTTGCGGAAGAAGGCGACCTTCACGCCCTCGGAGTCCGGCCCGTACGCCGGGAAGCCGTAGAGCTGCAGCTCCCCGGTGTTCTCCCAGATGAAGACGGGTTGCTCGCGGAAGGGCCCGACCGGCCCGTCGGGTGCGAACCAGAACAGCAGCTGCCGCTCCACGGTGAGGTGCGGCGCGAGGTCGGGCAGCAGCCGCGGCGCCCAGGCGCCGGCGGAGACGACCAGGGACGCCGCCCGGTGCTCGCCGGTCGCCGTCCGCACGGTGACGCCCTCACCGCCGGCGTCGGCCGCCCACCCCAGCGCGGGTTCGCCGAAGCGGAGGTCGGCGCCGGCCGCCGCCGCCCGGCGGAGGTGCTCGAGCACCGTCTGCTCCGGGCGGACGAAGCCGGCCCGGTCCTCGTGGAGGGCGACGGTGCCGTCCTCGACCGCGAAGGTGGGGAAGCGGCAGCGCAGCTCGGCGGCGTCCAGCAGCTCGTGCGGGAGGTCCCAGGCGCGGGCGCTGGCCAGGCTGCCGCGCACCGTGGCGGAGTCGGCGGGCCCCATCATCAGCCCGCCGGTGAGGGTGAGGACGCCGGGCGAGCTGGCCTGCAGGTCCTCGAACAGCTCGTAGCTGCGGCGCAGCAGCGGGACGTAGGCAGGGTCCTCGTAGTAGGCCTGACGGATGATCCGCGAGTCACCGTGGCTGGACCCGCGGTCGTGGGCGGGGGTGAACTGCTCCAGGCCCAGCACCCGCTGACCGCGGGCGGCCAGGTGTGCCGCGGCGGCGCTGCCCATGCCGCCCAGGCCGAGCACGATGACGTCGAACACCGGCCCATGCTCCCGCACCGGGGTCGGGCGGCGGTCAGACTGGTGCGACCGCCGACCAGCGGACGCTGACCTCACCGTGCCGCCACCGGCGGGCCGGCCCGACCAGCGGCCAGCCCTGGTCGGCCAGCGACTCGCAGGCGGCGGCCCAGCGCTGCCGGGGGCCGAACGTCGACAGCCCGGCCGCAGCCGCCCAGCCGGCGTCGAACGCGCTCAGGAAGGCGTGCACCGGCTGGCCCGGCACGTTGTGGTGGATCAGCGCCTTGGGCAGCCGCTCGGCCAGGTCGGAGGGGCGCTCGAGGTCGGAGACCCGGGCGGCGAGGGTGAGGGTGAGCGGACCGTCCTCGTCCAGGGCCACCCAGGTCGCGCGCCGTCCCCACTCGTCGCAGGTGCCCTCCACCACCAGCCCGCCGGGGGCCAGCGCGCCGCGCATCGTGTCCCAGGCGCGGGCGGCGGACTCCTCGTCGTACTGCCGGAGCACGTTGAACGCCCGCACCAGCACCGGCCGCAGGCCGGCCAGCTCGAAGCCGCCCAGCCGGAAGTCGACCCGGGGCGGGTCGCGCTGCTCGGCGACCGCGGCCACCCGCAGCGGGTCGATCTCCAGGCCGACGACCTCCAGCCGGTCGATCTCCGGCGCCAGCCGGTCCACCAGCTCCAGGGTGGTCACCGCCGACGCGCCGTAGCCCAGGTCGACGACGAGCGGGCGGGCGGCGTCGCGCAGCCGGGCGACCTGGGTGGCGACCAGCCAGCGGTCGACCCGGCGCAGCCGGTTGGCGTTGGTGGTGCCGCGGGTGGGCAGGCCCAGCGCGCGGGCCCGGCCGGCGGCCAGCCGCGGCGCCCGGCGGGACGGGGGCAGCGACGCACGCTGGGTGTGGTCGGCCACGGTCACCCAGGTTAGCCGCGCCGCCGTTTACCGTGGTGCCGTGCAGGAACGCCGTGACGCCCGACTGGCGGACCTGACGACCCTCGAGGTCGGCGGGCCGATCGAGCGGCTGCTCGAGGTCACCACCCGCGAGGAGCTGGTCGCCGCCGTGCGGGACGCCGACGACGCCGGCCGCCCGCTGCTGGTGCTGGGCGGTGGGTCGAACGTCGTCGCCCCGGACAGCGGCTGGCCCGGTGACGTCGTCCTGGTGCGCACCCGCGGCATCGCCCGCCGGGACGTGGGGGACACCGTCGAGCTCGAGGTCGAGGCCGGCGAGCCGTGGGACGACCTGGTCGCCTTCACCGTCGACCAGGGGCTGGCCGGCATGGAGGCGCTGTCGGGCATCCCCGGGTCGACCGGCGCGACGCCCGTGCAGAACGTCGGCGCGTACGGCCAGGAGGTGGCCGCGCTGATCACCGCCGTCCAGGTCTACGACCGGGCGGCCGGGGTGGAGCGCACCTTCCGCCCGGCCGAGCTGGGCTTCGCCTACCGGGACAGCCGGCTCAAGCAGCAGCCCGACGCCCACGTCGTCCTCGCGGTGACCTTCGCGCTGCGGGTGTCGGCGCAGTCCAGCCCGGTGAGCTACGCGGAGCTGGCCAGGGCGCTCGGCGTCGAGCTGGGGGACACCGCACCGCTGGCCGACGTGCGCGCCGCCGTGCTGGCCCTGCGCCGCGGCAAGGGGATGGTCTGGGACCCCGCCGACCCCGACTCGCGCAGCGCGGGCTCGTTCTTCACCAACCCGGTCGTCCCGGTCGAGGCCGCGGTCGAGGGCTGCCCGTCGTGGCCGGCCGGCATCGGCGCCGACGGGGCCGCGCAGGTCAAGCTGAGCGCGGCGTGGCTGGTGCAGCACGCCGGCTACGGCAAGGGCACCCGGGTGGGCCGGGTCGGCACGTCGTCGCGGCACAGCCTGGCGCTGACCACCGAGCCCGGCGCCACGGCGACCGAGCTGATGGAGTTCGCGCAGCAGGTCGTCGCGGCCGTCCACGAGCGGTTCGGGGTCACCCTGGTCCCCGAGCCCACCGCGGTGCGCCCGTGAACCCGGCCGGGTCGCTGCAGCTGGGCTCGCTCTACGACGCGCTGCGGACGCCGGCCCCGATGCCGGCCGACCCTGCCGCGATGACCGGCTGGCTGGCCCGGGTCGAGGCGGACGCCGCGCTGAGCGGGCTCATCTCCCGGGTGCTGAACTCCGGCAGCGCGACCACCGCCGAGGTGACCGACGCGCGGGCGCTGTTCGACCGGCACGGCACCGCGGCCGACCCCGCCCGCGTGACCCGCGCCTACGAGCTGCTGCACCGGCACGCCGAGCAACTCTGATGGCGGTCCGGCCGGAGACGGCGGACCTGCTGCGGCAGCTGTACCACGACCTCCGCCAGCCGAACCCCTTCCCGGAGCAGGCCTCCGAGGCCGAGCAGGACGTCTGGATCGCGCAGGCCGAAGCCGACAGCTGGCTCGCCGGGCTGCTCTCCCGGGCCACGGCCCACGGCCGGGTCACCCGGGAGGAGGTCGAGGAAGGGCGCGCCCTCTCGACGGCCGCTGGCAGCTGCCTCGGCGGGGAACGGGTCGCCGCGGCCTACGAGCTGCTGCTGCCCGAGGCTCTCTGAGCCCGCGGCGCGTCGAGAACCGCCGGATCGCTGCATCCCCGGGTGGGATGCCGCGATCCGGCGCGCCTCGGCGAACCCGCGCCGGGCTCAGGCCTCCCGGTGCACCTTGTGCTGGGCGGCCTGCGCGCGCGGCCGGACGACGAGCAGGTCGACGTTGACGTGGTGCGGCCGGGTGACCGCCCAGGCGATGCAGTCGGCGACGTCCGCGGCGACCAGCGGCTCGCGCACCCCGCGGTAGACGGCGTCCGCCTTCTCCTGCGACCGCGTGCGGTTGAGCGAGAACTCCTCGGTCCTGACCATGCCCGGCGCGATCTCCACCACCCGCACCGGCTCGGCGACCAGCTCCAGCCGCAGCGTCTCGGCCAGCGTGTGCACCCCGTGCTTGGCCGCCGTGTACGACGCCCCGCCCTCGTAGCTCACCAGCCCGGCCGTCGAGCCGACGAAGACCACGTCGCCGGCGCCCGAGGCGCGCAGCGCCGGCAGGAGCGCCTTGGTCACCCGCACCGTGCCCAGGACGTTGACGTCGTAGGTGCGCTGCCAGGAGTCCAGGTCGGCGTCGGCCACCGGGTTGGCGTCGAAGGCCCCGCCGGCGTTGTTCACCAGCACGTCGACCCGGTCCAGCCCCGCCGCGAACGCCGTCACGGACGTGGGGTCGGTCACGTCCAGCTGCACCGCCCGGCCCCCGATCCGCTCCGTCAGGGCGGTCAGCCGGTCGAGCCGGCGGGCGGCCAGGACGACGTCGAACCCCTCGGCCGCCAGCCGTTCGGCGGTCGCGGCGCCGATCCCGCTGGAGGCTCCGGTGACGACGGCGACGCGGCCCCGGCCGGCGGAGGGCGCGCTGGTGGAGGGGGGGATCACAGGGCTGGACATGTGCCCATCCTGGCGCTGTAGGACACTGGGCAGTCGACAGGGGTGTCCCGATCGGGCGCTCGACGGACCAGCCGACGCTGCCCGAGCGGGAGGAGTGACGTGCCCTCACGTCGTCATCCGCGCCAGCCGACGCCGTGGCGGGCCGCCGTCCAGCCTCCCGTGCCGGTGCTCCCGCGCCGGGTCGCCACCCTCTCGGTGCACACCAGCCCGCTCGAGCAGCCCGGCGCCGGTGACGCGGGCGGCATGAACGTCTACGTGGTCGAGGTGTCCCGCCGGCTGGCCGCCCGCGGCATCGCCGTCGACGTCTTCACCCGGGCCACCTCCTCCGAGCAGCCGCCGGTGGTCGAGATGGCGCCCGGCGTCACCGTGCGGCACGTCAGCGCCGGCCCGTTCGAGGGGCTGGGCAAGAACGAGCTGCCCGCCCAGATGTGCGCCTTCACCGCGGCCGTGCTGCGCGAGGAGGCCCAGCACGACCCGGGCCACTTCGACGTCGTCCACTCCCACTACTGGCTCTCCGGCCAGGTCGGCTGGCTGGCCCGCGACCGCTGGGGCGTGCCGCTGGTCCACTCCGCGCACACCCTGGCCAAGGTCAAGAACGCCGCGCTGGCCGAGGGCGACGACCCCGAGCCGCGCGCCCGGGTGATCGGCGAGGAGCAGGTGGTCGCCGAGGCCGACCGGCTGGTCGCCAACACCGCCGAGGAGGCCCGGCAGCTCGTCGACTTCTACGACGCCGACCCGCGCCGCACCCTGGTCATCCCGCCCGGCGTCGACCTGCAGCGGTTCCGCCCGGGCGACCGGCAGCGCGCCCGGCAGCGGGTCGGGGTGCCGGCCGACGCCGTCGTCCTGCTGTTCGTCGGCCGCATCCAGCCGCTCAAGGCACCGGACATGCTGCTGCAGGCCGCGGCGCGGATGCTCGCCGACGACCCGTCGCTGCGGGCCCGGCTGCAGGTCCTGGTCGTCGGTGCCCCCAGCGGGTCCGGGCTGGCCGAGCCGCAGCGGCTGCAGGAGCTCGCGGTCAGCCTCGGCGTCACCGACGTGGTGCGCTTCATCCCGCCGCAGGCGCCCGAGCAGCTGGCCGACCACTACCGGGCCGCCGACGTCGCCGTGGTGCCCAGCCACAACGAGTCCTTCGGGCTGGTGGCGCTGGAGGCGCAGGCCTGCGGCACCCCGGTGGTGGCCGCCGCCGTCGGCGGGCTGTGCACCGCCGTGGACGACGGGGTCTCCGGGCTGCTGGTCGCCGGCCGCGACCCGGAGGGCTACGCCTCGGCCATCCGCCGGGTGCTGGCCCGCCGCGAGCTGCTCGCCGCGGGCGCCCGCCGGCACGCCGCCGCGTTCAGCTGGGACCGCACCACCGACTCCCTGGTCGGGGCCTACGCCGCCGCGATGGCCGAGCTGCGGGACACCCGCCCGGCCATCCGGCCCGCCGAGCGGTTCCGCAGCGCCGTGGGGCTCCGCGCTCGATGAGCGAGCGCACCGTCCCCGAGCTCGACACCGTGATCGAGGGGACGCTGCGCGCCGCCGACCTGGAGTTCGAGCACCCCGGCCCGGGCCGCTGGGTCGTCACCCTGCCCGGGGAGAAGCGGCTGCGGACCCTGGTGGGGCTCACCGTCGGTGGGCACGGGTTCCGGGTGGAGGCCTTCGTGTGCCGCCAGCCCGACGAGAACCGCGAGCAGCTGTGGGCCTGGCTGCTGCAGCACAACGCCCGGATGTACGGCGTGAGCTACTCCATCGACACGGTCGGCGACATCTACCTCACCGGCCGGCTCCCGCACGCCGCGGTCACCCCGGAGGAGATCGACCGGCTGCTCGGCTCGGTGCTCACCTACGCCGACGAGCACTTCAACACGATGCTGGAGATCGGCTTCGGCAGCTCGATCCGCCGCGAGTGGGACTGGCGGGTCAAGCGGGGGGAGTCGCTGCGCAACCTCGAGGCCTTCGCCGCGTTCGCCGACCCGGCGCACCGGCCCGCGGAGTGAGCGGGCCGGCGTGAGCACCACCGAGCGCCCGGCAGCGGAGACCACCGAGCTCCCCGCGGGCTACGAGCGCCGCTGGTGGGTGCTGGCGACGATGGTCGTCTGCCTGCTCATGGTGATCATGGGCAACACGATCCTGAACGTCGCGCTGCCCACCCTGCAGCGCGAGCTGGACGCCACCCAGGGCGAGCTGCAGTGGGCGATCGACTCCTACATCCTGGTGTTCGCCGGGCTGCTGTTCAGCTGGGGCGTGGTCGGTGACCGGATCGGCCGCCGCAAGGTGCTGCTCGCCGGGCTGACCATCTTCGCCCTGGGCTCGGTGCTGGCGGCGTTCAGCGGGTCGGCGCTGGAGCTCATCGCCTGGCGGGCGCTGATGGGCGTCGGCGGCGCGGCGGTGCAGCCGGCCACGCTGGCGGTGATCACCAACGTCTTCCCGGCCGGCGAGCGCGGCCGGGCGATCGGCTTCTGGGCCGGTGCCTCGGGGCTGGCCGTGGCCGGCGGGCCGCTGGCCGGTGGTCTGGTGCTCGAGCACTTCTGGTGGGGCGCGGTCTTCCTGCTCGGCGTCCCGGTCGCGGCGGTCGGCGTGCTCGGCATCCTGCTCGTCGTCCCGGAGTCCAAGGACCCCGACCCTGGCCGGCTCGACATCCCGGGCGTGCTGCTGTCGATCGCCGCCCTGGTGGTCCTGGTGTACGGGATCATCCGCGGGGGCTCCGAGGGCTGGGGTGACACGTTGACCTGGGGTGCGCTGGCCGTGGGCGCCGGCCTGCTCGCCGTCTTCGTCTGGTGGCAGCGCCGCACGGCGCACCCCGCGCTGGACGTCTCGCTGTTCCGCAGCCCCGCGTTCTCCGCCGCCGCCGGGGCGCTGGCGCTCAACTTCTTCGCCCTGCAGGGCGCGACGTTCTACCTCGTCTACTACCTGCAGGGCGTCCGCGGGTACTCGCCGCTGCAGAGCGGGGCCGCGCTGATCCCGGTGGCGCTCGGGATCGCGCTGATGGCCCCGCGGTCCTCGAAGCTCGCCGAGCGCTTCGGCGCCAAGGCCGTGTGCGCCACCGGGTTCGCCCTCATCGCGACCTCCTTCGCCGGCATCCAGCTGCTGGAGACCGACGCCCCGGTGTGGCTGGTACTGGTCGACCTGTCGCTGCAGGGCATCGGGATGGGTTGCACGCTGGCCCCGGCCACCGAGTCGATCATGTCGGTGGTGCCCCGGGAGAAGGCCGGCGCGGGTGCTGCGGTGAACAACTCCGTCCGGCAGGTGGGTGGTGCGCTGGGCGTGGCCATCCTCGGCTCGGTGCTGGCCGGCGCCTACGCCAGCCGGCTCGGGGACGACGTCGACGTGCTCCCGGCCGCGGCGCGCGACCAGGCCAGCGAGTCGATCGTCGCGACGCTGTCCGCGGTCGAGCAGGCCGAGCGGGCCGGTGGGGACGCCGCCACCGCGGCCGCTGCGGTCGCCGACCCGGCCCGCGAGGCCTTCGTCGGGGCCATGCACCTGACCGCCGTGGGCACCGCCGCCTGCGCCGTCGTCGCCATGGTCGTCGTCCTGGTCTGGCTGCCCGGACGGCACCGCACCCGCTGACCTGCCCCCTCGTGCGGTCGGGTGTCACCCGACCGGGCGTCCCGGCGTGGCGCGGACCGCCACGCTGCGTCGATCAGTGACCCACCCCACGCCTGCTCGGGTGACCCTCGACCGGACTGTGCGGGTCCCGTTGACCACGGAGCGTGCGGACCGCCACTGTCTGGGGGAGAGCGGCGCCGGACCCACGGCGCCGACGAGGAGGAGCCCCCGTGCACGACGTCCGCCCTGTCCAGCAGCTGCCGCACCGCCCCGCCCGCCGCGACCCCTTCGCGCCCCTGCTGGGCAGCGAGCGGGCGGAGATGATGCGCCGGCACGTGCGGGAGGGCCTGGTCACCCACTCGGTGCCCACCGGTGGCGCGCCGCAGCCGGTGACCGTGTTTGACGACGGCCGCGCGCGGGTCAACCTGGGCACCAACAACTACCTGGGCCTGGCCGGTGACCCGCAGGTGGTCGAGGCCGCGATCAGCGCGCTGCGCCAGTACGGCACCACCGCCGCCGGCAGCCGCATCCTCAACGGCACCACCCGGCTGCACCTGACGCTGGAGCAGGAGCTCGCCGAGCACTACGGCACCGAGGACGCCGTCATCGTCTCCTCCGGCGTCAACGCCAACGTCGCCGTGCTGTCGACCAGCTGCGCCCCCGGCGACGTGCTGCTCGTCGACGCCCATGCCCACGCCAGCCTGCACACCGCCGCCGCGGGCAGCCGCGGCACGGTCCAGCGCTTCACCCACAACTCGACCGCCTCGCTGGAGCGTCGGCTGAGCAAGCTCGACCCCGAGGCCGGGGCGGTCGTCGTCGTGGACGGGGTCTACTCGATGAGCGGCGAGGCCGCACCGCTGGCCGCGATCGCCGGGCTCTGCGGGCGGTTCTCCGCCCGACTGGTGGTCGACGAGGCGCACGGGCTGGGCGTGCTCGGCGCGGGCGGCCGCGGCGCCGCGGAGGCCGCCGGGGTGCTCGACCGGGTCGACGCGGTGACCGTCGCCTTCAGCAAGTCGCTGGCGAGCGTGGGCGGGGCGGTGATGACCTCGCGCGCCGTCGCCGACGGCATCCGGGGCACCGCGATGCCCTACATCTTCAGCGCCTCCGGCGACCCCGCCGCGATCGCCGCCGCGCTCGCCTCGCTGCGGGTGCTGCGGCGCGAGCCGGAGCGGATGGAGCGGCTGCGCGCCAACGGCGAGCTGCTGCGCCGGGTGCTGACCGAGCACGGCGCCGCGCCGCTGCCGGGCAGGGGCGCGGTCATCGCCGTCCTCACCGGCGACGACGAGGCCACCCGGGCCGCCTGGGCCGCGGCGCACGAGGCCGGCGTCTACACCAACGCGGTCGGCTACCCGGCGGTGCCGCGGGGCAGGGGCGTGCTGCGGCTCGCGGTGATGGCCACCCACACCGAGGAGCAGCTGCGCCTGGCCGGCGAGCTGGTCGCCGCCGCCGTCCGCAGCGTGCGCACCCCGGAGGTCACCGACCTGGCCGAGGCCGTCGCCTGACGGGTGGCCGACCCGCCTGGGCACACCGGCCCGGCGCGGGTCGGGCAGGATGAGCCGCGTGAGCGACGCGACCAACTCCGGCACCCTCATCCTGCTCCGCCACGGCGAGAGCGAGTGGAACAAGGCCAACCTGTTCACCGGCTGGGTGGACGTCGAGCTGTCCGAGAAGGGCCGGGCCGAGGCCGCCCGCGGCGGGCAGCTGCTCGCCGAGCAGGACCTGCTGCCCGACGTGCTGCACACCTCGCTGCTCAAGCGGGCGATCACCACCGCCGAGCTGGCGCTGGCCGCCGCCGACCGGCAGTGGATCCCGGTGCGCCGGTCCTGGCGGCTCAACGAGCGGCACTACGGCGCGCTGCAGGGCAAGGACAAGGCGCAGACCCTGGCCGAGTACGGCGAGGAGCAGTTCATGACCTGGCGGCGCAGCTACGCCACCCCGCCGCCGCCGATCGAGGCCGGCAGCGAGTACAGCCAGGACGCCGACCCGCGCTACGCCGCGCTGCCCCCGGAGGCCCGCCCGGCCACCGAGTGCCTGGCCGACGTCGTCGTCCGGATGCTGCCCTACTGGTACGACGCGATCGTCCCGGACCTGCGGGCCGGCCGGAACGTGCTGGTCACCGCGCACGGCAACAGCCTGCGCGCGCTGGTGAAGCACCTCGACGGCATGGGCGACGACGAGGTGGTCGGGCTCAACATCCCGACCGGCGTCCCGCTGCGCTACGACCTGGACGCCGACCTGCGGCCGACCAACCCGGGTGGCCAGTACCTCGACCCCGAGGCCGCCGCCGCCGCGATCGAGGCCGTCAAGAACCAGGGCAAGAAGTAGCGGAGCCCCGGGCGCTCTGCGCCCGGGGCCCGTCGGCCCCTCTGCAGGGTCCCGTCCCGAGCGTGCGAGGGATGGGCGGCAGAGGGGTCCTTCCGCTAGCCGACGTGCGGCGACTTCTCGCCGGTGACCAGGTAGACGACGCGGCGGGCGACGCTGACGGCGTGGTCGGCGAACCGCTCGTAGTAGCGGCCCAGCAGGGTGACGTCGATGGCGGCCTCGATGCCGTGGCCCCAGGTGGGCAGCAGCAGCTCGCGGAACAGCTGCTTGTGCAGCTGGTCCATCAGGTCGTCCTCGGCCTCCAGCTCGGCGGCGGCCTCGATGTCGCGCTTGGCGATCACCGTGCCGGCCTTGGTCACCAGGCTCTCGGCCACGTGCCCGGCCTCGAGGAGGATCGGTCGCACCTCCTGCGGCACCGCGTGCTCCGGGAAGCGCATCCGGGCCACCTTGGCGATGTGCTCGGCCAGGTCGCCCATCCGCTCCAGGTCGCCGACGATGCGCATCGCGGTGGTGATCGTGCGAAGGTCGGTGGCGACCGGCTGCTGGCGCGCCAGCAGCGTGAAGCAGCGCTCCTCGATGCTCTCCCGCACCGCGTCGATGCGCTCGTCGCCGGCGATCACCAGGTCGGCGAGCGCCACGTCGGCGTCCAGCAGCGCGGTGGTGGCGGTGCTCATGGCCGATCCGACCGAGTTCGCCATCTCCACCAGGCAGGCGTTGATGTCGTCCAGTTCCTCGCGGTAGCTCTCCCGCAACACGGTTCCTCCCTCGTCACGTCGCCGGTCCGGTGGACGCCGGGCGACGCTGCACCGCGCGGGGGCGTCTCGGCTCGACGGTCACGGCACGCGGATGCCGTCGAGGGTAGAGACCGGCGGCCGGGCACCAGGGGACTGGCAGGTGAACGCCTGTGCACACCGTGGTGAACAGTACCGACCCGACCGGGTGAGGAGCACCGGAGCGGCTGGTCAGGCTGCCGGAGCCGCCTAGCATCGACCCTGTGGAACCCCTGCTCGCCCTGATGGCGGGCCTCGTGATCGGCCTGCTGCTGGCGTTGACGGTGGTCCGCGCCCGCTACCGGCCCGTCGACGAGGGCGGTTCCGGGCTCCGCGCGGCCGCCTTCGAGCCGCGCGTCGACTCCGACGCCGCGCTCAGCCGCCGGCTCGTCGACCTGATGGACCCCGCCGTCGTGCTGGTCGGTCCCGACGACGCCGTCCTGCTGGCCAACCCCTCCGCGCGGGCGCTGGGCATCCTCCGCGGCGACCGCCTGCTGGTGCCCGGCCTGCTCGAGGTGGCGCGCAACGTGCAGGTCAGCGGCTCCCGCCGGGCCGACGTCGCGCTGCCCGGCGACCTGGTCGGCACCGGCCCGCGGATGGTCGGCGTGCACGGCATCCGGCTGGGCAGTGGCCCGGTGGTCGCCCCCGGGCCGGTGGCGCTGGTGCTCACCGACGTCACCGAGGCGCGCCGGGTCGAGGCGGTCCGCCGCGACTTCGTGGCCAACGTCGGGCACGAGCTGAAGACGCCGGTCGGCGCGCTGGCGCTGCTGGCCGAGGCGGTGCAGGGCGCGGCCGACGACCCGGAGACGGTGCAGCGCTTCGCCGCGCGGATGAGCCACGAGGCCGACCGGCTCGCGCGGCTGGTGCGCGAGCTGATCGACCTGTCCCGGCTGCAGGGCGCCGAGCCGCTGCCCGAGCTGGTGCCGGTCGCCGTCGGCACGGTCGTCGCCGAGGCGGTCGACCGGACCAGGGCCGCTGCGGCCGCCAAGGACATCCAGCTGGCCGTCGCCGCGCAGCCGGGCCTCGTCGTCCGCGGGGTGGAGGCCCAGCTGGCCACCGCGCTGACCAACCTGCTCGCCAACGCGGTCGCCTACAGCCCGCCGGGGACGACGATCGCCGTCGGTGCCCGGGCGCGCTCGGGGTTCGCCGAGATCGCGGTGACCGACTCCGGCATCGGCATCCCGCGATCGGACCGGTCGCGGGTCTTCGAGCGCTTCTACCGGGTCGACCAGTCGCGGGCCAGCTCCACCGGCGGCACCGGGCTGGGGCTGGCGATCGTGAAGCACGTGGCCAGCAACCACGGCGGTGCGGTCACGGTCTGGAGCGAGGAGGGGCTGGGCTCCACGTTCACCCTCCGGATCCCGATGGCCACCGACGCCGACCAGCCGGTGGACGACGACGGCCCCGAGCGGCCGCCCGTGCCGCCGCTGCACGGCCGCCAGACACCTGACGACGACCCCGCCGGGGTCGCGCAGCCGAACGCGCCAGAGAACATGGAGAAGGGACGGTCATGACCCGAGTGCTCGTGGTGGAGGACGAGGAGTCCTTCTCCGATGCGCTGTCCTACATGCTGCGCCGGGAGGGCTACGACACCGTCGTGGCCGCCACCGGCACGGACGCGCTCGCCGAGTTCGACCGGGCCGGGGCCGACATCGTGCTGCTGGACCTCATGCTGCCCGGGCTCTCCGGCACCGAGGTCTGCCGGGCGCTGCGCACCAGGAGCTCGGTGCCGATCATCATGCTGACCGCCAAGGACACCGAGATCGACAAGGTCGTCGGGCTGGAGCTGGGCGCGGACGACTACGTCACCAAGCCCTACTCGGCCCGCGAGCTGGTGGCCCGGATGCGGGCGGTGCTGCGCCGCGGCACCGAGGCGGAGGTCTCCAGCGAGTCGGCGCTGGCCGCCGGCCCGGTGCGGCTGGACGTCGACCGGCACGTGGTCGCGGTCGACGGGCAGCCGGTCTCGCTGCCGCTCAAGGAGTTCGACCTCCTGGAGCTGCTGCTGCGCAACGCCGGCCGGGTGCTCACCCGCGGGCAGCTCATCGACCGGGTGTGGGGAGCGGACTACGTCGGGGACACCAAGACCCTCGACGTCCACGTCAAGCGGCTGCGCGCCAAGCTGGAGCCCGACCCGGCCAACCCGCGGTACCTGGTGACCGTCCGGGGGCTCGGCTACAAGTTCGAGGCCTGAGGAGGGGCCCCGCTGCCGGGCAGCGGGGCCGTCCCGGTCACTGGCCCCGGCCGGTCTCTTCCTGCAGCTCGTCGATCTTGATCGAGGCGTCCGCCTTGCTGATGTCGTCGGGCACCTCCTCGCCGGCCTGCCGCGCCAGGGTGTGCAGGTAGCTCTTCTGCGCGCCGGTGGCCGGCTCGTCGCCGGTCACCCAGTCGGAGGGGTCCTTCTCGGCGGTGGGGTCGCCGGCCTGCCCGGTGTTCACGTTGGATTCGCTCATGTGTTCGAAGCTACGCGGGGATGCCGACCCGTGCAGCCCGAGCGGTGACGACGGCGGCGTCCACCGCGCTCTGCGCCGCGGCGCGGTCGGCGACCCGGGTGCGGGCCTGCTCCCACCGGCGGCCGGTGCGGTAGACGTGCACCGCTCCGCACTGGGGGCACTCGACGTGCAGGGCGACGTGGGTCGGGTGGTTGGCGATCGATCGGATGCGCCGGTCAGCGACCAGCTCGTCGGTCCGGGTCACGGGGCAGGTGATCAGCAACATGGGACGAGCGTGCTCGGGGCGGACGGCACCGACGAGTGGCAGGACTGACCACGGTCGCGGTTTTCCTGCCAGGATGTGCCCATGACCACAACGGACCGCCCGCTCGTCGTCAGCGCCGTCGTCGCCGACGGACTGGTGGGCAGCTTCGGCGTGGGGGTGGCCGCCGAGGTGTTCGGCTACGACCGCCGCGCGATGGGGCTCCCGCTGTTCGACTTCGCGCTGGTCGCCGAGCGCCCGGGGGTGCTGCGCACCGACACCGGCATCGCGATGGTCGTCGAGCACGGCCTGGACCGGCTGGCGTCCTCCGACATCGTGCTGGTCACCGCCTGGGAGCTGTTCGACCACGAGCCCCCGGCGCAGCTGCTCGACGGCCTGCGCGCGGCGTACGCGCGGGGGGCGGTGATCGTCAGCCACTGCACCGGGGCCTTCGTGCTGGCCCGCGCCGGGCTGCTCGAGGGCAAGCGCGCCTCCACGCACTGGCGGTACGCCGGGGAGCTGGCCGCCCGGCACCCCGGGATCGAGGTGGACGCCGCCGTCCTCTACGTGGACAACGGCCAGGTCATCACCGGGGCCGGCACCGCGGCCGGGGTCGACACGATGCTGCACCTGGTGCGGCGTGAGTGGGGTGCGGCCGCGGCCAACGCGCTGGCCCGCGAGATGGTCGTCCCGCCGCACCGCGACGGCGGCCAGGCCCAGTTCATCGACACCCCGGTCGCCCGCTGCGAGGACGACCTGCTGGGCGTCGTCCTGGAGTGGGCCCGCGGCCACCTGGCCGAGGACATCAGCGTCGAGCTGCTGGCCCGCCGGGCGCTGATGAGCCCGCGCAGCTTCGCTCGCCGGTTCAAGGCCACCACCGGGACGACGCCGCACGCCTGGCTGCTCGGCCAGCGGCTGGCCGCGGCCGAGACGCTGCTCGAGGAGAGCGACGCCCCGGTCGAGGAGATCGCCCGGCTGGTCGGCTTCGGCACCGCGGCCGGCCTGCGCGAGCAGTTCGCCCGCCGTCGCGGTGTCTCCCCGCGGGCCTACCGGCAGACCTTCCGGGCCGGCCGCACCGCCGCCTCAGCCGGGCCGGCGCCGGTGCAGCTCCACCGGCACTGGCCGGGGGCTGGCGGGGTGCGGGGCGACGAGGCCGGCGTCGAGGCGGGCCTCGGTCAGCCGGCGTAGCTCGGCGTAGGCGGCCGGGCCCAGCAGCGCGGTCAGCTCCGGGCCGTAGGTGACCACCAGCGGCTCGGCGGCGACGTGGGCGACCGGCGAGCCGGTGCACCACCAGTGCAGGTCGTGCCCGCCCGGCCCCCAGCCGCGCCGGTCGAACTCGCCGATGGAGGACACCAGCACCCGGGTGTCGTCGGGGCGGTCGACCCACTCCTGCTCCCGGCGCACCGGGAGCTGCCAGCACACGTCGGGCTTGGTCTCCAGCGGGTGCCGGCCCTGCCGCAGCGCCATGGCGTGCAGCGCGCAGCCGGCGCCACCGGGGTGCCCGGGCCGGTTGAGGAACAGGCAGGCGCCGTCGACCACCCGGGTGCGCAGCGCCTGCTCCGCGGGCTCGCCGGGGGCGGGCTCGGTCAGGGTGTCGGGCTCGGTCCAGTCGTCCCGGCCCACCGGCGTCCCGGGGTGGCGCTGCCAGTCCAGCGGGGTGAGCTCGGCGACCGAGGCCTCCACCCGGGCCAGGTCGTCGGAGTCGGTGAAGAAGGCGCCGTGGTTGCAGCAGCCGTCCTCGGCCCGCCCCTCGACCACCCCGGCGCAGCCGCGGCCGAAGACGCACGTCCACGCGCTGGTCAGCCAGGTGAGGTCGGCGCGGACCAGGTGCTCGGGGTCGGCGGGGTCGGAGAACTCGATCCACTCGCGGGCGAAGTCCAGCCCGACCTCGGGCGGGGGGCCGACAGGGGTGCTCGGGTCCACGGCGGGAGCGTAGGCGTCGGCGGAGGCCCCGAGACACGGCCGGGCCCCAGACGGCAGACTCTGCGGCATGCGACTCGGGGTGCTGGACGTCGGCTCCAACTCCGTGCACCTCCTGGTGGTCGACGCCCATCGCGGCGCGCACCCCACGGCGATGCACGACGACCGCTGGCTGCTCCGGCTGGCCGAGCACGTCGGTGACGACGGCAAGCTCTCCAAGGCGGGGGAGAAGGCGCTGCTCAGCGCCGTGCAGAAGGCCAAGGCGCAGGCCGCCGACCGCGACTGCGACGAGCTGATGGCCTTCGTCACCTCCGCGATCCGGGAGGCCGACAACGGGTCGGCGGTGCTCCGCCGGGTGCGCGAGCAGACCGGCGTGGACCTGCAGGTGCTCAGCGGCGAGGACGAGGCCCGGCTGACCTTCCTCGCGGTGCGGCGCTGGTTCGGCTGGAGCGCCGGCCGGGTGCTGGTGCTCGACATCGGCGGCGGCTCGCTGGAGCTGGCGACCGGCGTCGACGAGGACCCCGACGTCGCGATGTCGGTGCCGCTGGGGGCCGGCCGGATGACCCGCCGCTTCCTCCCGAAGGCCGAGACCGGCGGCCGCCCGGACCTCGCCGCGCTGCGCGCCCTGGAGGAGCACGCCGACGACGTGCTCACCTCGCCGGGCAAGAAGCTGCGCGGGGCGGGCGAACCCGACCTGGTGGTCGCGACGTCGAAGACCTTCCGGACGCTCGCCCGGCTGGCCGGTGCCGCGCCCTACGCCGCGGGCCTGCGCGTGCCCCGCGAGCTGACCGCCATCGGGTTGTCCCAGGTGATCGGCTTCGTGTCCCGGATCGAGTCCTCGGCGCTGGCCGAGCTGCAGGGCGTGTCGGCCCAACGCGCGCACCAGGTGCCCGCAGGTGCCGTCGTGGCGCAGGCCGCGATGCGCGCGGTGGACGTACCGTTCGTGCGGATCTGTCCCTGGGCGCTGCGTGAGGGAGTCATCCTGCGCCGTCTGGACCAGCTGGAGGGAGCGTGATGTCGGAACCGAACTCGGGTGAGTACAGCGTCCGCTCGCTCGCCGAGATCCTGCGCGAGCACGGGCTGGAGACCGAGCTGGGCACCCGCCCCGGCCGGCGACGGCGCACCTCCGACGACCCCGAGGTCACCGGGCGCTCGCCCCGCGTCGAGCCCGCCGCCCGCGCCCCCCGGCCGCCGGCTGCCGCGCAGCCACCAGCCGCGTCGCCGGCGGGCCGCGCTGCCGCGCCGGCACGGGCCACCGGTCAGCCGGGTGCCACCCGGACCCCGCCCGCCGCGGCGCCCGCACCCCAGGTGCGCCACCCCTCGCCGTCCTGGGCGGACAAGTCCGCCGCCGCCTCCCGTCCCGCCGCCGGGCTGGCCGGACCGGCCACCCCGGCCCGCGAGCCGGCACCGGCCCGGGTCCCGTCCCCGGCCCGGTCCGCCGCCCCGGCGGCAGCACCGGCGCCCGCCCGGGCGGAACCGGCGCCGCGCGAGACGCCGGCCGACCGGACGTCGACCACCGGCCCTGCCGGCGGCCGGGCCGACGCGACGCCGCTCCGCCCGGCCCGCCGCAAGAGCGACACCGACGCCCCGGTGGCCGACCCGCCGTCGGCCGGCCGCGGGCCCACCACGTCGGCGATCCCCACGGCGGGCACGTCCGCCGCGAGCCGCCGCGAGGCCCACCCGGTCACCGGGCCCATCCCGGTGCAGCGCGCGGGCGCGGAGGCGGCCGAGGCCGCCGACGAGGAACCGCTCACCGGCCGGGAGAGCGTGCTGGCCTGGGCCCGCTTCGCCGGTGAGCTGGTCGTGGCGCTGGCGGTCGGCATCGGCCTCTACTTCGCCTTCACCGTGCTCTGGGAGCTGATGCCCTACGTCGCCCTGGTCGCCGCCCCCGTCGCGGTGACCGGCCTGGTGGCCGGGGTGGCGGCCTGGCGCAGGAAGACCGGCCAGGGGGAGCTCGGCGTGCGGCTGCTCGCCATGCTGGTGCTGGCCGGCACCGTGCTGGTCATCGCGCCGGCAGCGGGCCTGCTCGCCGGCTGACCGCCCGGCTCAGCCGGCGGCGAACTGCTCGACGATCGCGCGGCCGAACGCCGGCAGGTCGTCGGGCTCGTGGCTGGTGGTCATCCGCCGGCCGCGCACGACGTCGGCCGCCAGGCCGACCAGCTGGGGCTGCGCCCGCGTCGACCAGGGCCTGCCAGGGCTGGTCGAGCGCCACCTGCTCGACGCCGTCGGTCGCCAGCACCGCCACCCGCTCGCCGTTCAGCTCCCGGACACGCAGCGGCCGCCACCCCGTCCGGCCGCGGGGCGCACCGGCGGGCACTACGGTCGCGGGCATGATCACCGCGGGGCGCACGGGCCTGGCCATCATCGGCGGCGGCAAGATCGGCGAGGCGCTGCTCGCCGGTCTGGTCCGGCAGGCCGGCAGCGGGGACGGCGTCTGGGTCGTCGAGCGCAGCCCGCAGCGGGCGGCCGAGCTCGCTGCCCGGCACGGCGTCGGCGCGGTCGACCTCGCCGAGGCGGCCGCCCGCGCCCGGGTGCTGCTGCTGGCCGTGAAGCCGCAGGACATCGACGCGCTGCTCGCCCTGCTGGCCCCGCACGTGACCGACGAGCACCTGGTCGTCTCGGTGGCCGCCGGGGTGCCGACGAGCCGGATCGAGGCGGCCCTGCCCGCCGGCACGCCCGTGGTGCGGGTCATGCCGAACACCCCGGCGCTGGTCGAGGCCGGGATGAGCGTCATCTCCGCGGGTGCGCACGCCACCGAGGGCCACCTGGACGAGGCCCAGGCGCTGCTCTCACCGGTGGGGGAGGTGCGCCGGGTGCCGGAGGGCCAGCAGGACGCCGTCACGGCGCTGTCGGGCAGCGGGCCGGCGTACTTCTTCTTCCTGGTCGAGGCGATGATCGACGCCGGGATCCTGCTCGGCCTGCCCCGCAACGTCGCCGCCGACCTCATCGTCCAGACCGCCTACGGGTCGGCGGTGATGCTGCGCGAGTCCGGGGAGCACCCGGTGCAGCTGCGCGAGGCGGTCACCAGCCCCGGGGGGACGACGATCGCCGCCATCCGCGAGCTGGAGCGGCACGGGGTGCGGGCGGCCCTCATCGCGGCCATCGAGGCGGCGCACGACCGCTCGGTGGAGCTGGGGCGCGCAGCCGGCTGACCGGGCTGCCCACACATCGCCCACACGGCGTCCACAGGCGGGCGCCGCACCGTGGGCCCCAGACTGCAGCAGGTGAATCACAAGCGTGTGGTTTTCCACAGAAATCTGTGGACAGGCCATGCGCGAGCAGAGTCGACTTGGGGACAACACGCCGTTACGGGTGTGTCACCCGGTGCTTCTGTCCACTTGTGCCCAGGACGGACCGGTCCGCCTGTCCGTTTCACCCATCGCTTCTGTCACTCCGGTCCCCATATGGTCTTTTCCAGCACGAACGTGACACGCCCGCCGGTGGGGAAGCCGGTGGCCGCGCCAGTGCTGAGACCGGAGATGATCGTCGTGACCATGCCCCAGCGCGCCACCATCCAGACCTCCCGCCCGGGTGTCCCGGCCCCGCGCCCCGTGGGTCGGCCGATCTCGGCCGCCTCCCTCTCGCGCCCCGTGCCGGCCGCCCACCCGGCGTCCATGCCGGTCGGCCGTCCGGCCCCGGTGCCGGCCCCCCGTGCCGCTGTCGCCTTCCTGACCGTCGCCGAGGTCGCCGCGCTCATGCGGGTCTCGAAGATGACCGTCTACCGCCTGGTGCACGGTGGCGAGCTCTCCGCCGTCCGCGTCGGCCGCTCGTTCCGCGTCCCGGAGCGCGCCGTGCACGACTACCTGCGCGACGCCTACACCGACATCGCCTGAGCCAGGACCCCACCCCCGCTGCCCGCAGGCTCGCGGGGGGCCTGCAGGGGATGCGTCCGCACCCGGCCGGGTAGTCTCGTGCGCTGAGCGGTGCCGCCCCGTCGGGGTGGCCCGCGCACGAGCTGATCACCTCGCCCGGTGCCCGGCGTGACCGACCCGGTCACCGCCCCGGCCACCGAGCGAAACTCGACGTCGGGAGCAGGACATGGGTTCGGTCATCAAGAAGCGCCGCAAGCGGATGGCGAAGAAGAAGCACCGCAAGCTGCTCAAGAAGACCCGCGTCCAGCGGCGCAACAAGAAGTGAGCTGACGCTCGTGCCGCCCGCGGTCGTCCTGGTCACCGGCGTGAGCCGGTGGCTGGGCGGCGCGCTGGCGGCCGAGCTCGCCGCCGACCCGGCGATCGACCGGGTCATCGGGGTGGACACCGTCCCCCCGCCCCCCGAGGTGCTCCGCCGCCTCGGGCGCACCGAGTTCGTCCGCGCCGACATCCGCAGCCCGTTGATCGGGAAGGTCATCGAGTCGGCGTCGGTGGACACCGTCGTGCACATGAACATCAGCGCCACCCCGGCCGCGTCCGGTGGGCGGGTGTCGATGAAGGAGCTCAACGTCATCGGCACCATGCAGCTGCTGGCCGCGTGCCAGCGCTCGACCACCGTCCGGCGGCTGGTGCTGAAGTCGACCAGCGCGGTCTACGGCGCCAGCTCCCGCGACCCCGCCGTCTTCACCGAGTCGATGCAGGCCCGCCGTGTCCCGGCCGGCGGCTTCGCCAAGGACAGCCTCGACATCGAGGGCTACGTCCGCTCCTTCGCCCGCCGCCGCCCCGACGTGGGCGTCGCGGTGCTGCGCTTCACCAACCTGATCGGCCCGCGGATCGACTCGCTGCTGTCCGGCTTCCTCCGGATGCCCGTCGTGCCCACCGCGCTCGGCTACGACGCCCGGGTGCAGCTGCTGCACGAGGACGACGCGGTCGCGGTGCTCCGGCAGGCCACCACCGGCGACTTCGCCGGCACGGTCAACGTCGGCTCGTCGGGCACCGTGCTGCTCTCCCAGGCCATCCGCCGGCTGGGCCGGGTCGCGCTGCCCGTGCCCGAGCCCGCCATGGGGTCGGTCGGCCGGCTCACCCGCCGCGCCGGGCTGGTCGACTGGTCGCCCGAGCAGATGCGGTTCCTCAACTTCGGCCGCGTGGTCGACACCCGGGTGCTGCGCGAGGAGTTCGGCTACACGCCGCGGTACTCCACCGAGGAGGCGCTCGCCGACTACGCCCGCACGCTGCCGCCGGTGCTGCGCCCCGAGCTGGTCGACGAGACCGCGGCGACGGCGCGCGCGCTGCTGGGCCGGGTCGCCGGCGGGGTCTCCGCCGTCCGCTCGATCGTCGGGGACCGGCACCGCCCCGCGCCCCCGGTGCCCGGACTCCGGGCGGTGCGCGATGCCTGAGGCACGGGTGATACCGCTGCGGCCCGACGACGACCCGCCCCCGCCGCCGCACCGGCCGGAACCCTCGTTCGAGGAGCAGCTGGCCGGCGGGGTGGAGTTCCTCCGCCGCCGGCTCACCGGTGAGTACGACACCGACGAGTTCGGCTTCGACCCCGACCTCACCGACCACGTGCTGCTGCCGCTGCTGCGCCCGTGGTTCGAGCGCTGGTTCCGGGTCGAGACCCTCGGGCTGGAGAACGTCCCCGACACCGGCGGCGCGCTCGTGGTGGCCAACCACTCGGGCACCGTGCCGGTCGACGCGCTGATGGCCACGGTCGCCCTGCACGACGAGCACCCGGCGTCCCGGCGGCTGCGGCTGCTCGGCGCCGACCTGGTGTTCCAGGTGCCGTTCATCGGTGCGCTGGCCCGCAAGCTCGGCACGACCCTGGCCTGCAACGAGGACGCCGAGCGGCTGCTGTCGGCCGGCGAGCTGGTCGGGGTCTTCCCGGAGGGCTTCAAGGGCGTCGGGAAGCCGTTCAGCGAGCGGTACACCCTGCAGCGCTTCGGCCGCGGCGGTTTCGTCAGCGCGGCGCTGCGCACCGGGGTGCCGATCGTGCCCTGCGCGATCGTGGGCGCCGAGGAGATCTACCCGATGCTCGGCAACGCCCGCACCGCGGCGCGGCTGCTCGGCCTGCCGTACTTCCCGATCACCCCGACGTTCCCGCTGCTCGGCCCGCTCGGCGCGGTGCCGCTGCCGTCGAAGTGGTTCATCGCCTTCGGCGAGCCCATCGAGACGGCGTCCTACGGGCCGGCCGCCGCCGACGACCCGATGGTCGTGTTCAACCTGACCGACCAGGTGCGCGAGACGATCCAGCACTCGCTCTACCGCCTGCTGCTCCAGCGGCGCAGCGTCTTCAGCTGATCGGCCGGGCCTAGAACGGCCAGCGGTTGCGGCGGCGGAGCGAGATGAGGCCGCCGACCACGCCGCCGGACAGCGCCGCGACGCCCACGGTGGGGACGCCGATCTTGGCGGCCTTGCGCCCGGTGCGGAAGTCCTTCACCGTCCACCCCCGCGAGCGGGCGACCGCGCGCAGCTCCGAGTCGGGGTTCACCGCGACCGCGGTGCCGACCAGGCTGAGCATCGGCATGTCGTTGGTCGAGTCGCTGTAGGCGGTGCAGCGGGACAGGTCCAGCCCCTCCCGCTCGGCCAGCGCGCGCACCGCCTGCGCCTTCGCCTCGCCGTGCATGAGCTCGCCGACGAGCCGGCCGGTGAACTTCCCGTCGACGACCTCGGCGACCGTGCCCAGCGCGCCGGTGAGCCCCAGCCGGTGGGCGATGATCGAGGCCAGCTCGACCGGGGTGGCGGTGACCAGCCACACCCGCTGCCCGGCGTCCAGGTGCTGCTGGGCGAGCAGCCGGGTGCCCGACCAGATCCGGTCGGCCATCAGCTCGTCGTAGATCTCCTCGCTGGCCTGCACGATCTCCTCGACCGGCCGGTCGGCGACGAACGCCAGCGCGTTGTCCCGCACGGTGTGCATGTCGATGCTGCTCTCCGTGCCGGCGACCCGGAACTTGGCCTGCTGCCAGACGAAGGAGGCGACGTCGCGGCCGGTGAAGTACTTGCGGGCGGCCAGCCCGCGGGCGAACCAGAACAGCGAGGCGCCCATCATCATCGTGTTGTCGACGTCGAAGAACGCCGCCGCCGTGCGGTCCGGTGCAGGCGCGGCGGGCACCTCGGTCTCGGCCGCGGCGGCCGAGGCCTCACCGGCGACGACCGCCCGCGCCTCGTGGTCGGCGAGCTCGGCCGGCTTGCGCGCCGCACGACCGCGGAAGGGCACCCGGACCACTCCGCACCACCCTCCCGGCGTCGGCTTGCACCGTCGTCCGCGACCCTAGCGTCGCCCGCTGACCGCTCTGGACCGGGTCAGCAACCCACCGTCACCAGGGGCGGCAGGCAGACCGTGACCCCCGGCACCAGCGTGGGCACCGAGACGACGGCCCCGGGGCTGCTGCTGGGCGCCGCGGCGCTGGTGCTGGGCGCCCCCGGCAGCGGCAGCGAGGGCAGCGGCAGACCCGGGCGGGCGGTGCTGGTGGGCGCCGGGACCGGGGGGAGACCGCCGGCGGTGGGGGCACCGGGCGCGCCTGCCGAGGGGAGGGCCGCGGTGGTCGGGGCCGGGCCGCCGGTGCCGGCGGCGGGCGCGCTGGTGTCCACGGGCGGGACGGCACCGCTGGGTGGGACCTGGGCGGGCGTGGACGAGCTGCTCGGTGCAGGTGTCCCGGCGGGGGCCGGGGGAGCGGCGGGGCAGGCGGCGGGCAGCGGACCCAGGTCGTCGGCGCCCTCGACCGCCGGACCGCCGGGGCAGCCGAACGCCGTCCGCAGCTCGGCGCCGCGGGCGGCGACCCGGCCGACCAGCTCCTGCGACCCGGCCAGCGCGCCCTGCGCGCCGGTCGGGACCGCGCCGGCGACCCCGGCCAGGCCGTCCTGCTGCTCGGCGGCCCACCCGGTGAGCGTCTCCAGCGCACCGGGGTCGGACTCCTCGACGGCGCGCGCGGTCAGCTCGGCGGTGCCCTCGGAGGTCTGCTCGTCCATCGTCTGCAGCGTGTCGAGCACCAGGTCGACGTCCGGGCCGGCGGCCAGCCCGGCCTCGCCGCCGGACGGCGTGGTGCCCACGACGGCGTCGGCCCCCGGCTGCACGCCCACCAGCTCCTCGAGCTCGTCCAGGCGGGTGCTCGCGAAGTCGAGCAGGGTCAGGCCGCGCTGCGAGTCGCCGGCCAGCGCGAGCTGGGTCTGCTCCCCGCCGCGCTTGAGGTCGTAGAGCAGGTCGCCCGGGCGGGCACCCTGCGCCGCGGCCAGCAGGCCGCCCAGGGCGGTGACGGTCAGGGCCGCGCCGGTCAGCCCGGCGGTCAGCCGGGTGCGCCAGGGGGACGGCCGCGGGTCCGCGCCGCCGGCGAGGAACCGCCGCAGCGCACCGGTCGGCGCGGTGGGACGGCGCGCGGACCCGGTCGCCGGCGTGCGCACCGCGGCCATCGCCACCAACCGGGCCCGGGTGGCCGCTCGGAACTCCTCGTCCGGGTCGACGGCGTGCTCGCTGGACAGCGCCCGCAGCCGGGCGACCAGCGCCGCCTCGGCGTCCGCGGGGTCCCCGGCGCCGCGACGGGCGGGGCCGGGGGCGTCGTCGTGCAGCGTCACCGTGTCCCTCCGCATCCGCGTCGCCTCGTGGCACGCCCGCCCCGGGCGCGTCCTGGACCGGTCAACGACCCCGGGCGCAGCGCCGTTACGGGGTACCGGCGGGTAACAACCGCGGCGGCGTCACAGCCGGTCACCGCAGTCCCTCGGGCAGCAGGGCCGCCAGCCGGCGCACCGCCCGGTGCTGCAGCGCCTTCACCGCGCCGTCCTTCTTGCCCATCGCCGCGGCCGTCTCGGCCACGGACAGCCCCTGCAGGAAGCGCAGCACCAGGCACTCGCGCTGCTCGTCGGACAGCTGCTGCACCCCGGCCATCAGCTCGGCGTTGGTCAGCCGCTGCAGCACCGCCTCCTCCGGCCCCTCGGTGGCCCGGTCGGCGTCCCGCATGTCGGCGGTGGCGACCTCCAGCCGGTACCGGCTGCTCTTCACGTGGTCCAGCACGATGTTGCGGGCGATGGTGACCAGCCAGGCGCCGACGTCGCGGCCCTGGAAGGACAGCGAGTCGATCCGGCGCAGCGCCCGGACGAAGGTCTCGCTGGTGAAGTCCTCGGCCGTCGCCCGGTCACCGACCCGGTGGTAGAGGTACCGGAAGACGACGTCGACGTACCGGTCGTAGAGCTGGCCGAACCCCTCCGCATCGCCGGCCTGGGCGCGGCGGACCAGCTCCCAGACCGCCTGCTGGTCGTCGGTGCGCTCCTCGGCGACGGGGGCGCCAGCCGGGACGGCGTCCACGGTCGCGGGCGCGACGGCCGGTGCGGGCTCGACGGCCGGAGCGGCTGCGGCGGGCTGCCGTGGCACGGGTGAGGGCCGGGGGCGCGGGCTGGGCCGGGGGTGCGGGACGGGGCGGGTGGCACCCCGCTCGGCCGGTGCGCCGGAGCTGGGGACGGCAGCAGGCACGACGGGCCGGGGGCGGGTCATGCCGGTCTCGACCTCCGCTCACCCCCGCCGAGCCGGCGGCTCGGTCCCTGCCCGGTCCGAGCGCGCCCGCGCGGGAACGCTGCGGCCCGGGGCCCATGGTGACAACATCGTGCCGCTGCGTCCACGCGACCGCCGTCCGAGGCGGTCGCCCGACTCCCCGCGGGAGGCCCGCTGTGCCGGTCGACGAGGTACCGGCCCTCGGGCTGCCTGCGGCCGGGCCCGGTGAGGTCCGGTCGTTCTCCGCGCTGGTGCGCCGGGCGGCGCGCGCCGCCGGCGACGCCCCGGCGGTCATCGCCGGCGGCACCCGGCTGAGCTGGGCGGAGGTCGACGAGCGGGTCGACCGGGCCGCCGCGGGCTACCGCGCCCTGGGGCTCGCGCCCGGCGACCGGGCCGCCGTCCAGCTGGGCAACACCGTCGACTGGGTGGTCGCGGTGATGGGCGCGCTGCGGGCCGGGCTGGTGGTCGTGCCGGTCAACACCGCCTACACCGACCCCGAGGTCACCCACCTGCTCACCGACTCCGGCGCCCGGCTGCTCGTGGTCGGCGCCGAGCGCGCCGAGCTGGCCGGCGTGCCGGTCAGCGTGGGCCCGCCCACGTCCGCCGACCCGGCCCCGGCCGACCCCGACGACCCCGACGCCCTCGCGCTGCTGGCCTACACCAGCGGCACCACCGGCCGGCCCCGCGGCGCGATGCTCACCCACGCCGCGCTGCTGGCCAACCAGCAGCAGCTGCTGGCGCTCGACCCGCCGCCGGTGCGCACCGGCGACCGGGTGCTGCTGGTGCTCCCGCTGTTCCACGTCTACGGCTTCAACAGCGGCTGGGGGCTGGTCGCCGAGACCGCGGCCTGCGCCGTCCTGGTCGAGGAGTTCGACCCGGTGGCCACCCTGCGGCTGATGGCCGCCGAGGAGGTCACCGCCGTCCCGGGCGCCCCGCCGATGTACGCCGCCTGGCTGGCCGTCGCCGATGCCGAAGGCGACGCCGTGCTGCGCCGCGGGTTCGCCGCCGTCCGCACCGCCAGCTGCGGTGCCGCCCCCATGTCCGGGGCGCTGTTCCACGCCATGCGCAGCCGCGCCGCCGTCACCGTCTGGGAGGGCTACGGGCTCACCGAGGCCGCGCCGGTGCTGTCCAGCACGCTGGCGACCGGCCGGGCCAAGCCCGAGTGCATCGGCGGCCCGCTGCCCGGCGTCGAGCTGGCGCTGCGCGACACCGCGGGCGGCCCGACCGCCGGCCCCGACCCGGGCAGCCGGGTGCGCGGCGACGTCTTCGGCGACCCGTTCGCCGACGACGACGCCGACGGCGACGAGGCGGGGGAGATCTGCGCCCGAGGGCCGAACCTGTTCAGCGGGTACTGGCCCGACGGTTCCGACGGCCCGGACACCGACGGCTGGCTGCTCACCGGCGACATCGCCTACCGCGACGCCGACGGCGACCTCAAGCTCGTCGACCGGCGCCGCGACCTGGTCCTGGTCAGCGGCTTCAACGTCTACCCCGGTGAGGTCGAGCGGGTGCTGGACGAGCACCCCGGCGTCGCCGAGAGCGCGGTGATCGGCGTCCCGGACCCGCGCACCGGGGAGGCCGTGCACGCCGTCGTCGTCCGCGCCGCGGGTGCCGAGGAGGTGACCGAGGCCGCGCTGCGCGAGCACGCCGCCCGGTCGCTGGCCCGGTTCAAGGTGCCGGTCGGCGTCCACTTCGTGCCGGAGCTGCCGCACTCGCTGGCCGGCAAGGTGAGCCGGGCCCGGCTGCGCGAGCTGGGGCTGGAGCGCGCCGCGGCGGCCGCGGCCGACGAGGAGGCCACCGGTGCCTGAGCCGGTCACCGTGCAGCTGCTCACCCGGCAGGGCTGCCACCTGTGCGTCATCGCCGAGGAGACCCTGGCCCGGGTCGCCGGGGAGGCCGGGGCCCCGGTCGAGCTGGTCGACGTCGACGCCGACCCCGAGCTGCAGGCCGAGTACGGCGACCGGGTGCCGGTGGTGCTGCTGGACGGCCGGGAGCACAGCCACTTCACCGTGGACGTCGACCGGCTGCGCCGCGACCTCGGGCTGGGCTGACCCCGGGCTGGGCTGACCGGGCACCCGAACGGGTGCCGGGACGCGTGGTCCTCGACACAGCGGACCCGCCCGACCTGCACGGACGCCGTCCGCGACTTTGTTCAGGCGTTCACAAGCGGTTACCGTGGCGTTCGCCGGGCGCCGACGCGCCCAGGTCCCTGAAGTGTCTGAGCCCGAAGTCCTCCCGATCGCCCCCGGCCCCGGCCGGACCGCGGTCGGATCGCTGTGGAGTCTGCCCGTGTCGGAGTCGCGGCCCCGGATCGTCCCGGAGGCCACCGTTGCCCGGTTGGCCGTGTACCTGCGGGTGCTGGCCGGCCTCGCCGACGGCGGCCGCAGCCACGTCTCCTCCGGTGAGCTCGCCTCCGCGGCGGGCGTCAACCCGGCGGGGCTGCGCAAGGACCTGTCCTACCTGGGTCCCTGCGGGGTCCGCGGGGTGGGCTACTCGATCAGCGGTCTGCGTGACCGGCTGACCGAGGTGCTCGGTGGCGAGCGGTCCCGGCCGTGCGTGCTGGTGGGGATCGGCCGGCTGGGCTCGGCGCTGGCCGACTACACCGGCTTCGCCAGCCGCGGCTTCCAGTTCGCCGGGCTGCTGGACAGCGACCCGCGCCAGGTGGGCACCGAGGTCGGCGGCCTCGTCGTCCGCCCGGTCGAGGAGCTGGAGGCCGTCGTCGCCGAGACGCATGCCGCCATCGGGGTCATCACGACACCGGCCGAGGTGGCCCAGTCGGTCTGCGACCGACTGGTCGCGGCCGGGGTGAGGAGCATCTTGAACTTCGCGCCGGTGGCGTTGACGGTGCCCGCGGGCGTCGACGTCCGGAAGGTCGACCTCTCGGTGGAGCTGCAGGTGCTGGCCTTCCTGGACCAGCAGCGGGACGGCTCCCCGCCGGTGGTCGCCGCGCTGCGCGCCACGGGGGGTGCCCGATGAGCCTGCTCGCCGTCGGCATCAGCCACCAGACCGCGCCGGTCGCCCTGCTCGAGCAGGTCAGCATGACCGGCGACGACACCGTCAAGACCCTGCACGAGCTGGTCGGCTCCGAGCACGTCTCGGAGGCCCTGGTCCTCGCGACGTGCAACCGGATCGAGGTCTTCGCCGAGGTCGACCGCTTCCACGGCGGCATCACCGACGTCAGCCGGGTGCTCGCCCGGCACGCCGGTGCGACGGTCGAGGAGCTCTCCCCGTACGTCACCGTCTACTACGAGGACCAGGCGATCGGGCACCTGTGCACCGTCGCCGCGGGCCTGGACTCGATGGTCGTCGGCGAGACCCAGGTGCTCGGCCAGCTCCGGGCGGCCTACGCGCTGGCCCAGGAGGAGGGCACGGTCGGGCGCGAGCTGCACCCGATCGCCCAGCGGGCGCTGCGGGTGGGCAAGCGGGTGCACGCCGAGACCGGCATCGACAAGGCCGGCGCCTCGCTGGTCTCCGTCGCGCTGGACCGGGTCACCGCCACCCTCGGCGACCTCGCCGGCCGCCCGGTGCTGGTCGTCGGCGCCGGCTCCATGGGCGCGCTGGCGGCGACCACCCTGGCCCGCCGCGGCGCGTCGGTCACCGTCAGCAGCAGGACGCCGGCCAGCGCCGCCCGCCTCGCCGAGTCCGTCGGCGGGCGCCAGGCCGACCTGGACCAGCTGGCCGAGGAGCTCACCGCCGCCGACGTGCTGGTCACCTGCACCGGCGCGACCGGCACCGTCATCGGCACCGACGTCGTCAGCACCGCGCTCGCCGCCCGCGGCGGCCGCCCGCTGGCGATCGTCGACCTGGCGCTGCCCCGCGACGTCGACCCCGCCGTCGCCGGCCTGCCCGGCGTGCAGGTGGTCGACCTGGAGATGCTGCAGGGCGAGCGCGCCGCCGACCCGAGCCGCCCGGTGGCCGGCTCGGTCGCCGCCGACGACATCGCCGCCGCGCACGCGCTGGTCGAGCTGGAGACCTCCCTGCTGCGCGCGGAGCGCCAGGCCGCCGCGGTGGCCCCGACGGTCTCCGCGCTGCGCAGCCAGGCCGCCGAGGTCGTCGACGCCGAGCTGCTCCGGCTCTCCACCCGGCTGCCCGACCTGGACGCCAAGGCCCGCAGCGAGATCGCCCGCACCGTCCGCCGGGTGGTCGACAAGCTGCTGCACGAGCCGACCGTGCGGGTCAAGGAGCTGGCCAGCGCCCCCGGCGGCACCGACTACGCCGACGCGCTGCGCGCGCTGTTCGGGCTGGGGCTCGACGGCGACACCGCCAGCCTGTCCCGCGCGGTCACCGTCGACCCGGAGCTGCCCGCCGGGACGACCCTGTCGGCCCTGGACGTCCTCTCGGTCGAGGGGAGCCCGGAGTGACCGACCTGCGCACGGCCACCCTGCGGCTGGGCACCCGGGCCAGCCAGCTCGCGCTCACCCAGTCCCAGCACGTCGCCGACGCGCTGACCGAGACCAGCGGCCTGGCCGTCGAGCTGGTGCACGTCAGCACCTACGGCGACCGCTCCACCGAGGCGATCGCCCAGCTCGGCGGCACCGGCGTCTTCGTCAGCGCGCTGCGCGACGCGCTGCACGCGGGCACCGTCGACCTGGCGGTGCACAGCTTCAAGGACCTCCCGACCGCGCCGACGCCCGGGCTCACCGTGGCCGCCGTCCCGCCGCGGGAGGACCCGCGCGACGTGCTGGTCGCCCGCGACGGGCTGACCCTCGGCGAGCTGCCCCCCGGTGCCCGGGTCGGCACCGGTGCGCCCCGCCGGATGGCCCAGCTGCGCGCCCTCGGGCTCGGGCTGGACGTCGTCCCGATCCGCGGCAACATCGACACCCGGATGGGCAAGGTCACCTCCGGCGAGCTGGACGCCGTCGTGCTGGCCCGCGCCGGGCTGTCCCGGATCGGCCGGATGTCGGTGGTCACCGAGGTGCTCGACCCGATCCAGGTGCTGCCCGCCCCCGCGCAGGGCGCCCTGGCCGTGGAGTGCCGCAGCGACGACACCCGGGTCGTGGAGCTGCTCGCCGCCCTCGACGACCCGGCCGCCCGCGCCTGCGTGGCCGCCGAGCGCGCCGTGCTCGCCGCTCTGGAGGCCGGCTGCAGCGCCCCGGTCGCCGCGCACGCCGAGCTGACCGAGGCCGAGGACGGCAGCGCCGAGCTCTGGCTGCGCGCGTCGGTCACCGCGATCGACGGCAGCGACTCGGTCCGCGACTCGATCTCCGGGCCGGCCGCCGAGGCCGAGTCCCTGGGCCGGCGGCTCGCCGCGGAGCTGCTCGACCGCGGCGCCGCCGCGCTCGTGGCCGGTTCACGGTGACCGGCCCCCGGCGGGCAGTGCCCGCCCTCCCACGTCCCGCAACACCCGCAGCGACCCCCACCAGGGGCAGGAACAGGAGCACGCGATGACGCGCTCACGCAAGCAGAACGGCAACGGGAAGGGCACGGTCGTCTTCGTCGGCGCCGGACCCGGTGACCCGGAGCTGCTCACCGGCCGGGCCACCGCCGCCATCGCCGGTGCCGACCAGGTGCTCGTCGACGCCGACGTCGCCGCCGCCGTGGTCGAGGCCGTGCGCGAGGCGCACCCCGACCTCGAGCTGACCACCGTCACCGGCGAGCCGGCCGAGGTCGCCAAGGGCGCCGTGGCCGCCGCCAAGAACGGCAACGTGGTCGTCCGGCTGGTCGCCGGTGACCCGTTCACCAGCGACGCCGTGGTCAAGGAGGCGCTCGCGGTCACCCGCACCAGCGTCGCCTTCGACGTCGTCCCCGGTGTCGCGGTCGGCACCGCGGTGCCCGCCTACGCCGGCGTGCCGCTGGGTGCCAGCTCGGTCCACGCCGACCTGCGCCCGGTCGACGCCGCCGTCGACCTGGCCGCGCTCGCCGCCGCCGCGACCGGCACCGGCAGCCCGCTGGTGCTGCAGGCCAACGCCGAGCAGCTGGCCACCACCGCCGCCGCGCTCGTGGACGGCGGCCTGTCCGGCAACACCTCGGTGGTCGTCACCACCGAGGGCACCGGCACCGCGCAGAAGAGCGTGGCCGGCAAGCTCTCCGCCGTGGCCGAGAAGACCGCCGGGCTCGACGCCCTCACCGGGCCGGTCGTGGTCACCGTCGGCGCGGTCGTCGACAAGCGCGCCAAGCTCTCCTGGTGGGAGAGCCGCCCGCTGTTCGGCTGGCGCGTCCTGGTGCCGCGCACCAAGGAGCAGGCCGGAGACATGAGCGAGCGGCTGCGCGCCTACGGCGCCGTCCCGGTGGAGGTGCCGACCATCGCCGTCGAGCCGCCGCGCAGCCCGGCCCAGATGGACCGCGCGGTCAAGGGCCTGGTCACCGGCCGGTACGGCTGGATCGTCTTCACCTCGACCAACGCGGTGCGCGCCGTGCGCGAGAAGTTCGCCGAGCTCGGCCTGGACGCCCGCGCGTTCGCCGGGGTCAAGGTCGCCTGCGTGGGGCAGCAGACCGCCGACGCGGTGCGCGAGTTCGGCATCGTGCCCGAGCTGGTGCCCACCGGTGAGCAGTCCAGCGAGGGCCTGCTGGCCGACTTCCCGCCCTACGACGACGTCTTCGACCCGATCGACCGGGTGCTGCTGCCCCGCGCCGACATCGCCACCGAGACCCTCGCCGCCGGGCTCAAGGAGCGCGGCTGGGAGATCGACGACGTCACCGCCTACCGCACGGTGCGCGCGGCGCCGCCGGCGGCTGCGGTGCGCGAGGCGATCAAGGGCGGTGGTTTCGACGCGGTCTGCTTCACCTCGTCGAGCACCGTGCGCAACCTGGTCGGCATCGCCGGCAAGCCGCACGCCCGCACCGTGGTCTCGGTGATCGGCCCGGCCACCGCGGCCAGCGCCACCGAGTTCGGCCTGCGCGTCGACGTGCAGCCCGAGATCGCCGCGGTCGGCCCGCTGGTCGACGCCCTCGCCGAGTTCGCGCAGGCGCGGCGGGCCGAGGCGGAGGGCGGCGAGGGCCAGTGACCGGCGGCGCCAACCCCGGCTTCGCCCGGGGCCGCCGGCTGCGCTCGACCCCGGCCATGCGCCGGTGGACGGCGCAGACCCGGCTGACCCCGGCCGACTTCGTGCTGCCCGTCTTCGTCAAGGAGGGCATCTCCGAGCCGGTGCCGATCAGCTCGATGCCGGGCGTCGTCCAGCACACTCCCGACTCGCTGCGGAAGGCAGCCGCCGAGGCGGCCGAGGCCGGCATCAGCGGGCTCATGCTGTTCGGCATCCCGAGCGAGAAGGACGCGGTCGGGTCGCAGGCCGACGCCGCCGACGGCATCGTCAACGTGGCGCTGCAGCAGCTGCGGTCCGACCTCGGCGACGAGCTCGTGCTGATGGCCGACCTGTGCCTGTGCGAGTACACCGACCACGGGCACTGCGGCGTGGTCACCCCGGCCGGCGTCGTGGACAACGACCCCACGCTGGACCGCTACGCCGCGGTGGCGATCGCCCAGGCCCAGGCCGGGGCGCACGTGATCGCGCCCAGCGGGATGATGGACGGCCAGGTCGCCGCGATCCGCGCCGGGCTGGACTCCAGCGCCTTCACCGAGACGCCGGTCCTGGCGTACGCCGCGAAGTACGCCTCGGGCTTCTACGGCCCGTTCCGCGAGGCCGCCGAGGGGGCGCCGCAGTTCGGTGACCGCTCGACCTACCAGATGGACCCGCCGAACGCCGACGAGGCGCTGCGCGAGGTGGCGCAGGACCTGGCCGAGGGCGCGGACGCCGTCATGGTCAAGCCCGCGCTGCCCTACCTGGACATCGTCACCCGGGTCGCCGATGCCGTCGACGTCCCGGTCAGCGCCTACCAGGTGAGCGGCGAGTACGCGATGGTCGAGGCGGCCGCCGCGAACGGCTGGATCGACCGGCGGCGGGCCGTCCTGGAGACGCTGACCGCGATCCGCCGGGCCGGCGCGGGCTCGGTGCTCACCTACTGGGCGGTCGAGGCCGCTCGCTGGGTGCGTTGAGGAAGGACCCCCTGTCACCCCACGCCTCGCAAGCTCGGCACGGGCCCCTGAGAGGGGGCCGTACGGACACAGCGGAAGAAGACCAGTCCATGGACGGCAGCCACCTGGAGCAGGGCGGGTCCTGGCGCCCGTTCTGGCTGGTCGCCGCCGTCCTCGCGGTGCTGGTGGTCGTGGACGCGGTGCTGCCCGGCCCGGACGTGCCGCCGCTGCTGTGGCTGCTGGCCGCCGTCCTGGTGCTGGGCTGCGTCGCGGCCGGGTGCCTGTCCGCCCGGCGGATCTGGACGGTGCGGGTGGCCGGCCGGGGCCCGGACGCGACCCTCTCGGTCGGCCGGGAGCAGCTCCGGCTCGCCGACGTCGACGCCGCGCACCTCCGGGCGGCCACCGACGGCGCTGCCGGGGTGGACGCCGGCGCGCCCGTGCTGGGCGGCGGCTGGTCGCTGCCCAAAGGCCGGGTGGGCCTGCCGCTGCGGCGCACCGACGGCACGACGGTGCTGGTGCCCACGCGCGACCCGGCCCGGTTGGCCGAGGCTCTTCTCACAGCCCACCCCGCCGGCGCCCCCTCCACGGACGCGCCTGGGAGAGTGGAGCCGTGACCGAGCCCTACCCCTATGAGGCGCCCGCGTCGGCGCAGCTGTTCGAGCGTGCCCAGCGGGTGACCCCGGGCGGGGTGAACTCCCCGGTGCGCGCCTTCCGCGCCGTCGGCGGCACCCCGCGGTTCATGGCCTCGGGGTCCGGCGCCTGGCTCACCGACGCCGACGGCCGCCGCTACGTCGACCTGGTCGCCTCCTGGGGCCCGATGATCCTGGGCCACGCCCACCCCGAGGTCGTCGCCGCGGTCACCGCCGCCGCCCGCAACGGCTTCACCTTCGGCACCCCGACCGCCGCCGAGGCCGAGCTGGCCGAGGAGATCGCCTCCCGGGTCGCCCCGGTCGAGCGCGTGCGGCTGGTCAACTCCGGCACCGAGGCGGTGCTGTCCGCCGTCCGGCTGGCCCGCGGGTACACCGGCCGGCCGCTGGTCGTGAAGTTCGCCGGCTGCTACCACGGCCACGTCGACGCGCTGCTGGCCTCGGCCGGCTCCGGGGTGGCCACCCTCGGGCTGCCGGACACCCCCGGCGTCACCACCGGCGCGGCCGCCGACACCATCGTCGTCCCGTACAACGACGTCGCCGCGGTCGAGGCGGTGTTCGCCGAGCGCGGCGACCAGATCGCCTGCGTGGTCACCGAGGCGGCCCCGGGCAACATGGGCGTCGTCCCGCCGCTGGACGGGTTCAACGCCCACCTCCGCCGGATCACCGCCGCGCACGGCGCCCTGCTGCTGGTCGACGAGGTGATGACCGGGTTCCGGGTGTCCCGCGGCGGCTGGTACGGCCTGGACCCGGTCGACGCCGACCTGTTCACGTTCGGCAAGGTCATGGGCGGCGGGATGCCGGCGGCGGCGTTCGGCGGCCGCGCCGACGTGATGGACCAGCTGGCCCCGGCCGGGCCGGTCTACCAGGCGGGCACGCTGGCCGGGAACCCGGTCGCGGTGGCCGCCGGGCTCACCACGCTGCGGCTGTGCACCGACGAGGTCTACGCCCGCTGCGACGAGGTCGCCGCCACCCTGCGCGGGGCGGCCAGCGCGGCGCTGTTCGCCGCCGGGGTGCCGCACCGGGTGCAGCAGGCCGGCTCGATGTTCTCGGTGTTCTTCGTCCCCGACGAGCGCCAGGTGCGCGACTACGACGACGCCCGCAGCCAGGACGTCGCCGCGCACACCGCCTTCTTCCACGCGATGCTCGCCCGCGGGGTCTACCTGCCGCCCTCGGCGTTCGAGGCGTGGTTCGTCAGCGCCGCCCTGGACGAGGCGGCCGTCGAGCACGTGCTCGCCGCGCTGCCCGCCGCCGCCCGGGCGGCCGCCGCGGCCGCCGGCGGCCCGGCCTCGCCGGTGGCCACCGACGCGCTGGAGCTGCAGCCATGAACGAGACGACCGTCGTCCACCTGATGCGCCACGGCGAGGTCTTCAACCCGGCCGGCGTGCTCTACGGCCGGCTGCCCGGCTACCGGCTCTCCGAGGGCGGCGAGGCGATGGCCCGCACGGCCGCGGCGTGGTTCGCCGACCGGGGCGACGTCACCCACCTGGTGGCCAGCCCGCTGGAGCGCGCCCAGCAGACGGCGCAGCCGATCAGCGAGGCCCTCGGGCTCGAGATCGCCACCGACGAGCGGCTGATCGAGGCGGGCAACTCCTTCGAGGGCAAGACCTTCGGCGTCGGCGACGGGTCGATGAAGCACCCGGAGAACTGGTGGCGGCTGCGCAACCCGTGGAAGCCGTCCTGGGGCGAGCCGTACCGGGAGATCGCCGCCCGGATGCTGGGGGCCATCGCCACCGCCCGGGACGCCGCCCGCGGGCACGAGGCCGTCTGCGTGAGCCACCAGCTGCCGATCTGGACCGTCCGGCTGCACCTCGAGGGCCGCCGCTACCTGCACGACCCGCGCAAGCGCGAGTGCGGGCTGGCCAGCGTCACCTCGCTGGTCTACGACGACGACCGGCTGGTGCGGCTGGAGTACGCCGAGCCGGCCGGCGCCACCGACCCCGACGCGGTGCCCGGTGCCTAGGTCGTCCGGACGCCGCTCGGCCGCCCTGGTGGTGGCCCTCGCCGGGCTGCTCGCCGGGTGCAGCAGCGGCGAGGGGCAGGCGGTCGACGTCAACAACGGCGGCGAGTTCCGCTTCGTCCAGGGCACCCCGGCCGGCGAGGTGATCCCCGCCGACGAGCGGCAGAGCGCTCCGGAGTTCTCCGGCACCCTGCTGTCCGGCGAGGAGTTCTCCTCGACCGAGCTGGCCGGCGACGTCGCGGTGCTCAACTTCTGGGGTTCGTGGTGCGCGCCCTGCCGGGTCGAGACGCCGGAGTTCCAGGAGCTCTACACCGAGGTGGCCGACGAGGGCGCGCAGTTCCTCGGGCTCAACGTCAAGGACCAGGAGCAGCTGGCGACCTCGTTCCTGGAGACCAAGGGGATCACCTTCCCCTCGCTCTACGACCCGAAGGGCCAGGTGGCGCTGGCCTTCCGGGACTACCCGGCCAACGCCATCCCGTCCACCATCGTGCTGGACCGGCAGGGCCGGGTCGCCGCCGTCTACACCGCCGCGGTGCTCCAGGACGACCTGCGCACCACGCTCACGCAGCTGCTCGGGGAGGAGTGAGATGGCCGACGGAGTCGCCGACCTGGTGACCGACGGGCCGCTGCTGGTGGCGGCCGCCGTCGCCGCCCTCGCCGGGCTGATCAGCTTCGCCTCGCCCTGCGTGCTGCCGCTGGTGCCCGGCTACCTCTCCTACGTCACCGGCCTGGTCGGTACCGGCGCCCGGACGGCGGCCCCCGCCCCGGCCGGGGACGGCGCCGTCGCGACCGCCGTGCGCGTCGACGAGCGCCCCAGCCGCGGCCGGATGGTCACCGGCGCGCTGCTGTTCGTGCTCGGGTTCACGCTGGTCTTCGTCGTGCTGAGCACCGCCGTCGGCGGGCTGGGCCGGGTGCTGCTGCAGCACAACGACACGATCACCCGGGTGCTCGGCGTGGTCACCGTGCTGGTCGGGCTGGGCTTCCTGGGCTGGCTGCCGTTCCTGCAGCGCACCGCGCGGATGAGCGCCCGGCCGGCGGTCGGCCTGGCCGGCGCGCCCCTGCTGGGCATCGTGTTCGGGCTGGGCTGGACGCCGTGCCTGGGGCCGACGCTGACCGCGGTCAACTCGCTGGCCTTCACCGAGGCCAACGCCGGCCGTGGTGCCTTCCTCGGCGTCGCGTACTGCCTGGGCCTGGGCGTGCCGTTCGTGCTCGTCGCCCTGGGCGCCCGCTGGGCCGTCGGGGCGACGTCGTTCCTGCGCAGCCACGCCCGCACCGTCACCCGGGTCGGCGGCGTCGTGCTGGTCGTCGTCGGGCTGATGCTGGTCACCGGCGCCTGGACCGAGCTGATGCAGTGGCTGCGCGGCTGGCTCGCCGCGACCGGCCTCGGTGAGGGAGCGCCGTTGTGATCGAGCTCGCGAGACCACCGATGAGCACAGCACGACCGGTCGCAGCCCCGACGAGCGCCGGCGAGGAGGCGCTGTGACCACGACGGCCCCGCCGCGGCCGGCGGCCCCGGCCACCCCGCCGTCCCCGCCCTCGCCCGGCCGCCGGGTGCTCGCCCGGCTGCTCCGCTGGTGGCGGCAGCTCACCGCGATGCGCACCGCGCTGGTGCTGCTGTTCCTGCTGGCCGTGGCCGCCATCCCGGGCTCGCTGCTGCCGCAGCGCTCGCTGTCGCAGAACAGCGTCAACCGGTACTTCCAGGACAACCCGACGCTGGCGGAGTGGCTGGACCGGTTCTACCTGTTCGACGTCTTCAGCTCGCCGTGGTTCGCCGCGATCTACCTGCTGCTGTTCATCTCGCTGATCGGCTGCGTCGTCCCGCGGGCGATCGAACACGGCCGCACCCTGTTCACCCCGCCGCCGACCGCGCCGCGGCACCTGCACCGGCTGCCGGAGCACGCCGAGCTGCCCACCACGCTGCCGGGCACCGGCGCGCTGGACGTGGTGGAGGAGGAGCTGCGGGTCCGCCGCTTCCGGGTGGTGCGCCGCGAGGGGCGGTCCGGGCCGGAGGTCTCGGCGGAGAAGGGCTACCTGCGGGAGACCGGGAACGTGCTGTTCCACCTCTCCCTGCTGGCGCTCCTGCTGGGGCTGGCCGGCGGCAAGATGTGGGGCTACGAGGGCAGCATCCTGGTCACCGAGGGCCAGGGGTTCTGCAACTCGTTCCAGCAGTACGACACCTACTCCTCGGGCCCGCTGGTCGACAGCAGCGGCCTGTCGCCGCTGTGCGTGGACCTCGACGACTTCCAGGCGCAGTACGAGGACGACCTCACCGCCTCCTCCTACACCGCCGACATCAGCTACCAGCTGGACGGCGGCGACCCGGTCGGGACGACGATCGGGGTCAACGACCCGCTGCGCATCGACGGCGAGCGGGTCTACGTGACCGGCCACGGCTACAGCCCCGAGTTCAGCCTCACGCTGCCCGACGGGACGTCGTTCACCGACCTGTCCGCGCCGTTCCTCCCCGCCGACCAGGGCACGCTGGCCAGCCAGGGCGTGCTCAAGGTGCCCGACCTCGGCGCCGGCTCGACCGACCAGCTGGCGATCGAGGGCTTCTTCGCCCCCACCGGCGTGACCCAGGGCGCGGGGATCCTCACCTCGGTCGACCCGCGGCCGCTGGACCCGCAGGTCGCGATCGTCGTCTACACCGGCTACCTGGGCCTGGACTCCGGGCTGCCGCAGTCGGTGTACTCCCTGGACCAGACCCAGATCGACCGCGGCCTGCTGACCGAGCAGGCGTCGGGCAACCTGGCGGTGGGGGAGTCGCTGACGCTGCCCGACGGCACGGTGGTCACCTTCAGCGGCTACCAGGAGTTCGCGGCGCTGCAGCTGTCGCACGACCCCGGCCAGCTCTGGGTGCTGGCGGCCTCGATCGCCGTGCTGCTCGGCCTGGTCGGCATGCTGCTGGTGCGCCGGGAGCGGGTCTTCGCCCGTGTCGGCCCCGCCCCCGACGGCGGGGGTACCGTGCTGTCGATCGGCTCGTTGACCCGCGGCAGCGCCGACACCGGGCCCCGCTTCACCGCACTGACCGACGACGTCCGGGCGGCCCTGGCCGCCCGTGCTCCCGCGCCTCCCGGCGCCGCACCCACCGCCCACGAGGAGGCACCGCCGTCGTGATCGACGAGTCGCTCGCCCGGTTGTCCGACACGTTCTTCACCGTCACGGTGGTCGTCTACTCGCTGGCCGTGGTGGCGTTCTGCGCCGAGCTGGCCTTCGGCCGGCCCGCCCGCGACCGGCAGCTGGTCGCCGCGGGGGCCGGCACCCCGGCCGCCGGCGCGCCCACCGGCGGTGCGACCTCCGCCGTCGACCCGGCTGCCGACGAGCCGGCCCGCGCCCGGCGGCTGGGCACCGTCGCCATGCTGCTCACCGGCCTCGGGCTGCTCACCCACGCCGCCGTCGTCGTCACCCGTGGGCTCGCCGCCGACCGGCTGCCCTGGGGCAACATGTACGAGTTCACGACCGTCGTCGTGCTCGTCGCGGTCGTCGCCTACACCGCGCTGGCCGTCCGGGCCCCGGAGCTGCGGCACATCGGGCTGTTCGTCATGGGCCCGGTCGTGGTCTCCATGGCGCTGATCCGGATGGTCCTCTACGTCGAGGCCGGGCCGCTGGTCGCCGCCCTGCGGTCGTGGTGGCTCGCGGTGCACGTCACGACCGCGACGCTCGGCTTCGGCATCTTCTTCGTCAGCGGCATCGTCAGCGTGCTGTACCTGGTGCGCAGCCGCCGCGAGGAGCGGGCCGCCGCCGAGGGCCCGCTGCCGCCCTCGCTGCTGGACCGGCTGCCCTCGGCCGCCGCGCTGGACCGCACCGCGCACCGCACCGCCGTCTTCGGCTTCCCGATCTGGACCTTCGCGGTCATCGCCGGCGCCATCTGGGCGGAGAGCGCCTGGGGCCGGTTCTGGGGCTGGGACCCCAAGGAGACCTGGGCCTTCATCGCCTGGGTCGTCTACGCCGCCTACCTGCACGCCCGCACCACCTCGGGCTGGCGGGGCCGCCCGTCGGCGTGGGTCAACGTGGTCGGGCTCGCGGTGATGGTCTTCAACCTGCTGTACGTGAACTTCGTGTCCACCGGCCTGCACAGCTACGGCGGCGTCAGCTGACGTCGTCCCGGTGAGGCGAAGCCCTCACTCTGAGTCACGATCGGGTGAAACGAGACCGCTCGGTACCCAACGTTCCTCCCGCGAGCCCGGTGACCATGGCATCCTGAGCGCATGACTCAGCGCGGCGGTGGTCACCGTGGGTAGGCACGCGGCTGGTGACGGCACGGCCGTCGACCCGATCGTGGCGGCGGCGCTGGACCAGCGCCCGGCCGCAGCGGCGCCCGGTCCCCCGCGGCACGCGGAGGGCTCCCGGCAGGCGCTGCGCGCGACCGGCAGCGAGGGCGGTCTCGGCTGGCCGGGCGACCCGGCCGACGGCACGGGGCTCGGCTGGCCCGCCGAGCAGCTCGCCGCTGCGCCGGCGGCCGTGACCCTGGTGCCCGACGCCGGGCCCGGCGAGGCGCCCGCGCGGCGCCGCGCGGGCTGGCGCCGGCTCTTCGGCGGCGGCTCCACGACCGGCAGCAGCAGCGCCGCGTAGCGGGGCACGCCGAGAGCCGGACGAGCCGTCGACCCCGCAGGGTCGACGGCTCGTCGGGTCTCAGGCCGGTGGACGGCGGGTCAGCTCAGGCTGCCGTCGTCCCGCTTGGTGCGCCGCTCCAGCTCGCGCAGGAACTCCGGGTCGTCGTCGGGGGCCAGCGGCCGGGTGGGCCGCTGGGTGCGCGGCCGGCGCGGCGGGCGGACGGGCCGCCCGGCGGCCCCCTGCCCCCCGCCCTGGGCAGCAGCAGCACGCATCACGAGCACGACCACGGCCACCGCGATCAGCATCATCACCAGGAAGACCATCAGGCCACCCCCCTCGTCGCCACCCAATGTACGACCGCGGCGATACTCGGGGGCGGTGATCTCGCCCGACCGGGGCCGGATCGGTGTCCCGGGCCCGCGCCCGGGCCTGCACGAGGACCGGAGGGGCGTCATCGACGCGGTGGACGAGCAGCTGATCAGCCTGCTGCGGGCCAACGGGCGGGCCAGCTACGCCGAGCTCGCGCGGCAGGTCGGGCTGTCGGCTCCCTCGGTGCACGAGCGGGTGGGGAAGCTCGAGGCGGCCGGGGTGATCACCGGGTACCGGGCGGTCGTCGACCCGGCCGCGGTCGGCCTCGGCGTCACCGCCCTGGTCGGCGTGATCGAGAGCGACCAGGTCGACGACACCGGGCTGGAGGAGGCGCTGGCGGAGCTGCCGTCGGTGGAGGACTGCTGGCGGGTCGCCGGCAGCGAGGGGTACGTGCTCAAGGTCCGGGTCCCCGACATCCGGGCACTCGAGGACACCATCAGCGCGTTGAACCGGATCCGGGGCGTCGCGCGCACCCGGACGACCGTCGTGCTGTCGACCAAGTGGGAGGGCCGTCGTGGCTGAGCAGACCGGAGCCACCGCAGCAGGGGCGGAGGGGGTCCCGGCCGCGCCGAAGCTGGTCCCGCTGTTCCTGCTCTACACCGTGGGGCGGCTGGCGATCGCGGCCGCGCTGATCGCGCTGCTCTGGGCGCTGGGCCTGGGCGGCACGCCGGGGTTCCTCTTCGGCGTCCTGCTGGCCATGCCGGTGTCGTTCCTGGTGCTCGGCCCGGTGCGCACCCGGCTGACCAGCGCCCTGGTGGTGCGCAACGACCGCAAGGAGGCGCTGCGCGCCCAGCTGCGCGGCACCGACGCCGACGACGCCCGCTAGCTCAGCGCCAGCCCGGCCCCGAGCAGGACGCCGACGGCGAGGGTCAGCTGCCCGGTGCCCTTCAGCGCGCCGATCAGCACCGGCCCGCGCCCGCCGCTGGTGACCGTGCGCACCGGCGGCAGGGCCAGCGGCAGCGCCAGCAGCCCGAGCAGCGCCCACGGCCGGGTCACGCCGATGGCCGCGATCACCGCGAACGCGACGACGAGCAGGCCGGCGTAGGCCACCCGGGTGCGGCTCTCGCCGAGCAGCACCGCGAGCGTCCGCTTGCCGACCGCGGCGTCACCGTGCACGTCGCGCAGGTTGTTGACCACCAGCAGGGCCACCGAGCACAGCCCGATCGGCACGGCGGCGGCGAAGGCCAGCCCGTCCAGCGTCTCCGTCTGCCCGAACGTCGTCCCGACGACCGCGACCAGCCCGAAGAAGACGAAGACGAACACCTCGCCGAGCGCCCGGTAGCCGTAGGGGATCGGACCGCCGGTGTAGGTCCAGGCGGCGACGATGCTCACCGCGCCGACCGCGACCAGCCACCAGCTCGACACCGCGGCCAGCGCCAGGCCGGCCACCGCCGCGACGGCGAAGGCGATCGCCGCGGCCACCAGCACCTGCCGCGGCGTGGCCGCCCCCGAGCCGACCAGCCGCATCGGCCCGACCCGGTCGGCGTCGGTGCCGCGCTTGCCGTCGGAGTAGTCGTTGGCGTAGTTCACCGCCACCTGCAGGGCGAGCGCGACGACCAGCGCGAGCAGCGCGGGGCCGAGCCGGAAGCCGTCGAGTGCGGCGGCGACGCCGGTGCCGACGAGCACGGGGGCGAGGGCGGCCGGCAGGGTGCGGGGGCGGGCGCCCTCCAGCCACTCGGCTGCGGTGGTCACGGGTGTTCTCCCAGGGTGCGCAGGACGGACCGGCGGTCGGGCTTGCCGGTGTGCAGGGTGGGGACGGCGTCGACGAGCGTGAGCGCCCGCGGGGCCGCGGCGGCGCCCAGCCGGTCGGCGACCCAGGGCCGCAGCTCGGCGAGCTGCGGCACCGCACCGGCCGCGGGGACGACGGCCGCGACGACGCGCTGCCCCCACTCCGGGTCGGGCAGGCCGGTGACGACGGCGTCGGCGACGGTCGGGTGCTCGCGCAGCGCGGCCTCGACCGCCTGCGGCGAGACGTTCACCCCACCGCTGATCACCACGTCGTCCAGCCGGCCGTGCACGGTCAGCGTCCCGTCGGGGGCGAGGGAGCCGGCGTCCCGGGTGCGGAACCAGCCGTCGGCGAAGGCCGCCGCGGTGCCGGCCGGGTCGAGCCGGTACCCGGAGGCCAGCACCGGCCCGGCGAGCTCCACGCCCTCGGTGACCCGCACCCGGACGCCGTCCAGCGGGACGCCGTCGTACACGCAACCGCCGGCGGTCTCGCTCATCCCGTAGGTGGTGCGCACCCGCACGCCGGCCGCCCGGGCCCGCTCGAGCAGCGCCGGGTCGGCGGCGGCCCCGCCGACCAGCACGGCGTCGAAGGAGGCCAGCGCCTCGGGCTCGTCGGCCAGCAGCCGGCGCAGCTGGGTGGGCACCAGCGAGGTGTAGCGGCGGTCGCCGCCGGGCAGCCGGGCGGCCGCCGCGGCCAGCGTCTCGCCGCGGGCCAGCACGGCGGGCTCACGGCCGGCCACCGCGCTGCGCACCAGCACCTGCAGCCCGCCGACCGCCGAGGTGGGCAGCGCCAGCAGCCAGCTGCCCGGGCCGCCCAGCCGGTCCAGGGTGGCCGTCGCGGAGGCCCGCAGCGCGGCGGCGGACAGCAGCACGCCGCGACCCCCGCCGGTCGACCCGGAGGTGACGACGACGAGGTCGGTGCCCGGTTCCAGCGGCTCGTCGGGCCGCAGCACGGCCCGCGCGGCGTCGGCCGGGCCGCTGCCGGCGGGGAGGACGGCCAGCGGCGCCCCGCCGTCCAGGCTGCGGCGCAGCGCGGGCCAGACGGTGCCCAGCACCGCCGCGGCGGCCTCGGGGGGCGGCGCGGGCACGAGGGTCAGCTGCCGGGCCACAAGGGGTCAGGCTACGGCGCCGGGTGCGGGCGCCCGGTCAGAAGAGGTCGGGCACCAGCGCGAGCACGACGAACCGGACCGCCCGGCCCAGCAGGCAGGTGATCACGAAGGCCTGCAGCCGCATCTTCGACGTCCCGGCGTAGAAGGCGATCGCGAGCAGCGGCGGGATGCCCACCGAGGCGCTGAGCAGCACCACGCCGTGGCCCCAGCGCCCGGACAGCAGCCGGACGCCGGCGGCGTTGACCCGCTTGAGCCAGCGGCCCACCGGCCGCAGCGCGCGCTTGACCGGCCCGCCCGGCGGCTCCTCGCCGGCCTCCTCGGCGGCGCTGATCTCGGCGGCCTCCTTGGCGCCGCGGTCGCGCAACCGCTGCAGCCAGCTGGAGCTGGTCGCGCCCCGGGCCGCGGAGAACAGCAGCACCTTGCCGACGGTCTGCCCCACGGCGGCGGCGACCGCGGAGGCGACCGCGACGGTGGGGGAGCGGGTGACCGCCACGCCGATCACGTAGGCCTCGACCGGCAGGAACGGGGTGACGGCGGAGACCGCACCGACCACCAGGCCCAGGGCGATGAGGCCGATCGTGCCGGCGTCAGGCACGGGCGGCGGCGCCCTGGGGCACGTGCGGGGTGTCCTTCGGCACGGTCAGCCGCAGCACCCGCCCCAGCGACCAGACCTTGATCACCAGCACCGTGGAGGCGGCCACCAGCGCGACCCACTGGTGGTCGGGCAGCACCACCAGCAGGGTGATCAGCAGGGTGGTGTTGGTGACCTTGGCGACCACGTGCCAGTTGAGCGTGTAGGCCAGCGGGTCGATCAGGTGGAAGTAGTTCGGCGAGAGCACCGGCCAGCGCATCGGCAGCAGGGTCAGCGGCAGGTCGACGACGACGAACTGGAACAGGAACACCGCGATCGGCCAGGGCGCGTCGACGAACTGCAGGAACACCAGCGCGCAGCTGACGCAGTTGATCCGGTCGCACACCACGTCGAACACCGCGCCGAACCGGGTCTCCTGGTTCCGCCAGCGGGCGATGTTCCCGTCGGCGGAGTCGCCGATCCAGTAGACGAGGTAGGCGGCCAGCAGCCACGGCCACGAGTGCTGCACGGCGGCGACGGTGACCAGCGCCAGCGAGGCCAGCGTGCGGAGGACGGTGACCGCGTTGGCGGCGTTGCGCAGCTGGCGGGGGTCCTCGCAGCCGCAGCCGCGCACGCCGCACCGCGCCGGCAGCCCCGGGCGGCGGGGGCTGAGGTCGGCGGTGGACCGCGGGGCCGTCTGGTGGGCCACGGTGACCTCCGGGGGTTCGGGTGCGCCGGGACGGCGCCGCGTGCACGCTATGGGTTGCTCGGATCGCACGCCAGGCTCGGGCCCGAGTGTCCCGCAGCAGCGCGCCTAGGCTGTCATCCGTGCCCCCCGCCGCCCTCGACGACGCCACGACCAGCGCTCCGGCGGCGCTGGAGGCGCACGTCTGGTCGGTGCCGATGCGCACCCGGTTCCGCGGCATCGACGTCCGCGACGGCGTGCTGGTGCGCGGTCCGGCCGGCTGGGGCGAGTTCTCCCCGTTCTGGGACTACGACGTCGCGGAGAGCCGGCGCTGGTGGGCGAGCGCGTACGAGGCCGCCGTCCTGGGCTGGCCCGACCCGGTGCGCGGCAGCGTGCCGGTCAACGTCACGGTGCCCGCGGTCGGCCCGGAGCGGGCGCACGCGATCGTCACGGCGTCGGGCTGCCGCACCGCCAAGGTGAAGGTGGCCGAGCCGGGGCAGACCGACGCGGAGGAGGAGGCCCGGGTCGAGGCCGTGCGCGCCGCGCTGGGCCCGGGCGGGGGGATCCGGGTCGACGCCAACACCGCCTGGGACGTCGACACGGCGGTCCGCCGGATCACCGCGCTGGACCGCTACGACCTGGAGTACGTCGAGCAGCCCTGCGCCACCGTCGAGGAGCTCGCGGCGCTGCGCCGTCGCATCGACGTCCGGGTCGCCGCCGACGAGGTCGTCCGCCGGGCGCCCGACCCGCGCCGCGTGGCGCTGGCCGAGGCGGCCGACGTCGTCGTGCTCAAGGTGCAGCCGCTGGGCGGGGTGCGCGCCGCGCTGGAGGTGGCCGAGGCGCACGGGCTGCCGTGCGTCGTCTCCTCGGCGCTGGAGAGCTCCGTGGGGATCGCCGCCGGGGTCGCCCTGGCCGCGGCGCTGCCCGAGCTGCCGTTCGCCTGCGGGCTGGCCACCGTGGCGCTGTTCACCGCCGACGTCGCCAGCGCCCCGCTGCTCCCGGTGGACGGCGCGCTGCCGGTGGCCCGCCCGGTGCCCGACCGGCTCGCCGAGACCGCCGCCGACCCGGACACCGACCGGCGCTGGCGGGCCCGGCTGGCCGCGGTGCTCGCCGCGTGAACCCCTCCACCGCCTTCGCCCGGGTGCTGGTCGACGAGCTGCTGCGCGGCGGCGTCACCGACGCCGTCGTGGCCCCCGGCTCCCGCTCCGCGCCGGTGGCCCTCGCGCTGGCCGACGCCGAGGCGGCCGGCCGGCTGCGGCTGCACGTCCGCATCGACGAGCGCACCGCCGCCTTCCTCGCCCTGGGGCTGGCCAAGTCCGCCGGGCGCCCGGTGCCGGTGCTCACCACCTCCGGGACGGCGACCGCCCACCTGCACGCCGCGGTGCTGGAGGCCGACGCGAGCGGGGTGCCGCTGCTCGCGCTGACCGCCGACCGGCCGCCGGAGCTGCGGTCGACCGGGGCGAACCAGACGATCGAGCAGCCGGGGCTCTACGGCCGTGCGGTGCGCTGGGCCGCCGACGTCGGCACGCCGGAGCCCGGCCGCGAGGCGGCGCAGAACCGGTACTGGCGATCGCTGGTGGCCAAGGCGCTGCTGGTGGCCCGGGGCGAGCTGTCCGGCGACCCGGGGCCGGTGCACCTCAACCTCGCGCTGCGCGAGCCGCTGATGCCCGACGACGTCACCCCCGGCGTGCGGCCGCCGCTGCCCTCGGGCGACCTCGCCGGCCGGCCCGACGGTGCGCCGTGGACCGCGTCGGCCGGTGCCGCCGGCGGCGCCCGCAGCGCGCCGCTCACCGCCGGCGAGGCCGACGCCGGCCGCACGCTGGTCGTCGCCGGGGACGCGCCCTCGGCGGTGGGGCGGGCGGCCGCCGTCGTCGCCGACCAGCGCGGCTGGCCGGTGCTCGCCGAGCCCAGCAGCGGGGCGTGGGGCGCGGCCGGCGCGGTGCGCGGGTCGGCGCTGCTGCTCGGCGCGCAGGAGTGGGCGGGGGCGCACCGGCCCGACCGGGTCGTCGTCGTCGGCCGGCCCACGCTGTCCCGCCCGGTCGCCGCGCTGCTCGCCGACCCGGCGGTGCGGGTGGAGACCTACGCCCCGTCCCCGCGCTGGGCCGACCCCGGCCGGGGCAGCGCGGTCGTGGGGAGCGCCGCGCTGGACCCGGGGCTGGCGCTGCGCGACAGCGGTCCCCGCGGTGACGCCGCCTGGAGCGCCGCCTGGGCCGACGCCGCGACCCGGGTGGGCCTGGCCGTCGACGCCGAGCTGGACGACGCCCCGGCGCGCGGGCTGACCGCCGCCCGGCTGGCCCGCGACGTGGTGGCCACCCTGCCGGCCGGGGCGCTGCTGGTGCTCGGCTCCTCGACGCCGGTGCGCGACGTCGACCGGCTCGCGGTGCCCCGGCCCGGGCTCACCGTGCTGGCCAACCGCGGGGTCGCCGGCATCGACGGCACGATCTCCACCGCCCTCGGGGCGGCGCTCGCGCACCAGGGCGCCGGCGGCGGCCGGGCGTTCGCGCTGATGGGCGACCTGACGTTCCTGCACGACCTCACCGGCCTGCTCACCGGCGAGGGGGAGGCGGTGCCCGACCTGACCGTCGTCGTCCCGGACAACGACGGCGGGGGGATCTTCGCCCAGCTGGAGCCCGGGCAGCCGCAGTACGCCTCGGCCTACCGCCGGGTCTTCGGCACCCCGCACGGCCGCGACCTGGTGTCGGTTGCCCGGGCGCTGGGCTGGGCCGCCACGGCGGTCGGTGACCCCGGTCAGCTGGTGACCGCGCTGGGGGCGGGCGGGCCGCGGGTGGTCGTCGTCCGCACCGACCCCGCCGCCGATGCGGCGCTGGCGGTCCGGCTGCGCGACGTGGCGGCCCAGGCACTCGGGTGATCTCCGGCGGGTCCCTTCTCAGGCCTGGGCGAGCGGCCGGGGAGCCCGCTGCCCGAGCAGCAGCAGCTCGGCGTCGGCCTCCTCGAGCGGCCGGGAGAACAGGTAGCCCTGGGCCAGGTCGCACCGCTCGGCGCGCAGCCGGTCGCGCTGGGCGGTGGTCTCCACGCCCTCGGCCACGACCTCCAGGCGGAGCGTGCGGCCCAGCTGGACCAGGCCGTGCACGATCGCCGCGTCGTCGGCCGAGCCGTCGAGCAGGGTGACGAACGAGCGGTCGATCTTGAGCACGTCGACGTCGAACTGGCGCAGGTAGCTCAGCGACGAGTAGCCGGTGCCGAAGTCGTCCAGCGCCAGCCGGACGCCGAGCGCGCGCAGCTCGGCGAGCCGCTCGGCCACCGCGGCCGGGTCGGTGACCAGCGCGGTCTCGGTGACCTCCAGGACCAGCGCGGACGGCGCGAGCCCGCTGGCGGTGAGCGCCTCGGCGACGTGCTGCAGGAGGGTGCCGCCGACGAGCTGCCGGGCCGAGACGTTGACCGCCATCGACAGCGGGCGGCCCGGGTGGGCGCGCTGCCACCGGGCGGCGGTGCGGGTGGCCTCGGCGAGCACCCAGCGGCCGATCGCGACGATCTCGCCGGACTCCTCGGCGACCGGGACGAACCGGTCCGGCCCGACGGCGCCGAGGGTCGGGTGCTGCCAGCGGAGCAGCGCCTCGAAGCCGACGACCTGCTCGTCCTGCAGGTCGACGACGGGCTGGTAGGTCAGCCGCAGCTGCCCGGCGGCCAGCGCACCGGCGAGCTCGCGCTCCAGCTCGATGCGCTGCAGGGCGGCGGTGCGCATGTCGGGGTCGAAGACCACCCACTGGGCGCGGCCGGCGGCCTTGGCGCGGTACATGGCGATGTCGGCGTCCCGGAACAGCGACAGCGGGGTGGCCTCGGGCTCGGCGACGACGATGCCGATGCTGGCGGCCACGGTGACCTTGTGCCCGCCCAGGTCGACCGGCTCGCTGATCACCTCGAGCAGCCGCTGCGCGAGCGCGGCCGCCTCGGGCAGCCCGCCGGTGGTGTCGTCGACCAGGACGGCGAACTCGTCGCCGCCCAGCCGGGCGACGGTGTCCGCCGACCGGACGACGCCCAGCAGCCGCGCGCCGATCGCGCACAGCAGCTGGTCGCCGGCGAGGTGGCCGATGCTGTCGTTGACGTCCTTGAAGCCGTCCAGGTCCAGGCAGAGCACGATCGGCGGGCTGCCGGTGCGGCCGGCCCGGCGCAGCGCCTGCTCGGTGTGGTCCAGGAACAGCGAGCGGTTGGCCAGCCCGGTCAGGCCGTCGTAGAAGGCCTGGTGGGCCAGCTCGCGCTCGGCCAGGGTGCGGGCCGTGGTGTCGTAGAGGCTGACGACGATCCCCGCGACGTCCGCGTCGTCCAGCAGGTTCACCGCCCGGCCGCCGAGCCAGAAGGGGCTCCCGTCCGGGCGCCGTCCCTCGAGCTCCAGCTCGACCGGCACACCGGGCTGGGCGACGCTGCGGGCCAGCAGCAGCCGGGTGGCGTCGGGGTCGCCGCCGACCTGCCCGACCAGCGCCGCCAGCTCGACGCCGGCGGTCGCGTCGGCGCCGAAGGAGCGGGACAGCGACCCGGAGTCGGCGGTCAGCCGGCCCTCGACGTCGACGACCGCGACGGCGTCGGAGGAGTTGACCGCCAGCGCCTCCGAGCGGCGGGCCTGCGAGCGGACGACCGCCCAGGCCCGCTCGCCGTCCAGGGCGACCAGCCGGGTGCGGATCGAGATGAGCACGAGGAGCACGCCCCAGACCACCAGGCCGGGGACCGGGTTGACGTCGATGCCCTCCCGCCAGGCGAAGAGCTCGACCAGCGCGGGGGCGGTGAACGGCGCGACGTTGATGGCCATCCGCCAGGGGCCGTTGCCGGGGCCGCGGTCGGTGGCGGGGTCCTCGGTGCCCGACTGGGGCACCCAGGGCACCGCGGCCATGAGCACGACGCCGAGCAGCCAGCCGCCGTCCAGCCAGCCGGCCACGGTGTCGGCGGAGGCGAGGAGCAGCCAGCCCAGGTCCGCGCCCATCCAGCACGCCATGCCGAGCAGCACCAGCGCCACCACCGGCCGGACGCGGCCGTGCAGCACCAGGCGCCACGCCATCAGGCCGATGACGACCGCGTCCAGCACCGGGTAGGCGACGAAGGCGGCCCGGGCGGTGGGGGAGAGGCCGTGGTCGGCCAGGGTCGCCGTCACCGACGTCTGGAAGACGACGAGCAGGGCGACGGAGAGGGCGGCCACGCCGTCCAGCACCGCGTAGAGGCGTGCGCCGGGTCGGCGCCGGCCGCCGATGCGGCCGGTCAGCGCGATGCCGGCCATCGTGAGGTAGCTGGCCAGCCAGGCCACGTCGGCGATCGACACGTCGGGCGGGGAACCGGTGGCCCAGGTGAGGGCCTGCCAGAGCACGTCGCCGGCGGCGTTGAGGGTCAGGGTGAGGGGCAGCCACGGGACCCGGCCACGGCGGTTCTGCGGCCGCCGGAGGTCGCCGGCCCAGGCGACCGCGGCGCCGCCGACGCTGATGACGAGGTAGAGCCAGTCGGCGAGCAGGCTGTCCGGCGCGAGCACCACGAAGCCCAGGGCCAGCACCAGCAGGGCCACCAGCACACCCGGGGAGACCACGGCACGCGGCCGGATCGCGCGGAGGGTGCGGGGGGAGCTCACCGAGACTGCTTCGGCCGTACCCGGCGCGCTCTGGAGCCAGGGGCGCCCCCGGCGCCCCTTCCGGGTGAGCCTCAGTCCTCCAGGGCGGCCTGGAAGGCGGCGAGCTTGGCCTGGGTCTCGGCCAGCTCGGCGAGCGGGTCGGACCCGGCGACGATGCCGCAGCCGGCGAACAGCCGCGCCTGCCGGCCGTCGTCGGCGCCGGTCAGCTGGGCGCAGCGCAGGGCCAGCCCGAACTCGCCGTCGCCCCGGGAGTCCAGCCAGCCGACCGGCCCGGCGTACCGGCCGCGGTCCATGCCCTCGAGCTCGGCGATGACCCGGGCGGCCTGCGGCGTGGGGCTGCCGCAGACGGCGGCGGTGGGGTGCACGGCGCCGACCAGCTTGAGCAGGCCGGTCCGGTCGCCGTCCCGCTGGCGGCCGTGCACGTCGCTGGCCAGGTGCCGCACGTTGGGCAGGGTGAGGACGTCGGGCCGCTCCGGAACGTGCAGGTCGTCGACGAACGGGCGCAGCGCGTCGGCGAGGCTGGTGACGGCGTAGGCGTGCTCGGCGTGGTCCTTGACCGACTCCTCCAGCCCGGCGGCGAGCCGGTCGTCGTCGGCGCCGGCGCCCCGCGGGGCGGTGCCGGCGAGCACCCGGGCGTCCAGCCGGCGGCCGGTGCGACGAAGCAGGAGCTCCGGGGTGGCGCCGAGCATGCCCTCGACGGCGAAGGTCCAGGTGTCGGGGAACCGCTCGGCCAGCCGCAGCAGCAGCCGGCGGGGGTCCAGCGGGCGGTCGGCGCTGACCAGCAGGTCGCGGGCGAGCACCACCTTGTCCAGCTCGCCGGCGTCGATGCGCGCGACGGCGGTGGCGACCGCGCCGCACCAGGCCACCGGGTCCAGCGCCCCGTCGGCGTAGGCGAGCCGGCCGATCGAGGTGGCCGCCTCCTGCGGGGAGGTCTCGACGACGGCGCGGTCCTCGTCGGCCTCCCCGGTCACGGTCACCCAGGTCTGGCCGTCGCGGCGGCCCACCACGACCTCCGGGACGACGAACACCGAGGTGCCCGCCGCCGGGTCGAACGCGATGGAGGCGAAGACCACCGGGCCGGAGCCGGGGACACCGAGCGGGTCCTCGGCCCGGGTGCGGGCGCAGCGGTCGGCCCACCAGGCGGCGGCCTCCTGCAGCGCGTCCGGGCCGGTGACCTCGAGCCGGTCGGCCTCGCCCCAGCCGACCAGGCCCTCGCCGCGGCGCACCCAGGCGAGCGCGCCCTCGGCCGGCAGCAGGGTGAGCAGCGGGGTGCGGCGCGGACCGAAGGGCGTGGTCGTGACGGCGGCCGCGTCGGTGGTCTCGGCTGCGATGGTCACGTCTCCAGGGTAGGAGGCGCGCAGGTAGCGTCGCCGACGTGGCGACCGGTGGACGACCTGAGACGGCGGGGACGCGCGCGGGGCTGGACAAGCGCCCGGCCGACGTCGCGGCGATGTTCGACCGGGTGGCCGGCCGCTACGACGTGACGAACACGGTGCTCTCCGGGGGCCTGGACGCCGGCTGGCGCCGGGCCACCCGCGAGGCGCTGGGGGCGCGACCGGGGTCGACGGTGCTCGACGTCGCGGCCGGCACCGCGGTCTCCACCGTCGAGCTCGCCGCCGGCGGCGTGCACGCGATCGCCTGCGACTTCTCGCAGGGGATGCTGCGCGCCGGGGCCGCGCGGGCGGTGCCCAAGGTCGCCGGTGACGCGATGGCGCTGCCGCTGGCCGACCAGAGCGTGGACGGCGTCGTCATCTCCTTCGGCCTGCGCAACGTGGCCGACCCGGTCGCGGCGCTGCGGGAGTTCTCCCGGGTCACCCGGCCCGGCGGCACGCTGGTGGTCTGCGAGTTCTCCAGCCCGGTGTGGGGGCCGTTCCGCACCGTCTACACCGAGTACCTGATGCGGGCGCTGCCGGCGATCGCCCGGGTGGTGAGCAGCAACCCGGAGGCCTACGTCTACCTGGCCGAGTCGATCCGGGCGTGGCCGCAGCAGCCGGAGCTGGCGCGCTGGCTGCAGGAGGCCGGCTGGGGCGACGTCGCGTGGCGCAACCTGACCGGCGGCGTGGTCGCCCTGCACCGGGGCACCCGGATCTAGGCGTCCGCCAGCACCGCGGCGATCACCGCCTCGGGGTCTGACCGGTCCGCGGTCCCGGTCATCGCGGCGCGCAGGAGAAGCGCCTTCCACAGCGCCCAGCCGCGGCCGCGCGCCCAGGTCTCGGGGTCCAGGGCCAGCCCTCCTCGGAACGCCGTCCTGCTGCCGCCGTCGAACAGCGTCCAGGCGATGACCAGGTCGCACGCCGGGTCGCCGACGCCGCTGGTGCCGAAGTCGAGCACGGCGGCGAGCCGGCCGTCGCGGACCAGCAGGTTGCCGGCCGCCACGTCGCCGTGGAACCAGCGCGGGGGTCGCTCCCAGGTCGTGGCGAGTGCGCGGTCCCACACGGCCGTGACCGCTGCGCGGTCGACGACGTCGGACAGCACGTCGATCGCCCGGCGGGTCTCCGCGTCGTAGTGGGCGAGCGGGGCGCCACGCCACCAGCTGTGCGGCCCCGGTGGTGGCCCGCCGCTCGCGTCCACCTGCTGCAGCGCGGTCAGGAAGGCCGCGACGTCGGCGGCGAAGGCGGTCAGGTCGGTGACGGCGGCGGTCCGGGCGTCCTCGCCGTCGAGCCACCGGTACACCGACCACGACCAGGGGTAGCCCTGGCCGGGAGCCCCCTGGGCCAGGGGGACGGGGACCGGCAGCGGCAGGTGCCGTGCCAGGTGGGGCAGCCAGCGCTGCTCCTTGCCCACCGCCGCGGCGTAGCCCTCGGCGCTGGGCAGTCGGACCAGCATCTCCTCGCCGAGCCGGAAGGTGCGGTTGTCCCAGCCGCTCGACGTCACCGGGCGCACCGGCAGCTGTCCCCACTCGGGGAACTGAGCCCTCACCAGGCGCCGCACCAGCGGGACGTCGATCTGCACGGCCCGACCCTCCGGTGCGGCGCTCCAGGGCGCCATCGGATTCCACCGAGCGACGCCGGTGACGAGTGCCCACTCGTCGGGGTCTCCACGCGGGGCGATGCCCAGAGGACTGCGCAACGGGCGAGGCGAGGAGCAGGGTCGGCGCATGACGACACCACCCACGCCGATGCCCGAGCCGCCCGGACCCTCGCCGTCCCCGATCGACCCGCTCCCGCCGCCGGAGCCGGCGCCCTTCCCGCAGCCGAGCCCGACCGACCCGACCGCCCCGCCGCCTGCCCCGTCCCCGGGACCGCTCACCTGACCAGCAGGAACGGCCAGCCGGGACCCTCGGTGTGAACTCGGTCACCGGGGGTCCTGGTGTTCCGACGCCCCTCGGGCATAGGCTTCCACCGCTCGACTTTGTGAAGTAGTTCACAAGCGTCATCCCGGGGGTCCCCGGGCGTGGAGTGGAGGTCGTCCCGGTGGTCTGCACGACGAGGTGCACACCGATCAGGGGCGGGTCGCCGGCTGGTCCGGTGCCCGTCCGCGGGTCGGTGGGCTGTCCCTGATGCTGTCGAACTACGTGCCCCTCGTCGGGCTGTTCGTGCTCGCCGCCGGCTTCGCGCTGTTCTCGGTCACCGCGGCCCCGTTCATCGGCCCGCGGCGCTACAACCGCGCCAAGCTCGAGGCCTACGAGTGCGGCATCGAGCCGGTCGACCAGCCGCTCACCGGTGGCCGCTTCCCGGTGAAGTACTACCTGACCGCGATGTTGTTCATCGTCTTCGACATCGAGATCGTCTTCCTCTACCCCTGGGCCGTCGCCAACGAGCAGCTCGGGGTCTTCGGCCTGGTCGAGATGGCCGTCTTCATCCTCACCGTCTTCATCGCCTACACCTACGTGTGGCGTCGCGGCGGGCTGGAGTGGGAGTGACCGTGCGTGCACCGAGGGACGGGGAGTCCTGATGGGCCTCGAGGAGAAGCTGCCCAGCGGCGTCCTGCTGACCAGCGTCGAGAAGCTGGTCAACTGGACCCGGAAGTCCTCGCTGTGGCCGGCCACCTTCGGGCTGGCCTGCTGCGCGATCGAGATGATGGCCTCCGGCGCCGGCCGCTACGACCTGGCCCGCTTCGGCATGGAGGTCTTCCGGGCCTCGCCGCGCCAGGCCGACCTGATGATCGTGGCGGGGCGGGTGAGCCAGAAGATGGCGCCGGTCCTCCGCCAGATCTACGACCAGATGCCCGAGCCGCGCTGGGTGCTCGCGATGGGCGTCTGCGCCAGCTCCGGCGGCATGTTCAACAACTACGCGATCGTCCAGGGCGTCGACCACATCGTCCCGGTGGACATGTACCTGCCCGGCTGCCCGCCGCGGCCGGAGATGCTCACCGACGCCATCCTCAAGCTGCACCACAAGATCCAGCACGAGCCGCTGGGCGCCAAGCGGGCCGCGCAGCAGGCCGCTGCCCGGGCCGACGGCACCGCACCCGACCTGCACATCGAGATGCCCTCCAGCGTCCGCGCCGACAAGGCGCAGCGCCGGGCGTACGAGGAGGCGGCCGCCGCGGGCCGCACCGGTCAGTTCGCCATCGAGCAGCGCGGGGGCAACGCCGTCGTCCTGCCCGGGGCGGGGGCTCCGCGATGACGACGGGCGAGCGAGCATCGCAGGGAGCGCCAGCGACCGAGGAGCGGAACGAGCCCGGAGTCGAGCCGAGGTGGTTGCGATGACGGAGGCGGGGCCGGGGGCCGCGGCCGCGCCGTCCGGCGGGTTCCGCAAGGGCGCCTTCGGCGTCAGCGGCAGCGGCGACACCTCCGGCTTCGGTGGCCTGGTCCGGGTCGAGCCCGGCGGCGCCGTCGCGCTGCACACCACCGACCGCCCGTACGGCGGCTGGTTCGACGAGGTCACCGACGCCCTGATCGACGCGGTCGGCCAGGCGACCTACGACGCCGCCGTCCTGCGGGTGCTCGTCGACCGCGGCGAGATCACCTACTTCGTCGTCCGGGAGCACCTGCTCACGCTGGTCCAGGCGCTGCGCGACGACGACGCCCTGCGTTTCGAGCTGTGCAGCAGCGTCTCCGGCGTCGACTACGAGGACAGCGGAGGCCCGGTCGCGACGCCGGACCGACCGCGGCTGCACGTCGTCCACCACCTGACCTCGATGACCTACCGCCGCCGCATCCGGCTCGAGGTGGCGGTCACCGCCGAGGACCCGCACGTCCCCTCGGTCACCGGGGTCTACCCGACCGCGGACTGGCACGAGCGGGAGACCTGGGACATGTTCGGCGTCGTCTTCGACGGCCACCCCCAGCTGACCCGGATCCTGATGCCCGACGACTGGGAGGGCCACCCCCAGCGCAAGGACTACCCGCTGGGCGGGGTCCCGGTCGAGTACAAGGGCGCGCAGATCCCCCCGCCCGACGAGCGCCGGAGCTACCGATGACCGGGAGTGCGCGATGACGACGACGAGCGACCCCTACGCCGGCTCGCGGGAGACCACCGAGGGCCGGGTCTACACGGTCACCGGTGGCGACTGGGACCAGACCTTCGGCGCCGACCCGCACGAGGAGGAGCGGCTCGTCGTCAACATGGGCCCGCAGCACCCCTCGACCCACGGGGTGCTCCGGCTGGTGCTCGACCTCGAGGGCGAGACGGTCACCAAGGCCCGCGTCGTCATCGGCTACCTGCACACCGGCATCGAGAAGACGACCGAGTACCGCACCTGGACCCAGGGCACGACGCTGGTCACGCGGATGGACTACCTGGCCCCGCTGTTCAACGAGACCGCCTACTGCCTGGCGGTGGAGAAGCTGCTGGGCATCGAGGCCCCGCCGCGCGCCCAGACCATCCGGGTGCTGGTGATGGAGCTCAACCGGATCGCCTCGCACCTGGTCGGGCTGGCCACCTTCGGCATGGAGATGGGCGCCCTCACCGGGATGACCAACGGCTTCCGCGAGCGCGAGCTGGTGCTCGACCTGCTCGAGGAGATCACCGGCCTGCGGATGAACCACGCCTACGTCCGCCCCGGCGGCCTGGCCCAGGACCTCCCCGAGGGCGCGGTCGAGCACGTCCGCGAGTTCCTCGCCGTCATGCCCGAGCGGATCACCGCGATGCACCGGCTGCTCACCGGCCAGCCGATCTGGCAGCGCCGGCTCAAGGACGTCGGCTTCCTCGACGTCACCGGCTGCCTGGCCCTCGGCGTCACCGGTCCGGTCCTGCGCTCGGCGGGGCTGCCCTGGGACCTGCGCAAGGTCGAGCCCTACTGCGGCTACGAGACCTACGACTTCGAGGTGCCGACCGCCGACACCGCCGACGCCTGGGGCCGCTACCTGGTGCGGGTCGCCGAGATCGGCGAGTCGCTGAAGATCGTCGAGCAGGCGCTGGACAAGCTGGAGCCGGGCCCGGTCATGGTCGAGGACAAGAAGATCGCCTGGCCCGCCCAGCTCTCCCTCGGCGCCGACGGCATGGGCAACTCGCTGGACCACGTCCGGCACATCATGGGCCAGTCGATGGAGGCCCTGATCCACCACTTCAAGCTGGTCACCGAGGGGTTCCGGGTGCCGGCCGGGCAGGTCTACGCCGCGATCGAGTCGCCCCGCGGCGAGCTCGGCTACCACGTGGTCAGCGACGGCGGCACCCGCCCGTTCCGGGTCCACGTGCGCGACCCCAGCTTCACCAACCTGCAGGCGACGGCCGCGATGAGCGAGGGCGGCATGATCGCCGACGTCATCGCCGCGATCGCCTCGATCGACCCCGTGATGGGAGGCGTCGACCGATGAGTGCCCTGCCCGGTTCCTTCGAGGGGACGGCGGTGACCGGGCTGGACTCCAGCCCGGTGGAGCCCGCCGCCCCGGACCTGCCGCTGCTGACCGCCCAGCACGAGGCCGAGGCCGCGGAGATCATGGCCCGCTACCCGCAGGCCCGGTCCGCGCTGCTGCCGATGCTGCACCTGGTCCAGTCCGTGCAGGGCTACGTCTCGCCCGAGGGCGTCGGCTTCTGCGCCCGGCTGCTCGGCCTCACCAAGGCCGAGGTGGGCGCGGTCGCGACCTTCTACACGATGTACAAGCGGCACCCCACCGGCCGGCACCTGGTCAGCGTCTGCACCAACACGCTCTGTGCCGTCCTCGGCGGGCAGCGCATCTACGACGCCGTCTCCGCCGACCTCGGCGTCGGCCACGACCAGACCGCCGCCGACGGCTCGGTGACCCTCGAGCACGCCGAGTGCCTGGCCGCCTGCGACTACGCCCCGGTGGTCACCGTCGACTACGAGTTCTACGACCAGCAGGACGTCGACAGCGCCCGCGAGCTGGTCGCCGCCCTGCGCCGCGGGGAGAAGCCGCCGCCGACCCGCGGCGCTCCGCTGACCGACTTCCGCGGTGTCTCCCGCCAGCTCGCCGGTCTCTCCCAGCACGCCGACGCCGCCGCCGAGCGGGCCGCGGTCGACGCACCGTCGGCCGGCGTCCCGACGCTGGTCGGGGTGCGGCTGGCCGCCGAGCGCGGCGAGGCCGCACCACCCATCGGCCGGGCCCCCGACCCGGGCGCCGACGCCGGCACCCCGGCGCCCGAGGCGCCGTCGTCCGGGGGCACCGGGGCCGAGCGGGCCGGCGACGCGACCGTCGCGGCGGCCACCAACCCGGCCGAGAAGGCCGGCGCCGAGCAGGTGCACACCGACGCCCCCGAGCCCGCCGGCCGGCGGCCCGCCGAGCGCGGCGCCGAGGGCACCGACACCCCACCGACCGGCTCCGGGGCCGGGACGAACAGCTCCGTCGAGCGAGAGGTCTGACCGCCGTGCCGCTCACCCCCGTGCTCACCTCGCGGTTCGCCGCGCCCCGCTCCTGGACGCTGGAGACCTACGAACGGCTCGACGGCTACCGCGCGCTCCGCCAGGCGCTGGCGATGACGCCCGACGAGCTGGTCGGCCTGGTCAAGGACTCCGGCCTGCGCGGCCGCGGCGGCGCCGGGTTCCCGACCGGCATGAAGTGGAGCTTCATCCCGCAGCCCAAGCCGGGGGAGACCCCGACCGGCCCGGCCGCGGCGCCCAAGTACCTGGTCGTCAACGCCGACGAGGGCGAGCCGGGCACCTGCAAGGACCTGCCGCTGATGATGGCCGACCCGCACTCCCTGGTGGAGGGCGTGATCATCTCCGCCTACGCGATCCGCTCGCACTTCGCGGTCATCTACGTCCGCGGCGAGGCGGTGCACGCCCACCGCCGGCTGGTGGCCGCCGTGCAGGAGGCCTACGCCGCGGGCTACCTCGGCACCGACGTCCTCGGCTCGGGCTACGACCTGGAGCTGGTCGTGCACGCCGGGGCCGGCGCCTACATCTGCGGGGAGGAGACGGCGCTGCTCGACTCGCTGGAGGGCTACCGCGGCCAGCCGCGGCTCAAGCCGCCGTTCCCCGCCGTCGCCGGCCTCTACGGCGCCCCCACCGTGATCAACAACGTCGAGACGCTGGCCAGCGTCCCGTACGTGGTGCGCGGCGGCTCGGCCTGGTTCAAGTCGATGGGCCCGGAGAAGTCGCCCGGGCCGAAGATCTACTCGCTGTCCGGGCGGGTGGTCCGGCCGGGCCAGTACGAGGCCCCGATGGGGACGACGATGCGCGAGCTGCTGGAGATGGCCGGCGGCGTCCGCCCGGGCCACCAGCTCAAGTTCTGGACGCCGGGCGGCTCGTCGACGCCCTACTTCACCCCCGAGCACCTCGACGTCCCGCTGGACTTCGACTCGGTGGCCGCCGCCGGCTCGATGCTCGGCACCACCGCGCTGATGGTCTTCGACGAGACCGACTCGATCGTCGAGGCGACGCTGCGGTTCACCGAGTTCTACGCGCACGAGAGCTGCGGCAAGTGCACCCCGTGCCGGGAGGGCACCTACTGGCTGGTCCAGATCCTGGAACGGCTGGTGGATGGGCACGGCCGGGCCACCGACCTCGACCTGCTCACCGACACCTGCGACAACATCCTGGGCCGCTCGTTCTGCGCCCTCGGTGACGGCGCGACCAGCTGCATCGCCAGCTCGCTGAAGTACTTCAAGGACGACTACGTCGCCCTGCTGCCCGCCGAGGAGCAGGGCCGGCTGGGCCGCTCGCTCCGCCTCGAGCCCGTCGGAGCCATGTCATGACCGCGACCCCGACGACGCCGCAGCCGGCGCCGGCCACCCCGCCCGCGGTCCCCGGCCCGCACACCCCGCCGGACGCCGTGCACTGCACGATCGACGGCTTCCCGGTGGCGGTGCCCAAGGGCACGCTGATCATCCGGGCGGCCGAGCAGATCGGCGTGCAGATCCCGCGGTTCTGCGACCACCCGCTGCTCGACCCGATCGGCGCCTGCCGCCAGTGCCTGGTGGAGGTCGAGGGCCAGCGCAAGCCGGTCGCCTCCTGCACCACCCCGGTGACCCCGGACATGGTGGTGCACACCCAGCTCACCAGCGCGGTCGCCGACAAGGCGCAGCAGGGCACGATGGAGCTGCTGCTGGTCAACCACCCGCTGGACTGCCCGGTCTGCGACAAGGGCGGCGAGTGCCCGCTGCAGAACCAGGCGATGAGCAACGGGCGCACCGAGACCCGGTTCGTCGAGACCAAGCGCACCTACCCCAAGCCGCTGCCGATCAGCTCGCAGGTGCTGCTGGACCGCGAGCGCTGCGTGCTCTGCGCCCGGTGCACCCGGTTCAGCCAGCAGGTGGCCGGCGACCCGTTCATCGAGCTGTTCGAGCGCGGCGCGCTGGAGCAGGTGGCGATCTACGAGGACGAGCCGTTCGAGTCCTACTTCTCCGGCAACACCACCCAGATCTGCCCGGTCGGCGCGCTGACCAGCGCCACCTACCGGTTCCGCTCCCGCCCCTTCGACCTGCGCAGCGAGCCCAGCGTCTGCGAGCACTGCGCCAGCGGCTGCGCCCAGCGCACCGACTACCGCCGGGGCACCGTGATGCGCCGGCTGGCCGGTGAGGACCCCGCGGTCAACGAGGAGTGGAACTGCGACAAGGGCCGCTACGGCTTCCGCTACGCCAGCAGCAACGAGCGGCTGACCACCCCGCTGGTCCGGCGCGACGGCGAGCTGCAGCCGGCCTCGTGGCCGGAGGCGTGGGCCGCGGCCGCGGAGGGCCTGCGCGCGGCGCAGCAGGCCGGCGGCGTCGGCGTGCTGCCCGGCGGGCGGCTCACCGTCGAGGACGCCTACGCCTACGCCAAGTTCGCCCGGGTCGCGCTCGGCACCAACGACGTCGACGCCCGCGCCCGCGCGCACTCGGCCGAGGAGCTGGCCTTCCTCGCCGCGCACGTGGCCGGCACCGCGCCCGGCGCCGGCGCGCTGACCTACGACGAGCTGACCGCGGCGCCGGTCGTGCTGCTGGTCGGCTTCGAGCCGGAGGAGGAGTCGCCGATCGTCTTCCTGCGGCTGCGCCGGGCGGTCCGGACGGCGGGGATGCAGGTCTTCGACGTCGCCCCGTTCGCCACCCGCGCCGCGGAGAAGCTGCGCTCCACCCTGCTGGCCACGATCCCCGGCGACGAGGCCCGCTCGCTGGCCGCGCTCGCCGCCGGCACCTGGGGCGGCCCGGCCGTCGAGGCACTCCGGCAGCCCGGCGCCGTGGTGCTGGCCGGCGAGCGGCTGGCCGAGGTCCCCGGTGGGTTCTCCGCCGTCGCCGCGCTCGCCCGGTCCACCGGCGCCCGGGTCGCCTGGGTCCCGCGCCGGGCGGGGGAGCGGGGCGCGGTCGAGGTCGGCGCGCTGCCCGGGCTGCTGCCCGGCGGGCGCCTGGTCACCGACGCCGACGCCCGCGACCAGGTCGCCCGGCTGTGGGGCGCCCCGGTGCCGCAGACCGCCGGCCGCGACCTCACCGGCATCCTGGCCGCCGCCCGGGACGGCGCCCTGGGCGGGCTGCTCGTCGGCGCGGTCGACCCGCACGACCTGCCCGACCCCGCGCTGGCCGAGGCGGCGCTGTCCGCCGCCGGGTTCGTGGTCAGCCTGGAGCTCTTCCCCTCGGCGGTCACCGCGCACGCCGACGTCGTCCTGCCGGTCGCCGCGGCGCCGGAGAAGGCCGGCAGCTACCTGGACTGGGAGGGCCGGGTGCGCCCGTTCGACGCGACCCTGCACGGCACCGGCCAGCTCACCGACGGCCGGGTGCTGCACGGCATCGCCGAGCACCTCGGCGTCCCGCTCGGCCTGCCGACCGTCGTCGAGGCCCGCCGGGAGCTGGTCGAGCTCGGCGGCGCGACGTCGCGGGCCCCGGTCGGCGGGCTGGACGTCGCCCCCACCCCGACGCCCGCGCTGACCGGCGAGCAGGCGGTGCTCGCCTCCTGGCGGCAGCTGCTCGACGACGGCACGCTGCAGCGCGACGAGCCGGCGATGGCCGGCACCGCCCGCCCGCCGGTGGCCCGGCTGGGCAAGGACGCCGCCCGCCGGCTCGGGCTGACCGACGGCGAGCTGCTCACCGTGACCGGCCCCGCCGGCACCGTCACGCTGCCGGTGCAGCTGGTCGAGATGCCCGACCGGGTGGTCTGGCTGCCGATGCGCTCGCCGGGCAGCGCCGTCCGCGCCGGGCTCGGTGCCGGGCCGGGCACCGTCGTGACGCTGACCGCCGGGGGGACCCGATGAGCGTGCTCGCCGCACGGGACCAGCCGACGCTCGAGGACTTCGGGCACGACGTCTGGTGGATCGTGCTGATCAAGATCGTCGGCATCTTCGGCGTGCTGGTCGTGATGACGCTGTTCGCGATCGTCTTCGAGCGCAAGGTCGTCGCCCGGATGCAGCAGCGGATCGGCCCCAACCGGGTCGGCCCCCGCGGCTACCTGCAGAGCCTCGCCGACGGCCTCAAGCTGGCGTTCAAGGAGGACATCATGCCGGCGCTGGCCGACCGGCCGGTGTACTTCCTGGCCCCGGTCATCGCCACCATCCCGGCGTTCCTGGCGTTCTCGGTCATCCCGCTGGGGCCGACGGTGAGCATCTTCGGCGAGCGCACCCCGCTGCAGCTCACCGACGCCCCGATCGGGGTGCTCATCGTGCTGGCCTGCTCGGCGATGGGCGTCTACGGCATCGTGCTCGGCGGTTGGGCCTCCGGGTCCACCTACCCGCTGCTGGGCGGGCTGCGCAGCGCCGCCCAGATGGTCAGCTACGAGATCGCCATGGGGCTGTCGATCGTGGCGGTCTTCCTCTACGCCGGGTCGATGTCGACCTCGGAGATCGTCGCCGCCCAGGCCGACGGCACCGACCTGTCCTTCTTCGGCGCCGAGTTCACCGGGCCCAGCTGGTACGCGGTGCTGCTGCCGGTCTCCTTCGTCATCTACGTCATCGCCGTGGTCGGCGAGACCAACCGGGCGCCCTTCGACCTGCCCGAGGCCGAGAGCGAGCTGGTCGGCGGCTTCCACACCGAGTACTCCTCGCTGAAGTTCGCGCTCTTCTTCCTGGCCGAGTACGTCAACATGGTCACCGTCTCCGCGCTGGCCGCGACGCTGTTCCTCGGCGGCTGGCGGGCGCCGTGGCCGATCTCGATCTGGGACGGCGCGAACACCGGCTGGTGGCCGCTGCTGTGGTTCTTCGCCAAGGTCGTCGTCGCGCTGTTCGTCTTCATCTGGCTCCGCGGCACGCTGCCCCGGTTGCGCTACGACCAGTTCATGCGCTTCGGCTGGAAGGTCCTGGTGCCCACGGCGCTGGTCTGGATCCTGGTCGTCGCCACGATGCGCACCGTCTCCCGGGAGGCCGACCTCGACGGGGGTGAGGTCGCCGTCTTCGTCGGGGTGCCGATCGCGCTGCTGGTGCTGGCCGGCCTGCTCATCGCCTCGCGGGTCAGCAACCGCGACACCCGGGTCGCCGCCCGGGCGGCGGCCGCGGGCTCGGTCAACCCGACCGAGCCCGAGGTCCTGCCGCCGACCTCGCGCAGCCGCGACCGGGCCGCCGGCGGGTTCCCGGTGCCGCCGATGGACCTGCGCGTCCCGCCGTCCCCCCGGCTGCGCAGCCGCGAGGCGGTCGGGGCCGGCACGGTCGTCGGCACCGGACGGCGCAGCAGCACCCTCACCGAGCCTGCCCCCGCCCAGCAGGAGGACGACGATGCCTGACACCACCCCGGCCCGGCGCGAGGGCGGTGCCGTCGAGCGGCAGGCCGGCGCGCCGCCGACCCCGGCCGGCAAGCGCGCCAGCTGGCTGCCCGGCCCCGCCCAGGGGTTCGGCGTCACCTTCGCCACCATGTTCAAGAAGGTGACGACGGAGGAGTACCCCGACGTCCCGAAGCAGACGAAGCCGCGCTACCACGGCCGGCACGTGCTCAACCGGCACCCCGACGGGCTGGAGAAGTGCGTCGGCTGCGAGCTGTGCGCGTGGGCCTGCCCGGCCGACGCCATCTACGTCGAGGGCGGCGACAACACCGAGGACGCCCGGTACTCCCCGGGTGAGCGGTACGGCCGCGTCTACCAGATCAACTACCTGCGCTGCATCTTCTGCGGCCTGTGCATCGAGGCCTGCCCGACCCGCTCGCTGACGATGAGCAACGACTTCGAGCTCGCCGACGACGACCGGCAGGCGCTGATCTACACCAAGGAGCAGCTGATGGCCCCGCTGCTGCCCGGCATGGAGCAGCCGCCGCACCCGATGCGGCTGGGCGACGACGAGAAGGACTACTACGTCCGCGACCCGAAGGCGCCGGTCGACGCGCTCGCGCACGCCGCCGCCGAGCCGGTCGTCGAGGAGCGGGTGTGACCCCGGTCGAGATCGGCACCGCGGAGACGATCGTCTTCTGGGTGCTCGGGCCCGTCGCGCTGGCCGGCGCGCTGGGCATGGTGCTGTCGAGGAACGCCGTCCACTCGGCGCTCTGGCTGGTCAACACGATGCTCGCGCTGGGCGTCTTCTACGTCGTCCAGGAGGCGCCGTTCCTCGGCGCGGTGCAGATCATCGTCTACACCGGCGCGATCATGATCCTGTTCCTCTTCGTCCTCATGCTGGTCGGCCGGGACACCTCCGACTCGGTGGTCGAGACCCTGCGCGGGCAGCGGGTCGCCGGCATCGTGCTCGGCATCGGGTTCGCCGGGCTGGTCGGCGCCGGCATCGCCGAGGCCACCCGGGACACCCCGGTGACCGGGCTGGAGGGCGTGCAGGGCGGGGCCGGGGGAGCCGCCGACGGCAACGTCCCGGCCATCGCCGAGCTGCTGTTCACCCGCTACCTGCTGGCCTTCGAGATCACCAGCGCGCTGCTGATCACCGCGGCCGTCGGCGCCATGGTGCTCGCGCACACCGAGCGCGAGCCCGGCAGCCGGCAGACGCAGAAGGAGCTGTCCCGGGCCCGGTTCCTCGCCGGTGACCACCCGCAGACGCTCCCCGGCCCCGGCGTCTACGCCCGGGCCAACTCGATCGCCGCCCCCGGCCGGCTGCCCGACGGGAGCCCGTCGCCGCGCAGCTTCGCCACCGGCGTCGAGCCCCAGGTCGTCGACGAGCTGCCGCCCTCGGGGTCCACCGGCGCCGAGCGCGAGGGCCTCGGCCACGCCGGCGGCCCCGACGCCGCGCTGGGCACGCTCGGCGGCGGCACGACCGGTCCGGTCCCCGGCAGCGGAGAGGGCGCGCCCCGATGAACATCTCGAACTACCTGGTGCTGGCCGCGATCTTGTTCACCATCGGCGCCGTCGGGGTGCTCGTGCGGCGCAACGCGATCGTCGTGTTCATGTGCGTCGAGCTGATGCTCAACTCGGTGAACCTGACGCTGGTCACCTTCGCCCGCACCACCGGCACCGTCGACGGCCAGGTCATCGCCTTCTTCGTGATGGTGGTCGCCGCGGCCGAGGTGGTCGTCGGCCTGGCGATCATCATGGGCGTCTACCGGACCCGCCGCTCCGCCTCGGTCGACGACGTCAACCTCCTGAAGTACTGAGCGGAGCCAGCTGATGGAGACGATCCCCGCCACCGGCCTGCTCGGCGCCTCGTGGCTGCTCATCGCGCTGCCGCTCGCCGGCGCCGCGGTGCTGCTGCTCGGCGGCCGCCGCACCGACCGGTGGGGCCACCTGCTGGCCACCGGCACGGTGACCGCGGCCTTCGTGATCGGCCTGCTCTGCACGTTCCAGCTGGGCGGCCTGGACGAGCCCTCGGCCAGCGTCGACCTGTTCACCTTCATCCAGACCGGCAACCTCGACGTCGAGGCCGGCCTGCTGTTCGACCCGCTGTCGGCGGTGTTCGTGCTGCTGATCACCGGGGTCGGTGCGCTGATCCACGTGTACTCGATCGGTTACATGGCGCACGACCCCGGGCGCCGCCGGTTCTTCGCCTACCTGAACCTGTTCGTCGCCGCGATGCTGCTGCTGGTCCTGGGCAACAGCTACGTGGCGCTCTACGTCGGCTGGGAGGGCGTCGGGCTGGCGTCCTACCTGCTCATCGCCTTCTGGTACACCCGCCCGGCCGCCGCCACGGCGGCGAAGAAGGCGTTCATCATGAACCGGGTCGGCGACGTCGGCCTCGCCCTGGCGATCTTCATCATGTTCGCCCAGCTCGGGACGACGTCCTACGCCGGCGTGTTCGGCGAGGTCGGGCTGCTCGCCGGGGGCACCGTCACCGCGCTCGGCCTGCTGCTCCTGCTCGGCGCCTGCGGCAAGTCCGGCCAGTTCCCGCTGCAGGCCTGGCTGCCCGACGCGATGGAGGGCCCGACCCCGGTCTCCGCGCTGATCCACGCGGCCACCATGGTCACCGCGGGGGTGTACCTCATCGCCCGCAGCGCCCCGGTGTTCGACGAGACGCCGACCGCGCGCACCGTCGTCCTGGTGGTCGGCGCGGTGACGCTCATGATCGGCGCGATCGTCGGGTGCGCGTACGACGACATCAAGAAGGTGCTGGCCTACTCCACGGTCAGCCAGATCGGCTACATGTTCCTGGCCGTCGGGCTGGGCCCGGTCGGCTACGCCGCCGGCATCGCCCACCTGCTCGCCCACGGCTTCTTCAAGGCCGGGCTGTTCCTGGGCGCCGGTTCGGTCATGCACGCGATGCACGACCAGGTCGACATGCGCCGCTACGGCGGGCTGGCGAAGAAGCTGCCGGTCACCTTCGCCACGTTCGGGCTGGGCTACCTGGCGCTGATCGGGTTCCCGTTCCTGTCCGGCTACTGGACCAAGGACGCGATCATCGAGGCCGCGTTCGACCGCGGCGGCACGTCGGGCTGGCTGCTCGGCGGGGTCGCGGTGCTCGGCGCCGGGCTCACCGCGTTCTACATGACCCGGCTGGTGCTGATGACCTTCTTCGGCCGGGCCCGGTGGGAGGACGGCGTGCACCCGCACGAGTCGCCACCGGTGATGACCGCGCCGATGGTCGTGCTGGCGATCGGGTCGGTGGCCGCCGGGTTCCTCATCGTGGAGGCCTTCCCGCTCACCGAGTGGCTCGAGCCGGTCTTCGGCGAGCCCGAGGAGGCCGCGCACGTCGTCGCCCCGCTGACGGTGAGCATCGGGCTCACCGTGGTGATGCTGCTCGGCGTCGCGGCCGCCTGGCTGTTCGTCGGGCGCCGCGAGGTGCCGACGACCGCACCGGCCCGGGTCTCGCCGGTCGTCGTCGCCGCCCGCCGGGCGCTGTACGCCGACACCGTCAACGAGTCGCTGTTCATGCGGCCCGGGATGTGGCTGACCCGCGCGCTGGTCTGGCTGGACAACCGGGGGGTGGACGGCGTGGTCAACGGGACGGCGGCGGCGCTGGGCGGCTCGTCGTCCCGGCTCGGCCGCGCGCAGACCGGCTTCGTGCGCAGCTACGCCCTGGGCATGCTCGGCGGCGCCGTGCTGATCGCCGGCGCGCTGCTCGCGGTGACGACGGCATGACCACCTCACCGATGGAGGAGGAGCGGCACCGTGGCTGACTTCCCGTTCCTGCTCGTGATGATCGCCGTGCCGGCCGTGGGTGCCGCCGTCGTCGCCGCGCTGCCCCCGGCGCGGGAGGCGCTGGCCCGCCGGCTCGCGCTCGCCGTCAGCCTGGTCGTGCTGCTGCTCGCGGTGCTGGCGACCGTCGCCTTCGACGTCGGCGGCGACCGGTTCCAGCTGACCACCTCGGTGGCCTGGATCCCCGACTTCGGCGTCGACTTCGCGCTCGGCGTCGACGGCATCGCGCTGTCGATGCTGCTGCTGATCGGCGTGCTGGTGCCGGTGGTCGTGGGCGCCTCGTGGCAGGAGACCGCCGCGGGCACCCGGTCGATGCGCACCTACTGGGCCTGGCTGCTGCTGCTCGAGTCGATGATGGTCGGCGTCTTCGCGGCCACCGACGTCTTCCTGTTCTACGTCTTCTTCGAGGCGATGCTGGTCCCGATGTACTTCCTGATCGGGAGCTTCGGCGGCCCGAACCGGCAGTACGCCGCGGTCAAGTTCTTCCTCTACAGCCTGCTCGGCGGGCTGGTCATGCTCGCCTCGGTCATCGGGCTCTACGTGGTCAGCAACTCCCAGCTGGGCGAGGGCACCTTCGCCTTCGACGCGCTGCGCCAGCTGGAGATCGACCCCGGCGTGCAGAAGCTGCTGTTCCTGGGCTTCTTCGTCGCCTTCGCGATCAAGGCGCCGCTGGTGCCCTTCCACACCTGGCTGCCCGACGCCGGTGCCGAGGCGCCCATCGGCAGCGCGGTGCTGCTCGTCGGCGTGCTGGACAAGGTCGGCACGTTCGGCTTCCTGCGCTACTGCCTGCCGCTGTTCCCCGACGCCGCCCGGGACCTCGCGCCCTGGGTGCTGGTGCTGGCGGTGGTCGGGGTGCTCTACGCCGCCCTGCTGGCGATGGGGCAGAGCGACATGAAGCGGCTGGTGTCCTACACCTCGATCGCGCACTTCGGCTTCATCGCGCTGGGCATCTTCGCCTTCAGCACCGAGGCGGCCACCGGCGCGGTGCTCTACATGGTCAACCACGGCATCGCGACCGGCCTGCTGTTCATCGTGGTCGGGATGGTCATCGTCCGGGGCGGCTCCCGGCAGATCCGCGACTACGGGGGCCTGGCGGCGAAGGCGCCGCTGCTGGCCGGCGTGTTCCTGCTCGCCGGGCTGGCCTCGCTGGCGCTGCCGGGCACCAACAGCTTCGTCAGCGAGTTCCTGGTGCTCCTCGGCTCGTTCCCGAGCGAGCCGGTCTTCACGATCATCGCGACCGCCGGCATCGTGCTGGCCGCCCTCTACGTGCTGCTGATGTACCAGCGGGTGTTCCACGGCCCGCCGCGCGGCGTGCTGGCACCGCCGGACGACGCCGTCCCGGCCACCGGGGGCGGCGGGAGCACCGCCGTGCTCACCGCGCCCGCGCCGGCCCGGACGTCGCTGGTGCGCGACCTGTCCCGGCGCGAGCTGGCCGTCGTCGCACCGCTGGTCGCGCTGGTCATCGGCCTGGGCGTGTACCCGCAGCCGCTGATCGACCTGGTCACCCCGGCGGTGGAGGCGACGATGAGCGACGTCGGCGCCGACCCCGGGGGCAGCACTCCCGCCACGACCGACGAGGGCACCGACTGATGGGCACCATCGACGCTCCGGACCTGTCCTACGCAGCGCTCGCGCCGCTGCTGTTCGTCTTCGGTGCCGCCTCGGTCGGGGTGCTGGTCGAGGCGTTCGCCCCGCGCGCCGTCCGGCACCCGGTGCAGGTGGCGATCGCGCTCGTCGGCACCGTGGGCGCGCTGGCCAGCACGCTGCTGCTGGCCGGCCGGGAACCGGAGGTCACCGCCGGCGGTGCGCTCGCCGTCGACGGCGCCGCGCTGTTCCTGCAGGCGACGATCGCCGCCCTCGGCGCGCTGTCGATCCTGCTGTTCAGCGAGCGCTCGCTGGACCCGGCCCGCTCGGCGTTCGTCGCCGCGGCGGCGGTGCCGGCCGGCAGCGTCCGCGACCGCGAGCTGGCCACCTCCGAGCGCGTGCAGACCGAGGTCTACCCGCTGGCGACGTTCGCCATCGGCGGGATGATGCTGTTCACCGCGTCGAACGACCTGCTGATCATGTTCGTCGCCCTCGAGGTGCTGAGCCTGCCGCTGTACCTGCTCTCCGGGCTGGCCCGCCGCCGCCGGCTGCTCTCCCAGGAGGCGGCGGTCAAGTACTTCCTGCTCGGCGCCTTCGCCTCGGCGTTCTTCCTCTACGGGCTCGCGCTGGTCTACGGCGCCACCGGCAGCGTGCGGCTGTCGGCGATCCGGGAGGCGTCGGTCACCGAGGGCGGCGACACCCTGCTCGTGCTGGGGCTCGGGCTGCTCGTCGTCGGCCTGATGTTCAAGGCCAGCGTCGCGCCCTTCCACACCTGGACGCCGGACGTCTACCAGGGCGCCCCGACCGCGGTGACCGCCTTCATGGCCGCCGCCACCAAGGTCGCCGCGTTCGGTGCGGTGCTGCGGCTGCTCTACGTCGCCTTCGGCACCGCCGACTGGACCTGGCGGCCGCTGGTCTACGCGCTGGCGATCGCGTCGATGGTGGTCGGTGCGGTGCTCGGGCTCACCCAGACCGACGTCAAGCGGATGCTGGCCTACTCCTCCATCGCGCACGCCGGCTTCCTGCTCACCGGCGTCATCGGCCTGGGGCCCGGCGGCACCGGCTACGGGCTGGCCGCGACGATGTTCTACCTGCTGGCCTACGGCCTCACCACGCTCGGCGTCTTCGGGCTGGTCACCCTGGTCCGCGACGGCGACGGCGAGGCCACCCACCTGTCGCAGTGGGCAGGCCTCGCGCAGCGGTCACCGGTCGTCGCGGCGCTGATGAGCTTCTTCCTGCTCGCCCTGGCCGGCATCCCCCTCACCAGCGGGTTCACCGGCAAGTTCGCCGTGTTCCGGGCCGCGATCGAGGAGGGGGCCTGGCCGCTGGCGCTGGTCGCCCTGGTGGCGAGCGCCGTCGCGGCGTTCTACTACCTGCGGGTCATCGTGCTCATGTACTTCTCCGAGCCCGCGGCCGACGGGCCCACCGTCGGGGTCCCCGGCCTGCCGACGACCATCGTGCTGGCCGTCACCGCCGCCGCGACTCTCGTGCTCGGCATCGTGCCGGGCTCGGTGCTCGACCTGGCCGAGTCCGCAGCGGTGCTGGTCGGCTGAGCAGCCCGCCCTGCGAGGTCGTCGATGAGGGCCCCGGACGACGGGCTGTATCTTCAGCGGTTGATGAGCGGAGCCGGCACCACCAGCCCACGGCGCGGCGGTAGCGAGACGCAGCAGGAGCCCGACTCGTGGCACCGGCCCTCCACCCCGGCCTCGACGATCGGCCCCTGGCTGCCCGACGGTGAACTGGGTGCCGCGCTGGTCGAGGGCCTGGCTCGGGTCGAGGCGGCGCTGACCGTCGCGGTCGCCAGCGACCACGCGTTCGTCAGCGAGGCGGCCGGGCACCTGATGGCGGCCGGCGGCAAGCGGGTCCGCCCGATGCTGGCGCTGCTCGCCGCCCAGCTCGGCGACGCGGACTCCCCGGAGGTCGTGCAGGCCGCCGTCGTCTGCGAGCTCACCCACCTCGCGACGCTGTACCACGACGACGTGATGGACGAGGCGTCCGTCCGCCGCGGCGCCCCCAGCGCGAACAGCCGCTGGGGCAACAGCGTGGCCATCCTCACCGGCGACTTCCTCTTCGCCCGGGCGTCGGACCTGCTCGCCGACCTCGGCCCGGAGGCCGTGCGCGTGCAGGCCCGGACGTTCGAGCGGCTGGTCACCGGGCAGCTGCGGGAGACCGTCGGCGCCCGCCCGGGTGAGGACCCGGTCGACCACTACCTCGGGGTGCTCGCCGACAAGACCGGCTCGCTGGTGGCCACCTCGGCCCGCTTCGGCGCCTCCTTCGCCGGCGTCGACGGCGAGCTGGTCGCCGCGCTGGACGCCTTCGGGGAGGACTTCGGGGTGGCCTTCCAGCTCTCCGACGACCTGCTCGACATCGTCAGCGAGGGCGGCACGTCCGGGAAGTCACCCGGCACCGACCTGCGCGAGGGCATCGCCACCCTGCCGGTGCTCTTCGCCCTGGCCGGCACCGACCCCGCCGAGGCCCGGCTGCGCGAGCTGGTCGCCGGCCCGGTGGTCGACGAGGTGGAGCACGCCGAGGCGCTGGCGCTGCTGCGCAGCTCCGCGTCGCTGGCGCGGGCCACCGCCGTCCTCGAGGAGTACGCCGACCGGGCCCGCGCCCGGCTGGACGCCGTCCCCGACGGCCCGGTCCGCGAGGCGCTGTCCGCGCTGTGCACCTTCGTGGTCACCCGCGACTCCTGAGGGCGCGGCGCGACCCCTCCGCCCAGGGGATGCTGGGGTCGTGCCCCGCTGCTCACCGCTGGTCCTGGGTCTGCTGACCGCCGTCCTGGTCGCGGGGTGCAGCAGCGCCCCCGGTGAGCAGGGGGAGGGGGCGGCCACCGACGTCCCCGACGCCGCCGGGCCCAGCGCGTCGGCCGCCGTCCCGGCGCTGGACGTCGAGGTGCTCGCCGAGGGGCTGGACCACCCGTGGGACGTCGCCCGGGCGCCGGACGGCGCCCTGCTGCTGGACGAGCGCGGGGGCGGGTTCACGGTCGTGCTCACCGACGGCACCGTGCGCCCGCTGGACGCCGACCTCGACGACCTCTTCGCCGACGGCGAGACCGGGCTGATGGGCCTCACCCTCGACCCGGGGTTCGCCGGCAACCGGCGCTTCTACAGCTGCCAGGGCGTCGAGGAGGACGGCGACGCGGAGATCCAGGTGGTCGCCTGGACGGTCGACGAGGCCTGGACGGCGGCCACCCGGGTCGCCGACCCGCTGCTGGGTGGCATCCCGGTCAACGAGTCCTCCGGCCGGCACGGCGGCTGCCGGCCCCGCTTCGACGCCGAGGGCCAGCTCCTGGTCGGCACCGGCGACAACGCCGTGGGCAGCTACCCGCAGGACCTGGGCACCCTCGGCGGCAAGGTGCTGCGGATCGACCCGCAGACCGGCGCGCCCTCGGCGGGCAACCCCTTCCTGGACGCCGCCGACCCGCTCACCCGGCTGGTCTGGAGCTACGGGCACCGCAACGTGCAGGGCATCGCCGTCCGCCCTGGCAGCGCGCAGGTGTACACCGTCGAGCAGGGCACCGGCCGCGACGACGAGGTCAACCTGTCCGTGGCCGGCGGCAACTACGGCTACGACCCCGACGGCGCGCCGGACGGCCCGGACGGCGCGTACGACGAGAGCGTCCCGATGACCGACCCGGAGATCCCGGGGGCCGTGGCGGCGGTGTGGTCCTCGGGCGACCCGACCATCGCCACCAGCGGGGCCGCCTTCCTCGACGGCGCGCCGTGGGGCGGCTACGACGGGGTGCTGCTGGTCGGCGTGCAGAAGGACACCGGCGTGCTGGGGCTCCGCCTGGACGACGACGGCCGGCTGGTCGAGCAGTTCCGGGTGCCCGAGCTGGAGGACTCCTACGGCCGGGTGCGGTCCCCGGTCCTGGGCGAGGACGGCGCGCTGTACCTCACCACCGACAACGGTGACGGCGAGGACCAGCTGCTCCGGGTGACGCCCCGGGGCTGAGACGCCGACCGGCCCGCCCCCGGGTCGGGGACGGGCCGGTGCGGACCTGGAGCGGTGAGGTCCTAGGCGCTGACGGTCCAGCTGTCGCCGCCGGCCAGCAGGGCGTCGAGGTCGGCCGGCTCCTGCGCGGCGGCGTCCTCGAGCTGGTCGGCCATCATCCGGTCGTAGCTGGGCTTGGCCACCTTCCGGAAGACGCCCATCGGGGAGTACCGGAGGTCCTGGCTGGACAGCCGGGACAGCGCGAAGGCGTACGACGGGTCGTCGCGGTGCGCGTCGTGGACGACGATCTGCGACGCGTCGACCTGGTTCGTCTCGGCGATCCGCAGACCACCGAAGTCGTCGCGGACGACGCAGGAGGCGCCCCCGGGTCCGAAGACCAGCGGCTCGCCGTGCACCAGCGGGATGGTCCACATCGGGCCGGTGTGCGGGTCCTTGAGCAGCTCGAACGCGCCGTCGTTGAAGATGTTGCAGTTCTGGTAGATCTCCACCAGCGAGGTGCCCTGGTGCTCGGCGGCCTGCCGCAGCACGTCGGTGAGCCCCTTGCGGTCGGAGTCCATCGCCCGGCCGACGAACGTGGCGTCGGCGCCCAGGGCCAGCGACACCGGGTTGAACGGGGCGTCGATCGAGCCCATCGGGGTGGACTTGGTGACCTTGCCGACCTCGGAGGTGGGCGAGTACTGGCCCTTGGTGAGCCCGTAGATCCGGTTGTTGAACAGCAGGATCGTCAGGTTCACGTTGCGGCGCAGGGTGTGGATCAGGTGGTTGCCGCCGATGGACAGCGCGTCGCCGTCACCGGTGACGACCCACACCGACAGGTCCGGGCGGGACGCGGCGAGGCCGGTCGCGATCGCCGGGGCCCGGCCGTGGATCGAGTGCATCCCGTAGGTGTTCATGTAGTACGGGAACCGGCTGGAGCACCCGATGCCGGAGATGATGACCATGTCCTCGCGGGCGATGCCGAGGCTGGGCAGGAAGCTCTGGACCGCGTTGAGGATGACGTAGTCACCGCACCCCGGGCACCAGCGCACCTCCTGGTCGGTCTTGAGGTCACGGGCCTTCAGCTCGGTCTGCTTCGGGCCGTTCAGCGCGATCGAGGCGTCGATGGCGCCGGAGATCGTGGTGACGTCCGGGCCCGCGGGCATGCCGAGGTCGTGCACGTGGGCGTTGGACTCGATGGCGGTCACAGGGCCGCTCCCGTCTGTGCAGGGGTGTCGGAGCCGGTGTCGAGGGTGGCGACCGTCCCCGTGGTCCCGTCGATGACGTCCTGGAACACGGCCGCCAGCTCGGCGGCGCGGAACGGCAGCCCCCGCACCTGGGTGTGGCTGTGGACGTCGAAGAGGTACTTCGCCCGCAGGATCATGGCCAGCTGGCCGAGGTTCATCTCGGGGCAGACCACCCGGTCGTACCGGGCGAGGATCTCGCCCAGGTCGGCCGGCAGCGGGTTGAGGTGGCGCAGGTGCACCTGGGCGATGGAGCGGCCCGAGGCGCGGATCCGCCGGCAGGCGGCCCCGATCGGGCCGTAGGTGGAGCCCCAGCCGATGACCGCCACCCGGGCGTCGCCGTCCGGGTCGTCGACCTCGGTGGCCGGGATCGAGGCGGCGATGCCGTCGATCTTGGCCTGCCGGGTGCGGGTCATGAAGTCGTGGTTGGCCGGGTCGTAGGAGATGTTGCCGGTCTTGTCGGCCTTCTCCAGCCCGCCGATGCGGTGCTGCAGCCCGGCGGTGCCCGGTACGGCCCACGGGCGCGCGAGCGTCTCGGGGTCGCGCAGGTAGGGCAGGAACTCGCCGTCCTCGCCGTTGGGCGCGGTGGCGAACTCGACCCGCAGGTCGGGCAGCTCGTCGGCGGCCGGGATCGACCACGGCTCGGCACCGTTGGCCAGGTAGCCGTCGGACAGCAGGATCACCGGCGTGCGGTAGGTCAGCGCGATCCGCACCGCCTCGAGCGTGGCGTCGAAGCAGTCGCCGGGGGAGCGCGGGGCGATCACCGGCACCGGCGCCTCGCCGTTGCGGCCGAACAGCGCCTGCAGCAGGTCGCTCTGCTCGGTCTTGGTGGGCAGCCCGGTGGACGGGCCGCCGCGCTGCACGTCGACGATCAGCAGCGGCAGCTCGGTCATCACGGCCAGGCCGATGGTCTCGGCCTTGAGGGCCACACCCGGGCCGGACGTCGTCGTCACGCCGAGCGCACCGCCGAACGAGGCGCCCAGGGCGGCCCCGATGCCGGCGATCTCGTCCTCGGCCTGGAACGTGCGGACGCCGAAGGCCTTGTGCTTGGACAGCTCGTGCAGGATGTCGCTGGCCGGCGTGATCGGGTACGCACCGAGGAAGACCGGCAGGCCCGACCGCTGCCCGGCGGCGACGAGCCCGTAGGACAGCGCCTGGTTGCCGGAGATGTGCCGGTACTTGCCCGGGGCCATCGGCGCGGGCTTGACCTCGTAGGAGACCGCGAAGGCCTCCGTCGTCTCGCCGTAGTTGAAGCCGGCGCGGAAGGCGGCGATGTTGGCCGCGGCGATCTGCGGCTTGCGGCGGAACTGGCGCTCGAGGAAGCGGATCGTGCCCTCGGTGGGCCGGTGGTACATCCAGCTCAGCAGGCCGAGGGTGAACATGTTCTTGCTCCGCTCGGCCTCCTTCTTGCCCAGGCCCGAGTCGGCGAGCGCGTCGGTGGTCATCGAGGTCAGCGGCACGCTCACCAGCTGCCACTTCTCCAGCGAGCCGTCCTCGAGCGGGTTGCTGTCGTACCCGACCTTGGCCAGGTTGCGCGGGGTGAACTCGTCGGAGTCGGCGATGAGCAGGCCGCCGCCGGGGAGGTCGGGGAGGTTGGCCTTCAGCGCCGCCGGGTTCATCACGACCAGGACGTCGGGCGCGTCACCCGGGGTCATGATGTCGTGGTCGGCGAAGTGCAGCTGGAAGGAGCTGACACCCGGCAGGGTCCCCGTTGGTGCCCGGATCTCGGCGGGGAAGTTCGGCAGCGTCGACAGGTCGTTGCCGAAGGACGCCGTCTCGCTGGTGAAGCGGCCGCCGGTCAGCTGCATGCCGTCGCCGGAGTCACCGGCCAGCCGGATGACGACGCGGTCGAGCTCGACGACGCTCTTGACGAGCCCGCCGGGGGCGGAGCTGTGCGCTGCGCGGTCCATGCCGGTGGCAACACCGCTCGCGGCGGGGCTGATTCCGGGGTCGGTGCCAGTTCTGCCAGTCATCTGTGTGAGGTACCTCCGACCCGCCAGGTTACGTGCGGGTTGCCGGGGTCGACCCGTCGACGGGGGAACGTGAGGCAACCCACACAGGGTCGCCTTGCCTTGCCCGGGCGGCCGCGCCGGCCAGGGAACGGCGGCTGCGCCGACCGCGTTCTACCGGGCGTGCAACGGTGGAACAACGGGCTGAAGACGGCCGTCCTGCTCGGCCTCATGGGCGGCGTCATCCTGCTGGTCGGGAGCTTCTTCGGCCGGGGTGGCCTGCTGGTCGCCCTGGTGCTCGCCCTCGCCGTCAACGGCTGGGCGTACTTCAACTCCGACAAGCTCGCGCTGCGGGCGATGCGGGCCTTCCCGGTCACCGAGACGCAGGCGCCGCAGCTGTACGCGATCGTGCGCGAGCTGGCCACCGAGGCCCGCCAGCCGATGCCCCGGCTCTACGTCAGCCCGACCAACCAGCCCAACGCCTTCGCCACCGGCCGCAACCCGCGCAACGCCGCGGTCTGCTGCACCCAGGGGATCCTCGAGCTGCTGGACCGCCGCGAGCTGCGCGGGGTGCTGGCCCACGAGCTGTCCCACGTCTACAACCGGGACATCCTGATCAGCTCGGTGGCCGGCGCGATGGCCACGGTGATCACCTACCTGGCGCACATGGCGATGTTCGCGTCGCTGTTCGGCGGTCGCTCGGAGGACCGCGAGGGGGGCGGCATGGTCGGCGGCCTGCTGCTGGTCTTCCTCGGCCCGCTCGCCGCCGGCCTGGTGCAGATGGCGGTCAGCCGGAGCCGGGAGTACCAGGCCGACGCCTCGGGTGCGCAGCTGTCGCACGACCCGCTCGCCCTGGCCAGCGCGCTGGGCAAGCTCGAGCGCGGGGTCGCCGCGCGGCCGCTGCCGCAGGACGACCGGCTGGTCACCCAGAGCCACCTGATGATCGCCAACCCGTTCCGCGGGCAGGGCATGGCGTCGATGTTCGCCACCCACCCGCCGATGGCCGAGCGGATCGCCCGGCTGCAGCAGATGGCCCGGGAGCAGGGTCAGGCCTGACGGTTGGTTGCTCCGCGCACCGTCCCTACGCTGAGGGGGTGGTGGACGGCGAGGTGCGGTACGCGGCGATCGGCGACAGCTTCACCGAGGGGATGGGCGACGAGCTCCCCGACGGCTCGGTGCGCGGGTGGGCCGACCTGGTGGCCGCCGGGCTGGCGGCTGCGACGGACGGGCGGGTGCACTACGCGAACACCGCGGTGCGCGGGCGGCTGCTGGCGCCGGTGGTGACCGACCAGCTGGAGGCCGTGCTGGCGCTCGACCCGGCACCCACGCTGATCACCCTCAACGGCGGCGGCAACGACATGATGCGGCCGGGCTGCGACGTCGACCGCCTGGTCGCGCTGACCGAGCGGGCCGTGCTGCGGTGCGCCGGGGCGGGGGTCCAGCTGGTGCTGCTGAGCGGGGCCGACCCCACGGCCCGGCTGCCGTTCGGCGGCACGATGCACCGGACCGGGGTGGCCCTGACCGCGGCGGTCGCCGACCTGGCCGCGCGGCACGGCCTGCTGTTCGTCGACGCCTTCGGGGACGAGGAGCTGCGCCGTCCCGGCTACTGGTCCCGCGACCGGCTGCACCTCGGGCCGGCCGGGCACCGCCGCGTCGCCGGCCTGGTGCTGGGCGCCCTCGGGCACCCGGTCACCGCGCACGCCATCGACCCGGGCCCGGCCGAGCCCCGGCGGCTGTCCGCCGAGGCCCGCTACTACCGCGAGCACGTGCTGCCCTGGGCGCTGCGCCGGCTGACCCGCCGCTCGTCCGGCGACGGGCGGAGCGGCAAGCACCAGGACTGGGTGGCGGTGCCGGCCGGCCCCGGCGTCCTGGCGGACGAGGCCAGCCGCTGAGACCCCCGGCCGGTGGCGCCGGCCGGGGGACCGCGCTCAGCGGTAGTTGTCGAACTGCAGGGCGATCTCGAAGTCCTTGCTCTTCAGCAGCTGCTGCACCGCCTGCAGGTCGTCGCGCTTCTTGCCGGTGACCCGCAGCTGGTCGCCCTGGATCTGCGCCTGCACGCCCTTGGGGCCCTCGTCGCGGATGGCCTTGGCGATCTGCTTGGCCTTGTCCGAGGCGATGCCCTGCTGGATCCGGGCGGTGATCTTGTAGACCTTCCCCGAGGGCTGCGGCTCGTCGGCGTCCAGCGCCTTCATCGAGATGCCGCGCTTGACCAGCTTCTCCCGGAACACCTCGAGCGCCGCGGCGACCCGCTCCTCGGTGTCGGCCTGCAGGGTCACCCCCTCCTCGCCGGCCCAGGCGATGGTGGCGTTGACGCCGCGGAAGTCGAACCGCTGGGAGAGCTCCTTGCCCGCCTGGTTCAGCGCGTTGTCGACCTCCTGGCGGTCGACCTTGCTCACGACGTCGAAGGACGCATCGGCCATGACTGTCTCCTCTCTCGCGCGACGGACGGGCCGGCCGGGTCCCTGCCCGAGCCGTCGTCCGCCGTCTTGTAAGCTCATCCGGCACCAGCACGCGGCGGGTTGCCCGAGTGGCCAATGGGAGCGGACTGTAAATCCGTCGGCTTAGCCTACGAAGGTTCGAATCCTTCACCCGCCACACCCGGTGCGACGGCCCCCGACCTCACGGTCGGGGGCCGTCGTCTTCCCCGGGCCGGGTCACGGGGCCGTCGGGGCCCGGGCGCTGGCGACCGCGGTGCGTTCCAGCGGTTGCCCGCCCAGGAACAGCCAGTCGAAGGCGATCTGGACCGACCGGGTGCAGCGCACGGTCACCTCGAGCCCGTCGGTCTCGGCCGACCACGCGTCCAGCTGCACGCCCGCGTCGGCCAGCTGGTCGGCGACCGCCGCCTCGGCGGCGGCCCGGCCCAGCGGCAGCTGCGCGCCCACCCCCAGGGAGTAGACGGCGGCCTCGTCGGCGTCGTTCGCCGCGGCGAGGGCCGCGCCGTCGCAGATCGACTGGACCTCCTGCTGCTCCAGGAAGGCGTCCGAGGCGGCGATGGCCCCGAAGACCATGAGCGCGGCCACCAGCCAGCAGACCAGCACGAACGGCAGCGTCGACCCCTCCTCGGGGTCGGTCGCCTGCCTGCCCGGTCGCACGCGCGCAGCGTAGAGGGCGCCGGCAGTGGTCGGTCACGGTTGTCCACCGCCTGTGGACAGTGCCTGTGGACGGTGTGGACGACGACGCAGCGGTGGCCCAGCGGCGGCCCCGGGCCTGTGGACGACGCCCGCGCCCCGGCCGCGGGGCCGACAGACTCCACGGCATGGCGATCGAGGTGGTCCCCGAGCAGCTGCACGCCCTCGCCGGGGCGCTCGACGCGGCGTCGACCTCGGCCGCCCGGGCCGCTGCCGCGCTGGCCACCGACCCGGTCGGCGGCCCGGTGGGGGAGGCGGTCGCCGCGTTCTGCGAGGGCACCGGGGCGGCCGGCCGCTGCCTGGCCGGTGAGCTCGGCTGGCTCGGCCGGGCCGTCGCAGCGGCAGCCGACTCGTGGCTGGGTCTGGACGCCGGGCTGCTCCCCGTGCCGGGCCGGGGCGTCGCCGGGTGACGGTCACGCTGAGCCCGCCGCAGCCGCTGCCGCCACCGCCCGGTTCCGTGGCTGCCCTCGCCGCGGTGCTCGACCAGCTGGCCACCGCCGGCTTCGCTGCCGGGCTGACCACCCACCTGCTGGAGCCGGCGGCGGTGCTGCCGGGGTGGCAGGGCGCCGACGCGGCGGTCGCGGCGGCCGAGGTCGGGGCCGCGCTCGCCGTCGCCGCCGACCTGCACGACGCCCTCACCGCTGCGCACCTGCGGCTCGCCGACCACCACGAGCTGTGGTTGGCCGTGGCGGCGCGGGTCGGCGTGCTGGCCGACGAGCAGCGCGCCCGGTTCGCCGACGCCGGTGCCCGGCTGGCCGTGCTGGTCGGCCCGGCCGTCGACCTGGGCGCGCCGGGCGAGTCGCCGGAGGCGCGCCGGCTGGTCGAGGCGGTGGCCGAGCAGGACGCCGCCGCGGCCGGCGAGCACCGCGCCCTGCTGCAGGCGCTCACCGACGACGCCGCCGCGGCCGCGGCCGTGCTGGTCGCCGCGACCCGGCCGCTCGGCGGCACCGGCCGGCCCGGCGACGCGGTCGCGGTCACCGCGCGGCTCGCCGTCCAGCTGCCCGGCTGGGGCGCCGGCGCCCTGGCCGCCCTCGGTCGCCGGGCCGCCGACGAGCTCACCGGCCCCGACGCGACGGGCGACCTGGCCGCCGCGGTGGCCAGGTGGCACGAGTGGGCGTCCGTGCCGGGCTTCGCCGACGCCCTGGTCGAGCGGCTCGGCGCCGACGGCCTCGGGTGGCTGCTCACCGTGCTCGGCGGGCTGGCCGGCACGGGGGAGGAGCAGCAGCTCGCGGGCCTGCTGGCGGGCGCGCTCAGCGGAGCGGGCGCCCGCACCGGCGAGGTCCTCGCGGCCTTCCGGCTCGACCCGGGTGCGCCCGGCGACGGAGCCGACGGGACGGCGGTGGCGATGGGGCTCGTGCTGGCCGCTCCCGCCGCGGGGCCCTCGCTGGCGGTGGCCTGGGGGCGCCAGCTGCTGGACCGCGAGGCGGCCCAGGCGGCCCGCGCCGGGGCCGGCTCGACCGGCGGGGCCCTGCTCGGCGACCCGGTGGAGGCGGCGCTGGCAGCGCTGGCCCGCTCCGGCGACCGCGCGGGGGCGGCGCAGCTGCTGGCCGACCCCGGCGCGTGGACGACCCTGCTGGCCCGGCCCTGGCCGGGCGGCACCGGGGCCCTCGCCGCGGTGGTCCAGCTCGCCGCCGCCGCGCCGGAGGCCGGCCGGGTCGCCCGGTCGGCGCTGCTGGCGCTCGGGCAGGGGCTGGCGCCCGGGAGCCCGGCCCGGGTGCTGGACGACCAGGGAGCGCTGGCCCGGCTGCGCCCCGCGGTCACCGGCCTCGTCGCCGGCCAGCCGGGCGTCGTCCTGCCGGTGCTGGACGCCGCGGTCACCGGCGCACCGCTGGACGCCGGCGGGGACGCCGCGCTGCGCGGGCTGGGCTACCTGGTCACCGACGAGGACGCCGCCACGGAGCTGACCGCCGCCGTGCGGGGTGCGCTGCAGACCGGCGCGGCGGGCGGCTTCGCCGGGGAGGTGGCCGGGGCGCACGTCGCCGTGCTCGAGTACGGCCAGCGGCTGCGGTACGCGCTGGAGTGGAGCCAGGCGCAGAGCTGGGCCGTCGACCTGCAGATGCCGTGGCAGCTGGCGGTCAGCGCGCCGCTGTCGGCGGTGCCGGGGGTGGCGGGGGAGCTGGCCGGCGCGGTCGAGGGCGTGGCCGCCGACCTGCTGGGTACGAACGGGGAGGTGGAGATCGGGCCGGACACCGGCATCGTCCGGACCGGCGTGGACGCGGCCGGGTTCGCGGCCGGCGCGCTCGGTCCGGCGGCGGCCCCCGCCGCGCGGGCGGGCTTCGACCGTGCGGGCGCGCTGCTCGGCGGGCTCACCGCCCCGCAACCGTCGCTGCTGGACCGGATGACCGACCTGGAGCTGCCCGACCCCTTCCGCAGGCGTCGGTGAGCGGCGTCACCCTGCGGTGGCGAGTGGTCACCCATTCGATACCGGTCATCTTGTCGTCATCACGCACGGTGACGACACGGCGAAGATCACTTCACCGGGTCGTGTCAATGCTTGCCCCGTGTGGGTGACCCCCTGCATTCTCATGGTTGCGGTCTGTGCCGGACATCGCTCTGCCCCCGCGTGGGCGGCTGCCGCGATCCGTTCGCCACGTCTCGAGGAGATCCCGATGTCCGCACGCACCTCTGTCACCGTCACCACCGCCGACTCCTCCGCCCGTGGCTGGAAGTGGGGCCGGGGCTGGAAGTGGGGTCGCTGACCTCCTGGCTCTGACCTGACGGAGCAGCCCGGCACGACGGGCTGCTCCGTCCGGGTGAGCCGCACCCCCACGGTCGCTTCGCACTGTTACCTTCGGTGAACGCCGAATCGACAGACAGGCTGACCGTGGCCCAGCTCGCGGCTCCCGCGCAGCCGGGAGCGTCACTGATCCGACGGCCATGGACCATCGCCGGGCTGGCGATCGTCGTGACCGTTGCCGTAGGCGTGCCCACCTTCCCCTCGGCGTGGACCACCCCGTCACCGTGGATGGTCGCGGTCCTGCTCGCCGTGCTGGTGCTCACCGAGTCCGTCCAGCTGGACCTCGAGGTCGGCAAGCAGACGATCTCCCTGTCGCCCACCGAGATCGCCGTGGTGGTCGGCCTGGTCGAGGTCGGCGGCACGTGGACCGCGATCGCCCGCGTCGTCGCGATCGTCGCGGTGATGTCGTGGCAGGGGTACCCGGCGGCCAAGCTCGCCTTCAACGCCGCGCTCGGCGTCGCCGAGCTCGCCGCCGCGCTGGCCGTGCTCTCGCTCTTCCCCCCGCTGGACGTCACCGACCCGATCACCTGGGTGTCGCTGGCGGTCGCGACGTTCGTCACCCACGTGGTGGGGATGGCCGGCGTCGGGGTGGCGATCACCCTGAGCCAGGGCTTCCCCGGCTGGTCGTTCTGGGTCGCCGCCCTGCCGAACACCGTGGTCGGGCCGCTGAGCGTCGTCGTCGGCGTGATCGCCATGCTGCTGGTCGAGGAGAACAGCTGGGCGTGGTCCCTCATCGTCCCGCTGCTGCTCGGCTTCATCGCCATCTTCCGGCTCTCCAGCCGCGCCTCGCGCGAACGGCGGACCGTCCAGCGGGTGTACGACTTCGCCCGGCGGGTCGAGCTGGTCAGCCCCGACGACGAGGGCACCCGGGAGATCGTCCGGGCCGTCCGCGAGCTGCTCAACGCCGACCGGGTGGCCCTCTGGCTGCCGCCCTACCTGGACGAGGGGCCGCAGCTCGTCGTCGACGGCGAGGGCGACCCGCAGTGGTACGAGGGCCCGGGTGACCCCGACGACCTGATCCGCCGCCGCGCGCTGGTCTCCGACGGTGAGGGCCCGGTGCTCGTCTCCGACGCCCGCGCCGACGAGGCCGAGCTGGCCGCCCTCCGCCGGCGCGGCGCCCGCGAGGTGCTGGGCGCCCCGGTGACCACCGCCGCCGGCGAGCCGGGCTACCTCGAGGTCTGCGACCGGCGCTCGGACATCGTCAGCTTCACCTCCGGCGACCGCGGCGCGCTGGAGTCGGTGCTCACCCACGTCAACGCCGCGATCCGGCAGCAGCAGCTGCTGAGCCAGATCCGCCACGACGCCGACCACGACCGGCTGACCGGCCTGCCGAACCGCCAGCGCCTGGCCGTCGAGATCGACGCGCTGCTGCTGGCCGAGCCGGCGACCGCCCGGGCCGGCCTGGTCCTCGCCGCGCTCGACGGGTACACGAACGTCACCGACACCCTCGGCCACGCGGCCAGCGACGAGCTGCTGCTGGTCACCGCGGGGCTGCTCCGCGAGCACGCGCCGCCGCAGGCCCTCGTCGCCCGGATGGAGGGCGGCCAGTTCGCCGTCCTGCTGCCCGGCCTGTCGCTGCCGGCGACCGAGCGCGCTGCCCGCCGGCTGCGCGAGGCCGCCTCCACCCGGGCCCGGGTCGCCGGCCTGGACCTGGAGGTGTCGCTGACCATCGGGGTGGCGGCGGCCCCGGTGCACGGCTCGGACGCCGGCACGCTCATCCAGCGGGCCGACGTCGCGCTGCTCGCCGCGCACAGCTCCGGTGGGGTGGCCACCTACCACCCGGTGCTCGACCAGCAGAGCCTGCGCCGGCTGCAGCTGGGCACCGAGCTGGAGACGGCGATGGCCGAGGGTCAGATCACCGTGGTCTTCCAGCCGATCATCGACACCCGCACCGCCGACATCGTCTCGGTGGAGACGCTGGTCCGCTGGGCCCACCCGCGCTACGGCGACATCCCGCCGGACGACTTCATCAGCCTCGCCGAGCAGATCGGCCGGATCGGGCCGCTCACCGACCACGTGCTGGACCGGGCGCTGGACCGCTGCCGGCGCTGGCTGGACCAGGACATCGCGCTCTCGGTCGCGGTCAACCTCTCGGCCCGCTGCCTGGCCGAGCCCGACCTGGTCGCGCGGGTCCGCAACGCGCTGCGGCACCACGGCGTGCCCGGTGAGCTGCTGACCCTGGAGCTCACCGAGGGCAGCGTCGTCGACGACACCGTGCGCAACAGCACGGTGCTGGCCGACCTGCACGCCCTCGGGCTCCGGTTGTCGATGGACGACTTCGGCACCGGCTACTCGTCGCTGTCCCAGCTGCGCCAGCTGCCGATCGACGAGCTGAAGATCGACAAGTCCTTCGTGCTGGGCATGTCCACCAGCCAGAACGAGTCCTTCATCGCCCGGTCGATCGTCGAGCTCGCCCACAACCTCGGCCTGCGGGTGGTGGCCGAGGGCGTCGAGGACGAGGTCACCCGCGACCTGCTGGCCCAGATGGGCTGCGACAAGCTGCAGGGCTTCCTGGTCAGCCGCCCGCTCCCGGAGGACCGGCTGGAGGGCTGGCTGCTGGCCCGTACCGGCGTCCGCAGCGCGGCCCCCGGGGCCCGGCACCGCCGTCTGTTCGTCCGGACCTAGCTGTTAGTGTCTTCCCCGTCGCCCGGACGGTCACGGCGACTCGCACCGGCCCACGCCGACCCCCTGCGCGGGGGGCCACGAGGTCCGAGGTAGAGTCTCTCCCGCTCCCGAGCAACGCCCCTTTAGCTCAGTCGGCAGAGCGTCTCCATGGTAAGGAGAAGGTCTACGGTTCGATTCCGTAAAGGGGCTCCGACCACCGGTCCAGTCGAGAGACCGGGCCGCAGGTCACCCGGCGGTGTAGCTCAGCCTGGTAGAGCAAGCGGCTCATAATCGCTGTGTCACCGGTTCAAGTCCGGTCACCGCTACCCCAGACGGACCCCGCTCGCGGGGTCCGTCGTCGTGTGTGGCACCTGCCGCCCACGAGCACCACCCGAGAACACCGAGAACAAGGCGAGGAACGCGCTCATGGCAGCCACAGACGTCCGTCCGAAGATCACCCTGGCCTGCCAGGAGTGCAAGAACCGCAACTACATCACCCGCAAGAACCGGCGGAACGACCCCGACCGGATCGAGCTGAAGAAGTACTGCCCGACGGACCGCAAGCACACGCTGCACCGCGAGACCCGCTGACCTCAGCGGGCAGGCGAGCGAGAGGGCGGGAGCATGGCGCTGGACGCAGGACTGGTCGGGCGCAGCTACCCGCCCTCTGCCGTGTACGAGGTCGGGCGGGAGAAGATCGCCGAGTTCGCCACGGCGCTCGGTGACCCCGACCCGGTGTACCGCGACCCGGCCGCCGCCCGCGCCGCCGGGCACCCCGACGTGATCGCCCCGCCGACCTTCGCCATCGTGCTCAGCCTGGGCGCCGGCAACGTCGTGGTCGAGGACCCTGAGGTCGGGATCGACTACAGCCGGGTGGTGCACGGCGAGCAGCGCTTCACCCACCACCGCCCGGTGCGGGCCGGCGACCGGCTGGTCGCCACCGCGACCATCGACGCGGTGCGCAGCGTGGCCGGCAACGACATGCTCACCACCCGGGTCGACCTGGCCACCGAGGACGGCGAGCCGGTCTGCACCACCCGCTCGATGCTCGTGGCCCGGGGCACGGCATGACCCTCCGCCTCGCCGACGTCGAGGTCGGCACCGAGCTGCCCGAGCAGGTCTCCCGGGTCACCCGCGCGGACCTGGTGCGCTACGCCGGCGCGTCCGGCGACCTGAACGTCATCCACTGGAACGAGCGGGTCGCCCGGGAGGTCGGCCTGCCCGGCGTCATCGCGCACGGCATGCTCACCGCCGGCATCGCGGTCCGCGCCGTCACCCGGTGGGTCGGTGACCCGGGCGCCGTCGTCGACTACCAGGTGCGGTTCAGCCGGCCGGTCGTCGTCCCCGACGACGACACCGGCGCCGAGCTCACCGTGCGCGGACGGGTCGCCCAGGTCGGCGAGGACGGCCGGGTCCGCGTCGACCTGACTGTGACCAGCGGTGGGGAGAAGGTCCTCTCCCTGGCCCGCGCCGTCGTCGCGCTCGGCTGACCCGGCGGTCGGGGAGGATCGACGTGCGCCGTCGTCCCGCCGTCCTGCTCGCACTGCTGCTGACCGCGGGCTGCACCAGCGACACCTCCGGCACGGCCGCCCCGGCGAGCACGGCGCCGGTGCCGTCGCCGCCCACCGGTGCCACCGGGTGCCCCACCGAGCGCGCCGCCCCCGACCCCGACCGGCCGGTGGTCGACCTGGAGTTCTCCCTCGCCGACGACCTGCGCACCGTCACCGGCACCGAGACCGTCGTCTTCACCCCCGACCTGCCCACCGACGAGCTGGTCTTCCGGCTGGTGCCCAACGGCCCCGACGCCACGGCGCTGGGCAACCAGCTCACCGTCGACTCCGTGCGCGGTGACGACGTCGCGCGCGGCGGGTACGAGGAGGCCGGCGCGACGGCGCCCGGCGGGCTCTACGTCGTGGAGCTGGCCGACCGGCTGGCGGCGGGGGAGTCCACCGAGGTCGAGCTGGACTTCTCGCTGTCCCTCGGGGGCGGCGGCTTCGAGCGGCTCGGCACCGCGCAGGACGTCTCCTGGTTCGCCAGCGGCGCACCGCTGCTGGCGTGGGAGCCGGGCGTCGGCTGGGCCCGCGACCCGTTCGTGGCGCTGACCGGCGAAACGGCCAGCAGCCCGGTCAGCGACACCACGATCTCCGTCGAGGCCCCGGCCGCGCTGACCGTGCTGATGACCGGTGACCAGGACGAGCCGAGCCGCCCGCGGGACGGCCGCCGCACCTGGACCTCGCACGAGCCCGTGGCCCGCGACGTCAGCGTCGCCGTGGGCTCCTTCACCACCGCGGAGACCCAGGCAGGCGGCGTCCGCGTGACCACCGGCGTGCTGCCCGGCTCCGGCCTCGACCCGGCGCGGCAGGCCCAGGCCACCGGCGAGGCGATCGAGCAGCTCAGCGCCCGCTTCGGCGCGTTCCCCTACGCGACCCTGACCGTGCCGTGGCTGCCCGACCTCGGCGGCGGCATCGAGTACCCGTCGTCGATCCTGATGGCCACCGACGACGAGGTCGTGCTGGTCCACGAGGTCGCGCACATGTGGTTCTACGGGATGGTCGGCGACTCCCAGTTCCGCGACCCGTGGCTGGACGAGTCCTTCGCCAGCTACGCCGAGTCGGTCGCCGGCGACCTGGCGCCGGCCCGGGTGTCCCGGCTGCTCGCGCTCGAGGGCGACGTCGGCGGCTCGATGGCCTCGTTCCCCGACGACCGCAGCTACGTGACCACGGTGTACGGCAAGGGCGCCGCCATGCTGCTCACCGCCCGCGAGCAGGCCGGCGCGGAGGCGTTCGACGCGGCGGTGCGGTGCTACGTGGACGCGACGGCCTGGTCGATCGCCACCCCGGACGACGTCGCGGCGGCGCTGGCCGACCTGCCCGCCGCGCTCGCCGTGCTCCAGCAGGCCGGCGCGCTGGACGCCGACGACCTGCCGGACTGAGCCGCCGACCTCGGCCGACCGGGCTCAGCCCGCCGAGCCGAGCAGCTGCTGCATCCGGGTGACGCCCTCGACCAGGTCGTCGTCACCGAGGGCGTAGGACAGCCGCAGGTATCCCGGGGTACCGAACGCCTCACCCGGGACGACCGCGACCTGCGCCTGCTCCAGCAGCAGCTCGGCGAGCTCCAGGCTGGTGTGCACGGTGCGCCCGGCGATCGGCCGGCCGAGCAGCGCCCGCACCGAGGGGTAGACGTAGAACGCACCCTGCGGCTCCGGGCAGGCGATCCCCGGGATCTGCCGCAGCATGCCGACCACGGTCTTCCGCCGGCGGTCGAAGGCCTCGCGCATCACCGCCACCCCGGACTGGTCGCCGGTCAGCGCGGCCACCGCGGCCGCCTGGGAGACGTTCGCGACGTTGGACGTGGAGTGCGAGTGCAGGGCCGTGGCGGCCGAGACGACGTCCGCCGGGCCGATCAGCCAGCCGACCCGCCAGCCGGTCATCGCGTAGGTCTTCGCCACCCCGTTGACGACGACGCAGCGCGACTGCAGCTCGGGCACCAGTGCGGGCAGGGACGGGGCCGTGGCGCCGCCGTAGACGAGGTGCTCGTAGATCTCGTCGGTGAGCACCCACAGCCCGGTCTCCAGCGCCCAGCGGCCGATCTCGGCGACCTCCTCGGCGGGCTGCACCGCGCCGGTGGGGTTGGCCGGGGAGCAGAACAGCAGCAGCTTGGTACGCGGGGTCCGAGCCGCCTCCAGCTGGCCGACCGAGACCAGGTAGCCGCTGGCCTCGTCGGCCTCGACCGGCACCGGGACGCCGCCGGCGAGCCGGACGGCCTCCGGGTAGGTGGTCCAGTACGGCGTCGGCAGCAGGACCTCGTCGCCCGGGTCGAGCAGGGTGGCCAGCGCCTCGTGGACGGCCTGCTTGCCGCCGTTGGTGACCAGCACGTCGGCCGGCCGGACGGAGACCCCGGAGTCGCGCAGCGTCTTGGCGGCGATGGCCTCCTTGAGCTCCGGCAGCCCGCCCGCGGGGGTGTAGCGGTGGTACCGGGGCTCCAGCGCGGCCGCGCGGGCGGCCTCGACCACGTGCGGCGCGGTCGGGAAGTCCGGCTCGCCCGCCGCGAAGCCGATCACCGGGGAGCCGGCGGCGCGCAGCTCCTTGGCCCGGGCGTCCACGGCCAGCGTCGCCGACGGCGTGATGCCGGCGACGCGCCGGGACACGCGGCGCTCGGCCGGCGGCGGGGCCGGCACCGGCGGGGTGGGCCCCGGGACGGGAGCGGTGGTCATGGCGGCGATCGTGTCAGACCGGGCGTCCCCGGCGGCCCGGCTGCGGCACCTCGCGGGGTGCCCGGCGCAGCGCCCGGGGAGGGGTCGGGACGGCGGTCCACCTGCCGTGTTGGCTCCCGGTCCGGCCGGTCCCGTACACTCGACGACCTGGGGCCTGTGGGACCCCGCCACCGGCGTGCCCCGGGGCTCCTCTCGAGGGTCCGGTCGCGCCGAGGCGCGGCCCGGCGATCCCTAGGGGTGTAGCTCAATTGGCAGAGCAGCGGTCTCCAAAACCGCAGGCTGCAGGTTCAAGTCCTGTCACCCCTGCCACCACCTGACCGACGACCGAGAAGAGCGAGGCGCTGTGAGCGAGAAGGACGGCGAGCCCACCGACGGCGCTCCCGCCGACGACGAGCTGACCGCCGAGCAGATCGACGCCGAGACGCCGGGCGTCGACGACGCCGCCGAGCTCGAGGCCGCCGAGGCCGAGATCGCCGACGACGCCGCCTCGGACGAGGACAAGGTCGTCGCCACGCCCACCCGTCGTCGCCGGACCGCCAGCCGCCCGGCCGACAAGCCCACCGGCTCCACCCGGGCCGGTGAGGGCACCCGCACCCGGGCCGCCGCCGAGCGGGCCCGCGCCGCCGAGCTGCGCGAGAAGCGCAGCATCGGCCGGTTCCTGCGTGAGGTCGTCGCCGAGCTGCGCAAGGTGATCTGGCCCGGTCGCAAGGAGCTCATCACCTACACCACCGTGGTGATCGTGTTCGTCGCGGTCATGGTGGCGATCGTCGCCGGCCTGGACATCCTCTTCGCCCAGGGCGTGCTCGCCGTCTTCGGCTGACCGCCCCCTGCGACTGCACCACACCCGAGAAGGAAGAGACCCTGTGACTGACCCCCGCGAGCCCTTCGAGACCGACAGCGCGGTCGAGGGCATCGACCTCGACGACGCGCGCGCGGACGTGCGCGGCAGCGCCGACCTCGAGACGGGCGCCGGCGAGACCGGGGCCGCCGAGGGCTCGACCGACACCGCGGACCAGGACACCGCCTCCGGTACGGCCGACGTCGTCCCGGAGATCGAGTCCGGTGGCCGCGACACGCTCGTCGCCGACCCGCTGGCCGAGCCGGCCCCCGACCACGACCCGCTGGTGACCGAGACCCTCGAGGCCGCGGCCGAGGCGGACGAGGACCCGGCCGACGCGCTGCGGAAGACGCTGAAGACCCAGTTCGGCGACTGGTACGTGATCCACTCCTACGCGGGCTACGAGAACAAGGTGAAGACCAACCTCGAGTCCCGGATCACGTCGCTGGACATGGAGGACTACATCTTCCAGATCGAGGTGCCCACCGAGGAGGTCACCGAGATCAAGAACGGCAAGCGGGTGCAGGTCAACCGGAAGAAGCTGCCCGGCTACCTGCTCGTCCGGATGGACCTCAATGACGAGTCGTGGGGCGCGGTGCGCAACACCCCCGGCGTCACCGGCTTCGTCGGGGCCACCTCCCGCCCCTCGCCGCTGAGCATCGACGAGGTCGTCAACCTCCTGGTGCCGGCGACCACCGCGAAGCCCGCGGCCGCTGCCGAGGCCACCCCGACCGCCGGCCCCAGCACGGTCGTCGAGTTCGAGGTCGGCGAGAGCATCACCGTCATGGACGGCCCGTTCGCCACGCTGCCGGCCACCATCAACGAGATCAACCCGGAGCAGCAGAAGCTCCAGGTCCTCGTCTCCATCTTCGGCCGCGAGACGCCGGTCGAACTGTCGTTCACCCAGGTCGCCAAGATCTGACCCGGGTGCGCCCGAACCACCACCTGATCAGCAGAAGAAGGAAGTCATGCCCCCCAGGAAGCGGTTGACCGCGGTCATCAAGCTCCAGATCAACGCCGGTGCGGCCACCCCCGCACCGCCCGTGGGCCCGGCCCTCGGTCAGCACGGCGTGAACATCATGGAGTTCTGCAAGGCCTACAACGCGGCGACGGAGTCGCAGCGCGGCAACGTCATCCCCGTCGAGATCTCGGTCTACGAGGACCGGTCGTTCACCTTCGTCACCAAGACGCCGCCGGCCGCGCGGATGATCCTCAAGGCCGCCGGGGTCGAGAAGGGCTCGGGCGAGCCGCACAAGACCAAGGTCGCCACGATCACCCGTGACCAGGTCCGCGAGATCGCCACCACCAAGATGGCCGACCTCAACGCCAACGACCTCGACCAGGCCGAGAAGATCATCGCCGGCACCGCCCGGTCGATGGGCATCACGGTCAAGTGAGGGAAGCCGCCGGCTGACGGCGGCGTTCCAGCACGTACCCGCACCACCTGAGCACCACGTGGGAGGGCCTCGCCAGGCCCGCACACCACACGACCGGGGCACCGCCCCGAGGAGAGGAACCACCATGGCGAAGCACGGCAAGAACTACCGCAAGGTCGCCGAGCTGGTCGACGCGGAGGCGCTGTACAGCCCGCTGCAGGCCACCGGTCTGGCCAAGCAGACCTCCACGACCAAGTACGACGCGACGGTTGAGGTCGCCATCCGGCTGGGTGTCGACCCCCGCAAGGCCGACCAGATGGTCCGCGGCACGGTCAACCTGCCCCACGGCACCGGCAAGACCGCCCGCGTCATCGTCTTCGCGACCGGTGACAAGGCCGCCGAGGCCGAGGCCGCCGGCGCCGACGTCGTGGGCGCCGAGGACCTGATCGAGCGCATCCAGGGCGGCTTCCTGGACTTCGACGCCGCGATCGCCACCCCCGACCAGATGGCCAAGGTCGGCCGGATCGCCCGCATCCTCGGCCCCCGCGGCCTGATGCCGAACCCGAAGACCGGCACCGTGACCCCCGACGTCACCAAGGCCGTCAACGACATCAAGGGCGGGAAGATCAACTTCCGCGTCGACAAGCAGGCCAACCTGCACCTGGTCATCGGCAAGACCTCCTTCGACCAGGAGAAGCTGGTGGAGAACTACGCCGCCGCGCTCGACGAGGTGCTCCGCGCGAAGCCGTCGGCCGCCAAGGGCCGGTACCTGCGGAAGGTCACCATCTCCACCACCATGGGCCCCGGCATCCCGGTCGACCCGAACCGCACCCGCAACCTGACGGTGGACGAGCCCTCCGCCTGAGGAAGGACCCCGCTGCCCCCCACGCCTCGCACGCTCGGCGCGGGCCCCTGCAGCGGGGCCGGAGAGCATCAACGGCGCCGTCCCTCCGGGGGCGGCGCCGTTCGCCGTGCGGGGGCATGTACTCTTGTCCCTGTTCCCCCCAAGACCGCTGGTCGTCGCACGTCCGCGTGCGATCGAAGGTCCCGGAGCAACCGGGCGACCCGCGCAGGTGGACGGTTCGACGAACGTGCCGTGGTCCGGTGAGTCCCGGAGCCCGGCCCGCCTCTCGCCCCGTGCGCACTGCGCCGGGGCGTTCCTCGTCTCCGGGCCCCCGATCGTGAGCGCACGTGCGCCGGTCGCGGTCGCCCGACACACGAGAGGAGGGCCCATGCCCACTCAGGCCAAGAACGCGGCGATCGAGGAGATCAGCCAGCGTTTCCAGGACTCGAGCGCAGCGGTGCTCACCGAGTACCGCGGGCTGACCGTGGCGCAGCTGACCCAGCTGCGTCGTTCCCTCGGTGCGGGCAGCAGCTACGCCGTCGTCAAGAACACCCTGACGAAGCGGGCGGCGGACCAGGTCGGTCACTCCGACCTGGCCCCGCTGCTCACCGGCCCCACCGCGATCGCCTTCATCGAGGGCGACCCGGTCGAGGCCGCCAAGGCCATCCGCGACTTCTCCCGCGCCAACCCGCTGCTCGTCATCAAGGGCGGCGTGGTCGAAGGCCGCACGGTCGACGCTGCCGAGGTCTCGCGCCTCGCCGACGTCGAGCCCCGTGAGGTCCTGCTGGCCAAGCTGGCCGGCGCGATGAAGGGCAACCTGACCAAGGCCGCCGGGCTGTTCCAGGCCCCGCTGTCCCAGGTCGCCCGGCTGGCTGCCGCGCTGCAGGAGAAGAAGGAGGCGGCCGGCGAGAGCCTGCCCGCCGCCGAGGCTCCCGCCGACGACACCGCTGCTGCTGACACCACCCCCGAGACCACCGATGCTGCCGCGGACACCGCGGCCAGCACCGACTGACCTAGAAGGAGATCAACATGGCCAAGCTGTCCACTGACGCCCTGCTCGACGCGTTCAAGGAGATGACCCTCCTGGAGCTGTCGGACTTCGTGAAGCAGTTCGAGGAGACCTTCGAGGTCACCGCCGCTGCGCCCGTCGCCGTCGCGGCTGCCGGCCCGGCCGGTGGCGGCCCCGCCGCCGAGGCCCCGGCCGAGCAGGACGAGTTCGACGTCATCCTCGAGGCTGCCGGCGACAAGAAGATCCAGGTCATCAAGGAGGTGCGCGGCCTGACCTCGCTCGGCCTCAAGGAGGCCAAGGACCTGGTCGACAACGCGCCGAAGCCGGTCCTGGAGAAGGTCGCCAAGGACGCCGCCGAGAAGGCCAAGGCCGCTCTCGAGGGCGCCGGCGCCACCGTCACCGTCAAGTAAGGACCCCGGCGCCCCCCAGCCCTCGCTCCGCTCGGGCCGGGACCCTGCGCCAGGGCCGTTCCATCGCGTCACCAGCACCACCGCACTGCACAGCAGGGGCCGTCCTCCTCCGGGAGGGCGGCCTCTGCTGCGTCGCGCCCGGTGACACCCGGGCGGGCGACCCACGTCACGTCCGGCACGTGACCCACGTAACCTGTCGCGGCCGTGGTCGTTACCCATGAGTACGACAGGGCGGCAACGGAGCCGGGGCGGGGGAGGTGGACGTGGGCGTCGCAGTGCACGTCGAGGGGCTGACCAAGTCCTTCGGCAGCCAGAACATCTGGAGCGACGTCACCCTGACGCTCCCGCCGGGGGAGATCTCGGTGATGCTCGGCCCGTCGGGCACCGGCAAGTCCGTCTTCCTCAAGTCGCTGGTCGGGCTGCTGAAGCCCGAGCGCGGGTCGATCGTCATGAGCGACACCGACATCGTCACCTGCAGCGAGCGCGAGCTCTACGACGTCCGCCGGTTGTTCGGCGTGCTGTTCCAGGACGGCGCCCTGTTCGGCTCGATGAACCTCTACGACAACGTCGCCTTCCCGCTGCGAGAGCACACCAAGAAGAGCGAGGCCGAGGTCCGGCGCATCGTGCTGGAGAAGATGGACATGGTCGGCCTGACCGGCACCGAGGGGAAGCTGCCCGGGGAGATCTCCGGCGGCATGCGCAAGCGGGCCGGGATCGCCCGGGCGCTGGTGCTGGACCCGGAGGTCATCCTCTTCGACGAGCCGGACTCGGGCCTGGACCCGGTCCGCGTCGCCTACCTCAACCAGCTGATCGTCGACCTCAACGCCCAGATCGACGCCACCTTCCTGATCGTCACCCACGACATCGGGACCGCCCGCACCGTGCCGGACAACCTCGGCCTGCTGTTCCGCCGGCACCTGGCGATGTTCGGCCCGCGCGAGCAGCTGCTGACCAGCCAGGAGCCGGTGGTCCGGCAGTTCCTCAACGGCCGGCGCGAGGGCCCGATCGGGATGAGCGAGGAGAAGGACGTCGCCCAGGTCGAGGCCGAGATGGCCGCCCTGGAGGCCCGCGGCGGCGACCAGCACAACGGCGTCGGCCCCAAGGGCGCCTCCGGCGGGGAGGCCGTGCCGCCGCAGCTGGAGCCCTCGCCGGGCCTGCCCGAGCGCAAGGCGGTGCGCCGCCGCCAGGAGCGGGTGGCCCGGATGCTGCACACCTTCGACCCGGCCACCGCCGAGGCGATCCGCGCCTCGCTGCCGCAGGACCTGCTCGCGCTGGCCGACGCCGGCGTCTACGAGCCCACCGCCGCGACGCCGTCCGGGCGCCACTGGCGGGCCGAGCCCGGCTCCGAGATCGCCGCCACCGGGGCCGGTGTCCCCGGTCCGCGGGGCGAGCGGTGACCGACGCCCCCGACCGCCCGAAGGCCCCCGGCCTGCTGGACGGCAAGCTCTCCCCGCTGCGCCCGCTCAGGGCCAGCGGCAACCTGTTCGCCTTCGGCCTCGACACCGGGCGGGCCGTCTTCCGCCGGCCCTTCCAGCTGCGCGAGTTCATCCAGCAGACCTGGTTCGTCGCCAGCGTGACGATCCTGCCGACGGCCCTGGTCGCCATCCCGTTCGGCGCGGTCATCGCGCTGCAGCTGGGCTCGCTCACCCGGCAGCTCGGTGCCCAGTCCTTCACCGGCTCCGCGTCGGTGCTCGCCGTGCTGCGCGAGGCCAGCCCGATCGTCACCGCGCTCCTCATCGCCGGCGCCGGGGGATCGGCGATCTGCGCCGACCTCGGGGCGCGGAAGATCCGCGACGAGATCGACGCCATGGAGGTGCTGGGCATCAGCCCCATCCAGCGGCTGGTCGTGCCCCGGGTGCTCGCCTCGATGGTGGTCGCCGTCCTGCTCAACGGCCTGGTGAGCGTCGTCGGCGTGACCGGCGGCTACTTCTTCAACGTCATCCTCCAGGGCGGGACGCCGGGGGCCTACCTCGCCTCGTTCAGCGCGCTGGCCCAGGTGCAGGACTTCTGGTCCGGCGAGTTCAAGGCGCTGGTCTTCGGGCTGATCGCCGGGATCGTGGCCAGCTACAAGGGGCTGCGGGCCGGCGGTGGGCCCAAGGGCGTGGGCGACGCGGTCAACCAGTCCGTCGTCATCACGTTCTTGCTGCTGTTCGCCGTGAACTTCGTGATCACCGCGATCTACTTCCAGCTCGTCCCGCCGAAGGGCCAGTGATGGCCCTCCTCTCACCCGTCGACCGGGTCAAGGTGCGCACCCGGCGGATCGTGCGCGCGGTCTACCGCACGCCGCTGTCCACCCTCGACGACCTCGGCGACCAGCTCGCCTTCTACGGCCGCGCGCTGGCCTGGACGCCGCGCACGCTGCGCCGCTACAAGCGCGAGACGATGCGGCTGCTGGCCGAGGTCACCTTCGGCACCGGGGCGCTGGCGGTCATCGGCGGCACGGTGGGCGTCATCGCCTTCCTCTCCTTCTTCACCGGCACCGAGGTCGGCCTGCAGGGCTACGCGGCGCTGGACCAGCTCGGCACGTCGGCGTTCACCGGGTTCCTCTCCGCGTACTTCAACACCCGTGAGATCGCCCCGCTGGTCGCCGGCCTGGCGCTGTCGGCGACCGTCGGCTGCGGCTTCACCGCGCAGATCGGCGCGATGCGGATCAACGAGGAGATCGACGCCCTCGAGGTCATGGGCATCCCGTCGTTGCCGTTCCTGGTGACCACCCGGATCATCGCCGGCTTCATCGCGGTCATCCCGCTCTACGTGATCGGGCTGCTCACCAGCTACTTCGCCACCCGCACCATCAGCACCCAGGTGTACGGCCAGTCCACCGGCACCTACGACCACTACTTCAACCTCTTCCTGCCACCGCAGGACGTGCTCTGGTCGTTCCTCAAGGTGCTCGTCTTCGCCGTGGTGATCATCCTGACCCACTGCTACTACGGCTACCGCGCTGCCGGCGGCCCCGCCGGGGTCGGGCTGGCCGTGGGCCGCGCCGTCCGCTTCTCCATCGTCGCGGTCAACGTCATCGACCTGTTCCTGTCCCTGGCCATCTGGGGCTCGACGACGACGGTGAGGATCGCCGGATGACCCGCTCGGGCACGGGCGCCGTCGTGCGCCGGCGGCTGCAGGGGCTGGCGTTCCTCGTCGTCCTGGTGCTGCTGCTCGGCCTGGCCGTGGCCCAGTACCAGAAGGCGTTCAGCGGCGCGGTCACCGTGACGCTGGAGACCGACACCATCGGCAACCAGCTGCAGGAGGCCAGCGACGTCAAGATCCGCGGCGTCCTGGTGGGGGAGGTGCGCTCGGTGTCCGCGGACGCCGACGGCGCGACGATCGAGCTGGCCATCGACCCCGAGCACCTGGCCGACATCCCGGCCGACGTCAGCGCCCGGCTGCTGCCCAAGACGCTGTTCGGCGAGCGGTTCGTCTCGCTGGTGCCCCCGGAGCAGCCGGGCAGCGAGCGGCTGGCCGAGGGCGACGTCATCGGCCAGGACCGCAGCGAGAACGCCATCGAGCTGCAGCAGGTCGTCGACGACCTGCTGCCGCTGCTGCAGGCGGTCTCCCCGCAGGACCTGAGCTACACCCTCGGCGCGGTCGCCGACGCGCTGCGCGGCCGCGGCGACCGGCTGGGGGAGAACCTGGCCTCGCTGGGCAGCTACGTCGGTGAGGTGAACACGGTCCTGCCGCAGCTGCAGGCCGACATCACCCGGCTCGCCGACGTCGCCGACACCTACGACTCGGCCGCCGACGACCTGCTCGCGGTGCTGGACAACCTGTCGGTGACCAGCAGCACCCTGGTCGACCAGGCCGAGCAGCTGCGCCGCACCTTCACCGTGGTCGACGCCTCGTCGGCCACGGCCACCGACTTCCTCACCCGCAACGAGCAGTCGCTGATCTCGCTGGCGGAGAGCTCCCGGCCGGTGCTGGGGCTGCTGGCCGAGTACTCGCCGGAGTACCCCTGCCTGCTCGACGGGCTGGCGCGGTACAAGCCGCTGATCACCGAGGCGTTCGGCGGGGACGGCGACCCGGCGCTGAACCTGAACATCACCGTGCAGTTCCCGCCGCGCAACCCCTACGCCCCGAACGACCAGCCGGAGTACCTGGACACCAGCGGCCCGTCCTGCGGCGGGCTCGACGACATCGACGCGATCATCGCCAACGCCCAGGCCGGGTCGTACTACTGCCCCGAGCCGCCGGCCGACGGCATCGAGTCCGACGAGGACGCGGTCGACGGCCCGCGCTGCCTGAACGGCACCCCGGGGTCCTCGGACCCGGCGCCGGCCGGCGGGGCGGGCACGGTGGGCAACTCGCTGCCGGTCGAGCTGGCCGGGTCGACGGCCGAGCTGGACTTCGTCCGCGGCCTGCTGGCCTACCAGACCGGGGTCGACCCGTCCGAGGTCTCGGACCTGTCGGCGGCCCAGCTGGCGCCCGTGCTGCGGGGGACGGAGGTGGTGGTCCCGTGAGGGGACTGGCCGCACCGATCGTCAAGCTGGTCGTCTTCGCGCTGGTGACGATCCTGGCCAGCTACGTGCTGATCGCCACCATCACCAACGCCGGCTACGGCGACCAGACCGCCTACCGGGCCCAGTTCACCGACGTGGCCGGGCTGGTCACCGGCGACGAGGTGCGGATCGCCGGCGTGCGCGTGGGTCAGGTGACCGAGATCCGCATCGCCCGGGACGGCTCGGCCACCGTCGCCGAGGTCGGGCTGGAGGTCTCCTCCGACGTCCGCCTGCCGGCCGGGGTGCAGGCGACCATCCGCTACCGCAACCTGGTCGGCCAGCGGTACGTGGCCCTGACCGAGGGCGACGGGTCCGCCGGCGCGACGCTGGCCGCCGACGACGTCATCCCGCTGTCCCGCACCACGCCCGCGCTGGACCTCACCACGCTGTTCGGTGGGTTCCAGCCGCTGTTCCAGGCCCTCTCGCCGGACGACGTGAACCGGCTGTCCTACGAGCTGATCCAGGTGTTCCAGGGCGAGGGCGGCACGATCGAGAGCCTGCTCGGGCACGTGGCCTCGCTGACCTCCTCGCTCGCCGACAAGGACGCCGTCATCGGCAGCGTGATCGACAACCTCAACACCGTGGTCGGCACCGTCGCCGCCCGCGACCAGCAGCTGTCGGACCTCGTGGTGTCGCTGCAGCAGTTCGTCAGCGGGCTCGCCGCCGACCGGGACGCGATCTTCGACTCGCTGCAGACCATCGACGGCCTCGCCGTCGCCACCACCGACCTGCTCGAGCAGGCGAGGGCGCCGCTGGCCGCCGACATCCAGGCCCTCGGGGACCTGTCGACCAACATCGCCGACACCGGCGACGTGCTGGAGGACTTCCTGCAGCTCACCCCGACCAAGCTGGACCTGATCACCCGGACGGCGGTCAACGGCAGCTGGTTCAACTTCTACCTCTGCGGGGCCAGCGGCTACGTCGTCCTGCCCGGACAGTCGACCGGCGTCAACCTGCCGGCCGGCGGGGCCAGCAGCGGTGCCGAGGGGTGCAGCTGATGGCCCGGCAGAGCAAGCCGTTCCGCGACCGCGACCCGGCGGTGATCGGCGGGATCAGCCTCGCGGTGATCCTGACCCTGGTGGTGCTGGCCTTCAACACCGCGTCGCTGCCGGTCATCGGCGGCGGCACGGTCTACCGCGCCCAGTTCAGCGAGGCCGCCGGGCTGAAGACCGACGACCCGGTGCGGGTGGCCGGGGTGAAGGTCGGCCAGGTGGAGAGCCTGCAGCTGGAGGACGGCGCGGTCACCGTCGAGTTCCGGGTCCGCGACGCGTTCGTCGGCGACCGCAGCGAGGCGGCCATCAAGATCGAGACGGTGCTGGGTGCGAAGTACGTCGCCCTGGTGCCGCGCGGCGAGGCCGAGCTGGACCCCGACGAGGCGATCCCGCTGGAGCGCACCGCCGCGCCCTACGACGTCGTCGAGGCGTTCGCCGGGCTGTCCAGCACCGTCGACCGGATCGACACCGGCCAGCTCGCGGCGTCGTTCGAGACGTTGTCGGAGACGCTGTCCGGCACGCCGGACGAGGTGCGCACCTCGCTGGACGGGCTGGCCCGGCTCTCCCAGACGATCGCCTCCCGCGACGAGCAGCTGCAGCAGCTGCTCTCGGCGACCCGCGACGTGACCCAGGTGCTCGCCGACCGCAACGGCGAGTTCACCCAGCTGATCGTCGACTCCAACACCCTGCTCACCGAGGTGCAGGAGCGGCGCGAGCTGATCGACTCGATCCTCACCAGCACCCAGACGCTGTCCCAGCAGCTGGCCGGGCTGGTGCAGGACAACACCGAGGCGCTGACCCCGGCGCTCACCCAGCTGTCCACGGTCACCGACATCCTGTCCCGCAACCGGCAGCAGCTCGGCGAGACCGTGGCTGACCTGGCCCCCTTCGTCCGGGTGTTCACCAACACCCTGGGCAACGGCCGCTGGTTCGACAGCTTCGTCGACAACCTGGTCCCCGGTGTCGTCGGCGCCGCCCTCTGCGGCGGCAGCCCGGCGCTCGGCGGACCCCCGACCTGTTCCCCGGAGGCCGGCGGATGACGGGCAGGCTGCAGCGCACCGTGGCGCTCCTCGCGGCGGTGGTCCTGGTGGGGGCGGTCGGCTGGGCGGTGCTCCGCCCGGCCGGGCAGATGCGGGTCACGGCGTGGTTCGACGCCGCCGTGGGCCTCTACCCGAACTCCGACGTCCGGGTGCTGGGCATCGCGGTCGGCACGGTCACCGAGGTGGTGCCGCAGGGCGACCGGGTGCGCGTGGAGATGCTGGTCGACGAGGACTACGACATCCCCGCCGACGCCGGGGCGGTGGTCCTGGCGCCGTCCCTGGTCTCCGACCGGTACGTCCAGTTCGCGCCGGTCTACAGCGGCGGCCCGACCATGCGCGACGGCGCCGAGGTGCCTCTGGAGCGCACCGCCACCCCGGTCGAGCTGGACGCCGTCTACGGCGCGCTCGACGACCTGTCGGTGGCGCTCGGCCCGACCGGTGCCAACGCCGACGGCGCCCTGCAGGACCTGCTGGCCACCGGCGCGGACAACCTCGAGGGCAACGGCGAGGCGCTCAACCAGACGCTGACCGGCTTCTCCCAGGCGGTGCGCACCCTCTCCGAGGGCCGCGACGACCTGTTCGGCTCGGTCGAGAACCTGCAGGTGTTCACCACCGCGCTGGCCACCGTCGACGCGCAGGTCGGTCAGTTCAACGCCAACCTGGCCGCGGTGGCCGACCAGCTGGCCGGCGAGCGGGACGACCTCGCCGCGGCGATCGCCCTGCTCTCCTCGGCGCTGGGGCAGGTCGCCACCTTCGTCCAGCAGAACACCGCGCTGCTGACCACCAACGTCGACCGGCTGGCCGACGTCACGCTGACCCTGGTCCAGCAGCGCAGCGCGCTCGCCGAGGTGCTCGACGTCGCCCCGGCGGCGCTGAGCAACGTCGCCCGCGCCTACAACCCCGACACCGGCACGCTCGACACCCGGGACAACTCGCTGGGCTCGGCGAACGCCGAGGTGGTGGTCTGCCAGCTGCTGGCCACCGCGGGCCGCCTCCAGCTGGCCGGCGTGGACGTCGACGACGTCACCCAGCTGCTCGGGCTGCCGCCGACGGAGCAGATCTGCGCGCGGCTGCTGTCCGGCGACCCGAACGCCGACGGCGCGCTGGACGACCTCAACGGCAACGGCGTGCCCGACCTGCAGGAGCTGCTCACCGGCATCTTCGGCGGCGCCGACGGCGGTGGCGGCGGACCGATCTCGCTGCCCGGCCTCCCGGCGGTGACCCGGTGAGCCGCACCCGGCGCGCGGGCGCCCTGGTCGCCGCCGTCCTGCTGCTGACCGGCTGCGGGTTCCGCGGCGCCTACTCCTTCGACCTCCCCGGTGGCGCGGACGTCGGCGCGGACCCCTACCGGGTGCAGATCGAGTTCGCCGACGTGCTGGACCTGGTGCCGCAGTCCGGTGTCCGGGTCGCCGACGTCCCGGTGGGCCGGGTCGAGGAGATCACCCTGGCCGACGACTGGACGGCGGTGGTGACCGTCGAGGTGGCCGGGGACGTCGACCTGCCGGCCAACGCCGTGGCGATGATCGGCCAGTCGTCGCTGCTGGGGGAGAAGTACGTCGAGCTCGCCGCACCCGGCACCGAGCCGCCCACCGGCGAGCTCGCCGACGGCGGCCGGATCCCGCTGGACCGCACCAACCGCAACGTGGAGGTCGAGGAGCTGCTCGGGGCGCTGTCGCTGGTGCTCAACGGCGGCGGGCTGGCGCAGCTGCAGACGATCAGCTCCGAGCTCGGCCAGGCGCTCGAGGGCCGCGAGGACGCCGTCCGGGACACGCTCACCCAGCTGGACACCTTCATCGGCGGCCTGGACCAGCAGAAGACCGAGATCAACCGGGCGCTGGACAGCGTCGACGCGCTGGCCACCACGCTCGCCGCCGGCACCGGCACGCTGACCACCGCGCTGGACACCATCGGGCCCGGGCTGGACGTGGTGGAGCAGCAGCGGGACCTGCTGGTCGGGATGCTGGAGAGCCTCGCCCGGCTCGGCGACGTCGGCACCCGGGTGATCAACCAGGCCGGCGCGAACACCGTCGAGGACCTCCGGCTGCTGCAGCCGGTGCTCTCCCAGCTGGCCGCGGCCGGCCCGGACCTCACCGAGGCGCTGGACCTGCTGCTCACCTACCCCTTCCCGGCCAGCTCGCTGTCGACCCTGCACACCCGGCAGGACCTGCGCACCGGGGGCTACGCGCTCTTCACGAACATGACGGCGACCCTCGACCTGGACCTGAGCGAGCTGCTCTGCCGGTACGTCATCGACCCGCTCACCGGGGCGTTGCGGGTCGTCGACCTCGCCGACCCGGCCGCCCGGGCGTGCACCGCCGCGTCGGCCGCCACCCAGGGCGGTGGCGGCCCGCCGGCGACCGGCGGCTCCGGCACGGGCACCGCGCCGACCTTCAGCCTGCCGACCCTGCCCGACCTGACCGGCGTCGTCCCCGACCTCACCGGGCCCACCGGCGGCCTGCCCGGGCTGCCCCGGATCGGGGGCACGCCGTGATCACCCGCACGGTGCGCCTGCAGCTGCTCGCCTTCCTGGCGGTCGCGCTGCTGGGCATCTCCTACGTCAGCTTCGAGTACGTGGGGCTGGACCGGCTGCTGCTCGGCGACGGCTTCGACGTGGCCGCCGACTTCACCGACTCCGGCGGCATCTTCGTCAACGCCGAGGTCACCTACCGGGGCGTGGGGGTGGGCCGGGTCAGCGACATGGCGCTGACCGAGGACGGCGTCCGGGTCACCCTGACCCTCGACCCCGGCGCACCGGACGTCCCGGCCGACACCGACGCGGTCGTGGCCAACCGCAGCGCCGTGGGGGAGCAGTACGTCGACCTCCGCCCGGCCGACGACGACGGCCCCTACCTCACCGAGGGGTCGGTGATCCCGGTCGACCGCACCGCCATCCCGATCCCGGTCGAGCAGCTGCTGCTCGACGTCGACGAGCTGGTCGGCTCCATCGACACCGACGACCTGCGGGTGGTCGTCGACGAGCTGGGCACCGCGTTCGCCGGCGCCGGCGACGACCTTGCCCGGCTGCTGGACAACGGCGACCTGCTGCTGGCCCGCGCCGAGCAGTCGCTGCCGCAGACGCTGCAGCTGATCACCGACGGGCAGACGGTGCTGGACACCCAGGCGGGGTCCCGGTCGGCCATCGAGTCGTGGGCCCGCGACCTGCGCGCGCTGTCGGACACCCTGGTCAGCAGCGACGCCGACCTGCGCTCGCTGCTGGTCGACGCCCCGGACGCCGGCGCCGCGCTGCAGACGCTGGTGCAGGACGCCGGTCCGAGCCTGGGGCCGCTGGTGCGCTACCTCGACGTGCTCAACGACGTGACCAACCCGCGGCTGGCCGGGGTCGAGCAGATGCTGGCCACCTACCCCGACGCGGTCAGCGGCGCGTTCAGCGTCGTCCGCAACGACGGCGGCACCATGCGGGCGCACTTCGGCTTCGTGGTGAACTCCGGCGACCCGCAGCCGTGCACCACCGGCTACCTGTCCAGCGCGACGGCGCAGTCGCCCGGTGCGGTGGTCAGCGAGGACGTCACCGGCGTCAGCTGCGACGTCGTCGACGGCGTCGACCCGGGGGGCGACGCGGTCGACGAGAGCGGCTCCAACATCCGCGGGGCGCAGAACATCGGCTCCTCCGGCGGGGTCGGTTCGCCGGGCCCGGGCGCGGCGCTCGGCGGCGCCGTCCTCGCCCCGGTCGAGGACCTGCTGGGCGGCCTGCTCGGTGGGCTGCTGCACGCCAGCCCGTTCGCCACCACGGTCGGCTGACCCGGCGCGGCCGGGCGCCGGCGCCCGGCCGGTCCGGCTACCGTGACCGCCGCCCCCGCGCCGGGCGCCCCGGCACCCCCGACCCCGACCACCACCCGACCCCGCCCGACCGAGAGGAGACCGGCGTGCCCGACGACACCGGAACCGCGACCGAGGTCGAGGACGTGCCGACGACGGAGCCCGCCGCCGACGAGCAGCACGACGACGACGCCGCCCCCGCGCGCGGGCTGTCGCTGCCGCTCGTGCCGGTGCTCGCCGTGCTGCTGGTGCTGCTGGTCGCCGGCTGCGCCGCGCTGTGGGTCACCCGGCCCGAGGGGTCCGCCGTCCGCACCGGTGACTACGTCGGCGCGCTGCAGGCCGCCCGGGCCGGCATCGTCGACGTGACCTCCTTCGACCACGTCACCCTCGACGACGACATCGAGCAGATCCGCACCGTCACCACCGGCGACCTGCAGCAGGAGTCGATCGAGCAGCTCGACCGGAGCCGGCAGCAGATCACCGACGCCCAGGCGGTGGTCAGCACCACCGTGGTCGGTGCCGCCGTGGGCGCGGCCGACGACGACCGGGCGACGGTGTTCGCGGTCATCCAGTCCACCCAGCAGACCAGCGCGTCGCCGCAGGCGCAGGTGCAGCGCTTCCGGGTCGAGATCGCCCTCGAGCGGGTCGACGGCCGGTGGCTGCTGTCCGGGATCACAGGACGGTGAGCCGACGATGAGCGAGCAGGACCGGCCCGGCGACGGGTCCGACGAGCGGTCCCGCCGGCCCGCCCCCCGGCCGCGCCCGACCCCCGGTACGCGCCCCGCCGCCGCGCGGCCCAGCCCCCGTCCCCGGGTGGCCGGCAGCCGGCGCGAGCGGGAGGACGACGAGCCGGTCGCCGCCCCCGCCGCCGCTCCCGCCGCGGTCGCGCCCGCACCGGCGCCCCCTCGCGCCTCCCGCCGCGCGACCGCGGCACCACCGGAGCCCGAGCGCGCCGGCGCCGCCGCGCGGCGGACGGGCACCCGGCCCCCGGCACCGGCCGGCCCGGCGGAGCGCGCGCCCCGCCGGCCTGGCCGGCTGACCGCCCTGGTGCTCGCCGCGCTGTGCCTGCTGGCCGCGGCCGGCGGCGGCTGGCTGCTGTGGGAGCGGCAGCACCCGGCCCACGTCGACCCGTCGGTGTTCAGCGCGGCCCGGTCGGGGGTGGAGGCCCTCTACGCCTTCGACCACACCGACGCCGAGGGCAGCGTGCAGCGCAAGCTCGACGTCCTCACCGGCGACCTGCGCGAGCAGTACCGCGAGGACCTGTCGACCGGCGGGATCATCGACACCTACGAGCAGGTGTCGGCGACCACCCGCTACGACGTGGCCGAGGTCGGGCTGCAGCAGGTCGACGAGGACCAGGACCGGGCGACCGTCGTCGTCTTCGGCCAGTACGTGGTCGAGTCGGTGAACTCCGGCACCCAGGAGGCGCCGACCGGCTCGGAGTGCACGGTGACCGCGGAGGGCGCGCAGGCCTGCACCCAGACCGTGCAGATGACCATGACCCGGGTCGACGGGGACTGGAAGATCAGCGAGCTGACGCTGCTCACCTCGAGCTGAAGCGTCCACAGCCCCCGGCGTGGCGGCCCCGGCACAGCCGGTGCACTGGCATCATCTGGGAGCGAGTCACCCCGCTCGTCTGCCCCGGGCACCCGCACGGGTGTGTCCCCGGCCGCTCCGGCGGCCCGGCGTGGACACCGGCGCAGAGCAGGGGTAGGGTCTCCTGTTGCGCTGCCCTCTGACTGCCAACCCGCCGACACGGGTCACCAGGGGTGCCCGGGAACGGTCCCGGGTCACCTCGTGTTGATGCCCACGGCGGGGCAGGCATCCGCGGACAGCCTCGCCGATACCGACGACGACCCAGGACGAAAAGCACCCGCCCGCACGTCGTGAGGTCCTTGGAAGGACGCATCTTGGCAGGCTCTCGCCCCACCAGCATCACCCCCGGCACCACCGAGTCAGGCACCACCCAGAACACCCCGGTCGAGCCGCAGCCCGGTCCCCGCACCGGCGGCGCAGACCAGCAGAAGATCCCCGGCGCCCCGCTCCGCGTCTCGTTCGCCAAGATCCGCGAGCCCCTCGAGGTGCCGGACCTGCTGGCCCTGCAGACCGCCTCGTTCGACTGGCTGGTCGGCAGCCCGCAGTGGAAGGCCACCCTCGCCCCCGAGGAGCAGGCCGACGCCGTCGGCGGCCTGGCCGAGATCCTCGAGGAGATCTCCCCGATCGAGGACTTCAGCGGTTCGATGTCGCTGTCCTTCTCCAACCCGCGCTTCGAGGACGTCAAGGCGTCCCTCGAGGAGTGCAAGGACAAGGACATGACCTACGCGGCGCCGCTGTTCGTCACCGCCGAGTTCATGAACAACACCACTGGCGAGATCAAGAGCCAGACGGTCTTCATGGGCGACTTCCCGATCATGACGAGCAAGGGCACGTTCGTCATCAACGGGACCGAGCGCGTCGTCGTCTCGCAGCTGGTCCGCAGCCCGGGCGTCTACTTCGACAAGACCCTGGACAAGACGTCGGACAAGGACGTCTACAGCGCCAAGGTCATCCCCAGCCGTGGTGCGTGGCTGGAGTTCGACGTCGACAAGCGCGACACCGTCGGCGTCCGGATCGACCGCAAGCGCCGCCAGCCGGTCAGCGTCCTGCTCAAGGCCCTCGGCTGGACCGAGGACCGCATCCGCGAGCACTTCCAGTGGTCGCCCACGATGCTGGCCACCCTGGAGAAGGACCACATCGCCGGCCAGGACGAGGCGCTGCTGGACATCTACCGCAAGCTGCGCCCGGGCGAGCCGCCGACGCGTGAGTCCGCGCAGGCGCTGCTGGAGAACCTCTTCTTCAACCCGAAGCGCTACGACCTGGCCAAGGTCGGCCGCTACAAGGTGAACAAGAAGCTCGGCGTCGACGTGCCCCAGGGCACCTCCACGCTGACCGAGGACGACATCGTCGCCACCATCGAGTACGTCGTGCGCCTCCACGCCGGCGAGCCCGACCACGGCGTCGACGACATCGACCACTTCGGCAACCGCCGGCTGCGCACCGTGGGCGAGCTGATCCAGAACCAGATCCGGGTCGGCCTCTCCCGCATGGAGCGCGTGGTCCGCGAGCGGATGACGACCCAGGACGTCGAGGCGATCACGCCGCAGACCCTGATCAACATCCGGCCGGTCGTCGCCTCCATCAAGGAGTTCTTCGGCACCAGCCAGCTCTCGCAGTTCATGGACCAGACCAACCCGCTCGCGGGCCTGACCCACAAGCGCCGCCTGTCGGCGCTGGGTCCGGGCGGTCTGTCCCGTGAGCGCGCGGGCATGGAGGTCCGGGACGTGCACCCGAGCCACTACGGCCGGATGTGCCCAATCGAGACCCCTGAGGGCCCGAACATCGGCCTGATCGGCTCGCTGTCCTCGTTCGGCCGGGTGAACCCCTTCGGGTTCATCGAGACGCCGTACCGCAAGGTCGAGAACGGCCAGGTCACCGACCAGATCGACTACCTGACCGCCGACGAGGAGGACCGCTTCGTCGTCGCCCAGGCCAACTCGCCGCTGGACGCGCAGGGCCGTCTCGCCGAGGAGCGGGTCCTGGTCCGCACCAAGGGCGGTGAGGTCGACTACCTCGCGCCCGAGAACGTCGACTACATGGACGTCTCGCCGCGGCAGATGACCTCGGTCGCGACCGCGATGATCCCGTTCCTCGAGCACGACGACGCCAACCGCGCCCTGATGGGCGCGAACATGCAGCGCCAGGCCGTCCCGCTGCTCCGCAGCGAGGCGCCGCTGGTCGGCACCGGCATGGAGCTGCGCGCCGCCGTCGACGCCGGCGACGTCGTGGTGGCCGAGAAGGCCGGTGTGGTCGAGGACTCCACCGCCGACTACGTCACCGTGATGGCCGACGACGGGACCCGGCAGACCTACCGGCTGCTGAAGTTCCGCCGCTCGAACCAGGGCACCTCGATCAACCAGAGCCCGGTCGTCGAGGAGGGCCAGCGGGTCGAGGTCGGCCAGGTCATCGCCGACGGTCCGTGCACCGACGAGGGCGAGATGGCGCTGGGCAAGAACCTGCTCGTCGCCTTCATGCCGTGGGAGGGCCACAACTACGAGGACGCGATCATCCTGTCGCAGCGCCTCGTGCAGGACGACGTCCTGTCCTCGATCCACATCGAGGAGTTCGAGGTCGACGCCCGCGACACCAAGCTCGGTGCCGAGGAGATCACCCGGGACATCCCGAACGTCTCCGAGGAGGTCCTCGCCGACCTCGACGAGCGCGGCATCATCCGCATCGGTGCCGAGGTCGTCCCCGGCGACATCCTCGTCGGCAAGGTCACGCCCAAGGGCGAGACCGAGCTGACCCCCGAGGAGCGGCTGCTGCGGGCGATCTTCGGTGAGAAGGCCCGCGAGGTCCGCGACACCAGCCTCAAGGTCAAGCACGGCGAGTCCGGCAAGGTCATCGGCGTCCGGGTCTTCTCCCGCGAGGACGGCGACGAGCTGCCCGCCGGCGTGAACGAGCTCATCCGGGTCTACGTGGCCCAGATGCGCAAGATCAGCGACGGCGACAAGCTGGCCGGCCGCCACGGCAACAAGGGCGTCATCTCCAAGATCCTGCCGCAGGAGGACATGCCGTTCCTCGAGGACGGCACCCCGGTCGACATCGTGCTCAACCCGCTGGGCGTGCCCGGCCGGATGAACGTCGGCCAGGTGCTGGAGACCCACCTCGGGTGGATCGCCAAGCAGGGCTGGCAGGTCGAGGGGACGCCGGAGTGGGCGGCCAAGCTGCCGGGCGCCGCGCGCCAGGCGGCCCCGGGCACCCGCACCGCGACGCCGGTCTTCGACGGTGCCAAGGAGGACGAGATCATCGGCCTGCTGGGCTCGACGATCCCGAACCGCGACGGCGACCGGATGGTCAAGGAGACCGGCAAGGCGCGGCTGTTCGACGGCCGTTCCGGGGAGCCCTTCCCCGAGCCGATCTCGGTGGGCTACGTCTACATCCTGAAGCTGCTGCACCTGGTCGACGACAAGATCCACGCCCGTTCGACCGGTCCGTACTCGATGATCACGCAGCAGCCGCTGGGTGGTAAGGCGCAGTTCGGTGGTCAGCGCTTCGGTGAGATGGAGTGCTGGGCGATGCAGGCCTACGGCGCGGCCTACGCGCTGCAGGAGCTGCTCACCATCAAGTCCGACGACATCCTCGGCCGCGTCAAGGTGTACGAGGCCATCGTCAAGGGCGAGAACATCCCCGAGCCGGGCATCCCGGAGTCGTTCAAGGTGCTGCTCAAGGAGCTCCAGTCGCTCTGCCTGAACGTGGAGGTCCTCTCCAGCGACGGCAACGCGATCGAGCTGCGCGACACCGACGACGAGGTCTTCCGGGCCGCGGAGGAGCTGGGCATCGACCTGTCCCGCCGCGAGCCGTCGTCCGTCGAAGACGTCTGATCGGCCGCCGGCCGGCCCTGCTGACGCAGGGCCGGCCGGCCCCCCACCTTTCGAAAAGAAGCGAAGAACTAGCCCCGGAAAGGGGTACATCGAGTGCTCGACGTCAACTTCTTCGACGAACTGCGCATCGGTCTGGCCAGCGGAGACGACATCCGCCAGTGGTCGCACGGTGAGGTGAAGAAGCCCGAGACCATCAACTACCGCACCCTCCGCCCGGAGAAGGACGGTCTCTTCTGCGAGAAGATCTTCGGTCCCACCCGGGACTGGGAGTGCTACTGCGGCAAGTACAAGCGCGTCCGCTTCAAGGGCATCATCTGCGAGCGCTGCGGCGTCGAGGTCACCCGCGCCAAGGTGCGTCGTGAGCGGATGGGCCACATCGAGCTGGCCGCACCGGTCACCCACATCTGGTTCTTCAAGGGCGTCCCCTCGCGCCTGGGCTACCTGCTCGACCTGGCGCCCAAGGACCTCGAGAAGATCATCTACTTCGCCGCCTACATGATCACGTCCGTCGACGACGAGGCGCGCCACCGCGACCTGCCGACCGTCGAGGCCGAGATCAGCGCGGAGAAGCACAACCTCGAGTCCCGTCGCGACGCCGACGTGGAGGCCCGCCAGCAGAAGCTGGAGGCCGACCTCGCCGAGCTCGAGGCCGAGGGTGCCAAGTCCGACGTGCGCCGCAAGGTCCGCGAGGGTGGCGAGCGCGAGATGCGCCAGCTCCGCGACCGGGCGCAGCGGGAGATCGACCGCCTCGAAGAGGTGATGGACACCTTCCGCAAGCTCGAGGTCAAGCAGCTCATCGCCGACGAGGGCCTCTACCGCGAGCTGCGCGACCGCTTCGGTGAGTACTTCGAGGGCGGCATGGGCGCCGCGGCGCTGCAGAAGCTGCTCGCCGGCTTCGACCTCGACGCCGAGGCCATCTCGCTGCGCGAGACCATCCGCAGCGGCAAGGGCCAGCGCAAGCTGCGGGCCCTCAAGCGCCTCAAGGTCGTCGCGGCGTTCCAGCAGACCCAGAACTCGCCCATGGGCATGGTGCTGGACTGCGTCCCGGTCATCCCGCCGGACCTGCGCCCGATGGTGCAGCTCGACGGTGGCCGCTTCGCCACCAGCGACATGAACGACCTGTACCGCCGGGTGATCAACCGCAACAACCGGCTCAAGCGACTGCTCGACCTGGGCGCGCCGGAGATCATCGTCAACAACGAGAAGCGGATGCTCCAGGAGTCCGTGGACGCGCTGTTCGACAACGGCCGTCGCGGCCGTCCGGTCACCGGTCCGGGCAACCGCCCGCTGAAGTCCCTGAGCGACCTGCTCAAGGGCAAGCAGGGCCGGTTCCGCCAGAACCTGCTGGGCAAGCGCGTCGACTACTCCGGCCGTTCGGTCATCGTCGTCGGCCCGCAGCTCAAGCTGCACCAGTGCGGTCTGCCCAAGCAGATGGCGCTGGAGCTGTTCAAGCCCTTCGTCATGAAGCGGCTGGTCGACCTCAACCACGCGCAGAACATCAAGTCCGCCAAGCGGATGGTGGAGCGCGCGCGGCCGGTCGTGTGGGACGTGCTCGAGGAGGTCATCACCGAGCACCCGGTGCTGCTGAACCGTGCGCCGACCCTGCACCGCCTGGGCATCCAGGCCTTCGAGCCCCAGCTGGTCGAGGGCAAGGCCATCCAGATCCACCCGCTGGTCTGCACCGCGTTCAACGCGGACTTCGACGGTGACCAGATGGCGGTGCACCTGCCGCTGTCGGCCGAGGCCCAGGCCGAGGCGCGGATCCTGATGCTGTCCAGCAACAACATCCTGAGCCCGGCCGACGGTCGCCCGATCACCGCGCCGACCCAGGACATGGTGCTGGGCCTCTACCACCTGACGTCGCTGGCCGGTTCGGCCGAGCTGGCCGAGGGCGAGCGCCCCAAGTCCTACTCCACGACCGCCGAGGCGGTCATGGCCTACGACAAGGGCGTGCTCGGGCTGCAGGAGCGGGTCCTCATCCGGATGGACGAGGTCTTCGGCGTCGACAACGGGCCGAACGACCCGTGGGAGGCCCCCGAGGGCTGGGAGCCCGGTCAGCCGGCGCTCGTCTCCACCAGCCTGGGCCGGGTCCTGTTCAACGAGGCCCTGCCGGAGGACTACCGGTTCGTCAACTACCAGGTGCCGAAGAAGGCGCTGGGCGCGATCGTCAACGACCTCGCCGAGCGCTACCCCAAGGTCCAGGTGGCGGCGACGCTGGACGCCCTCAAGGCCGCCGGGTTCCGCTGGGCCACCCGTTCGGGCGTGACGATCGCGATCGACGACGTCGTCACCCCGCCGGTGAAGCAGGCGATCCTGGACCGGCACGAGGACGAGGCCCGCAAGATCGAGCGCCAGTACGAGCGCGGCGTCATCACCGACGCCGAGCGTCGTTCCGAGCTCATCGAGATCTGGACCCGCGCCCGGGCCGAGGTCAGCCAGGCCATGGTGGACAACTTCCCGACCACCAACCCGGTCTGGGTCATGGTCAACTCCGGCGCCCGCGGCAACATGATGCAGATCAGCCAGATCGCCGGCATGCGCGGCCTGGTGGCCAACCCGAAGGGCGAGATCATCCCGCGGCCGATCAAGGCCAACTTCCGGGAGGGTCTGTCCGTGCTGGAGTACTTCATCTCCACGCACGGTGCCCGCAAGGGCCTGGCGGACACCGCGCTGCGGACCGCCGACTCCGGGTACCTCACCCGCCGGCTGGTCGACGTCTCGCAGGACGTCATCATCCGCGAGGAGGACTGCGGCACCGAGCGTGGCGTGATCATGCCGATCGGCACCGTGCTCGACGGCAAGGTCACCCGCGACGCCCACGTCGAGACCAGCGTGTACGCCCGTGCGCTGGCCGCTGACGTGGTCGCCTCCGACGGCACGCTGATCGCGCAGGCCGGCGCCGACCTCGGCGACGTGCTCATCGCCCAGCTGGTCGACGCCGGGGTGTCCGAGGTCAAGGTCCGCTGCGTGCTCACCTGCGAGTCGCTGCTCGGCACCTGCGCCACCTGCTACGGCCGGTCGCTGGCGTCGGGCAAGCTCGTCGACGTCGGCGAGGCGGTCGGCATCATCGCCGCCCAGTCGATCGGTGAGCCCGGCACCCAGCTGACGATGCGCACCTTCCACACCGGTGGTGTGGCCGGTGCTGACATCACGCACGGTCTGCCGCGTGTGGTGGAGCTCTTCGAGGCCCGCGTCCCCAAGGGCAAGGCCCCGATCGCCGAGCTGGCCGGCACCGTCCGCATCGAGGACGGCGACCAGTTCCGCAAGCTCACGATCACCCCGGACGACGGCTCCGACGAGGTCGTCTACGACAAGCTGTCGCGTCGCTCGCGGCTGCGGGTCGAGGACGGCGGCCACGTCGAGGTCGGCGAGCAGCTGACCGAGGGTGCGGTCGACCCGCACGAGGTGCTGCGGATCATGGGCCCGCGCGAGGTGCAGCTGCACCTCGTCCGCGAGGTCCAGGAGGTCTACCGCAGCCAGGGCGTGTCGATCCACGACAAGCACATCGAGGTGATCATCCGCCAGATGCTGAAGCGGGTGACCATCATCGACTCGGGCGCGACGGAGTTCCTGCCCGGTGCGCTGGTCGAGCGGACGCTGTTCGAGACCGAGAACCGCCGGGTCGTCGCCGAGGGCGGCGAGCCCGCCTCGGCCCGCCCGGTGCTGATGGGGATCACCAAGGCGTCGCTGGCGACGGAGTCGTGGCTGTCCGCGGCCTCGTTCCAGGAGACGACCAAGGTGCTCACCGACGCCGCGATCCAGGGCAAGAGCGACAGCCTGCTCGGGCTCAAGGAGAACGTGATCATCGGCAAGCTCATCCCGGCCGGTACCGGGATCAGCCGCTACCGCAACATCACGGTCGAGCCCACCGAGGAGGCGCGCGCCGCCGTCTACACCATGGCCGGCTACGACGACGGGCAGTACTACAGCCCGGACGTCTTCGGTCAGGGCACGGGCGAGGCAGTCCGGCTCGAGGAGTACGACTGGCGCTGATGCGCTGAGTGAGTGAGGGAGGGCCCCGGGAGCAGCTGCTCCCGGGGCCCTCTTCTCGTCCGTCGGCCGTCACGTGACGGAAGGGCCCGGGTGAGCGGCGCCCCGCGGAGGTCAGCCGGCCAGGCGGCGCATGGTCTCCACCGTGCGCAGGCGCCCCTCGCGGCTGTCGTCGAGGGGCTGCAGGTTGATCGTGGTGACCCCGGCCTCGCGGAAGGCGGCGATCCGCTCCGCCACGTAGGACTGCGGGCCGATCAGCGACGTCGCCCGCACCAGGTCCTCGGGGACCGCGGCCGCCGCCTCGTCCTTGCGCCCGGCCAGGTAGAGGTCCTGGATAGTCTCGGCCTCCTGCTCGTAGCCGTACCGGCGAGCCAGGTCGTTGTAGAAGTTCTTGCCCTTGGCACCCATCCCGCCCACGTAGAGCGCGATCCCGGGGCGCACGGCCTGGACCAGGTGGTCGACGTCCTCGCCGACGGCCACCGGCACCCCGACGACGACGTCCAGCTCGCCGAGGGCGGGGTCGCGCTTGGCCTTACCGGCCTCGAGCGAGGCGCCCCACACGTCGGCGGCCTTCTCGGGGTGGAAGAAGATCGGCTCCCACTTCTCGGCGATCTCGGCGGCCAGCTCGACGTTCTTCGGGCCGAGCGCGGCCAGCAGCACCGGCACCCGCTCGCGCACCGGGGTGTTGATCAGCTTGAGCGGCTTGCCCAGGCCGGTGCCCTGCTCGGCCGGCAGCGGCACGGTGTACTTCTTGCCCTCGTGGACCAGCCGCTCGCGGCGCCACACCTGGCGGCAGATCTCCACGATCTCCCGGGTGCGCTGCAGCGGGGCGTCGTAGGGCAGCCCGTGCCACCCCTCGATCACCTGCGGCCCGGAGGCGCCCAGGCCGAGGGTGAACCGGCCGTCGGAGACGAAGTCCAGCCCGGCGGCGGTCATCGCGATCAGCGCCGGGGTGCGGCTGTAGATGGGGAAGATGCCGCTCATCAGCTCGACCCGCTCGGTCACCGCCGCCAGGTAGCCGAGCTGGCTCACCGCGTCGAAGGTGTAGACCTCGGCGACCATCGCGACGTCGAGCCCGGCGGCCTCCAGGTCGCGGATCTCGTCCGCCGTCTGCTTGAAGTCCCCGCTGTAGCTGGCCTGGATCCCGATGCGCATCCGCGGAGGCTACCGTCACAGGACCCGCTGCCCCCACCCGCTCGCAGGCTCGCGGCGGGCCCCAGCAGGGGGCCTCAGAGCGGGCGGACGGTGCCGATCACGTGGGTGACGACGCGGACGCCGTCGACGTGGTGGGGCACCCGCGCGCCCGCTCCGGCGTCGGTCAGGTCGACCCGGACGACGTACTCCGCGTCCTGGCGGGACAGGCCCACCGCGGCCACCCCGGGGTCGGTGGCGAAGCGGGCGGCCAGTGCGCTCTTGGCGGCCCGGGCGGAGGCGCGGTCGGTCATGGCCCCATGGTGCCCCCGTCGACCGCGCCTGCCCAGGACCGCGGCCCCCGGCGTCCTCCCGGGGGGCTACCGGGTGGAGAGCCACTCCACGCCGAGGGTGCGCAGCACGGTCGCCAGCGGGTTGGCGAAGGTGACCCCGCCGCCGGCGCTGCCGCCCTCGGTCGAGCCGGCGAAGAGCAGGCCCAGCGGCGCCCGGTCGCGGCTGCGCCAGATCACCGAGCCGCTGTCGCCACCGGCGCTGAAGGCCCCGGTCAGCCCCTCGACCTCGACCTGGTCGTCGAAGGTGTGGACCCCGTCGTCGTACTGCACGCCGACGCCGTCGACCTCCACGGCGGTGATCCGGCCGCGGGTGTGCCCGGTCGTGCGGCCGACCTTCTCCACCAGCTCGTCGGGGTCGACGTCGTCGGCCGCCGCCACCGCAGCGGCCAGCGCGCCGCCGGGGTAGGCGGTGGGGTCGGCCTCGATGCCGGGGTCCAGGGCGGCCACCGCGGCGTCGACCAGGTTGCCGGAGTCGGTGAACCGGACGAAGCCGCTCAACGTGCCCACCCGGTCGGTCGGGGTGCCGCCGTCGGCCACCCCCGGCTGCAGCGCCAGGTCGCCCTCGACCGCCGCGTCGCTGTTGGCCAGCACGTGGTTGTTGGACAGCACCAGCAGCCCGTCGGAGCCCGGGCGGCGGACGAACCCGCCGAGCGTGCCGGCGGTGACGTCGGGGTGGCTGACCGACAGCCCCGGCCGCAGCGGCCGGACCCGGCGCTGCAGCTCGGCGGGTGACCAGCCGGTGGGGGAGGAGAACGGGCGCACCGGCCCTATCACCCGGACGTCGACCTCCTCCTTGGCCGCGTCGTCCAGGCCGGCGAGGACGACGTCGGCGTCGGACTGGTCGATCAGCCGGATGGCCAGGTGCACCTGGCCGGGGCCGACCGGGGCCAGCCCCAGCGCCACCCCGCTCCAGCGGGTCGGGACGCCGAGCGCGCTCGCGGCGGTGCCGGGTGCCTCGCTCAGCCGCTGGGACAGCCGGGCCTTCAGTTCGCGGGCGGAGTCGGGGAGCACGGCGGTACCTCCGGGGGGAGCGGGTGGTGAGCGGTTCGCCACCGACCGTAGGGCCGGGGGGTGACAGGAGCGACGCGAACGGAGCCCCGCGGAGGGCGCACCGCCGACGTGCGCGGGGTCCTCCCCAGCGCGGTCGTCCTCCGGTACCGTCGCCGCACACATCCCCCCGGGCGCGCGGCGACGCTCCCCGGGAATGGCCCACCGCCGTCCGCGGTTGGTACCGAGCAGACCGGCTGGCCCGGCTCTCGGACCACATGTCGACCCGGCTTTGACCGGGTCGAGAGGGCCGGGTACTGTGGTCAGCTGTGCCCAGGGTGTCCTGGGCCTGCTCCCGTTCGTGGTGCACCTGGGTGTCCTCCGGTCCTCTGGACCGGGTGGCGGACCAGGGGTCACTCCCGCCTCCGGCGGGGCCTGCCGCAAGGCCGGGTGACCGCGCCGAGTGGCGAGGGGCGACGAGTCCGGCCCGACCAGCTGGCCGGTTCTCGCGAAGGGCGACACGCCCGAACGCGGGGGCCGGACGGTGCGATACGGCCAGAATCGGACGGGCCGGGCGACCGGGCACACCACAGCACGCACCACATCCACAGCACGACCCAGCGCAGGTAGGAGATCCAGGCCACCCATGCCCACGATCAACCAGCTGGTCCGCAAGGGCCGCGAGGACAAGGTCGAGAAGACCAAGACCCCGGCGCTGAAGGGTTCCCCCCAGCGCCGCGGGGTGTGCACTCGCGTGTACACCACGACGCCGAAGAAGCCGAACTCGGCGCTGCGCAAGGTCGCCCGCGTCCGGCTCACCAGCGGCATCGAGGTGACCGCCTACATCCCGGGCGTCGGTCACAACCTGCAGGAGCACTCCATGGTGCTCGTGCGCGGCGGCCGTGTGAAGGACCTCCCCGGCGTGCGCTACAAGATCATCCGCGGTTCGCTGGACACCCAGGGCGTCCGCGGTCGCAAGCAGGCTCGCAGCCGGTACGGCGCGAAGAAGGAGAAGAGCTAATGCCGCGCAAGGGCCCCGCGCCGAAGCGTCCGCTCGTCGCCGACCCGGTGTACCAGTCCCAGCTGGTGACCCAGCTGGTGAACAAGGTCCTCGTCGACGGCAAGCGCTCGATCGCCGAGGCGATCGTCTACGGCGCCCTCGAGGGCGTCCGGGCGAAGAACGACACCGACCCGGTCGTCACGCTCAAGCGCGCGCTGGACAACGTGAAGCCGGCCCTCGAGGTCCGCAGCCGCCGCGTGGGTGGTGCGACCTACCAGGTGCCGATCGAGGTCCGCGCCTCCCGCAGCACGACCCTCGGCCTGCGCTGGCTGATCCAGTACAGCCGGGCCCGTCGCGAGAAGACGATGACCGAGCGCCTCATGAACGAGCTGCTGGACGCCAGCAACGGTCTGGGTGCCGCGGTCAAGCGCCGCGAGGACACCCACAAGATGGCCGAGTCGAACAAGGCCTTCGCGCACTACCGCTGGTGACGTCAGTCCACCAGCAGCCGCTGCCCGCGGTGACCCCGGGCGATCCCCGGGCACCGCGCACGGACGAGAAGGAAGAGGAGTAAGGGACATGGCCCAGAACGAGGCCCAACTCGCCAAGACCCGCAACATCGGGATCATGGCGCACATCGACGCCGGCAAGACGACGACGACCGAGCGGATCCTCTTCTACACCGGCATCAGCTACAAGATCGGTGAAGTCCACGACGGCGCGGCCACGATGGACTGGATGGAGCAGGAGCAGGAGCGCGGCATCACCATCACGTCCGCCGCGACCAAGTGCTCCTGGAACGGCCACGACATCAACATCATCGACACCCCCGGGCACGTCGACTTCACCGTCGAGGTGGAGCGGTCGCTGCGGGTGCTCGACGGTGCGGTCGCGGTCTACGACGGCGTCGCCGGTGTCGAGCCGCAGACCGAGCAGGTCTGGCGGCAGGCGGAGAAGTACGGCGTCCCGCGCATGTGCTTCGTCAACAAGCTCGACCGCACCGGCGCGGACTTCTTCCGCTGCGTCGACATGATGGTCGAGCGCCTGGCGGCGAACCCGCTGGTGCTGCAGCTGCCCATCGGTGCCGAGGCCGACTTCATCGGCGTCGTCGACCTGGTCCAGATGCGTGCGCTCACCTGGCGCGGTGAGACCAAGATGGGCGAGGACTACGACATCGAGGAGATCCCGGCCGAGCTCGCCGACCAGGCCGCCGAGTACCGCGAGAAGCTGCTCGAGAACATCGCGGACTTCGACGACTCGCTGATGGAGGACTACCTCGGCGGCGAGGAGATCGCAGTCGACCGCCTCAAGGCGGCCATCCGCAAGGCGACCATCGCCGGTCAGGTCAACCCGGTCGTGACGGGGACGGCGTTCAAGAACAAGGGCATCCAGCCCATGCTCGACGCCGTCGTGGACTACCTGCCCAGCCCGCTGGACATCGAGGCCATCGTCGGCACCGCGCTCGACGGTGAGACCGAGGTCCTGCGGCACGCTGACGAGAACGAGCCGTTCTCCGCGCTGGCCTTCAAGATCCAGACCGACCAGCACCTGGGCAAGCTGACCTACATCCGGGTCTACTCCGGCAAGCTCGACGCGGGCTCCCCGGTGCTGAACAGCACCAAGGACCGCAAGGAGCGGGTCGGCAAGATCTACCAGATGCACGCCAACAAGCGCGAAGAGCGTGCGGGCGTGGGCGCCGGCGAGATCGTGGCCGTCAACGGCATGAAGCAGACGACGACGGGTGACACCCTCTGCGACCCGCAGAGCCCGGTCATCCTCGAGTCGATGACCTTCCCGGCCCCGGTCATCTCGGTCGCCATCGAGCCGAAGACGAAGGGCGACCAGGAGAAGCTGGGCACGGCGATCCAGAAGCTCGCCGAGGAGGACCCGACCTTCCAGGTCCGCCTGGACGAGGAGACCGGCCAGACCGTCATCTCCGGCATGGGCGAGCTCCACCTGGAGATCCTGGTCGACCGGATGCGCCGCGAGTTCCGCGTCGAGGCCAACGTCGGCAAGCCGCAGGTGGCCTACCGCGAGACGATCCGCAAGCGGGTCGAGAAGGTCGACTACACCCACAAGAAGCAGACGGGTGGCTCCGGCCAGTTCGCGAAGGTCCAGGTCACGATCGAGCCCCTCGAGGTCGCGGCCGACGGCCCGACCTACGAGTTCGAGAACGCCGTGACCGGTGGTCGCATCCCGCGGGAGTACATCCCGTCGGTCGACGCCGGCATGCAGGACGCCATGCAGTACGGCATCCTCGCCGGCTACCCGATGGTCGGCGTGAAGGCGACGCTGATCGACGGTCAGTACCACGAGGTCGACTCCTCGGAGATGGCCTTCAAGATCGCCGGCTCGATGGTCTTCAAGGAGGCCGCACGCAAGGCCAGCCCGGCCCTGCTCGAGCCGCTGATGGCCGTCGAGGTCGTCACCCCCGAGGACTACATGGGTGACGTCATCGGCGACCTGAACTCCCGCCGCGGGACCATCCAGGCGATGGAGGAGCGCTCCGGCGCTCGCGTCGTCCGGGCCCTGGTGCCGCTGTCGGAGATGTTCGGCTACGTGGGCGACCTGCGCAGCCGCACCCAGGGACGGGCGAGCTACACCATGGTGTTCGACTCGTACGCCGAGGTCCCGGCCAACGTCGCCAAGGAGATCATCGCCAAGGCGACTGGCGAATAACCAGTCGGTCGGCCGCGGGTGACCACCCGCGGCCGGCGAGCACCGCCCGCACCCCCAGACACGCGCACGACTGCGAAGACACGGAGAGAGGATCCCAGTGGCCAAGGCCAAGTTCGAGCGGACCAAGCCGCACGTCAACATCGGCACCATCGGGCACATCGACCACGGCAAGACGACGCTGACCGCGGCGATCACCAAGGTCCTGCACGACAAGTACCCGAACCTCAACGAGGCGTCTGCGTTCGACCAGATCGACAAGGCGCCCGAGGAGAAGGCCCGCGGCATCACGATCTCGATCGCTCACGTCGAGTACCAGACCGAGAACCGCCACTACGCGCACGTCGACTGCCCCGGGCACGCCGACTACATCAAGAACATGATCACCGGTGCCGCGCAGATGGACGGCGCGATCCTGGTGGTCGCCGCGACCGACGGCCCGATGCCGCAGACCAAGGAGCACGTGCTCCTGGCCCGCCAGGTCGGTGTCCCCTACATCGTCGTGGCGCTCAACAAGGCCGACATGGTCGACGACGAGGAGATCCTCGAGCTCGTCGAGCTGGAGGTCCGCGAGCTGCTGTCCGAGTACGAGTTCCCGGGCGACGACGTCCCCGTGGTCCGCGTCTCGGCGCTGAAGGCCCTCGAGGGCGACGCCGAGTGGGGCGACAAGCTCATGGAGCTCATGGACGCCGTCGACTCGGCGATCCCCGAGCCCGAGCGTGAGATCGACAAGCCGTTCCTCATGCCCGTCGAGGACGTCTTCACCATCACCGGTCGCGGCACCGTCGTCACCGGTCGCGTGGAGCGCGGCATCGTCAAGGTCTCCGAGGAGATCGAGATCGTCGGCATCCGCCCGACCTCGTCGAAGACCACGGTCACCGGCGTCGAGATGTTCCGCAAGCTGCTCGACCAGGGCCAGGCCGGTGACAACGTCGGTCTGCTGCTGCGCGGCATCAAGCGCGAGGACGTCGAGCGCGGCCAGGTCGTCGTGAAGCCGGGTTCCATCACCCCGCACACGAACTTCGAGGGCTCGGTCTACATCCTCTCGAAGGACGAGGGCGGCCGGCACACGCCGTTCTTCAACAACTACCGCCCGCAGTTCTACTTCCGCACCACGGACGTCACCGGCGTCGTCACGCTGCCCGCGGGCACCGAGATGGTCATGCCGGGCGACAACACCGAGATGACGGTGGAGCTCATCCAGCCCATCGCCATGGAGGAAGGCCTGCGCTTCGCGATCCGTGAGGGTGGCCGCACCGTCGGCGCCGGCCGGGTCGTCAAGATCAACAAGTGACACCCTGACGGGCGGCGGCCGGATCGGCCGCCGCCCGTCAGCCGGGTCGGGAGACCCGACCCAGGGTCAGCAGACCCACTTGAACTTTCACAACCGATCGGCAGGAGCAAAGACACCGATGGCGGGACAGAAGATCCGCATCCGGCTGAAGGCCTATGACCACGAGGCGATCGATGCCTCGGCGCGGCGCATCGTGGACACGGTGACCAAGACCGGAGCGCGCGTCGTCGGCCCGGTGCCGCTGCCGACGGAGAAGAACGTCTACTGCGTCATCCGCTCGCCGCACAAGTACAAGGACTCGCGCGAGCACTTCGAGATGCGCACGCACAAGCGGCTCATCGACATCCTCGACCCGACGCCGAAGACGGTCGACGCGCTCATGCGCATCGACCTGCCGGCCTCGGTCGACGTCAACATCCAGTAAGGGCTGTCCCAGACATGGCGAGCACATTCCGTGGTCTCCTCGGCGAGAAGCTGGGGATGACCCAGGTCTTCGACGAGAACAACCGCATCGTGCCGGTGACCGTCGTCAAGGCGGGCCCGTGCGTGGTCACGCAGGTCCGCACCCCGGAGAAGGACGGCTACTCCGCCGTCCAGCTCGGGTTCGGCGCGATCGACCCCCGCAAGGTGAACAAGCCCGAGGGCGGGCACTTCGCCAAGGCGGGCGTCACGCCCCGGCGGCACGTGGTCGAGCTCCGCACCGCGGACGCCGGCGACTACACGGTCGGCCAGGAGCTGACCACCGACGTGTTCGACGGCGTCACCAAGGTCGACGTCATCGGCACCAGCAAGGGCAAGGGCACCGCCGGCGTCATGAAGCGTCACGGCTTCAAGGGCCTGGGTGCCGGCCACGGCACGCACCGCAAGCACCGCGCGCCCGGCTCGATCGGCGGGGCCTCGACCCCGGGTCGTGTCTTCAAGGGCATGCGCATGGCCGGCCGGATGGGCGTGGCCACCACGACCACCCTGTCGCTGAAGGTGCACGCGGTCGACGCCGAGAAGGGCCTCGTGCTGATCAAGGGCGCCGTCCCCGGCCCGCGCGGCGGGCTGCTGCTCGTCCGGTCCGCGGTCAAGGGCGGCCCCGTGGGGAGTGACACCAAGTGAGCCAGTCGATCGCCGAGTCCAAGGCGCAGGCGCGGACCGACCGCGAGGTCCCGGTCCGCAACGCGGCGGGGGAGAGCGCCGGCAGCGTCACGCTGCCCGGTGACCTCTTCGACGCCAGCGCCAACGTCTCCCTCATGCACCAGGTCGTGGTGGCCCAGCTGGCCGCCGCCCGCCAGGGCACGCACTCCACCAAGACGCGGGCCCAGGTCAGCGGTACCGGCGCCAAGCCCTACCGCCAGAAGGGCACCGGCCGCGCCCGCCAGGGCTCGCTGCGCGCGCCGCAGTTCGCCGGCGGTGGCGTCTCGCACGGCCCCGTGCCGCGCAACTACGAGCAGAAGACCCCCAAGAAGATGAAGGCCGCCGCCCTGCGTGGCGCCCTCTCCGACCGGGCCCGCGAGGACCGCGTGCACGTGGTCTCCGCCTTCGTCGAGGGCGACGCCCCGTCGACCAAGGCCGCGATCAAGGTGCTCGACGCCGTCACCGCCGCCAAGCGCGTGCTGGTCGTCCTCGACCGCGACGACGTCCTCAACTGGGTGAGCCTGCGCAACGTGCCGCGGGTCCACCTGATCGAGGCCGGTCAGCTGAACACCTACGACGTGCTCGTCGCCGACGAGGTGGTCTTCACCGAGACCGCCCTGGCCGAGTTCGTCTCCGGCCCCGCGACGGGTGCCACCGGCGAGGCCAGCTCGGCCGAGCTGCCCGACCTCAGCACCACCGAGGTCGAGGAGACCGCCCCCTCGATCGCCCCGGCGACCACCGAGGACACCACTGAGGAGAAGGCATGAGCGTCCGCGACCCCCGGGACGTCCTGCTGTCCCCGGTCATCTCGGAGAAGAGCTACGGCCTCCTGGACGAGAACAAGTACACGTTCATCGTCCGGCCCGACGCCAACAAGACCCAGATCAAGATCGCTGTGCAGCAGGTCTTCAACGTGAAGGTCCTCGCCGTCAACACGATCAACCGTCAGGGCAAGAGGAAGCGCTCGAAGGGCGCTGTGATGGGCAAGCGCAAGGACACCAAGCGCGCCATCGTCTCCGTGGCCCCCGGCGACCGCATCGAGCTCTTCGGGGGCCCGGGCGCCTGACGGCACCCGGACCCACCGATCGGACCAGAGGACTCTGAGGAACCATGGCCATCCGTAAGTACAAGCCGACGACGCCGGGCCGCCGCGGCTCGTCCGTCGCCGACTTCGCCGAGGTCACCCGCGACCACCCCGAGAAGTCGCTGGTCCGGCCGCTGCACGGCCGCGGTGGGCGCAACGTCCACGGGCGCGTCACGGCGCGCCACCAGGGCGGCGGGCACAAGCGCGCCTACCGGCTGATCGACTTCCGCCGGGCGGACAAGGACGGCGTGCCGGCCAAGGTCGCGCACATCGAGTACGACCCGAACCGCACCTCGCGCATCGCGCTGCTGCACTTCGCCGACGGAGAGAAGCGCTACATCATCGCCCCGGCGAAGCTGAAGCAGGGCGACACGGTCGAGTGCGGCCCCGCGGCCGACATCAAGCCGGGCAACAACCTGCCGCTGCGCAACATCCCGGTCGGCACGGTCATCCACGCCATCGAGCTGCGGCCCGGTGGCGGCGCGAAGATCGCCCGCTCGGCTGGCACCAGCGTCCAGCTGGTGGCCCGCGAGGGTCGCTTCGCCCAGCTGCGCATGCCGTCCGGCGAGATCCGCAACGTCGACGTCCGCTGCCGCGCCACCATCGGCGAGGTCGGCAACGCCGAGCAGTCCAACATCAACTGGGGCAAGGCCGGCCGCATGCGGTGGAAGGGCAAGCGCCCGACCGTCCGCGGTGTCGCCATGAACCCGGTCGACCACCCGCACGGTGGTGGTGAGGGCAAGACCTCCGGTGGCCGGCACCCGGTCAACCCCAAGGGCAAGCCGGAGGGCCGGACGCGCAAGCGGAAGGCCAGTGACGCCCTGATCGTGCGCCGCCGGCGCACCAACAAGAAGCGCTGAGCGGGTAGAGGAGTCCGACAGACATGCCACGCAGCCTCAAGAAGGGCCCGTTCGTCGACGACCACCTGCTCGCCAAGGTGGACGCCCAGAACGACAAGGGCACCAAGAACGTCATCCGCACCTGGTCGCGGCGCTCGACGATCATCCCCGACATGCTCGGGCACACGATCGCCGTGCACGACGGCCGCAAGCACGTCCCGGTGTTCGTCACCGAGGCGATGGTCGGGCACAAGCTCGGCGAGTTCGCGCCCACGCGCACCTTCCGTGGGCACATCAAGGACGACCGCCGGTCGCGGCGCGGCTGACCAGGTAGAGAAGAGAGTCACATGACTTCCCAGTTGGGACAGGAGACGCCGGTCGCCCGGGCCACCGCCCGGTTCGTCCGCGTCACCCCCATGAAGGCCCGGCGGGTGGTGGACATGATCCGCTACCTGCCGACCGATGAGGCACTCGCCCTGCTGCGCTTCGCGCCGCAGACCGCGAGCGAGCCGGTGGCCAAGGTCGTCGCCAGCGCCGTCGCCAACGCAGAGCACAACCTGCGTCTGGACCCGACCGCGCTCGTCGTCTCCGCCGCGTTCGTCGACGAGGGCCCCACGCTCAAGCGGATCCGTCCGCGTGCGCAGGGCCGGGCATTCCGCATCAACAAGCGGACCAGCCACATCACCGTCGAGGTGAGCGAGGTGACCACCAGCGCGGAGCTCGCGCAGCGGTCGCGCAAGGCACGTCGGGACACCGGCCAGTCCGGTCCCGCCACCCAGCAGCAGAAGAGCAACACGAGGGGAGGGACCCGCTAGTGGGTCAGAAGGTCAACCCGCACGGGTTCCGGCTCGGCATCACCACCGACTACAAGTCCCGGTGGTACGCGGACAAGCTGTACGCCGACTACGTCAAGGAAGACGTGGCCATCCGCAAGCTCATGGGCAAGGGCATGGAGCGCGCCGGCATCTCGAAGGTGGAGATCGAGCGCACCCGTGACCGCGTCCGCGTGGACATCCACACCGCTCGCCCGGGCATCGTCATCGGCCGCCGCGGCGCCGAGGCCGACCGCATCCGCGGCGAGCTGGAGAAGCTCACCGGCAAGCAGGTGCAGCTGAACATCCTCGAGGTCAAGAACCCCGAGTCCGACGCGCAGCTGGTCGCCCAGGGCGTCGCCGAGCAGCTCTCCAGCCGGGTCAGCTTCCGCCGTGCCATGCGCAAGGCGATGCAGTCCGCGCAGCGCAGCCCGCAGGTCAAGGGCATCCGGGTGCAGTGCTCGGGTCGCCTCGGCGGCACGGAGATGAGCCGGTCGGAGTTCTACCGCGAGGGTCGGGTGCCCCTGCACACGCTCCGCGCGAACATCGACTACGGCATCTACGAGGCCCGCACGACCTTCGGCCGCATCGGCGTGAAGGTCTGGATCTACAAGGGCGACGCCAGCGGTTCGCGCGCCGAGCGGGAGGCCCTCGAGGCCCTCGCCCAGCGTCAGCAGCGCCGTGAGCGGGCCCAGCGCCCGCAGCGCCGGTCGGGTTCGACCGGCACCACCGCCGGCGGGACCGAGGCCGGTCGCGCCGCCGCCGAGGGGCCGACCAGCCCGGTGGAGGACACCACGGCAGCCGCCGTGGCCGTCACCTCCGGTGAGGTCGCTCCCGAGCAGAGCGTCGGCGAGGCAGTCGGCGCCGAGGGCACCGCGACGGCGCAGGCCGCCGGTGCCGAGAACACGGAGGCCTGATCATGCTGATCCCCCGTCGGGTCAAGCACCGCAAGCAGCACCACCCGAGCCGCTCGGGTGCTGCCAAGGGCGGCACCGCGATCAACTTCGGTGACTTCGCGATCCAGGCCCTCGAGCCCGCGTACGTCACGAACCGGCAGATCGAGTCCGCTCGTATCGCCATGACCCGCCACATCAAGCGTGGCGGCAAGGTGTGGATCTCGATCTACCCCGACCGTCCGCTGACCAAGAAGCCGGCCGAGACCCGCATGGGTTCCGGCAAGGGCTCGCCCGAGTGGTGGGTGGCGAACGTCAAGCCGGGCCGGATCATGTTCGAGCTGTCCGGTGTCGCCGAGCCCGTGGCCCGCGAGGCCATGCGCCGCGCGATCCACAAGCTGCCCATGAAGTGCCGCTTCATCACTCGCGAAGGAGAGGTGTGATGGCCGCCGGACTGTCCGCGCCCGAGCTGCGCGAGCTGTCCGCCGACGAGCTGGCCACCCGGCTGCGCGAGTCGCGCGAAGAGCTGTTCAACCTGCGCTTCCAGGTGGCCACCGGCCAGCTGGACAACAACCGGCGACTGCAGACCGTCCGCCGTGACATCGCCCGGATCTACACGATCATGCGCGAGCGCGAGCTGGGCCTCTCGGTCGCCCCGAACGAGGGTGTGGCATGAGCGAGAGCGAGCAGACGCAGGCCGCCAGCGGCCCGGGTCTTGCCGGCCGTGGCTACCGCAAGGTCCGCGAGGGCCTGGTGGTCAGCGACAAGATGCACAAGACGATCGTGGTCGAGGTCGAGGACCGCGTGAAGCACGGCCTGTACGGCAAGGTCCTGCGCCGCACGAGCAAGCTCAAGGCGCACGACGAGGACAACACCGCCGGCATCGGCGACCGGGTGCAGATCATGGAGACGCGCCCGCTCTCGGCCACCAAGCGCTGGCGTCTGGTGACCGTCGTCGAGAAGGCCAAGTAAGCAGTTCGGTACCGGCCTCCCGAGGCCGGTGAGCCAGGAGTACCCTGGACGACTGGCGCGCCCTCCGGTGCGCGCCGCATCCCGGTCCCGTGCTCGGACGCACCGGCGGCACACGCTGCCGGTGCGTCCGCACGTGGGTACCGGACAGCCGGTTCACCGATCCGGTCCGGCTGTCGTCTCTCAGATTCAGGAGCAGGTAGTGATCCAGCAGGAGTCGCGACTGCGAGTCGCCGACAACACCGGTGCCAAGGAGATCTTGTGCATCCGCGTGCTCGGCGGGTCGGGGCGGCGCTACGCGGGCATCGGTGACGTCATCGTCGCCACCGTCAAGGACGCGCTGCCCGGCGCCGGCGTGAAGAAGGGCGACGTGGTCAAGGCCGTCGTCGTCCGCACGGTGAAGGAGCGCCGTCGTCCCGACGGTTCCTACATCCGCTTCGACGAGAACGCCGCGGTCATCATCCGCGACAGCGGCGACCCGCGCGGCACGCGCATCTTCGGCCCCGTGGGCCGGGAGCTCCGTGACAAGCGCTTCATGCGGATCATCTCGCTCGCTCCGGAGGTGTTGTGACCATGGCTCAGCCGACGAGCGGGAAGACCCCGTCGATGAAGGTCAAGAAGGGCGACCAGGTCGTCGTCCTGTCCGGCAAGGACAAGGGTGCGAAGGGCCGCGTCATCGCCGCCTTCCCCAAGACCCAGAAGGTCCTCGTCGAGGGCATCGGCCGGGTGAAGAAGCACACCCGGATCAGCACCACCCAGCGCGGAGCCCAGTCGGGCGGGATCGTCACGCAGGAGGCGGCCGTCCACGTGAGCAACGTGATGGTCATCGACTCCGAGGACAAGCCGACCCGGGTCGGCTACCGCAAGGACGAGGAAGGCCGCAGCATCCGGGTCTCGCGGCGCACCGGTAAGGACCTCTGACCACCATGAGCGCACCCACCCGCGAGCTGCCCCGCATGCTGGCCCGCTACCGCGAGGAGATCGCGCCGGCGCTGCAGTCGGAGTTCGGCTACCCGAACGTCATGCAGATCCCCGGCCTGGTCAAGATCGTCGTCAACATGGGCGTCGGCGAGGCCACCCGCGACGCCAAGCTGATGGACGGCGCGGTCCGCGACCTCACCGCCATCACCGGCCAGAAGCCGGCCGTCGTCCGCGCCCGCAAGTCCATCGCGCAGTTCAAGCTGCGCGAGGGCATGCCGATCGGCGCCAAGGTCACCCTCCGCGGCGACCGCATGTGGGAGTTCCTGGACCGGCTGCTGTCGCTGGCCCTGCCCCGCATCCGTGACTTCCGTGGGCTGAACCCCAAGCAGTTCGACGGTCACGGCAACTACACGTTCGGTCTGACCGAGCAGTCGATGTTCCGCGAGATCGACGTCGACAAGATCGACCGGCCGCGCGGCATGGACATCACCCTGGTGACCACCGCCACCACCGACGAGGAGGGTCGCGAGCTGCTCAGCCTGCTCGGGTTCCCCTTCGCCGGCCAGACCGTCGTGAACGCGACCCGCTGACCGCGGGCGAGGAGACCCAGAGATGGCCAAGAAGGCTCTTGTCAACAAGGCGGCGCGCAAGCCCAAGTTCGCCGTCCGCGCCTACACCCGCTGCCAGCGTTGCGGGCGTCCGCACGCCGTGTACCGCAAGTTCGGCCTCTGCCGGATCTGCGTGCGCGAGATGGCGCACGCCGGCGAGCTGCCCGGCGTGACCAAGTCCAGCTGGTAGCACCTGCACGCCGGTCCGCCCCCACCGGGGCGGGCCGCTCGCTCCCGAGCACGACCCGGAGCACCACCCACGTCGCCGAGAGGCCCGCGCACGACAGCGTGCGGAACCGCGGTGAGAGAGGCAACACACACCCATGACGATGACCGACCCGATCGCGGACATGCTCACGCGGCTGCGGAACGCCAACCAGGCGTACCACGACGCAGCTGCCATGCCGTCGTCGAAGCTCAAGACGCACATCGCCGAGATCCTCCAGAAGGAGGGTTACATCGGCGGCTGGACCGTCAACGACGTCGAGGTGGACGGCCACATCCGCAAGGAGCTCGTGGTCACCCTCAAGTACGGCCCGAACCGTGAGCGCAGCATCGCCGGCGTCCGGCGGGTGTCCAAGCCCGGCCTCCGGGTCTACGCGAAGTCGACTGCCCTGCCCAAGGTGCTCGGCGGCCTCGGGGTGGCGATCATCTCCACCTCCACCGGGCTGCTGACCGACAAGCAGGCGACCAAGAAGGGCGTGGGTGGGGAAGTCCTCGCCTACGTCTGGTAAGAGGAGCGAGCAGACATGTCACGGATCGGACGACTCCCGATTCCGGTGCCGAGCGGTGTGGACGTCGCCATCGACGGACGCACGATCAACGTCTCCGGCCCGAAGGGGAAGCTGAGCCACACGGTGGCCGCTCCCATCACCGTCGAGCGCGCTGAGGAGGGGACGCTGCTGGTGCAGCGCCCCGACGACGAGCGCGAGAGCCGTGCGCTGCACGGCCTCTCCCGCACCCTCATCGCGAACATGATCACCGGCGTCACCCAGGGGTACGACAAGACCCTGGAGATCGTCGGTGTCGGTTACCGCGTGCAGGCCCGCGGGTCGGACCTCGAGTTCGCCCTCGGCTTCAGCCACCCGGTCGTCGTGAAGGCCCCCGAGGGGATCTCCTTCACCGTCGAGGCCCCCACCCGCCTGCGGGTGACCGGCATCGACAAGCAGCAGGTCGGCGAGGTCGCGGCCAAGATCCGCAAGATCCGCAAGCCCGACCCGTACAAGGGCAAGGGCGTGCGGTACCAGGGCGAGGTCGTCAAGCGCAAGGTCGGGAAGACGGGCAAGTGATGGCACAGGCAGCCAAGACCGAGAAGGGTGCCCGGGTGCACAAGCCCGTCGGCACCGACGTCAGCACTGCGCGCCGCACCTCGCGGCTGCGCCGTCACAACCGCCTGCGCAAGCGGGTGGGTGGCACGCCGGAGCGCCCGCGCCTGGTCGTCAAGCGCAGCTCCCGGCACATCCACGTCCAGGTCGTGGACGACACCGTCGGCCGCACCCTGGCCAGCGCGTCCACCATGGACGCCAGCCTGAAGGGCGCCGAGGGCGACAAGTCCGCCCTCGCGCGCCAGGTCGGTGCTCTGGTCGCCGAGCGCGCCAAGGCCGCCGGCATCGCTGCGGTCGTCTTCGACCGTGGCGGCAACCGGTACGCCGGGCGCATCGCGGCTCTGGCCGACGGCGCCCGCGAGGGCGGGCTGGACTTCTGATGAGCACCATCACCGAGATCGAGAGGGACGTCTGATGCCAGGACCACAGCGACGCGGCGGTGGCGCCGGCGGGACGGGTGGCCCCGGTGGCGCCGGCGGCGGCAACGACCGCCGCGACCGTCGTGACGGCGGCCGCGGCCCCGGCGGCGGTGCCGCCGAGAAGAGCCAGTTCATCGAGCGCGTGGTCGCGATCAACCGCGTCTCGAAGGTCGTCAAGGGCGGTCGGCGCTTCAGCTTCACCGCGCTGGTGATCGTCGGCGACGGCGACGGCACCGTGGGCGTCGGCTACGGCAAGGCCAAGGAGGTGCCCGCGGCGATCGCCAAGGGCGTCGAGGAGGCCAAAAAGCACTTCTACAAGGTGCCGCGCATCGCCAGCACCATCCCGCACCCCGTGCAGGGTGAGGCGGCGGCCGGTGTCGTGCTGCTGAAGCCGGCCAGCCCGGGTACCGGGGTCATCGCCGGTGGTCCGGTGCGCGCCGTCCTCGAGTGCGCCGGGATCCACGACGTGCTCTCCAAGAGCCTCGGGTCCTCGAACCCGATCAACATCGTCCACGCGACCATGCAGGCGCTGAAGGACCTCGTCCGCCCCGAGGAGATCGCGGCTCGCCGCGGTCTGCCCCTGGAGGACGTCGCCCCGGCCGCCATGCTGCGCGCGCGGGCCGGTCAGGGGGTCTGAGATGGCTCAGCTGAAGGTCACCCAGATCAAGTCGACCATCGGCACCAAGCCGAACCAGCGCCAGACGCTGCGTTCGCTCGGGCTGAAGCGGATCAGCGACTCGGTCGTCAAGGAGGACCGTCCCGAGATCCGCGGGATGGTCGCGACGGTGCCGCACCTGGTCACCGTCGAAGAGATCGTCTGAGCAGGGGAACACCATGACTCTCAAGGTCCACCACCTGCGTCCGGCCCCCGGTGCCCACACCAAGAAGACCCGTGTCGGTCGTGGTGAGGGTTCCAAGGGCAAGACGGCTGGTCGCGGCACCAAGGGCTCCGGCGCCCGCGTGCAGGTCTCTGCCCGCTTCGAGGGTGGCCAGACCCCCCTGCACATGCGGCTGCCGAAGCTCTCGGGCTTCAAGAACAACAACAAGGTCGTCTTCCAGGTCGTCAACCTGGACCGGATCGCCTCCCTGTTCCCGCAGGGCGGCACGATCGACCCGGACACGCTGGCGAACGCCGGCGCGGTCCGGCGCGGTCAGCCGGTCAAGGTGCTCGGCACCGGCGAGCTCGGCGGGGTGAAGGTCGACGTGCAGGCGCACGCCTTCTCGAAGTCCGCCGAGGAGAAGATCGGCGCTGCCGGGGGCAGCACCACCCAGATCTGAGCGAGGACCCCCCTGTAGGAGGTCCCTCCTCCCCGTCCCGAGCACGACCGGGACCGGGAGGGGGCCACCTGCAGGGGGGCCTTCTGCTGTCCGGCCGGTGATCGGCCGGAGGCACCACCGACCGCGCCCCGCCCCACCGCGCCGCCGCACCGGCGGACGGGGGGAGGGGGTCGCGGCCTGACGTTGATAGCCTCATACGACCGACTCGGGGAGGGCACGTGCTGCAGGCGTTCGCCGCGGCGTTCCGGACGCCAGACCTCCGGCGCAAGCTGCTGTTCTCCCTGGCGCTGATCGCCATCTACCGGCTGGGTGCCAGCGTGCCCGGTCCCGGTGTCTCCATCGAGGCGATCAACAGCTGCCTGGACCAGGCCAACGCCTCGGACCAGCGCGACGTCTACTCGCTGGTCAACCTGTTCTCCGGCGGCGCACTGCTGCGGCTCTCGGTCTTCGCGCTCGGCATCATGCCGTACATCACCGCGAGCATCATCGTGCAGCTGCTGGTCGTGGTCATCCCGCGGTTCGAGCAGCTGAAGAAGGAAGGGCAGTCGGGCCAGCAGAAGCTGACCCAGTACACCCGCTACCTGACGATCGCGCTCGCCGTGCTGCAGAGCACCGGGATCATCGCCCTGGCCCGCAGCGGCCAGCTCTTCCCGAACTGCCAGCAGGACATCATCCCGTCGGACTCGGTGTGGACCACGATCGTCCTGGTCGTCACGCTGACCGCCGGTACCGCCGTGATCATGTGGCTGGGCGAGCTGCTCACCGAGAAGGGGATCGGCAACGGCATGTCCGTGCTGATCTTCACCTCGATCGCGGCCCGCATCCCCGCCGAGGGCGGCGCCATCCTGCAGAGCCGCGGCGGCTTCGTCTTCACGCTCATCTGCATCCTGGCGGTGCTGATCATCGCCTCGGTGGTCTACGTCGAGCAGGCGCAGCGGCGCATCCCGGTGCAGTACGCCAAGCGCATGGTCGGCCGCCGGATGTACGGCGGGACCTCGACCTACCTGCCGCTGAAGGTCAACCAGGCCGGCGTCATCCCGGTCATCTTCGCGTCGTCCCTGCTGTACCTGCCCCAGCTGATCACCCAGCTCCAGGGTGACTCGACCGGTCCGGTCCGGCGGTTCTTCGAGAACTACGTGGTCGACCAGAGCAGCCCGGTGCACATCGCGGTGTACTTCGCGCTGATCGTCTTCTTCACCTACTTCTACGTGTCGATCACGTTCAACCCCGAGGAACGGGCCGACGACATGAAGCGCTACGGCGGCTTCATCCCCGGCATCCGTCCCGGCCGCCCCACCGCGGAGTACCTGCAGTACGTGCTGTCCCGGATCACGCTGCCCGGCGCGATCTACCTCGGGTTGGTGGCGGTGCTGCCCAACCTGTTCCTGTCGATCACGCAGGAGGGGCAGAACCAGAACTTCCCGTTCGGCGGGACCGCGGTGCTGATCATGGTGGGAGTGGGCTTGGAGACGGTGAAGCAGATCGAGACGCAGCTCAACCAGCGCAGCTACGAAGGGTTCCTCCGCTAGTGCGCGTCGTCCTGCTGGGCCCTCCCGGAGCGGGCAAGGGGACCCAGGCGCAGATCATCGCCGGGCGCCTGGGCGTGCCGGCGATCTCGACCGGCGACATCTTCCGCGCGAACGTGAGCGGGCAGACCGAGCTCGGCCAGAAGGCCAAGACCTACATGGACGCCGGGGACCTCGTCCCCGACGCGATCACCGTGGCGATGGTCTCCGACCGGCTGGCCGAGCCCGACGCGAAGGCCGGCTTCCTGCTCGACGGGTTCCCGCGCACCATCGCCCAGGCCGAGCAGCTGCGTGACTCGCTGGCCGAGATGGGCAACGTGCTGGACCGGTGCCTCGAGCTGGTCGTCGACGAGGACGAGCTGGTCCGCCGGCTCTCCGGCCGCCGCATGCTCGTCGACGGCGAGTGGGTCCAGCGCGACGACGACAAGCCCGAGACCGTCCGGCACCGCCTGGAGGTCTACCGGGAACAGACCGCGCCGCTGTCGGGCTTCTACGAGCAGGCCGGCCTACTGAGCCGGATCAACGCGATCGGTGAGATCGACGAGGTCACCCATCGCGCCCTGGAGGCCCTCGGGGCCGACGAGGCGCTGGCTGACGAACCGGCCGAGGACTGAGACCGCGAGGTCGCGGTGCACGGTGACCGCGGAGCCGCCCTGCTGGCCCGGCTGCCGCTGCTGGCGAAGTGGAGTGGACGCATGATCCAGATCAAGACCGCGCACGAGATCGAGCTGATGCGGGCCTCCGGCCTGGTCACCGCCGGCGCGCTGGCAGCGGTCAAGGCCGCCGTCCGCCCGGGCGTGACCACCGGTGAGCTCGACGCGATCGCCGAGGCGCACATCCGCTCCCGGGGCGCGGTGCCCAACTTCCTCGGCTACCACGGCTTCACCGGCACGATCTGCGCGTCGATCAACGACGAGGTCGTGCACGGGATCCCCAGCCCGGACCGGGTGCTCGCCGAGGGCGACAACATCTCGATCGACTGCGGCGCGGTCCTCGACGGCTGGCACAGCGACTCCGCGGTGACCGTGACGGTGGGGGAGGCCTCCGCCGCCGACGCCGCGCTGCTCGAGGTGACCGAACGCTCGATGTGGGCGGGGCTGGCCCGGGCCGTCGCCGGTGGCCGGCTGACCGACATCAGCCACGCGGTCGAGGAGTCGATCACCGCCCACGAGCACCCGTACGGGATCGTCGACCACTACGGCGGCCACGGCATCGGCACCGAGATGCACCAGGACCCGCACGTGCTCAACTACGGCCGCGCCGGCCGCGGGCCCAAGCTGGTGCCCGGCCTGGTGCTGGCGATCGAGCCGATGGTGACCGTGGGCGACCCGGCCACCGCCGAGCTCGACGACGGCTGGACCGTGGTCACCAAGGACGGCTCCCGCGCGGCGCACTTCGAGCACACCGTGGCGATCACGCCCGAGGGTCCGTGGGTGCTCACCGCGGAGGACGGCGGCGTGGCCGGCCTCGCACCGTTCGGGGTCACTCCCCGCGTCTGAGGAAGACCCTCCTGCCCCCCGTCGCTCGCAGGCTCGCAACGGGCCCCTGCAGGAGGGTCCTCCATCACCCAGCCCCCGGGTTGGAGAGCGGGTGCTCCTGGGAGTACAGTGGCCGTTGGCGTTCGCGCCGTCCGTCGTCCTGCTGTGGCCGCAGGGACCGGACGCCCTCTGCGAGATCGCCCGCACCACCGCATCCAGCACGTCAGTGCTGAACCCAGATCCACCGCCCTGCCGGTTCCGGCATGGGCGCATGCAGGTCGATCGAACGAGGAGGCCGTGTAGGCGTGGCGAAGAAGGACGGGGCCATCGAGGTCGAGGGTCGTGTCGTCGAACCACTGCCCAACGCGATGTTCCGGGTCGAACTGCAGAACGGGCACCGGGTGCTCGCCCACATCAGCGGCAAGATGCGGCAGCACTACATCCGCATCCTGCCCGAGGACCGCGTGGTCGTGGAGCTCTCGCCCTACGACCTGACGCGCGGTCGCATCGTCTACCGCTACAAGTAACCCACCGCCGGTGGGGCCCCTGACCGGGGCCGGGGCCGGCGCACGATCTACAGGAATGAGGGCGGCACCGGTGAAGGTCCAGCCGTCGGTGAAGAAGATCTGCGACAAGTGCAAGGTGATCCGCCGGCACGGCCGGGTCATGGTCATCTGCGAGAACGCCCGGCACAAGCAGCGCCAGGGCTGAGGGAGTACCTGAACATGGCACGTCTGGCTGGCGTCGACCTCCCCCGCGAGAAGCGGATGGAGATCGCACTCACCTACATCTACGGGATCGGGCCGACCTCGGCGAAGGCGACCCTGGCCGCGACGGGCGTCAGCCCGGACCTGCGCGCCAAGGACCTCTCCGACGAGGACCTCCTCAAGCTGCGCGACTACATCGACGAGCACTTCCGCGTCGAGGGCGACCTGCGCCGCGAGGTGGCCGCCGACATCCGCCGCAAGGTGGAGATCGGTTGCTACCAGGGGCTGCGGCACCGTCGCGGGCTCCCCGTGCACGGGCAGCGCACGAAGACGAACGCGCGCTCGAGCAAGGGCCCGCGCAAGACCATCGCGGGCAAGAAGAAGGCCCGCTGACCCAGGCATGACGGCGCACCGCCGCAGGTCCGAGAGGGCCGGACCGGCGGTGCGCCTGCGCACGACCGCCCCCGCGCGCTGAACGCCGCGGCGGCACCCGCACCACCCAGGCCACGAACACAGACTCAGACCGGAGAGAGATGCCTCCCAGGGCTCGCGCGGCAGCTGGCACCAAGAAGGTGCGCCGCAAGGAGAAGAAGAACGTCGCTCACGGCGCGGCGCACATCAAGAGCACCTTCAACAACACGATCGTGTCGATCACCGACCCCACGGGCAACGTGATCAGCTGGGCCTCGGCCGGCCACGTCGGGTTCAAGGGCTCGCGCAAGTCCACGCCGTTCGCGGCGCAGATGGCTGCCGAGAACGCCGCGCGCAAGGCCCAGGAGCACGGCATGCGCAAGGTCGACGTCTTCGTGAAGGGCCCTGGCTCCGGTCGCGAGACCGCGATCCGGTCCCTGCAGGCCACCGGCCTCGAGGTCGGGCAGATCCAGGACGTGACGCCGCAGCCGCACAACGGCTGCCGGCCCAAGAAGCGCCGCCGGGTCTGACCGGTCACTGACGAGACGAAACAGGAGTATTTGACGTGGCCCGTTACACCGGAGCCGATTGCCGCCTCTGCCGGCGCGAGAAGATGAAGCTGTTCCTCAAGGGCAGCAAGTGCGAGTCCCCGAAGTGCCCGATCGAGATCCGGCCCTACCCGCCGGGCGAGCACGGCCGTGGCCGCACCAAGGACAGCGAGTACCTGCTCCAGCTGCGCGAGAAGCAGAAGGCCCGCCGCATCTACGGCGTGCTGGAGAAGCAGTTCCGCGGCTACTACGAAGAGGCCAACAAGAAGCAGGGCAAGACCGGTGAGGTCCTCCTGCAGATCCTCGAGTCGCGCCTGGACAACGTCGTCTACCGGGCCGGCTTCGCCGAGTCCCGCGACATGTCGCGCCAGCTCGTCCGCCACGGCCACATCAAGGTCAACGGCCGCAAGGTGGACATCCCCTCGTACCGGGTGACCGCGAACGACATCGTCGAGGTGGCTGCGAAGTCCGCCGAGATGGTCCCGTTCCAGGTCGCCCAGGCCAAGGCCGGCTCCCGTCCGGTGCCGCCGTGGCTCGAGGTCATCAGCACCCAGCTGCGCGTGCTGGTGCACAACATCCCGGCCCGCCAGGTGATCGACACCCCGGTCCAGGAGCAGCTGATCGTGGAGCTCTACTCCAAGTAAGGAGTCCAGCTCCGAGCACGCAGCACGACGGCGGGGCGGGTGGACCGATGTCCGCCCCGCCGGCACCACCCCCTCACGGCGTCATATGGCGGGTGCCGGAGGACACGAAGGAGAACCACCATGCTCATCGCACAGCGTCCGACCCTCACCGAGGAGACCATCGACGCCCAGCGCTCGCGGTTCGTCATCGAGCCGCTGGAGCCGGGCTTCGGCTACACCCTCGGCAACTCCCTGCGTCGCACCCTGCTGTCCTCGATCCCCGGCGCTGCTGTCACCAGCATCCGCATCGAGGGCACCCTGCACGAGTTCACCACCGTGCCGGGCGTCAAGGAGGACGTCACCGAGATCATCCTGAACCTCAAGGGCCTCGTGGTCAGCTCGGACTCCGACGAGCCGGTGACCATGTACCTGCGCAAGCAGGGCCCGGGTGAGGTCACCGCCGCCGACATCGCGCCCCCGGCCGGTGTCGAGGTGCACAACCCCGAGCTGCACATCGCCACGCTGAACGCGAAGGGCCGGCTCGAGATCGAGCTGGTCGTCGAGCGCGGCCGCGGCTACGTGCCGGCCACCCAGAACAAGCAGCCCGGCCAGGAGATCGGTCGCATCCCCGTCGACTCGATCTACTCCCCGGTGCTCAAGGTGACCTACGCCGTCGAGGCCACCCGCGTCGAGCAGCGCACCGACTTCGACCGCCTCGTGGTCGACGTCGAGACCAAGCCGTCGATGGAGCCCCGCGACGCCATCGCCAGCGCCGGCTCGACCCTGGTCGAGCTGTTCGGCCTGCTGCGCGAGCTGAACGTCGACGCCGAGGGCATCGAGGTCGGGCCCAGCCCGGCCGAGGCCGCCGACATCGCGAACTTCTCGATGCCGATCGAGGACATGGACCTCACCGTCCGGTCCTACAACTGCCTCAAGCGCGAGGGCGTGCACACCGTCGGGGAGCTCGTCACCCGCTCGGAGGCCGACCTGCTCGACATCCGCAACTTCGGTGCGAAGTCGATCGACGAGGTCAAGCTCAAGCTCGCCGCGATGGGCCTGGCCCTCAAGGACAGCCCGCCCGGGTTCATCCCCACCTCGGTGGAGAGCTACGACGAGGGCTACGAGACCGACGCCTACCAGGGCGACGCGACCTACGGCGACCCGGCTCAGTACGACGAGACGGCGTTCCAGGAGACCGAGCAGCTCTGAACCACCTCGGCCGGACGGCGGTGCACCCGCCGTCCGGCCGTACCACCGGGCGCGCCACACTGGCCCGGACGCAGCACGACGCAGCACCGCGATGGACGACGCAGCCGGCAACCGCCCGCCCGGCCGCCTGAGGAAGGACCGACATGCCCACCCCCACCAAGGGCCCCCGTCTCGGCGGGTCCCCCGCGCACGAGCGGCTGATGCTGGCCAACCTGGCCACCTCGCTGTTCGAGCACGGGCGGATCACCACCACCGAGACCAAGGCCAAGCGGCTGCGCCCGTACGCCGAGAAGCTGGTGACCTTCGCCAAGCGCGGTGACCTGCACGCCCGCCGGCAGGTGATGACGGTGATCCGCGACAAGGACGTCGTCCACCACCTGTTCGCCGAGATCGGTCCCCGCTACGAGAACCGCCCCGGCGGCTACACGCGGATCACCAAGGTCGGTCCCCGCAAGGGCGACAACGCCCCGATGGCCGTCATCGAGCTCGTCGAGGCCACCACGGTCGCGCAGCAGGCCGTCGGCGAGGCCGAGCGCGCTCGCGGCACCCGCTTCGCCGCCGGTGCCGGCGCCTCCGCCGCCGCCGGTGAGGTCACCGCCGACACGGCCGAGCCCGGCCTGGTCGACGAGGACGTCACCACCGGCCCGGGCGGGGACACCAGCCCGGCCGTGGTCGCCGACGCCGAGGGCCTCGAGGAGGCCGAGGAGGTCGTCACCGACGTCTTCAACCCCGACGGTGAGCGCCAGGACGACGGCGACGTCACCCCGGAGCCGACCGCGGAGAACCTCGCCGTCGTCGACGACCCGACCCTCTCGCCCGACGTGGCCGCCGCTGCTGCCGCCGAGGTCGAGGCCGCCGAGCTGAGCGACGCCGCGACCGCGGGCGTCCACGCCCCCGGCGGCGAGCCCGAGGTCGACCCCAAGTGACCTCGACCGTCTCCTGACGGTCCGCTCCGTGGAGCACCTGCACGTCGACGAGCCCGCCACCGGCACCGGTGGCGGGCTCGTCCGCGTCCGGCTGGGGATCGCCTACGACGGGACGGCGCTGCACGGCTGGGCCCGCCAGCCCGGCCAGCGCACGGTCCAGGGCGAGCTCGAGCTCGGCCTCGCGACCGTGCTGCGGCACGACGTCGACCTGACCGTCGCCGGCCGGACCGACGCCGGGGTGCACGCCACCGGCCAGGTCGCGCACACCGACCTGCCGGCCGCGCTGTTCGCCGTGCACGAGGGGCGGCTGCTCCGCCGGCTGCGCGGGGTGCTGCCGCCCGACGTCGCGGTCACCGGCGCCCGGGTGGTCAGCGACGCCTTCGACGCCCGCTTCGGCGCGCTGGCCCGGCACTACGTCTACCGGCTCACCGACGCCGACTCCGGCCCGCCCCCGCTGCGCCGGGCCGACACCGCCGCCTGGGGACGGCGGCTGGAGGTGCCCGCGATGCGGGTGGCCGCGGCCCTGCTGCTCGGCCAGCAGGACTTCGCCGCCTACTGCCGCCGCCGCGAGGGTGCCACCACGATCCGCACGCTGCTCGACCTCGACGTGTCCCGCGACGGCGACGTGATCGAGATCCGGGCGTCAGCGGACGCGTTCTGCCACTCGATGGTGCGCAGCCTGGTCGGCGCGCTCATCGCGGTGGGGGAGGGCCGCCGCCCGGCGGGCTGGCCGGCGTCGCTGCTGACCATGACCACCCGGGCGAACGACGTCCCGGTCGCCCCGGCCGGCGGGCTGACCCTGGTGCGGGTCGACTACCCGCCCGACGACCAGCTGGCGGCACGGGCGCTGGTGACCCGGGCCAAGCGCGCTTAGGGGAGCGCGGCGACGGCCTCGGCCACGGGGGTGTCGCCGGACAGCAGCTCGGCGACCAGGCCGTCCTTGGGGTCGTCCAGCAGTGCCAGCAGCACCGCCGCGACGTCGTCCCGCGGCACCTGGCCGGAGTCGGTGGTGTGCTCCAGCCGCACCCGGCCGGTGCCCGGGTCGTCGGTGAGGCCCCCCGGCCGCACCACCATCGACGCCAGCCCCTCGCGGGAGAGGACGTGCTCCTCGGCGGCCAGCTTGGCCCGCAGGTAGGCGACGAAGACCTCGTCCATCCCGTCGGGGGTGGCGCCGTCGGCGACCTGCTCGACGCCGATCGAGGAGACCAGCAGGTAGGGGCGGACGCCGGCCGTCGCGGCCGCGTCGGCGAGCAGCACGGCGGCGCCGCGGTCCACGGTGTCCTTGCGGGCGATCCCGCTGCTCGGCCCGCCGCCGGCGGCGAACACGACCGCGTCGGCGCCGGAGACGACCGCGGCGACGTCGTCCACCGAGGCCTGCTCGAGGTCCAGCACGACCGGCTCGACGCCGTCGGACTGCAGGTCGGCCTGCTGGTCGGGGTTGCGGATGATGCCCAGGACGGTGTCCCCCCGGCCGCTGAGCAGCCGGCCGAGGCGGCGGGCGATCTGACCGTGGGCACCTGCGATGACGACGCGCATGTTCCTCGCCTACCCCGCCTTCCCGCCGGGCAGTCGGCCGGCGGCGACCGCCCGTGCCCGGGCGAGCTCGGCGGGGGTGTCGCAGTCGGTCCACGGCGCGGGCACCCCGGCGGTGACCGGCGGGCGGTACCGGCGGACGGCGAGCGGCGACAGCACGGCGCGCAGCGGGGTGTGCGGCCGGGCGCCCTGGAGCGCCGTGCGGAGCACGGCCGTCCGCCACACCCCCAGGAGCAGCTGGTCCCGGCCGGTGTCGTCGACGACGAGCACCCCGTCACCGGTCAGCCGCTCGCGCAGCTCGCCCACCAGGGCGTGGGTCACGAAGGGCAGGTCGGCGGCGAGGACGGCGACGACCTCCGTCCCGCCCACGGCGGCGAGACCGGCGGCCAGGGCGGGCACCGGGCCCCCGCCGGGCGGCTGCTCGCGCACCAGCCGCACGCCGTCCGGCACCGGCTGGGGCGGGCCGACGACGACGCGGGGGGCGGCGCCGTCCAGGGCGGTCAGCACGGCGTCGAGCATGCTGCGCCCACCGACGTCCAGCTGCGGCTTGGGCTGCCCGCCCAACCGCGCTGCCCGCCCGCCGGCCAGCACGACAGCGGCGAAGGGCGGCAGCGGGCTCATGGCCGGAACGGTAGGGCGCTACCGCGCAGTACCGTCAGCGCCGTGGGAAGAGTCACCAGCCGCACCCCGGTGCTGCGCATCCGCGGACCCGTGCACACCCGGCGTCCGGACACCGTCGCGTCCGAGGAGCCGCTGGAGATCCGGCTGAGCGGGAGGCCGCTGGCGGTGACCATGCGGACCCCCGGTGACGACTTCGACCTGGTGCACGGGTTCCTGGCCACCGAGGGCGTGATCACCTCCGCCGCCGACATCGCCGGGCTGCGCTACTGCAACTCCGTGGACGACGAGGGCCGCAACACCTACAACGTGGTCGACGTCGACCTGGCGCCCGGCGTGGAGGCCCCGGACACCGCGCTGGACCGGAACTTCTACACGTCCAGCTCGTGCGGCGTGTGCGGCAAGGCGAGCATCGACGCGATCCGCACCAAGACCGCCTTCGATGTCGCCGGTGACGCCACCCGGCTGACCCTGGAGACGCTGCTGGCGCTGCCCGACCGGCTGCGCGCCGCCCAGCAGGTGTTCGACAAGACCGGCGGGCTGCACGCCGCCGGGCTGTTCACCGCCGCCGGCGAGCTGGTGGCGCTCCGCGAGGACGTCGGCCGGCACAACGCCGTGGACAAGGTCGTCGGTGACGCTGTCCGCGAGGGCCGGGTGCCGCTGGCCGGGCACGTGCTGATGGTCAGCGGGCGCTCGTCGTTCGAGCTCACCCAGAAGGCCGCGATGGCCGCGGTGCCGGTGCTCGCGGCGGTCTCCGCGCCGAGCTCGCTCGCGGTGGAGCTCGCCCAGGAGGTCGGCATCACCCTGATCGGCTTCCTGCGCGGCGACGGGTGCAACGTCTACACGCACCCCGAGCGGCTGGTGCTGCCCGACCAGCTCAGCTGACCGCCCCGTGGTCGCCGCCGCGGAGCTGGCTGACCACGTGGGGGAGCAGCGGGCCGAGCACGGCCAGACCGTCGCGCACGCCGCCGGTGGACCCGGGCAGGTTGACGATCAGCGTCCGTCCGGCGGTGCCCGCGACGCCGCGGGAGAGCACCGAGGTGGGCACCGTCGCCTCGCCGTACCGCCGGACGGCGTCGGCGATCCCGGGCGCCTCCCGCTCCAGCACCGCGCGGGTCGCCTCGGGGGTGACGTCGGTGGGGGAGAGGCCGGTGCCGCCGGTGGTGAGGACGACGTCGGCGCCGGAGGCGACCGCCTCGCGCAGCACCTCGGCCAGCGACTCCACCTCGTCGCGGCAGACGTGCGGGCCGTCGACGGTGAACCCGAGCTCGGCCAGCCCCTCGGCGAGCGCCTGGCCGCTGCGGTCGGGGTAGACCCCGGCCGAGGCCCGGTTGGAGGCGGTGACGACGACGGCGCGGGCGTCGGCCGGCAGGGCGGAGGTCATCGGACCCAGTCGCCCTTCTTGCCGCCGGACTTCGCCAGCAGCCGGACGTCGGTGATGCACGCCCGCGGGTCGACCGCCTTGACCATGTCGATGACGGTGAGCCCGGCGACGGCGACCGAGGTCAGCGCCTCCATCTCCACCCCGGTGCGGTCGGCGGTGCGGGTGGTGGCGGTGATCTCCACGGCGTCGTCGGCGACCTCGATGTCGACGGTGACCCCGTGCAGGGCGATCGGGTGGCACAGCGGCACGAGGTCCGGGGTCCGCTTGGCGCCCATGATCCCGGCGATCCGGGCGACCGCGATCGCGTCGCCCTTGGGCACGCCCGCCCCGCGCAGCAGGGCGACCACCTCGGGGCTCACCAGCACCCGGCCGGCCGCCGTCGCCACCCGGTCGGTGACCGTCTTGGCGGTGACGTCGACCATCCGGGCGGCGCCGGTCTCGTCGACGTGGGTCAGTCGGGCCTCGGTCATTGCAGAGCTCCTTCGACCAGGACGACGGACACCTCGGCGCCGGCGGGCAGCTCGGTGACGTCCTCGGGGACGACGACCAGGCAGTTGGCGCGGGCCAGGTGCGCGACCAGGTGCGAGCCCGGCCCGCCGACCTGGGTGACGACCTCGCCGTCGAACCGCCCGCGCAGGAACTGGCGGCGGCCGGCGGGGGAGCGCAGCGCCGCGGTGAGCCGCGCGGTGGTGCGCAGCCGGTCGGGGGCGGCGTGCCCGAGCGCGCGGCGCAGCGCGGGGCGGACGAACACCTCGAAGGAGACGAACGAGCTCACCGGGTTGCCCGGCAGCGTGACGACCGGGACGCCGTCGACCGTGCCGGCGCCCTGCGGCCCGCCCGGCTGCATCGCCACCTTGGTGAACTCCACGGTGCCCAGGCCGCGGAAGGCGTCCTTGACCACCTCGTAGGCGCCGGCGCTCACCCCGCCGCTGGTCACCAGCAGGTCGGCGGTCGCCAGCTCGGCCCGCACGGTGGCGAGGAACTGGTCGACGTCGTCGGGGACGAAGTGCAGCGTGCGGGCCTCGCCGCCGGCCTCGGTGACCGCGGCGGCCAGCAGCACCGAGTTCGACTCGTAGATCTGCCCCGGCTGCAGCGGGAGACCGGGCTCGACCAGCTCGCTCCCGGTGGACAGCACCAGCACCCGCGGGCGCCGGCGCACCGGCACCGAGGCGTGCCCGACGGCGGCGGCCAGGCCCAGCTGCGCCGCGCCGAGCGCCGTCCCGGCGGGGAGGGCCAGCTCACCGGCGCGGATGTCCTCCCCGGCGTGCCGCAGGTGGGTGCCGGCGTCCGGCGAGCCGGTGATCGTGACGACGTCGGTGGCGCCGTCGGTGCGCTCGACCGGGACGACGACGTCGGCGCCTTCGGGCAGCGGGGCGCCGGTCATGATCCGGTGCACCGTGCCGGGCTCCAGCCGCGGGACGTCGGTGCGGCCGGCCGGGATGTCGGCGGCGACGGGCAACCACACGGGCGCGGACTCCGACGCAGCACCCACCTCGGCGTGCCGGGCGGCGTAGCCGTCCATCGCGGAGTTGGCGAAGCCGGGCAGGGAGACCAGCGCGGGCAGGTCGTGCGCCACGACCCGGCCGGCGGCGGCGGTCAGCGGCACCTCCTCCACCGGGAGCCCGGACAGCAGCGCGCCCACGACGGCCTGGTGTTCCTCGACGGTGCGCACGGGCCCATCCTCACCGATGCGCCGGCGGGCCGGAACGGTGGAGCCCCGCGGAAGGGTGCGCGACGCAGCGTCACCGGGCAGGGTGTGCTGCGTGATCAACCCCGGGAGCCCTGCGGTCGTCGTCGGCCAGGTGGGCCGGGACCTCGTGCTGGAGATCGACCGGCTGCCCCGTGGCGGGCGCAGCACCACCGTCCACCGGCGGCGCGAGCTGCTCGGTGGCAGGGGCGCCCAGCAGGCGGTCGCGCTGGTCCAGCTCGGCTGCCCGGCGGCGGTGGTCGGCGTCCTGGGCGACGACCCGGCCGGTGACCAGGTGCTCGCCCAGGCGGTCGCTGACGGGCTGTGGATCTCCGGCATCGCCCGCCGCCCGGTGCCGACGGCGCTGCTGGTCGACCTGGTGGAGCCCGGCGGCACCCGGCGGCTGCTGGAGGAGGCGCCCGGCCCGACGCTGCTCACCGCGGCCGACGTCGCCGCGGCGGCCCCGCTGCTCGCCCGGGCCGGTGCGGTCGTGCTCCAGCTGGAGCAGCCGGGGGAGGCGGTGCGGGCAGCGCTGGCCGCCACCGGGCGCGGCGCCCTCCGGGTGGCCGACGGGGCCCCGCCGGACGCCGGCACCCGGGAGGCGCTGCTGGCCTCGGTCGACGTGCTGCGCGCGGACGCGGTAGAGGCGGGGCTGTGGGTGGACGGCGAGCTGGGCGGGCTGGACGACGTCCGGGCCGCTGCCGAGGAGCTGTGCGCGGCCGGGCCACGGGTGGTGAGCGTGGCCACCGGCGAGGACGGCGACCTGACGGTGTGGCGGGAGCCCGGCGGCCGGCTCCGCGAGGAGCTTGTGCCGCTGCTGGCCGACGACCCGGCCGACCCCACCGGCGGCGACCCGGTCGTCGCGGCCCTCACCGTGGCGCTGCTCCGCGGCGCGGACCCGGCCACCGCGGCGTGGGAGGCCGGTGCGGCCGCGGCCCTCACGGTGCCCGGCACCGGCGGGCGGCGCCGGCTGGACCCGGCCGAGGTGGGCCGGCTGGCCGAGGAGGGCCGGCGACGTGGCGGTGCCCGCCGCCCGGCCGCGCGTTAGCGTCTCCGACGCAGACGACGGCGCGAGGAGGGGCACGTGACGGAGATCGACCGGATGCTGGCGGCCAACGAGGCCTGGCTGGGGCAGTTCCCCGGCGACCTGCCGGTGGCGCCGGCCCGCAAGGTGGCCGTCGTCGCGTGCATGGACTCCCGCATGCCGCTGTTCGGCCTGCTCGGCCTCGAGGTCGGCGACGCGCACGTGATCCGCAACGCCGGCGGCGTGGTCACCGAGGACACCCTGCGCTCGGTCGCGATCTCCCAGCACCTGCTGGGCACCCGCGCGGTGGTGCTGGTGCACCACACCGACTGCGGGCTGCAGAAGTCGACCGACCAGGACTTCGCCGACCTGGTGGAGCGGACGACGGGGCACCGCCCGCCGTGGCCGGCCCGCACCTTCACCGACGTGGACGCCGACGTCCGGGAGTCGATGCGGACGATCCGCGAGACCCCCTACCTGCTCAGCACCGAGGTGCGCGGCACGGTGTACGACGTGGCCAGCGGGCGGTTGCGCGAGATCAGCTGACCCGGGCGCGGGCGGGGCGGGGTCTGCCGGCTGGTATCGTGCTCGGTTGGTGCGCGACGCCGGTTGGTGCGCGCGCGTCCGGGGCTCCCGATCTCGTCGGGCCCGCCCAAGTCTCCCGTGCTCGGTGAGGCGATCCCACCAGCCACCCGCCCCATGACGAAGGACAGTGAGCCTCGTGCGCACGTACTCCCCCAAGCCCGGTGACATCACCCGGGCCTGGCACGTCATCGACGCCACCGACGTGGTGCTCGGTCGACTGGCCAGCCAGACCGCGATCCTCCTGCGCGGCAAGCACAAGCCGCAGTTCGCGCCGCACATCGACGCCGGCGACTTCGTCGTCATCGTCAACGCGGGCAAGGTGGCCCTCACCGGCTCCAAGCGCGACTCCAAGATCGCCTACCGGCACTCGGGCTACCCGGGCGGTCTGCGGGCGATCAACGTCGGCGACGAGCTGAAGACCCGCCCCGACCGCGTCATCGAGCGCGCCGTCAAGGGGATGCTGCCGCACAACACGCTGGGCCGGCAGATGCTCTCCAAGCTCAAGGTCTACGCCGGGCCTGAGCACCCGCACGCCGCCCAGCAGCCCCAGACCTTCGAGATCAAGCAGGTGGCCCAGTGACCAGCGCACTGACCGTGACCGACGCCGACGGGCGTCCCATCCAGACCGTCGGCCGCCGCAAGGAGGCCATCGTCCGGGTGCGCCTCCTCCCCGGCACCGGCCAGTTCAAGCTGAACGGCCGCACCATCGAGGAGTACTTCCCCAACAAGGTGCACCAGCAGCTCATCCGTGAGCCGTTCGTGATCCTGGAGAAGGCCGAGCAGTACGACGTCGTCGGCATCCTGCACGGTGGCGGCGTGAGCGGTCAGGCCGGCGCGCTGCGCCTGGCGATCGCCCGGGCCCTCATCGAGGTCGAGCCCGACGACCGCCCCGCGCTGAAGAAGGCCGGCTTCCTCACTCGTGACGCCCGCGTCACCGAGCGCAAGAAGTACGGGCTGAAGAAGGCCCGCAAGGCCCCTCAGTACTCCAAGCGCTGACGGGTCGGGTCCGCGTCCTTCCATGGGTCGCCTCTTCGGGACCGACGGCGTCCGTGGTCGGGCCAACGCCGACCTGACGCCCGAGCTGGCCCTCTCGGTCGCCCGTGCGGCGGCCAGCGTCCTCGCCGACCGCGACGGGACCTCGCGTCCCGTCGCGGTCGTCGGCCGTGACCCCCGCGCCAGCGGGGAGATGCTCGAGGCCGCCGTCGTGGCCGGCCTGGCCAGCGCGGGCGCCGAGGTGCTGCGGGTGGGCGTGCTGCCCACGCCGGCGATCGCCCACCTGACCGGCCGCACCGACGCCGACCTCGGCGTGATGCTCTCGGCCAGCCACAACCCGATGCCGGACAACGGCATCAAGCTGTTCAGCCGCGGCGGGCACAAGCTGCCCGACGCCGTCGAGGCCGCCATCGAGCAGCGGGTCACCGGGCGCGACGGTGTCGACCACCGTCCCACCGGCGGGGGCATCGGCCGGGTCCGCGACCTGGCCGGGGCCGCCGAGGACTACACCGCCCACGTGCTCTCCGCCCTGCGGGAGCCGCTGCGCGGGCTGCGCGTCGTCGTCGACTGCGCCCACGGCGCCGCCTTCCGCTGCGCCCCCGAGGTCTACCGCCGGGCCGGTGCCCAGGTGCACGTCATCGGTGGCGAGCCCGACGGCTGGAACATCAACGACGGCATCGGCTCCACCCACCTCGGCCCGCTGATCGACGCCGTGGCCCGGCACGGGGCCGACATCGGCATCGCCCACGACGGGGACGCCGACCGCTGCCTGGCCGTGACCGCTGACGGCGACGTCGTCGACGGTGACGTGATCCTGGCGATCTGCGCCCTCGCGCTGCACGAGAGCGGCAACCTCACCGACCAGACCGTCGTCGCGACGGTGATGAGCAACCTCGGCTTCCACCACACGATGCGCCAGGCCGGCATCGCGGTGCAGACGACGGCGGTCGGCGACCGCTACGTGCTGGAGGCGCTGCGCTCCCGCGGGCTGTCCCTCGGTGGCGAGCAGAGCGGCCACCTGGTCTTCCTCGACTGGGCGACCACCGGCGACGGGCTGCTCACCGGCCTGGCGCTGCTGTCCCGGATGAGCTCCACCGGCGCCTCGCTGGCCGAGCTGGCCTCGGTCGTGCACCGGCTGCCGCAGACGCTGGTCAACGTGCCGGTCACCGACCGGCTCGCGGTCGCGGAGAGCGAGGAGGTCGCCGCGGCGGTCAACGCCGTGGAGGCCGAGCTCGGCGACTCCGGCCGGGTGCTGCTGCGCCCCTCCGGCACCGAGCAGCTGGTGCGGGTGATGGTCGAGGCGCCCACCCAGGAGCAGGCCGACGCCGTCGCCGCCCGGCTGGCCGAGGTCGTCGCCGCCACGCGCTGACGACCCGCCCCCCTCCTGCGGGTGAGGTCGCCGGCCCCCGACCGCCGGTATCCTCGGTCGAATGTGCGGCATCGTGGGGTACGTCGGCCCGCAGGACTCGTTGGACGTCGTCCTGGAAGGGCTGCGCCGGTTGGAGTACCGGGGCTATGACTCGGCCGGGATCGCCGTCCTGGCCGACGGCGGGCTGAGCACCGCCAAGAAGGCCGGGAAGCTGGCGAACCTGGAGAAGGAGCTGGCCGAGGAGGCGCTGCCGCCCTCGACGCTGGGCATCGGGCACACCCGGTGGGCCACCCACGGTGGGCCGACCGACCGCAACGCCCACCCGCACGTCTCCGCCGACGGCTCCGTCGCGGTCATCCACAACGGCATCATCGAGAACTTCGCCCCGCTGCGCGCCGAGATCGAGGCGACCGGGGTCGAGTTCAGCTCCGAGACCGACACCGAGGTCGTCGCCCACCTGCTGGCCGCCGAGTACCCGCGGACCCCCGAGGGCCCGGGCCGGCTCGCCGAGGCGATGCGCGCGGTCAGCCGCCGGCTCGAGGGCGCGTTCACCCTCGTCGCGGTCCACGCCTCCGAGCCCGACACGCTGGTCGCCTCCCGCCGCAACAGCCCGCTCGTGGTCGGGGTCGGTGACGGCGAGTACTTCGTCGGCTCGGACGTCGCCGCGTTCATCGCGCACACCCGCAACGCCCTCGAGCTGGGCCAGGACCAGGTCGTCGAGCTGCACCGGGAGCGCGGCGTCACCGTCACCGACTTCACCGGCACCGTCGTCGAGCCCACCGCCTACAGCGTCGACTGGGACGCGGCCGCGGCGGAGAAGGGCGGCTACGACTGGTTCATGCTCAAGGAGATCGCCGAGCAGCCGCGGGCGGTCGCCGACACCCTGCTCGGCCGCCTCGGCGAGGCCGGCGAGCTGGTGCTGGACGAGGTGCGCCTCTCCTACGAGGACCTGCGGGGCATCGACAAGGTGTTCGTCGTCGCCTGCGGCACCGCCTACCACGCGGGCCTGATCGCCAAGTACGCCATCGAGCACTGGACCCGCATCCCGGTCGAGGTGGAGCTGGCCAGCGAGTTCCGCTACCGCGACCCGGTGCTGGACCGCTCGACCCTGGTCGTGGTCATCAGCCAGTCCGGCGAGACGATGGACACCCTGATGGCCCTGCGGCACGCCAAGGAGCAGAAGGCCCAGGTGCTGGCCATCTGCAACGCCAACGGGTCGACCATCCCGCGCGAGTCCGACGCCGTGCTCTACACCCACGCCGGCCCCGAGGTCGCCGTCGCCTCGACCAAGGGCTTCCTGACCCAGGTCGTCGCCTGCTACCTGGTCGGCCTGTTCCTCGCCCAGGTGCGCGGGGTCAAGTACGCCGACGAGGTCGCCGCGATCGTCGAGGACCTGCGCGCGCTGCCCGACGCCGTGGCCACCGTGCTGGAGAGCATGGAGCCGGTGCGCGAGCTCGCCCGCTCGCTGGCCGGGGAGAACACCCTGCTGTTCCTGGGCCGGCACGTCGGCTACCCGGTGGCCCTGGAGGGCGCGCTCAAGCTCAAGGAGCTCGCCTACATCCACGCCGAGGGGTTCGCCGCCGGCGAGCTCAAGCACGGTTCGATCGCGCTGATCGACCAGGGCACGCCGGTCGTGGTCGTCGTCCCGTCGCCGCGCAGCCGCGGGTCGGTGCACGGCAAGGTCGTCAGCAACATCCAGGAGGTGCGGGCCCGCGGGGCGCGCACCATCGTGATCGCCGAGGAGGGCGACGAGGACGTCGTCCCCTACGCCGACCACCTGATCCGGGTGCCGCGGACGCCGACGCTGCTGGCGCCGGTGGTCACCACCGTGCCGCTGCAGGTGCTGGCCTGCGAGATCGCCGCCACCCGGGGCCTGGACGTCGACCAGCCGCGCAACCTGGCCAAGTCCGTCACCGTGGAATAAGGACCTCGTTGCCCCCCACGGCTCGCTCCGCTCGCCGCGGGACCCTGCAACGAGGCCGTTCCAGCACGTCGCCATGCCACTGACAGACTGGGTCGGTGATCATCGGCGTCGGCATCGACGTGTGCCCGATCGAGCGGTTCGCCGCCTCCCTGGAGCGCACCCCCGGGCTCCGCGACCGGCTGTTCACCGCGGCCGAGCAGGTGACCCCCTCCGGTGCCGAGCGCACCGGGGAGTCGCTCGCCGCGCGGTTCGCCGCCAAGGAGGCGCTGGCCAAGGCGCTCGGGGCACCGGGCGACCTGCACTGGCACGACGCCGAGGTGACCGTCGGCGAGCGGGGCCGCCCGCACCTGGTGGTGCGCGGCACGGTCGCCCGCCGGGCCACCGAGCTCGGCGTCACGTCCTGGCACGTGTCGTTGAGCCACGACGGGGGCATCGCCTCCGCCGTGGTCATCGCCGAGGGTGGAGTGCACCCGCAGGGCCGGCAGCACCTGTGATCGACCTCTACACCGCGCCCCAGGTGCGGGCCGCCGAGCAGGCCGCGATGGCCGGCCTGCGCCCCGGGGTGCTGATGCAGCGCGCCGCCACCGGGCTGGCCACCGTCTGCCTCGGGCTGCTGGGCCGGGCGCACGGCGTGCGGGTGGTGCTGCTGGTCGGGTCCGGTGACAACGGGGGCGACGCGCTGCTCGCCGGCGCCCTGCTGGCGTCCCGCGGCGCGCAGGTGACCGCCGTGCTGCTGGCCCCCGACCGGGCGCACGCCGCGGGGCTGGCCGCGCTGCGGCGGGCCGGTGGCCGGGTGGCCGCCGGCGGGGAGACCGGGTTGGAGCGGGCCGACCTGGTGCTCGACGGGATCGTGGGCATCGGCGGGTCCGGCGGCCTGCGCGACGACGCGGTGCAGCTGGTGCGCGCGGCGACCGCCGGCCCCGGGCTGCTCGTCGCCGTCGACGTGCCCAGCGGGGTCGCGGCGGACACCGGGGACGTGCCCGGTGCGGCGTTCCCCGCCCAGCACACGGTGACCTTCGGCGCGGTGAAGACCGGGCTGCTGGTAGGCGCGGGCCGGCAGCACGCCGGCACCGTGCACCTGGTCGACATCGGGCTGGCCGATCACCTGCCCGACCCCGACGTCCGGCAGCTCACCGACGCCGACGTCGCCGTGCACCTGGAGGCCCCCGGCCCCGAGGACGACAAGTACTCCCGCGGGGTGGTCGGCGTCATCGCCGGCTCGGCCGGCTACCCCGGCGCCGGCGTGCTGTGCACCGGTGCCGCGCTGCGCACCCGGCCGGGCCTGGTCCGCTACGCCGGCACCGCCGCCGAGGGCGTCCGCGCCGCCTGGCCGGAGGCGATCGTCACCTCCGGGCGGCCGGGCGACGCCGGGCGGGTGCAGGCCTGGGTGGTCGGCCCCGGCGCAGGCACCGACGACGCCGCCCGCAGCGTGCTCGCCGAGGTGCTGGGCACCGACCTGCCGGTGGTGGTCGACGCCGACGCGCTCACCCTGGTGGCCAGGCACCGGCAGCTGGTCGGCGACCGGACGGCGCCCACCCTGCTCACCCCGCACGACCGGGAGTTCGCCCGGCTGTTCGGCGACGTCGGCCCCGACCGGGTCGCCGCCGCCCGCCGCGGGGCGGCCGACCTCGGGTGCACCGTGCTGCTCAAGGGCGACGCCACGGTGGTCGCCGACGCCGACGGCACCGCGTACGTCAACGGCACCGGCACCCCGTGGCTGGCCACGGCGGGCACCGGTGACGTGCTGGCCGGCGTCCTCGGGGCCGTGCTGTCGACCGGGGTGCCGCCGGGGGAGGCCGCCGCCGTCGCCGCCCACGTGCACGGCCGGGCCGGGCAGCTGGCCGCCGAGGAGGGCCCGCTGATCGCCGGTGACCTGGTGCGGCACCTGCCGCGGACCATCGCCCGGCTGCGCGGCAGCGCGGGCTGAGCCCGGCCGCCTGGGAGAGTGGGGACCGTGACGACGGTGGAGCAGGGGATCGGCAGCCGCGCCGAGGTGGTCGTCGACCTGGACGCGATCGCGGCGAACGTGGCCGCGCTGCGCGAGCGGGTCGGCCGGCCGCTCATGGCGGTCGTGAAGGCCGACGCCTACGGGCACGGCCTGGTGCCCGCCGCCCGGGCCGCGCTGGCCGGCGGCGCCGACGCGCTCGGCGTGACCGTGCTGGAGGAGGCGCTGGCGCTCCGCGCGGCGGGGGTCACCGCCCCGCTGCTGTCCTGGCAGCACGCGCCGGGTGAGGACTACGCCGCCGGGCTGGCCGCCGACGTCGAGATCTCGGTCAACGCGGAGTGGGCGCTGGCCGAGCTGGTCGCCGCGGCCCGCGCCACCGGGCGCACCGCCCGGGTGCAGCTGTTCGCCGACACCGGGCTGTCCCGCGAGGGCGCGACCCCCGAGGCCTGGCCCGGGCTGGTCGCCGCGGCGACGCGCGCCCAGGCCGACGGCGACGTCGTCGTCACCGGGCTGTGGAGCCACCTGGCCTACGCCGACGCGCCCACCCACCCCACGATCGGTGCCCAGGTGCGGGTCTTCGAGGAGGCCGTCGCGCTCGCCCGGCGGGCCGGCCTGACCGAGGCCCGGCGGCACCTGGCCAACTCCGCCGCCACCGTGGCGCTCCCGGAGACCTGGTGCGACATGGTCCGGCCCGGCGTCGCCGTCTACGGCCTGGACCCGCTGGGCGGCGACCCCGCGCCCTACGGGCTCCGCCCGGCGATGACCGTGCAGGCGCGGGTCGCGCTCACCAAGCGGGTGCCCGCCGGCACCGGGGTCTCCTACGGGCACACCTACGCCACGCAGGCCGAGACCACCCTGGCGCTGGTGCCGGTCGGCTACGCCGACGGCGTGCCGCGCGCCGCCGGCAACCGCGCCCCGGTGCTCGCCGCCGGTGCCCGGCGCACCATCGCCGGGCGGGTCTGCATGGACCAGTTCGTGCTCGACGTCGGCGACGACGAGATCGCCCCCGGCGACCCGGTGGTGCTGTGGGGCCCCGGCGGGCAGGGCGAGCCGACCGCGCAGCAGTGGGCCGAGGCGCTGGACACCATCCACTACGAGCTGGTCACCCGGGTCGGCGGGCGGTTCTCCCGCCGGTACGTCGGGTCGGCCGGGGTGGTCCGGTGAGCCGGGGCGACCACGGGCCGCACCACCTCGGCCGGACGGCGGGGCTGATCGGCGCCGCGGTCGGCCTGGCCGCCGCCGGGACGGCGATCGGGGTGGCGGTCACCCGCTCGGCCACCTCCGCCGTCCGGGCCAACCAGCTGGCCGGGCAGGCCGGCGACGACGGCCGCGAGGTCGCCGACGTCCCGGCCCGCGAGCTGCGCCAGCAGGACCCGCTGGGCTCGGCGAGCCGCAGCGCGGACCGCAGCGCCCTGGTGCACACCGACGACGGGGTGCTGCTGGCGGTGGAGGAGATCGGCCCGCTGGACGCGCCGCTGACCGCCGTCTTCGTGCACGGCTACGCGCTGTCGATGGCGTCCTGGACCTTCCAGCGCCGCGACCTGGGCGCCCAGCTGGCCACCGCCAACGGGCACCGGCCCAGCGCGCGGCTGGTGTTCTACGACCACCGCGGGCACGGCGCCTCCGGCCGCGGCGACGCCGAGCACGCCACCATCGACCAGCTCGCCGCCGACCTCGAGGTGGTGATCGACGCCCGGGCGCCCCGCGGGCCGGTGGTGCTCGTCGGGCACTCGATGGGCGGGATGACCGTGCTCACCCTCGCCCAGCGGCGGCCGGAGCTGTTCGGCACCCGGATCGCCGGCGTCGCCCTGGTCTCCACCTCCAGCGGCAACCTCGCCGACCTCGACTTCGGACTGCCGCAGCTGCTGACCCGGGTGCGCGCGGCGGTGCTGCCGGTCGCGGCGTGGACGATGCGCCGCCGTCCGGCCCTCGCCGAGCACACCCGCAAGCTGGCCAAGGGCATCGTCTCGGCGGCCACCTGGTCGCTGTCGTTCGCCTCCACCGACGTCGACCCCGCGCTGGGCCGCTACGTCGACGCGATGATCGGCGGCACCCCGGTCGACGTGATCGCCGAGCTGTACCCCGCCATCGCCGGGCTGGACGCGAGCGGCGCCGTCGAGCCGCTGCGCCGGGTGCCCGTGCTGGTGCTCACCGGCGACGCGGACAAGATGATCCCGATGCAGCACAGCGAGCGGATCGCCGGCGAGCTGCCGGACGCCGAGTTCGTCGTCGTCCCCGGCGCCGGCCACCTGGTGCTGCTGGAGAAGCCGGAGCAGGTGACCGCCGCGCTGGGCGAGCTGATCCGCCGGGTCGCCGCCGAGCAGGGTGCCCGCAGCGCGTGACCCGCTGAGCCCGGGTCGTAGGGTGCTGGCGTGGCCGCCCTCCGACCGCCCCGCCTCGACGCGGCCGCCGACGAGGTGGCCCGCACCGCCGCGGCGGCGCCCGACTGGGGTGCCCTCGCCGAGGTCGCCCGGTCCTGCGTCGCCTGCCCCGAGCTCGCCGCCACCCGCCAGCACGTCGTCGTCGGCGACGTCCCGGCGACCGGCCGGCCGCGGCTGGTGGTCGTCGGCGAGGCGCCCGGCGCGACCGAGGACGAGACCGGCCGGCCGTTCGTGGGCAGGTCGGGTGCGCTGCTGGACCAGCTGCTCGGCCAGGCCGGCCTGGACCGGGCCGACTGCGCGGTGCTCAACATCGTGAAGTGCCGGCCGCCGGGCAACCGGACGCCCAGGTCGCCGGAGGTCGCCCGCTGCAGCGGGTGGCTGCGCCGCCAGCTCGACCTGCTCGACGCCCGGGTGGTGGTGGCCCTCGGGCTGTCCTCGGCGAAGTTCTTCCTCGGGCCGCGCACGGTGCTGGGCGAGGTGCGGGGCCGGCCGCACGAGGTCGACGGCCGGGCGGTCTGGGTCACCTACCACCCCTCCGCGGCCATCCGGTTCGGCCCGAACGGGGCGCCCCGCGCGGCGCTGCTGGCCGACCTCACCGCGGTGGCGGGCACGCTGTGAGGCGCGAGCAGGAGCTCCCCACCGTCGCCGACACCCAGGCGTTCGGCCGGGAGCTGGCGCAGCTGCTGCGGCCCGGCGACCTCGTCGTCCTGGCCGGACCGCTGGGGGCCGGGAAGACCGCCCTCACCCAGGGCATCGGGGCGGGCCTCGGCGTGCCCGGCCCGGTCACCTCGCCCACCTTCGTGCTGGCCCGGGTGCACCGCGGCGGCCGGGTCCCGCTGGTGCACGTGGACGCCTACCGGCTGTCGGGCATGGCCGACGTCGACGACCTGGACCTGGACGCCACCACCGACGAGGCGGTGACCGTCGTGGAGTGGGGCCACGGCCTGGTCGAGCAGCTGGCCGACGAGCACCTCGTCGTCGAGCTCGACCGCCGGGACGACGACGTGCGCACCGCCCGGCTGGTGCCCGTGGGCCCCGGCTGGGAGCAGCGGCTGGGCGACGGCGCCGGCTGACCTGCGCGACGGGGGCGGTTGACGGCCGGAGTGAGCCAGGTCACGATCCTCGGGACCCGGCTCCGGCCCGAGAGGTGCACCGTGACACCGACGAGGACGCGCATCCCGGCCTGGATCGGGGGGCTGCTGCTCGCGCTCGGCCTGCTGGTCCCGGTCTCCGCCGGCACCGCCCAGGCCGCCCCGCCGGGCGCCGGGAGCGGGCACGGCCCGGCGACGATCGAGCCGGTCATCGACGCCAACTTCCCCGACCCCGACGTGCTGCTGGTCGACGGCGTCTACCACGCCTACGCGACCAACTCCGAGGGCCAGAACGTGCAGCACCGCACCTCGCGGGACCTGGTGCACTGGCGTCCGCAGGCCGACGTGCTGCCCACGCTGGGCGACTGGGTGGGGGAGTGCAGCTTCGCGCCCGGCGGTGCCACCGACCGGTGCATCTGGGCGCCCGAGGTCTCCGCCGTCCCGGGCGGCGGATACGCGCTCTACTACACCGCGCGCGACGAGCTGGCCCCGCGCCAGTGCATCGGGGTCGCGCTGTCGGCGTCCCCGGACGGCCCGTTCGCGCCGGTCGGCGACCAGCCGCTGGTGTGCCCGGACGGCACGCGCGGCACCACCGACCTGGGCGGCGCCATCGACGCCGCGACCTACACCGAGGACGGGCAGCTGTACCTGCTCTGGAAGGCCGACGGCAACTGCTGCCCCGGGCTGACGGCGATCATCTTCCTGCAGTCGCTGTCCGCCGACGGCACCACGCTCACCGGGCCGCCGCAGGAGCTGATCCGCCGCGACCGGCCCTACGAGGGCAACGTCGTCGAGGCGCCCACGCTGGTGGAGCGGGGCGGCGTCTACACGCTGATCTACTCGGCCAACGACTTCGGCGGTGGTGGCTACCGGACGTCCTACGCGACCTCGTCCAGCCTGACCGGCCCGTACACCAAGGCGACGACCGAGCTGATGACCACCGACCGGTTCCGGGGTGACGTGCGCGGCCCGGGCGGGCAGGACGTGGTGCCCACCCGGCGGGGCGGGACGGCGATCGTCTTCCACGGCTGGGACCCGACCTACAGCTACCGGGCCATGTACCTCAGCGGGCTGGAGTGGTCGGCGGACGGCGTCCCGTCGGTGACGGCCGCGGGCGACCGGTACCAGGCCGAGGACGGCGTGGTCACCCACGCCACCGTCGTCGCCGACCCCACCGCCTCCGGCGGGGCTGGGGTCGGCGGGATGGACCTCCCCGACAGCTCCGTCACGCTGCAGGTCACCGCCGACCGGTCCGGGCCGGCGACGCTGGCGATCCGCTACGCCAACGGCTCCACCGACGCCACCGGCCGGGTGCTCGCCACCGACCGGGTCACCGTGAACGGCCGGGACGCCGGCGTGGTCACCTTCGCACACACCACCTGGGGCAACTGGCAGCTGGTCGAGCACGGCGTCCGGCTGCAGCGGGGGGTGAACACGGTCACCCTGACCCGGGGCACCGCCTCCGCCGAGCTCGACGCCGTCGACGTCCACCCGGGGCGGCCGACGTCGCCACCGATCGGCCCGACGACGGACCCCGCGGACGCCACCCGGTACGAGGCCGAGGACGGCGAGATCACCAACGCCAAGATCCGCGAGGACGCCACCGCGTCCGGCGGTGCCGTGGTCGGCGGGCTGGACCTCGCCGACAGCTCGGTCACCGTGCAGGTGCACGCCGAGCGGGGCGGCCGGGCGACGCTGGGCATCGTCCACGCCAACGGTTCCGAGCGCGGCGGCTGGCCGCTCGAGGCGACCCACACCGTCACCGTTAACGGCCGGGACGCCGGGGTGGTCACCTTCGCCCACACGACCTGGGGCAACTGGACGACCGTCGAGCACGAGGTCCGGCTGTCCCGCGGCTGGAACGCCGTCACCCTCACCCGGGCGACGTTCTTCGCCGAGATCGACGCGGTGGACGTCTCCTAGCCGACCCGCCCGAGCACGCCCCGCAGCAGCGCCGCCAGCTCGGCGGGCGCGGACAGGAAGGGGGAGTGCCCGGTGTCCATCCGCAGCACCGTGCCGGCGTGCCCGGACATCGCCTCCTGCGCCGGCACCGGGATCGCCTGGTCCTGCTCGCACACGACGTAGGTGCTCGGCAGCTCCCGCCAGGCGGCGCGGCTCAGCGGCTGGGTGACCGAGCTCGTCGACTGCAGGCCGATCCGGGCCACCGCCCGGGCGGTCAGCTCCGGGGGCACCCCGTTGTAGAAGACCGCCTCCGGCGTCGTCACCTGCACGTGGGTCGGTTGCACCCCCTGCCAGGACGGCACGGCGCCACCCAGGCTGCCCACCAGCGACTCGCCGACGTCGAGCTGGAAGGCGCACAGGTACACCAGGTGGGCCACGCCCAGCTCGGCCGTGGCCGCCTCGGTGACCGGGATGCCGCCGTAGGAGTGCCCCACCAGGACGACGGGTCCCTCGACCCCGGCGAGCGCGGCCCGGACGGCGTCCGCGTCGGCGGTGAGGTCGCCGAGCGACTCGGGGTCGGGGCCGGAGCTGGGCAGCGCGACCGTCACGACGTCGACGTCGGGCAGCTCGTCGACCACGGGCTGCCAGCACCACGGACCGTGCCAGGCGCCGTGGACCAGGACCAGGGTGGGGGGCATCGGGTTCCTGTCGTCGTGGGGCGGGGCCGGGGGAGTCGATCAAGTCCACCGGCCGGGCGCAAGACCCGGGCGCGCCCAACTACGCTGGCCTCCCGTGCTCGTCCTCGCGCTCGACACCGCCACCCCGACCCTCGTCGTCGGCCTGGCGCGCTGGTCCGCCGAGCAGGGCACCGAGGTGCTCGCCGAGCGGGCCGTGGCGTCGGGCAACCGGCACGCCGAGCTGCTCACCCCCGCCGTCCGGGAGGTGCTGGCCGAGGCCGGGGTGGCCATGCGCGAGCTGGACGCCGTGGTCACCGGCCTGGGCCCCGGGCCGTTCACCGGGCTGCGGGTCGGCGTCGTCACCGCCGCGGCGCTCGGTGACGCCCGCGGCCTGCCGGTGCACGGTGTCTGCTCGCTGGACGCGGTCGGCGACGGCGCCCGCTCGGTGGTCACCGACGCCCGGCGCAAGGAGGCCCACTGGGCCGTCTACGACGCCGACGGGCAGCGCGTCGCCGGCCCGGGCGTCGACCGGCCCGAGGACGCCCCGGTCGTCGAGCCGGTGGTGGGCGACGTCCGCTTCGCCGAGCGGCTGGGCCGGGACGTCGCCGCCGCCGAGGTGACGACGGCGGGGCTGCTGCGGGCGGCGGCCCCGCTGTTCGGGTCGACCCCCGCACCGCTCGAGCCGCTGTACCTCCGCCGTCCGGACGCCGTGCCCTCGGTGACCCGCAAGCCGGTGTCGCAGTGACCGTGCGGCTGCGCGAGATGACCCGCGACGACCTCGACGCGGTGATGCGGCTGGAGGAGGAGCTCTTCGCCCCCGACACCTGGACCCGGTCGATGTACCGGGAGGAGCTGGGGATGCGCGACACCCGCCACTACCTGGTCGCCGTGGACGACGCGGACGCCGTGGTCGGCTACGCCGGGCTGATCGCCTACCCCGAGGAGGCGCACGTCGCGACGATCGGGGTGTCCGGCGCCCGCCAGGGGGAGGGGATCGGCGGCACGCTGCTGGACGCCCTCCTCGCCGAGGCCGACCGCCGGACCCCGGTCGTGCTGCTCGAGGTGCGGGCCGACGACGAGCCGACCCAGGCCTTCTACCGCCGCCGCGGCTTCGTCGAGATCGGGCGCCGGCCGAACTACTACCCGTTGAGCGGCGCCGACGCCGTGGTGATGCGCCGGGAGGTGCTTCGTTGAGCGGACAGGGAGTGAGCATCGCAGCGAGGTCTGCGAGCGGGGCGCGGAGCGACCGCGGGAGCGGGTCATGACGTCGAGCGAGCCGCTGGTGCTGGGGTTCGAGACCTCCTGCGACGAGACCGGCATCGGCCTGGTGCGCGGGCAGACGCTGCTGTCCGACGCGCTGGCCACGTCGATGGCCGAGCACGAGCGCTTCGGCGGGGTGGTCCCGGAGATCGCCAGCCGGGCCCACCTGGAGGCGATGGTCCCGACGGTGCACCGGGCGCTGGCCGAGGCGGGGGTGACCCTGGACGACGTCGACGCGGTGGCCGTGACCGCCGGGCCGGGCCTGACCGGGGCGCTGCTCGTCGGCGTGGCCGCGGCCAAGGCCTACGCGCTGGCCCTCGACGTCCCGCTGTACGGGGTCAACCACCTGGCCGCGCACGTCGCCGTCGACGAGCTGGAGCACGGCCGGCTGGCGGAGCCGTCGATCGCGATGCTGGTCTCCGGCGGGCACAGCTCGCTGCTGCTGGTGCCCGACCTCGCCCAGGACGTGCAGGAGCTGGGCCGCACGATCGACGACGCGGCCGGCGAGGCCTTCGACAAGGTCGCCCGGGTGCTCGGCCTGCCGTTCCCCGGCGGCCCGCCGATCGACCGGGCCGCCGCCGACGGCGACCCCGGCTCGATCCCGTTCCCGCGCGGCCTGACCGGCCCGCGGGACGCCGCCTACGACTTCTCCTTCTCCGGCCTGAAGACGGCGGTCGCCCGCTGGGTCGAGGCGCGGGAGCGGGCCGGCGAGCCGGTGCCGGTCGCCGACGTCGCCGCCGCGTTCCAGGAGGCGGTCGTCGACGTGCTCACCGCCAAGGCCGTGCGCGCCTGCCGCGACCACGGCGTCGACCACCTGGTGATCGGCGGTGGGGTGGCGGCGAACTCCCGGCTGCGCGCGCTGGCCCAGCAGCGCTGCGACGCCGCCGGCATCGTGCTGCGGGTGCCCAGCCGCCGGCTGTGCACCGACAACGGCGCGATGGTCGCCGCGCTCGGCTCCCGGCTGGTGGCGGCCGGGGTCGCGCCGTCCGCGATCGAGCTCGGCGCTGACAGCTCGCTGCCGATCGAGGTCGTCTCGCGCTGACCCGGTCGGTCTTCCGGCAGGCGGACATGCCTGGCCGTGCACGTGTCGGGTGCGTCACAGTGCAGCCATGAGGACCACGGCGGCGGTCATCCGCGAGACGGGCAAGCCCTTCCAGATCACCGAGCTGGAGCTCGACGAGCCGCGCACCGGCGAGGTGCGGCTCCGGTTCGTCGCCTCGGGCATGTGCCACTCCGACGAGCACCTGCGCACCGGTGACTCCGTCGCCCGGCTGCCGATGGTCGGCGGGCACGAGGGCGCCGGCGTCGTCGAGGCGGTGGGCCCCGGGGTGACCCGGGTGGCGGTCGGCGACCACGTCGTCTGCTCGTTCATCCCCGCCTGCGGGGTGTGCCGCTACTGCTCGACCGGGCGGCAGAACCTCTGCGACCAGGGCGCGCAGATGGCCACCGGCATGCTCGCCGACGGCAGCTTCCGCTTCCACGACGACGACGGGACCGACCTGGGCGGCTTCTGCATGCTCGGCACGTTCTCCCAGCGCGCCGTGGTGTCCCAGGCCTCGTGCGTGCGCATCGACGAGGACATCCCCTTCGAGGTGGCCGCCCTGGTGGGCTGCGGGGTGCCGACCGGCTGGGGGGCGTCGGTGTACGCCGCGAAGGTCGCCGCGGGCGACACCGTGGTCGTCTTCGGCGCCGGCGGCGTGGGCAGCAACGCGGTGCAGGGCGCGCACTTCGCCGGGGCGAAGAACCTGGTCGTCGTCGACCCGGTGGCCTTCAAGCGCGAGAAGGCGATGGAGTTCGGCGCCACGCACGTCTTCCCGGACGCGGCGTCGGCGCACGAGGCCGTCGTCGACATGACCCGCGGGCAGCTGGCCGACCACGCCGTCATCACGGTGGGCGTGCTCGACGCCGACGTCGTCCGGCAGGCCACCGCGATCGTCGGCAAGGGCGCGCAGGTGACGGTGACCTCGGTGGGCCGCAGCACCGACGAGCAGATCCAGCTGGCCGCCAACGGGGGCGTGGTGGGCTACCAGCGCAACATCCAGGGCCACATCTTCGGCATGTGCAACCCGCTCACCGACATCCCGAAGCTGCTCGGCCTCTACCGCAGCGGGCACCTCAAGCTCGACGAGCTGATCACCCGCCGGTACCCGCTGGACGAGGTCAACCAGGGCTACCAGGACCTCGAGGACGGGAAGCTGATCCGCGGCGTCATCGTGCACGACAGCTGACCGCGCCCGGCCCGCCTACCCGGCTGCGGCCGGTGGCCCGCACACGAGCACGGTGGGGGCGCCCGCCACCCGGGTGACGACGACGACCGCGCTCTGCTCGCCCGGGCCCCGCAGCTGCCGGGCCAGCGCCTCCGGCTCGATGGGGGAACCGCGCTTCTTCACGGTCACCCGGCCGACGCCGGCCGCGCGGAGCAGCGCCTTGAGCTTCTTGAGGTTGAACGGCAGCACGTCGGTGACCGGGTACGAGGTGACCCACGGCGACGGCGCGGGGGAGTCGCTGGTCAGGTAGGCGATGGTCGGGTCGACGAGGGTGGCGCCGAGCTGCTCGCCGACCAGCGCGACCAGCCCGGAGCGGCTGACCGCCGGGTCGGGCTCGTGCAGCCAGCCGCGCACCGGACCGTCGGGGGCGGTACCGGGGTCGGTGCCGGCGGTCAGCTCGGCCACCGCGCCGTCCCGGCCCACCACCGTCGCCCGCCGCCAGGTCGCCGACAGCGCCCGGCCCCACAGCACGGCCTCCACGATCGAGCCGCCGACCGACACCCACTCCGCCTCGACGCCGGCGGGCACCCGGTCGTGGTCCAGACCGGGCGCCACCTTGACCACGCACCGCGGGACCCGGTCTAGCAGCGCCTGCACCGTCGACCACGGCGGGGACCAGCGGTCCGGGTCGAGCAGCCGGCGGCCCCCGGCCCGGCGGGCGGGGTCGAGCACGGCGGCGTCGCACCCGGCCACCCGGCCGTCGGCCGCCGCGGCCACCAGGTCGACGACGTCGGCGTCGCGGACCTCGACCCCGGTCAGCCCCAGCGCCGCGGTGTTGAGCGCGGTGAGCTCGCGGGCGACCGGGTCGCGGTCGACGGCGACCACCCGGGCGCCGGCGCGGGCCAGCGCCACGGTGTCCGTGCCCGCCGCGCAGCCCAGGTCGGCCACCGACCCGGCGCCGTCGGCCAGCAGCCGGTGCGCCCGCCGGTCGGCCAGCACCGGGCGGCCGGCCTGCTCGAGGGTGTCGCCGGTGAACAGCAGCCGGTCGGCGTCCGCGCCGAACACCGGCCGCGCCTTCTCCCGCTGCCGGGCGATGCCCCAGGCCGGGCCGGCCAGCTCGACGCCCACCTCGGCGCGCAGCCGGCTCAGCGCGGCGACCGCGTCGATGCGGGCGGCCAGCAGCCCGGCGGCCCGGCTCAGCGCCGCCGCGCCGGCCGGGGTCGCCAGCGACCGCAGCTGCCGCACGGTCTCGGCGGCCTCCTCGCTCCCGGTGGGCACCCGCACAGCCTGGCCCATCACCCTCGGGAGGTGGCACCGGGGACCCGGTTGAGCGGCTGGCACTCTGGTGGGTAGAGTGCCAATCGACACGGGTCGGGGCTGACCCCCGCGACGGCAGGTCCGACCCCCGTGCCACAGCATCAGCACCACCTGAACCATCCACTGAGAGCCCGTCCGACACCGAAGGGGGCGTCACGACGTGACGACCGCTACCAAGGTCAACATCAAGCCGCTCGAGGACCGCGTGGTCGTCCAGGCCAACGAGGCCGAGACCACCACCGCCTCCGGTCTGGTCATCCCGGACACCGCCAAGGAGAAGCCCCAGGAGGGCACCGTCATCGCTGTCGGCCCCGGCCGCGTCGACGACAACGGCAACCGGGTCCCGCTCGACGTGAACGTCGGCGACGTGGTCATCTACTCGAAGTACGGCGGCACCGAGGTGCGCTACGGCGGCGAGGACTACCTCGTCCTCTCCGCGCGCGACCTGCTCGCCGTCGTGGAGAAGTGACCTCGCTCCACCGCTGAACACCAGCACGTCAACCGCCCCGGCGACCCGAACCACCGGGTCCCGGGGCGGTCGTCGTCTGCCCCCGCACCCCCGAGAACTCTCCTGAGAGGTCTGGCAATGGCCAAGATCATCCTGTTCGACGAGGACGCCCGGCGCGCCCTCGAGCGCGGCGTCGACAAGCTCGCCGACGCCGTCAAGGTCACCCTCGGCCCCCGCGGCCGCAACGTCGTCATCAACAAGAACTTCGGCGCCCCGACGATCACCAACGACGGCGTGACGATCGCCCGGGAGATCGAGCTCGAGGACCCGTACGAGAACCTCGGCGCCCAGCTCGCCAAGAACGTCGCCACCAAGACCAACGACGTCGCCGGTGACGGCACCACCACCGCTACGGTGCTGGCCCAGGCGCTGGTCCACGAGGGCCTGCGCAACGTCGCCGCCGGCGCCAACCCGATGGCCGTGGGCCGCGGGATGCGCGCGGCCGTCGACGCCGTGCACGAGGCGCTGGACAAGGTCGCCATCCCGGTCGACGAGCGCTCGGCCATCGCCGAGGTCGCCACCATCTCCGCCCAGGACGCCGAGGTCGGCGAGCTGATCGGCGAGGCGATGGAGCGGGTCGGCAAGGACGGCGTCATCACCGTCGAAGAGGCCAACGGGATGACCACCGACCTCGACGTCACCGAGGGCGTGCAGTTCGACAAGGGCTACCTGTCGCCGTACTTCGTCACCGACAACGAGTCGATGGAGGCCGTCCTCGAGGACGCCCTCGTGCTGCTCGTGCAGGGCAAGGTCAGCGCGCTGGCCGACCTGCTGCCGCTGCTGGAGAAGGTCCTGTCGACCGGCGGCCGCCCGCTGCTGATCGTCGCCGAGGACGTCGAGGGCGAGGCGCTGTCGACCCTGGTCGTCAACTCCATCCGCAAGACCATCAAGGTCGTCGCGGTGAAGTCGCCCTACTTCGGCGACCGCCGCAAGGCGTTCATGGCCGACCTCGCCGTCGTCACCGGCGGCCAGGTGGTCAGCGAGGACGTCGGCCTGTCCCTGGACTCCGTGGGCCTCGAGGTGCTCGGCACCGCCCGCCGGGTCTCGGTCACCAAGGACGACACCACGCTGGTCGACGGCGGCGGCACGTCCGAGGGCATCTCCGACCGGGTCGCCCAGATCCGCCGCGAGATCGAGGCGACCGACTCCGACTGGGACCGCGAGAAGCTGCAGGAGCGGCTGGCCAAGCTGGCCGGCGGCATCGCGGTCATCCGGGTCGGTGCGGCCACCGAGGTCGAGATGAAGGAGAAGAAGCACCGGATCGAGGACGCCATCGCCGCCACCCGCGCTGCGGTGGAGGAGGGCGTCGTCCCCGGTGGCGGCTCCGCCCTGGTGCACGCGGCCAGCGCGATCGACGCCCTGGACCTCACCGGCGACGAGCTGGTCGGGGCCCGGTCGGTGCGCAAGGCGATCGACTCCCCGCTGTCGCTGATCGCCTCCAACGCCGGCTTCGAGGGCCCGGTCGTCGTCGGCCGCGTCCGCGAGCTGGGGATCGGCCAGGGCTTCAACGCCGCGACCGGTGAGTTCGGCGACCTGGCCGCCCAGGGCGTCATCGACCCGGTCAAGGTCACCAAGGCCGCGCTGGCGCACGCCGTGTCCATCGCCGCCATGGTGCTCACGACCGACTCGGCCATCGTGGAGAAGCCCGCCGAGGAGGAGTCCGACGGCGGGCACCACACCCACGGCCACTCGCACGGGCACGGCCACAGCCACTGATCGAGGACCCCGCTGCCCCCCCACCGCTCGCGCGCTCGCGGCGGGCCCCTGCAGCGGGGCCGTTCCAGTCGCTCACCACGTCCGCCCCCGTCACCGCATGGTGACGGGGGCGGACCCGTCCCGGAGGTGCATGATCCTGTCCCCCGGGAGGGGCAGGACGAGCAGGGCGGCGCTCAAGGTGCCGCCCCCGGTGCCGATGGGCAGGTGTGCCAGACGTGGAGATCGATGTCCAGCGCACGGTTGTCGGTGACCCCGACGCCGCGCTGCTGACCGCGACCCTCGACGAGCTCGAGCGGCTCTCCCGGTTCGACCACGACCTCGCCGGCGGGCGCGCGCAGCAGGTTGTCGCCGCCGCCGCCGAGCAGGGGCTGACCGAGCTGGAGCTGCGCGGCCGGCTGGTGCAGGCCGACGTGGCGCGCCGCCGCGGCGACGTCGCCGCGGCCGGCCGGGTCGCCCAGGAGGTGCGCCGCTGGGCCACCGACCGCGGCTCGCCCCACCTCCTCGCCCGCAGCCACTTCCTCCTCGCCGCCGTCTTCCAGGAGCTGGGTGACCTCTCCCTGGCGCTGGAGCACGCCGTCCAGGCCGTGGACCTGCTCGGCGAGGGGGCGCACCCGGCGCTGCGGATCGACCACCTGGCCCGGATGGCCGACTGCCTCGGACTCCAGGGCGACCTCGGCGCGCGCGAGCGCTACACCGAGGTGCTCGAGCTGGCCGAACGGCTCGGGGACGTCGACCGCCAGCTGCTGGTGCTGAACAACCGCGCCTACGTCGAGACCCTCGCCGGGGAGTACGACACGGCGCTGGTCCTGGCCACCCGGCTGCAGGCGCTCGCCGCCGAGCACGGCGTCGCGCTGAGCATCGGCCGGCTGGACACCGTCGCCCGCGCGCTCATCGGTATCGACCGGCTCGCCGAGGCCGAGGAGGTGCTGCTGCCGGGGCGCAGCCCGGAGGTCCTCGACGCCTCCCCGGACGGCGACGCCGGTGCCGACTTCCTGCTCACCCTCGCCGAGATCCAGCGCCGCCAGGGCCGGGTGCGGCAGGCCCAGGAGACCCTCGAGGAGTGCGTCCGGCGCTGCGACCAGCACGGGCTGACCTCCATCCGGGTGCGCGCACGGCGGGAGCAGGCCGAGCTGCACGCCGCCGGCCAGGACTTCCGGGCGGCCTTCGAGGAGCACAAGCTCTACGCCCAGGAGGCGCTGGACCTGCAGTCGGCGCAGCGCGACGCCCGGGCGCGGGCCCTGCAGGCGATGTACGAGACGACGGAGGCCCGCCGGCAGAGCCGCCGCTACCGCGAGCTGTCGCTGCGCGACCCGCTCACCGGCCTCTACAACCGCCGCTACGTCGACGAGCAGCTCCCGCGGCTGCTCGGTGACCTGCCCGGGGCGGTCCGCGGCCGCACGGCCGCCGTCACGGTCGCGCTGCTCGACCTCGACCACTTCAAGGCCGTCAACGACACGTACTCCCACGAGGTGGGGGACGAGGTGCTCCGCACGATCGGGGAGCTGCTCCTGCAGGCCGGGACGGCGGGCCCCGGCTCCTTCGCGGCCCGGATGGGCGGCGAGGAGTTCCTGCTCGTGCTCGTCGGCACCGAGCCGGCCGCCGCGGCCCGGCAGCTGGACGAGCTGCGCCGGGAGGTGGCCGGGCAGCCCTGGTCCGACGTCGTCGCCGGCTTGGCGGTCACCGTCAGCGTGGGGGTGGCCAGCACCGTCGGCGTCCGCGACCCCGCCCCGACCGACCTGCTGAGCCGCGCCGACGCGCACCTGTACCGGGCCAAGAGGCTGGGCCGCGACCGGGTCGTCAGCGACCTCGACTGACCCGCACACACCGAGAGGGCCGGTCCGACGTCTCGTCGGACCGGCCCTCTCGGTGTGCGTCGGCGGGTGGAGGCCTCCCGCCGGTGGTTCAGACCCCGGCAGCGATCGCCGCGGGCTCCGCGGCGATCAGGCGCGCCCGCTCTTCCTCGCTCATGCCGCCCCAGACCCCGTAGGGCTCGCGCACGGACAGCGCGTGCCGCAGGCAGGAGTCGAGGACGGGGCAACGTCCGCAGACGGCCTTCGCGGCGGCCTGGCGCCGGGCCCGGGCCGGCCCCCGCTCGCCGTCGGGGTGGAAGAAGAGCGACGTGCTCTCGCCCCGGCAGGCGCCGTGCAACTGCCAGTCCCAGACTTCGGCGACGGGGTTGGGCAGTCGGCGGATGTCAGCCATTGGACCTCCTCGGCTCGGGTGCACCGGGGGGTCTGCCCGGTCACTTCTGGGCCGATGCCCGCTGCTTCTGGGGCGCAAACACCGCCGTCCGCTTTCGGGCTGCGAGATCGCCCGCGGTGTGCTGGTCGCACTCACGCGGTGGCACCCGCCCCGCGGAGCCTCACCCGGCGGGGTGACGGACGCTGTCCAGCAGCTACCGAGGGCATCAAGGTGATCACAGGGAGTGCCGACCACGAGTGGTGTGGGGGACACCCGACACCCGTCCGGGACACCGGTCGAGGTCGGCGCTCCCAGGAGCGGGTGACCAACCCGCTCCGGACACCCGCCCGGGCGACGCCCGGTCGGCAGGTCGCCGGCTCGCTGCCGGCGCGGACGGGAGCACGTCGTGATCGAGGACAGGATGCGCGGCAACGGCGGCGGTGGAGCCGTGGTCTGGGTGTTCGACGAGCGGCGCCGGGTCCGCGACGACGTCGCCGGCCGGCTGCTCGCGCTGCCCTTCGTCAGCCGGGTGGAGGCCGTCGGTGACCCCGCGTCGCTGATGACCCGCCTGGACAACCGCCTGCCCGACGTCCTCCTCGTCGGCACCCAGCGGGCCACCGACAGCGGGCTGTCCGTGGCCACCCAGGTGCTGCGCACGCACCCCGGGGTGCCGGTGCTCATGCTCGGGGCCCCCGACGACGCCGAGACCGTCCGCGCCGCGGTGGCCCTCGGTGCCCGCGGCTACCTGCGCTGGGACGCCAGCCCGCTGGAGCTCGGCCTCGGCCTCTCCCGCACCGGCATGCGCCCCGACCCCGGCCGCCCGCAGCTGGCGCCGCCGCCGCGCGCCCCGCAGCACGCGGTCGCCATGGCCGGCGGCCCCGGGCCGTCGTCCGGCCCGTCGCCGTGGGGCGGGGCCAGCGCGCTGGCCGGCTCCGCGCCGACCACGGTGCGCTCCACGGTGCCCGAGACGCCCCAGGTGAACCTGTCCATGCGCGAGATGCAGGTGCTCACCGGCATGAGCCAGGGCAAGAGCAACGCCCAGATCGGCCGGGAGCTCTACCTGTCCGAGGACACCATCAAGACCCACGCCCGGCGGCTGTTCCGCAAGCTGGGCGCCAAGGACCGCGCCGAGGCCGTCGCCACCGGCTTCCGCCGCGGGATGATGACCTGACGAAGAACTCCTCGAGAAGCGCCTCAGCGCGGTGTCCGGTCGACCGGACACCGCGCTGAGGCGTTCCTGGGCGTGCGGGGTCGGTCCTCAGTCGTCGCGGGCGTGCTTGCCGGCGGCGCCGTGCCGGCCGCTGGGCTCCTCGCGCTCGGCGAGCGCGGCCACCCCGTCGGCGTAGCCGCTCGCGTAGTCCCAGCTGACGTAGTCGTCGGGGTTGGGGTCGAACGGCGGCTCGTGCCGGCCGGTCTGGCCCTCGTCGAGCAGCTGGCGCAGGTTGGCCTGCATCAGCGCCCAGTCGACGTGGTGCTCCTCGTCGCAGTCGGGGCAGTCGACCACGATGCCCTTGACCCCGGTGGGCTCCAGCAGCGTGCGGAAGACCTCGAGCTCGGCGAGGTCGTCGAGCACCCCGGCGCGCTCCTCCATGGTCAGCGGCGGCTGACCCACCCGGTCGTCCGGCCCGAAGTCCGGGTCGCGATCCGGGGATGCGCCGAATGCGTCGTCCCACGCGTCCACGTGTCCTCCTCGCCGGTACGGCCGGCCTGGTGCGGCGCTGCTGGTCTCTCAGCAGCTGGACGGGCACGCCCGTCCAACAGACCACGGTAACGGGGGGAGGGGGCGATGTGGTGCTCCGCCTAGCATGGTGTGGGTTCCCGTGCGCCCCGGAGGCGCTCCCAGGTGAGAAGTCGAGAGGGAAGCGGCACATGCAGCCCGACGAGCGCGTCCCCGAACTGCCGGCCAAGTTCGCCCCCCTGGGGCTGACCTACGACGACGTCCTCCTGGTGCCCGGCGCCTCGGACATCGTCCCCACCGAGGTCGACACCAGCACCCGGCTGACCCGGGGGATCCGGCTGGCCATCCCGCTGGTCTCCTCCGCGATGGACACCGTCACCGAGTCGCGGATGGCGATCGCCATGGCCCGCGCCGGTGGTGTGGGCATCCTGCACCGCAACCTCGCCGCCGAGGACCAGGCCAGCCAGGTCGACCTGGTGAAGCGCTCCGAGGCCGGCATGGTCACCAACCCGGTCACCTGCGCGCCCGGCAACACCCTGGCCGAGGTCGACGCGCTGTCGGCCCGCTACCGCATCTCCGGCGCCCCCGTCGTCGACGCCGACGGCGTGCTGGTCGGCATGGTCACCAACCGCGACATGCGCTTCGAGACCGACCAGAGCCGCCTCGTCCGCGACGTGATGACGCCGATGCCGCTGGTCACCGCGCCGGTCGGCGTCGAGCCGGAGACCGCGCTGGCGCTGCTGAAGCAGCACAAGATCGAGAAGCTCCCGCTGGTCGACCCCGCCGGCCGGCTGCGCGGGCTGATCACCGTCAAGGACTTCGTCAAGCGCGACCAGTACCCGCACGCCACCAAGGACGTCGACGGCCGGCTGACCGTGGGCGCGGCCCTCGGCGTCGGCGACGACGCCTACAAGCGCGCCGGGCTGCTCGTGGACGCCGGGGTCGACGTGCTCGTCGTCGACACCGCCCACGGCCACCAGCGCGCGGTGCTGGAGATGGTCGCCCGGGTGAAGAAGGACTTCGCGAACGTCGGCCACGGCGTGCAGGTCGTCGGCGGCAACGTCGCCACCCGGGCCGGCGCCCAGGCGCTGGTCGACGCCGGGGTCGACGCGGTCAAGGTCGGCGTCGGGCCGGGCTCGATCTGCACCACTCGGGTGGTCGCCGGCGTCGGCGTCCCGCAGGTCACCGCCGTCTACGAGGCCGCGCTCGCCGCGCGCCCGGCCGGCGTCCCGGTCATCGCCGACGGCGGGCTGCAGTACTCCGGCGACATCGTGAAGGCCCTGGTCGCCGGCGCGGACACCGTGATGATCGGCGGGCTCTTCGCCGGCGTCGAGGAGGCCCCGGGCGAGCTGGTCTTCATGAACGGCAAGCAGTACAAGACCTACCGCGGCATGGGCAGCCTCGGCGCCATGCAGAAGCGCGGCAACCAGTCCTTCAGCCGCGACCGCTACTTCGCCGACGACGTCCTCTCCGACGACAAGCTCGTCCCCGAGGGCATCGAGGGCCAGGTGCCCTACCGCGGGCCGCTGTCCGGGGTCGCCCACCAGCTCGTCGGCGGCCTCCGCGCCGGGATGGGCTACGCCGGCACGGCCACGGTGGCCGAGCTGCAGGAGCGCGGCCAGCTCACCCGGATCACCTCCGCCGGGCTCACCGAGAGCCACCCGCACGACATCCAGATGACCGTCGAAGCCCCCAACTACCGAGGTCGGTGACCCGTTGCCCGTACGCGACAACGTCGAGATCGGCCTGAACCGCTTCGCCCGCCGGGGCTACGACCTGGACGAGGTGTCGATCGTCCCCTCGCGGCGCACCCGTGACCACGACGATGTCTCGACCGCCTGGCAGATCGACGCCTTCCGGTTCGAGATCCCGCTGGTCACCAGCCCCAGCGACGCCGTGGTGAGCCCGGCGACCGCGATCGCCGTCGGCCAGGCCGGCGGCCTCGGGGTGCTCAACGCCGAGGGCCTGTGGGCGCGGTACGAGGACCCGACCGAGGTCTACCGGCAGCTGCGGGACGCCGCCGGCCCGGACTCCGGCCCGCCGACCGCGCTGCTGCAGCAGGTCTACGGCGAGCCGGTGAAGCCCGACCTGATCGCCGCCCGGATCAAGGAGATGAGCTCCGCCGGTGTGACGACGGCGGTCCGCGTCTCCCCGCAGCACACCGTGGCGCTGGCGCCGACGGTGCTGGCCGCCGGGGTCGACCTGCTGGTCATCCAGGGCACCATTGTCTCCGCCGAACACGTCACCACGGCCGGGGAGGCGCTGAACCTCAAGGAGTTCATCGCCGACCTCGACGTCCCGGTGATCGTCGGCGGTGCGGCCGACTACCAGACGGCGCTGCACCTGATGCGCACCGGCGCGGCCGGCGTCATCGTCGGCGTCGGGGCCGACAGCTGGTCGACCGCGGACGCCGTCATGGGCATCCGGGTGCCGCTGGCCAGCGCCATCGCCGACGCCGCCGCGGCCCGCCGCGACTACCTCGACGAGACCGGTGGCCGGTACGTGCACGTGATCGCCAACGGCCGGATCGAGACCAGCGGCTCCATCGCCCGGGCGCTGGCCTGCGGCGCCGACGCCGTGCAGCTGGGCGAGCCGCTGCGGATCGCCGAGGAGGCCCCGGCCGGCGGCGTCTGGTGGGACTCCGTGGCCGCCCACCCGCGGCTGCCCCGCGGCGGCACCTCCGCCCCGGCGGCCCCCCGCGGCTCGCTGGCCGACGTGCTGGCCGGCCCGGCCGACTCCGCGGACGGGCGCACCAACCTGTTCGGGGCGCTGCGCCGCACCATGGCCAAGACCGGCTACCGCGACCTGAAGGAGTTCCAGCGGGTCGACCTGGTGCTGGGCGGCGACGGCGTGAGCGCCGCGGGTCCGGGGCACCTGGTCGGATGAGCATGGACTTCCCGACCGTCCTGGTCGTCGACTTCGGCGCGCAGTACGCCCAGCTGATCGCCCGCCGGATCCGCGAGGCCGGCGTCTACTCCGAGCTCGTCGGCTCCGACGTCCCGGTGGAGGAGCTGCTGGCCCGCAAGCCGGCGGCGATCGTGCTCTCCGGCGGGCCCTCCAGCGTCTACGCCGAGGGCGCCCCGCAGGTCGACCCGGCGGTGTTCTCCTCCGGCGTCCCGGCCTTCGGCATCTGCTACGGCTTCCAGGCGATGGCGCAGAGCCTCGGCGGCACGGTCGCGCACACCGGCGACCGCGAGTACGGCGGCACCCCGCTGACCGTCACCACCCAGGCGCGGCTGTTCGGCGACCTGCCGAACGAGCAGTCGGTCTGGATGAGCCACGGCGACGCGGTCAGCGCGGCCCCGCCCGGGTTCACCGTCACCGCCACCTCGACCGGCGCCCCGGTCGCGGCCTTCGAGGACGTCGACCGCCGGCTGGCCGGGGTGCAGTTCCACCCGGAGGTCAAGCACACCGCGCACGGCCAGACGGTCCTCGAGCACTTCCTGTTCGACATCGCGGGCCTCACACCCAGCTGGACGATGGCCAACGTCGTCGACGAGCAGGTCGCGCTGATCCGCGAGCAGATCGGCGACCGGCGGGCGATCTGCGGGCTGTCCGGCGGCGTCGACTCCGCGGTGGCCGCCGCGCTCGTGCAGCGCGCCATCGGCGACAAGCTCACCTGCGTCTACGTCGACCACGGGCTGATGCGCCAGGGCGAGACCGAGCAGATCGAGCGCGACTTCGTCGCCGTCACCGGCGCCGACCTGCGGGTCGTCGACGCCAGCGAGCAGTTCCTCGCCGCCCTCGCCGGGGTCAGCGACCCGGAGCAGAAGCGGAAGATCATCGGCCGCGAGTTCATCCGGGTGTTCGAGCAGGCCGCGCTGGACGTCGTCGCCGACGCCCAGGCCCACGGCGAGACCGTCGACTTCCTGGTGCAGGGGACGCTGTACCCCGACGTCGTGGAGTCCGGCGGCGGCACCGGGACGGCGAACATCAAGAGCCACCACAACGTCGGCGGGCTGCCCGAGGACCTCACCTTCACCCTGGTCGAGCCGCTGCGCACGCTGTTCAAGGACGAGGTGCGCGAGGTGGGACGCCAGCTCGGGCTGCCCGACACCCTGGTGCAGCGCCAGCCGTTCCCCGGCCCCGGGCTGGGCATCCGGATCGTCGGCGAGGTGACCCGCGAGCGGCTGGACGTGCTGCGCCAGGCCGACGCCATCGCCCGCGAGGAGCTCACCGCCGCCAAGCTGGACACCGAGATCTGGCAGTGCCCGGTGGTGCTGCTCGCCGACGTCCGCTCGGTCGGCGTGCAGGGCGACGGCCGCACCTACGGCCACCCGGTCGTGCTGCGCCCGGTGTCCAGCGAGGACGCGATGACCGCAGACTGGACCCGGCTGCCCTACGACGTGCTGGCGAAGATCTCCACCCGGATCACCAACGAGGTGGCCGAGGTGAACCGGGTCGTGCTGGACGTGACGAGCAAGCCCCCGGGCACCATCGAGTGGGAGTGAGGACCCCCTTCTCCCCACCACTCGCAGGCTCGCGGCGGGCCCCGGAAGGGCGCCTGACCGGCCCTCGCTGGCGCTCGGGCCGGGCACCAGAGCCACTGCGGTGAGCGCGGATCTCACGTCCTCCCACTGACTGCACGCGACGAAGGGCCCGGGGAGCTGTGCTCCCCGGGCCCCTCGTGGCTGCACCGGCGCCGGGTGACCCTGGCCCGGCGCCGGTGGCTCAGCGCCGGCGGCGGGCCTTGCGCAGCTCGTTGAACAGCAGCGCGACCCCGGCGCCGATCAGCAGCACCCAGGCGATGCCCGAGCCGAACCAGTCGGCCGGGATGTCCACCCCGGTCATCAGCAGCACCGCCAGCAGGATGAAGACCACCCCGGCCACCAGCGGCGTCGGCTCGACGTCGCGTCGCGGCGCGGCCGGCTCGACGGAGGTGGCGCCGGCCGGCGTCCCGCCCTCGGGGAACACCTCCGTGTCCTGGCGCTCGAGGGGCTGGCGCTCGAAGGGCTCAACCACGGGACACCTCCACGTTGCCCAGACCGTTGTCGATCGTGATCTCGAACTCGGCCTCGTCGTCGCCGGACCACGGCGAGCCGGTGCCCGGGTAGAAGCCGCTCTCGGAGCTGTCGCCGAAGACCTCGACCTCGCCGATCCCGGAGTCGACGCTGATCCGGACGTCGGCGGAGAAGGGCACCAGCACCTCGACGTCGCCCAGCCCGTGGTCGACCCGGGTGACGATCGGGTCGCGGACCTCGGTCAGGTCGACGTCGGTCAGGTCGATGTCCAGGTCGCCGACGGCGTGCTCGTAGACGTCGTCGACCGCAGCGGCGGTGACGGGCCGGAACGTGCGGTCGCCGACGTCACCGTCGGGCAGGTCGATGGCGGAGACGACGACGAGCGCTGCGGAGAGCACGATGCCCAGCCCGATCAGGCCGCTCTTCGCCCCCCGGCCCACGCCGGTGACCGCGCCGACCACCAGGCCGACACCGACCACCAGCAGCGCGGTGCCGAGGAACCCGCGGGCGCCCAGGTCGACGTCGGTGAACTGGGTGAGCAGCACGCCGATGCCGGCGACGATGAGCAGCGCCGCGACCGTGATGCCGGGGACGGGGGAGCGGGGCCCGGTGCGGGGACGCTCGACGGCGGCGGGCTCACCGGGCTGGACCTGCGGACCCGCCGGCATGAGCAGCCACAGCAGCACGTAGATGACCAGGCCGCTGCCGCCGGCGAGGGTGAGCGCGATGGCGCCCACCCGCCAGAGCAGCGCGTCGACGCCGGTGTACTCGGCGAGACCGCCGGCGACACCGCCGATCACCTTGTCGCTGCGGCTGCGGCGCAGCTGCTGGCGGGGCGGGGCCGACGGCGGGGGCGGCGGCGGGGGCGGCCACGCGCCGACGGGCTGGTCGGCAGCCGGCGGCGGGGCGGACGGGGGGAGTGCTGAGGTCATGCCACGAGCCTGCCCAGCTCGGCGTCCCGGCGGTATCCGGGAACCCCCTGGACCGACCCTGATCTCGCCGGCTCGGGGATGACCCCGACACGCGGACGGGACCGGGGACGGACGCGCGGTGGCGTCCGTCCCCGGTCCCGGGGGAGAGCGGTGCGGGGAGCGGTCAGGCCTGGTCGGCCTCCGGCAGCAGCAGGCACAGCAGCCCGTAGACCAGCACGCCGCTGCCACCGGCCAGGGTCAGGGCCACGAAGGCCACCCGCCACAGCACGGCGTCGATGCCGGTGTGCTCGGCCAGCCCGCCGGCGACGCCGAGCAGCCGGCGGTCGGTGCGGCTGCGGGTCAGCCGGGGGCGGGACGGGGCGGGAAGGAGGGGGGCGGGGGCGGTCGTCGAGGTCATGCCACCAACCTGCTCGGCGATCGGCTCCAGCGGTATCGGGGAACGCCCGGGACCGCCCCTGATCCGCACGGCTGCCAGCACTCCGGGTGATCACCGGTGTGCGGCGAGCCGGCGCGGTGACACCATCGGTGCGTGACGACGAGCACCGCGCCGACGGCCGGCCGCACCGCCGGGGAACCCGGCCGGGCGCCCCGGCCGGCCCTGGTGCGCCCCCGCGACGGCCGGCTGCTCGCCGGCGTCGCCCGGGGGACGGCGGCGCACCTGCGGCTGGACCCGATCGTGGTGCGGGTGGTCTTCGTCGGCCTGGCGGTCACCGGGATCGGCGTGGTGGCCTACGCGCTGCTCTGGCTCACGATGCCGGTGGCCTCGACCGACGGCGACCCCGACGAGGTCCAGCCCGGCGTCGTCCCGCAGCGCCCCAGCCGCCGGCAGCTGCTCGGGCTGGCGCTGCTGGCGGCCGTCGCCGTCGGCGCGGTGTCGCGGCTGGCGAGCTTCGGCGGCACCGACGTCCTGCTGCCCCTGCTGCTGGCCGGTGCCGGTCTCGCCGTCATCTGGCGGCAGTTCGACAGCCAGTCCGACCTCACCCAGGGCAACGCCCGCTGGGGCCTGGCCGGCGGCATCGCGCTCGGCGTCGGGGGCGTCGTGCTGCTGCTGGTCACCACCGGGCAGCTGGCCAACGCCCGCAACGGCTTCACCGCGACCGTCGTCATCCTGGTCGGCATCACCCTGGCCACCGCGCCGCTGTGGCGCCGGCTGCTGGACCAGCGGGCCGCCGAGCGCGCCGCGGTGATCCGGTCGGAGGAGCGCGCGGCGGTCGCCGCCCACCTGCACGACTCGGTGCTGCAGACCCTGGCGCTCATCCAGCGGCACGCCGACGACCCGACCGTCGTCGGCCGGCTGGCCCGCAGCCAGGAGCGCGAGCTGCGGGCCTGGCTCTACGAGCCGGCCATCGCCACCGGCGGCACCTGGGCCGGTCTGGTGGCCCGGCTGGTCTCCGAGGTGGAAGCCGACCACGCCGTCACCGTGGAGCCGGTCGTCGTCGGTGACCTGCCGGTCGACGAGGCCGTCGCCACCCTCGGGCAGGCGGCGAAGGAGGCGGTGGTCAACGCGGCCAAGCACTCCGGCGCGGGCACCGTCTCCCTCTACAGCGAGGTGACCGGCGGGTCGGTCACCGTCTTCGTCCGCGACCGCGGCACGGGGTTCGACCCGGAGACCGTGCCGACCGACCGGCGCGGACTGCGGGACTCCGTCGTCGGCCGGCTCACCCGGCTCGGCGGCACGGCGACGGTGCGTTCGGCACCAGGAGAGGGGACCGAGGTGGAGCTGTGCCTCCCGCGGGACGAGCACGTGGAGGCACCGGCATGAGCACCACGAGGGTCTTCCTGGTCGACGACCACGCGATGGTGCGCGCCGGGGTCCGCGCCGAGCTCGGCGGCGACGTCGAGGTGGTCGGCGAGGCCGCCGACGTCGCCACCGCCGTCACCGGCATCCGGGCGACGACGCCCGACGTGGTGCTGCTCGACGTGCACCTGCCCGGCGGGGGCGGGCACGCCGTCCTGGAGTCGCTGCGGACCGAGCTGCCGACCGTCCGCTGGCTGGCGCTGTCGGTGTCCGACGCCGCCGAGGACGTCATCGCCGTCATCCGGGCCGGCGCCCGCGGCTACGTCACCAAGACCATCTCCGGCGCCGACCTGCGCGACGCCGTCCGCCGGGTCGCCGAGGGCGACGTCGTCTTCAGCCCCCGGCTCGCCGGCTTCGTGCTCGACGCCTTCGCCGCCAGCGGCCCCGCCGCACCCGCGCCGGCGGAGGACCCGGCCACCGACCCCGGCCTGGACCTGCTGTCGGCCCGGGAACGGGAGGTCATGCAGCTGCTCGCCCGCGGCTACACCTACCGGGAGATCGGCGGCCGGCTGTTCATCTCGGTGAAGACCGTGGAGTCGCACGCGTCCAACGTGCTGCGCAAGCTCCAGCTGTCCAACCGCAACGAGCTCACCCGGTGGGCGGCGACCAACCGCCTGCTGTGAGGAAGTGGCTCTTCGGGATGAGCCCGTGCGCACCGACCGTGCGGTCCACCACCTGGGAGATCTCGAAGTCCGCCGCGGCCGACAGGTAGGCGTAGGCGGTGGCGCGGTCCATCCCGAGGTCGGTCTCCAGGAAGTCCAGCGCGTTGACCACCGCCCGCCGGACGGCGACGCCGAGGTCGCCGCCCTGCCCGTTGCGCGGGCCGTCGGGGTCGGCCAGCCCGATCGGCAGCCACGCCTCCGGTGTCTCGCCGAACGGGTAGCGGAAGGCCACCGACGGCGCGTCGCCGGAACCGGGCCGGCAGACCGTGAGCCGGAAGGTGAGCCGCAGCGAGCCCTCCAGCGCCGTCAGCGCCACCTCGCCGTGGCCCATGGAGAAGTGCGGGTCGCCCACCGAGAACAGCGCCCCGGGCGCCACCACCGGCAGGTAGAACGCCGACCCCACGACCAGGTGCCGGACGTCGATGTTGCCCCCGCCCAGCGTCGGCGGCACCGAGTGCAGCAGCGGGTCGTCCAGCCGGGCGGCGTCCCCCACGGTGGCCACGGCCATCAGCCCGGCGAACGGGGCCACCGGCCAGGACGCCGAGCCGTGCCGGCCGACCGGGAGGGTGGCGACCAGCCCGCCGCCCGGGCCGGCGCCGATCGGGGTGAAGACCGAGACGTTGCCGTACCGGGTCGGGTCGCCGGTGGCCCGGCCGTCGGGGGTGGCGGGCATGACCTCCGCGGCGGTGATGCCGCCGGCAGGGGTGGCGAAGCCCGCGGCGAGCGCGCCCTTGCCGTGCCGGTTGGAGACCACGCCGTAGGGCACCCGGGGGAGCGCGGAGAGCGTCTCCACCTTCAGCACGTCACCGGGCCGGGCACCCTCGACGTGCACCGGGCCGGTGACCACGTGCGGCCCGTCGGCGTCGAAGTCCCGGACGTGCCGGGAGTAGCCCCGGGCCAGCGCCACCGCGTCGTCCAGCACCTGGTCGCGGGGCACGCCGCGGGCGCCGAACCAGGCCACCGGGTCGCGGCCCTGGTCCTCCAGCACGCCCTCGTGGCTGAGCGTGTCGATGGTGATCGTGCCGCCGGACCGGACGGTGGCCACCGGCCGCTCCCCGGTGCCGGGCAGGTAGCCCCACAGCAGCTGGTCGGGGTCGGCCGGCAGGTACACGTCGCCGTCGACCGGGCCGGCGCCGGGCTGCAGCACCTCGCCGGGCAGCCGGGTCCTCGTCGTCGCGGTCATCTGCTCTCCCGGGTGCTCGTGGAGCGGTCGGGGGAGTTCTACGGCGGCCGTGTTGCCGGGATGCGCCCCGGCGGCGACGGGGCGGTTTCGGCCGTCAGGCGGTGTGCACCACGTGGAAGGCCTCCGCCAGCCGGCCCTCGGGCAGGCCGTGGGCCCGGGCGGTCTGCCGCATCCAGCCGGTGACGAACTCCTGCAGCTGCCCCTCGGGCTGGTGGCTGACCTGGGTGACGTGGCTGAGCAGGGCGGCGAACTTCCGGTCGACCACGTCGGTGACGTCGACGGCGTGGTCGGCCCGCGGGCTCGCACCCAGCCAGACCTCCGACACGGTCCAGGCGTCCAGGCCCTCGTCGGCCAGCAGCTCGGGGAAGGCGAAGGGGTTGCGGGCGTCGGGGTAGACCGCGCGCAGGGTCGACTCCCCGACGGTCATGTGGTCGGGGTGGCTGGCGCCGATGCGCTCCCAGAACCGCTCCGGCGAGCTGGTCAGCACCCGCTGCGGGCGGACCTGGCGGATCACCCGGCTGATGTCCCGGCGCAGGTCCAGGGTCAGCTCGAGACGGCCGTCGGGGTACCCGAGGAACCGGACGTCGGTGACCCCGACGGCGGCCGCGGCCTTCCGCTGCTCCTCGCGGCGCAGCGGGCCCATCTGGTCGCGCGGGGTCTCGTCGAAGCCGCCGGCGTCGCCGTCGGTGACGATGCAGTAGGTGACCTCGGTGCCCGCGGCCGTCCACTGCGCCACCGTTCCGGCGCTGCCGAAGTCGACGTCGTCGGGGTGGGCGAGCACGCACAGCGCCCGCTCGACGTGCTGGGCAGGACCGGAGGGCAGCGGCATCACGCGGCGGAGCCTAGGCGGGTCGCCGTCAGAGCCGGCCGCGGCCCTGGCGGAGCAGCATCATGCCCAGCGCTGCGCCGTCCGGGCCGAGCGCCGTCCGGAAGCGGTCCAGCACCCGCTGCTCGCGGGCCAGCGAGAGGCGCATGCCCCCCGAGGCGGTGCGCAGCGCGCCGATCTCCTGGGAGATCGACAGCCGGCGCTGCACCAGCTCGATGATCTGCGCGTCGCAGGCGTCGATCTCGCTGCGCAGCGCGTCGATCCGGTCGGCCGGGTCGGTGGTGGCGTCGGTGGAGAGGGTGGGGCTCATCGGTTCCTCCGGGGCGGGCTGAGGCCGTCGGACCCCGGAGACGAGAGACGCCCCGGGGCCGTGGGCCCGGGGCGTCGTGTGCGTTGGCTGCTCAGCCAGCGAGGACGGACACCGGAACCCGGTGGCCGTAGGAAAACTCCCGCTGCGTCAGCACGCGGGGGAGTCTGCCACAGGGTCCCCGCCGACGCCCAGCGCTGCCCGGGCGACGACACGCGCGACCCCGGACCTGTCGGTGCCCCGGCCTAGAGTGGACGGGCCATGAGCAGCCCGCAGAACACCCTCCCCGGCACCGCCGCGCTCCCCCGGCACACCTCCGGCCAGACCGGGCGCGAGCTGGACCGGATGCTGGCCGGTCTCAACGGCCCGCAGCGCGACGCGGTCGTGCACGAGGGCAGCCCGCTGCTCATCGTGGCCGGTGCGGGCTCGGGCAAGACCCGGGTGCTCACCCACCGGATCTCCTACCTGCTGGGTGCCCGCGGGGTGCAGCCCGGCGAGATCCTGGCGATCACCTTCACCAACAAGGCCGCCGGCGAGATGAAGGAGCGGGTCGCCGCGCTGGTCGGCCCGCGCGCCCGGGCGATGTGGGTCTCCACCTTCCACTCGATGTGCGTGCGGATCCTGCGCGCCGAGGCCGCCAAGCTCGGCATGAAGAGCTCGTTCACCATCTACGACCAGGGCGACTCCGTCCGGCTGATGACGATGGTGGCCCGCGACCTCGACCTGGACGCGAAGCGCTATCCCGGCCGCAGCCTGGCCAACCAGGTGTCCAACCTGAAGAACGAGCTGGTCGACGAGGAGTCCTTCGCGCCCGTCACGGCGCCGGAGAAGGTGCTCAAGGAGGCGTACACGCTCTACCAGCGGCGCCTCCGCGAGGCGCACGCGATGGACTTCGACGACCTGATCATGACCACCGTGCACCTGCTGCAGGCCTTCCCCGACGTGGCCGAGCACTACCGGCGCCGGTTCCGGCACGTGCTGGTCGACGAGTACCAGGACACCAACCACGCCCAGTACGTGCTGGTCCGGGAGCTGGTCGGCACGGCCGGCGGTGCGGTGCCGCCGGCCGAGCTGTGCGTCGTCGGCGACGCCGACCAGTCGATCTACGCCTTCCGCGGCGCGACGATCCGCAACATCGACGAGTTCGAGCGCGACTACCCCGAGGCGACCACGATCGTCCTGGAGCAGAACTACCGGTCCACCCAGCGCATCCTGCGGGCGGCCAACCAGGTCATCTCCCGCAACACCTCGCGCCGGCCGAAGAACCTGTGGTCCGACGCCGGTGACGGCGAGCTGATCGAGGGCTACGTCGCCGACAACGAGCACGACGAGGCGGCCTGGGTCGCCGAGCAGATCGACGCGCTCACCGACGAGGGGCTGGCCCAGCCCAAGGACATCGCGATCTTCTACCGCACCAACAACGCCTCCCGGGTCTTCGAAGAGGTGTTCATCCGGGTCGGCATGCCCTACAAGGTGGTCGGCGGCGTCCGCTTCTACGAGCGGCGCGAGGTCCGCGACGCGCTGGCCTACCTGAAGGTGGTGGCGAACCCGGCCGACGTGGTGAGCCTGCGCCGGGTGCTCAACACCCCCAAGCGCGGCATCGGCGAGCGCGCCGAGTCCGCCGTCGAGCGGTTCGCCGACCGGGAGCGGATCCCCTTCGCGGCCGCGCTGCGCCGCGCCTCGGAGGTTGGCGAGCTGGCCACCCGCTCGCTCAAGGCCATCCAGGAGTTCGTCGCCCTGCTCGAGGAGTTCGAGCAGCTGGTCGAGACCGGGTCGGGCCCGGCAGCCCTGCTGGAGAGCATCCTCGACCGCACGGGCTACCTCACCGAGCTGTCGGCCAGCACCGACCCGCAGGACGAGGGGCGGGTCGACAACCTCAACGAGCTCATCTCGGTCGCCGCGGAGTTCGAGGCCGGCACCCCCGGTGGCACGGTCACCGACTTCCTCGAGCAGGTCTCGCTGGTCGCCGACGCCGACCAGATCCCGGTGACCGGCGACGACGCCGGGGTGGTCACGCTGATGACCCTGCACACCGCCAAGGGGCTCGAGTTCCCGGTCGTCTTCCTCACCGCGCTGGAGGACGGCGTCTTCCCGCACCTGCGCGCGCTCGGCGACCCGCGCGAGCTGGAGGAGGAGCGCCGGCTGGCCTACGTCGGCATCACCCGGGCGCAGAAGCGGCTGTTCCTCTCCCGCGCGACGATCCGGACCAGCTGGGGGCAGCCGGCGTACAACCCGCCGTCCCGGTTCCTCGACGAGCTGCCGCCCGACGCCGTCCACTGGGCGCGCACCGAGCCCGCGCACACCACGCCGATGAGCTCGGCGCAGTCCCGGGTCGCCGCGACCGGCCTGTCCACCGGTGGGCTGCGGGGCGGTGCCGGCAACCGCGCGGTGATCAGCGTCGACGTCGGCGACCGGGTCAGCCACGACGCGTTCGGGCTCGGCACCGTCGTCGAGGTCAACGGGGTCGGCGACAAGGCCCAGGCGACGGTCGACTTCGGGTCCGGCGGCACCAAGCGGCTCGTGCTCCGGTACGCCCCGCTGGTCAAGCTCTAGGTCCGCCGTGCGCGGCGAGGCCGACCTCGCGGCGTACTACGACCAGGACGCCCCCCGGCGCCTGACCCGCGCGGTCGATCCCGAGCGCGTGGAGCGGCGCCAGGAGTTCGCCCGGCTGCTCACCGGCGAGCAGCGCCACCGGGTGCTGGAGCTGGGGGCCGGACCCGGCGTGGACGCCGCCGAGCTGCACCGGGCCGGCCTGCAGGTGACTGCCGTGGACCTCTCCGTGACCGCCGCCGGGCTCTGCCGGTCCGCCGGCGTCGACGCCGCGGTCGCCTCGGTGCTGGCGCTGCCCTTCGCCGACGGGGCCTTCGACGCCGGCTGGACGATGAGCACGCTGCTGCACGTACCGGACGCCGACGTGCACCGGGCGCTCGAGGAGGTCGCGCGGGTGCTCCGGCCCGGAGCCCCGCTGGCCGTCGGCCTGTGGGCCGGCGCCGACGTCGAGGGGCCCAGGCCGGACGACGACTTCGACCCGCCCCGGTTCTTCAGCCTCCGCTCCGACGCCCGGGTGCGGCAGGTGCTCGGCCGCCACGGCCGGGTCGAGCGGTTCGACACCTGGTCCCCGGCCGGTTCGCCGGACGCCACCTACCAGTGGTGCCTGCTGCGGTTGCCCTGACGGTCAGCCGTCCTCGGTGCCCTCGAAGCCGACCAGCCAGTGGACGCCGAAGCGGTCCACGACCTGACCGTCGGAGGCGCCCCAGGGCCGCTGCTGCAGGTCCTCGACGACGCGGCCGCCGGCCGCCAGGCCGGTGAACCAGCTGCGCAGGGTGGCCGGGTCGGCGGTGCCCAGCAGCGAGAACATCAGCCCCTCGCACCGCAGCGGGGCCTGGTCGCCGGCCACGTCGGCCGCGTTCAACGCCACCGGTCCGTCGACCAGCTGACCGTGGGCCACCGCCTCGGCGGGGCCGTCCGTGCGGCCGAAGTCGGCGAAGGAGTGCACCGTCACCCCGCAGCCGAAGACGGCCCCGTAGAACGACAGCGCGTCGCGGGCGGTACCGGGCAGGTGCAGGTACGGCGTCGGGGCGGTCATGCGGCGGCATGCTAGGGCCGCCGGCGACCGGCTGACCAGGTCAGCCGACCGACAGGCCCCGCTCGGCCAGCCAGTCCTGCGGGTCGGTCGGCCGGCCGTTGATGCCGCCGACGTGGATCTCGTAGTGCAGGTGCGGACCGGTCGACTGGCCCTGGTTGCCGACCTTGGCGATCTGCTCGCCGGCCGAGACGACGTCACCGGCCTCGACGTTGTAGTACTTCATGTGGCCGTAGATGTGCACGTTGCCGTCGGCGTCCTGGATGTAGACCGCGTTGCCGTAGCCGGAGGCCGTGCCGGCGCGCAGCACCACGCCGTCGGCGGCGGAGTAGATCGGGGTGCCGAGCGGGGCGGCCAGGTCCAGGCCCCAGTGCATGCTGCCCCAGCGCTGGCAGAAGCAGGTGGTCAGCCGGCCGTCGGTGGGCACGACGAAGTCGGGTTCGCGGGCGGCGCGGGAGGCGGCGATCTCGCCCAGCCGGGCCTGCGCCTCGGCCTGGCTGATCTCGCCGCGGGCGCCGGCCACGTCGACGCCGCCGGAGAAGCTGGCGTCGGACATGCCCAGGCCGTAGTCGAGGCCGGAGGCGACCGGCACCGGCTCGCTGCCGCCCCAGCCGCCGAGCAGGCCGGTGAGCACGGCACCGACGACGGCGGCGGCCAGCAGCGCGGGGGCGCGGCGGCCCGGCGGGCGGGGGAGGGCCGGGGTCGGCAGGCCCGCCCGCAGCCGGCGGCCGGCGCGGGGGGCGGCGGACTCGTCGTCGTCGCCGTCCTCGACGGTCTCGTCAGCGGCGGCGTCGGTGCGGCCGGGGTCGGCCGGCTCGTCGTCCTGGGTGGCCGCCCAGGCGGCGTCCCAGTCCCACTCGGCGGAGGCAGGGGCGACGGCGAGGTCGGCATCGAGGCCGTCCTCGGACCGGGTACGGCCCACGAGCTCGCGGAGACGGGACAACGGGCACCTTCCGGGGCGGGCGCCCACGGGGGGAGCCGTGGGGTGGCACGGGCACCCGGCGGCCGGGTGACCGGCGGGTGCGCACTGCGTCTGGTCGACATGACGACGAATTGCATCGGTGTCATTCGGGACGCTAACCACGGCTGGTGCCCGGTTCAATCACCTGACCGCACGTGTCGCCCTCAGGTGCGATGAGTAGCGACACCCGCTGAGAAAGGGGTGACAGATGGGTCGTGCGAGTGCTCAGGCGACCGCGGCGGGAGCCGTCTCGGCCCGGTTCCGCAGCCCGGCGAGGGTGGCCGCGACCTCGTCGACGACCCCGCGGTGGATCGGCAGCGACATGTGCCCGACGCCGCGGACGAGCACGTTGCGGGCCTGCAGGTCGGGGTGGTCGCAGCGGCCGGCGGACGACGGCACGACCATCTGGTCCAGGTCGCTGTAGACGGCGGTGATCGTGGTGCGGCAGGTCGGCGCCGGTTCGGCGAGCTCGCGGATCAACGCCGACCCGGGGCGGAGCTGGCGCACCAGCGGCGTGGGCAGCACGTGCGCCCAGCGGCTGCCCGCGTGCGGCGTGCCCAGCGTCACCAGCGACTCGACCCGCTCGTCGCCGCCGAGCCGCTGCACGAGGTACCGGGCGACCAGGCCGCCGAGGCTGTGCCCGACGACGTGCACCCGGTCGTGGCCGGTCTCCCGGCAGACCCGCTCGACGTGCCGGCCCAGCGCCTCGGCGGCGCTCTGCACGTCCCGCTGGAACGGGCTGTAGTTCCAGGTGCACACCTGGGCGAAGCCCCGCCGCCGCAGCGCCCGCCGCATCACGGTGAAGATCGACCGGTTGTCGACCAGCCCGTGCACCAGGACCACCGGGATGTGCGCGGCCAGCGGGTCGTCGGCGAAGAGGGCGCGCACCACCGGCGGCTGCGCACCGGGCCGGTAGCGGCCGTCGAGCCGCAGCTGCTCGGTGCGGGTGCCCAGCGGGTAGAGCAGCGCGTGCGCGCCGACCCAGGCCAGCTCGGTGAGGCTGCCGGTGAGCGCGGCGGGGGAGACCAGGGCGCGCAGCCCGCGCACGGTGGCGCGCACCGGCGTCGGGACGTCGCTCCCCGCCTCGGCGGCCGGGGCGTGCCACGCTGGTGCGGAGGGCAGGTCGGTGGAGAACACGCCGAGCCCCCTCCCCGTCCGCCGCGGCCCGCGCCGGGCGGCGGGCCTGAGCACCTGGTGTGCTCCGGCGTCGGGACGGTAATGCCCCGGTGTGCTGGGCGTCACACACCGGACACACGACACGCCCCCCACCCCCACGACGAGCCCCGAGCGACCCAGGAAGAGGCGACCAGTGCCCGCCCGTGACCGTGCTCCCGCCCGATCGGCCAAGGGCGGAGGTCGGCCGGCGCCCGCCTCCCGCGGGCGCTCGCCGAAGCCGGCCACCGGCTCGAAGCGGCGGACCGGCCCCGGCGTGCCCGAGGAGCCCACCGACGTCCTGGTCGTCGGACCGGTCCCGGTGCTGGCCCGCGCCGTCGGCGTCCTGCTGGTCCTGGCCGGGCTGGTCGCCGCGGCCGCGGCGTTCCCGACCTACCTGGTCGTCGGCGGCACGGAGGTCTCCCCGGTCACCGGGGTCGCCGACGCGCTGGTCGCCCTGGTGGCGCCGGTCGCCACGCTGGCGGTGGGGGTCGGGTTGCTGCTGGGCCGGGTGCCGCGGCTGGGGCTCGGCTACGCCGCCGTCGCCGGCTCGCTGGCGGTCGGCCGGCTGCTGATCGAGCTCTACCAGGGGCACGGGTCGACGGTCCGCCCGGCGGTCGAGGTGCTCGCCGGCGAGCGGGTGATCACCAGCTCGGTCGAGATCTCCGCCGGCTGGGTGCTCGGCGTCGTCGCGCTCTCCCTGACCGTGCTCGCCGCGGTCGTCGCCCTGGTCGCGTGGGGTCGCACGGTGATGGAGGACGGCGGGGCGCTGGACCCGCTGCGCCCCGCGCTGGCCGGGGCCGCCGCGGTGCTGGGCGTGGGCGCCGTCCTGTGCCTGGCGCTGCCCGCCGCCGACGTGCCCGACCGGGTGGTCACCGACCCGGCCACCGGGCTGGAGACGGTGGTGACCCAGGAGGGGCCGCAGGCCCTCCTCGAGCGGCCGGGGCTGGCCCTGCTGGGTGGGCTGCTGCTCGCCGGCGCCCTGCTGCTCTGCGCCGTCATCGCCCCCTCGCTGCGCCCCCGGCTGGGGGCCGTGGGCGGCCTGCTGGGCGTCGCGGTCTTCCTGCTGGCCGCCGCGCTCACCGGCCTGCGCGACGCCGCCCGCAGCGCGGACGTCGAGTGGACCGTGCCCGGTGCCGGTCTGCTGGTCGTGGGACTGGGCTTCGCGGGGCTGACCCTGCTGGCCTGGCGCTGGCGCGCGCAGCGGGTTCCCTCCGTCGGGGCGTGACACGCGCCACGTCCGGGCCCCTAGAGTCGGCGACGTGGCAACCGAACGCATCCGTGTGGTGATCGCGAAGCCCGGGCTCGACGGGCACGACCGTGGGGCGAAGGTGGTCGCGCGGGCGCTGCGCGACGCCGGGATGGAGGTCGTCTACACCGGCCTCCACCAGACGCCGGAGCAGATCGTGGAGACCGTCGTCCAGGAGGACGCCGACGCCGTCGGCCTCTCGGTGCTCTCCGGCGCGCACATGACCCTCTTCGCCCGGCTCTCCGAGCTGCTGCGCGAGCGGGAGGTCGACGACGTCGTCGTCTTCGGCGGCGGGATCATCCCCGACGACGACCTGCCCGAGCTGCAGCGGCTGGGCGTCGCCCGGGTGTTCACGCCCGGCGCCACCACCGAGGAGATCGTGAGCTGGGTGCGCGAGCACGTCGGGACGCCGGTCTGAGGGGTCCGTCCGACCGCCGGTGAGCGGAAGAGACGTGTGATACGACCCACCCTGCCCGAGGCGCGTGCGGCGGTGCGGACACCCGCGAGCTACGGTGCCTGTTCGTGGATCTCTTCGAGTACCAGGCCCGTGACCTGTTGGCCTCGCACGGGGTGCCCGTGCTCCCCGGTGGCGTCGCCGAGACACCCGAGCAGGCGGAGGCGATCGCCCGCGAGATCGCCGCGCCGGTCGTCGTGAAGGCTCAGGTCAAGGTGGGTGGTCGCGGCAAGGCCGGCGGCGTCAAGCTCGCCGACGACCCCGAGAGCGCCAAGGCGCGCGCCGGCGACATCCTCGGGCTGGACATCAAGGGGCACATCACCCACCGGGTGATGGTGGCCCAGGCCAGCGACATCGCCGAGGAGTACTACTTCTCCTACCTGCTCGACCGCTCCAACCGCACCTTCCTGGCGATGGCCTCGAAGGAGGGCGGCATGGAGATCGAGCAGCTGGCCGTCGAGCGCCCCGAGGCGCTGGCCCGCATCCCCGTCGACGCCTCGGTCGGGGTCGACACCGCCAAGGCCGCCGAGATCGTCGACGCCGCCGGCTTCCCCGCCGAGGTGCGCGACCAGGTCATCGCGATCGCCGTGCAGCTGTGGGAGGTCTTCACCCAGGAGGACGCCACCCTGGTGGAGGTCAACCCCCTCGCCAAGGCCCCCGACGGCACCGTCCTCGCGCTGGACGCCAAGGTCACCCTGGACGAGAACGCCGGGTTCCGGCACGCCGAGCACGCCGCCCTCGAGGACGCCGCCGCGGCCGACCCGCTGGAGGCCGCGGCCAAGGCCAAGGACCTCAACTACGTCAAGCTCGAGGGCGAGGTCGGGATCATCGGCAACGGTGCCGGCCTGGTCATGAGCACCCTGGACGTCGTCGCCTACGCCGGCGAGGAGTTCGGCGGGGTCCGCCCGGCCAACTTCCTCGACATCGGCGGCGGCGCCTCGGCCGAGGTCATGGCCAACGGGCTGGGCATCATCCTGTCCGACCCGGCCGTCAAGAGCGTCTTCGTCAACGTCTTCGGCGGCATCACCGCCTGCGACGAGGTCGCCAACGGCATCGTCGCGGCGCTGCGCCAGCTCGGCGACGAGGCCACCAAGCCGCTCGTCGTGCGGCTGGACGGCAACAACGTGGAGGAGGGCCGGCGGATCCTCGCCGAGGCCGCCCACCCCCTGGTGACCGTGGTGGACACCATGGACGGCGCCGCCCGCCGCGCCGCCGAGCTCGCCGCCGCCTGAAGCCCTAGCGAAACGGACCTGTAGAGATGTCGATCTTCCTCACCGAGAACAGCAAGGTCATCGTCCAGGGCATGACCGGTTCCGAGGGGCGCAAGCACACGCAGCGCATGCTCGCCTCGGGCACCGCCGTCGTCGGTGGCGTGAACCCCAGCAAGGCCGGCCAGAGCGTGGACTTCGACGGCGCGTCCGTCCCGGTCTTCGGCTCCGTCGCCGACGCGATGAAGGAGACCGGGGCCGACGTCAGCGTCGTCTTCGTGCCGCCGAAGTTCGCCAAGGACGCCGTGCTGGAGGCCATCGACGCCCAGATCGGGATGGCCGTGGTCATCACCGAGGGCATCCCGGTGCACGACTCGACCTACTTCTGGGCGCACGCCCAGGGCGGCTCGACCCGGATCATCGGCCCGAACTGCCCCGGGCTGATCAGCCCCGGGCGGTCCAACGCCGGCATCATCCCGGCCAACATCACCCAGGCCGGCAAGATCGGGCTGGTCAGCAAGTCCGGCACGCTGACCTACCAGATGATGTACGAGCTGCGGGACATCGGCTTCTCCACCGCGGTCGGCATCGGTGGCGACCCGGTCATCGGGACGACGCACATCGACTGCCTCCAGGCCTTCCAGGAGGACCCGGAGACCGAGGCCATCGTGATGATCGGCGAGATCGGTGGCGACGCCGAGGAGCGGGCCGCGGACTTCATCAAGGCCAACGTGACCAAGCCGGTCGTCGGCTACGTCGCCGGCTTCACCGCCCCGGAGGGCAAGACCATGGGCCACGCCGGCGCCATCGTGTCCGGCTCCGCCGGCACCGCGGCCGCCAAGCAGGAGGCCCTCGAGGCCGCCGGCGTCAAGGTCGGCAAGACCCCGTCGGAGGCCGCGCGCCTCATGCGGGAGATCGTCGGCGCCTGACGCCCCGGCGAGCATCGCAGGGAGCGCCAGCGACCGAGGAGCGGAACCGGGGCGGAAGGCGCCGGATCCGACTCGGCGCCTGACGCCCCGCGCGCACCACACGACCGCTGCCCGGTCCCTCCGCGTGAGGGGCCGGGCAGCGTCGTCCGGGGGCTGCCGGGGTGGTTCGCTTGCGGCCGTCGGGGCGGGGCCGGGACCATGCTCGCGCAGGTCGAGGACGAGGAGAGCGACACGATGACAGCCAGTGGTCCGGGCGAGCACGAGCGCGGCCCCGAGGTCGGAGGCCCCGCCGCGGCTCGGCCGGAGCCTCCTCACGGACCGGCGCAGCAGCAGCCGTACGGCCAGCAGCCCGGCTGGGGGCAGCAGCCCGGGTACGGCCAGCAGCCGGGCTACGGCCAGCAGCCCTACGGCCAGCAGCAGGGGTACGGCCAGTCCTACGGGCAGCAGCCCGGCTACGGCCAGCCCCACGGGCAGCAGCCCGGGTACGGGCAGCCGTCCTACGGTCAGCAGGCCGGCTACGGCCAGCCCGGCGGGTACGGACCCGGCCCGGTGTACGGCAGCCAGCCCGCCTACGGTCCGCCGCGGACGCCGATCAGCTTCGACCTCCGGCGGCTGCGCGTCGCCGACTACGCCATCGCCGCGCTGACCGTGCTCGTGCTGGTGTTCATGGTGCTGTCCTGGGACGGCGACGGGTACTACTACGACTACAACGGCTTCGACGTCTCGCCGATGACGTTCGGCTTCGTCCTCCTGGTGCTCGCCGGCGTCTGGACCGTCGTGAGCTCCGCGGCCGACCTGCGACTGCCGTTCCCCGCTGCCGCCGTCACGGTCGGGCTCACCGGGCTCGCCCTGCTGATGACGCTGATCGCCTGGATCCGCAGCTTCGAGGACGGTTTCAGCGTCTTCGCCTTCCTCACCTTCCTGTCGGTCATCGTGGCGACGGCGGCCGCCGTCCTGATGCTGCTGCCCCAGCTGCGCAACCGGGCCGCGCTCGGCGGTCAGCTGGGCCAGGCGGCGCAGTGGGCCAACCGCCCGGGCGCGGCGTTCCCCGGCGGCCAGCAGCACCAGCAGGGGTGGCAGCAGCCGGGCCAGTACGCGCAGGGCCAGCCCGCGCCGGGTCAGTGGCCGCAGGGTCAGCCCGCGCAGGTCCAGTGGCCGCAGGGTCAGCCGCCGCAGGGCCAGCCGCCACAGGGCCAGCCCCCGCAGGGGTCGCCGCCCTCCTCGGGGCCGTCCCCGGCATGGGGCGGCCCCGCGCAGCAGCCCGGCGGCGCCACGGCCTGGCGCCCCGGGCCGCCGCCGCCCCCTCCGGCCGGTCCGGGCCCGCACCAGGGCTCCTGACCTGGGGGGGGGGTCCGCCCCGATCGCGGCGCCGGGCCGGCAGAACGAGATCGGACGCCGACCCACGTTCGGGGGACTGTGCGATCACCGTCCGTACCGGGACACTCCTCTCCATGATCAACAACACAGGAGGAGCGTCACGATGACGTCCAGCGGTCCGGAGCAGACGCCGAGCGGTCCGGCGCAGCCGCCGCTCTCCGCCCAGGGGAACACCCCACCCGCCCAGGGACCCGCGGGTCCGGGCGCACCGTCGTCCGGCCGGTCGGGCTTCGACCTGGGCCGGCTCCGGCTGGCCGACGTGGCCGTGCCCGTCGGGACCCTGCTCTACCTGGTCTTCATGGTCATCCCGTGGTTCAGCGTCGAGGGGTTCGACCTGGGCTCCGGCTACAGCATCCCGGGCGTCTCGGTGAACGGGTTCGACTCGGGCACCCTGACCTTCGCGTTCGTGCTGCTGCTGCTGGCCTCGGCGTGGGCGCTGCTGCCGGCCTTCGCCGACGTCGCCGTCCCGTTCCCGCGGTCCTTCCTGACCGCGGGCCTGGCGGGGCTGGCCTTCGTGCTGACGCTGATCGAGTGGCTGAGCACCTTCGACGCCGGCTTCACGCTGATGGGGCTGCTGACGTTCCTCTCGTCGGTCGCGATCCTGGTGTTCGCGGTGCTCCGGCTGCTGCCGGAGCTGCGGAGCAGCGGCACGATGCCGGGCCGGCTCTCCGGCGCAGCGCAGTGGGCCAACCAGTCGGCGCCGCAGTTCGGCGGCGGCGGCAAGGGCACGCCGACCGCACCGACCGCACCGACGGCGCCGGCGCCGGCGGCGCCGTTCGCCGGCCAGCCCGCCCACGGCCAGCCGCCTGCCTACGGCCAGCCGGCTCCGGCGGCGCCGCAGGGCCCGCCGCCCGGCTACACCCCGCCGCCGCCCACCCAGCCCCCGCACGGGCAGGCGCCGTACGGCCAGCAGCCGCCGGCTCCGGGCGGGTCCCCGACGGTCTGACCGCGTCGCCGGGCCGGCTCGTCGAGCGTGAGATGAGCCGGCCCGGCGCGTGCACCGCGCGCCCTCCAGCCGCGCTTGCGAGAGTGGAGGGGTGACCTCCCTGCTGGCGCGGCTGCCGTCCCTCGGGCCGGGACGGCCGGGGGAGCGCCGTGGCCCGGCCAGCGGCTGGCTCGCCGTGGCCACCACCCTGGCCGTCACCGCCACCGGGCTGCTGGGGCTCGGCCTCGCGCTGGTCGTCGTCCAGACGCTCGACCCCGACGGCGGGCTGCCGGTGAGCGGGTCGGCCCGGCTCGCCGGCCAGCTCTGGCTGCTCGCCCAGGGCGGCGAGCTCGACCTCCCCGCCGGGCCGCTGCGGCTGGCCCCCCTGCTGCTCACCGCCGCGATCGCCTGGGGCCTCAGCCGCGCGGCCGGTTCGGTGGTGGCGCTGCGCGACGTGCAGGACCCGGCAGCGGTGGCCCGGGTCGTCGCGGCGGTCGTCGGCGTGCACACCGTGGTCACGACCGGGACCGCGCTGCTGGTCAGCGCGCCGGAGGCGTCGGTCGACCTGCTGCGCACGGTGCCGGGTGCGCTGGTGCTCGCGCTGGTCGCCGGGGGGCTGGGCGCGCTGCGCGACTCGGGGCTGAGCGCGGAGGTCGCCGACCGGTTCCCCGGGCCGGGCCGGGTGCTCGTGCGCGCCGCGGTCGCCGGGACCCTGGCGCTGGCGGCCTGCTGCACCGCGGTGATCGCCGTCGCCCTGGTCGACGACGTCGACGGCGTCGGCCGGCTGGTCACCGGGCTCGGGGGAGCCAGCGCGGGCGCCGCCGGGCAGGTCGGCCTCAGCCTGCTGCTGCTGCCCAACGCCGCCGCCGCCGTGATGGGCCTGGCCGCGGGGCCGGGCTTCCTGGTCGGCGCGGGCACCTTCGTCTCCACCGGCGGGGTCACCCTGGGCAGCGTCCCCGCGCTCCCGCTGATGGCCGCCCTCCCCGACACCCAGGCGGTGCCGCTGCTGGCCTTCCTGTCCCAGGCGCTGCCGGCGCTGGCCGGCCTGGTCGCCGGCGCGGCGGTCGGCCGGCGGCTCGGGGACGCCGACGGCGGTGCGCTCACCGCCGCGCTGTGGGGCGTGGTCGCCGGGGTCGGGGTCGGCGTGCTGTCGGGGCTGTGGGTCCTGCTGGCGTGGGGGCGCCTGGGCGACGCCGGGCTGGCGGAGGTCGGGGCACCGGCGCTGGCCACCGGGCTGGCGATCGCCGCCCAGGCCGGGATCGCCGCCGGTCCGGTGGCCGCGGTCACCCGCTGGCGCAACCGCGGCTGACGCGGCGGCAGGCGGCCGAGGGCGCGCAGCTAGGGTCCTTGCGTGTCCGCCGACGCGCCCGCCGTCCCGCGGTCCCGCCCCGTCCGGTCGCGGGTCGTCGTCCTGCTGTCCGGCACCGGGAGCCTCTTCGCCGCCCTGCTGGCCGCCGCGGCCGCACCGGGGGCCCCGTTCGAGGTCGTCGCCGTCGGCGCTGACCGCCCGGACGCCGGCGGCCTCGCGCACGCCGCCGCGCACGGCGTGGAGACCTTCGTGACCGCGCTGGGCGACCACCCCGACCGCGCCGCCTGGGACCGGGCGCTGGCCGCCGAGCTCACCGCCCGCCGTCCGGACTGGGTGGTCTCGGCCGGGTTCATGAAGCTGCTGGGCCCCGCCGTGCTGGGCGCCTTCCCCGGCCGGGTGGTCAACACCCACCCGGCGCTGCTGCCCGCCTTCCCCGGCGCGCACGCCGTCCGGGACGCCCTGGCCGCCGGGGTCACCACCACCGGCGCGACCGTCCACCTCGTCGACGCCGGCGTCGACACCGGCCCGGTGCTCGCGCAGCGGCCGGTACCGGTGCTGCCCGGCGACGACGAGGCCACCCTGCACGAGCGGATCAAGACCGAGGAGCGCGAGCTCCTGGTGCAGACCCTGGCCGGCCTGGTGGCCGCCGGGCTGCCCCCGACCGTCGTACCCACCGAGGAGAGCACCCGATGAGTGACCGCATCCCCGTCCGCCGCGCGCTGCTCGGCGTCTACGACAAGAACGGGATCGAGGAACTGGCCCGAGGGCTCGCCGCGGCCGGCGTCGAGCTGGTCAGCACCGGGGCCACCGCGGCCCGGATCGCCGCCGCCGGCCTGCCGGTGACGCCGGTGGAGCAGGTCACCGGCTTCCCCGAGGCGCTCGACGGCCGGGTGAAGACGCTGCACCCGTCGGTGCACGCCGGGATCCTGGCCGACCGGCGCAAGCCCGACCACGTGCGCCAGCTCGAGGAGCTGGGCATCGCGCCGTTCGACCTCGTGGTGGTCAACCTCTACCCGTTCAGCGACACGGTGGCCTCGGGCGCCTCGCCCGACGAGTGCATCGAGCAGATCGACATCGGCGGCCCGGCGATGGTGCGCGCGGCCGCGAAGAACCACCCGTCGGTGGCGGTCGTCGTCGACCCGGGCCGCTACGACGAGGTCGTCGATGCGGTCGGCGCCGGCGGCTTCACCCTCTCCCAGCGGCAGGGCCTGGCCGCCGAGGCGTTCCGGCACACCGCCGCCTACGACGTCGCGGTCGCGTCCTGGATGGGCAACGTGCTGGCCCCGGACGACGAGAGCGGCTTCCCGGCCTGGGTGGGCGGGAGCTGGGAGCGCGCCGACGTGCTGCGCTACGGCGAGAACCCGCACCAGGGCGCCGCGCTGTACCGCAGCGGTCAGCCCGGGCTGGCCGACGCCGAGCAGCTGCACGGCAAGCCGATGTCCTACAACAACTACATCGACACCGACGCCGCCTGGCGCGCCGCGCACGACCACGACGACCCCTGCGTGGCGATCATCAAGCACGCCAACCCGTGCGGGATCGCCGTCGGTGCCGACATCGCGGCAGCGCACCGCAAGGCGCACGCCTGCGACCCGGTCTCGGCCTTCGGTGGCGTGATCGCGGCCAACCGCGAGGTCGACCTGACCCTCGCCGAGCAGGTCGCCGAGGTGTTCACCGAGGTCGTCGTCGCGCCGTCGTTCACCGAGGACGCCCTCGGCGTGCTCACCCAGAAGAAGAACATCCGGCTGCTGCAGATGCCGACCGCGCCCCGGCTGTCGGTGGAGCTGCGGCCGGTCAGCGGCGGGCTGCTGCTGCAGACCGCCGACCGGATCGACGCCCCCGGCGACGACCCGACCAGCTGGACGCTCGCCACCGGTCAGCCGGTGGACGCCGCGGGCCTCGACGACCTGGTCTTCGCCTGGCGCTCGGTGCGCGCGGTGAAGAGCAACGCGATCCTGCTGGCCAGCGACAAGGCCACCGTCGGCGTGGGCATGGGCCAGGTCAACCGGGTCGACTCGGCCAAGCTCGCCGTCGCCCGGGCCGGTGAGCGGGCCGCCGGCTCGGTCGCCGCCTCCGACGCGTTCTTCCCCTTCGCCGACGGCCTGCAGGTGCTGCTGGACGCCGGGGTGAAGGCCGTCGTCCAGCCCGGCGGCTCGATGCGCGACGAGGAGGTCGTCGCGGCCGCGGAGGCCGCCGGGGTGACCCTGTACCTCACCGGCACCCGGCACTTCGCGCACTGAACGGGGGCCCCGCTGCCCCCCACCCCCGCAGCGGGGCCGTTCCAGCGTGTCGCCTGGGTCAGCGCAGCCGGGGGTGGGTCATCAGCGCCTTGAGCGCGCCGAGGAACCCGAGGCCGGCCACCGCGACGGTGAACCAGCCGCCGACCGCCCAGCGCTGCACGTCCCAGTTGGCATCGGCCAGCGGCACCAGCACCGCGGCGGCCACCACCAGGCTCACCAGCAGGGCCAGCACGCCCAGGAACCGGTGGCTCTTGGCCGGGACGAACGCCAGCAGCCCGAGCACGAACAGCGCCGCGCCGCCGAACACCACCGCCAGCGGCTCCCAGGTGTCCCGGTCGTCCAGCCGCTGCGGGTCGCCCAGGTCGTCGATGCCGTCGGTCACCAGGTCCAGGCCGGTCCCGCCGCCGTTCACCCACACGACGAGCAGGCTGACCCCGGCGGCGATGCCCGCCAGGAGCAGCAGCAGCCCGGCGAGGGTGTCCGCGCGGCGCACCAGCACCGGGGCGTCGCGGTAGTCGGGCTGGGTCGACGTCCCGTCGTCCCACTGCTGGTCGGTCGCGGCCTGGTCCCAGATCTCGGGCTGCCCGGTGTCCGGCGGCCGGGGCGAGGGGTACGGGGCGGTGCCGCCCACCACCGTGTCGTATCGGGGATCGGCTCCGCCGGGGTGCACGACCTCCGTCGGCTGGTCGGCCAGCGGCCGGCCGGGGAACGCGGTGCTGCCGTTCGGGTCGTCGTACCGGCGGTCGGGCTCGCTCATCCGGGGCCTCCTCCACGCGCGGACCACGGCGGGTCCGGGCGCCTCTCGGTGCCGTCGAGCCTAGGGCCGACGGCGTCGTCGGGCAGACTGCACCACGTGGCGGCGACGACTCTGGACGGAAGGGTGACCGCGGCGGCGATCCGGGCCGAGCTCACCGAACGGGTGGCCGGCCTGGCGGCGGCCGGACGTCGCCCGGGGCTGGGCACGCTGCTGGTCGGCGACGACCCGGGCAGCCGGTGGTACGTCTCGGCGAAGCACTCCGACTGCGCGCAGGTCGGCATCGCCAGCATCCAGCGGGAGCTGCCCGCCACCGCCGACCTGGCCGAGGTCCTCGCCGTCGTCGACGAGCTGAACGCCGACCCGGCGTGCACCGGCTACATCGTGCAGCTGCCCCTCCCGCGGGGCATCGACGAGAGCGCCGTCCTGGAGCGCATCGACCCGGCCAAGGACGCCGACGGGCTGCACCCGGTCAACCTGGGGCGGCTGGTCCTCGGCGTGCCCGGCCCGCTGCCCTGCACCCCGCTCGGCATCGTCGAGCTGCTGCGCCGCCACGACGTCCCGCTCGCCGGCGCCGAGGTGGTGGTCGTCGGCCGCGGCATCACGGTGGGCCGGCCGCTCGGGCTGCTGCTCACCCGCCGCACCGAGAACGCCACCGTGACCCTCTGCCACACCGGCACTCGCGACCTGGCCGCGCACACCCGGACCGCCGACATCGTGGTCGCCGCGGCCGGTGTGCCGGGGCTGGTCACCGCCGGCATGGTCAAGCCCGGTGCCGCGGTGCTCGACGTCGGCGTGAGCCGGGTCGACGGGAAGATCGCCGGTGACGTCGCCGCCGACGTCCGCGAGGTGGCCGGCTGGGTGGCCCCCAACCCCGGCGGCGTGGGCCCGATGACCCGGGCGATGCTGCTGGCCAACGTCGTCCTGGCCGCCGAGCAGGCCGCCGCGGCCGAGGTGCTCACCGCATGACCGGCCCGGCCCGCCCGGCGCCGGGCCAGCGCGGGGTGCAGCCGCAGCGCCCCCCGCTGTACCTGCGCCGTCCGCTGCTGGCCGGGTTCCTGCGCCAGTGGCCGCTGCTGCTGGTGATCGTGATGGTCGGGCTGGGCCTGCTGCTCGTCGCGGTCGAGCGGTGGCGCAGCGGGCTGCTGCTGATGGCGCTCGGGCTCGTCGTGGCCGGCCTGTTCCGGATGTTCCTGCCGGTGCGCCGGATCGGCTTCCTCGCCGTCCGGAGCCGGCCGGTCGACGTCACCCTCACCCTCGGGGTCGGGCTCGCCGTGGCCCTCATCGTGCTGGCCATCCCGCCCACCTGAGTGGTGGGCGGCGGCCCCGCATGGCCGGACGACGGCGCCCGGGGCTAGGTTTGCGGTCATGGCAGAGCGGGCCCGGAACGGCAAGGTGACCGTCGTCGGTGCCGGTTTCTACGGCTCGACCACCGCGTTGCGCCTCGCGGAGTACGACGTCTTCGACACGGTCGTGCTCACCGACATCGTCGAGGGCAAGCCCGAGGGGCTGGCGCTGGACATCAACCAGTCCCGCGCGATCGAGGGCTTCGAGACCCGGGTCGTCGGCATCGGGGGCGGCTCCTACGCCGGCACCGAGGGCTCCGACGTCGTGGTGATCACCGCCGGCCTGCCGCGCAAGCCCGGCATGAGCCGGATGGACCTCATCGAGACCAACGCCGGCATCGTCCGCCAGGTCGCCGAGAACGTCGCGCAGACCTCGCCGGACGCCGTCGTCATCGTGGTGTCCAACCCGCTGGACGAGATGACCGCGCTGGCGCAGCTGGCCACCGGCTTCCCCAGGGGCCGGGTGATGGGCCAGGCCGGGATGCTCGACACCGCGCGGTTCACCAACAACGTCGCCGAGGAGCTCGGCGTCCCGGTCGGCTCGGTGCGCACCCTGACCCTCGGCTCGCACGGCGACACGATGGTGCCGGTCCCCTCGCGCTGCACCGTCGACGGCAAGCCGCTGGCCGACGTGCTGCCCGCCGACCGGATCGCGCACCTCGTCGACCGCACCCGCAACGGCGGTGCCGAGGTCGTCGCGCTGCTGAAGACCGGCTCGGCGTACTACGCGCCCTCGGCGGCCGCGGCCCGGATGGCCCGCGCGGTGATCGAGGACTCCGGCGCGGTCATGCCGGTCTGCGCCTGGGTGGACGGCGAGTACGGCATCTCCGGGGTCTACCTCGGGGTCGAGGCCGAGATCGGCCGTGAGGGAGTGCGGAAGGTCGTCGAGGGCGACCTGTCCGACAGTGAGCTGGCGGGCCTGCGCGAGGCGGCTGAGGCCGTGCGCGCCAAGCAGGCCGACGTGGCCGACCTCTGAAGAAGGACCCCACTGCCCCCCCCACCGCTCGCACGCTCGCGGCGGGATCCTGCAGCGGAGCCACAAGAGCAGAAGGAGAAGAAGTCTGTGAGCAAGATCAAGGTCGAGGGCAAGGTCGTCGAGCTCGACGGCGACGAGATGACCCGGATCATCTGGCAGTTCATCAAGGACCAGCTGATCCTCCCGTACCTCGACGTCGACCTCGAGTACTACGACCTGGGCATCGAGCACCGCGACGCCACCGACGACCAGGTCACGGTCGACGCGGCGAACGCGATCAAGCAGCACGGCGTGGGCGTCAAGTGCGCCACCATCACCCCGGACGAGGCGCGGGTCGAGGAGTTCGGCCTCAAGCGCATGTACCGCTCGCCCAACGGGACGATCCGCAACATCCTCGGCGGTGTCATCTTCCGCGAGCCGATCATCATGCAGAACGTGCCGCGGCTGGTGCCGGGCTGGACCAAGCCGATCATCGTCGGCCGTCACGCCTACGGCGACCAGTACCGGGCCACGGACTTCCGGTTCCCCGGCGAGGGCACCCTGACGCTGACCTACACCCCCAAGGACGGCTCCGCGCCGATCGAGCACGAGGTCTTCCAGACCCCCGGCCCGGGCGTCGTGATGGGCATGTACAACCTCGACGCCTCGATCCGCGACTTCGCCTACGCCTCGCTGAACTACGGCCTGGCGCGCGGCTACCCGGTCTACCTGTCCACGAAGAACACGATCCTGAAGGCCTACGACGGCCGCTTCAAGGACATCTTCGAGGAGGTCTTCCAGACCGAGTTCGCCGACAAGTTCAAGGAAGCCGGCATCACCTACGAGCACCGGCTCATCGACGACATGGTCGCCGCCTCGCTCAAGTGGGAGGGCGGCTACGTCTGGGCGTGCAAGAACTACGACGGTGACGTGCAGTCCGACACCGTGGCGCAGGGCTTCGGCTCGCTCGGCCTGATGACCTCGGTGCTGGCGACCCCGGACGGCCGCACGGTCGAGGCCGAGGCCGCGCACGGCACGGTGACCCGGCACTACCGCCAGCACCAGCAGGGCAAGGAGACGTCGACCAACCCGATCGCGTCGATCTTCGCCTGGACCCGGGGCCTGGCCCACCGCGGCAAGCTCGACGGCACCCCCGAGGTGACCCGGTTCGCCGAGACCCTGGAGAAGGTCTGCATCGACACCGTCGAGAGTGGCCAGATGACCAAGGACCTCGCGCTGCTGATCTCCAAGGACAGCCCGTGGCTGACCACCCAGGACTTCCTGGCGGCGATCGACACCAACCTGACGAAGGCCATGGCCTGAGGCAGGCGGCTGCCTGACGGCCCCCGCACCCACCCGGGTGCGGGGGCCGTCGTGCGTCCGGGGGGTGAGGCGTGGCGACGTGATCACCTCCCGCTCACGGCTGTCTCCCGGCGGTGGTGACGACCACCAGCGGGGGGTGATCACGCCTGTGGACGGCGACAGCGGCACACGGCGGCCGTCGGCCAGGCTGCTCGGGTGCCACGGACCGCTGCCCGCCCGGACGTCCTGGTGGGCACGGTGTTCCGGGGGACATGGGCGGTGAGGACCGGGTTGCTGACCCGGGCCCAGCTGCGCAGCAGCGCGTGGCGGCGCCTGCGGGAGGACGTCTACGCCGACGCGGAGCAGCCCGACACCCACCGGTTGCACGCCCGCGGCGCGTGCCTCGTCATGCCGGCGGGGGCGGCGCTGGGGGGTCGCACGGCCGCGGAGCTGCACGGCCTGGTCGACGTGGCCCCGGTGGACCTCCCGGTGGAGGTCGTGCTCCCGCCGGGCGTGCGGTGGCATCCCCAGCCTGGCCTGGTGGTGCGAACCGCGCCGCTCGACGGGGACGTCGTGGGCCGTGGCCCCTGGCTGCGCTGGACGTCCGGCGTCCGGACGGCGGTCGACCTGGCGCGCCGCGAGCCGCCGGTGGAGGCGGTCGTGCTCGTCGACCGGCTGGTGCACGCGGGCGTGGCCGAGCTGACCGCGGTGCGGGCGGCTGCTGGAGCGCTGTCCCGGGTCCGCGGTTCCGCCCGTGCCCGGGCGGCTGCCGCCGCGGCCGACGGCCTCGCCGAGTCCCCGCAGGAGACCCGGCTTCGGCTGCTGCTGCGCGGAGGCGGGCTGCCGGAGCCCGTCGCCCAGCACCGGGTCGAGGACGCCGGCCGGTTCGTCGCTCGCGTGGACTTCGCGTGGCCGGAACGCCGGCTCGCGCTGGAGTACGACGGGCTGTGGCATGCCGAGCCCGGCCAGTTCGCCCGTGACCGGCAGCGGCTGAACGCCCTGACCGCCGCCGGTTGGCGGGTGCTGTTCGTGACCGCCGCGGACCTGCGCCGGCCCGACGAGCTGGTCGTCCGCATCCGCAGCGCGCTCGGGTGATCACCTCCCGCTCATGGTCGTCTGGGGGTGCGGGAGGCAGCGCTCAGCGGGAGGTGATCAGCGACCGGGAGGTGTCAGGAGCCGAAGAGCTGGGTCCACCACGGGCCGCCGGCGCCCTGGGCGACACCCACCCCGAGCGTGCGCAGGCTGCAGTCCAGGATGTTGCGGCGGTGGCCGCTGCTGTTCATCCACGCGGTCATCACCGCTGCGGCGTCGGGCTGCCCGTAGGCGATGTTCTCGGCCCGCGCGTTCCCCACCCCGGCGGCCCGGGCGCGGGCGAAGGGGTCCAGCCCCTCGGGGTTGACGTGGGAGAAGAAGCCGCGGTCGCGCATGTCGGCGCTGTGCGCCCGGGCGACGGCGGCCAGGGCCTCGTCCGCGCGCACCGCCGGGCACCCCGCGGCCGCCCGCTCGGTGTTGACCAGCGCGAGCACCGCACCCTCGGGCCCGGGGGCCGGTGCCGCCGCGGCCACCGGAGGAGCGGGGGCGGGCACGGGCGCAGGGGCCGGAGCAGGAGCCGGGGCGGGGGTCGTCTCCTCCGGCTCGGGCTCGGCCTCGGGCTCCGGCGCGGCCGGCGGCGGGGTGGCCTCCGTCGTCGTCGCCACCGGCGCCGGGGTGGGTGCGACCTCCGTCGTCGGCGGGACGACGACCGTCGGGGCGGCGGAGGAGCTGGTCGGGACGGCGGCGGTGCTCGGCGGGGCGGCCGCCTCGGCGCGCGGGGCGTCCGTCGTGCTCGAGGCGTCGCTCAGCCCGGGGAGCCGGCCACCGCCGACGGCGGCGGTGAGGGCGACCGCCGCGACCACGCAGGCCAGCAGCAGCGGGGCCCACAGCGGGCGGCTGCGGACCCGGGACCACAGGGAGGGCGGCGGGATGGGGCGGTGGTGCACGGCGTCGTCCTCACGAGAGGTCACGAATCGTTACCTGGCCGAGGGTAGCCGTGCGCGGACGGTCATCGGCTTCGTCACGCAGGAACACCCGGCGGGGTGGGGGGAGTTGATGCTCCGGGGTCTGCGCCCGGTCGCAGCCACTACCGTTGTCCGCCTCGGGATCGTCCCGTCGCAGCACCACAGCTTGGAGGCGCACGCCGCTCGTGAGCGACGTTTGGCTCAACATCGTCATGGTGATCGCGTTCGTGCTGATCGGCGGTGCGTTCTCCGGCGCCGAGATCGCGCTGGTCTCCCTCCGCGAGTCGCAGGTCCGAGCGCTGGCCGAGACCGGCCGCCGCGGTCAGGCGCTGAACAAGCTGCTCGGTGACCCGAACCAGTTCCTCGCCGCCGTCCAGGTGGGCGTCACCCTCGCCGGCTTCTTCTCCGCCGCGTTCGGTGCCAGCACGCTCTCCGGGCCGCTGGCCGACTGGGGCGTCACCGGCCTCGGGCTGTCGCGCAGCCTGGCCGACCCGCTCGCCTTCGTCGCGGTGACCATCGCGATCAGCTACCTGTCGCTGGTCGTCGGCGAGCTCACGCCCAAGCGGCTCGCCCTGCAGCGCGCCGAGGGCTTCTCGCTGATCGTCGCGGCACCTCTCAACGCCATCGCCAAGCTGTTCCGGCCGATCATCTGGTTCCTCTCCCAGTCCACCAACGTGCTGGTGCGGCTGCTCGGCGGCGACCCCAAGGCCAGCGGCGAGTCGATCAGCCAGGAGGAGCTGCGCGACCTGGTCGCGGCGCACGAGTCGCTGTCCAGCGACGAGCGCCGGCTCATCGACGAGGTCTTCAGGGCCGGCGACCGCGAGGTGCGCGAGGTGATGACCCCCCGCACCGAGGTGCACTTCCTCGAGGCGAGCATGACCGCCAGCCGGGCGGCCAAGCAGGTCGCCGACTCCAGCTGGTCGCGCTACCCGGTCGCCGGCCGCAACGAGGACGACGTGGTGGGCTTCGTGCACGTCCGCGACCTGCTGCTGCCCAACCACCCGGCCGGCCGTGCGGCGACCGTCGGTGACCTGGTGCGCGAGGTCAAGCAGCTGCCCGGCACGGCCGGGGTGCTCACCGCCCTGTCGCAGATGCGCAAGGAGAACCGGCACTTCGCGATCGTGGTCGACGAGTACGGCGGCACCGACGGCATCGTCACCCTCGAGGACCTCATCGAGGAGGTCATCGGCGACATCTACGACGAGTACGACGAGGACGTCACCCCCGACAACGACGAGCCCGCCGAGGGCCCGCACGAGGTCGACGGCCTGTGGAACCTCGACGACTTCGCCGAGGCGACCGGCCTGCAGCTGCCCGAGGGCCCGTACGAGACGGTCGCCGGCTACGTGCTGGCCCACCTCGGCCGGCTGCCGGTGGTCGGCGACACGGTGGGCGTCGAGGGCCGCACGCTGACCGTGCTGGAGCTCGACGGACGGCGGATCGCCCGGATCTCGGTCAGCGCCGCCCCCCAGCCCGCCGACGAGACCGCGGCAGAGGCGAGCGCTAGCTGAGGCCTTCCTGCAGGGTCCCGCCACGAGCTCGCGAGTGGTGGGGGGCAGGGAGGTCCTTCATGAACGACCAGGCGTCGGCGACGATCTCGGTCAGCTCGGTGTGCACCGGCGTCCAGCCCAGGTCGGCGTGGATGCGGGCCGAGCTGGCCACCAGCCGGGCCGGGTCGCCGGGGCGCCGGTCACCGACGACGACCGGCAGCGGGTGCCCGGTGACCGTGCGCACCGCGTTGACCATCTCCTGCACCGAGAACCCGGTGCCGCTGCCCAGGTTGTAGACCCGGTGCTCACCGGCCGCGGGGGCGGGCAGCGCGAGCAGGTGGGCGGCGGCGAGGTCCGCCACGTGCACGTAGTCGCGGATGCACGTGCCGTCGGGGGTCGGGTAGTCCTGCCCGTAGACGGTGAGCGCCTCGCGGGTGCCCGCGGCGACCTGCAGCGCGATCGGGATGAGGTGGGTCTCGGTGGCGTGCCGCTCGCCGCGCCCGTAGGCGGCGCCGCCGACGTTGAAGTACCGCAGGCTCACCGCGGCGAAGGCGTGTGCGGCCGCGTAGGAGGTGAGCATCGCGTCGACGGCGAGCTTGCTGGCCCCGTAGGTGTTGGTCGGCCGGGTCGGCGCGGTCTCCGGGATCGGCACCTCGTCGGGCTCGCCGTAGGTCGCCGCGGTGGAGGAGAACACGATCCGCCGACAGTCGGCGGCCCGCATCGCCTCCAGCAGCGCCAGCGAGCCGCCGACGTTGTTCTCCCAGTACAGCTCGGGTGACTGCTGGCTCTCGCCCACCAGGCTCTTCGCCGCGAAGTGCAGCACCGCCTCCGGGCGGACGTCGGCCAGCACCGGCGCGGAGTCCTGCAGCCGGGCCTGGACGAAGGTCGCGCCCTCGGGGACGGCGTCCTCGTGGCCGGTGCTCAGGTCGTCGAGCACGGTGACCTCGTGGCCGCCGTCCAGCAGGGCCGCGGTGACTACGCTGCCGATGTACCCGGCGCCGCCGGTGACGAGAACGCGCATGGTGCGAGCCTAGACAGCACCCTCCCGGGGGCGGCCGCCCGCGCGGAGGAGGAGCCCCTCGTGGTCAGCGCACGCCCCGCCGTCGCCGCGATGCCGGCCTACCGGCCCGGCCGCAACCCCGCCGACCTGGCCCGCGAGATCGGGGTCGACCGGGCGGTCAAGCTGGCCAGCAACGAGGTCGCCTTCCCGCCGCTGCCCGCCGTCCTGCAGGCCATCGCGGCGACCGCCGGCGAGACCAACCGCTACCCGGACAACGGCGCGACCGTGCTCACCGCGGCGCTGGCCGACCGGTACGGCGTGGGCACCGAGCAGGTCGCCGTCGGCTGCGGCGCGGTCACCGTCTGCCAGCAGCTGGCGCAGGCCTACACCGAGCCGGGCACCAGCATCGCCTTCGCCTGGCGGTCCTTCGAGATGTACCCGCTGCTCGCCCAGGTCGCCGGGGCGGCCACCCAGCAGGTGCCGCTCGTGCCGGGCACCGACGGCGGTGCGCCGGACACCCACGACCTGGCCGGGCTGGCCGCCGCGGTCGACGGAAGCACCCGGCTGGTGTTCGTCTGCAACCCGAACAACCCCACCGGGACGGCGGTCCGGCGGGCCGAGCTGGAGCGGTTCCTGGACGAGGTGCCGGACACGACGCTGGTCGTGCTGGACGAGGCCTACCGCGAGTTCGTCACCGACCCGGAGGTGCCCGACGGCGTGGAGCTGATGCGCGGGCGGCCCAACGTGGCGGTGCTCCGCACGTTCTCCAAGGCCTGGGGCCTGGCCGGGCTGCGGGTGGGCTACCTGCTGGCCGAGGACCCGGCGGTGGCCGACGCCGTCCGCCGCACCCACGTGCCGTTCAGCGTCTCCAGCCTGGCGCAGGCCGCCGCGGTGGCCGCCCTGGCCAGCGAGGACGAGGTGCGGCAGCGCTGCGCCGCCGTGGTGGCCGAGCGCACCCGGCTGACCGGGGAGCTGCGCGGCCGCGGCCTGGCGGTGGCCGACAGCCAGGCGAACTTCGTCTGGCTGCCGCTGGGGGAGCGCACCGCGGCGGTCGCCGCGGCCCTGGAGGCGCGCGCGGTGATCACCCGGCCGTTCGCCGGCGAGGGCCTGCGGGTGTCGGTCGGGACGCCGGAGGAGGACGACGTCTTCCTCGGCGCGCTGGACGCCGTCCTGACCAGCGAGCCTGTCGGAGCTGCGGGCTCCTGAGCCGTGACGCGTGGGGCGCGTGGTTCGATACGGGACGTGCCACTTCCCCGCGTGCTGTCCGGCATCCAGCCGACGGCGGACTCCTTCCACCTCGGCAACTACCTGGGTGCGCTGAAGCAGTGGGTCGCCCTGCAGGACGACCACGACGCCTTCTACTGCGTCGTCGACCTGCACGCCATCACCGTCGAGCAGGACCCGGCCACGCTGCGCCGGCGCACCCTCGTCTCCGCCGCCCAGCTGCTGGCGCTGGGCGTCGACCCGGATCGCAGCGCCCTGTTCGTGCAGAGCCACGTGCCCGAGCACGCCCAGCTGGGCTGGGTGCTGCAGTGCATGACCGGCTTCGGCGAGGCCAGCCGGATGACCCAGTTCAAGGACAAGAGCCAGCGCCAGGGGACGACGGGCACCAGCGTCGGGCTGTTCACCTACCCGGTGCTGCAGGCCGCCGACATCCTGCTCTACCAGGCGCAGCGGGTGCCGGTCGGCGAGGACCAGCGCCAGCACCTGGAGCTGACCCGCGACCTGGCCACCCGGTTCAACAACCGGTTCGGCCCGACCTTCACGCTGCCCGAGGCCTACATCCCGCCGGGCGCGGCCAAGGTGCTGGACCTGCAGATGCCGGACAAGAAGATGAGCAAGAGCCTGCCCCCGGCCGGCTGCGTGAACCTGCTCGACGACCCCAAGGTGACCGCCAAGAAGATCCGCTCCGCGGTCACCGACACCGGCCGCGAGGTCGTCGCCGACCCGGCCGGCAAGCCCGGCGTCACGAACCTGCTGACGATCCACGCGGCGCTGTCGGGGCAGACCGTGCCCCAGCTCGAGGAGCACTTCGCCGGCCGCGGCTACGGCGACCTGAAGAAGGAGCTCGCCGAGGTCGTCACCGACGCGCTCGCGCCGGTCCAGGCGCGCACCGCGGAGCTGCTGGCCGACACCGCCGAGCTGGAGCGGGTGCTGGCCGCCGGCGCCGCGCGGGCCCGCGAGGTGGCCGCGCCGACGCTGGCCGCGGTGTACGACCGGGTGGGCTTCCTGCCGGCCGGCGGGGGACCGGTCACGTGACCGGCCGGCCGCTCCGCGCCGACGACACGTTCATCCACCGCCCGGGCGACGCGGCGCGGACGTCGCCGGAGACCGCCGTCCTCGGCGTCGTGCTGTCGGTCCCCGAACCGTGGGCCCAGCTGCTGGTCGAGTGGCGCGGCAAGTGCGGCGACCCGCAGGCGACGCTGGTCCCGCCGCACGTGACCCTGCTGCCGCCCACCGAGGTGCCGGTCGGCCAGCGCCCGGCGATCAGCGACCACCTGGCGCGGGTGGCAGCGGTGCACCCGCCGTTCGACATGCACCTGGCCGGCACGGCCACCTTCCGGCCGGTGTCCGAGGTGGTCTACGTCGCCGTGGCGCGCGGGATGGCCGAGTGCGAGCGCATCGCCTCCGACGTCCGCACCGGGCCGCTGGCGCGCCCGCTGGCCTTCCCGTACCACCCGCACGTGACCGTGGCCCACGACGTCCCGGCGGACATGCTGGACATGGCCTCGGCCGGGCTGTCCGACCTCGAGGCAGAGTTCCGGGTCGCCTCCTTCACCGAGTTCGAGCAGCTCCCCGGCGGGGCCTGGGCCGTCGCCCGCGAGTACCCGCTGACCGGCGCCCCCCAGCGGTCGTAACGCCCGGGCCGCCGCCGGGCGGGACCGGCGGCCAGCACGCAGACTCGGCCCGGTGAGCGACCCGTTCAGCCGCGCCGTCGGTGCGGCCCGCGGGCTGCTGCGCCGCCAGCGGGCCCGCCGGCCGTGGCTGGACCACCTCGTGCACGCCGGCGGTCGCTACAACCGGGTGCAGGGCGACCTGCTGGCCTCCGGGGTCACGTACTACGTGTTCCTGGCGCTGTTCCCGGTGCTGCTGCTGGTCGCCTCGATCGCCGGCTTCGTGCTCTCCGGCAACGCCCTGCTGGAGGAGCAGCTGGTCACCGCCATCCGGGAGGCCGTCCCCGGCTCGACCGGGGCCGAGCTCGCCGAGCAGGCCAGCGGGGCGATCGACCGGGCCACCACCTTCGGCCTGATCGGCCTGGCCGGCTTCCTGTTCGTCGGGCTCGGGGCGGTGGACAAGCTGCGGGTCGGCATGGACGTCGTCTGGCGCGGCCGGCCGGACCCGCCGGACTTCCTGGTCGACCGGCTCAAGGACCTCGGCGCGCTGCTCGGGCTCGGTGCCGCCGGGGCGCTGAGCATCGCGCTCACCACCGGTGCCACCGCCGCGTCGTCCCGGGTGCTGGGCCTGCTGGGCGTCGACGAGGTGCCCGGCGCCTTCCTGCTCACCGGCGCCGTGGCCATCGCGCTGGCCCTGGCCGGGGACACCCTGGTGTTCCTCTGGCTGCTCAAGGGCGTGCCGGGCAACCCCTTCGGCGTGCGGCAGCTGCTGCCCGGCGCGGTGTTCGGCGCCGTGGGCTTCGAGGTGCTCAAGCTCGTCGGGAACTGGTACCTGACGCTGATCGGCCAGAACGTCACCGCGCAGACCCTCGGCGGCTTCGTCGGCCTGATCGTGTGGATCAACGTGGTGGCCCGGTTCGCGTTCTACACCGCGTCGTGGACGGCGACGATCCCGTCGATCGAGCACGCGCACGCGCTGGTGCCGCACGGGCCGGCCGCGCCCACCCCGCTGCCCGACGTCGCGCTGGTCAGGGAGCGGGGCGCGGGTCCCCGCCCGCTGCGGGTGGCGGCGGGTCTGCTGGCGGCCGGTGCGCTGGCGGGTGCGGCGGGGAGCCGGCTGCTGCCCCGGGCGCTGGCCCGCTCGGCGGCCCGCCGGGTGGACGCCGGGGAGTGACCGGGGTCGGCGCCGGTCGCAGCGCCCGCCGGCGGCCCACCACGGTGGCGGCCACGACGAGCAGCGCCCCGCCGGCGAGCGCCACGGGCAGCGCGGGGAAGGGGTCGTCGGCGGGGCTCGCTGCCGGGGAGGGTGCGGTCGACCGGGGAGCCGCCGAGCTGCCGGCGGCCGCGGACCCGGTGGCCTCTGCGGCCTTGGTCGTCGCGGGTGCGCTCGTCGTCGGGGCGGGTGTCGCCGGCACCTCGCCGGGGTCGACCAGGCGGCCGATCCCGCCCGCACCGGGTGCGGTGCTGAACCCCCAGTCCAGCAGCCGGGTGGCCTGCTCCAGCTCGTGCACCGGCCGGCGCTCGGCCTGCATCAGGCTGACCACCAGCCGCCGGCCGCCGCGCTCGGCGGCCGCGACGAAGGTGTGCCGGGCGGCGTCGGTGAACCCCGTCTTGCCGCCGAGGGTCCCGGGGTAGGTGGAGAGCAGGGTGTCCTGGTTCTGGATCTGGTAGCCCGCGGCCCGGCCCTCGACCGCCGGGATGTCGGCCGTGCGGGTCTGCAGCACCCCGGAGGTGTACGGGTCGGCGATCAGCTGCCGCATGATCAGCGCCAGGTCGTAGGGCGAGGAGGACTGCCCGGCGACGTCCAGGCCGGACGGCGTCCCGGCGACGGTGTCGTAGGCGCCCAGCCGCTCGGCGGTGGCGTTCATCGCCTGCAGGGTCGGCCCGACCCCGCCGGCCGCGCGGGCCAGCGCGTTGGCGGCGTCGTTGCCCGACTGCATGACCAGCGCCCGGAACAGCAGGTCGACGGAGTACTGGCCGCCGTTGACCAGCCCGACCCGGCTGCCCTCGATCGCCTCGTCCTCGGTGGTGCCCTGCACGACGAGCGCGTGGTCGAGGGTCGGGGCCAGGGTGAGCAGGGTCAGCGTCTTGAGCGTGCTGGCCGGGTAGTAGCGGCCGTGCGGGTCCTGCGCGCCCAGCACCGCCCCGGTGCCGAGGTCGGCGACCAGCCAGCCCCGGGCGTCGATGCCGGGGGGCGGCGCCGGCGCCCCGGCGACCGTGACCAGGCCGCGGGTGTCCAGCGCGTCGCCGCCGACCGTGCTGCCGTCGGGCGCGCTGCCCTGCGGCGGCGGGCCGGGGTAGGGGGAGGTCGGCGTCGGCGCCGACGGGTCGACGGTCGGCCGGCTGCTCTCCGCGAGCGCCGGTCCGGCCGTGCCCAGCAGCAGCGTCGCAGCGACCAGCAGCGCGGCGGCCGGTCGGCGCAGCGGAGGGGGTCGGCGCACTCCCGGACGCTAACCCGCCGGCCGGAGGACGTCCCGCCGAGCCCGGCTGTGTCCGCGGTCTCAGGGCCGGGCCCGCGATGTGTGCCCGGTGTTGCCCGTTGGCAACGATCGGGTCTCTATCCGGATGAGGGCCGCCACGGGTGCCGGACCCGCAGTTAGCGTGCCGGGGTCGCCGTCGCCTGGTCGGCCCGCTCGGAGCGGGCGGAGCCGGACGGCGGGGGAAGCCTGGAACACACCGCACCGGGGCGCGGCCGGCCTGAGGCCGGCGGCGCCCTCTCAGAGAGGAGACCGTCTTGCGCCGAGTGCGTGGGATGAAGGCCGCAGCGCTGCTGCTGGCCGGGAGCATGGCCCTGGCGGCCTGCGCCAGCGACGAGGACGACAGCGCGAGCGGCGGCAGCAGCGAGAGCAGCAGCGCCAGCGGCGACCTGAGGATCGGGCTCGCGTACGACACCGGCGGCCGCGGCGACAAGTCGTTCAACGACTCCGCCTACGCCGGCGTCGAGGCCGCGATCGCCTCCCTGGGTGGCGAGGTGCAGGAGCTGTCGCCCAACGACGACGCCTCCAACCGGCCCGAGCTGCTCACCCAGCTGGCCGAGCAGGGCTTCGACCCGGTCATCGCGGTCGGCTTCGCCTACGGCGACATCATCAGCGACATCGCCGCGGACTTCCCGGACACCACCTTCGCGATCATCGACTCCACCGGTGTCGACCTCGGCGAGGGCAACGTGACCGGCCTGCAGTTCGCCGCCAACGAGGGCTCGTTCCTCGCCGGCGTCGCTGCCGCGCTGAAGAGCACCACCAACTACGTGGGCTTCGTCGGTGGCGTCGAGACCCCGCTGATCCAGTCCTTCGAGGCCGGCTTCGCCGCCGGCGCCGAGGCTGCCAAGCCGGGCATCACCGTCGACGTCAAGTACATCTCGCCGGCTGGTGACTTCAGCGGCTTCTCCGACCCGGCGCGTGGCCAGATCGTGGCCCAGGGCATCTTCGACGCCGGCGCCGACATCGTCTACCACGCGGCCGGCGGTTCGGGCACCGGCGTGTTCGAGGCGGCTGCCGCCTCGGGCAAGCGCGCCATCGGCGTCGACTCCGACCAGTACCAGACGGTCGACGACCCGGCCCAGCAGGCCGTGATCATGACCTCGATGCTCAAGCGGGTCGACAACGCCGTCGAGGCGTTCATCACCGACTTCAGCGAGGGCAACGTCGAGGGCGGCACGGACATCACCAACGACCTCGAGACCGAGGGCGTCGGCCTGTCCTACTCCGGCGGCTTCATCGACGACATCAAGACCCAGATCGACGAGTTCGCCCAGCAGATCATCGACGGCGAGATCGAGGTCCCCACGGCCCCGTGACCCGCTCGTCCTGAGCAGCACGGACGCGGCGGGCCCGGGGGCGTACACGCCCCCGGGCCCGCCGTTTTCCGTGTGTACCGTCTCCGCGTCGGACGACACACCGCCCGACCCACCCGTGACCGGAAGACCTCCGGTCACGAGACCCCGGTCCACCCGCCCTCCCGGCACCCAGGAGACCCCGTTGAACGAGTCGGCACCGCTGGCGGTCGAGCTGCGCGGCATCACCAAGCGCTTCCCCGGCGTGGTGGCCAACAAGGACATCGAGCTGCGCGTGCGGCGCGGCGAGGTGCACGCCATCGTCGGGGAGAACGGCGCCGGCAAGTCGACGCTGATGAAGACCCTGTACGGCATGCACCGCCCCGACGAGGGCGAGATCCTGCTCGACGGGACGGCGGTCACCTTCAAGAGCCCGGCCGACGCCATCGCCGCCGGCATCGGCATGGTCCACCAGCACTTCATGCTGGCCGACAACTTCACCGTCCTGGAGAACGTGGTCCTGGGCAGCGAGCCCACCAAGGGCGGCCGGCTGGACCGCGCCGAGGCCCGCCGCCGGATCCGGGAGATCTCCGACCGCTACGCGCTGGGCCTGGACCCCGACACCCTGGTCGAGGACCTCGGTGTCGGCGACCGGCAGCGCGTCGAGATCGCCAAGGTGCTCTACCGCGGTGCCACCACGCTGATCCTCGACGAGCCGACCGCGGTGCTGGTGCCGCAGGAGGTCGACGAGCTGTTCGGCAACCTCGCCGAGCTCAAGCGCGAGGGCCTCACCGTCATCTTCATCTCGCACAAGCTCGACGAGGTGCGCAAGGTCGCCGACTCGATCACCGTCATCCGCCGCGGCACGACGGTCGGCGAGGCCGACCCGCGGACGACGACGGCCAAGCAGCTGGCCGAGATGATGGTCGGCGCCGAGCTGCCCACGCCGCAGACCCGCACGTCCACCGTCCGCGACACCCCGGTGCTGCAGCTGCGCGGGGTCACCGTGGCCACCGTGGGCGGCCGCCCCGCCGTCGACGACGTCTCGCTGACCGTCCGCGAGGGCGAGGTCGTCGGCATCGCCGGCGTCGAGGGCAACGGTCAGGCCGAGCTGGTCGACGCGATCATGGGGCTCCGCCCGCTGGCCGCCGGCAGCATCGTGCTGGGCGCCGACGACATCGCCGGGTGGTCGACCCGTCGCCGCCGCGAGCAGGGGCTGGGCTTCATCCCGGAGGACCGGCACCGCCAGGGCATGCTGCTCGAGGCGCCGCTCTGGGAGAACCGGATCCTCGGCCACCAGACCCGCCCGCCGGCGGTCAAGGGCGCCTTCATCGACCGCAAGGGCGCCCGGGCGGACACCGAGCGGATCATGCGGGACTACGACGTCCGGGCCCCCGGGCCCGACACCCTCGCCGTGGCGCTGTCCGGCGGGAACCAGCAGAAGCTGATCGTCGGGCGGGAGATGAGCGCGCGACCGCGGCTGCTCATCGCCGCCCACCCGACCCGCGGCGTCGACGTCGGCGCGCAGTCGGTCATCTGGGAACTGCTCAAGGACGCCCGCGCTGAGGGGATGGGGATCGTGCTGGTCTCGGCGGACCTCGACGAGCTCATCGGCCTGTCGGACACGCTGCACGTCATGCTCCGCGGGGCGCTGGTCGCCACGCTCGACCCGGCGTCGCTGACGCCGGAGGAACTCGGTGGCCACATGACCGGCGCCCGGGACACCACGGTCGGTGCCGCGTGACCCTCCTCCGCCGCACCGGCCTGGCGCTGCTCGCGCCGGTCCTGGCCATCGTCGTCGCGCTGGCCATCTCCGCGCTGGTGATCACCCTGATCGGCGAGAACCCGTTCACCGCCGTCCGGGTCATGTTCGACTTCGGCGACACCCCGAGCCAGCAGACGCAGGCCATGGTCGTGGTGCTCAACCGGGCCGTGCCGCTGTTCCTGGCCGGTCTCGCCGTCTCGGTGGCGTTCCGGATGGGCCTGTTCAACATCGGCGTCGAGGGGCAGTACCGGCTGGCCACGATCCTGGCCGCCGCGGTCGGCGCGGCCGTCGCGCTGCCGGGCCCGCTGCACGTGCTGCTGATCGTCGTCGTCGCGATGGCGGTCGGCGCCATCTGGGCCGGCATCGTGGCGCTGCTCAAGGTCACCCGCGGGGTCAGCGAGGTGATCAGCTCGATCATGCTGAACTTCATCGCCCTGGGGACGGCGTCCTTCCTGCTCACCGGGCCGCTGCGGGGCAGCGAGCCGGGCGCCTCGATCATCACCACCGCCGACGTCCCCGAGTCCGGCTGGTTCCCCGGGCTCAACGGGGTCTTCTCGGTGCTGGGGCTGGCCGAGCCGCGCACCGAGCTCTACGGCTTCCTGCTGGTCGCGGTCGTCGTGGGCGTCGTGGTGTCGGTGCTGATCAAGCGCACCCGCTTCGGCTTCGACCTGCGCGCCAGCGGCCTGTCGCCGTCGGCGGCCACCGCCAGCGGGGTCGACGCCCGCGGCATGGTGATCAAGACGATGCTGATCTCCGGGGCGATCGCCGGGCTCATCGGCCTGCCCGACCTGCTCGGCGACCAGCACAACTACGGCACCGAGTTCACCTCGGGCCTGGGCTTCCTGGGCATCGCGGTCGCCCTGCTGGGCCGCAACACCCCGGTCGGGATCGCGCTCGGCGCGCTGCTGTTCGGCTTCCTGGACCGCGCCGCCATCCCGCTGCAGTTCGCCGACATCCCGGCCTCGGTGGTCACGATCATCCAGGGCACGATCGTGCTCTCGGTCGTCATCGCCAACGAGGTCGCCCGCCGGCTCACCCGCCGCCAGGCCGAGCGGGGCAACGCGGTCGCGCCGCCGAGCACCGGCGACGGCAGCACCGGTGGAGGGCAGGGCCCCGGTGGCGGGCCGCCGCCGGACGACGGGCCCGGCTCGGCCACCGGCCCGGGCCTCACGACCGCACAGCCGCAGGGAGCAGGGCGATGAGCACCGCGACGACGACGCCCGCGCCCAGCCGCGGCGCGCTGACCGACCGGCTGCTCGGCCGCAACCCGCAGCGCCGGGTGCTCTACCTGCTGCTCGGCCTCGTGGTGCTCTTCTCGGCGGTCCGGGTGATCTCCGGCGAGCAGGCGCTCACGTCGTCCTCGACGTTCTCCGCGGCCCTGCTGCTCGCCGTGCCGCTGGCGCTGGTGGCCCTCGGCGGTCTCTTCTCCGAACGCGCCGGCGTGGTCAACATCGGCCTCGAGGGCATGATGATCCTGGGCACCTGGGGCGCCGGCTGGGCCGGCTACCAGTGGGGCTGGACCGGTGCGCTGATCGGCGGTGCGGTCTTCGGTGCGGCCGGCGGGCTGGTGCACGCCATCGCCACGGTGACCTTCGGCGTCGACCACGTGGTCTCCGGTGTGGCGATCAACATCCTCGCCGAGGGCGTCGTCCGGTTCCTCTCCGAGCTGCTCTACACCGACAACGCGGCCGGCGGCGGCGTCACCCAGTCACCGCCGCTGTCCTCCCGGCCGCCGTCGTTCTCGCTCCCGGTGCTCTCCTCCGGCCCCGACCTGCTCGGTGACCTCGAGGGCAAGCACTGGTTCCTGCTGTCCGACGTCGCCGGGCTGCTGCGCGGGCTCACCAACGGCGTCGGGGTGCTGACCGTGCTGGCCGTGCTGCTCATCCCGGCCTCCTACCTGGTGCTCTGGCGGACGGCGTTCGGGCTGCGGCTGCGCTCGTGCGGCGAGAACCCGGCGGCCGCGGACTCCCTGGGCGTGCCGGTGTACCGGCTGAAGTACATCGCGGTGATCATCTCCGGCGCACTGGCCGGCCTCGGCGGCGTCTTCCTGGTCTTCATCGCCACCATCTACCGCGAGGGCCAGACCGGCGGCCGCGGGTTCATCGGCCTGGCCGCGCTGATCTTCGGCAACTGGCGCCCGGGCGGCCTCGCCGCCGGCGCCGGGCTGTTCGGCTTCGCCGACGCGCTGCAGCTGCGCAGCGCCACGGCGGTCGTCGCCCTGCTGCTGCTCATCGCCGTCCTGCTGGCCGCGGTGGCGGTCTGGCAGGCGCTGCGCGGCAAGCGGACCCAGGCGGTGCTGGCCGCCGTCTTCGCCGCGGCCGCGCTGGTCGCCTTCCTCACCGTCGACGAGCTCCCCGAGGGGATCGTCTCCTTCACCCCGCACCTGACCACCTTGCTGGTGCTCTCGCTGGCCTCCCAGCGATTGCGGATGCCCAAGGCCGACGGGCTGGTCTACCGACGAGGAGAGCACTAGTGCCCGCCATCCCCGACCTCGACTGGGACGCGCTGCGCGCGGCCGCGCGCGAGGCGATGACGCACGCCTACGCGCCCTACTCGCACTTCCCGGTGGGGGTGGCCGGCCTGGTCGACGACGGCCGGGTGGTCACCGGGTGCAACGTGGAGAACGCCTCCTACGGGCTGGGCCTGTGCGCGGAGTGCGGGATGGTCAGCGACCTGGCCCGCAGCGGCGGTGGCCGGCTGGTGGCCGTCGCGTGCGTGGGCGGCGACGGCCGGCCGCTGATGCCCTGCGGCCGCTGTCGGCAGCTGCTCTGGGAGCACGGGGGCGCGGACATGCTGATCGAGACGGTGTCGCTGGGCATCGTGCCGATGCGCGAGGTGCTGCCCGACGCGTTCGGCCCCGAGGACCTGGTGAAGGCGGCGGAGCGTCGGTGACCGAGCTCGCGAGGTCACGGATGGGTGGAGCGACGTCCGGCATGTGGTCGACGAGCGCCAGCGAGGAGATCTCATGACGTCGCCCTTCGACGCGATCGACGTCATCCGCGCCAAGCGGGACGGGGTCGCCCTCTCCGCCGAGCAGATCCGCTGGGTGATCGGCGCCTACACCGGCGGCCAGGTGCCCGACGAGCAGATGAGCGCGCTGCTGATGGCGGTGTTCTTCCGCGGCATGTCGCCCGACGAGCTCGCGGTGTGGACCCAGGCGATGATCGACTCCGGCGTCCGCAAGGACCTCTCCGCGCTGGGCCGGCCGACCGCCGACAAACACTCCACCGGCGGGGTCGGCGACAAGATCACCCTGCCCCTCGCGCCGCTGGTCGCCGCCTGCGGTGTCGCCGTGCCGCAGCTGTCCGGCCGCGGGCTCGGCCACACCGGCGGCACCCTGGACAAGCTGGAGGCGGTGCCCGGCTGGCGGGCGTCGCTCAGCGACGAGGAGTACGTGCAGCAGCTCCGGGACGTCGGCGCGGTCATCTGCGCGGCCGGCAACGACCTGGCGCCGGCCGACAAGGTGCTCTACGCGCTGCGCGACGTCACCGGCACGGTCGAGTCGATCCCGCTGATCGCCAGCTCGATCATGAGCAAGAAGATCGCCGAGGGCGCCGACGCGCTGGTGCTGGACGTGAAGACCGGCTCCGGGGCCTTCATGCGCGACCCGGCCGACGCCCGCACGCTGGCCCGCACGATGGTCGGCCTGGGCGAGGCGGCCGGCGTGCGCACCGTCGCCCTGGTGACCGCGATGGACCGGCCGCTGGGCCGGGCCGCGGGCAACGCGGTCGAGGTCGCCGAGTCGGTGGAGGTGCTCGCCGGTGGCGGGCCGGCCGACGTCGTCGAGCTGACCCTCGCCCTGGCCCGGGAGATGCTCGCCGGTGTCGGGCGGGACGACGTCGACCCCGCCGACGCCCTCGCCGACGGCCGCGCCATGGACGTCTGGCGCCGCATGATCGCCGCTCAGGGCGGCGACCCGGACGCCGCGCTGCCGCAGCCGGCCGAGCGGCACGTGGTGACCGCGCCGGCCACCGGCACGCTCACCCGGCTGGACGCCTACGCGCTCGGGGTCGCCGCCTGGCGGCTCGGTGCGGGCCGGGCGCGCAAGGAGGACCCGGTGTCGGCCGCCGCGGGCGTCGTCTGGACCGCCGGGGTGGGGGAGCAGGTGACCGCCGGCCAGCCGCTGCTGGAGCTGCAGACCGACGACGCCGCCCGGATCCCGCGGGCGCTGGAGGCGCTCGAGGGCGCGATCGGCGTCGACACCGACGACGAGCCGCTCCCGCTGGTGCTCGACCGGATCTCGTGACCGGGCGCAGGTCACACAGCTCGGGAGAGGACACTGTCGGCTCGTGAGCCGTCCGTCGACCGTGTCCGCGCCCGTCCCGAGCCAGCTCGACCCCGACGCGGCGATCTCGGTGCGCGGGCTGGTCAAGCGCTACGGCGACCGCAACGCCGTCGACGGGGTCGACCTGGACATCCGGCGCGGCGAGATCTTCGCCCTGCTCGGCCCCAACGGTGCGGGGAAGACCACCACCGTGGAGGTGCTGGAGGGGTACCGGCACCGGGACGGCGGCGAGGTGCGGGTGCTCGGCGTCGACCCGGCCCGCGGCGGGCGGCGCTGGAAGGCCGACCTGGGCATCGTGCTGCAGTCCGGCGCCGGTGACAGCCAGCTGACCTGCCTGGAGCTGCTCCGGGCGCAGGCCGCCTACTACCCCGACGCCCGCGACCCGGCGGAGGTGCTGGAGCTGGTCGGGCTCACCGAGAAGGCGGGCTCCCGCGGCCGCACCCTGTCCGGTGGCCAGCGGCGCCGGCTCGACGTCGCCCTGGGCATCGTCGGCCGCCCCCGGCTGCTGTTCCTCGACGAGCCGACCACCGGGTTCGACCCCGAGGCGCGCCGGCAGTTCTGGTCGCTGATCCGGTCGCTGCGCGACCTGGGGACGACGATGCTGCTCACCACCCACTACCTGGACGAGGCCGAGGAGCTGGCCGACCGGGTCGGGGTGATCGCCCGCGGCCGGCTGGTCGAGGTGGCCGTGCCCGGCGAGCTGGGCGGCCGGGGCACCGCGCCCGCCGTCGTGCACTGGACCGAGGGCGGCGTCCGGCGCACCGCCGAGACCGCGACCCCCACCGCGTTCGTCGCCGAGCTGGCCGCCCGGTTCCCCGGCGAGGTGCCGGACCTGGCCGTCGCCCGCCCCACCCTGGAGGACGTCTACCTGCGCATGATCGGTGAGCCCGCATGACGACGACCACGGACCGCTCGCTCCCGTCGATCGTGACGGTCTGCCGGACCCGGGCCGGGGTGGAGCTCAAGGAGTTCTTCCGGCAGCGCGAGTCCGTCGTCTTCACGCTGTTCTTCCCGGTGATCCTGCTGCTGGTCTTCGGCGCGGTCCTCGACTACGACCTGGGCAGCGGCGTCTCGTTCACCCAGTACTTCATGGCCGGGGTCATCGCCGCCGGCATCCTCGGCGCGAGCCTGCAGAACATGGCGATCGGCATCGCCACCGAGCGGTCCGACGGCACGCTCAAGGGCCTGGCCGGCACGCCGATGCCCAAGAGCGCCTACTTCGTCGGCAAGGTCGTGCAGGTCTTCGCGGTCACCGTGCTGATCATCGCGATCCTGCTGGCGATCGGGTCGCTGTTCTACGACATCGACCTGCCCTCGGGCACCGGCTGGGTCACCTTCGCCTGGGTGGCCGCGCTCGGCTCGGCGGCCTGCACGCTGCTGGGCATCGCCGTCTCCAGCCTGGCGCGCAACGGCCGGTCGGCATCGGCCACAGTCACCCCGGTGGCGCTGGTGCTGCAGTTCATCTCCGGCGTCTTCTTCCAGTTCAGCGAGGTCCCGACCTGGCTGCAGACCGTCGCCGCGGTCTTCCCGCTCAAGTGGATGGCCCAGGGGCTGCGCTCGGTGTTCCTGCCCGACGCGCTGGCGGCGCAGGAGCCCGCCGGTACCTGGGAGCTCGGCCGGGTCGCGCTGGTGCTCGCCGTCTGGTGCGTCGTCGGCCTGCTGCTGTGCGTGCGCACGTTCACCTGGCAGGACCGCGGGGTCAAGTAGGGGCCCCGGAACGCCCCGCGCCCGGCTGGGTAGCGTGCGGGGATGCCCGCCGCACCACTGGACGCCGACTCCCTCCGCCGCGCTCCCAAGGTCCTGCTGCACGACCACCTGGACGGCGGGCTGCGGCCGCAGACGGTGCTGGAGCTGGCCGGCGAGCTGGGCTACCGGGGCCTCCCGGCCGACGAGCCCGAGGCGCTCGGCCGCTGGTTCCGCGAGGCCGCCGACTCCGGCTCGCTGGAGCGCTACCTGCTCACCTTCGCGCACACCGTCGCGGTGATGCAGCACCCCGACGCGGTGCAGCGGGTGGCCCGCGAGTGCGCCCTGGACCTGGCCGCCGACGGGGTGGTCTACGCCGAGGTGCGGATGGCGCCCGAGCTGCTCACCGCCATGCCGTTGGAGACTGCGGTCGAGGCGATGCTCGACGGGTACGCCCAGGGCAGTCGCGAGGCCGCTGCCGCCGGCCACCCGATCGTCGTCGGCACGCTGCTGTGCGCCATGCGGCAGGCCGACCGCTGGGTCGAGGTGGCCGAGCAGGTCGTCCGGTACCGGGACGCCGGGGTGGTCGGCTTCGACCTCGCTGGCCCGGAGGACGGCTTCCCGCCGGACCGCATCCCGGAGGCGATCGCGCTGCTGGACCGCGCCGGAGCGCACCGCACCATCCACGCCGGCGAGGCGGCCGGCACCGGGTCGATCCGGGCGGCGCTGGACGGCGCCCGGGCGGAGCGGCTGGGCCACGGCGTCCGGATCGCCGACGAGGTGCCGGTCGAGGGTGCACTGGGCCCGGTCGCGCAGCGGGTGCTCGACGAGCAGGTGCCGCTGGAGGTGGCCCCGTCGTCCAACGTGCAGACCGGGGCGTACCCGTCGCTGGCCGCCCACCCCGTCGACCGGCTGCACCGGGCCGGCTTCGCCGTGACGCTCAACACCGACAACCGGCTGATGAGCGGGGTCTCGGTGACCAGCGAGCTCACCGACGTCGCGGCGACCCACGGATGGGGCTGGGCGGACGTGCAGGCGGTCACCGAACAGGCGCTGACCAGCGCGTTCCTCGACGACGCCGAGCGGGCCCGGCTGCTGGCCGACGTCGTCCGGCCGGGGTTCGCCGCGCTCGCCGGATGACCAGGGCGGGGCACCCGAAGGACCCCGTCGCCCCCCACCACTCGCGAGCTCGCGGCGGGTCCCTGCGACGCGGCCGAACAGCTCGGGAATCATTCCGGGCCCCACGCTGCTAACCTGATCGTGCCGGTGAGTGCCGGTCATCCTCCCGGACGGTCCTGTCCGGGCAGCGCATCCGTGCAGATCACGCGTCATCGCAGACGGCGACGATCACCAGTGTGGACGCCGGGCATCCGGCGGTCAGCATCACCACGGGACGCGCACCGATCTGTATCGGAGTTCCCGCTTGTCCTCGTTCGACTCTGTCGACGTCCAGAACACCGCACCTGAGTTCGACCTCCCCGAGGCCACGGCCGCCGTGACCGAGGAGACCCCCGAGACCCCGGCCGAGCCCACCGGCCCGACCTTCGCCGAGCTGGGCCTGCCGCAGCTGCTGGTCACCGCGCTCGAGCGCAAGGGGATCCGCCACCCGTTCGCCATTCAGACCTCCGCCCTGCCGGACGCCCTCGCCGGGCGCGACGTGCTCGGCAAGGCCGCCACGGGCTCGGGCAAGACGCTGGCCTTCGGCCTGCCGCTGCTGGCCCGCCTCGGCGCGGACGTGCAGCACGGTCGCCGCGCACCCCGCGGCCTGATCCTGGTGCCGACCCGCGAGCTGGCCCAGCAGGTGCACGACAACCTGGCCCCCCTCGGCCAGAGCAACGGCGTGCAGCTGGCGGCCGTCTACGGCGGCGCCTCGATGTACCGCCAGATCCAGCAGCTGCGTCGCGGCGTCGACGTGCTCATCGCCACCCCCGGCCGGCTGCAGGACCTGATCAACCAGGGCGAGGCGACCCTCTCCGAGGTCGTCGTCTCGGTCATCGACGAGGCCGACTTCATGTCCGACCTCGGCTTCCTGCCGGTGGTCAAGGAGCTGCTCGACCAGACCAAGGCCGACGGCCAGCGCCTGCTGTTCTCGGCGACGCTGGACGGCGAGGTCGACACCCTGGTCCGCCGCTACCTCAAGGACCCGGCCCGCCACGAGGTCGCCAAGGCCGAGGACAGCGGCCCCCAGGCCGAGCACCTCGCCTACAGCGTGTCCTTCCCGGACAAGCTGAAGATCGCCGAGGCGATGGCCGCCCGCCCGGGCCGGATCATCATCTTCGTGCGCACCCAGCACGGGGCCGACCGGCTCGCCGACAACCTGCAGCACGTCGGCATCCAGGCCGAGGCGATCCACGGTGGTCTCCCGCAGTCGGCCCGCCGCCGCGCGCTGGAGGCGTTCACCGACGCCCGCAGCCCGGTGCTGGTCGCCACCGACGTCGCCGCGCGTGGCATCCACGTCGACGACGTCAGCCTGGTGCTGCACTACGACCCGCCGGCAGACCACAAGACCTACCTGCACCGCTCCGGCCGCACCGCGCGCGCCGGTGCCGCGGGTGTCGTGGTCTCCCTGCTGCTGCCCGACCAGGTGGGACAGGCCAAGCGCCGGTTCCGCCAGGCCAAGCTGGACCCGCAGGTGACCCGGATCCGTCCGGGTGACCAGCCCATCGCCGACCTGGTCGCCGGTGGCACGTTCGTCGAGCCGATCGTCCGTCCGGTGCGCGAGTCGCGCCGGCCGGCCGGTGGCCGCGACGGGCGCCGCCCCGCCGGTGACCGTCCGGGTGGGTTCCGCAGCGGACCGCGCCGTCCGGCCGGCGACCGCGATCGCTCGTACGGAGACCGCCCGCAGGGCGAGCGCTCCTACGGCGATCGGGATCGCACCGCCGGTGCCGGTGACCGTCCCTCCGGGGACCGCTCCTTCGGTGGCGACCGCAGTCGCTCGTACGGAGACCGCCCGCAGGGCGAGCGCTCCTACGGCGACCGGGATCGCTCCTACGGCGGCGAGCGCCGCTCCGGCGGGGACTCCCGGGACCGTCGTCCCGGTGGGTACCGCGGCTCGAGCGAGGGGCAGCGCCCCGGCGCCCGCCCCGCGCGCCCGGCTCGCTCCTTCTGACGAGGGGCCCCGTCCTCCCGGACGCGGCTGAGCAGCACCAGCAACGGCAACGGCCGGTCCCCGCACTGCGGGGGCCGGTCGTTGCCGTTGTGCTCAGTCCTGGTGGTTGATCATGGGGCCGTTGCCCCGGGACACGCCGTCACCGGCGCGTTCCGCGGCCAGACGCCCATGATCAACGGGGCAGCGCGGCCCCCGGGCTAGCGGACGACGTCGCTGCGGAAGACCAGCGCCGTGCCGACGTCCTCCACGACCTGCGCCCACGCGGTGAGCAGCGCGGGCGCCTCCTCGGCGGCCAGCGGTGCCCGCGGGTCGCTCTCGGCGCGGGCGAGGGCCCGGCCCAGCGGCGCCCCGGCGGCGAGGTGCTGCTGCACGCGCGGCAGCTCGGCGTACTCGGCCAGGTCGAGCACGCCCTCGACCGGCTGCAGCAGCGCGCGGTGCTCGACCAGGCCGCCGGCACCCTGGGCGACCTCGGCGAGCACCTCGGAGATCTCGACCAGGTCGTAGCGGTCCTGGTCGGCCGGCAGCGGCAGGGTGTCGGTGTCGGCGACCTCGGGCCAGGAGGCGATCTCGGTAAGGTCGTGGGCCTCGTCACCGGCGCAGAAGCGGGCCAGCTCGACCGGCGTCGGGAAGACGAACACCTGGCCGTCACGGCCCAGGAAGCGGGCCCGGTCCTCGACGTAGCAGCGCAGCGTCAGCCCGGCGCCCTCGGGGACGACGACCTCCACGGGCAGGATGCCCACCGCCTCCCAGAACTCCTGGGCGGCGGCGACGGCCGCGGGGGTCGCGCGCAGCGGGCTGCCGCTGCGGATCGTGCGGATGCCGGCGGTGGCGGCCTCCGCGGGGGCCGCGGCGGTGGAGCCGGCCGCGGGGCGGCGGACCGGGGCGTCGTCCTCGTCGTCGACCAGGTCCTCGTCCACGTCGGCGTCGGGGTCGTCCTCGGGCTCGGCGGCCCGGGACTCGGCCTCCTCGGCTGCCGACGGGTAGTCCTCGACCGAGACGGTGCCCGCGCCGGTCCAGTCGAGGTGCTCGTCGAGCTCCTCGAGGACGTCCTCCCAGAGCTCGTCGATGGCGGTGCCCAGCCGCACCCAGGACTCCTCGCCGTCCCGGCCGAGGAACGCGTCGATGCCCAGGCCCAGCGCCGCGGCCTCCGGGCGGGACACCAGGTCGGCGACCGACTCGAAGCCGGTCTCGTCGTCGGTGTCCTCGTCCTCGTCGTCCGCGGCGGTGTCGCAGCACTCGGCCAGCCGCCCGACGATGTCGAAGGTCGCGGCCAGCTCCTCGACGGCCCAGCGGTCGGGGTTCTCCGCGACCACGTCGTAGACGCCGTCGAGGTCGAAGCGGTGGTCCTCGTCAGGGGTGAGGTCAGCGGCGCTGAGCTCGGCCACCACCGGCCAGACCGGGTGGTCGGCCAGGTCGTGGTCGGTGTTCACCCGGCAGAACGCGGCGAGCGCGGCGGGGGAGGGGAACAGGTGGACGACGGCCGTCGGGCGCGGCGGCTCAGGGTCGTCGTCGTTGATGTCGGCGAGCACCTCGACGGTGCTGCCGAGGAACGCCTGCCACTCCTCGCCGTCCTCCTCCCAGGGCGGCGCCCAGAGCGTGTAGCCCGTGCGGTCGTCGAGGGTCAGGGCGATGGGGACGATGCTGGGGCGGGACACGGGACGATCCTGCCCGATGCCCCCGGGAACCCGCTCGGCCCGTCTAGACGCCGATGGGGTGCCACACGCTCTTGGTCTCCAGGAACGGCCGCATCCGGGACAGGCCGGGGTCGGCGGTCCAGTCCGGCTCCTCGGCGCCGGACCGCAGCACCCGCTTGATCGTGCCGGCCGCGGACCGCTCCAGCTCCATCGCCAGCGGTGCGGGCGCACCGGCCAGGTCGATCCCGTCGACGTCGGCGTGCTCGGCCAGCCAGGGGCCGATCTCCGCGGCGTCGCCGGTGAGCAGGTTGACCACCCCGCCGGGGACGTCGGAGGTCGCCAGCACCTCGCCGAGGGTGATCGCCGGCAGCGGCCGGTCCTTGGAGCTCACCACGACGGCGGTGTTGCCCGATGCCAGCACGGGGGCGAGCACGCTGACCAGGCCGAGCAGCGAGCTGCGCTGCGGGGCGAGCACGGCGACGACCCCGGTGGGCTCGGGCACGGAGAAGCCGAAGTACGGGCCGGCGACCGGGTTGGTGCTGCCCAGCACGGCGGCGAGCTTGTCGGTCCAGCCCGCGTACCAGACCCAGCGGTCGATGGCGGCGTCCACCTCGGCCCGCGCCTTGGACGACGACAGCCCCTCGCCGGCGGCGACCTCCTCGGCGAACTGGGCGGCCCGGCCCTCCATCACCTCGGCGACCCGGTAAAGCACCTGGCCGCGGTTGTAGGCGGTCGCGCCGGACCACTTCGGGAACGCGCCGCGGGCGGCGACGACGGCGTCCCGGGCGTCCTTGCGGGAGGCCCAGGCGGCGTTGGCCAGGAAGTGCCCCTTCGCGTCGTGCACCTCGTAGGTGCGCCCGGACTCCGAGCGGGGGAACGCCCCGCCCAGGTAGAGCTTGTAGGTCTTGCGGACGGCGAGGCGGTCGCTCACTTCTCGTGCCCTTCGGAGAGGTAGGCGGCCAGGCCCTGCCGGCCGCCCTCGCGGCCGTAGCCGGACTGCTTGTAGCCGCCGAACGGCGAGGTGGGGTCGAACTCGTTGAAGGTGTTCGCCCACACGACGCCGGCGCGCAGCTGGTCGGTGACCTTCAGGATCCGGGAGCCCTTCTCCGACCAGATGCCGGCCGAGAGCCCGTAGGTGGTGTTGTTGGCCTTCGCGACCGCCTCGTCGGGGGTGCGGAAGGTCATCACCGACAGCACCGGCCCGAAGACCTCGTCGCGGGCGATCCGGTGCGCGGGGGAGACGTCGGTGAAGACGGTCGGCTTGAACCAGAACCCGCGGTCGGGCAGCTCGCCCTCGGGCTGCCAGCGGTGCGCGCCCTCGGCGTCGCCCGCGGCGGTGAGCTCGGTGATCCGGGCCAGCTGCTCGGCGGAGTTGATCGCGCCCAGGTCGGTGTTCTTGTCCATCGGGTCGCCGACCCGCAGCGTGCCGATCCGCCGCTGCAGCGCGGCGACGACGTCGTCGTGCACCGACTCCTGCACCAGCAGCCGGGAGCCGGCGCAGCAGACGTGCCCCTGGTTGAAGAAGATGCCGCGGACGATGCCCTCGACGGCCTGGTCGACCGGGGCGTCGTCGAAGACGATGTTGGCCGCCTTCCCGCCCAACTCCAGGGTCAGCCGCTTGCTGGTGCCGGCGACCGCCCGGGCGATCGAGCGGCCCACCTCGGTCGAGCCGGTGAACGCGACCTTGTCGACGTCGGGGTGGCTGATCACCGCCCGCCCGGTCTCGCCGGCGCCGGTGACGATGTTGACCACGCCCGGCGGGAGGTCGGCCTGCCGGCAGACCTCGGCGAACAGCAGCGCGGTCAGCGGCGTGGTCTCGGCCGGCTTGAGGACGACGGTGTTGCCGGCGGCCAGCGCCGGGGCGACCTTCCAGGCCAGCATCAGCAGCGGGAAGTTCCACGGGATGACCTGACCGGCCACGCCCAGCGGGCGCGGGGCCGGCCCGAGGCCCGCGTGCTCGAGCTTGTCGGCCCAGCCCGCGTGGTAGAAGAAGTGCGCCGCGGCCAGCGGGACGTCGACGTCGCGGGACTCCCGGATCGGCTTGCCGTTGTCCAGCGTCTCCAGGACGGCGAACTCCCGGGCCCGCTCCTGCAGCAGCCGGGCGATCCGGAACAGGTACTTGCCGCGGTCGGCCGGCCGCATCGGGCCCCACACCCGGGTGAACGCCCGCCGGGCGGCGCGCACGGCGCGGTCGACGTCCTCGGTGCTGCCGGTCGCGACCTCGCTGAGCACCTCCTCGGTGGCCGGGTTCACCGTCTTCAGCGGGGTGCCGGTGCCGTCGGTGAACTCGCCGTCGATGAACAGCCCGTAGCTGGGCCGGATGTCGACGATGGAGCGGGACTCCGGCGCCGGGGCGTACTCGAAGAGGCTGGTCATCTCAGTCCACGCTCACGTGGTCGGGGCCGCTGTAGTGGCCGGTGCGGAGCTTCTGGCGCTGCAGGAGCAGGTCGTTGAGCAGGCTGGAGGCGCCGAAGCGGAACCAGTCCGGGGACAGCCAGTCCGCACCCGCGGTCTCGTTGACCAGCACGAGGTGCTTGACGGCGTCCTTCGTCGTCCGGATGCCGCCGGCGGGCTTGACGCCGACCTGGCGGCCGGTGGCCGCGCGGAAGTCGCGCACCGCCTCGAGCATCACCAGGCAGACCGGCAGGGTCGCGGCGGGGGAGATCTTGCCGGTGGAGGTCTTGATGAAGTCGCCGCCGGCCAGCATCGCCAGCCAGGACGCCCGGCGGACGGCGTCCAGGGTGACCAGCTCGCCGGTCTCCAGGATCACCTTGAGGTGCGCGGACCCGCAGGCCTCCTTGACCGCCACGATCTCGTCGAAGACGTCGAGGTACCGGCCGGAGAGGAACGCGCCCCGGTCGATGACCATGTCGATCTCGTCGGCGCCTCCTGCCACGGCGTCGCGGACGTCGGCCAGCTTGACCGCGCGGCTGGCCCGGCCGCTGGGGAAGGCGGTGGCGACGGCGGCGACGTTGATGCCGGTGCCGGCCAGCGCCTCCTTGGCCACCCCGGCCAGGTCGCCGTAGACGCAGACCGCGGCGACCGCCGGGCAGCCCGGGTCCTCGGGGTCGGGGCGGCGGGCCTTGGCGGCCAGCGAGCGCACCTTGCCCGGGGTGTCCGAGCCCTCCAGGGTGGTCAGGTCGACCATCGAGATGGCGGTGTCGATCGCCCACGCCTTGGCGGTGGTCTTGATCGAGCGGGTGCCGAGCACCTTCACCCGGGTCTCGGCGCCGACCTGGTCGACGCCGGGGAGGCCGTGCAGGAAGGCGCGGAAGGCGTCGTTCGAGCGGGTCACGTCGGCGAACGGGTCCGGCAGGGGGCCGGTGAGGCTGCCCCCACCGGTCAGCGCGCCCGGGTCCAGCACGTGGGTCATGCCCGGCATTCTCCACTGCCACCCGGCACGGCCGGACGGGCCGTCACCCCGGTCGGCGCCCGGTCCGGTCCTCGCCGTCGGCCGGTTCGTCGCCGCGGGGGTCGCCGGGCTGCCCCGGCGCGCTGCCGAGCTCGTCGACGAGCAGCAGGTCGCGGCGGACGTGCCGGCGGCGGTAGGCGATCCGGCTGACCATGTGCGCGCTGACCGGTGCGGTGAGCAGCTGGAAGGCGGCGACCAGCAGCAGCATCCAGGTCACCGACGACCCGGTCAGCCGGATCGCACCGCCGACCATGATCAGCAGCACGCCGGCGGTCTGCGGCTTGGTGCCGGCGTGCATCCGGGACAGCACGTCGGGGAAGCGGAGCAGCCCGAGCCCGGCGGTGAGGCAGAGGAACGCGCCCACCAGCAGGCAGACCATCGCGATCACGTCGGCGACGGAGTCCACGTCGTTCACGCCCGGGCCTCCTCGGTGGGGGCGGCCCGGTCGGCGGCCGCGCCCTCGGCCGCCGGTGGCAGCCCGACGTCCTGGCCGTCACCGGTGGACTCCATCAGCATCCCGCCGATGTAGCGGGCCACCGACACCGAGCCGACGAAGCCCAGCAGCGACACGACGACCAGCACCGGCACGACCGTCGGGTTGCGGGTCAGCGCCGCGTAGACGGCGAGCCCGGCGGAGACGATCACCAGCAGGGCGTCGGTGGCGACCACCCGGTCCAGCAGCGAGGGGCCGAGGGCGAGCCGGACCAGCGCCAGCAGCACGCCGGTGCCCAGCATCGCGAAGGCGAGCACGGAGACGACGGTCACGCGGGGGTCCTCCGCTCGTCGGGCTGCGGGTCGAGCGCAGCGATGTCGGCGTCCGAGCCGAAGGCGCGCACCACCCGCTCCTCGGTGGCCAGCACCTGGGCGCGGGCGGCCTCGACCGCGGCCAGGTCACGGACCGAGAGCAGGTGCAGCGCGACGGTGCCGGCCTCCCGGTCCAGGTCGATGACGATCGAGCCGGGCACCAGGCACAGCGTCTCGGTGACCATGGTCATCAGCAGGTCGGAGTCGGTGCGCAGCTGGACCGAGATGATCGCGCCGTTGCGCAGCCCGCCGAGGCGCAGCGCGTCCCAGGCCACCTGCGCGCTGGAGGTCACCAGGTCGAAGGCGAACCGCAGCAGGTACCGGAGCACCGCCGCCGGGTGGAAGCCAGCGCCGTCGGTCACCGGCGGGAGCGGGAGCAGCCAGGTGACGGCCACCGCGACCACCGCGCCGGAGATCAGGTTCGCCCACGACCAGGTGCCCCAGAGCAGGTTCCACACCAGCACCAGGGCGACCAGCAGCGGCAGCTGGTCGCGCAGCCGGCGCAGCGCCACGTCGGGGGCGGTCACCGGGGGGTCTCCTCGCCGAGCACCGACTCCAGGTAGGGGGTGCGGTCCCGCAGGTCGCCCGCCGCCCGGTCGGTGAAGCCGTACAGCGGGCCGGCGACCACGGTGAGCGCGGCGGTCACCGTGACCATCGCGATCGTCGCGCCGAGCATCACCCCCGGCAGGGGGCGGTCGGGTCGCGGGCGACGGCCCCGGTGCCGGTCGCCGAACCCGTCCTGCGAGGGGGCGGTGTCGGTGGCGACGGCGGTGTGCCGGGCCCAGGCCCGCTGGCGGGCGGCGGCCCGGACGGGCCCGCGCCCACCGGCGGCCGGCCCCGCCGCGCCGTCACCGGCGGCCACCGCGGCCGGCTCGGGCTCGGCGGCGGTCTCCGGACCGGCGTCGGCGGCGGCCGCCCGGGCGGTGTCGGCGCCCGGCTCCTGCGCGGCCGGCCGCCAGAACGCCCGGGTCCACACCCGGGCGATCGCGATCAGCGTGAGCAGGCTGGTGACCACGCCACCGCCGACCAGCACCAGGGCCGGCCAGCTGCCCTCGGCCACCCCGGCCTCGAGCAGCCCGAGCTTGCCGATGAAGCCCGACAGCGGCGGGATGCCGGCCAGGTTCATCGCCGGCACGAAGAACAGCACCGCGAGCAGCGGCGACGAGCGGGCCAGCCCGCCCAGCCGGTCGACCGACGTCGACCCGCCCTGCCGCTCGACCAGCCCGGCGACGAGGAACAGCGTGGTCTGGATGGCGATGTGGTGGGCGACGTAGAAGACCGCCCCGGCCAGGCCGGCCGTCGTCCCCAGGGCGATGCCGAAGACCATGTAGCCGATGTGGCTGACCAGGGTGAAGGACAGCACCCGGCGGATGTCGGTCTGCGCCACCGCGCCCAGGATGCCGATGAGCATGGTGGCCAGCGCCGCCCACATCAGCACGTCGTCGAGCGCGCCGTCGGGGAACAGCAGCGTCTGGGTGCGGATGATCGCGTAGACGCCGACCTTGGTGAGCAGGCCGGCGAACACCGCGGTGACCGGCGCCGGGGCGGTCGGGTAGCTGTCCGGCAGCCAGGCCGACAGCGGGAACACCGCGGCCTTGATGCAGAAGGCGATCAGCAGCATCGACTGCAGCAGCAGCTGGGTGCCCTCGGGCAGCTCGGCGACCCGGACGGCGAGCTGGGCCATGTTGACCGTGCCGGTGGAGGCGTAGACCAGCGCGATCGCCGCGAGGAACAGCAGCGAGCTGAGCAGGCTGACCACGATGTAGGTGATGCCGGCCCGGATCCGCGGCGCCGAGCCGCCGAGGGTCAGCAGCACGTAGCTGGCGGTCAGCAGGATCTCGAAGCCGACGTAGAGGTTGAACAGGTCGCCGGCCAGGAAGGCGTTGCTCACACCGGCGATCAGCACCAGGAACGTCGGGTGGAAGATCGACAGCGGCGTCTCCTCGTCGCCGTCGGCCGAGCCCTGCCCGACGGCGAACACCAGCACGCCGAGGGCCACGGTGCTGGCCACGACCAGCATCAGCGCCGAGAGCCGGTCGACGACCAGCACGATGCCCAGCGGCACCGGCCAGCCACCCACCGACACCGCCTCGGCGCCGTTCGCGTCGGCCAGCAGCAGCAGCGCCACCGAGACGGCGAGCACCGCCGACAGCACCAGGATGCTCAGCGTCCGCTGGGTCCGCGGGTGCCGGCCGACCAGCAGCGCACCCGCCGCCCCGAGCAGCGGCAGCAGCACCGGCAGCGGGGTCAGGACGCTGGTCACGAGCGGCTCCGCAGGGTCGGGGGCAGGCCGACGTCGTCGGAGGCGATGCCCGGGTGCCGCCGCCGCAGGGCCGCCTCGGCGTCCCGGTCGGCGGACAGGCTGTCGGCGTGGGCGGCCGGCCGGTCGTCAGGCGCGAGGTCGTCGGGGTCGAGGTCGTCGGCGTCCATCGCCTCGCGCGCGGCGACCCGCCGGTCCTCCTCGTCGACGCCGACCACCTCCTGGCGGACGAGCCGCCAGGAGCGGTAGATCATCGCCAGCAGGAAGGCCGAGATGCCGAAGGTGATCACGATCGCGGTGAGCACGAAGGCCTGGGGGAGCGGGTCGCTCATCTCCTCCGGCTCGGCGACGCCGAGGATCGGCGCGAGGCCGGCCGGCCCGCCGGTCGACAGCAGCAGCAGGTTGGTGGCGTTGCCCAGCAGCAGGAAGCCGAGCAGCACCCGGGTCAGGCTGCGGTCCAGCAGCAGGTAGACGCCGGCGGCGTACAGGCCACCGATGACCACGGGCAGGACGACGGTGGGGGTCATCGCACGATCACCTCCTCGGGGGTGGAGTCGATGGGGTCGTCCTCGTCGACCTGGCGGTCCAGCTCGGCGCCCAGGCTGCGGAGCACGTCGAGCACCAGGCCCAGCACGATCAGGTAGACGCCGATGTCGAAGAACAGCGAGGTCACGAGCTTGACGTCGCCGAGCACCGGCAGGGTGGTCTCCAGGATCGCGGTCTGCAGCACCTCGGCGCCCAGCGCCAGCCCGACCACCCCGGTGACCCCGGAGAACAGCAGCCCGGCGCCCAGCAGCAGCCCCGGGTCGACCGGGGCGGCCTCGCCCAGCTCGTACCGGCCGCCGGCCAGGTAGCGCAGCACCAGGGCCAGCCCGGCCACCAGGCCGCCGGCGAACCCGCCGCCGGGCTCGTTGTGCCCGGTGAAGAGCAGGTACAGCGAGAAGACGACGATCGTGTGGAACAGCACCCGGGTGACGACCTCGAGCACCACCGACCGGCGCTGGGGCGGCAGCAGCGCGCTGGCCGCCAGCCACCGGTGGCGGGGTGCCCAGCGGGCCGGGGCCGGCGAGGTGGGGACCGGGTCGGTGGCGCGCTCGACCGCCCCGGTGCGCCGGCGGAGGAAGACCAGGCTGGCCACGCCGGTCGCGGCGACCACCAGCAGCGAGATCTCGCCGAGGGTGTCCCAGGCGCGGATGTCGACCAGGGTGACGTTGACGATGTTCTGCCCGCCGCCGAACTCGTAGGCCTCCGCCGGGTAGTCGACCGACACCGGCTCGGCCGTGCGGGCGGCCAGCGCCACGGCGCCCACGGCGGCCATGAACCCGCCGACGCAGACGGCGACGACCCCGCGCAGCGCCCGCTCGCGCGGCCGGTGCCGCTCGGTGATGTCCTTGGGCAGCTTGCGCAGCACCAGCACGAAGGTCACCAGGGTGAGCGTCTCGACCAGGAACTGGGTCAGCGCCAGGTCCGGGGCGCCCTGCAGGATGAACAGCACCGCCAGCGCGTAGCCGGTGACGCCGACGACCAGCACCGCCGAGAGCCGCTGGCGGATCCGGATGGCCAGCACCGCGGCGACCAGCGCGGTCGCGCCGACCAGCGCCTGCACGGGGGAGTCCCAGGCCCGCCACTCGTCGGGCCACGGCGCCCGGAACACCAGCACGCTGCCGGGCAGGGCCAGGACGGCGACGAGGATGGTGCCCAGGTAGGCCGGCAGCGAGCCGCGCTGGGTCGTGCCGGTGACCAGCACCGCGAGCCGGTCGAGTGCCTGCAGGGTGTTCCAGTAGCCCTCGTCGGCGGAGGCGCCGACGGCCAGCCGCTGCTGCAGCCGGGTGGTGCGGGCCCGCGCGGCGAACAGCGCGAGGCCGCCGGCGACGGTGACCGCGGACAGCGCGAGCGCCGGTTGCAGGCCGTGCCACAGCGCCAGGTGCTCGGCCTCCGCGGCGAGCAGCGGCAGGGTCTCGGCGTAGCCGGCGACCAGGGGGTCGAGCAGCGGGCTGGCGACCCCGGCGACCAGCCCGCACAGCGCGAGGACGGCCGGCGCGGCCAGGAACAGCGCGCCCGGCGGGTGCACCAGCTCGACCGGCTCGACGTGGGCCAGGTCGGGCTTGCGGGCGAACGCACCCCACAGGAAGCGGGCCGAGTAGGCGACGGTGAGCGCGGAGCCGAGCACCAGACCGGCCAGCACCAGCGCCGCTGCGGTGCGGTCGGGCAGCCCGCCGTCCCAGAGGGCGGTGAAGGCGGCCTCCTTGCCGACGAAGCCCAGCAGCGGCGGCAGGCCGGCCATCGACGCCGCGGCGAGCGTGCCGATCACCGCCAGGGCCGGCAGCCGGCGGCCCAGGCCGGAGAGCCGGCGCAGGTCGCGCACGCCGGTGGCGTGGTCGATGACCCCGACGGTGAGGAAGAGGGTGGACTTGAACAGCGCGTGGGCCACGGTCATCGCCAGCCCCGCCGCGGCGAGCTCGGCGCTGCCCGCGCCCACCAGCACCATCAGGAAGCCGAGCTGGCTGACCGTGCCGAAGGCGAGCAGCAGCTTGAGGTCGTTCTGGCGCAGCGCGCGGTAGCCGCCGACCAGCATCGTGGCCAGGCCCAGGCCGAGCACGACCGGCCGCCAGCCCGGGACGTCGGCCAGCCCGGGGGCGAGCCGGGCGACGAGGTAGACGCCGGCCTTCACCATGGCCGCGGCGTGCAGGTAGGCGCTGACCGGCGTCGGCGCCTCCATCGCGGCGGGCAGCCAGAAGTGGAACGGGACCATCGCCGACTTGGTGATCGCGCCGACCAGCACCAGCAGGGTGCCGGCGACGACCAGCGGGCCGCTGCCGGGGTCGGCCACCACCTCCGACAGCAGGAAGCTGCCGCTGGCCTGGCCCAGCATGATCAGCCCGACCAGCATCGCCAGCCCGCCGGCGGTGGTCAGCACCAGCGCCTGGCTGGCCGCCCGGCGTCCGGCCAGCCGCGAGCCCGAGCCGCCGATCAGCAGGAACGAGAAGACGGTGGTGAGCTCCCAGAAGACGTAGAGCAGGAGCATGTCGTCGGCCAGGACCAGGCCGAGCATCGAGCCGGCGAAGGCGGTCAGCGTGCCGGCGAAGCGGGCCAGCCCCTCGTCGCCGGGCTCGAAGTAGCGGGAGCAGTACACGAGCACGAGCGCGCCGACGCCGGTGACCAGCGCGGCCAGGGTGAGCGACAGCTGGTCCAGCCGCAGGGTGATCGTCAGGTCCAGGGCCGGGATCCACGGCGTCGTCTCGGTGACCGCGCGGCCGCCGGTGACCGCGGCCAGCTGCCCCAGCACCCAGCCGAGGGCCACCCCGGGCACGAGGGCCAGCGCGAGGAAGGCGGACCGCCCCCACCAGCGCACGAGCAGGGGGGCGGCCAGGGCGGCCACCAGGTGCAGGGCGAGCAGTGCGGTCATGCGTCTCCCGGGGTCGTTCGACGGGCGGCTCGGGGGGACACCTCGGCCGTCGAGGACGACGCGGCGACGTCCCGACCCTACCAAAGGCTTTCGATTTGTTCGATTTGAGCCGGGAGCGGCCTATGCTGCGCCGGTGCACTCCGCCGCCGCTGGTGAACACACCGTCGACCCGCCCGCCGACGCCGCCGCCGCCGACCGGCTGCGCGACCTGGCGGCCGCCGTCCCGGGCGAGGCGGCGTGGGCGGTGGTCGGCGCCGACGGCCGCCGCTGGGAGCTGCCCGCCGAGATGCTCGAGGTGCTGCGGCTGGCCGCGACGGCCCTGGCCGAGGGGCGGCCGGTGACCCTGTCCTGCCACGAACCGGTGCTCTCCACGCAGGAGGCCGCCGACCTGCTCGGCGTCAGCCGTCCCACGCTGGTCCGGCTGCTGGACTCCGGCGTCATCCCCTACGACCAGCCGCGCCGCCACCGCCGGGTGCAGCTGGCCGACCTGCTCGCCTACCAGGAGCGCTGCCACCACGACGACCAGGACGGCGTGACCGCCGCCGGCCGGGGACGCGCCCGCCGGGAGGCGACCGCCCCCCGGTAGCCCGCGTGCCGACGAGGCCGGGAGCGGGGCGGATACGGTGTGCGCCGTGCAGCTGACCGTCGTCGACCACCCGATCGCCCGCGCCCGCCTGTCCCGGATGCGCGACGAGCGCACGGACAACGCCACCTTCCGCGCGGCGCTGCGCGAGCTGACCCAGATGCTGGTCTACGAGGCCACCCGCGACCTGCAGGTCGCCGAGGAGCCGATCACCACCCCGGTCACCGACACGATCGGCTACCGGCTCGCCGCCCCGCCGCTCATCGTCCCGGTCCTGCGCGCCGGCCTGGGCATGGCCGACACCGCGCACGGCATGCTGCCCGAGTCGCAGATGGGCTTCGTCGGCCTGGCCCGCAACGAGGTCACCTTCGAGCCGGAGCCCTACATGGCCTCGCTGCCGGCGTCGCTGGTCGGCCGCGCGGTCTTCGTGCTCGACCCGATGCTGGCCACCGGCGGCTCGCTGGTGAACTGCTGCACCCTGCTCACCGACCGCGGCGCCACCGACATCACCGTGCTCTGCGCGCTCGCCGCCCCGGAGGGGATCGCGCGGCTGGAGGAGAGCGGCCTGCCGCTGCGGGTCTTCACCGCCAGCGTCGACGAGCGGCTCAACGAGCACGCCTACATCGTCCCGGGGCTGGGCGACGCCGGCGACCGCCAGTTCGGCGCCGTGTGAGCATGCGGTTCGGCGTGCTCGGCACCGGCTTCTGGGCCGGCGAGGTGCACGCCACGTCGCTGGCCGGGCACCCGGACGCCGAGCTGGTCGGCGTCTGGGGGCGCGACCTGGCGAAGGCGAAGGCGGTCGGGGCGCAGTTCGACGTCCCGGGCACCGACGACGTCGACGCCCTGCTCGCCGACGTCGACGCGGTGAGCTTCGCCCTGCCGCCCGACGTGCAGGCCCCGCTCGCCGAGCGCGCCGCCGCCGCCGGCAAGCACCTGCTGCTGGAGAAGCCGGTCGCGCTGTCGACCGAGGCGGCCGACCGGGTGGTCGACGCCGTCGCCGCGGCCGGCGTCGCGTCGGTCGTGTTCTTCACCAACCGCTTCCGGACGGCGACCTCCACCTGGCTCGAGCAGGCCGCCCGCACCACGCTGGCCGGCGGGTCGGTGACCTGGTTGGGCCGGCTGACCGGCTCGCCGTTCGACACCCCCTGGCGGCGCGAGCACGGCGCGCTGTGGGACATCGGCCCGCACGCGCTGTCGCTGCTGGTGCCCGCCCTCGGCCCGGTGACGGCGGTGCAGGCCGGTGCCGGCCAGGGCGACACCGTGCACCTGACGTTCTTCCACCCCGGCGGCCGGGCGAGCACGGCCACCGTCTCCTCCACGGTCGCCGAGCTCGCCTCCGGCATCGACGTGTGGGTGCACGGGGACGCCGGCCGGCTGGTGCTGCTGCCCGAGTCCGGCACCGCGGTGGAGGCCCACCGGGTGGCGGTCGACGAGCTGCAGGCCGCCGCCCTCACCGGCGGCGCCCACCCCTGCGACGCGGCGTTCGGCCGGGACGTCGTCCGGGTGCTGGCCGCCGCCCAGCGCTCCCTGGGCACCGGCTGCCGGGAGCTCGTCGAGGGATGAGCCGGGCCGCCGGGCTGGGCTCCTGGTTCGTCCCGACCGGGCGGACCCGGCGTCGGGACTGGTGGCTGCGGTACGTCCTGGTGCTCGTGGTGATCGGCGCGGTCGCCGTCTTGGTCGACGCCCGCTGGTTCCCGGACAGCTACCCGCGGCTCGAGCGCGGCGACGGGTTCGACGTCCTGTGGCCCTTCCCGGACTCCGGGGGACCGGTCACCGCGATCGGTGCGCTGGTCCTGCTGGTGCCCAACGTCGCGGCGATGACCACCCGGCTGCACGACCGGGACCACTCCGCGTGGTGGCTGCTGTGGAACCTGCTGCCCGGCATCGGCTGGCTGGTGCTCGTCGTCACCGTCGGCCTGCTGGGCTCCCAGCCGCGCGCCAACCGCTACGGACCGCCTCCGCCCCGAGGTGGCCGGCGCGGGGGACACTGACCCGGTGAGCTTCTGGCAGTGGTATGTGCGCCGCGGACGCATCGACCGGCGCACCTGGTGGTTGCACTACTCGCTGCCGGTGACGGCGCTGGGCGTGCTCGGCCTGCTCGCCGACGTGTCGCTGGGCAACGTCGACCTGGACGCGGTCGCCGCCGGCGACGCCTCCGCCTACGGCCCGGTCGTCGTGCTCGTGCTGCTGCTCACCGCCCCGGCGTCGATCTCGGCCAGCGCGACCCGGCTGCACGACCGCGGCATGCCGGCCTGGTGGCTGCTGCTGGGCCTGGTGCCCTACGTCGGTGGGCTGGCACTGCTGGTGCTCAACGGCTTCCTGCCCGGCGACGCCGGCCCCAACCGGTACGGCCCCGCGCGGGGGTGGCTGCCCGGCCCGGCCGCCCAGCCGCTGTTCCCGCCCGCGGCGCCGCCGGCCGGTCCGCCGACCGGGCCGCCGACCGGGCCACCGTCCCCGCCGCCGTCCGCGCCGCCCTACTGGGGCTGATCCCCCGGGCGGTCGCCGTCAGCCGGTGGTGAGCGGGGTCGGCCGGGACAGCAGGTTGCTCAGCAGCAGCACGGTGTTGGTCTGCTGCACGTAGGTCAGGTCGCGCAACCGGCTGACGACCCGCTCCAGGTGCCGGGCGTCGGAGGCGACCACCCGCAGCACGGCGTCCGCACCGCCGGACACCGTCTCCGCCGAGATGACCTCCGGCATCGCGTCGAGGTCCCGCTTCATCCGCTCCACCGGCACCGTCCCGGTGGTGAACAGCTCGACCGACGCCGACAGCGCCCAGCCCATCACCACCGGGTCGACGACCGCGGTGAACCCGCGGATCGCCCCGTCGGCCACCAGCCGGTCGACCCGGCGCTTGGTCGCCGACAGCGACAGCCCCACGGCACGCGCCAGGTCGGCGTAGGGCTCCCGCCCGTCCTTGACCAGCCGGGACACCAGCTTCCGGTCGATGTCGTCCACGAACCGATCGTAGTTCCTTGCGTTGATCGCTGAAAGTCGCAAGGAAGTGGTGCATGGACGCGCGCGCGGCGCAACATCACCGAAATCATCCGCTCCCTACGCTCAGCGCCGACATCCGGAACCCCTGAGTGCTGGAGGACCCATGCCGCGGCTGACGACCCTCGAGGCCCGTGCCCTGGACGCCGTGGACCGGGAGGCCGTCGCCACCTCGCTCACCGAGCTGCTGGCGGTCCCCAGCGTGACCGGGTCCGACGCCGAGTCCGACGTCCAGCACGTGCTCGCCAAGCAGCTCAGCACGCTCGGCCTGGACGTCGACCTGTGGCCGCTGGACCTCCCCGCGCTCACCGCGACCGCCGGCTTCCCCGGCACCGAGGCCGACCGCGCCGAGGCGTGGGGGCTGGTCGGCACCGCCCACGGGGAGGGCGACCGGCCGGCGCTGGTGCTGCAGGGGCACGTCGACGTGGTCCCCTCCGGTGACCTGGGCCAGTGGCGCAGCGACCCGTTCGAGCCGACCTGGCGCGGAGGGCGGGTGCACGCCCGGGGCGCCTGCGACATGAAGGCCGGGGTGGCGGCGAACCTCGCCGCCTACGCGGCGGTCGCCCGCTCCGGCGTCCGGCTGCGCCGCGGCCTCGCGCTGCAGTTCGTGGTCGGCGAGGAGGACGGCGGCCTGGGCGCCTTCGGCACGCTGCAGCGCGGCCACACCGGTGACGCCTGCATCATCACCGAGCCGACCAGCGGGACGCTGATCACCGGCGCGGCCGGCGCGCTCACCTTCACCCTCGAGCTGCACGGGGTGGCCACCCACGCCAGCACCCCGTACGCCGGGCACAGCGCGCTGGACTCCTACCTGCCGCTGCACCGCGCCCTCGCCGGGCTGTCCGAGGAGCGCAACCGCACCGTCGAGCCGCTGATGCGGGAGTACCCGGTGCCGTACCCGATCGTCGTCGGCCGGCTGCGGGCCGGCGACTGGTCCAGCAGCGTGCCCGACCTGCTGGTCGCCGAGGGCCGGCTGGGCCTGCGCATCGAGGAGGACCCGGACGACGCCCGCCGGGAGCTCGAGCAGCGCGTCGCCGAGGTCGCCGCCCGCGACCCGTTCCTGCGCGACCACCCGCCCGTGCTGACCTGGTCCGGCGGCCAGTTCGCCGGCGGCCACCTGCCCGCCGGGGCCGAGCTGCGCGACCTCGTCGCCGACGTGCACGCCGACGTCACCGGCGCCGGCCGCCCCCGCGAGCGCGGGGCCCCCTACGGCAGCGACCTGCGGCTCTACGCCGGCGCCGGCATCCCGACGCTGCACTACGGCCCGGGCGACGTCCGGCTGGCGCACGGCCCCGACGAGGCGGTCGACCTCGACGAGGTCCTCACCGTCACCCGGGCGCTGGTGCTCGCGGTGCTGCGCAGCTGCGGTGCGGAGGGCTGAGCGGGCACCGACCACGCGCTGACGCTGCCGACCCCGTCCTGCAGGGCAGGGTCGGCAGCGCTGCCGCGTGGTCGGTGGGGGAGCCCGGTCAGAGGCCGAGGGCCGCGGACATCTCCGCGCGCAGCCGGTCGAGCTCGTCCGCCGCTCGGCGGCGGGCGGCAGGCACGGCCGCGGCGTCGGCGACCGGGACGACGGTCTCCAGGTAGGCCTTGAGCTTGGGCTCGGTGCCGCTGGGCCGCACGATCACCCGGACGCCGTCGCCGCGCAGCCGCACCGCGTCCACCGGCGGCCGGCCCTCCATCAGGTCGGTCGCCTCGACGTCCCGGCCGAGCAGCTGCGCCGGTGCCGACGCCCGGAGCCGGTCCATCGCCGCGGAGATCAGCGAGAGGTCCTCCACCCGCACCGACAGCTGCCCGGTGGCGAACAGCCCGTGCTCGACGGCCAGCTCGTCGAGCCGGTCGGTGAGCGTGCGCCCCTCGGCGGCGAGCTCGGCGGCCAGCAGCGCCACGGCCAGCGCGGCGGAGATCCCGTCCTTGTCGTGCGCGACCGCCGGGGTCACCGCGTAGCCCAGCGCCTCCTCGTAGCCGAAGACCAGCGGGGCCTCGGCCGACCCGGCGCGGATGATCCACTTGAAGCCGGTCGGGGTCTCCTCGGCGGGCACCCCGTGCGCCCGGGCGAGCTCGCCGAGCAGCGATCCGCTGACCAGCGAGCGGGCGTACGTGCCGCGCACGCCGCGGCGGAGCAGCCAGTCGGCCAGCAGCGCGCCCACCTCGTCGCCGGTGAGCTGCCGTCCGCCCACGACGACCGAGCACCGGTCGGCGTCGGGGTCCTCGGCGATCGCGACGTCCGCGCCCACCCGCCCGGCCAGCGCCGACAGCAGGTCGACCGCGCCCGGCTCCTCCGGGTTAGGGAAGGCGACCGTCGGGAAGGCCGGGTCGGGCCGGTCCTGCTCGGCCACGGTGTGCAGCGGGGCGAAGCCGGCGGCCTCGAACACCCGGCGGGTCGTCGCCGAGCCCACGCCGTGCATCGCCGTGTACGCGACCACGAGACGGCGGCGGGCAGCGGCGTCCAGCCGGTCGGGCTGCAGGGCGGCGACCACCGCGGCCACGTAGTCGTCCTCGACCTCGTCGCCGAGGGTCAGCCAGTCGTCGGAGAGCGGCAGCTCGCGGGCCGGGCCGACGGCGGCGATCGCGGCCTCGATCTCCCGGTCGGCCGGCGGCACCAGCTGGGCGCCGTCGGCGAGGTAGACCTTGTAGCCGTTGTCCTGCGGCGGGTTGTGGCTGGCGGTCACCACCACGCCGGCGACGGCGCCCAGGTGCCGGACGGCGTAGGACAGCACCGGCGTGGGCAGCGGCCGGGGGAGCACCTGGACGGCGAACCCGGCGCCGGAGAGCACCGCGGCGGAGAGGTGCGCGAACTCGTCGGAGCGGTGCCGGGCGTCGAAGCCGATGACCACCCCGCGGCCGGCGTGCCCCTGGGTGACCAGCCAGGCGCCGAGGCCGGCCGCGGCCCGGGCGACCACGGCGGCGTTCATCCCGGCCGGTCCGGCCCTCAGCGGCCCGCGCAGCCCCGCCGTCCCGAAGGTGAGCGGCCCGGTGAACCGGCGTTCCAGCTCGGCGGTGTCGCCGGCCGCCACCAGCGCCTCGACCTCGGCCCGGTCGCCCTCGTGCGGGTCGGCCGCGGCCCAGGCGCGCGCGGTGTCGAGCAGCCCGCTCACGGCGCCGGACGGCTCGCCGGCGCTCACGGCATCCGCTCGATCAGCTGCACCAGGAACCGTCCCAGCTCGCCGGCCGCGGCCTTGCCCGCCGCCAGCACCTCCAGGTGGTCCAGCGCCTCGCCGGTGATGCCGGCCGCGGCGTTGGTGACCATCGACAGGCCGAACACCTCCATGCCCGCGGCCCGGGCGGCGATCGCCTCCAGCGCGGTGGACATGCCGACCAGCTGGGCGCCGAGCGTGGTGAGCATCCGGATCTCGGCGGGGGTCTCGAAGTGCGGGCCGGGCAGCGCGGCGTAGACGCCCTCGGCGAGGGTGGGGTCGATCTCCTTCGCCAGCGCCCGCAGCCGCGCGGAGTACAGGTCGGTGAGGTCGACGAAGGTGGCGCCGACCAGCGGCGAGCGCGCGGTGAGGTTGAGGTGGTCGCTGATCAGCACCGCCTGGCCCACCCGGTGCTCGGGCGCCAGCCCGCCGGCGGCGTTGGTGAGCACGACGGTGCGCACGCCCGCCGCGGCCGCGGTGCGGATGCCGTGCACCACCGGCTCCACGCCGCGGCCCTCGTAGAGGTGGGTGCGGCCCAGGAAGAGCAGCACCTTGCGCTCGCCCACCTGCACCGAGCGGATCTCGCCGCCGTGCCCGGTGACCACGGGGGCGGCGAAGCCGGGCAGGTCGCCGATCGCCACGCTGGCCAGCGTCTCGCCGAAGGCGTCCGCGGCCGGAGCCCAGCCCGAGCCCATCACCACCGCGACGTCGTGGCCACCGCCCAGGGCGGCGGTCAGCTGCTCGGCGGCCCGGGCGGCCAGCGCAGCGGGGTCCAGGGAGGTGGGGGTGGTCGGCTCGCTCACGCGCCGAAAGTAGCCCAGCGCCGGTGCGGCCCAGCGCTCAACACCGGGGTGGTGGCTGCCGACAACGACGGCATGGAGCGCACCGACGTCGACGGCGTCCCGGTCTTCGCCGCCCCCGGCCCCGAGCGGATCACCGCCGGCCTGGTCTTCGGCGTGGGCTTCCGGGACGAGACCTTCGCGACCCGCGAGGTCAGCCACCTGATCGAGCACCTGGCGATGGGCGCGCTGCCCAAGTCGCACCTCAAGTGCAACGCCACCACCGACGTCGACTCCACGACCTTCTTCGCCACCGGCCGCCCCGAGGCGGTGCGCGACTTCCTCGAGGGCGTCTGCCGGGCGCTGTCGGACCTCCCGCTGGAGCGGATGGCGATGGAGGTCGGCGTGCTGCAGGCGGAGAGCTGCAGCACCGGCTACAGCACCGCGGCCTCGATGTGGGCCGCCCGCTACGCGCTCACCGGGCCGGGGCTCGCCGTGACCGACGGCCCGGGCCCGGACTGCCTGACCCCCGAGGTGGTCCGGGCGCACGCGGCCCGCTGGTTCGTCCGGGAGAACGCCGCCCTCTGGTGCCACGGTGAGCTGCCCGCGGGGCTGCGGCTGCCACTGCCCGGCGGCGCGGTGCCGGTGCGGGTCCGCCCGGTGCCCCGACCCCAGCAGGGGCCGGTGTGGACCAAGGGCGAGGCGCCCGGCGTCGGCCTGCTGCTCGCCGACGAGCGGCCCTACGACATCGCCCTGCGGATGGGCGTCGAGGTGCTGAGCGAGCGGCTGCGCGACGTCGCCCGGCACGCGCGCGGGCTGAGCTACCACGTGGCGGGCACCGGCCTGGACGTCACGCCCGAGCGCCGCGAGCTGGCGGTGTGGGTCGACGCCCGCGAGGGCCAGGAGGCCCCGGTGGCCGGGATCGTGTGGCAGCAGTTCTCCACGCTGTGCCAGGACGGCCCGACCGCCGAGGAGCTGGCGCACGCGCTGGCCGGCTTCGAGGAGGACGTGGACAGCGAGCCCGACGCCGTGGTCGCCTCCGACCTCGCCGACGCCGCCCTGTGCGCGGTCACCGGGATGCGCCCGTTCCCGGTGGCCGAGGCCCTCGCGGCCTGGCGGGCGGTCACGCCGGCCGACGTCGTCGCCTCGCTGCGGACGGCGTGGGCCAGCGCCCTGCTGTACGTGCCCGAGTGGGCGCACTACGCCGGTCCGGCCGGTCCGGTCGAGCGGCGGTACACCTGCAACGTCGTCCCGGGGCTGCCGGCGGGCACCGTCTTCCAGCCGCCGGCGGTCAGCCGCGCGCTCAAGCGGCAGGTGCGGCTCACCGTGGTCGTCAACGACGCGGTGCTGGCGCACTCCGACGCGGACGGCGACGTGCACTGCATCCCGTGGGACGCCGTCGAGGCGGTGGCCCCGATCGACGAGTCCCGCGGGGTCGTCGTGGTCGGCCGGAACCTGTGCTCGATCGTCGTCCACCCGGAGGTGTACGGGAAGAAGACCGCCGAGCGGATCGTCGAGGCCATCCGCGGCCACGTGCCGGCCGAGCGCTGGCTGCAGCGCCGGCCCGCGCCGACCCTCGCCCCGGTCGGCTGAGCCGCAGGTCACCGCCCGGCGGGTGATCGCGACCCTCCCTAGACTCCTCAGGGTGCAGATCCCCTTCCACTCCTCGGAGCGCGCCAGCCTGGGTGTCGAGTGGGAGCTCCAGCTCGTCGACCCGCAGACCCGTGAGCTGACCTCCGGGGCGACCGAGATCCTGGCCGAGATCACCCCGGCCGGGCTCGACGAGCACCCCAAGGCCAAGCACGAGCTGCTGCAGTCGACCGTCGAGATCATCACCGGCGTCTGCACCACGGTCGCCGAGGCGAAGGCCGACCTGGCCGCCACCCTCGACGAGGTCGTCGCGGCCGCCGCGCGCCGCGGGCTCGGGGTGATGTGCGCCGGCAGCCACCCGTTCACCCGGTGGGACTCGCAGGAGGTCTCGCCCAAGGAGCGCTACGCCCAGCTGGTCGAGCGGATGCAGTGGCTGGCCCGCCGGCTGCAGATCTTCGGGGTGCACGTGCACGTCGGCGTCCGGGCGCCGGAGAAGGCGATCCCGATCGTCAACGCGCTGGCCCAGTACCTGCCGCACTTCCTCGCGCTCTCGGCGTCGTCGCCCTTCTGGGCCGGCTGCGACACCGGGCTGGCCTCGGCCCGCACCAAGGTCTTCGAGGGCATGCCCACCGGGGGGCTGCCGCACCAGCTCGCCGACTGGGCCGAGTTCGAGGAGTACATGGAGACGCTCATCCGGGCCGGGGCGATCGAGAGCGTCCGCGAGGTCTGGTGGGACGTCCGGCCGCACCCGGACTTCGGCACCGTCGAGCTGCGGGTCTGCGACGGGCTGCCCACGCTCGACGAGATCGGCGTGGTCGCCGCGCTGGCCCAGTGCCTGGTCGAGCAGTTCGACGGCCAGCTCGACCGCGGCTACACGCTGCCCATGCCGGCCGAGTGGGTGCTGCGGGAGAACAAGTGGCGCGCCGTCCGCTACGGGCTGGACGCCGACATCGTGGTGGACGAGAAGGGCACCGTGCGCCCGGTGCGCGAGTCGATCGCCGAGCTCGTCGAGGAGCTCATGCCGGTGGCCCGGCGGCTGGGCTGTGAGGCCGAGCTGGCCGACGCCCACCGGCTGCTCGCCGCCGGCGCCTCCTACCAGCGGCAGCGCGCGGTGGCGGCCGCCCACGGCGGTGACCTGCGCCCGGTCGTCGACAGCCTGCTCGCCGAGCTGCGCGACGGCCTGCCCGGGCGGGCACCCGGGGCGTGAGCGGCGACGGGGAGGACGAGATGACGACGGGGTTGATGACCGAGGACGACCCCGGCCGGGCCGTGGACGGGTGGTCGCGGGCCCACCACGCCGAGCTGGTGGAGGTGCGGCGGCACCTGCACGCCCACCCGGAGCTGGGCTTCGCCGAGCACGAGACCACCGCCTACCTGGAGCAGCGGCTCACCGCCGCCGGGCTGCGGCCGCGACGGCTGAAGGTGGGCACCGGGCTGGTCTGCGACGTCGGCGGCGACGTCGACGGCCCGGTCGTGGTGCTGCGCGCCGACATCGACGCGCTGCCGCTGACCGACCTCAAGGACGTCCCGTACGCCTCGACCCGGGACGGGCTGTGCCACGCCTGCGGGCACGACGTGCACACCACCGTGCTGCTGGGCGTCGCCCTGGCGCTGGCCTCGCTGGACTCGCTGCCCGGCACCGTCCGCTGCGTCTTCCAGCCCGCCGAGGAGCAGGTGCCCGGCGGTGGCCTGGAGGTCGTCGACGAGGGCGTGCTCGCCGGTGCGACGCGGGCCTTCGCGCTGCACTGCGACCCCTCGCTGCAGGCCGGCAAGGTGGGGCTGCGCACCGGCTCGATCACCGCGGCCTGCGACCGGGTCGAGGTCACCCTGACCGGCCCGGGCGGGCACACCGCCCGGCCGCAGCTCACCGTCGACCTGGTGCACGCCCTCGGCCTGGTCGTCACCGAGGTGCCCGGGCTGCTGTCCCGGCTGGTCGACCCCCGGTCCAGCCTCTCGCTGGTGTGGGGCGCGGTCAGCGCGGGCGTCGCGGCGAACACCATCCCGGAGACCGGCCAGCTGCGCGGCACGCTGCGGGTGCTCGACCGGTCGGTGTGGAACGAGGCCGAGGACCTGGTCCGGCGGCTGGTCACCGAGGTCGCCGAGACCGCCGGGGCGTCGGTGTCCATCGAGTACGTGCGCGGGGTGCCGCCGGTGGTCAACGACCCGCGCAGCGTCGCGCTGCTGCGGTCGGCCGCGCTGGAGACCGTGGGCAGCGAGGGCGTCGCGCTCTCGCCGCAGAGCATGGGCGGGGAGGACTTCGGCTGGTTCGCCGAGGTGCTGCCGATCGCGCTGGCCCGGCTGGGCACGCACGGCTCCGGCGACCCGCTGGACCTGCACCGGGGCACCTTCGACGTCGACGAGCGCGCGATCGGCGTGGGCGTGCGGCTGATGGCCAGGACAGCGCTGCACGCGCTGGCGGCCGACGCCGCCGTACCCGCCGGTAACGTGCCGCGGTAGACGCGCTCCACAGGCACTGAGAGGCGGGGACCCGACGATGCGTTCCACCGGCCAGCAGACCGCCGCACCCGAGGGCGGGCCACCGGCCGAGCCGGAGGCCCCCGAGCTGCTCGAGCTCGCCGGGGAGTTCCCGGCCGCCAGCCGCGCCCAGTGGCGCGACCTGGTGGCCGGCGTGCTGCGCAAGGCCGGCCGCGACCAGCTGCCCGACCCGGTCGAGGACGCGCTGCGGCGCACGGTGGCCACCGGCGTCAGCGTGGCCCCGCTGTACACCGCCGAGGACGCCGGCGACCTCCCCGCGCTCGCCGGGGTGCCCGGCCTGCCGCCGTTCACCCGCGGCTCCCGGGCCGGTGCGGCCGGGGTGACCGCGGCCGGCGGTGCGGACACCGAGGTGCCCGGCGGCTGGGACGTCCGGCAGCGGCACGCCGACCCGGACGTCGCGCTGACCCGGGAGGCGATCGCCGCCGACCTGGAGAACGGCGTCTCCTCGCTGTGGCTGGTGGTCGGCGAGGGCGCGGTGCCGGTCGGGTCGCTGGGCGAAGTGCTCGCCGACGTCTACCTGGACCTGGCGCCGCTGACCCTCTCCGGGGGTGCGCCCGCCGCGGAGGCGTTCCTCGCGCTGGTCGAGGGCCGCACCGACCTCGCCTCCGGCGGGTGCCTGGGGCTGGACCCGCTGGGCGTGCACGCCACCACCGGCCAGGCCCAGGACCTCGACGGGCTGGCCGACCTCGCGCGCCGTGCGCCCGACGGCTGGCGCACCGTCGTCGTCGACGGCACCGTCTTCGCCGACGCGGGTGCCTCGGCGGTGGAGGAGCTCGGCTGCGCGGTCGCCGCGGGGGTCGCCTACCTGCGGGCGCTCACCGCCCAGGGCCTCACCGTCGACGAGGCCCTCGGCCAGCTGGAGTTCCGGTTCTCCGCCTCCGCGGACCAGTTCACCACCATCGCCGCGCTGCGGGCCGCCCGCCGGGTCTGGGACCGGGTGGCCGACGCCAGCGGCGGCGCACCGGCGGCCCGCGCGATGCGCCAGCACGCGGTCACCTCCTCGGTGATGACCAGCCGGCACGACCCGTGGGTGAACATGCTGCGGACCACGGTGGCCTGCTTCGCCGCCGGGGTGGGCGGCGCCGACGTCGTCACCGTGCAGCCCTTCGACGCCGCGCTCGGCCTGCCCGACGCCTTCGCCCGCCGGATCGCCCGCAACACCCAGAGCCTGCTGGTCGAGGAGGGGCACCTCGCGCGCGTGCTCGACCCGGCCGGTGGCTCCTGGTACGTCGAGTCGCTCACCGAGGACCTCGCCCGGGCTGCGTGGAGCTGGTTCACCGAGATCGAGCGCGCCGGCGGGCTGGCCGCGGCGCTGTCCAGCGGCCTGGTCGCCGAGCGGATCGGCGCGGCGTGGACCGAGCGCTCCCAGCGGCTGGCCACCCGCACCGACGCCCTCACCGGGGTCAGCGAGTTCCCCAACCCGGCCGAGGTGCTGCCCACCCGCCGGCCGGCCACCCCACCGCCGTCCGGCGGGCTGCCGCGGGTGCGCGCCGCCGCGGCGTTCGAGGAGCGGCGCGACGCCGTGGAGGCCGTGGACCCCCGGCCGCGGGTGTACCTGGCGACCCTCGGCCCCGTCTCCCGGCACACCGCCCGGTCCACCTTCGCCGCGAACACCTTCGGCGCCGGCGGGTTGCACACCCCGGCCGGCGACGGCGTCGCCGGCCTCGCGGACGCCGCGACCACGGTCGCCTGCATCTGCGGCACCGACCGCGACTACGCCGACTCCGCCGCGTCGCTGGCCGCCGAGCTGCGGGCGGCCGGCGCCACCGCGGTGTGGCTGGCCGGTCCGCCGTCGCTGGAGGTGGACGGCGTCGACGGGTACGTGTACGCCGGGTGTGACGCGCTCGCGGTGCTGGACCGCGTGCTCGAGCAGCTGGAGGTCACGGCGTGAGCACCATCCCCGACTTCGGCGGCCTCGAGCTCGACCCGCCGGCTCCCGCCGCGGGCCCCGAGCAGTGGGCGCAGGCGTACGAGCAGGCCACCGGCCGCAGCGTGGCCGAGGCGACCTGGGAGACCCCCGAGGGGATCGCCGTCCCGCCGCTGGCCACCCCGGCCGACCTGGCCGACGTCGACTTCCTGCACACCCTCCCGGGGATCGCGCCCTACCTGCGCGGGCCCTACCCGACGATGTACACGACCCAACCCTGGACGGTACGGCAGTACGCCGGGTTCTCGACCGCGGCGGAGTCCAACGCCTTCTACCGGCGCAACCTCGCCGCCGGGCAGAAGGGCCTGTCGGTCGCCTTCGACCTGCCCACCCACCGCGGCTACGACTCCGACCACCCGCGGGTGGTCGGAGACGTCGGGATGGCCGGGGTGGCGATCGACTCGATCCTGGACATGCGGCAGCTGTTCGACGGCATCCCGCTGGACCGGATGAGCGTCTCGATGACGATGAACGGCGCCGTCCTGCCGGTGCTGGCGCTCTACGTGGTCGCGGCCGAGGAGCAGGGGGTGAGCCCGGACCAGCTCACGGGGACGATCCAGAACGACATCCTCAAGGAGTTCATGGTCCGCAACACCTACATCTACCCGCCGAAGCCCTCGATGCAGATCATCAGCGACATCTTCGCGTTCACCTCGACGCAGATGCCGCGGTTCAACTCGATCTCGATCTCCGGCTACCACATCCAGGAGGCCGGGGCGACGGCCGACCTGGAGCTGGCCTACACGCTGGCCGACGGGGTGGAGTACCTGCAGGCGGGCAAGGCGGCGGGGCTGGACGTGGACGTGTTCGCGCCCCGGCTGAGCTTCTTCTGGGCCATCGGGATGAACTTCTTCATGGAGGTCGCCAAGCTGCGGGCCGGGCGGCTGCTGTGGGCCAAGCTGGTCAAGGAGGCCGGCGCGCACAAGGACAAGTCGATGTCGCTGCGCACCCACTGCCAGACCTCGGGCTGGTCGCTCACCGCGCAGGACGTCTACAACAACGTCGTCCGCACCTGCCTGGAGGCGATGGCCGCGACCCAGGGGCACACCCAGTCGCTGCACACCAACGCCCTGGACGAGGCGCTCGCGCTGCCGACCGACTTCTCCGCCCGGATCGCCCGCAACACCCAGCTGCTGCTCCAGCAGGAGTCGGGGACGACGCGGGTCATCGACCCGTGGGGCGGGTCGGCGTACGTGGAGAAGCTGACCTTCGACCTGGCCCGCCGCGCCTGGGCGCACATCCAGGAGGTCGCCGAGCACGGCGGCATGGCGCAGGCGATCGACGACGGCATCCCGAAGCTGCGCATCGAGGAGGCCGCCGCCCGCACCCAGGCGCGGATCGACTCCGGCCGGCAGCCGGTGATCGGCGTCAACAAGTACCGGGTGACCGCCGACGAGGCGGTCGAGGTGCTCCGGGTCGACAACGCCGACGTGCTCGCCCAGCAGAAGGCCAAGCTCGCCGAGCTGCGCGCCACCCGTGACGCCGGTGCGGTCGCCGAGTCGCTGCGCCGGCTCACCGACGCCGCCCGGGCCGCCGCCGAGGGCCGGCGGTCGAACGACCTCGACGCCAACCTGCTCAAGCTGGCCGTCGACGCGGCGCGGGCGAAGGCGACGGTGGGGGAGATCTCCGACGCGCTGGAGGAGGTCTACGGCCGGCACTCCGGGCAGGTGCGCACCATCTCCGGCGTGTACCGCGACGAGGCAGGGAAGGACGGCGCGGTGGCCGAGACCCGCGACATGGCGGCGGCGTTCGCCGAGGCGGAGGGCCGGCGGCCGCGGATCCTGGTGGCCAAGATGGGCCAGGACGGCCACGACCGCGGCCAGAAGGTGATCGCCACGGCCTTCGCCGACCTCGGGTTCGACGTCGACGTGGGCCCGCTGTTCCAGACCCCGGAGGAGGTGGCCCGGCAGGCGGTCGAGGCCGACGTGCACGTCGTGGGCGTCTCCTCCCTCGCCGCCGGCCACCTGACCCTGGTGCCGGCGCTGCGCGACGCGCTCGCCGCCCTCGGTGCCGACGACGTCCTGGTCGTGGTCGGCGGGGTGATCCCGCCCGACGACGTCCCGACGCTCGAGGAGATGGGCGCGGCCGCGGTGTTCCCGCCCGGCACGGTCATCTCCGAGGCCGCCCAGGACCTGCTGCGCACGCTGTCCCAGCGCCTCGGGCACGGCTGAGCGGACAGGGGAGTGAGCATCGCAGCGAGCGAGGAGCGGAGCGACCCGCGGGAGCGAGGGGATGATGGCGGCTCCTGACGTCGCCGGCCTGGCCGACGGCGTGCTGGCCGGTGAGCGGCGGGCGACGGCGCGGGCGATCACGCTGGTCGAGTCGCGCCGGGCCGACCACCGGGAGGCCGCCCAGGAGCTGCTGGTCGCGCTGCTGCCGCACACCGGGGCTGCTCGCCGGGTCGGCATCAGCGGGGTGCCCGGGGTGGGGAAGTCGACGTTCATCGACACCCTCGGGACGACGCTGACCGCGGCCGGCTCGCGGGTGGCGGTGCTCGCCGTCGACCCGTCGTCCGCGCGGTCGGGCGGGTCGATCCTGGGCGACAAGACCCGGATGGCCCGGCTGGCCGTCGACGACCGCGCGTTCATCCGGCCCGCGCCGACCGCCGGCACGCTGGGCGGGGTGGCCCAGGCGACCCGGGAGTCGATGGTCGTGGTGGAGGCGGCCGGCTACGACGTCGTCCTGGTGGAGACCGTCGGGGTCGGGCAGTCGGAGGTCACCGTCGCGGAGATGGTCGACTCGTTCCTCTTCCTGACCCTGGCGCGCACCGGCGACCAGCTGCAGGGCATCAAGCGCGGGATCCTGGAGATCGCCGACGTCATCGCGGTCAACAAGGCCGACGGCCCCGGCGAGGTCGACGCCCGCCGGGCGGCCCGCGAGCTGGCCGGGGCCATCCGGATGCTGCGCGGGCGCGGCGACTCGTGGGACGTCCCGGTGCTCACCTGCGCGGGGCTGACCGGCGACGGGCTGGACGCCGTCTGGGCCGCGCTGGTCGACCACCAGGACCGGATGCGGGCGTCGGGTGAGCTGGCCGAGCGGCGCCGGGGGCAGCAGGTTCGGTGGCTCTGGCAGCTGGTGCGCGACGGGCTGGAGCACCAGCTGCGCGCGCACCCCGCGGTGCGGGCGGCGACGCCGGAGCTGGAGGCCGCGGTGCTGGCGGGCGAGCTCACCCCTGCGCTGGCCGCCCGGCAGGTGCTGGACACGTTCCTCGGCGGCTCGGCGTCGTCCCCCTCTTCCTCTTCCTCCTCCTCCTCCTCCCCGTGATCATGGAGCTGGTGCAGCGACACCCCGTCGAGCACCGGTGGGTCGTCGACGCAGCTCGATGATCGTCGGGCGTCCCCAACCGCGGGCGTCGTCCACAGATCGCCCTCGGCCGCCCACCGGTGGCATCGACGGCCCCAGCCTCGGCCGGTGGACTTCAGCTTCTACCGGACGGTGGCCGCCCAGGGCGGCGTGTTCAGCACCGCACAGGCCCAGACGACCTGCTCGGACGCCGACATCCGGCGCCTCGTCGCGAACGGACGGTGGAGGCGGACGCGCTGGCGAGGGGTTCTGGCCGACGCGGAGTGCCCGCAGACGCCGGCGTTGGTGGTCCGCGCCGCTCTGCGCGCGGTCGGCGCGGACCTGGTGGCCTGCCACGGGACGGCGGCCGTGCTCCACGGCTTCGACGTGCTGGGCTCGGACACCGTGCACCTCCTCGGGCCCGCGTCGGTGGCCAACCGTTCGCGTCCCGGGATCCAGGTGCACCCCTCGGTGCAGGGCACGGACGACGCCCTGATGGTCGACGGCGTCTGGTGCACGCCACCCGCACGGACGGCGTGCGACGTGGTCCGCTCGAGCCCGCCCATCGACGGGCTGGCGGTGCTCGACGCTGCGTTGCGCCACGGTGCCTGCGGTGCGGCCGACCTGGTGGCCGCCGCCGAGGCGCAGGCCGGGCTGCGGGAGGTCGTCCGGCTCCGTGGGCTGGTGCCGCACGTCGACGGCCGGGCCGGGTCGCCGATGGAGTCACGGATGCGCTGGCGGTTCATCGACGGCGGGCTGCCCGCGCCGGAGGTCCAGGTCCGGGTGGCGGAGGGGCATCGGTGGCGCGAGATGGACACGGCCTGGCGCGCAGCACGGGTGGGCGCGGAGTTCGACGGGCTCGAGGCGCACATGACGGCGGAGCAACTCCGCGACGACCGGCGTCGGCACAACTGGCTCACCGAGCGCCGATGGACGCTGCTGCACTTCACGGCAGCCGACGTCTACCGCCGACCTGAGCTGATGGTGGCTGCGGCGTCCCGGGCGCTGCGCCTGCCGGCCCGCTGACGATCATGGAGCTCGACGGGCGACGCGCCGTTGCCGCACGGCGTGCCGCCGCCCCAGCCCCATGATCGTCGCGAGGGGGGCGGGGGACGACGGTTCAGTTGCCGATCGAGCGGCAGTCGCGGCGGCGCAGGTCGAGCAGGTAGTCGTCGGGCGCACCGGCGGCCTCGGCGGCGTCGGCGATCGTGCCCAGGTGCCGGGCCGAGGGCAGGCCGCCCTCGAAGGCGTCCAGCGCGTAGGCGAAGGCCACCACGTCGCCGGCCAGGGTGTGCACCCGCAGCCGCACCTTGCGGTACAGCCCGATGTCGACGCCCTCCCAGGCGTCCAGCGCCCGCTCGTCGGCCTCGGTCAGGTCGTAGAGGGCGACGAAGACGCCGGGCGAGGCGCCCTCGGCCGGCACCAGGGTGGCCAGCGCGCCCTCCCAGCCGAACTCCTCGGCGCCGAAGGTCAGCCGCCAGCCGGGGATCCAGCCGGTGCCGGCGAACGGGGAGGACGGGCAGCGCTGCAGCATCTGCGCGGGGTCCATGTTCGACCCGTACGCGGCGTAGAGGCCCATCCCCGGCAGCCTAGCGATCACGGGCGGCCCGGGCCCGTCCGCGTCGGTGGTCCGCACGCGGCCCGGGAGCAGGGACAATGGAGGAGCACACGCCCGACCAGCTCTGGAGACGAAGACCCATGACCCGCATCGTGATCATCGGCGGTGGCCCGGCCGGCTACGAGGCCGCGCTCGTCGCCGTCCAGCTCGGTGCGGACGTCACCGTGATCGAACGCGACGGCATCGGGGGCGCCAGCGTCCTCACCGACTGCGTCCCGTCCAAGACCTTCATCGCCTCCGCCGGCGCCATGACGTCGGTCCGCGACTCCGCCGTCCTCGGGCTGCGCGGCACCGACCTCGCCACCGTCGGGCTCGACCTGGCCGCGGTCAACCAGCGGATCAAGGGCCTGGCCGTGGCGCAGTCCGCCGACATCCACGCCCGGCTGGAGTCCGAGGGCGTCGCGATCATCGCCGGCCACGCGCGCCTCTCCGACGAGGTCCGCGGGCTGGCCGCGCACCGGGTCGAGGTGCTGGACGCCGACGGCGCGGTCGCCCAGGAGCTCGAGGGCGACGTCGTCCTCATCGCCACCGGCGCCGACCCGCGGGTGCTGCCCGGGGCCGAGCCCGACGGCGAGCGGATCCTCTCCTGGCGCGACGTCTACGACCTCGACGAGATGCCCGAGCACCTGGTCGTCGTCGGCTCCGGCGTCACCGGCGCCGAGTTCGCCTCCGGCTACCTGGAGGCCGGCGTCCCGGTGACCCTGGTCTCCTCACGCGACCAGGTGCTGCCCGGTGAGGACGCCGACGCGGCCGCGGTGGTCGAGGAGGTCTTCCAGTCCCGGGGCGGGCGGATCGCCGAGCGCGGCCGCGCGGAGAAGGTCATCCGCACCGAGAAGGGCGTGCGGGTCGAGCTGACCGACGGCCGGGTGGTCGAGGGCTCGCACGCGCTGATGACCGTGGGCACCGTGCCGAACACCGACGGCCTGAACCTGGAGGCCTGCGGGGTCGACGTCACCAAGGCCGGCCACATCGTCGTCGACCGCGTCTCCCGCACCACCGTGCCCGGCATCTACGCCGCCGGTGACGTGACCGGTGTCTTCCAGCTGGCCTCCGTGGCCGCGATGCAGGGGCGGATCGCGATGTGGCACGCCCTCGGCGAGGCGGTGGCGCCGATCCGGCTGAAGACGGTGGCCGCCAACGTCTTCACCCACCCGGAGATCGCCACCGTCGGCGTCCAGGAGGAGTCGCTGACCGAGGGCGCGGACGTCGAGGTCATCCGGCTGCCGCTGGCCACCAACGCCCGGGCGAAGATGGGCGACCTGCGCGACGGGTTCATCAAGCTCTACGCCCGCCGCTCGACCGACGTCGTCATCGGCGGTGTCGTGGTGGCCCCCGGGGCGTCGGAGCTGATCCTGCCGATCGCGCTCGCGGTCACCAAGGGGCTCACCGCCGGCGACCTGGCGCAGACCTTCGCGATCTACCCCTCGCTGTCCGGTTCGATCACCGAGGCCGGCCGCCGGCTGATGGGCATCGAGGACGAGCACAGCTGAACCCCGCCCGACGTGGCCGGTCTGTGACGGGGGAGGAGCAGGGGACGTGGTGAGGCACCCGGTCGGGTGACACCCGGCCGGTCGCTCAAGTTCCGGCACCGGGACGTCGATGCTGACCCAGGTCCCCCCTCGGTCAGGAGTTCTTCCTTGCACGTCGACAACCGGCCGCGCCGCCGCCTCATCGGGCTCGTTGCCACCGCCGTCGTGCTGACCGGGGTCCTCGCGACCGGTCCGGTCGCCGCCCGCGCCGAGCAGACGCCGGCGCCGACGACCGCGAGCGCCGAGCCCACGACACCGGCTCCGACCGAGGCCCCGGCGCCCACCGAGGCCCCGGCGCCCACCGAGGCCCCGGCGCCCACCGAGGCCCCGGCGCCCACCGAGGCCCCGGCGCCGGCCGTGATCCCGACGCCGTCCACCGCGCCCGCGACGGAGGACGCCCCGGAGGCACCGGCCGAGGCCGGTGACACGGTCGTCGGTGAGCTGGTGCAGGCCTACGCCGACCCGGCGCCGGCCGACGAGGACGGCCACGAGGACGGGCACGGGGACGGGCACGAGGACGGGCACGGGGACGGGCACGAGGACGGGCACGACGACGGCCACGACGACACGCTGCTCAGCTGGGTGGAGACCGCCGCGGGTGACACGGTGCGGGTCGTCACCGAGGACGTCGCCGAGCTGCCCGCCGGTGCCACCGTCGAGGTCACCGTCGGCGAGACCGTGCCCGACCAGGCCGCGGCCGAGGGGCAGGAGCCCGCCCGCGAGGTGCTGGCCGCCGACGTCCTGGCCGGCCCGGCCCCCGACGAGCCGACGACCGCGCAGACCGTGGCCCCGGTCAACCACCCGGTCACCGTGGTGATGCTCCAGCCGGCCAACGCCGCGCGGGACTCCACCACGCTGGCCCAGGTCGTCTCGGCGGTCAACGGGCCGGTCGGTGACTTCTGGGAGCAGCAGAGCGGCGGTGCCGTCCGGGTCGGGGTCACCGCGGCCGTCGACTGGTTCCAGGGGACGTCGACCTGCGCCAATCCCACCGCGCTGTGGACCGAGGCGGCGGCCCGGGCGGGCTGGACCTACGCCGCGGGCCGGCACCTGCTCGTCTACGTCCCGTCCGGCGCCACCGGCTGCTCCTACGGGCTGGGCGAGGTGCGCCAGGACATGAACTCCGGTGGCCGGATCTACGTCCGGGCGACCGCCACCTCCGTGATCGCCCACGAGCTCGGGCACAACTTCGGTCTCAACCACTCCTCGGAGCTGCAGTGCGACCGCGCGGTCGAGGGGCCGCTCGGCAGCGCCTGCCAGATCAGCGCGTACCAGGACTACTACGACCTGATGGGCGTCTCCTGGAGCCAGGTCGGCACCCTGTCGGCGCTCCAGCAGGCCCAGCTCGGCGTGCTGCCGGCCGCCCAGCGCGTCGAGGTCACCCCGGACACCCTGGCCGCCGACCACCTGCTGTCGCCGTTGGGCGGCAGCAGCGGGACGCGGGCGGTCAAGCTGACCACGGCCGGCGGCGTCGTCTACTGGCTGGAGTACCGGACGGCCGTCGGCCGCGACTCCTGGCTGGGCACGTCCGGCAACGTGGTGGGCCTGGACCAGGGGGTGGTGCTCCGCCGCGCCAACCCGGGTCAGCCCGACTCCTCCCTGCTGCTGGACCCGACGCCGTCCGCGCGGGCCTCCTGGGGCGGCGACGTCCGCACCGTGATCACGCCCGGCAGCCCCCTGGTGCTCGCAGACGGCGCCTTCACGGTGACCGTGACGTCCCAGTCCGCCGGTGGGGCGGTGGTCCGGGTCGTGCCCGGGCGTGCGCCGGTCGGCTCGCTGGACACCGCGGTGCTCTCCGGGGTCACGTACTCGATGTCGGGCTGGGCGCTGGACCCGGACGCCCCGTCGGTGAGCGTGCCGGTACACGTCTACGTCGACGGCCGGGGCGTCGCGCTGACCGCCGACCTGGCCCGTGACGACGTCGCGGTCGCCCGCCCGGGCGCGGGTGCCCTGCACGGGTGGTCCTTCAGCACCGTCCTCCCGGAGGGCGGTCACACCATCTGCGCCTTCGCCATCGACGTGGCCCACGGGCCCGGTAACAGCACGCTTGGTTGCCGGGTGGTCACGGTGGCGACACGGCTGCCGCGTGCCTCCCTGGACGCCGTCTCGGTCTCCGGCTCGGACATCACCGTGCAGGGCTGGGCGATGGACCCTGACCTGCCCACCACGTCGGGGCGGGTGCACGTCTACGTCGACGGCCGGGCAACCGTGGTCGTCGCGGCCGGCGACCGTCCCGACGTCGCAGCGGCCTTCCCGGGTGCGGGAGCGGCGCACGGGTTCTCCTCCTCGGCCACGGTCGCACCGGGCGTCCACTCGGTGTGCGTCTATGCCATCGACGCCGACACCCCGACCCGCAACACCCCGCTGGGCTGCCGTTCGGTCGCCGTCCACTTCGCCCTGCCGGTTGCCAACTGGGAGGTGCTCTCGGCCTCCGGTCCAGCGTTGACGGTGCGCGGCTGGGCGGTGGACCCCGACGACCTCACCGCACCGGTCGCCGTGCACGTGTACGTGGACGGCCGGGGGACGGCGGCCACGGCGGACGGCGACCGTCCCGACGTCGCTGCGGTCCTCCCGGGAGCGGGACCGGCGCACGGGTTCAGCGCCACGGTCCAGGTGTCGCCGGGCCCGCACGTCGTCTGCACATACGCGATCGACAGGGACCTCGGGTCGCGCAACGCACCGTTGGGGTGCCGGTCCATCAGCACCCAGGTGGCCCTCCCGCTCGGCAGTGCGGACCAGGTCACGGCGCGGGGCACGACGGTCTCGGTGACCGGGTGGGCGCTGGACCCCGACACCCCGACGACGCCGAGCACCGTGCACCTCTACGTCGACGGGGTGGGCGCGGCGGTCACCTCCGAGCTGTCCCGGCCGGACGTCGCGGCTGCCTTCCCCGGCGTCGGGGACGCGCACGGTTTCGCCTTCAGCACGCAGGTGGGCGCTGGGACGCACACCGTCTGCAGCTACGCGATCGACGACCTGCCGGCGCGCAACACGCCCCTCGGCTGCCGCACCGTCACGACCGGCCCGTAGCCCGGCCGGGCCGCACGGGCTTCGGGGCGTCGAAGCCTCCGCTGCGGCCGCTCGGTGTGTGCGTCCGCCGTGGACGGACCGATCCCAGGACGCGGCTGAGCCGTCCCGCAGTCGGAGCCGGCCGGTGGACGGCGGGTGAGCGGTGAGTGACTGGTCGGTCCGGTGTGGGCGTGGAGTGACGGCGAGCCGGTCCTGTCAGGTCCTCGCGTGCCAGCATCCCGGCGTGTCGCCCGAGTCCCGGTGGTGCGGCCACCCGCACGCCCTCCTGCGCGGCGTCGTCCTGGTCCTGCTCACCGGCTGCCTCGCCCTCGCCGCGGGCGCGCTCCCGGCGAAGGCGGCCGCACCACCGGTCGGCAATTGGGAGGCGCTGTCGGCGACGGGGTCGACCCTGTCCATCGCGGGCTGGACCACGGACCCGGACCAGCCGCACGCGGCCGTCGCGGTGCACGTCTACGTGGACGGTCGGGGCGCGGCCCTGGTCGCCGACCGTGATCGGCCGGACGTCGCGGCGGCCTTCCCCGGTGCCGGTCCCGCGCACGGCTTCACCTGGTCCGGGGAGGTGCCGGTGGGCCGGCACACCGTGTGCGTCCACGCCATCGACCCGGCCACGCCGTCGACGTACACGCCACTCGGCTGCCGGTCGATCGTCACGGCGGGCACGCAGCCCGTGGGCAACTGGGAGGAGACGACACCGAACGGCACGCGCGCCGAGCTACGCGGCTGGGCACTCGACCTGGACCAGCCCACGGTGGACACCGCGGTGCACGTCTACGCGGACGGGCGATTCGCGGGCACCGGGGAGCCGACGTCGCGGCCCGACGTCGGGGCCCGACGTCGGGGCCGCGTATCCGGGGACGGGCTCCCAGCACGGCTGGACGGCGAGCGTGTTCCTCCTCCCGGGGTCCCGCAGCGTCTGCGTGTACGTCATCGACGTCGACGACCCGTCCCGGAACACCCCGCTGGGCTGCCGCACGGTCACCACGCAGATGGCGCTCCCGCTGGCCAGCTGGGACGAGACCCGGGTGCAGATGCCCCACACCACGATCTCCGGTTGGGCCTTCGACCCCGACCGGCCGGGGGAGGCAGTGCAGGTTCACGTCTACCTCGACACGGGGACCGCCGCTCTGTGGACCGGCGACCTCCGGCCTGACGTGCACGCCGCTCACCCAGCCGCCGGGGACTCCGCGGGCTGGAGCCTGACGGCGTACCTCGAGTCCGGGCTCCACCGGGCCTGCGTCTGGTCATCGACGCGGACGACTCGCGGCGGAACACCCCACTGGGCTGCCGGGACATCAAGGTGGGGATGACGTCACCGACCGCGGCCTGGGAGCACGTGCAGGTGCAAGGGGCACGGCTGCTCCTCACCGGCTGGGCGTTCGACGCCGACTCCCCGGGCACGACCACCCGCCCGCTCGTGTCCGTGGACGGCGAGACGTGGGGGAGCGCCGAGCAGCTGGCGCGGGCCGACGTCGCCGCCGCGTTCCCGGTCGCAGGCCCGTCGGCCGGCTGGTCGTTCGAGCGCTCCGTCGCCCCGGGTCGGCACCGGGTGTGCGTCACCGTTCCCGACGTCGGTCGAGCACCCGGCGCCGACCTGGGCTGCCGTGACGTCGTCACCAGCCGCGCGCTGCCGATCGGGAACGTCGACGTCCGCACCGCCGCCTCGGGGGTCATCACCCTGTCCGGCTGGGCCCTAGACCCTGATGACCCGACGGCCTCGATCGAGGTGACGGCGTACGACGCCTACAACCGCACCGACCGGCGGGTCACGGCGGACGAGGACCGCCCTGACATCGCCGTCACCTTTCCCGGTGCCGGTCCAGCGCACGGCTGGTCCATGGAGCTCCCGCAGGGATCGAGCGGCGGGGGTTGGACCGTCTGCGCCACTGCGGACACGGGGTGGGGCACCCGGAGCCTGGGCTGCGGCTTCGTTCCCGACACCCACCCTTGATCCGCCCGGCGGTCGGCCCTCAGCCGGCGGCGTCGGAGATGGTGCACAGGACGGCCCCGCTGGTCACGCTCGCGCCGACCTCGGCGGTCAGGCCGGACACGGTGCCGGCCTTGTGGGCGGTGATGGGCTGCTCCATCTTCATGGCCTCGAGCACCACGACCAGGTCGCCGGCGGCCACGGTCGCGCCGTCGGAGACGGCCACCTTGACGATGGTGCCCTGCATCGGCGCGGTCAGCGAGTCGCCGGAGGCGGCCGAGCCGCCGTGACCGCCGCCGCGCTTGCGCGGCTTGGCGCCGGCAGCGGCCGGTGCGGGGCCACCCGCGGCCAGCCCGGCCGGCAGCGAGACCTCCAGCCGGCGCCCGCCGACCTCGACGACGACGGTCTGCCGCGGCTCGGCGTCGGCGGTCTCCGCAGCCGGTCCGTACGGCGGGACCTGGTTGTCCCACTCGGTCTCGATCCACCGGGTGTGCACGGTGAACGGCTCGCTGGTGAACGCGGGGTCGCTCACCACGGCGCGGTGGAACGGGACGACGGTGGGCATGCCCTCGACGACCAGCTCGGCCAGCGCGCGGCGGGCCCGCTGAAGGGCCTCGGTGCGGGTGGCGCCGGTGACGATCAGCTTGGCCAGCATCGAGTCGAACGCGCCTGCGACCTCGCCGCCGGTCTCGACGCCGGAGTCCCAGCGCACGCCGGGGCCCTGCGGGACCTCCAGCCGGGTCACCGGGCCGGGCGCGGGCATGAAGTTCCGCCCGGCGTCCTCGGCGTTGATCCGGAACTCGATGCTGTGCCCGCGCGGGGCGGGGTCCTCGGTGATCTCCAGCGGCAGGCCCTCGGCGATGCGGAACTGCTGGCGCACCAGGTCGATGCCGGAGGTCTCCTCGCTGACCGGGTGCTCGACCTGCAGCCGGGTGTTGACCTCCAGGAAGGAGATCGAGCCGTCGGCCCCCACCAGGTACTCGACGGTGCCGGCGCCGTGGTAGCCGGCCTCGGCGCAGATCGCCTTGGCCGAGGAGTGGATCCGCTCGCGCTGCTCCTCGGTGAGGAACGGCGCTGGCGCCTCCTCGACCAGCTTCTGGTTGCGCCGCTGCAGCGAGCAGTCCCGGGTGCCGACGACGATGACGTTCCCGTGGGTGTCGGCGAGCACCTGGGCCTCGACGTGCCGGGGCTTGTCCAGGAACCGCTCGACGAAGCACTCCCCGCGACCGAAGGCGGAGACCGCCTCCCGGACGGCGGAGTCGAACAGCTCGGGGATCTCCTCGATCGTGCGGGCCACCTTGAGCCCGCGGCCGCCACCGCCGAAGGCGGCCTTGATCGCCACCGGCAGCCCGTGCTCCTGGGCGAAGGCGATGACCTCGTCGGCGTCGGCGACCGGGTCCTTGGTGCCGGGCACCAGCGGGGCGCCGGCCTTGGTGGCGATGTGCCGGGCGGCGACCTTGTCACCGAGGTCGATGATCGCCTGGGGAGAGGGGCCGATCCAGGTCAGCCCGGCGTCGATGACCGCCTGGGCGAAGTCGGCGTTCTCGGACAGGAACCCGTAGCCGGGGTGCACCGCGTCGGCGCCGGACTGCCGGGCGGCGTCCAGGATCTTGTCGACCACCAGGTAGGAGTCGCCGGGGGTGGTGCCGCCGAGGGCGAAGGCCTCGTCGGCGGCGCGCACGTGCAGGGCGTCCCGGTCCGGCTCGGCGTACACGGCGACGCTGGTGAGCCCGGCGTCCCGGCAGGCACGCGCGACGCGCACCGCGATCTCACCGCGGTTGGCGATCAGGACCTTCTGCACGTCAGTTCTCCTTCGACGACACGTTCGGGACGGGGTGCTCAGCGCTGCCAGAGGTCGGTCAGCGCCACCCCGAGCTTGGCGAGCTGGGTGCGCAGCAGCGGCAGCGAGAGGCCGATGACCGCGGAGTGGTCGCCCTCGATCCGGCGGACGAACGGGGCGCCCAGCCCGTCGAGGGTGAAGGCGCCGGCGACCGCCAGCGGCTCACCGGTGCCGAGGTAGGACTCCAGCTCGGCCGGGGTGGGGGTGGCGAAGTGGACGACGGTCGAGGAGACGCCGACGTCCCGCTGGGTCACCGAGCCGCCCTGCACGTCGAGCACGGCCTGACCGGTGTGCAGCACGCCGCTGCGCCCGGCCATCCGCTGCCAGCGCAGCCGGGCGTCGGCGGCGTCCGCCGGCTTGCCCATCGCCTGGCCGCGGAACTCCAGCAGCGAGTCGGCGCCGACCACCAGGGCGTCGGTCTCCTCCTTGGCGACCGCACCCGCCTTGGCGGCGGCCAGCAGCGCGACCAGCTCGGCCACCCGGGGCGCGGTCACCGCGGACTCGTCGACCCCGCTGACCACGACCTCCGGGGTGAGCCCGGCCTGGCGCATCAGCTGCAGCCGGGCGGGGGACTGCGACGCCAGCACCAGCCGGCGGCTCATGCCGGCCGCCCGGCCGCGCGCCAGCCACCGGGGCCCGGCTGCAGCGGGGTGCGGACGACCGGGGAACCCCAGCCGCCCACCGGGGAGGGCCGGCGGCGCGGACGGCGCTGGGACATCGCCGCGACGACGACGGTGAGCGCGGCGAGCTCTTCGGCGGTGGGCTCGCCGCGGACGACGCGGAGGAGCGGCTCGGTCGCCGTCACAGCGGGATGTTCCCGTGCTTCTTGGGCGGCAGCGTCTCCCGCTTGTTGGCCAGCAGCCGCAGCGCCCGCACCACGTGGATGCGGGTGTGCGACGGCGGGATGACCGCGTCCACGTACCCGCGGTCGGCGGCGATGTAGGGGTTGGCCAGGGTGCCCTCGTACTCGGTGATCAGCTCCGCGCGCAGCGCCTCCGGGTCCTCCGCCGCGGCGAGCTCCTTGCGGTAGAGGATGCCGACCGCGCCCTGCGCGCCGATGACGGCGATCTGCGCGGTCGGCCAGGCCAGGTTGACGTCGGCACCGAGGTGCTTGGACCCCATCACGTCGTAGGCGCCGCCGTAGGCCTTGCGGGTGATCACCGTGATCAGCGGGACGGTGGCCTCGGCGTAGGCGTAGATCAGCTTGGCGCCGCGGCGGATGATGCCGTCCCACTCCTGGGAGGTGCCGGGCAGGAAGCCGGGGACGTCGACGAAGGTGAGCACCGGGATGTTGAACGCGTCGCAGGTGCGCACGAACCGAGCGGCCTTCTCGCTGGCGTCGATGTCCAGCGTCCCGGCGAACTGGGTGGGCTGGTTGGCCACGACGCCGACCGGGCGGCCCTCGACCCGGCCGAAACCGGTGAGGATGTTGGGCCCCCACAGCTCCTGCACCTCGAGGAAGTCGCCGTCGTCGAGCACGTGCTCGATGACGGTGTGCATGTCGTAGGGCGTGTTGGGCGAGTCGGGGATGAAGGTGTCGAGCTCGAGGTCGGTCTCGGTGAGCGCCTCGGGCAGCGCGGTGTCGACCGGGGCGACCTCGATCGCCGGCAGCGGGTCCAGGTTGTTGCTGGGCAGGTAGGACAGCAGCGCCTTGACGTAGTCCAGCGCGTCGGCCTCGTCCTCGGCCAGGTAGTGCGCGACGCCGGACTTGGTGTTGTGGGTGCGGGCGCCGCCGAGCTCCTCGAGCGTCACGTCCTCACCGGTCACGGTCTTCACCACGTCGGGGCCGGTGATGAACATCTGGCTGGTCTTGTCGACCATCACGATGAAGTCGGTGAGCGCGGGGGAGTACACGTGCCCGCCGGCCGCGGCCCCCATCACCAGCGAGATCTGCGGGACGACGCCGGAGGCGTGCACGTTGCGCCGGAAGATCTCCGCGTAGAGGCCGAGGGAGACCACGCCCTCCTGGATCCGGGCACCGCCGCCCTCGTTGATCCCGATGACCGGGCAGCCGTTGCGCACCGCCAGGTCGAGCACCTTGACGATCTTCTCGCCGTAGACCTCGCCGAGGCTGCCGCCGAAGACGGTCACGTCCTGGGAGAACACGCACACCGGGCGGCCGTCGACGGTGCCGTACCCGGTGACGACGCCGTCGCCGAAGGGGCGCCGGGCGTCCATCCCGAAGTTCGTGGACCGGTGCCGGGCGAACTCGTCGAGCTCGGTGAACGAGCCCGGGTCCAGCAGCGCCTCGATCCGCTCGCGGGCGGTCATCTTCCCGGCGGCGTGCTGCTTGGCCACCGCGCGCTCGGACCCGGCGTGCGACGCCTCCTCCACCCGCCGCTGGAAGTCGGCCAGCTTGCCGGCGGTCGTGTGCAGGTCGATGTCGGCGGGGACGGGTTCTCCCGCGCTCTCCAGTTCGGCGGCACTCACAGCGCCGTAGCGTAGGTGACGTGCCAGGACCCGACCTCCCCGCGGGCGGAGACGCCGACCGCCCGGCCCTCGACGCCGCCGCCCTGACCGCCTCGCTCACCGCCGGCAGCAGCCTCTGGCGGGCGGTCGAGGCCGTCGAGGCGATCGGGTCGACCAACGCCGAGCTGGTCACCCGGGCGGCCGCCGGCGAGCCCGAGGGGCTGGTCCTGGTCGCCGAGCACCAGCAGGCCGGGCGGGGCCGGCTGGACCGCACCTGGACCTCGCCGCCGCGGGCCGGGGTGACCGTCTCGCTGCTGCTGCGCCCCGACGTCCCCGCTGCCCGCCGCGCCTGGCTGTCGCTGCTCACCGGCGTGGCCCTGGCCGAGTCGGTGTCCGCGGCGGCCGGGGTGCGCACCTCGCTGAAGTGGCCCAACGACCTGCTCGCGCCCGACGGCACCAAGCTCGCCGGGATCCTGGCCGAGAGCTCCGGGTCGGCCGTCGTCGTCGGCGTGGGGCTCAACGTCTCCACCCGCCGCGAGGAGCTGCCGGACACCGGCACCTCCCTCGCGCTGGTGGCGGGGGGTCCGGTCGACCGGACCGAGGTGCTGCTGGCCTTCCTGCGCGCGTTCGAGCGGCGTTACCGGCGCTGGACCGAGGTGCTCGGCGACCCGGTGTCCTCCGGGCTCGCCCAGGACTACCTGGCCTGGTGCAGCACCGTCGGCAGCACCGTCACCGTGACGATGCCCGACGGGTCCACGCTCGACGGCCTCGCCGAGGCGGTCGACTGGGACGGCCGGCTCGTGGTGCGCACCCCCGCCGGGGTGCTCGAGCTCGCCTCCGGCGACGTGCGACACGTGCGGCGCAGCGTCCGGGAGGGATGACTGCGCCTGCGCGGTCGGTCATCCTGTCCGCATGGCGTACCCGGACAAGGTGCTCGGCGAGGACGAGGAGGTCGTCCGCCACCTGCACCCGCACTGGACGACGGTCTTCTGGCCGGTCGTGCTGTTCCTCGTCCTCGTGGGCGCCGCGTCCTTCGGGGCCGCGCTGGTGCCCGACGGCGACCAGCAGGGCCTGTGGCGGCTCGTCGTGGTCGCCGCGGCCGCCGTCCTGGCGCTCGTGCTCGTGGCGGTGCCGCTGCTGCGCTGGCGGACGACGCACTACGTGGTCACCACGCACCGGCTGCTCTTCCGCACCGGCATCCTCGCCCGGCACGGCCGGGACATCGGGCTGTCCCGGATCACCGACGTCTCCTACAAGCAGACGCTGTGGGAGCGGGTCATCAACTCCGGCACCGTGTCGATCGAGACGGCGGGGGAGGGCGGCCCCACGGTGTTCTCCGCCATCCCGGACAGCGACGGCGTGCAGCAGCTGCTCAACCAGCTGGTCGAGGAGGACGCCGACCGGCGGGCGCAGGAGAGCGCGGCCTACCTCGGGGAGTACCACCGCGGCGACGGGCACCCCACCCAGCAGCACTGAGGGGCCGGTGCGGGGGCCGGGCTGACCACCGGACCGGTCCGTCACGGCGCGCCTGGGCGGTTCTGTCAGAGGGCCGACCTAGCTTCGGGGCATGCGCCTGCTCCACACCTCCGACTGGCACATCGGCAGGTCCCTGCACGGCACCGACCTGCTGGCGGAGCAGGAGGCGGTGCTCGGCGGGCTGGCCGAGGTGGTCGCGGCAGAATCGGTCGACGTGGTGCTGGTGGCCGGCGACGTCTACGACCGTGCGGTGCCCTCTGCCGACGCGACCGGAGTGCTCGACCGCGTGCTGATGCGGCTCCGGCGCGCCGGAGCCGAGATCGTCCTCACGCCCGGAAACCACGACTCGGCGCGCCGGCTGGGCTTCGGCGCCGGCCTGATGGCCCGGTCCGGCGTGCACGTGCGGGCGGTCACCCCAGCGCTCGACGAGCCGGTCCTGCTGTCCGACGAGCACGGTGACGTCGCCGTGTACGGCCTGCCCTACCTGGAGCCGGAGATCGCCCGGCACGAGCTGGGCATGGCCGAGGGTCGCAGCCACGAGGCAGTCCTCACCGTGGCGATGGACCGGGTCCGGTCCGACTTGTTCCTCCGGCCGAACAGCCGGTCCGTCGTCCTGGCCCACGCCTTCGTCGGCGGCGGAGTGCCCAGCGACAGCGAGCGCGACATCTGCGTGGGCGGGGTCGACCTGGTGCCGGCCGCGATCTTCGACGGGGTCGACTACGTCGCCCTCGGGCACCTCCACCGCCCGCAGACGCTCAGCGACCGGGTGCGGTACAGCGGTTCGCCGCTGGCCTACTCCTTCGGCGAGGCCGGGCAGCAGAAGCAGGCCTGGCTGGTCGACCTCGACGCCGGCGGCCTCGCCGCGGTCCGGCCGGTCCCGCTGCCCGCGCCCCGGCAGCTCACCCTGCTCCGCGGTGAGCTGGCCGAGCTGCTCGCCGAGCCGGCGCTCGACTCCGTGGTGGAGCACTTCCTGTCCGTCCAGCTCACCGACCCGATCCGGCCGGTCGACCCGATGCGTCAGCTGCAGGGTCGCTTCCCGTACTGCGTCCACCTGGAGTGGGTGGGCAGCGGCGCCCTGGCCGACGGGCGCAGCTACACCGAGCGGCTGTCCGGGCGCAGCGATCTCGAGGTGGCCGACGAGTTCGTGAGCCACGTCCGCGGCCTGGGGGCGACACCCGCCGAGCGCGACCTGCTCGGCCGCGCCCTGGTCGCCGCGGCGCGCGAGGGCGAGGACCGGTGAGGGTCCACCGGCTCGCACTCACCGCCTTCGGGCCGTTCGCCGAGCGGGTGGAGGTCGACCTCGACGATCTCGGCCGGGACGGGCTCTTCCTGCTGTGGGGACCGACGGGTGCGGGCAAGACGACGCTGCTCGACGGCGTCGTGTACGCCCTGTACGGCACCGTGCCGGGCGCCCGCGGTGAGGAGAAGCGGCTACGCAGCGACCACGCGTCGAGCGAGGTGCGCACCCAGGTCGAGTGCGAGGTCACCCTGGGCAGTGAGCGGCTGCTGGTCACCCGTCGTCCGGAGCAGCAGCGGCCCAAGCGGCGCGGCACCGGCTTCACCACCGAGCAGGCCCGGCTGACCGTGCAGCGCTGGGCCGCGGGCAGCTGGGAGCCGGTCAGCACTCGGATCGATGAGGGGTCCGATCACCTGCGCACCCGGCTGGGACTGTCGGCGGAGCAGTTCTGCCAGGTGGTCCTGCTGCCGCAGGGTGACTTCGCGCGCTTCCTGCGGGCCGAGCCGGAGGACCGCAGCCGGCTGCTCCGCACGTTGTTCGACGTCGGCCGGTTCGCCCGGGTGGAGTCCTGGCTCGACGAGCAGCGTCGGGCAGCTCGCACGGAGCTCGACGTGGTGCGCACCAGGGCGAGCACGCTGCTGGCCCGGGTGGCCCAGGTCGCCGACGTGGACGTTCCCGAGGAATTGGCCCCCGAACTCGTGGGCGTCGCTCCGGCCGCTCAGGCGGGGGCGTGGCTGCACCGGGTCCGTACCGAGGTCGCCGAGCGGCTGACCGAACTCGAGAAGGCGGCCACCGCAGCGGCCGACGAGGTCGGCCGGGTCGATGCGGCGCTGGCCGCGGCCCGGGCCGAGGAGCAGCGCCACGCCCGCCGGGACCGGGCCCGCGCCCAGCTGGCGCGGCTGCAGGCCGAGGCCGCGGAGCTGGTGCCGCTGCGCGCCGCTCTGGACGGGAGCACGCGGGCCGAGCCGGTGCGCGACGTGCTGGAGGCCGCCGGGCGCGCGGGCCTGGCGGCCGAGGCCGCCGATCAGCAGCTGGCATCGGTCCGCAGGGCCTGGGCCACGGTGTCGGCAGGGCGCGCGGCCGACACGCTGCTGGCCCGGGCGCTGCGCGACGAGGTGGCCGAGCTGCGCAGGCTGGTCCCCGAGGTCGACCGCGCCGACCAGCTGGCCCGGTCGGTCGCGCGCACCGGCCGGCAGGTCGCGGAGCTGGTCGACCGGTGCGCAGCCGCCGAGGTCGCGGCCACCGGGTGGCCCGACCGGCTGGCTGCGCAGGAGGCGGTCGTCGCGGCTGCCGCTGAGGCCGAGGCCCGGCTCCCTGGCGCGACCGCGACGCTGGAGCGCGCCCGGGCGTCGCTGACCGCCGCCCGAGCGGCGCAGGAGGCGTCGACCCGGGTGGAGCAGCTGCGCTCCGCGAGCAGCGCAGCCCGAGAGGCCTGGCTCGACGCCCGAGAGGCGTGGGGCGACCTGCGCACCCGACGGCTGGACGGGATGGCCGCCGAGCTCGCCGCCGGTCTGGCCGAGGGTGCCGACTGCCCGGTCTGCGGGGCCGTGGAGCACCCGCGGCTCGCCCGGCACGACGGTCCGCTGGTCACCCAGGCGGACGAGGACGCCGCCCGGCTGGTCGTGGAGGAGCGCGAGGGCCGCTCGGTGGCCGCCCAGCGCGCCCTTGAGGAGATCGAGCGGGAGCTGGCCGGGTTGCGCGCCCAGGCGGGTGCCCTGCCGCTCGAGGAGCAGGAGCTGGTGGTCGCCGCGGCGCGCGAAGCAGAGCGCTCGGTGCGCGGGCAGGCCAGCACACTGGGCGCTGCCCGACAGCAGCTGACCGCCCTGGTGGCGGCCCGCGACGATGCGCTCGCCGCCTGGGCGGCCGCCCGTGAGGAGCTGGTGCAGCGCCGCGCCGAGCTGGCGGCGGCAGAGCAGTCGCTGGCCGAGGTCCGGGAGCAGCTGACCGCGGCCCGGGGCGAGGACCCCGACCTCCCCGCGCGCATCCGCCGCCTGACCAGCGAGGCGGAGCGGTGCGAGGCGCTCGTCGACGCCGAGGGGGCCGAGGTCCGGGCGCGCACCGCGGCCGACACCGCCCGCCGGTTCGCCGATGAGCGGGTCGCCGAGGCGGGCTTCCCCGACCTGCTGGCCGCCGCCGACGCCCTGCTGGAGAGCGGCCGGGCCGCCGGGATCCGGCGCCGGGTCACCGAGCACGACCAGCAGTGGTCAGTGGTCACCGCGACGCTCGCCGAGCCGGAGCTGGCCGATCTGGCGCCGCGGCCCGACCTCGCCGCCATCACCGACGCCTGCCGGTCGGCCACCGCGGTCCGCGAGGAGGCGGTCGCCGCCCTCGCCGACGCCCGTCGGTGCACCTCGGCCCTCGACGCTCTCGCCGCCGACCTGACCGCGGTCGAGGTCGAGCTGGACGAGCACCGGGCGACGGCCGAGCAGGTCTCGGCACTGGCCGACCTGGTCAACGGCCGGGGGCAGAACGCCTTGAAGATGCGGCTGCAGTCCTTCGTCCTGGCCGCCCGGTTGGAGCAGGTGGCCGAGGTCGCCAGCCGGCGGCTGCGGGACATGTCCGGTGGCCGCTACACGTTTCTGCACAGCGACGCGCAGGGGCGGCACGGTGCCCGCGGCGGCCTGGGCCTCGACGTCCTGGACGAGTACACCGGACTTCGCCGGCCGACCAAGACGCTGTCCGGTGGGGAGAGCTTCATGGCCTCCCTCGCCCTGGCGCTCGGGCTCGCCGACGTCGTGACCGCGGAGAGCGGCGGCGTCCAGATCGACACGCTCTTCGTCGACGAGGGCTTCGGCACCCTGGACCCACAGTCGCTGGACTCGGTGATGACCGTCCTCGACGAGCTCCGCCGCGGTGGCCGCACGGTGGGGTTGATCAGCCACGTGGAGGAACTGCGCACGCGGATCACCAGCCGGCTCGAGGTGCTCAGCGGCCGGAACGGTTCGCGACTGGCGGCCTGACCGGGGTCGGCGGCGCTGCCAGCAACGTGCCCTGAGGGTCGTCCGGGGCGTCAGATTGCGTCGTCGGCGAGCACGGGGTCCCGCTCCCGTGCAAGTGCGGATCCGTGCGCGGGGAAGACCCACCGTCGGTAGGCGAAGTACCGGATGAGGGTGCCGAGGACGATCGACCCGAGGTTGGCGGCCTGGAGGACGAGAGCCCCGTCCTGGCCGAGCGGGTAGCGCACAAGAGCCACGATGCCGAGGCCCAGCACCAAGGTCACGCCGTTGATGACGGCGAACATGACGTACTCGCGGCGTACGCCGGTCCGGGCACGGTGCGAGAACGACCAGTAGCGGTGGCCGACGTAGGCGACGGTCATCGAGACCAGGGTCGACAGCAGCTTGGCCGTCACCGCGCCGGTGCCCATGTGTGCGTAGAGCAGCTGGAAGAGCCCGACGTCGAGGAAGAAGCAGGCCACGCCCACCACGCCGAAGGCGCTGAGCTCCTTCAGCAGCAGACGCCAGCCCTGACGCAGGCGGCCGCCACGTTCTCCGGAGGACGAGGTCACGTCGTCAGCGTACGAGTCGTTGCCGGGCGCCACGATCGGCTCCAGGCCCGGGACGTGCGTGTGGTCTGCCACTCAGTCGAGGTGGGCAGCGACGGGTGCTTCGACCGCGAAGGGCTGCGACTCGTGGCTGCCGCGGTGCTGCCATGGTGCAGGAACCGACAGGTAGGCGAGCCGGTTGCGCTCCAGGCGGTCCCTGGACGCCCGCTCGAGGATGGCACCGACCAGCCCGAGGACCAGAGCGGCGAGGAACAGCCCGATCACGACGAACAGCGTCGGGAACCGCGGCACCGTGCCGGTGTCCTGGTAGGTGACCAGGACGGGGATCACGATGATCACGCCCAGCAGTCCGAGCAGCAGGCCGGGCAGCCCAAAGCTGAGCGCCGGCCGGAAGTCGCGGAAGAGCCGGAAGAGCCGACGGAAGATGCGGGCGCCATCGCTGTAGGTGTTGAGCTTGCTCTCCGAGCCGGTGACCCGCTCCACGTACGCCGTGCTGAGCTCTGCCCACGGCATGCCGAGCGACGCACCGTGAGCGTTCAGCTCGATCTCCACCTCGAACCCGCGAGCCAGTAGGGGGCAGGACTTCACGAACCGCCGGCTGAAGCCACGGTAGCCGGTGAGCACGTCGGAGTACGAGGTGTCGAAGAGGAAGGCGAAGGTCCGGGAGAACACGCGGTTGCCCCACTGGTGACCCACCCGGAACTCGGCGGCGCCGTCGTCCGAACGCGCCTCGCGGGCGGCGAGGACGGTGTCCACGCCGTCCTCCCGCATGAGCCGGATCATCTCGGGGGCGGCACTCGCGTCGTAGGTGCCATCGCCGTCCACCATGATGAAGAACGCCGCGTCGACGTCGGAGAACAACCGCCGCACCGCGTACCCCTTGCCCCGGTGGGTCTCCCGGATGACGTCCGCGCCGGCCTCGACGGCCAGGGCTCCGGTGTCGTCGGTCGAGTTGTTGTCGCAGACCACCACCCGCGCACCGGGCAGGTGCCTCCGAAAGCCGGTCACCACCTCGGCGATGGTCGTGGCCTCGTTGTGGCAGGGGATCAGGACGGCCACGTCCTCGTAGGTCACGCGGCTCCTCTCGCTGCGGGGTACCACCCGAACGGGCGGCACGATTGGGTCCAGCTCCTCGTCGGGCTCTACGGTAACTGCGTGCGCACCAACGTCGGACGCGCGGAACCTCGGGCGTTCCCCCTGACGGGTGGGCGTGGTAGGGGTCTGCGCTTCTTCCTGCTGTCCTGGTTCCTCCTGTCCGTGGCCATCTCGGGCTGGGCCATCACGACCCCCCTGTTCGCCAGCCCCGACGAGCCCGCTCACGTCGTGAAGGCAGCGGCGGTCGCGCGCGGCGAGCTGACCGGGCGCACCATCGAGCAGCCCGGCACGTACTTCGAGATCATCACCGGGGTCGAGGTCCCGGAGTACTACGCGGACTCGATGGACAACACCGAGTGCTTCCTGCAGAAGGCGAGCGAGGCTGCCGACTGCGCCCCCGACTTCGCCGCCGGTGACAACCGGGACGCCGAGGTCCAGACGTGGATCGGCCGGTACCCGCCGCTGTACTACGCGATCGTCGGACTACCCAGCCTGGTGTCCGACGGGACAGCCGCCGTGCTCGGCATGCGGGTGGTCAGCGCGGTCCTCTGCGCGGGGTTCTTCGCCCTGGGGCTGTGGGCGCTGCGGACCAGCCGGCACGGCCGGGTGATGCTCGCCGCGGGTTGGTTGGCAGTCACCCCGACGGCGCTCTTCTTCGGTGGCATGGTCAACTCCAGTGGTCTGGAGATCGCCGCCGGCTTCGCCACCTGGTGCCTGCTCGTCCCCCTCGTCCGAGACCCTGCCGCCCACCACGTCCGCGGCCGGTTGGCCGCAGGCATGACCACTGCGGTCGTGCTCCTGAACACACGTCCTGGTTCGGGGCTGCTTGCGCTGCTGATCGCCGTCTGCCTCGTCGTGATGGCCACCCGAGAGTTCTGGCGAGCCGCGCTCGCTGAACGGCGGTGGGTGCCTGCATCGACGATCGGTGCGATCGGCGCAGTCTGCGCCGGAGCCTGGCTGCTGGCCGTCGACCCCACCGCGTCGCTCGGGGGCATCCCTGACTCGAAGCTCGGGGACGTGTCCACGGCCCTCGGTGCGGCCATCGGGCTGACCGGGCGGTACGTCAAGGAGCAGTTGGCCGTCTTCGGGGCGCTCAACGTGACGCTCCACGGCCTGTTCCTCGTCCTGCTCGGTGGGGCCATCGCCCTCCTGGTGCTGGCCGGCCTCGTGCGCGGCAGGGCCGGCACGCGTTGGGCGCTCGGCCTGCTGCTGGTCGCCTCGTTCGTCGTCCCCGTGGTGAGCCAGATCCCGTCGGCAGCCGATCTGGGCCTCATCTGGCAGGGGCGCTACGGGCTGCCGATGTCGATCGGCCTCCCGATCGTCGCGATGGCCGCGCTCACCTCCCGCCACGGTGAGGACCGGCTGACCCGGTGGAGTGCGCTTGCGCTCACCCCACTCGTGGCAGGAGTGCACGTGGCGGCGCTCTTCTGGTCGCTGTGGCGCTACGGTTACGGCTTCGGCGTCCCGCTGTTCAGCGTCCCCCTCGAGTGGACGCCGCCCGGTACGTGGACGATGCCCGTGGCCTTCGTGGTGGCCGTCAGCGCGCTGTCGGCGGTGGTGGCGTTCCCGCTGGTCCCTCCACGCTCCTCGTGGCGCCGGTGGAGCACCGGTCGGTCTGTCCCCGCGCGTGCGGTCGACCCGGTCGGGACCGAGGATGTCCGGGATCCCGAGCCTGCGGCCGGGTCGGCCACCGCCATACCGAAGGAGCCGGCCACGCCACGCGTGCCGGACGATGGCGCAGGAACAGCGGGGGCCGGGGTGCCGTCCCATGACCTGGCTGAGAACATCGTCTCCGGAGGTCCGAACGTGGTCGAGCGGATGGCACACGTCGAACCCGTCTCGGACGGAGGTCACCGACCGTGAGGGGGCGCCGTCGATGCCCGACAGCCGCCGGGCACTCGGGTCCTCGTCGCATCGTCCGGTCACTCTCGTGCTTCCGACCGCAGTGACCACTCCACTCGACCCCCGCACCGCTCTCCCGGTCGTGGCCATGGTGGGTGGAGGGCAGCTGTCCCGGATGACCCACCAGGCGGCGATCGCCCTCGGCCAGTCGCTGCGGGTGCTGGCCGCCGCCCCCGACGAGTCGGCCGCCCTGGTCGCCGCCGACGTGCAGCTGGGCGACCACCGCGAGCTGGCCGACCTGGAGCGCCTCGCCGACGGGGCCACCGTGCTCACCTTCGACCACGAGCACGTGCCCACCGAGCACCTGCGCGCCCTGGAGGCAGCCGGCCACCGCGTCGCACCGGGCTCCGCAGCCATCGTCCACGCGCAGGACAAGCTCGTGCTGCGCCGGGCGCTGGCCGAGGCGGGGGAGCCGCAGCCGGCCTGGGCCGAGGCGCGCACCGTGCACGACGTCACCGCCTTCGCCGACGAGGTCGGCTGGCCGGTGGTGCTGAAGACCCCGCGGGGCGGCTACGACGGCAAGGGCGTCTTCGTCGTCCACGGGCCCGACCAGGTCGCCGACCTGCTGGAGCGGCACGGCACGCTGCTGGCCGAGGAGCGGGTCGCGATGGTGCGCGAGCTCTCCGCCCAGGTCGCCCGCTCGCCGTTCGGCCAGGTCGCGGTGTGGCCGGTGGTCGAGACCGTGCAGCGCGACGGGGTCTGCAACGAGGTGCTGGCGCCGGCTCCGGGGCTGCCCGACGAGCTCTCGACGGCGGCCCAGGAGCTCGCCGTCCGGATCGCCGACTCCCTCGGCGTGGTGGGCATGCTCGCCGTCGAGCTGTTCCAGACCGCCGACGGCGTGCTGGTCAACGAGCTCGCCATGCGCCCGCACAACTCCGGGCACTGGACCATCGAGGGCGCCCGCACCAGCCAGTTCGAGCAGCACCTGCGCGCCGTCCTGGACTACCCGCTCGGCTCCACCGCGATGACGGCGCCGGTCGTCGTGATGGCCAACGTGCTCGGCGGGGCGACCGCGGACGACGGCTGGACGGGCCCGGGTCTCGACGAGCGGGTGCACCACCTGATGGCGCACTGGCCCGACGTGAAGCTGCACTGGTACGGCAAAGGCCAACGACGCGGCCGCAAGCTGGGGCACGTCACCGCGCTGGGCGACGACGTCGCCGAGGTGCGCGCCCGCGCGGTCGCCGCGGCCCGCTACCTGGCCGACGGCGTGGTCGACGACGCCTTCGCCTTCGACACCGAGCACTGAACCGAGCACCGAGGAGCCCCGTGAGCGGACCTGTCGTCGGCATCGTGATGGGCAGCGACTCCGACTGGCCGATGATGGAGCCCGCCGCGGCGGCGCTCGCCGAGTTCGACGTCCCCTACGAGGCGCACGTCGTCTCCGCGCACCGCACCCCCCGGCGGATGCTCGACTACGCCGAGACGGCCGAGTCACGGGGCCTGCGGGTGGTCATCGCCGGGGCCGGGGGAGCGGCGCACCTGCCGGGGATGATCGCCGCGGCCACCCCGCTGCCGGTGATCGGCGTCCCGCGGCCGCTGGACCGGCTCGACGGGCTGGACAGCCTGCTGTCCATCGTGCAGATGCCCGCCGGCGTGCCGGTCGCGACGGTGTCGATCGGCGGGGGCCGCAACGCGGGGCTCCTGGCCGTGCGCGTCCTCGCGGTGGCCGACGACCGGCTGCGGGCCGCGGTGAGCAGCTTCCAGGCCGAGCTCGCCGCCTCGGTGCTGGCCCGGGACGACGCCTTGCAGGCCCGGATCGCCCCCTGATCCGCTGGGGTGAGGTGCTTCCCGGCGGCGGGACGGCGGCCTAGCATCTACTCGTGGGTAACAACGCTGGGCTGTACGCGCTGACCGAGGAGCACGAGGCCGTCCGCGAGGCGGTCCGCGAGATCGCCGAACGGGAGATCGCCCCCTTCGCCGCGGAGGTGGACGCCGAGTCCCGCTACCCGGTGGAGGCGCAGAAGGCGCTCACCGCGGCGGGCTTCCACGCCACGCACGTGCCGGAGGCCTACGGCGGTGAGGGTGCCGACGCGATCGCCACCTGCATCGTCATCGAGGAGGTCGCCCGGGTCGACGTCAGCGCCTCGCTGATCCCCGCGGTCAACAAGCTCGGGTCGGTGCCGATCAGCCTGTCGGCGTCCGAGGAGCTCAAGCAGCGGGTGCTCCCGTCGATCGCCGCCGGCACCGCGATGATCAGCTACGGGCTCTCCGAGCGGGAGGCCGGTTCCGACGCGGCGTCGATGCGCACCCGCGCCCGCCTCGAGGGCGACAGCTGGGTGCTCAACGGCACCAAGGCGTGGATCACCAACGCCAGCGTCTCGGAGTGGTTCACGGTCATGGCCGTCACCGACCCGGAGAAGGGCGCCAACGGGATCTCCGCCTTCGTCGTGCACCGCGACGACCCGGGCTTCGCCGTGGGCCCCAAGGAGCGGAAGATGGGCATCAAGGGCTCGCCCACCTGCGAGCTCTACTTCACCGACTGCACGATCCCGGCCGACCGGGTCATCGGCGAGCCCGGCACCGGCTTCAAGACCGCGCTGCGCACGCTGGACTTCACCCGGCCGACCATCGGTGCCCAGGCCGTCGGCGTGGCCCAGGGCGCGCTCGACGCCGCGGTCGCCTACACGAAGGAGCGCCGCCAGTTCGGCTCGGCGGTGTCGGACTTCCAGGGCGTGCAGTTCATGCTCGCCGACATGGACATGAAGATCCAGGCGGCCCGGCACCTGGTGTACGTGGCCGCTGCTGCCGGTGAGCAGGGGCGGCCGGACGTCACCCGGGTCTCCGCCGCCGCCAAGGCCTTCGCGTCCGACACCGCCATGCAGGTCACCACCGACGCCGTCCAGCTGTTCGGCGGGGCCGGGTACACCCAGGACTTCCCGGTCGAGCGGATGATGCGCGACGCGAAGATCACCCAGATCTACGAGGGCACCAACCAGGTGCAGCGCATGGTGATCGCCCGGAGCCTGCTGCGCTGACGGCGGGGCGCTCCCGACCGCCTGGGAGGACGTCCCTAGGAGCTGGCCGACGACGTGGTGGCGGAGCTGCGGGACGAGGGCCTCTAGCCGCTCAGTCCAGCAGCCGGGACACCGCGGCCAGCCGGGCGTCGCCGGCCATCGAGGCCAGCCACGTCGACCAGCCGGGGCGGGTGCGCACCGCCTCCAGCGCGGTGCGGGCCGCGGTCCGGTCGCCCCGGCGGGACGCCGCCAGCGCGGCGTAGAGGTCGCGGGCGCCCTCCGGTGCGAAGACCGCGAGCGTCTCGTAGTCGCGCTCGTCGTACGCGCGCTGCAGGTTGCGCAGCATCCGCAGCTGGGCGACCGGGTCGCCGGAGTCGTCGACCCGCAGGTCGACCCGGACGCCGTCGTCGTCCTCGGTCGCCGCGGTGCCGCTGACCACCTGCAGCGCCGCCGACTGACGGCCCCGCAGGTCGCCACCGGCGTCCTGCCCCGCGGTCAGGGCGGCCAGCAGCCGGTCGGCCAGCGAGCCGCCGGCCGCGGCGAAGGCAGCGGACATCGCCGGCAGGACGTCGGGGGAGGCGAGCATGTTGCCCTGCACGCTGAACCCCTCGCCCAGCAGGTGACCGCTGGCCGGCAGCGACCCCCGGCCGGTGTCGGCGGCGACCTGGCCGGCCGCGTCCAGCACCGCGATCTGCCGGTCGACGTCCTCGGCCGCGTGCGACGCGCGCCGCACCAGGTCCTGCGGCGAGGTGCCCTCGGCGAGCCCGGCCATCAGCGACGTGCCCAGCCCGCGCCGGCTGCGCGCCTGCACCGCGACCACGCCGACGCCCGGCCGGACCGTGGGCACGGCCCGGCCGACGGCCAGGATGCAGGAGGAGACCGCGATGCCCAGGTCCCCGGTGGCCGGGTCCCGGGCGATGACGGAGAAGGTCATCGACTCCCGTTCTCGCAGTGGGTTGTGCGGCCCCCCTGCAGGGGCCCGCGCCGAGCGTGCGAGGCGTGGGGGGCAGGGGGTCCTTCTTCAGACCGACGCCGGCAGCCGCATCGTCGGCACGTCGTCGCCGACGGCGAGCGGGGCACCGGTGGCCGCGACCACCTGGTCGACGGTCACGCCGGGGGCCACCTCGCGCAGCACCAGGCCGTCGCCGGTGACGTCGACGACCGCCAGGTCGGTGATGATCCGGTCGACGCAGGCCTTGCCGGTGAGCGGCAGCGAGCACTCCTCGACGATCTTGGGGGAGCCGTCGCGGGCGACGTGCTCCATCATCACGACCACCTCGCGGGCGCCGTGGACGAGGTCCATCGCCCCGCCCATCCCGTTGACCATCTTCCCGGGGATCAGCCAGTTGGCCAGGTCGCCGCGGGCGTTCACCTGCATGGCCCCGAGCACGGCGACGTCGATGTGGTGGCCGCGGATCATCCCGAAGGAGAGCGAGGAGTCGAAGAAGCTGGCGCCGGGCAGCAGCGTGATCGTCTCCTTGCCGGCGTTGATCAGGTCCGGGTCCTCGTCGCCCTCGAAGGGGTACGGGCCGACGCCGAGCACGCCGTTCTCGCTCTGCAGCACCACGTGGACCCCGTCGGGGATGTGGTTGGGCACCAGGGTGGGCATGCCGATGCCCAGGTTGACGTACTGGCCGTCGACCAGGTCGAGGGCGACCCGGGCGGCGAGCTGGTCACGGGTGAGGGTCATGGTCAGGCCTCCGTCGTCTCGGTGCCGGCGGCCGCGGGGACGGCGGCGCTCGGGCGGGGGCGGGTGGTGCGCTTCTCGATGGCCTTGCCCTCGCTGCCGACGACGACCACCCGCTGCACGAACACCCCGGGCAGGTGGACCGCCTCGGGGAGCAGCTCCCCGGGCTCGACCAGCTCCTCGACCTCGGCGATCGTGATCGTGCCGGCCATCCCGGCCAGCGGGTTGAAGTTGCGGGCCGACTCGTGGAACACCAGGTTGCCGTGCCGGTCGCCCTGCGCCGCCCGGACCAGCCCGTAGTCGGCGGTCAGCGCCGTCTCCAGCACGAAGTCCTGGTCGCCGAAGCGGCGGACCTCCTTCGGCGGGCTGGTGGCCACCACGTTGCCCTCGGCGTCGTAGCGCACCGGGATGCCGCCGTCGGCGACCAGTGTGCCGACGCCGGTGGGGGTGTAGAACGCGGGGATGCCGGTGCCGCCGGCGCGCAGCCGCTCGGCAAGCGACCCCTGCGGGGTGAGCTCGACCTCGAGCTGGCCGGAGAGGTACAGCCGGGCCAGCTCCTTGTTGCCGCCGACGAAGGAGCTGATCGTCTTGCGGATCCGGCCGGCGTAGAGGAGCACCCCCAGCGCCTGGTCGTCCACGCCGCAGTTGTTGGAGATAGTGGTGAGCTCCGACGCGCCCTGCTCGAGCAGGGCGTCGATCAACTGGAAGGGGACCCCGCAGAGCCCGAACCCGCCGACGGCGAGCACCGCCCCGTCGGGGATGTCGGCCACGGCCTCACGGGTGCTGGAGACGACCTTGTCCACTGCGCTGACCACCGTCCATCGGGCGCTGGGCGGGGAGGGTCAGGCGGGGCGGCCCAGCTCGCGGATCCCGTCGAGCTTCAGCCCGAGCGTAGCGGTGACCCGTTCCGTCTCGGCCCGGTGCTGCAGGCGGGTGGAAGACGCAGCTCGGCAGAGCACCAGCGAGGCGCCGGCGGCGAGCGGGGCCAGCAGCCAGGCGACGGGGCCCGCCTCGGTCGCCGTCCGCTGGTCGACGAGCACCCGGTCGCCCTCGGCGATGCCCAGCCGGCCGGCCAGCTCGGTCGCCGTCTCGACCAGCCCGGCCAGGCTCAGGTCCCCGCCGCCGAGCACCAGCCCCGGGCCGGCCGGGTCGGCCGGCTGCCAGGGGGAGAACACGTCACCGTGCGCCCGGACCTCCAGCGCGAAGTCCCGCGCCGGGCCCACGTAGCCGGCCATGCCCAGCCCCATCGGGTGCAGCGACAGCCCCATCAGCTCCGGCAGCCCCTGCTCCTCCAGCGGCGGCAGCCGGTCGGCGTCGGCCAGCACCACGTCGGCCGCGGCGAAGCGGTCGTCGTCCTCGCCCGCGGTGTCCAGCACCGCGGCGCCGCAGCTCCAGACCCCCAGCAGCACCGCCGCGGTCTGCCAGTGCACCGGCAGCGCCACGGCCACGGTGCTGCCCGGGCCGACGTCGAACTCCTCCTGCAGCAGGTTCCCCGTCTTGGCGACCCAGTTGGCCAGCGTGGTGGCCGACAGCTCGGTGCGCTCCCCGGAGACGTCGTCGTAGAACGTCACCAGCGGGGCGCCGGCGTTCCGCCGGAGCGCGGCGGCGAGCAGGTCGGCCGGGAGGGTGGCCATCAGTTGATGCAGGTGGTGTCGGCCGCGGTGCGCTGGTCCTCGCCCTCGGTCGTCGGCGCCGCGGGGGGCGCGGTCACGGCCTGGCCGACCCCGTTGAAGTCCGAGCCCAGCACCAGCTGCACGGTGCCGGCGGTGGCGTCGGGGGAGACCACCTGGGTCGCACCGGGGACGGCAGCGGCGAGCGTGGCGGCCAGCGCCTCGTCGCCGGCGGCGAACCGGATCTCGGTGACGGTGTAGTCGGAGGAGTCGGCGTTGCCGGTGCCCGCGACGCCGAAGCCGGCCGAGGTCAGCTCGGTGGAGGCCTGCGCGGCCAGCCCGCTGGTGCCCGAGCCGTTGAAGACCTCGACGGAGACGTCGGACGGGGCGGCCGCGGGCGGCGCCTCGGAGGCGGGCGGCTCGGCGGCCTCCGGCTCGGCGTTCAGCTCGGCGAAGAACTGGTGCAGCTTCTCCTCGTCCTCCAGCCGGAGGATGTACCGGCCGGCGTCGTCCTCGTCGTCACCGATGTAGGGGACGGTCTGGAAGTCGATGCTGCCGGGCTGCACGGACTGCATCTGCTGGGCCAGGTTGAGCAGGTTCAGCGTCTGGTCGACGGTCAGCGCGTCGGCGGCCGCCTGCACCAGCTGGCGCTGCTTGCCCAGGTCCAGCAGCACGTTCTCGCTGAGCATCTTGCGGATCATCCCGGCGATGAAGGTCTGCTGGCGGATGATCCGGTCGAAGTCGCCGCGCGGCAGGCCGTGGCGCTGCCGGACGAAGGCCAGCGCCTGCTCACCGCTGATGGTCTGCACGCCGGCCGGCAGGTCGACGCCGGAGAAGTCGTCCTGGACGGCCTCGCAGAGGTTGACCTCCACGCCGCCGACGACGGAGGACAGCTTGAAGAAGCCGAGCAGGTCGACCTCGGCGTAGTGGTCGATCCGCAGCCCGGTGAGCTGGCTGATCGTCTGGATGAGCAGCTGGGCGCCGGCGGCCTGCTGCTCGGCCTCGGAGGCCTCGCTCCCCGCCTCCTGCGCACCGTAGGCGTAGGCGGCGTTCAGCTTGTCCGAGCCGTGGCCGGGGATCTCCACGTAGGAGTCACGGGGGAAGGAGACGAACGAGGCCGCGGAGCCGTCGGCCGGCACGTGCACCAAGATCATGGTGTCGGTGTTGAGGCCCGCGTTGGCCTCGGTGTTGAGCTGCGCCAGCTCCTCGTCGGTGGCCCCGGCGCGGCTGTCGCTGCCGACCAGCAGGAGGTTCATCGCCTCGCCGGTGTCCACGACCTCATCGTTGCCGGAGGTCGGGATCGCGTCAGTGCGGTTCACGCTGGCGTCGGCCACGCGGCCGAGGTACCAGCCCCAGCCGCTGGTCGCGAGCAGGACGACGGAGAGCAGGCCGGCCACCACGCGCGCGCCGCCCGCCAGCCGGCCGTGCCCGGTGCGGGCACGGCCGTCGGCGGTCGCCGGGGCGTGCCGCGCCGGCCGCCCGGCCCGGGGGTCGAGCCGGGGCGGCAGCGGGCGGGGGTTGCCGGCCTGGTGGTCGTCGTTGTCGCGCACAGAAGTCCTCACGTCGGGGCCGGCCGTCTCGGTCGAGAAGCGTGACCTCGGGTCTCGCGGCGGAGTCGACGTGACGATACGACTGAGAACTGTGCGAACCGGGCAATGACGTGGCTCTGCAAGACTAGCCAGCACCACCTGTCCGCCCAGTCACTCGAAGGGCTCTCCCAGATGCGCATCCTGGTCACCGGCGGTGCCGGCTTCATCGGCTCCCACTACGTACGGACCCTGCTGTCCGGCGGCTACAAGGGGTTCGAGGACGCCGAGGTGACGGTCTTCGACAAGCTCACCTACGCCGGCAACCTGGCCAACCTCGCCCCGGTCGCGGACAACCCGCGCTACCGCTTCGTGCAGGGCGACATCTGCGTGGCCGCCGACCTCGACGCCGCGCTGCCCGGGCACGACGCCGTCGTGCACTTCGCCGCGGAGTCCCACGTCGACCGCTCGATCACCGGAGCGGCGGGCTTCGTGCTCACCAACGTGCTGGGCGCCCAGCAGGTGTTCGAGTCCGCGCTGCGCGCCGAGGTGGGCCGGGTCGTGCACGTCTCCACCGACGAGGTCTACGGGTCGATCGACGAGGGCTCCTGGACCGAGGACCACATCCTCGAGCCGAACTCGCCGTACTCGGCGTCGAAGGCCGGCAGCGACCTGATCGCCCGCGCGTACGCCAAGACCTACGGGATGAACATCTCCATCACCCGGTGCAGCAACAACTACGGGCCGTACCACTTCCCGGAGAAGGTCATCCCGCTGTTCGTCACCAACCTGCTCGACGGGCACAAGGTCCCGCTCTACGGCGAGGGCGCCAACGTCCGCGACTGGCTGTTCGTCGACGACCACTGCCGCGGCATCCAGCTGGTGCTGGAAAAGGGCGCGCCGGGGGAGTACTACAACATCGGCGGCGGCCGGGAGCTGTCGAACAAGGAGCTCACCGAGAAGCTGCTCGAGGCCACCGGCCGCGACTGGAGCTACGTCGACCACATCGTCGACCCTCGGGGCGGCGGCCACGACCTGCGCTACTCCGTCGACTACTCCAAGACCGGTGCGCTGGGCTACGCCCCGCGGATGTCCTTCGAGGACGGCCTGGCGCTGACCGTGCAGTGGTACCGGGACAACCGCGCCTGGTGGGAGCCGCTCAAGGCGTCCGCGGCGACGGCCCGGTCGTGACCTCCGCGACGCCGCTCAGCTGGCTGGTCACCGGCGCCCGCGGGCAGCTGGGGCACGACCTGCTCGAGGTGCTGGCCGGCCGGGACGGCGACCAGGTGACGGCCGTCGGGCGCGCCGAGGTCGACCTGACCGACGAGGCCGCCGTCCGGGCGACCGTCCGCGACTGGCTGGCCGCGTCCGCCGGCCGGCGGGCGGTCCTGGTGAACGCCGCGGCCTACACCGCCGTCGACGACGCCGAGACCGACGAGGGCACCGCCCTGGTGGTCAACGGGTCCGCCCCGCGCTGGCTGGCCGAGGAGCTCTCCGGACGTGGCCGGCTGGTGCACGTCTCCACCGACTACGTGTTCGACGGCTCGGCCACCGAGCCGTACCCGGTCGACGCGCCGGTCGCCCCCCGGTCGGCCTACGGCCGCACCAAGGCCGCGGGTGAGCAGGCGATCGCCGCGGTGGGCGGCGACGCCACGGTGGTGCGCACGGCGTGGGTGTACGGCCGGCACGGTGGGAACTTCGTGCGCACGATGACCAAGCTGGAGGCCCAGCGCGAGACGGTCTCGGTCGTCGACGACCAGGTCGGGTCGCCCACCTGGTCCGCCGACCTGGCTGCCGGCCTGGTGGAGCTCGGCGCGCGGGAGGAGCCCTCCCCGCCGGTGCTGCACTACACCAACAGCGGCCAGGTGAGCTGGTTCGGCCTGGCCCGCGCGGTCTTCGAGGAGCTGGGGGCGGACCCGGCCCGGGTGCTCCCGACCACGACGGACGCCTTCCCCCGCCCGGCACCCCGGCCGGCCTACTCGGTGCTGGACGGGTCGGCGTGGACGGGAGCGGGCCTGACCCCGGCGCCGCCGTGGCGCGAGTCGCTGCACACGGCGATGCAGGAGGGCTTCCGGGACTGACGGTGGCTGGTCATCTGCGCCGTCGGGTGACCACCCACGAAGCTCGTTGGCCGTTTTCGTCACGAAATGGTCAAGGAGACGCGCCGAACAGCCGATGAGATGACGTGGACGGGTCCGTGCTCCACGCGGACCTCCGCTTCAGCTCATCGGAGGACCATTCGTGCGTCGCCTCATCGTGGGCTCTGTCGCCTTCCTGGCCATGACGGGCACCGTGCTGACGCTGCCGGTCTACGCCGCGCCCGTCCCCGCGCCGCACCCGGTCGAGACCTCGATCGACGAGGTCGAGCTCGGCTCGGTCGTCGAGCCCGAGGGCGACGCCGTGGTGGCCACCGACGGGGTGGTGCAGCCCGACGGCGTCGAGGAGTCCCAGGCCGCCGGCTCCGCCGCGCCGGGGACCTCGCAGCCCGCGACGGAGAGCGCGCCGGCCGACCCGTCCGCCGCGCCGTCGACCGCCCCGACCGGCGACGAGCCGGCCGGCACCAGCACCCCGGCGGAGACGAGTTCCCCGGCCTCCAGCGCTCCGGCCTCCAGCGGGCCGGCGTCCGACGAGGACGTCCCCACCTCAGGCGAGGAGCTCCCGGGTGTCCCGGCGCTCACCGTGTCCCGCGAGGACACCGACCCCTTCTCCGCGGTCGGCGTCACGTGGCGCGACGACCCGTCGATCACCGACGTCCAGGTCCAGGTCCGCACCCAGGACGAGGACGGCGACTGGGGCGAGTGGGGGACCCTCGAGGCCGACGACATCGAGCAGACCGAGTCCCCGAAGACCGAGGACCTCGACGTCCGTGGCGGCACCGCCCCCTACTGGACCGGCCCGGCCCGGGGCATCGAGGTCATCGTGCAGGGTGCCGGTGGCGCGGTGCCGGAGGACGTGAGCGTCGCCCTGCTCGACCCCGGCACCAGCAAGGCCGACGCGCTGCCCGCCACCGGGGCGAAGGACGAGGCGCACGCCGGCACGTCCATGCCCGACGTCGTCAGCCGCGCGCAGTGGGGTGCCGACGAGTCCATCCGCACCTGGGGCCCGGAGTACGCGCCGACCATCAAGGCCGCGACGCTGCACCACACGGCCGACGGCAACGGCTACACCGCTGCCCAGGTGCCGGCGATGATGCGCTCGATCTTCGCCTACCACTCGCAGACCCGCGGCTGGGGCGACATCGGCTACAACGTCATCGTCGACAAGTACGGCCGCATCTTCGAGGGCCGCTACGGCGGTCTGAGCTCGACCGTCATCGGGGCGCACGCCGGCGGTTTCAACACCGGCACGTTCGGCGTCTCGATGCTGGGCAACTACGCCGAGGTCGACACCCCGCAGGCCATGCTCGACTCCGTCGCGGCGATCATCGCCTGGAAGCTGTCGCTGTACGGGGTCGACCCCAAGGGCACCACCCAGCTGACCTCCGGTGGAGGCGGTACCTCCAAGTACGGCGCCGGCGCGGTGGTCACCCTGCCCACGGTCTTCGCCCACCGGGACGTCGGCAGCACGACCTGCCCAGGGCAGTACGCCTACAACCGGATGGGCCAGCTGAGGGACATGGTCGGCTCGCGGATGGCGGGCTCGGTCGGTGGCAGCCCCGTCGGCAACACCGAGAAGCTCTCCATCAGCGGCTCGACCGTCACGGTGGGCGGGTGGACGTTCGACCCTGACTACCCAGCCGGCAGCATCGACGTCGGCATGCTGGTTGACGGAGTGACGGCCGCGCACTTCACCGCTTCGCGAACCCGCGCCGACGTCGCTGCCGCCTACCCCGCAGCCGGGCAGGCACACGGGTTCGAAGGCACGTTCACCCTCGCCAAGGGAGTGCACAACGTCTGCGCCGTGGCGGTCAACGCAGCTCCGACCGGCCTGAACACCTGGATGCGGTGCCAGACGATGACGTCCACACCGCCTCCCGTCCCCTCCACGATCCCGTTCGGCAACGTCGAAGCCGTGTCAGTCGCCGGCCGGACCCTGTCCGCCAGGGGCTGGACGATCGACCCCGACGCGCAGACCAGTGCCCTCGACGTCCACGTCTACGTCAACGACGGCTGGGGGGGCGCCCTGCTGGCCAACGGCAGCCGGCCCGACGTCGCCGCGGTCCACCCGGCGGCCGGCCCCGCGCACGGCTTCACCTGGTCCACCGCGGTGTCCGCGCCGGGCCCTTACACGGTGTGCATCTTCGCCATCAACAAGAACGCCGGCGCCAGCAACCCCAAGCTGGGCTGCCAGACCGTGACGGTCCCTGGCACGTCCTGGAACCCGCAGGGCCATGCCGACTCCGCCACTGCTTCCGGCCGCAGCGTGTCGGTGTCGGGCTGGGCGGTCGACCTGGACACCCCGACGACCCCGCTCGCGGTGCACGTCTACGTGGACGGTGGTTACGCCGGCCAGGTCACCGCGGACCGGCCCCGCGCCGACGTGGGGGCGCTCTTTCCCGGAACCGGCACCGCGCACGGCTTCAGCGGTGCGCTCGACCTGGCGCCGGGCGAGCACACGATCTGCGCCTACGCCATCAACACCGGCCACGGCGAGACGAACCCCTCGCTCGGGTGCCACCCCGTCACCGTGGCTGCCGCCTCGTGGAACCCGGTGGGCAGCCTGGATGACGTCATCGGCTCCGGCGGCGTCATCGAGGTCCGAGGCTGGGTTTGGGACCCCGACCGGGCTAAGGCCCCCAGCGACGTGCACCTGTACGTCGACGGCCGCTGGTCCGAGGCTATGACGGCAGCCGGTGACCGGCCCGACGTCGCCGGTGCCTTCCCCAAGGCGGGGGCTGCCCACGGCTACGCCGCCAGCGTGTCGGTGCCGCCGGGCCAGCACCAGGTCTGCGCCTACGGGATCAACTCCGGCCACGGCACCACCAACCCGCTGCTCGGCTGCCGCACGGTCACCGGCTGACCGGGACCGAGCGGCCAGCGGCGCCTGCCGCTGGCCGACGTACAGGAAAGGCACCTGACATGCCCCGATCCCCACGCCGTCCCGCACTGCTGGCCGGCGGTGCCGTCCTGACCGCGGTCGCCGTGGTGACCGTCGTTCAGCTCACCGGTTCGAACGACGTCCCCTCCAGCCCGGCTGCTGCGCCGAGCACGTCCAGCACGCCTGCACCGACCACGACCGAGCCCGTCCCCACCCCCGTGGCGGTCACGTCGATCGCGCCCCCCGCCCCGGGAGAGGAGGTGGCCACCGACCCGGAGCAGACGAGGACCGGCGGTGCCGTGAACCCGGTGATCACCTATGCCGGCTGGGAGGCGGGCTCGTGGTCCCTGGAGGTCAACGGCTACGTGGCAGGCGTGATCGAGCTGGAGGGCACCTGCCGGCTGACCGCCACGCAGGGAGGGGCGCCCCTGGTCGACGAGAACCCGGCCGAACCTGACGCCAGCACGATGAACTGCGGGCTGCTCCAGATCGCCGGGTCCGACCTCGGCGCGGGCACGTGGACGGCGGTGCTGACCTACGAGTCGGCCACGTCCGCGGGCGAGAGCACGGCGGTCGACGTGGAGGTCCCCGCTCGATGACTCGCCTGGTCATCCGGCTCGTCGCCGGTCTGCTGGGGCTCGTGGCCCTGTCGGGCTTGGTCCTCGTCGCCGACAGCCCGGCGCCGCTGGTCGACGTCACGCCGGCGGCCGACACCGGCCAGTTCACCCCCGGCAACATCATCAGCGACGCTGTCTTCTTCGACGGCGACGGGATGAGCGTCGACGACGTCCGCGCCTTCATCGAGCTGAAGGGGATGAACTGCAAGGCCGGGGCGGACGGGACGCCGTGCCTCAAGGACTTCCGGCAGGACACGACTGCTCGAGCAGCGGACTCGTTCTGCACCGGGTACGGCGCTGGAGTCGCTGAGCCAGCGGCGCTGATCATCGCCAAGGCAGCCCTGTCCTGCAACATCAGCCCGAAGGTGCTGCTGGTGATGCTGCAGAAGGAGCAGTCGCTGGTCACCAACAGCGGCTCCTCGCTCTACGCCCGCCGTTACCGCGAGGCGATGGGCTACGCCTGCCCGGACACCGCTCCGTGCGACCCGGCCTACAACGGCTTCCAGAACCAGGTCTACAGCGCGGCCCGCAGGTTCCAGGTCTACAAGGCCAACCCCACCAGCTACGGGTACCGGGCGGGACGCACGCAGGACATCTTGTTCCAGGCGAACAAGCCCGAGTGCGGCTCGAGTCCTGTCTACATCCAGAACCAGGCGACCGCCGGGCTGTACGTCTACACGCCGTATCAGCCGAACGCCGCGGCGCTCCGGGCCGGCTACGGCACGGGCGATGCCTGCTCCGCTTACGGCAACCGGAACTTCTGGCTCTACTTCACCGACTGGTTCGGCTCGACGCAGGCGCCCGGGGAGTCGCCCTGGCAGCCCGTCGGTGCGCTGGACCAGGTGTCGGCGCGCACCGGTGACTCCGTCGACGTCCGCGGCTGGACCGTCGACCCTGACACTGCCGAGCCGATCGACGTGCACGTCTACGTCGACGGGCAGCCGCGCAGCTCCACGCGGGCCGACGTGGCCCGCGCCGACGTCGCCGCGGCGCTGCCGGCCTGGGGTGCCGGCCACGGATTCCAGCTGACGGTGCCGGTCACCCAGGGCGTGCGCCAGGTGTGCGTCTATGCGATCAACGTGGCCAAGGGGGCGAACAACCCGGTCCTCGGCTGCATGACCGTCGACACCCGGGGGCTGCCGGTCGGCAGCGTCGAGCGAGCGGTCGTCACCGAGGGCCAGGGTGTGTTGCGCGGCTGGGCACTCGATCCCGACACCGCTGCCCCGCTGGACGTGCACGTCTACGTCAACGGCACCTGGACGGCGAAGGCCGTGGCGGGTGACGACCGGCCCGACGTGGGCGCCGTCTACCCGGCTGCCGGTCCCGCGCACGGCTGGTCGGTGACCGTGCCGCTGAGGCCGGGGCAGAACCAGGTCTGCGTCTACGCCATCAACGTCGGGTCCGGTGCCAAGAACCCCGAGCTGGCCTGCCGGCTCGTGGACCTGCAGGTCGTGCCGCAGGGTGACGTGCAGGTCACCGGCGGGGCGTCGGCCGCGAGCATCAGCGGCTGGGCACTGGACCCTGAGACCGCTGCGCCCGTCGACGTGCACCTCTACGTCGACGGCCAATGGGCCACCGCGCTGACCGCCGACCGGGAAAGGCCCGACGTGGCGGCCGCCTTCACCGGCCTCGGCGTCAGGCACGGGTTCGCGACCTCGCTGGCGCTTGCCCCCGGACCCCACCAGGTGTGCGCCTATGCGATCAACGTCCGGCAGGGCACGGCGAACCCGCAGATCGGCTGCGGCTCGGCGCTGGTGGGCGTCCCGGCGGTGGGGAACCTGGAGCAGGTGACCGCGACCCGGGCGTCGGTCCGGGTCAAGGGCTGGGCGCTCGACCCCGACACGGCCGCGCCGGTCGACGTGCACATCTACGTCGACGGGGCGTTCCACTCGGTCCTCCGGGCCGACGCGGACCGTCCTGACGTGGGCGCGGCGTACCCCGCCGCCGGCGCTGGGCACGGCTTCGACACCGCCCTGGTGCTGGCCCCGGGCCGCCACTCGATCTGCGCCTTCGCCATCAACGTGCTGGGCGGGACGACCGGCAACCCGCCGCTCGGCTGCCGGGACGTCACCGTGCCGGCGAGCGTGGCCCCGCAGGGCAGCCTGGACGCGGTCGACGTGAGCGCCGGCCATGCCGTGGCACGGGGCTGGGTCTACGACCCCGACGTGCCGACCACGCCGATCGCGGTGCACTTCTACGTGGACGGTGCCTGGGCGGGGCAGTTGCTGGCCGAGGAGCCCAGGCCCGACGTGGCCGCAGCGGTCCCAGGCGCGGGTGAGTTGCACGGGTTCACGGCCTACCTCCCGGTCTCGCCGGGCCGGCACACGGTGTGTGCCTACGGCATCGACACCGCGGGCGGCACCAACCCGTCGCTGGGCTGCGCAGTGGTCACCCGCTGAGCGCCTGCTCGTAGGCCGCTCGGGTGGCAGCCGCCGTGGACGTCCAGCTGAACAGACGGGCCCGGGCCCGGCGCGCCGCGTCGGCCCCCGGCCCGTCGGCGTGGTCGGCGCAGGTGGTCAGCGCCGCGACCAGTGCGTCGACGTCGCCGGCAGGCACCAGGCGGGCGGTCCCCGGGTCGTCGCCGACCACCTCCCGGATGACCGGGAGGTCCGAGGCGATGACCGGCGTGCCGCAGGCGAAGGCCTCCAGCGGCGGGAGCCCGAAGCCCTCGTAGGCCGTCGGGTACACCAGCGCCTCGGCGCCCGCCACGATCGACCGGACCTCCCGGTCGCCGCGGTAGCCGGTGAAGACCACCTTCTCCGGCGGCAGCCCCGCCACGTCCAGCGACGGCCCCCAGCCGGCCGGGCCGACGAGGACGAGACCGGGCGCGTCGGGACGGGTGCGGAGCAGCTCGCGGTAGGCCGTGACGAGCAGTGGCAGGTTCTTTCGCGGCTCCAGGTTTCCCACGAAGACGAACCACCGGTCCGGCAGCCCGAGCTCCCGGCGCAGGTCCACGTCCGGGGCGGTGGCGTCGAACCACCCGTCGTCGACCCCCAGGTGGGTGGCGACCACCCGGTCGGCGGGGAGCCGGTACGTCTCGCACACCTCCTCGGCGACCGCGGCGCTCGGGGTGAGCACCAGCCGGGCCCGTCGGATGCTGAGTGGCACCAGGTCCCGGTAGGCGCGGGCGGCGGGCGTGACCGTCAGCGGACGACGTAGGAAGGAGAGGTCGTGCACCGTGACGACGCCGGCCGCGCGACCGGTCGGCGGCAGCACGAAGTTCGTCGCGTGGAACACGTCGGTCCGCCCGGTGAGGAGGGTGACGGGCGGCCACTCGCTGCGCGCCCAGACCCGGTGCATCACGCGGGCCGGCGCCGGCGGCCCGACCGCACGGACCCCCGGGGGGAGGACGCTGCCTAGGTCCGCGCGGCCGCGGACGGTGAAGGCGATCCCGGTGACCTCGTCGTCCCCGTGGGCGGCCGCCAGCTCGCGGCTGAGTGAGGCGACGTACCGCCCGACACCGGTCTGCGGACCGATCAAGGGGGTGACGTCGAGGCTCATGAGCATGCTGTGACCAGTGGGAGGGTCATGGGTGATCAACTCGCATCGAGAGGTACGTTGGCGGAGCCGGGGTACGGCCCGACACGGTCGGGTCTGCTCTGCGCACCCACATCTGTCCGACCATCCCAGGAGTCGTTGATCGTGACCTCCCCCACCGAAGGTTCTCCCGAGACTACGGATCCCGCGTCGCCGGGGGCGGGGGCGGGGGCGGAGCCCGAGGTGGCGTCCGGGGACGTCTCGGACGCCGTCGCGATCGGCGAGGCCCGCGGTCCCGCCGGGGTCGTCGTGGACGGCGACGCCCCGCCACCGCGCCTCCGCCGTCGGGTCCGCGAGGCCGTCCGCGGCCGGCTGCCCGAGGGCAGCAAGCAGCGCGCGCTGGCCAAGGCGGGCCTGTCCACCTACCGCGAGGTGCTGAACACCGCGAGCACCATCCGGTCGCTGTGGGCCATCCCGGGCGTGGCCGAGCCCTCCGCGCCCTCCTACCGCTCGTGGCTGCGGGAGCACGAGGTCACGGACGAGCAGTCGGAGGCGCAGCGCGAGTACTCGCGGAAGGCCGCGCACCCCGTCTCCGTGCAGGTCATCGTCCTGCCGGGCGCGGGTGACGCCGAGGCGACCGTGGCCTCCCTGCGCGAGCAGTCCTGGCAGCACTGGACGGCGGTCGTCTGCGACCCCACGGTCACCTCCACTGTCGAGCCGAACGTCTCCGGTCAGGTCGTCCAGGCCGGCGGCATCGCCGTCGAGGCGGCCAACACGCACGTGACGCACGGGGGCGCCGACCTCGTGGTGGTGCTGGAGGCGGGTGACCGACTGCGCTCCGACTGTCTGTACCAGGTGGCCGCGGCGGCGCACCGTGACCCGCTGGTCGACGTCATCACCTGGGACGACGACGTCTACGCCGGCGACAAGCACAGCGACCCGCTGTTCCGTCCGAGCTGGTCCCCGGAGCTGCTGCTCGGGGCGTTCTACACCGGTCGCTCCTTCGCCGTGCGCCAGGCCCGGTTCCTCGCGGCGGGCGGGCTGCGCGCTGAGGCCGGCGCGGCCCAGCACTGGGACCTCCTGCTCCGTGCGGACTGCGAGCCGGAGCGGGTCACCCGGGTGACCCGGGTGCTCAGCAGCGTGCCCGCGCGCACCCCGGTGCCGGACGCCGACGCGGTGCGGGTCGTCCAGCAGCACCTGGACCGCAAGGGAGTCGCGGCCGAGGCGCGTCCTGCGGGCGAGGGCCGGGTACGTGTGTACTGGACGCCGCAGGAGTGGCCGTCGGTCAGCGTGATCATCCCGACCCGGCACAACCGCACCATGCTGTCGACCTGCCTACCCTCGCTGGAGCGCACCGACTACCCGTCCTTCGAGGTGGTCATCGTCGACAACGGCGGCCAGAACGCGGACAACGAGCAGTGGTACGCCACCCGTGGTCTCGGGTTCCCGCTTGAGGTCCTCTGGTGGCACGAGCAGCCGTTCAACTACTCGGCGGTCAACAACGCCGCCGTCCGCACGGCCACCGGTGACGTCCTGGTCTTCCTCAACGACGACACCGAGGTGCTCGACCCCGAGTGGCTCAAGGAGATCGTCGGCTGGGCGATGCAGCCGCAGATCGGCGTGGCCGGCCTGCAGCTGACCGGTCCGGACGGGATGATCCAGCACGCCGGCGTCATCCTGGGCATGGGCGGCTTCGCGGACCACGTGTTCGAGGGCATGCGCCCCGGCAGCGACTCGCTGTACGGGCCCACCGACTGGTACCGCAACGTCCTGGCGGTCACCGGTGCTTGCTGCGCGGTGCGGCGCGAGGTCTTCGACCGGGTCGGCGGCTTCGACGAGCGCTTCATCCTCTGCGGCTCGGACGTCGCCCTCGGTCTGGACATGGTGCTCGACGGGCTGCGGAACATCTGCTCGCCGTTCGCCGGCATCCGGCACCTCGAGTCCGCCACCCGCGGCACCACCGTGCCGACGGAGGACTTCTTCGCCAGCTACTGGCGGTACAACACCTGGCTCTTCGGCGGTGACCCCTACTGGAGCCCGAGCCTGTCGCTGGGCAGTCGTGAGCCCGAACTGCGCGGCCGCTACGAGCCCAGCCCGCAGCAGCGGCTGGCCGGGCCGCTGGGGCGCGACTTCACCGCGTTCCGGCAGACCAACAACGCCGCCGAGTCGCGGATGCTGGCCGACATGTGCCGAGCCCTGCCCTCGGACGTCGCGGCCGTGGACGCGCTGCACGCGCAGAACGCCGAGCCGTTCCAGGTGCGCACCGTCAACTGGTTCATCCCCGACATCGACAGCCCGTTCTACGGCGGCATCAACTCCGCGCTGCGCATCGCCGACGAGCTGGCCCGCAACCACGGCGTCGAGAACCGCTTCGTGGTGTGGGGCAGCCCGCCGGACCACTTCGTCCGGTCCGCCCTCGCGGCGGCGTTCCCGTCGCTGGCGGACTCGCAGATCGTGTTCTTCGACGGGTCGAAGGCCGACCTGGCGAAGGTGCCGGAGGCCGACGTCGGCATCGCGACCCTGTGGGTGACCGCATACGCCCTGGCGCACGCGCCGGGGATGAAGCGGAAGTTCTACCTCATCCAGGACTTCGAGCCGATGTTCTACCCGGCGAGCACGCTCTACGCCCTCGCCGAGGAGACCTACAAGCTCGGTCTCTACGGGCTGTGCAACACCGACAACCTCCGGCAGATCTACGCCGACGACTACGCCGGCAAGGGCATGAGCTTCGCCCCGGCCGTCGACGGCTCGGTCTTCCACGCCCGGTGGCGCCACCAGCGCACGCCCGGCTCCCCGGTGACGGTCTTCGTGTACGCGCGGCCTGGCCACTGGCGGAACTGCTGGGAGATGGCGTCGCTCGCTCTCGAGGAGCTCAAGCGCAGGCTGGGCGACGGCGTGCGGATCGTCACCGCCGGCGCCTGGGCAGCCGGCCAGGGCGCGGACGAGGACATCCAGCCGCTCGGCCTGCTGCCCTACCGGGCGACGGGCGAGCTGTACCGCAACAGCGACGTCGGCCTGGCGCTCACCGTGTCCAAGCACCCGTCGTACCTGCCGCTGGAGCTCATGGCCTGTGGCGTGCCGGTGGTGGCCTTCGACAACCCGTGGGGCCACTGGATCCTCGAGCACGAGGAGAACAGCCTGCTGTCGAAGCGGACGGCGGACGACCTCGCCGACCAGCTCGAGCGGCTCTGCCGGGACAAGGAGCTGCGCGAGCGGCTCTCGACCCGGGGCCTGCAGGACATCGCGGCGCGGCACGGTGACTGGGACAAGGCCCTGACCGACATCTACGGCTACCTGTGCGACCCGGAGGGGCGAGGGGCCTGAGCATGCCCGCACCGGCGGGGCCGGGTGTGCTCCTCGTCACCGCGGAGAGCCTGGGAGTGCGGATGGCCGGACCGGCCATCCGCACCCTCGAGCTGGCCCGGGCCCTCGCCCGAGATGAGCGGGTCGGCCCGGTCTCAGTTGCCTCGCTGGGCGCCGTCGAGCTGACCGACGACGCCGTCCGGCTCGTCCCGGTGTCGGGAGCCGGCACACTCGCCGGGCTGCTGGACGGTGTGAGCGTCGTCGTGGTGCAGGGCGACGTGCTCGGGCTGCGCCCGGAGCTCGTCTCGTCGGCGCTGCCGATCGTGGTGGACGCCTACGACCCGTTCCACCTGGAGCAGCTGGAGCAAACGCGCGGGCTGCCGGAGGAGACCCGCCGGGCGGTCGTCCGTGACTGCATCACCTCGCTGAACCTGCAGCTGTCCCGGGCCGACCTCGTGCTCTGTGCCTCGCGCCGGCAGCGTGCCCTCTGGCTGGGGCACCTGGCCGCCCTGGGCCGGCTGAACCCGGTGACCTACGACGCGGCGGCCGACCTCTCCGGGCTGGTCGCCGTCGTCCCGTTCGGCACGTCGGCGCTGCCGCCGGCGCCCGGTGACCGCACGCTGCTCACGGCGGCGTTCCCGCAGGTGACCGCCGACGACGTGGTGGCCGTCTGGGGTGGCGGCATCTACGAGTGGCTCGACCCGGTCACCCTGGTGCGCGCCGTGGCCGACGCGGCCGCCCAGGCCCCCCGGCTCAAGCTGGTCTTCCTCGGCACGAAGCATCCGGTGCCCGGTATCGACAGCACGGCGGCGGACGCCCGTCGGGTCGCCGCGGAGCTGGGTGTGCTCGACGAGACGGTGTTCTTCGCCGAGGGCTGGGTGCCCTATGCCGAGCGGGACCGGTGGCTCGGCGCCGCGGACCTCGCCGTGACCACGCACTGGGACCACCTGGAGACGGAGTTTGCCTTCCGCACCCGCGTGCTCGACGCCCTGTGGTGCGGCCTGCCGGTGGTCAGCACGACGGGTGACGAGCTCGCCGACGTCCTCGACCGGGCCGGCGCGGGGCTTGTGGTGCCCCCGGGCGACGTCCCGGCGCTGCGGGACGCGCTGGTGCGGCTGGCGACCGACGACGCGCTCCGGGCCGAGGTCGCCGGTGCGGCGAGCCGGTTGGCCGAGCGCTTCACCTGGGACCGCGTGAGTGCGCCGCTCGCGGACTTCTGCGCCGCACCACGGCGCGCGCCGGACCTCGACCTGGATCCGGTCGCCCGGGTCCAGCTGGGATTGCGGCAGCCCGGCACCGCCGTCGGTTCGCCGTGGCAGCGCGTGCAGGCCGCTCTGCGTGAGGGTGGTCCGGCGCTGCTCACCCGTCGGTTGCGCAGCCGGTTGCCCTTCGGACTGGGCGGAGGCGCCCTCTAGCGAGGCGTGGGGCCTCCGCCCAGTCCCGCTGAGGATCAGTCCGTGGAGCCCCGTCGGAGGCCGGTGAGCCGGGTGGCAGCCACCCGGCGGAGGTCACGGACCACCTGGGCGGCGTCCGGGACGACCTCGCGTGCTGCCTCGGCCTCGGCCTCGACCTCGGCCCGGAGCTCGCGGAGCTCGGTCTCCAGCCGGGCCTTCTCCGCCTCGAAGGTCTTGCGCTCCTCCGCCTGCTCGACCCGCAGCTGGTCGCGCTGGGCCACAGCGGCGTCGCGCCGGGCGGTGAGCTCGGTGAGGTGCTGGGCGGAGAAGCGGGGAAGGAGCAGGAACTCGGCGTGGCCGACCTGCTCGGCGAAGGGGGCGAACCGCTGCTTCTTCTTCACGACCACGATCGAGTCGTAGAACGCCAGGCTCGCGACCATGTCGGTCCAGACCCGGTCGATGGGACCGGGGCGGTGGTAGCCGTTGACGTCGTCGACCTTGGTCTTGCACCACTCGATGAAGGTGCCCGGCCGACCGGTACCGCCCTGGTAGGCCTCCCAGTAGGAGGTGTGGCAGTCCTCGGTCAGCAGGATGCCGCCGTCGGCCAACAGAGGGAACATCGTCTCTGCCGTGACGATCTGCTGTTGCATCTCGTGGCCGCCGTCGTCGATGACGATGTCGAAGGGGCCGTACTTCTCCGAGAGGGAGCGCAGGAACTCGGGGTCGGTCTGGTCACCGATCTCCACGACGTGGTCCGGGGAGGAGACCTCCCGGGCCCGCTCGTCGATGTCGACGCCGACGATCGTCGCCTGCGGGCCGAAGTACCAGCGCCACATGTCCAGCGAGCCGCCCCGGTAGACGCCGATCTCCAGGATCCGCACCTCCCGGCCACGGAACCGCTCGAAGTGCTCGGAGTAGACCGGGAAGTAGTGGATCCACTTGTCCAGCACCCGGCCGGTGCGCTTCGTGGAGAAGAACCCGAACAGCGGGTCGCCCTGGACGTCGGGGAGCCCGTCGCCGAGGTAGAACGCGGCCCGGTAGCACTCGTTGGAGAGGTAGTCGATCTCCCCGGCGTCCCGGATGGCGTCGCCGAGGGCGCGGGCCATGCCGGCTGCGGTGTCGGCGGTGTCGAGAGCCGTACGGATCAACGTGCGGTCCGCGTCGTCGAGGGCGTCGCTGTCGGTGATGGCACGCTCGACGTCGTCGTGAGACTTCTCGGCGAGGGCCAGCAGGATCGCCTTCAGCGTTCCTTCGTTGATCATCCGTGCTCCAAGTCGTCGGGGTGGGTCACTGCTCGATCGCCGGCGCGGCAGCGGTGTGCTGCCTCCACCGCCCGGGCATGCGGACCAGCCCTGGCTCTGTCACGACGTCCTCCGCGCGCACCTTGAGCACGAACGCGCGGTCGATGTAGTCGTACATGTGTCCCTTGTCCACGGCAGCGACGCTGAGCAGGAACTCACCGGGCTGCAGCGGGAGCGAGTCGACGGTGTAGTCGACGGCCCCGGTTCCTGCGGGGACCACGAAGGTGTCCGGCCCGTAGCCGGAGTTCGGACCGGCGGCCTGGACCCCGGACTCGTGTACGAACGCCAGCCCGAAGGTGACGTCGGGCAGGTCCTCGGTCGCCTGGTAGGAGATCCGGACGGTGCAGGGCCGGCCGGTGCTGAGGAACTTGCGCTCCACGCCGTCCTGGTCGAGGAACTGGATCCCGGTCACCCGGATCTCGCCGGAACCACGGCGCGGCGTTCGGCCCTCGAACTCGTCGTCGTCGGTGACGACGACGTCCGTCTGACCGGTCGCAGCGGCCTCGGCGTCGTCCGCTGCGGCCTCGCGCTCGTTGACCGCGGAGAGGTAGTCGTCGACGACCTCGCGCGCCGGACCGACCCGCTTCAGCGTGCCACCGTCCAGCCACGCTGCCTCGTCGCACAGGTCGGCGACCAGGGCCAGCGAGTGGGTGACCAGCACGATCGTGACGCCCTTGCGGCGCAACTCGTAGAGGTGGTCGAAGCAACGGCGCTGGAATGCCTCGTCGCCGACCGCGATGACCTCGTCGATGATGAGGATCTCCGGCTCGAGGTTCACCGCGATGGCGAAGCCGAGTCGCACGTACATGCCGGATGAGTAGACCTTCACCGGGGTGTCGATGAACTCCTCGAGCCCGCTGAACGCGATGATCTCGTCCATCGCCGCGTCGATCTGCTTGCGGGTCATGCCGAGGATCGAGCCGTTGAGATAGATGTTGTCCCGGCCGGACATCTCCGGGTGGAAACCGGCACCGAGCTCCAGCATCGCGGACACGCGGCCGTGTGCGGTGATCGAGCCCGACGACGGGCGGTGGATGCCGGCCACCAGCTTCAGCAGCGTGGACTTGCCCGAACCGTTGTGACCGATCAGCCCGAAGGTGCGGCCGCGCGGGATGTCCAGCGTGACGCCCTTGAGTGCCCAGAAGTCCTCGCTTCGATTGCGCCGCTCGCGAGAGCTGAACATCTCCTTGACGTTGGTCTTCCGGTCGTTGTGCAACCGGAACTTCTTTGTGACGTCGCGGACGGAGATGGCCGCCTCGCGGGGGGCCTCCTCGGGGACGTCCTCGGTCTGCATCGGGGAGAAGACGCTCACAGTTCCTCGCTCACGTCAGCGGCCTTTCGCTGGAAGAAGGTCCACCCGACGGCGAGCACCACCAGGCTCAGCACGGTCAGGTACGCCAATCGACCCCAACCCGGGAAGTCCAGGTGCCAGAGCACGGCCCGGAACGACTCGACGAACGAGGTGATCGGGTTGTACTCGTAGATGCGCAGCCACGGGTGCGCCGCGTACAGGTCGGTGACCAGGGTGATCGGGTAGATGATCGGCGACGCGTAGAACAGCAGCCCGAGCAGGACCGTCACGATGTACGCAACGTCCCTGAAGCGGGCGTTCACGATCGCCAGCAGCATGCCCAGGCCGAGCGCGAAGGCGCCCAGCAGCAGGAGCAGCACCGGGACCAGCAGGATCGTCCAGCTGATGTTCTGGACCACCAAATAGACCACGACCAGCAGGCCGAACTCGATCGCCGTCTGGTTCAGCACGGCGAGCGCCGAGCCCATCACGGGGGCGAACGGCGGGAAGTGGATCTTCCGCAGCAGCGGCCCGGCGCCGACGAGCGCGCCCATGCCGCTGGTGGTGACGGCGTGGAAGAAGTTCCAGACCACCAGTGCGGTGAAGAGGTAGATCGGGAAGCTCTGGAGCGTCCCGTTCCCGGCGACCGGTGTGGGGAAGCGCAGGATGAAGCCGAAGACGAGACTGTAGGTCGCCAACGTGGCCAATGGGTTGATCAACGACCAGGCAGAGCCGAGCAGACTGCCCTTGTACTTGCCCTTGATCTCGCGGTTGGCGAAGTTGCCGATCAGTCCGCGGTATTGCCATACTTCCCGCAGCGACTGCGTCATTCCCCGGGTTCCACCTGTCTTCTGATCGAAGGCCGGCTCAATGAGTTCCCGGCTCGCATCTTCTGCCCTGGCGCACGTTGTCGGCGGGGCGTCCTGGGCAGGGCGTCCACGGCCTGGCTGCCATCGCCCATACGCTAGCACCGGAGCGGCGAGGTGCTCGGGCCGTGCCCGTCGTCCAGGCGGCAGCTGTCACGTCCGTCGCTCCGGACCCTCCCGTCGCGCCGGACCGCCGCCCGGGCCCACCGATCGCCCCGACGACCGCCGGCTGCGCACCGCGCGGGGCAGGTAGCGCACCACGTCGCGGGCGACGGCCAGGCGGAGCCCGGGCCGCAGGTTCCACGGGATGACCCCGTTGACCGGTGGGACAGGCCGCAGGGTGAGCGAAGCGGTCGTCACGGCAAAACGGAGCGCGGCCAGCAGGGCGACCCGGGCCGGGGCCCGGCGCATCAGCATCCAGAGCCGGTTTCGTTCGTTGTGGTAGGCGAAGGACCGGGAACGTTGGTCGACGGTGGCCGAGTGCTCGTGCACGACGACGGCGGTCGGCTGGAAGCGGATCGACCAGCCAGCGTCCGTCAACCGCCAGGAAAGCTCGGTGTCCTCGTAGTAGAGGAAGAACTCGGTGGCGAATCCCCCGACCGCCCGCACGGCGTCGGTGCGCAGCAACGCCGCGCCGCCGCTGAACCCGAACACCTCCGTGGCCTCGGCCAGCGTGTCGGGCGACTCGCCGAGCCCCCGGTCGGCGCCGTACCAGGTGTCGAGCAGGACGACGCCGGCGTTGTTCACCTCCGGGGGCTCCCGGTCGGCGAGCAGCATCAGCGAGGTGATGGCCGCCGCTTCGGGATGGGCGTCGGCGGCCCGGACCAGTTCGGCGAGCCAGGCCGGGTCGGCCACCGCGTCGTTGTTCAGCAGCGCTACGAACTCGGTGCCGACGGTGTCGATGCCGCGCTGCACGCCGCCGGCGAAGCCCTCGTTGCGTGCGGTGGTCACCACCTCCACCTCCGGCCGGCCGGCCAGCAGCTCGGCGGTCCCGTCGGTCGAGGCGTTGTCGACGACGACCACCCGGTGCGCGAGCGTCTGCGCGCGGAGCGAGTCCAGGCAGGCGGGCAGCAGGTGCGCGCCCTCCCAGCTGACCACCACCACGGTCACGCGCACGGTGCTGTCCGGCGGAGCTCCTGGGTCGTCGGCCATGCCCACAGACGGTAGTTCCCCGCACGAACTCCGTACTCTCGCCGGGTGGACATCGCGCTCGTCACCGAGCAGGCGCTCGCCCGGGTCCCAGGGGGCACGGGCAGGTACGCCACGGAGGTGGCCGGTGCCCTCGCGGCGACCGCGCCGGCGGGGGCCACGGTGACCGGCTGGACGGCGTGGCACCGGGACGTGGACGCCGCCCGGGTCCCCGGTGTCCACGGGCCGCGGCGGCTGCCGTTGCCCTCCCGACCGCTCGCCGCTGCCTGGGAGGCGGGGCTCCCGCCGCGCCCCTGGGGGGCCGACCTGGTGCATGCCACGACAGTGCTGACCCCACGCCGCGGTCGCCGCACGCGACTGGTCGTGACGGTCCACGACGCGGTGCCGTGGACCCACCCGGAAACGCTCACCCCGCGGGGCGTGCGCTGGCACCGGGCGCTCGCGACGCGCGCGGCGGCCGAGGCCGACGCGATCGTGGTCCCCACCGAGGCGGTCGCCCGCGAGCTGGCGAGGCACCTGTCGCTGCGGGCACCCGTCTTCGTCGCGGGGGCGGGGGTGAGCGCACGCCTCGCGCGTCCGGCCGACTCTGAGGAGCGGCTGGCGCGGCTGGGACTGCCGGGCGGGCACCTCGTGTCGGTGGCTACCCTGGAACCGCGCAAGGGCCTGGACGTCCTGCTCCGGGCGCTCGCCGAGCAACCCGGCCGACTGCCGCCGCTGGCCGTCGTGGGCCGGACCGGCTGGGGCGGCGTCGAACCGGCCGACATGGCCCGTGGCTTCGGCCTCCCCGAGGGCAGTGTGCTGCCGCTGGGCGGGCTCTCGGACGAGGACCTGGCGGCCGTGCTCTCCGGGGCTGTGGCCGCCGTCGTGCCCAGCCGCGCCGAGGGCTTCGGGCTGCCGGTGGTCGAGGCGATGGCGGCCGGGGTGCCGGTGGTCACCTCCGCCGACCCGGCTCTCGTTGAGGTGGGCGGCGGTGCCACCCGGGTGACCCCGATCGGCGACCCCGCCGCCCTCGCTCGTGCGCTGGACGAGCTGGTGGCCGACCCCGCGGCGCTGGCTGCGATGCGCCGCGCGGGCCTGGCGAGGTCCGCAGAGTTCACCTGGAGCGCCGTCGCCGGCCGGCTGTGGGACGTCTACGCGGACCTGCTGCACCCCTGATCCGCGGCGGGTGGGGCGGCTGTGGCGTAGCGAGTGCGACGGCTGGACATCTCCGTGCTCGTCTGTCGTCATGGCAGGCATGCGAATCGTCGGACGGGTCGTCCTCTCGACCGTCCCTCTCCTGTGCCTGGTCTCGTGCACGGCGGGGGAGGCCGACGCCCCGACCACCGGCCGTGAGGCCTCCGTGGCGAGCGGTGCAGCCGCGTCCGACGCCGCCTCCGCGGTCGAGACCGGCTTGCCCGGGGACGAGGCGCTGTCGCCGCCACCGCCAGACCGTGCAGCACCGGGCCTGCTGGCACAGCTGGACGGGCTGCCGGTGGGCGCGCTCAGCGGCACCGTGGACCTGGAGGTCTCCGGGCTGACCGCCTTCGCCGAACCGGCGCAGGGCCGGTGCACGCAGACCGCTGACGGCCGGGGCTTCGAACTCGTGCTGTCCGACGGCTCGCAGCTCGCGGTGACCTTCGGCCCGGAAGGTGGGGCCTCCCGGCTCACCGCCCCGGGGATCGAGATCGAGCAGACGCTGCGGGACGTGGACCTGCAGGTGGGCGGTGGATTCCGGTTCACCGCCGATCTCCTCACCGGCGGGACGACCGAGCCGTCGGGCACCCTCTCGCTCACCGGGGTCTGCGCATGAGCGCGGCCGCCCGCCGCGCGGGCTGCGCACTTCTCGTCGTCCTCACCGCCCTGGTGCTGCTGGCGGGGGCGCCCGCCACGCCTGCCCGGGCGGACATGTCCGGGTCCGTGGCCGAGGCGAGCGCCTACGCTGACGATCGCGGCGTGCAGGTGGGCATCGCAGTGCTCGACCGGGACACCGGGCAGTGGACGGAGAACGGCGGCCTGGCGCACACGCCGATGAGGTCGGCGTCCGTCCCGAAGATCTTCGTCGCCGAGAGCCTCATCGACCGCAGTCGGCGAGGGGAGATCAGCCTGACCCAGAACGACCGGGTGCTCATGGAGTCCATGGTCATCCGGTCCGACGACGCGGCGATGTCCAACCTCTACAGCCGATTCGGCGGTCTCGGCATGGTCCGCGCCGTTGCGGCCAAGTACGGGCTGAGCGAGATCGGCGACCCGCCGTCGGCCGGCTACTGGGGCATGTTCCAGATCACCGCGCACGACATCGTGTCCTTCTACCGTGGCGTGCTCGAGGGGGGGCTCCAGCCCGCCGACCGCGACTACCTCGTCTCGCTCATGCGGCGGGCCACACCGACCGGGACCGACGGGTTCGACCAGTACTTCGGCATCCCGCACGCGCTGCCCAACCAGGTGTGGGGCGTCAAGCAGGGGTGGATGTGCTGCCAGGAGAGCCAGCGGCGCCTGCACACGACCGGCATCCTGGGTGCCGACAACCGCTTCCTGGTGGCCGTGCTGTCCCAGGCGCCGCAGAGCCGCTCCTACGCCTACTCCGGGGAGACGGTGACCCGCGTCGTCCAGACGCTGTTCCCCGGCGGGGTCGTGCCGCCCAGCGAGGTCCCCAACAACCCCATCGGCAACCTCGACGTCGCGACCGAGGTGGCGGCGGGGGTGCTCCGGGTCAGCGGCTGGGCCGGGGACCCCGACACGCCGTCGTCCCCGATCGAGGTGCACGCCTACCTGGACGGTGGGTTCGCCGGGAGCGCGCGGGCGGACCGGGACAGACCCGACGTCCCCGCCGCGGTACCCGGATACTCGTCGGCTCGGGGGTACGCCCTCGACATCGCCGTGGGCGACGGCGCCCACCGGCTCTGCGTCTACGCGATCAACGTGAGCAAGGGCACGATCAACCCGGAGCTGGGCTGCCGCTCGTTCAGCATCCAGCTGAGCCCGCTCGGCAATGTCGACCGGATCACGCTCCGGGGGCTCCGCACGGTGCAGGTGGAGGGCTGGACCCTGGATCGCGAGGCGCCCGGCACGGCCACGGACGTGCACCTCTACGTCGACGGACAGTGGACTGCTGCGGTGCGCGCCTCCGCCGACCGGCCTGACATCGCCGGCGCGTTCCCCGGCGCGGGGGCGGCTCACGGTCTGTCAGCGCAGCTGACCTTGTCGTCGCCGGGGCGGCACCGGGTCTGCGCCTACGCGATCAACGTACCGGGCACCGGGGGTTCCAACCCGATGATCGGCTGCGCCACGGTCGACGCTCCGGCGACGATGCTCGGCAGCTACGACGAGGCAGTGGCACAGGGCGGGGGGATCCGGCTGCGCGGCTGGGTCATCGACCCGGTCCGCCCCACATCACCGGTTGCCGTGCACGTCTACAGCGACGGCGCCTGGGTGACCGCAGCAGCCGCGGGTGCGGTGCGGGACGACGTGCGGGGGGCCTTCCCCGAGGCCGGGGGAGCGCACGGGTTCGATGTCTCCGCGATCCTGCCGCCGGGGCCGCACCAGGTGTGCGTCTACGCGATCTACGCCGACGGTCGCGCGGCCAACCCGCAGCTGGGCTGCCGATCCGTCGGCTGACGAGCACGCGGCGGGGGAGAGGCAGCCGCCCCTCCCCGCCGCGTCAGTCAGCGAGCAGGCGCAGGAGGTAGTCGCCGTAGCCGCTCTTGACCAGCGGCTTCGCCAGTGCCTGCAGCTGCTCGTCGTCGATGAAGCCGCGACGCCAGGCGATCTCCTCGATGCAGCCGATCTTCCAGCCCTGCCGCTCCTCGACCACCTGGACGAACTCGGCCGCCTGCATCATCGACACGTGGGTGCCGGTGTCCAGCCACGCGGTGCCGCGCTCGAGCACCGTGACCGTCAGCTCACCGCGGCGCAGGTACTCGTCGTTGATCGCGGTGATCTCCAGCTCGCCCCGCTCGCTCGGTGTGATCGTGGAGGCGATCTCGACAACGCGGTTGTCGTAGAAGTAGAGCCCGGGCACCGCGTAGCTGCTCTTGGGGACGGCGGGCTTCTCCTCGATGGAGATGACCCGGCCGGCGTCGTCGAACTCGACGACGCCGTAGTCGCGCGGGTTGGCCACGTGGTAGGCGAAGACGTGCCCACCGGCCGGGTCGGTGTTGGCGCGCAGGTTCTTGCCCAGCCCCGTGCCGTAGAAGATGTTGTCACCGAGCACCAGGGCCACCGGCTGGTCGCCGATGAACTCCGCGCCGATGATGAAGGCCTGCGCCAGTCCCTCCGGCTTCGGCTGGACGGCGTAGCTGAGTTCGATGCCGATGTCGGAGCCATTGCCCAGCAGCCGCTGGAACTGCGCCTGGTCGTCCGGCGTCGTGATGATCAGGACCTCGCGGATCCCGGCGTTCATCAGCAGGGACAACGGGTAGTAGATCATCGGCTTGTCGTAGATCGGCATCAGCTGCTTGCTGATGGCCTTGGTGATCGGGTAGAGCCGGGTGCCGCTTCCGCCCGCCAAGATGATGCCTCGCATCGGCCCAGCCTATCGGCGCCGGTCGCTCGGCTCCTCTCGTAGTCTGTGCGTCGACCCGCGCGCACCGATCCACCCGCCCCGACCGCCCCCGGAGCCCCTCCTGTCGAACAGCCCCCGCGTGGTGGTCGATGCCACCGCCGTCCCCGCCGACCGAGGCGGGGTCGGCCGCTACGTCGACGAGCTCCTCCCGGCGCTGCAGGCCGAGGGCGCGGACCTCGCCGTGGTCTGCCAGGCCCACGACGTCGAGCACTACCGCCGGCTGCTGCCCGGGGTCGAGCTGCTGGCCGCCCCGGCGGCGATCGCCCGGCGGCCGGCGCGGCTGGCCTGGGAGCAGGTCGGGCTGCCCCTGCTCGCCCGGCGGGCCCGCGCCGACGTGCTGCACTGCCCGCACTACACGATGCCGCTGGCCGGGGGGCTGCCGGTGGTGACCACGCTGCACGACGCCACCTTCTTCACCCACCCCGACGTGCACCTGGCGGTGAAGCGGCGGTTCTTCCAGACCTGGACCCGCATCTCGCTGGCCCGCGCGGCCCGCTGCGTGACGCCGTCGGCCGCCACCCGCGACGAGCTGGTCCGGGTGGCCGGCGCCGACCCGGCGCGCATCGACGTCGCCCACCTCGGGGTGGACGCCGCCCGGTTCCACGTCCCCTCGGCCGAGGAGCGCGCCGCGGTGCGCGCGCACCTGGGCGTGACCGGCCCCTACCTCGCCTTCCTCGGCACGCTCGAGCCGCGCAAGAACGTGCCCGCGCTGGTGCGCGGCTGGAGCGCGCTCACCGACCCGCCGGCCCTGGTGCTCGCCGGCGGCCGCGGCTGGGACACCGAGGTCGACGTCGCCGCGGCCGACGTCCCGGCGGGGCACCGGCTGCTGCGGCCCGGGTACCTGCCGCTGGAGATGCTCGCCGGCTTCCTGGGCGAGGCCGAGCTGGTGGTCTACCCCAGCCTGGGCGAGGGCTTCGGCCTGCCGGTGCTCGAGGCGATGGCCTCCGGCGCGCCGGTGCTCACCACCCCGCGGCTGTCGCTGCCGGAGGTCGGTGGCGACGCGGTGGCCTACGCCGAGCCCGACGCCCCGGCCCTCACCGCGGCGCTCCGGGAGCTGCTGGCCGACCCGGCCCGCCGCGCCGAGCTGGCCGCCGCCGGGCAGGTCCGGGCCGCGGGCTTCGACTGGCGGGCCTGCGCCCGCGCGCACCGGGCGAGCTACGCCGCGGCGGCCGCCGCGTGACCGCCCCGCTGCGGGTCGTCGCCGTCACCTACTCCCCGGGGGAGGCGATGGAGGGCTTCCTCTCCAGCCTGCGCCGGGCGACCACCCGCCCGCTGGACGTCGTGCTGGCCGACAACGGCTCGACCGACGGCTGGCCCGAGCGCGTCGCCGCCGCCGACGACGACGTCCGGCTGCTCCGGGTCGGCGGCAACGTCGGCTACGGGCCGGCCGCCAACGCCGGGCTGGCCGACCGCCGCACCGGCTGGGCGGTCGTGGCCAACCCCGACGTCCGGTTCGAGGACGGCGCGGTCGACGAGCTGCTGGCCGCGGCCGCGCGCTGGCCGCGGGCGGCGACCCTGGGGCCGGCGATCCGCACGCCGGAGGGCGCGCTGTACCCCTCGGCCCGCGACCTGCCCGACCTGTCGACCGGGATCGGCCACGCGCTGCTCGGCTGGGTGTGGCCGGCCAACCCGTGGACGGCGCGGTACCGGCGCGAGCGCGAGGCACCCCGGGAGCGCCCGGCCGGCTGGCTGTCCGGCTCCTGCCTGCTGGTCGACCTCGAGGCCTTCCACTCCGTCGGCGGCTTCGACCCCGGCTACTTCATGTACTTCGAGGACGTCGACCTGGCCGAGCGGCTGGGCCGGCGCGGCTACCTGCACGTCTACGTGCCCACCGCGGTCGTGGTGCACGAGGGCGGGCACGCCACCCGGCGCGAGCCGCACCGGATGCAGCGGGTGCACCACACCAGCGCGCTGCGCTACCTCTCCGCGCAGTACCCGCGCCGCCGGCACGCGCCGCTGCGCTGGGCGCTCCGCGCGGGCCTGGGCGGCCGGATGCTGGTGTCCTACGTCAGCGGGCGGGTGGGCGCCGGCGCCGAGCCGCAGCAGACGGTCGAGGCGCTGCCGTCCCGCCGCCGGTGGCGGCGCCGGTGACGGTCCCGACGTCGAACCCCACGCCGACCCCGAGGTGCCCGAGGAGGGACCAGTAGTGCAGCACGCGGTGATCATGGCCGGCGGGTCCGGGACGCGGTTGTGGCCGCTGTCCCGGGCGGCGCGGCCCAAGCAGCTCCTCGACGTCGTCGCCGACCCCGGCGGCGGTGGCGCGCACAGCCTGCTCGCCGAGGCGTTCACCCGGCTGCAGGCGGTGCTGCCGGCCGACCGGATCTGGGTCTGCACGGCCGCGCGGTACGCCGACGCGGTGCGCGCGGCGCTGCCCGAGCTGCGCCCCGACCGGCTGGTGCTCGAGCCCGTCGCCCGGGACACCGCGAACGCGGTCGGCCTGGCCGCCGCGCTGGTCGCCGACGTCGACCCCGACGCCGAGCTCGCGGTGGTCAGCGCCGACCACGTCATCCGGCCGGTCGAGCGGTTCGCGAGCGCGCTGCGCACCGCCTACGACGTGCTCGCCGTCCGGCCGCGGGCGCTGGTCACCCTCGGCGTCACCCCCACCTCGCCGGCCACCGGCTTCGGCTACGTGCAGAAGGGCGCCGCCACCGAGGTGCCCGGCGCCAGCGAGGCGGCGTCGTTCCGGGAGAAGCCGGACCGGGCCACCGCCGAGGGGTACCTGGCCAGCGGCGAGTACGTGTGGAACTCCGGGATGTTCGTCTGGCGGGCCCGCACCGTGCTCGACGCGCTCGCCGAGCACCTGCCGGAGTCCGCGCGCGGGCTGGACCGGGTGGTGGCCGCCCCGGCCGGACCCCAGCGCGACGCCGTCCTGGCCGAGGTGTTCCCCACGCTGCCGAAGATCAGCGTCGACTACGCGGTGCTCGAGCCGGCCGCGACCGAGCCCGGCCGGGTCGTCGTCGTCGACCTGGACGTCGACTGGTTGGACGTCGGCTCGTGGCCGGCGCTGGCGGGCACGCTGACCACCGACGACGCCGGCAACGCCGTGCGCGGCCTCACCGTGCTGCTGGACAGCTCGGGCAACGTGGTGCTCAGCGACGACCCCGACCACCTGGTGGCCCTCGTCGGGCTGCGCGACAGCGTCGTCGTACACACCGCCGACGTCACCATGGTCTGCCCCGTGGGTGCCGCCGAGCGGGTGAAGCAGCTGCTCGCGGCAACCCAGCAGGGGCACGGTGCGCGGTTCTCCTGAGCTTAGTGCGGCAGGTGTGACGAGTGGGGCCGGACACGCTCCCGGCTCCCGGCGGCACGGCGACGACCGGGAGAGCCTGGGCGGGTGGCGCTTTCCCTGGTCGACCGGAAGGGCGCCGCTCCGCTCGCAACCCCCGGCTCCGGCCCGGACCGCCTCGTCGCCCTCGACGGTCTGCGGGGGATCGCGGCGCTGGTCGTCGTCGTGCACCATGCGCTGCTCACCTGGCAGGTGCTCGCGGCGCAGTACTTCGTCGACAACCGCGGGTCCGGGAGCTGGTGGCTGACCTTCACCCCGCTGCACCTGATCTGGGCCGGGACCGAGGCAGTCATGGTCTTCTTCGTGCTCAGCGGACTGGTCCTCGCCCTCCCCTTCCTCGAGCGGGCGCCCCACCCGGGAGGGTGGCGGGGCTACTACGGACAGCGCCTGGTGCGGCTGTACGTCCCGGTCGTCGCCTCCGTCTTGCTCGCCGCCGCGTTCGTCCGGACCTTCCCGCGCGAGCACGGGGCGACGACGAGCTGGTGGTTCGACGCCCACGCGGTGCCCGCCGACGCAGCCACCCTCGCCCGCGACGCCGTGCTGGTCAGCGGCGTCAGCTGGGTCAACCCGTCGTTGTGGTCGCTCCAGTACGAGGTGCTCTTCTCCGTCCTGCTGCCGCTTCACGTGCTCGCCGCCCGCCGGCTCGGGGAGCGCGCCGGCTGGCTGGTGCCGCCCTTGCTCGTGCTCGCCGGGGCGGGGGTCCTGGTCGGCGAGCCGGTCCTCGCCTGGCTGCCGGTCTTCGGCCTCGGCGTCGTCATGGCGGTGCTGCGCCGGAGGCTGCAGCGGCTCGGCTCAGGCATCTCCTCCGGCCCGGCGGCCCGCGCCGTCTGGCTCGCCCTCACCGCCGCCGCGGTCGTCCTGCTGCTGGCGGAGTGGTGGAGCCGGGGCCTGCACCAGGTCGCACCCCTGCCCCTAGCTGTCGCCCGCACGTGCGGCGTGGCCGGCGCCGTCCTCGTCGTCTTCCTGGCGATGGCGTGCCCGGCAGCAGGTGCGCTCCTCACCCTGCGCCCGGTCCGCTGGCTGGGTGCGGTCTCCTTCTCCCTCTACCTGGTGCACGAGCCGGTCCTGGTGTCGGTCTCATCGCTGGTCGGTGGCTCCCGTCGGGGCGTCGCGGTGACGCTCGTCGTCGGGATCGGGCTCGCCCTGGTGCTCGCGACGGTCTTCCACCGGCTGGTCGAGGTGCCCAGCCAGCGCTTGGCGCGTGCCGTCGCGGTCCGCCTGCGGGGGAGCGTGGCGCCTGCGGCTGACGCGCCGCCCCTCAAGCCCTTCCTCCCGCCCGTGCCCCGCCACGCTCAGGGCAGGCTGCCGGTGCGCGCCGGCTCAGTCCTCCCGCGTGGGCCCGCGGTGCTGCCGCTGCCGACCATGCCGATCCGGGTCCAGCGACCGGCTCCGCCGCGAACTCGTCCGCCGGTGCCTGCCGGCTCGGGTGGGCCTCGGGCCCACCCGGTCCCTGGTTAACCTCGCGGCATGAAGAACCTCGACGTCGCCGCTGTCGTCACCGGAGGGGCCTCCGGCCTCGGCGAGGCCACCACCCGCACGCTCACCGCCGCCGGGGTGGCGGTCACGGTCCTGGACCTGGCCGAGGAGCGCGGTGCCGCCCTCGCCGCGGAGCTGGGCGGGCACACGACGTTCGTGCGCACCGACGTCACCGACGAGGCATCGGTGCAGGCGGCCCTCGAGGACGCCACGGGCAAGGACCGGCCGCTGCGGATCGCCGTCAACTGCGCCGGCATCGGCTACGCGGCCCGGGTGCTCGGCCGCGACGGCAGCCCGCACGAGCTGGGCGCCTTCACCCGCACGGTCACCGTCAACCTGGTCGGCACCTTCAACGTGCTGCGGCTGGCGGCCGCGGCGATGGCCCGCACCGAGCCCGACGAGGACGGCGAGCGGGGCGTCGTGGTCAACACCGCCTCGATCGCGGCCTACGACGGCCAGATCGGCCAGATCGCCTACGCCGCGTCCAAGGGCGGCATCGTCGGGCTGACCCTGCCCGCGGCGCGCGACCTCTCCTCGGTCGGCGTGCGGGTGTGCACGATCGCCCCGGGGCTGGTCGACACCCCGCTGCTGGCGTCGCTGCCCGAGGAGGCGCGGGTCTCGCTGGCGGCCGGCATCCCGTTCCCCAAGCGGCTGGGCCGGCCCGAGGACTTCGCCGAGCTGGCGCTGGACATCGTCCGGCACGGCTACCTGAACGGTGAGGTGATCCGGATGGACGGGGCGCTGCGGATGGCACCGCGCTGAACCCTGGCACCATCGGGGGCGTGGCTGTGGGGGAGCACGTGCTGGCCGTCGAAGCACCGGCGTACGAGCAGGTCTGGACGCCGGGCTGGCCGGTCGACGTCCGCCGGGTGCTCTCCCGCGACCGCCGGGGCACCGGCGACCCGACGGTGCGGTTCGCCGAGAGCGGCGTGTGGCGGACGACGACGACCCCCGACGGCCCGGCCACCGTGCGGCTCACCGGGTCGGTGATCGCGCTGCGGGTGCAGGCCTGGGGTCCGGGGGCGGCCTGGGCCGGAGCCGCCGTGCCCCGCTGGCTGGGCGCCGAGGACCGCACCGAGGGCTTCGACGCCGACGCGCACCCGCTGGTCGCCCGGCTGCACCGCGGCGCGCCCTGGCTGCGGCTGGGCAGCACCGGCCGGGTCTGGGACGCCCTCGTGCCCGCGGTCCTGGAGCAGAAGGTGACCGGCATCGAGGCGCACCGCACCTGGCGGGAGCTGCTCCGGCTGGCCGGCGAGCCCGCGCCCGGCCCGGCGCCGGAGGGCATGCGGGTGGTCCCCTCGGCGGAGCGGGTGCTGGCGGTCACCGACTGGCAGTGGCACGCCTGCGGGCTGGACGGCGCCCGCCGCCGGGCGCTGCGCGCCGTCGCCTCGGTGGCGTCGCGGCTCGAGGCCGCCGTGCACGACGACTGCGCCGACCTGCGCCGCCGGCTGCAGTCGGTGCCGGGCATCGGGGTCTGGACGGCGGCCGAGGTCGCCCAGCGCGCCGTCGGCTGCCCGGACTCGGTCAGCGTGGGCGACTACCACCTGAAGAACCTGGTCGGCTGGTCGCTGGCCGGCCGCAAGACCGACGACGCCGGGATGCTGGAGCTGCTGGAACCGTGGCGCGGCCACCGGCAGCGCGTGGTGCGGCTGCTGGAGGTGGGGGGCAGCATGCCGCCCAAGCGGGGCCCGCGGATGGCCCCCACCCAGTACCGCTCGATCTGACCGCGGCGCGCTCGGGGGCCGCCACTGGACGTGCTGGTCGCTGGTCCGGTGCGGCGTCTGGTGCCCCTGGGACAGGACCGTCGCCCGACCTCGTCGGGACGACGCCGTCGCGTTACGGTCTGCCCGGCGCCCGGTGGAGGCGACGGGGATCACGGGGGAACACGCATGCGCAAGGTCGGCTCACTGATCGCCGGTGGGGCACTGGTTGCGGGGATCGTGGCGGGCACCGGAGGTGCTGCGCAGGCGGCGTCGCCGCTGAACCCGGTCGGGAACATGGACGGTTTCAGCTACGACGGCCGGCTGGTGGTCAGCGGCTGGACCTTCGACCCCGAGACCGCCGCCTCGATCGACGTGCACGCCTACGTCGACGGCCAGCTCGCTGCTGTGGCCACCGCCAACGGGTCGCGGCCGGACGTCGCGGGCGTCTACCCCTCCTACGGGCCGTCGCACGGCTGGTCTTTCGACCTGGGGAAGCGCTCGGCCGGGGTGCACCAGGTGTGCGTGTACGCCATCAACGTCGGTGGCGGGGACACCAACCCGGTGCTGGGCTGCCGCACCTTCACGGTGGCCGGAAACCCAGCGCTCAACCCGGTCGGCAACGTGGAACTGGTCGCCCTGATCGCCGAGGGTCTCTTCATGCAGGGCTGGACGCTGGACCCCGAGACGCCTGCGTCCATCGACGTCCACGTGTACCTGGACGGTCGACTGGCCACCGTCACGACGGCGGACCGGTCCCGGCCTGATGTCGCGGACGTGTACCCGGCGTACGGCGCCGCGCACGGGTTCTCCGCAGTACTGCCGACCCCTGGGGCCGGAGTGCACTCGGTCTGCGCTTTCGCGATCAACGTGGGCGACGGGACGACGAACCCGCAGCTGGGCTGCCGCCAGTTCACCGTCGCACCGGCCAACCCCGGGGACGACGTGGACTGCAACGACTTCGCCACCCAACGGGCGGCCCAGGAGTGGTTCAACCGCTACTACCCCTACTACGGGGACGTCGCCCGGCTCGACGGCAACAACGACGGTCGGGCGTGCGAGTCGCTGCCCTGAGCCTGCTGAGCGGCCGTGGCTCAACCATGACAGCCGCTACTCGGCGCCCGGTGCGCGCAGAGGACCTGCTGGTCAGCGGGGTCTCTGGGGCACATGGTGCCTGCATGGCGTGTCGCCGGGAGTTGTCCGAGCGGACGGGATCGGCACGTTACCGTCTGGTCGCCGCGCGGGTGCGCGGCGTCACGTCGGGGAGGACGCATGCGCAAGGTCGGCTCACTGATCGCCGGTGGGGCACTGGTTGCGGGGATCGTGGCGGGCACCGGAGGTGCTGCGCAGGCGGCGTCGCCGCTGAACCCGGTCGGGAACATGGACGGTTTCAGCTACGACGGCCGGCTGGTGGTCAGCGGCTGGACCTTCGACCCCGAGACCGCCGCCTCGATCGACGTGCACGCCTACGTCGACGGCCAGCTCGCTGCTGTGGCCACCGCCAACGGGTCGCGGCCGGACGTCGCGGGCGTCTACCCCTCCTACGGGCCGTCGCACGGCTGGTCTTTCGACCTGGGGAAGCGCTCGGCCGGGGTGCACCAGGTGTGCGTGTACGCCATCAACGTCGGTGGCGGGGACACCAACCCGGTGCTGGGCTGCCGCACCTTCACCGTCGGCGGCTCGGCTGCGTTGAACCCGGTGGGCAACCTCGAGCAGGTCGCGCTCATCCCCGAGGGTCTCTACCTGCAGGGCTGGACGCTGGACCCCGAGACGGCCGCCTCCATCGACGTGCACGCCTACGTCGACGGGCAGCTGGCCGGTGTGGCGACCGCCAACGACCACCGCCCGGACGTCGGGTCGCTCTACCCGTCCTACGGCGCGCAGCACGGCTTCCGCACCGTGGTCACCCCGCCGGTGCCGGGCGTCCACCGGGTGTGCGTGTATGCCATCAACGTCGGTGACGGCACGACCAACCCGTCCCTGGGTTGCCGGTCCTTCACCGTCTCGTCGTTCAACTTCGGCGCCACTGCCACGCTGTCCAGCGGCATCGCCGTCACGGTCCAGAAGCCGAGTCGCGTGACGGTGTCGAACACCGCGTCGCCGAGCCCGTCCGCCGGTTACAGCGGCGTCCTGTTCAGCATCACGTTCACCAACAAGACCGGTCGGACGTTCACGCCTTACGACGACGTGCTGCTGGTCTCTGGCCCCACGGGCCGGCAGGCACCGCTCACCTTCGACTCCGGCGGGAGTGACCCCGACAACTGGTTCAACGGCAGCATCCCGCCGGGCCAGAGCCAGACGGCGACCTTCTTGTTCCAGGTGCCCACGGCGGAGCTGAGCCAGCTGCGCCTCGAGGTGAACCCGGACTTCTTCGAGGACGAGTCGGCCTTCTTCGCCGGCTCGGCCTGAGTGGGCTGCCGGCGCAACCCACGGGTTGCGCCGGCGGAGCGCCGTGGGGCTCAGTTCCCGCGCAGCTCCTGGTAGCGGGCGGTGCACTGCGCCATGGTCGGCAGCAGGCCCTGCTCACGGGCCTCGGCGAGCGTCGGGGCGGCGGTGTCCTTGGCCGACAGCTCGAACTCCACGTCGGTCGGCCAGGGCAGCCCGAGCTCGGGGTCCATCGGGTTGATGCCGAACTCGCGGCCGGGGGAGTAGCCGCTGGAGACCAGGTAGGTCACCGAGCTGCCGTCGGCGAGGGAGACGAAGGCGTGCCCGAGGCCCTCCGACAGGTACACCGCCCGCGGCTCCTCGCTGTCGAGCACGACGGAGTCGTGGACGCCGAAGGTGGGGGAGTCCACCCGGATGTCGACGATGACGTCGAGGACCTTGCCCGCCGGGCAGTAGACGTACTTGGCCTGGCCGGGCGGCACCAGCGCGAAGTGCACGCCGCGCAGCACGCCGCGGGCGGACACGCTGTGGTTGGCCTGCGCGAGCGTCAGCCCGAAGCCGGTCGCCCCGGCCAGCACGTCGGCGCGGTACCACTCGGTGAACCGGCCACGGCTGTCACCGTGCGGGACGAGGTCGAGGACGTAGCTGTCGGGGACGGCGAGCTCGCGGATCTCCACGCCCCCGACGCTAGCGGAGGCCGGGGAGCCGGGCGCGACGTACCCGGCGCTCAGCCGGCCGCTGCGCCGATCCGGAGCCGCCCGACGAGCGAGCTGCCGCCGAGGGTGGCCGCGGGCTCCCAGCGGGTGCCCCAGCCCTCCGCGGACAGCTGTACCAGCGCCGCGCCCACCACCGCGCCCACGGCCACCGCCGCGGCGGGGGTGACCGGCTCGGCCAGGTGCACGTCGACGACGTCGCCGTCCGCGCCGTCCTCCTCGAGGCCGTAGCGGAAGACCACGGCGCACTCGGGCAGGGCGGCCACCGCGACCCGGAACGCCTCGGTGGCCGCGGCCAGGGCGCCGGGGCGGGAGGTGAGGGCGGCGGCCGGGGCGCGGCCGGCCACGACGTCGCGGGTGCCGGTGCGGAACAGGTCGCCGGGGCCCAGCCGCACCAGCGGTCGGGTGCCCGGGTCGGGCTCGGGCACGGCCAGCTGCAGCCCGCGCACGACCGCGACCGGGACGCCGGTGAGCTTGCCCTTCACCAGGTCGGCGGCCGACGCCAGCTCGTCGACCACGGCGACCTGGGTGGTCTCCAGCCGGTTGCCGTGCGGGTCGACGGCGCCGCGGTGGTCGACCAGGGCGGGCAGCCCGGCCGAGCCGATGGCGACGTCGGTGACCCCGTCGCGCCAGGTCCGGCCGAAGGTGTCGCTGACCACGACGGCGACGGTCACGCCGAGCAGCCCGTGCAGGGCGGTGCGCAGCGCGCGGGCCGAGGCGTCGGCGTCCTCGGGCAGCAGGACCAGGGCGTCGGTGGCCACGTTGGAGGCGTCGATGCCGGCGGCGGCGACCACCCAGCCGTGCCGGGTCTCCACGATCCGCAGCGGTCCGCGGCGGGCGACGACCCGGACGGTCTCGGCGTCGATGGCGCGCTGCCGGGCGGCCTCCCGGTCGGTGCTGGGCTCGACGTGCACCAGGTTGCCCTCGACCTTGGCCACGACCTTGGAGGTGACCACCACGACGTCGCCGTCGGCCAGCCACGGTGCCGCGCCGGCCACCGCCCCGGCCAGGTCGTCGCCGGGGGCGAACTCCGGCAGCCCGGCCACCGGGTGGACGGAGATGCCCGGGGTCGGTGGGACCTCAGGCACCAGCCGCGTCCAGGGCGGCGCGGGCCAGCGCGCGGGTGGCCTCGGGGTCGCTCATCAGCAGCGGGACGGCGCGGACGTCGACGCCGGGCACCGTGGCGGCGTCGCCGGTGTGCACCAGCCAGGCGTCCAGCAGGCCGTCGGCCGACCGTGCGCCGTAGTGCCGGCCGACGCCCTCGGCGCTGACCTCGACGCCGACGACGGGCAGGCAGCGGTCGGCCATCCCGCGCAGCGCGGCGCCGTCGACGATGGGGGAGACGCCGACCACCCGGCCCCGGGCGGCCCGGACGGCGTCCCGGATGCCGGGCACGCCGAGCACGGTGCCGATCGAGACGACCGGGTTCGACGGGGCGAGCAGCACGGCGTCGGCGGTGCCGAGCGCCTCGACCACGCCGGGCCCGGGGCGGGCGTCGTCGACACCGACCTGGACGAAGCTGTGCGCGTCCAGCGCCGCACGGTGACGGACCCACCACTCCTGGAAGTGGATCGCCCGCGGGCGCCCGGTCTCCGGGTCGGTCACCACGACGTGGGTCTCGACCCGCTGGTCGCTCATCGGCAGCAGCCGGACCCCGGGCTGCCAGCGCTCGGCGAGGGCGGCGGTGACGTCGGAGAGCGGGTAGCCGGCGTCCAGCATCCGGGTGCGGACCAGGTGCGTGGCCAGGTCGCTGTCGCCGAGACCGAACCAGGTCGGCTCGGCCCCGTAGGCGGCCAGCTCGTCCTTGACCGTCCACGTCTCGCCGCGTCGTCCCCAGCCGCGCTCGTCGTCGATCCCGTCACCCAGCGTGTACATGACCGTGTCCAGGTCGGGGCAGATCCTGAGCCCGTGCAGGGTCACGTCGTCGCCGGTGTTGACCACGGCGGTGACCTGGGCCCCGGGGGCCGCGGCCAGGACGCCGCGGAGGAACCGGGCGCCGCCGACGCCTCCGGCGAGTACGACGATGTGCACGCCACCATGGTGCCTGATCGGCAGAAGTGCACTGTGCACCCGGATCCCCGGTCGATGATCTTCACGAAACACTTCCGGCCCGATGGGCAGATGGTGTTCAGGCGGGCGGCGTGTCGAGGTGGCCTGTGACCACATCAGAACAACTTGTGACTGGTGGGGCGGCTGTGACTGCGCGTTACACCGACCCGACTTGACCTCGACTCAACGACACGCGTGTAATTCCGACGTTGTCATCAGCCGCCCGACCCGGGAGCAGCCCGGGGGCGAGGCAGCGTGACGAAGCGAGAGGGGACGCAACGTGATGGCCGAGGTGTCGTGGTTGAGCGAGTACAAGACGCAGGCAGCGGGTTCCGCGCCGGCGGCCTACGGGCAGGACGTGCTGGGCATGGCGGGCGTGTTCGACGCCGCCGTGCCGGGCGTGGACGCCGAGGACCAGGGCTGGCAGGAGCGCGCGCTGTGCGCCGAGACCGACCCCGAGGCGTTCTTCCCGGAGAAGGGCGGCTCGACCCGCGAGGCCAAGAAGATCTGCACCGGCTGCGAGGTGCGCTCCGAGTGCCTCGAGTACGCCCTCGCCAACGACGAGCGCTTCGGCATCTGGGGCGGCCTCTCCGAGCGTGAGCGCCGCCGCCTCCGTCGCCGCGCCGGCTGAGGAAGGACCCCCTTCCTCCCCACCCCTCGCAGGCTCGGGGCGGGTCCCTGGAAGGGCGCCGTTCCAGCACGTCACCGAGAGCGTCGGGCCCCGTCCCCTCCACGGGGGCCCGACCTCTCCTCCGCTCCAGGCGGCCGATGTGGTCGACTGGACGCCGTGCCCTCCCGGACCGCTGACGGCCGTGCCCGCGTGGCCGGTGAGATCCGCGCCGCAGCACCCCTCATGGCCGCACTGGCCGCCCCCGTCACCGCCCGGGGGCCGTGGCTGACCGCGGCGCTCAACGCGTCGCCCGCCGGCCCGCTCGGTCGGGTCCGCCCGCTGGCCCTGGTGGTCGAGCCGCACCCGCAGGGCGGACCGGACGCCGTGGCCCTGCTCTCCACCCGCCGTCGCGGCGTGACGACGGCGGTCACCCTGCTCGGCGCCCAGGTGGCCCCGCTGCCCGACGGCCGCCCCCAGCACCGGCTGCTCGCCCGGGACGAGGAGGCCGCCGCCCGGCTCGCCGCGGGCGTGGCCGACCTCCTCGACGACCTCCGCGGTCCGTGGACGCTCCGCCTGGCCGGCCTGCCGCTGGGCGACCCCACCGTGCGGCACCTCGCCGCGGCGCTGCCCGACTCCTCGCTCGCCACCACCCGCAGCCGCCGGTTGGTCGACGAGCTGGACACCGTGGGTGACGTGCTGCGCAGCCGGGACCCCGCCGAGCTCGAGCGCTGGCTGCCCGCGGTGCTCGACCGGGTGCCGCCCGTCCAGCGGCCGTTCCTGCGGTCCACCGCCCGGCTGCACGCCGCGATCGGCCAGCTCGAGGTCGCCGTGGTCCGCGCCGCCGCCGGTCCGGCCGCCGTCCTGCTCACCCTGGTCGACCGCCGTCCGGGCGGGGAGGACCGCTGGCCGTGGTGGGCGTCCAGCGACGTCGGCGGGCTGCGCCGCGAGCTCGGCTCGCCGTCGGTGTCGCTGACCGCCTCGGCCGGGCTCATCCGTCGCTGAGGCGGGTCAGCGGACTCGCGCAGCTGTCAGCGTGGGTTCGCGGCCAGCGTCGACTCGATGGCGGACAGCGAGGCGTCATCGA